>NZ_JACYUR010000016.1:0-251 GCF_014841875.1 Frigoribacterium sp. CFBP 13729 | reverse complement strand
CTTCCGGGTTCGGAATGGGACCGGGCGTTTCCCTCTCGCTATGGCCGCCGAAACATTTACCACACAACTCCCGAAGCCATGCCTCGGGTGAGGGTGAAGTCTGTTTCAGACCATGCCCACTGGCTATGCCGATGGGACTTGTCTGTTCTGTTGTCCCCACACCACAGGACGTGTGATGTTAGGGGTGTTCCGTAAAGCGGATCGTTGCCGACCGTCTTTCGGGAACCACATAGTGGACGCGTAGCAATCTT
>NZ_JACYUR010000015.1:0-296 GCF_014841875.1 Frigoribacterium sp. CFBP 13729 | reverse complement strand
TACTCGGTGGCGACGGTGATCTTCGCGACGCCGACGAGCATCTCGTCCTGGACGGCGTCGGTGTTGAAGGTCTGGTTCAGCAGGGCGGCGGCGTCGGGGCTGATGTGGACGGTGGTGCCCTCGAGGACGGCGTTGGTGCCCTCCATCTGGAGGGGCTTCAGGGTGCCGCCGTAGAGGTTGAAGAGGTAGGCGTCCTCGGCTGCGACAGCGCCGTTGGCGGTGACGGTGCCGTAGAGCTTGCTCTCGCCCGGGTCGATGCGGAAGTCGCTGAGCTCGACGACGGTGCCGTCGGCAGC
>NZ_JACYUR010000014.1:0-305 GCF_014841875.1 Frigoribacterium sp. CFBP 13729 | reverse complement strand
ATGAATCAATGAATTTTTTGTTCAAGTGGCAAAGCACAATTGTACTCATAAGTAGCAAGTGGCGCATAAGTATCAAAATAAGCCACTTGTTGTTGTTCTCTGGGATCGTTGTGCTTTCGCTCTCCAAAAGCATAAGGCAGGCGACTGAGTAACAACAAGTAACAACACTTGATGTGCTGAGAGCAAGAGAGTAAGACAAAAAATTTAACTGAGTGCGCAGAACGACACGACAAAACATACCCGAGTGTCGATGAATCAATGAATTTTTTGTTCAAGTGGCAAAGCACAATTGTACTCATAAGTAG
>NZ_JACYUR010000013.1:0-569 GCF_014841875.1 Frigoribacterium sp. CFBP 13729 | reverse complement strand
AACACTGATCCAGATGGTGTAGCGTCATGGCTCGTCGTGAGAACGACACCGGCTCTCAGGAGTCGAAGAGCGATGGTCTTGCAACAGGAAGATCGGTGCTAAGGTTTCACAGCCGCTCCGGGCGATGGTCTCATATGAGATCGGGTCTCTGATGCGTTTGGTCCTTGAGAACTCAACAGCGTGCACATTGTCAAATGCCAAATTATACCCTGGCATTGTCGAAGGCTTCGGTCGTCGATGGTGTTTAGGTTTCTTTGAGATTGACGGACAATCAACAATCGTCAGATTGTTTTGTTCTTTCAGTCAGCATCAAATTCAGCAGTTATCACCTTTTTCCGGTGGTTCTGTTTTTTCTTTTACGGAGAGTTTGATCCTGGCTCAGGACGAACGCTGGCGGCGTGCTTAACACATGCAAGTCGAACGATGAACTCCAGCTTGCTGGGGGGATTAGTGGCGAACGGGTGAGTAACACGTGAGTAACCTGCCCTTGACTCTGGGATAAGCGCTGGAAACGGCGTCTAATACCGGATACGAGCTTCAGCCGCATGGCTAGGAGTTGGAAAGAATTT
>NZ_JACYUR010000012.1:0-4995 GCF_014841875.1 Frigoribacterium sp. CFBP 13729 | reverse complement strand
GGTCAAGGATGGACTCGCGGCCTATCAGCTAGTTGGTGAGGTAATGGCTCACCAAGGCGACGACGGGTAGCCGGCCTGAGAGGGTGACCGGCCACACTGGGACTGAGACACGGCCCAGACTCCTACGGGAGGCAGCAGTGGGGAATATTGCACAATGGGCGCAAGCCTGATGCAGCAACGCCGCGTGAGGGACGACGGCCTTCGGGTTGTAAACCTCTTTTAGTAGGGAAGAAGCGAAAGTGACGGTACCTGCAGAAAAAGCACCGGCTAACTACGTGCCAGCAGCCGCGGTAATACGTAGGGTGCAAGCGTTGTCCGGAATTATTGGGCGTAAAGAGCTCGTAGGCGGTTTGTCGCGTCTGCTGTGAAATCTGGGGGCTCAACCCCCAGCCTGCAGTGGGTACGGGCAGACTAGAGTGCGGTAGGGGAGATTGGAATTCCTGGTGTAGCGGTGGAATGCGCAGATATCAGGAGGAACACCGATGGCGAAGGCAGATCTCTGGGCCGTAACTGACGCTGAGGAGCGAAAGCATGGGGAGCGAACAGGATTAGATACCCTGGTAGTCCATGCCGTAAACGTTGGGAACTAGATGTGGGGACCATTCCACGGTCTCCGTGTCGCAGCTAACGCATTAAGTTCCCCGCCTGGGGAGTACGGCCGCAAGGCTAAAACTCAAAGGAATTGACGGGGGCCCGCACAAGCGGCGGAGCATGCGGATTAATTCGATGCAACGCGAAGAACCTTACCAAGGCTTGACATATACCGGAAAGGGCCAGAGATGGTCGCCCCGCAAGGTCGGTATACAGGTGGTGCATGGTTGTCGTCAGCTCGTGTCGTGAGATGTTGGGTTAAGTCCCGCAACGAGCGCAACCCTCGTTCTATGTTGCCAGCACGTTATGGTGGGAACTCATAGGAGACTGCCGGGGTCAACTCGGAGGAAGGTGGGGATGACGTCAAATCATCATGCCCCTTATGTCTTGGGCTTCACGCATGCTACAATGGCCGGTACAAAGGGCTGCGATACCGTAAGGTGGAGCGAATCCCAAAAAGCCGGTCTCAGTTCGGATTGAGGTCTGCAACTCGACCTCATGAAGTCGGAGTCGCTAGTAATCGCAGATCAGCAACGCTGCGGTGAATACGTTCCCGGGCCTTGTACACACCGCCCGTCAAGTCATGAAAGTCGGTAACACCCGAAGCCAGTGGCCTAACCCCTTGTGGGATGGAGCTGTCGAAGGTGGGATCGGTGATTAGGACTAAGTCGTAACAAGGTAGCCGTACCGGAAGGTGCGGCTGGATCACCTCCTTTCTAAGGAGCATGTACCAGCCCCGCGGTATACACGGGGATTCATCTGGTCAAGTCAGTTCCGAAGCGAATGTCTTCGGCTGGCGCTCATGGGTGGAACATTGACAATGACTTTCCGGTGAGCCGGTCAGCTTCAGTACGTCACCTTCTAGGTGTCTGGAACGAGAGGGCTGGGGAGCGGGGGAGTGTGCACGCTGTTGGGTCCTGAGGGACCAAACCGGTTGGTCGGAAGATCAACGGGTTGACTCCTCTGGGCCAGGAAAGTCCTGCATCAATCGCAGGGTGATTCTGGTGCCGCCCGTATTTTGAGAACTACACAGTGGACGCGAGCATCTTAGTCGCAAGCAAGTGCCGGCCTTCGGGTTGGTGAGTGTTTGTGATACTAAGTGCAATTTCTTAGACCAACCCGCCTTTTAGGTGTGGTTGGCGAATGAGATAACACTGAGTTGCCAGTCTTTGGCTGGCAGCAACTTTGTGGTCAAGTTTCTAAGAGCAAACGGTGGATGCCTTGGCATCTGGAGCCGAAGAAGGACGTAGAAATCTGCGATAAGCCTCGGGGAGCTGATAATCGAGCCCTGATCCGAGGATGTCCGAATGGGGAAACCCCGCCAGGCGTTTTGACCTGGTGACTCCCGCCTGAATATATAGGGCGGGTAGAGGGAACGTGGGGAAGTGAAACATCTCAGTACCCACAGGAAGAGAAAACAACAGTGATTCCGTCAGTAGTGGCGAGCGAAATCGGAAGAGGCTAAACCGGTCATGTGTGATAGACGGCGGTCGTTGCATGGTCGGGGTTGTGGGACCCGTTGTCCTGTTCTGCCGGACAGGAGCAGTTACAGCGCAGTATAGGCGAACAGCTTTGAATGGCTGGTCATAGAGGGTGCGAACCCCGTAGCCGAAATGCTGGCGCTGGCTGAATGGGGATCCCAAGTAGCTCGGGGCCCGAGAAATCCCGTGTGAATCTGTCAGGACCACCTGATAAGCCTAAATACTCCCAGATGACCGATAGCGGACAAGTACCGTGAGGGAAAGGTGAAAAGTACCCCGGGAGGGGAGTGAAATAGTACCTGAAACCGTTTGCTTACAAACCGTTGGAGCCTCCTTGTAGGGGTGACAGCGTGCCTTTTGAAGAATGAGCCTGCGAGTTAGCGATATGTGGCGAGGTTAACCCGTGTGGGGTAGCCGTAGCGAAAGCGAGTCTTAAGAGGGCGATACAGTCGCATGTCCTAGACCCGAAGCGAAGTGATCTATCCATGGCCAGGTTGAAGCGACGGTAAGACGTCGTGGAGGACCGAACCCACTTCAGTTGAAAATGGAGGGGATGAGCTGTGGATAGGGGTGAAAGGCCAATCAAACTTCGTGATAGCTGGTTCTCTCCGAAATGCATTTAGGTGCAGCGTTGCGTGTTTCTTGCCGGAGGTAGAGCTACTGGATGGCCGATGGGGCCCAAAAGCTTACTGACGTCAGCCAAACTCCGAATGCCGGTAAGTGAGAGCGCAGCAGTGAGACAGTGGGGGATAAGCTTCATTGTCGAGAGGGAAACAACCCAGACTACCAGCTAAGGTCCCTAAGCGTGTGCTAAGTGGGAAAGGATGTGGAGTTGCAGAGACAACCAGGAGGTTGGCTTAGAAGCAGCCACCCTTGAAAGAGTGCGTAATAGCTCACTGGTCAAGTGATTCCGCGCCGACAATGTAACGGGGCTCAAGCACACCACCGAAGCTGTAGATTTCGTATTATAGACAAGCCTTCGTGGTTCAGTCGTACGGAGTGGTAGGAGAGCGTCGTGTGGCCAGTGAAGCGGCGGTGTAAACCAGCCGTGGAGGCCACACGAGTGAGAATGCAGGCATGAGTAGCGAAAGACGGGTGAGAAACCCGTCCTCCGAAAGACCAAGGGTTCCAGGGCCAGGTTAATCCGCCCTGGGTAAGTCGGGACCTAAGGCGAGGCCGACAGGCGTAGTCGATGGACAACGGGTTGATATTCCCGTACCGGCGAAGAACCGCCCAAGATAATCCAGTGGTGCTAAGAGTCCTAACCCGGCTGAGTGGATCCCTTCGGGGTGATGCCGGCCGGTCTAACGCTCGACCCCATGCTGGTGCGTTTAGCGTATTAACAGGTGTGACGCAGGAAGGTAGCTGAGCCAGGCGATGGTATCCGTAAGGTGAACCTGGTGTAAGGATGTAGGGCTGACGATAGGCAAATCCGTCGTCAATGCGCCTGAGATCCGATGCGTACCCCGATTGGGGGAAATCAGTGATCCTATGCTGCCGAGAAAAGCATCGACGCGAGGTTCAAGCCGCCCGTACCCCAAACCGACTCAGGTGGTCAGGTAGAGAATACCAAGGAGATCGAGAGAATCGTGGTTAAGGAACTCGGCAAAATGCCCCCGTAACTTCGGGAGAAGGGGGGCCGGAACCGTGATGGGATTTACTCCCGGAGCGGGAAAGGCCGCAGAGACCAGTGGGAAGCGACTGTTTACTAAAAACACAGGTCCGTGCCAAGTCGCAAGACGATGTATACGGACTGACGCCTGCCCGGTGCTGGAAGGTTAAGAGGAACGGTTAGCGCAAGCGAAGCTGAGAATTTAAGCCCCAGTAAACGGCGGTGGTAACTATAACCATCCTAAGGTAGCGAAATTCCTTGTCGGGTAAGTTCCGACCTGCACGAATGGCGTAACGACTTCCCAGCTGTCTCAACCGCGAACTCGGCGAAATTGCACTACGAGTAAAGATGCTCGTTACGCGCAGCAGGACGGAAAGACCCCGTGACCTTTACTACAGCTTGGTATTGGTGTTCGGAGTGGCTTGTGTAGGATAGGTGGGAGACTGTGAAGCTTGGACGCTAGTTCAGGTGGAGTCATTGTTGAAATACCACTCTGGTCACTTTGGATATCTAACTACGAACCGTGATCCGGTTCTGGGACAGTGCCTGGTGGGTAGTTTAACTGGGGCGGTTGCCTCCTAAAGAGTAACGGAGGCGCCCAAAGGTTCCCTCAACCTGGTTGGCAATCAGGTGTCGAGTGTAAGTGCACAAGGGAGCTTGACTGTAAGACTGACAAGTCGAGCAGGGACGAAAGTCGGGACTAGTGATCCGGCAGTGGCTTGTGGAAGCGCTGTCGCTCAACGGATAAAAGGTACCTCGGGGATAACAGGCTGATCTTGCCCAAGAGTCCATATCGACGGCATGGTTTGGCACCTCGATGTCGGCTCGTCGCATCCTGGGGCTGGAGTAGGTCCCAAGGGTTGGGCTGTTCGCCCATTAAAGCGGTACGCGAGCTGGGTTTAGAACGTCGTGAGACAGTTCGGTCCCTATCCGCTGCGCGCGTAGGAAATTTGAGAAGATCTATCCCTAGTACGAGAGGACCGGGATGGACGAACCTCTGGTGTGTCAGTTGTTCTGCCAAGAGCACCGCTGATTAGCTACGTTCGGAACGGATAACCGCTGAAAGCATCTAAGCGGGAAGCCGGCTTCGAGATGAGATTTCCATACCCTTCGGGGTGAGAGGCTCCCAGCTAGACTACTGGGTTGATAGGCCGGATGTGGAAGTGGGGACTAACGACCCATGGAGCTGACCGGTACTAATAAGCCGATAACTTGACAACACTCTTCCCCTGTAGAGGAGGAAGAAAGATTGCTACGCGTCCACTATGTGGTTCCCGAAAGACGGTCGGCAACGATCCGCTTTACGGAACA
>NZ_JACYUR010000011.1:0-34467 GCF_014841875.1 Frigoribacterium sp. CFBP 13729 | reverse complement strand
CTGTCTTTCTCAGGGCCTGTCGATGCCCTCGAACGTGCGGAGCACCTCGAGCGCGTGAGCTGTCGGATCATAGGGAGAGTTCCCGATGCCCTTCGCCGTGGCCTCAGCCGAGACCGGCGCCCAGAGCGCATCGCGTCGACCCTCAGCGAGGTTGAGCAGTGCGTCGCGGACGAAGCTGTCGCGGGCCACTTGCTCCTCGCTGGAGTCCGGGCGCGTCTGCCCGACGATGCCGTACATTTCTGTCCCGTGGAAGGCAGGGGCGCCTTCGGCGGGGCCGATCGACAACAGATACGCCGTGCCACCAGCGCCCGCGTGAGCGAGGGCCCCACGGGTCTGCGGCAGGGTGAAGGTGAGATCAGTCAGCAGTGCCCCTCTGACCTCGATGGGGGTGCGCCCGTCGACGTCGTACTCAGCAACGATCTTCTGGGCACGACTTCGGGGAACGCGGTTCCGGTCCGAGAAGTCATCGATGATGGCGTCGATGCTTCCTGGGTCGAAGTCCTTCGTCCGGTAGAGGACCCAGTAGTCGATCTCATGTGTCGTGCTGCTGAACAGGATGTCGACGTCGCGGTGCTGGCCTGAGTGGAGGACGTCCATGGGGCGGCCAGTGAGGACACCGTGTGGCTGGTCTCTGTCGTCGACGAGACCGATCATGTCGTTGTCGACACCGTGGGCGGCGCCTGGATCAGATGACTGGGTCTTCGCCATAGCTTCCGCAAGCTCGAACGCGTCGACGTCGAGCAGCTGTTCGGGGTGGTCCTCGAGGCCAAGAGCTGTCAGCACCGCATGGGCACGTTTCTCGGCCCCCCATGCCGGCACGAGGCGTGCGGGCATCCCGGAGAACGCAGCTAGGCGGTGGAAGAGGCCCGCAGCAGAGGGAGCAGCCAGGAGGTTCAGGGTCGAGTAGGCGCCAGCACTGTGGCCGGTGACCGTCACGTTGTCCGGGTCACCACCGAACCGGGCGATGTTCTCACGCACCCACCGGAGGGCCGCGATGATGTCTTGGAGGGCGAGGTTGCTCGCTTCACTGAGCGCCCCACCGTAGTGGGAGAGCGAGAGCGCGCCGAAGGCGCCCAGACGGTAGTTCACCGCGACTCCGATGACTCGTCCGGTCGCGGCGAGACCGGAGGCGTTGGAGGTGGTCTGAGTATTCGACCCGAGCATCCAGCCGCCACCGTAGATGTAGACGAC
The DNA here is from genome assembly GCF_014841875.1 of Frigoribacterium sp. CFBP 13729. Classification (NCBI taxonomy): domain Bacteria; kingdom Bacillati; phylum Actinomycetota; class Actinomycetes; order Micrococcales; family Microbacteriaceae; genus Frigoribacterium; species Frigoribacterium sp. CFBP 13729. The sequence continues at coordinate 33,276 of NZ_JACYUR010000011.1, read as the reverse complement.
AACCGGCAGCGGCCCTTCGCCGGCGGTCTCGGGTGCCCAGACGTTGAGGTTCAGGCAGTCCTCGCTGAAGCCGCTGTCGGCCTCGAGCCAGCTGGTGTCGCCCGCTTGCAGCGGCGCCGGGCCCTTCTTGTCATACGGCAGGTCGGGGTCGAAGGGGACGGTCTGTGGGCTGCGGAAACGGGCCGCGGTGGCGTAGGGGATTCCGAGCCACGAGCGGACTGATGTCTGGTCTTGGGTGGGGGCGGTGTCCATCGGGGTGTTCCTTTCGGTGTCAGTCGTCGACGTGAGGCGAGTGGTCGTGGGATGCGGCTGTCTGCTGGCGGAGGGCGGCCCAGTGGCGGAGGCGTTCGGTGATGGCGCGTTCGTAGCCACCGGTGCTGGGTTCGTAGAACGTCTCGCGGGGCATCCCCTCAGGGAAGTAGTCGGCGCCAGAGAAGCCGGTGTCGGTGTCCGGGTCGTACTGGTAGCCCTCGCCGTAGCCGAGATCCTTCATCAGCCGTGTGGGTGCGTTCAGGATGTGGGCGGGCGGCATCAGCGAACCCGTGCGTCTCGAGGCTGCCTGCGCCCGGGTGAAACCGCGGTACACGCCGATCGACTTCGGGGCCGTCGCTAGGTAGACCACAGCCTGCGCGATGGCGAGCTCCCCCTCCGGTGAACCGAGGCGGTCGTAGACGTCCCAGGCCGCCAGGGCCTGCTGGACGGCTGCAGGGTCGGCCATCCCGATGTCCTCGGTGGCGAACCGGGTGAGGCGGCGCGCGATGAACAGCGGGTCTTCCCCTCCCTCCAGCATCCGGGCGAGCCAGTACAGGGCCGCATCCGGGTCTGAACCGCGCAAGGACTTGTGAAGCGCGGAGATGAGGTTGTAGTGCCCCTCCTGTGTCTTGTCGTACAGCGGTGCCCGCTTCTGCACGGCCGCGGCGAGGGTCGCCTGATCGACGGGCGCGGGCAGGTGCCGCACTTGCTCGATCATGTTCAGCAGGTACCTCCCGTCCCCGTCCGCCATAGCTATCAGCGCCTCGCGGGCTCCGGCAGTGAGAGGCAACGGTCTATCCAGGAGCTCCTCGGCGCGGTCAACAAGCGTGTCGAGGGCTCCCTCGTCGAGTCGGCGGAGGACGAAGACCTGACTGCGCGACAGGAGAGCACCGTTGAGCTCAAAACTCGGGTTCTCCGTCGTCGCACCGACGAGGACGACCGTGCCGTCCTCGACATAGGGCAGGAACGAGTCCTGCTGAGCACGGTTGAAGCGATGGATCTCGTCGACGAAGAGCATCGTGCCCTGCCCGATCTCGCGGCGTCCCGAGGCTGCTCGGAACACCTTCCGCAGGTCGGCAACACCGGAGAACGTGGCCGAGAGCGGCTCGAACGCGAGGCCGGTCTGGTCAGCGAGGAGCCGGGCGATGGTGGTCTTCCCGCAGCCCGGAGGCCCCCACAGGATCATCGACACAAGTCGATGCGCCGTCACCATTCGGCCGATGGGTGCGTCCTCGTCGAGCACGTGACCTTGCCCGACCACGTCGCCCAGCGTCCGGGGCCGCAACCGATCGGCGAGGGGCTGGGACGAGTCGTCGACGTCGAACAGCGACGGCTGCGCGCTCATGAGCGCCGACCCATCTGGCCGCCGGCGGCGAGTTCGTGGGAACCGCGCACCAAGTCCTCGACGAGACGCTTCGTCACACCAGAACCCTCGCCGACCGAGATCCAGTGGTCCTTGTCGAGGTATCGCCCCGGAGTGATCGACTCGTGGTCGCGGCGGAGCGCGTCGGCGTAGTGCGGATCGGCCTTGACCGTGATGATCTGCAGGTCAGGATCGTCGTCCGTGACGAGGAGGAACACCTTGTTCCGCACCTTCCACACGTCCAGATGCGGGGTGAACGGGCGCCCCCGGCTGACATACTCGAGCGTCGAGGCTGCGTCACGGGCCGCCTTCTGCAGCTGCACGCCCGAGAAGATCATCGCTCGTGCCGGCCGAACGTCGTCGGGTCCACGGGCCGTCTCACGTGGGGGAGGCCCTCGACGACCAGCAGATACGACTCGGTGACCAGGTCGTCAACGAGGGGAGCCGGGAGATCACCTCCCGGGTGGACGGTGATCCAGTGCTTCTTGTTCATGTGGTAGCCGGGCGTGATGTCGTCGTGCTGCTCGCGAAGGGCTTTCGCGTCCTCTGGTGCGGCTTTGAGGACAACGATCGGTTCCCCGGTGATCTCCGTCGTGAGCATGAAGACCTTGCCCCGGACTTTGAACACGTCCCAGTCGGGACCAAACGGATGCTCGAGGTCTGCACCAGGCAACTCCGTAGCTCGTGCCCGGGCGTGCTCCTGCATGGTGTCGGCCTTCATGTGTCCTCCACGATCGTCAACTCCGGAAAGTACGTACGATGGTACGCACTTGGACTGACAAAGGAGAATGAGTGCGGAAAGGCAAGCCCAACGACCCTGAACGGCGTGCGCGCATCTTGAGCGCCGCACTGCAGGTGATCCGCACCGAGGGAGTCCACGCGGCCTCCTACCGGCGAATCGCCAGCACTGCGGGTGTTCCGCTGGGCTCGGCGACGTATTACTTCTCCGACCTCGACGGGCTCATCGTCGCCGCGTTCGAATCACTCGAAAGCGAACTCGAGTCGAGATTCGCCGCACCACTGCGAGCTGCATCGACGACAGATGCGGTCGTCGAGGCCCTCGTCTCAGCGACCATCGGAGCGACCAGCCCCGGACGCCAAGACCTCCGCCTCTACAACGAGCTATCCCACTACGCCGCCAGGAGCACCCGCGCAGCGAATGTCCTCCGTCGCTTCCAGGAAGAATCGCTCGTCATTCTCCGAAGCAGGCTGTCTGACTCGACCTCCCGAGCAGTCGATGCGCTCATGTGGGGCTGGTGGAGCTATCGCCTGTTCCACGACGACGCACCGCTCGACGAGGCCATGGTCCGCCGCGCCTTCCACGCCCTGCTCGAAGATCGCTAGCCGCGATGAACTCGAAGGAGATTCGCAATGCCCGACACCATGAAAGCCATCCGACTCACGGTCCCGGTCGCGCCTGACGGGCTCATCGTCACCGAAGTTCCCCTGCCGGAAGTCTCGGCGGGGCAGGTGCGCATCCATGTCCACGCGTTCAGCGTGAACGAGTCCGAGGTGACCAGCCGAAGAGGAGAATCGGGGCCAGACTTCACCTTCCCACGCATTCTCGGCATCGAAGCCACCGGCACCATCGACGCCGTCGGTGAGGGCGTCGATCTACCCCTCGGGCAGAAAGTCGCCACCATGATGGGCGGCCTCGGCCGCACCATCGATGGCAGCTACGCCGAGTACACCGTCGTCGATGCTTCGAACACCATCCCCTTCACCACCGAGCTCGACTGGGCCGTCGTAGGCGCCCTGCCAGAGATGCTGCAGACAGCCCACGGCGCCCTGATGACCGGCCTACGCCTGCAGCCCAACCAATCTGTGCTGATCCACGGAGGGACCTCGACCGTCGGGTTGACCGCCATCGCCATCGCACACCTTCTCGGTGCCCGCGTGATCGCAACCACCCGAAACAAAGACCGCACTGAGCTCCTTCTCCACATCGGTGCCGACCACGTCCTCCTCGACGACGAGACCCTCACCGACAAAGTCGGCGCACTCGCGCCCGACGGGCTCGACGGAGTCCTCGAATTCATCAGCGCCGCCCGCCTCCCGGACATGCTCACCCTCGTGAAGCACGGAGGAACGGTCTGCTTCGTCGGCGCTCTCAGCGACATGTGGACGATTCCAGAATTCTCCCCATTCACGATCCCCAATGGCACCAACCTCACCAGCTACGGCGGAGAAGCAGCCGACCTTCCCGCCGCCGCCCTGAACACATATCTTCAGGCGATCGCAGACGGCACACTTGCCGTCGTCATCGCGAACACCTACCAGGGGCTGGACCAAGTGGCAGATGCTCATCGGGCATTCGACTCCAGTCGCACGCCAGGGAAACACGTGGTGACACTTCTAGCCGAGAGTGTCCGTTAGGGGATCGTTGACCGCGACCCATCCCGCTGGAATGCTTCTCGGAACCAAGGAGGTCGTCATGTTCGAAGAACGCGGGTGGTTCGCAGAGGCTGACGCGAGAGCGCTCAGGCCCGCCGACTCCGTGAACGGTGTGGATCATCGTGGCGATCCTCCCCAAGCGGAGCACCGGCCTGAGCCGGTCCGCCTCCGTCCGCTCGATCGCCTCTTGCGCGGCTTTCCTTGGCATGACCGCACTCAGGCACCGCGCCGTTAGCCAGCACCCCGCGTCTGTCCGGTAGACGGTCGGCTGCCGGCCGGTGGTGACGTGTCCTGTTGGGCTCCGCCAGAATCACCAGACGTCGTGATACGAGAGCTGCGTGTGCTTAGTTGATCTGGGTGTCAGTTCGAGATCAAGCCCAGCGGCTGCCACCTGCTGCAAGACCTGCGCGGGCACTGTGAAGGTGGTTTCTTCGTGGTCGGTGATGAGGGACACGGCCAGTGTGATGAGGTAGCCCTCGAGGCGCAGCTTGGTGAAAAGTGTCGCCGAGTTATGCGGCAGCAGTAGCAGTATCCACTGCACACGCCCCCAAGGGTCTTGCCCGTGCTCTGCGCGGATAGCGTCGACGTGACGGTTGCTGAATAGGTTCCATATCGACACGTCGAAGACGCGGGGGCCGTCACCCTTGAGATCGCCGATCTCGTACTGCTCGTCCGGTGTGACGCCCAAGAGCTGTGTCACGTGCACCGAAGAGCCCTGCTGGCCATAGATGTTTAACTCCACCTGGATGTTCTTAATCACTGCGGCAGTGTCCCACTCACGCTTCGCCGAGATCGGAAATTTTGACCCGATCGTGCCCGCTTACCGATGGTCGTTCGGGCTCCCGCGGCGGTGCTAGGTCAGATGAACACGGACCCAGTGCCGACCAGGGCGACCACGACGGATCCGCCCAGCGTGATGTACGCCCGTCGAGACAATGCTCGTCCGGCACGCCGGTCGGCAAAGGCGAACGCGACTGCGATCAACGCAAGAAGGATGGCGACTGCCCAACAGACGAGAATTACGGCTCGACCGTAATGCACGGTTCGCGATCGCACGTCCCGATAGCCGATCGCCAACGGGTCTCAGTGTGGCGGCACCGCAGGCCGCTCGGCTGCAACACGCAAGCGCGCTACCGTGACCCCATGGCACGTCCATCTCGCCCCACTCGGTGGGCGTTAGTTCTCAGTATTTTGACCGTCGCAGCGCTCGTCGTCTGCGCTATCGCAACCGTCAGGGCAGGGTGGTTCACACCGGTCTTTCCCTGGCCAGTGCCTGAGGGGACGGAGATCATTCAGACAAAGCAGCAGTTTGAGTCGGCGCTTAATGCGCAGCGCGTGGGACGGGTAGCCGCAGTTGCAGCGCTTATTTCAGCTCTTGGCGTGGCTGTCGTTACGTTCGTTCATCGAAGAGCCCGACGCGCCCGATAGACGATCGGCCACCGGCCACATCCATCAGTCTGTTGGACGACGGGCAAGTCGCGGGCATCCTGGTGCGCGAACCGGCGCGCTATGGTCCAGGCATGACGCGTCGTGCCGGTCTGACTTCCCGCCTCGTTCTGGTTGCCGGCCTGGCCGCGTTGGTTGTGGGCGTTGTCGTCCTTGCCGTCGCGGCGGCGCAGCCGGTGTCCTTCGGGTGGTTCGCCTATGCGCCCCTGTCGGACACGACGTTCACAGCCGAGGGGGTGCACATGTTCTCGACCGCAAGCCTTGTGGGCGCGGCCATCGTCGTCATCAGCTTGCTCGTGCTGGCAGCATGGCTCGGCTACCGACAGTGTGTGCGCCGCAAGCCTTGACGAGGCGTCCCGATAAGGGATCGGCTGACGGGCGGGATGTAGATGCTGGGCCCCGTGGTCAGGACGAAATCTCTGCCACCGTCTAAAAGCTATGCACGTCGGCGGCCACGCTGGATCCCGCGGAGATCAGCCGCGCGGCCTGATCCGCTGTCGACGGCGCCAAGTGCGACCGCCGATGATCAACCCGGAGAGGCAGCTGAGGAGCCATGCGTAGTACGTAGGCCCAATGTGGTCTTGGACCAGGATGAGAACGACGACGCCGATTGGCAGGCTGCCCAGCAGTACCAAGTCGACCCAAACAGTGGGCCTTAGCCGACGAAAGTACGACACCGATAGGGCGTAGCCCACCGCCATAACGAGAAGTACGGCCCAGATGTTCGCGTGGAGGAAGCCCACGGTAAGCCCTACCGCGATGATCGGGGCAGCGAAGACGACTATCGCCTCGGGGGCATTGATGAATACGTATGGCTTTCTGCGAACGCTCATGGCCTTGATACTGCCTGCTTCCCGCCTTCGCACGGTTCACGCTTCATGGGAGCTGTCGCGGTCACGCATCACATGCCCGTCGCGAGCAACGCAATTGAAGTGCAACCGGGTAAGAATTTGGCGCGAGCTCGCGGGCCGCAAGACCAGCTCTTAGCGTGCCCGATAGACCATCGCTCCCCGACCACTGCCTCACGGCGCATTACGGGCGGGCCACTCCGCGCGGAACTCTTTGATCTCGCCGTCGGCGTCATCGCGACGGAACGTGCTGACGAGCGTGATGGGCCCCACGAGATTCGCGTTGAGTTCATCGAGGCGTTCCGCCGGGATCCAGTACTCCAGGATGCTTCGCCCACCCACCTGCTGGACATCGAAGCCCTCGAGGAAGCTTCGACGCACCGAGAACCGAGTGACATGGCCAACGCCCGAGGCCTTCACATTCCAGTCTCGGGCGATGCGCGCAGCGTAGTCCTCGTTCAACACCGGGTAGAAGATCGGCTGATCCGGCAGTCTCGGGGGCCACAGCGACCAGCCACTCGCCTCGACGAGCTCGAGTTCCTCCGGGCCCGTAGGCCGCCAGAGCACAACGCTGCTGTCCGTCTCCGATCGTGTGGTCATGAAAACAGGATGCTGCATGGAACGCTCATTTCCTATCTGTCTATCCGTCGACGTGGGCGAGCGTCGACCAGGCTCCTCCGCGGCGTCCGATAGGGGATCCGTTACTGGGAGGGGAGCGACGACGGTGTTCCTGCCTGACGGCTGGTCCGTGCTGGCAATCCGTTGGCTCTGGTCTACGAGGAGAAGAGGCGGAGTGCGTCCTCGCTGAGCGGGCGGTCGGCGAAAAGGAGTCGTACCGCGTCCGGGTCGGGATTGCCTGCGTCTGGGCCGCGCCACACGAGCTCTAGGCCTGCGCGCTGGGCCGCACGACGCGATCCCTCGTTGTGCTCGAGGAGGGACGCGACCAGCGGTAGGTCGCGTCCTGTCGCGGACACTGCTTCCCGGGCCGCCGCGACGATCTCCTGCGCGTGGCCCCGTCCCCACGCTGATGGTGCCAGCCGATAGTAGATGTTCCACGCAAGGCCCCCGCGAAGGCTGGGGCCGCCCATGCCGACCAGCGCGCTCGTCGCCGTGTCCCGCGCGACCCAGACATCGAGGCCGTTGGCATCCCATCCCGCCAGGTATCGATTGACCAGTTCGCGAGTGTCCGCCAGCTCGGTGTGGCGTGCGGACGGGAGGTGTTTCCATACCTCCGGGTCGACGTGGAGGGCATGCAGTTCCGAGAGATCTCGCTCGGTCGGGCGGGAAAGCGTCAGTCGCTCTGTCAGCGTCGCCTGGATCGAATGGGTCATGTTCGCCATTCTTCCGCGGGTCGTGTCTGCATCGACAGTGGTGGTCCGAGCGAGCGTCGTGACCCTCGTGCTCTGTCATCCAGCGTGCGCGGCCGACGACGTCCGACAGACGATCGTTGACCGCGACCCATCCCGCTGGGATGCTTCTCGGAACCGACGGAGGTCGTCATGTTCGAAGAACGCGGGTGGTTCGCCGAGGCTGACGCGAGAGCGCTCAGGCCCGCCGAGTCGGTGAACGATGTGGATCATCGTGGCGATGCTCCTCCAACCGAGCACCGGCCTGAACCGGTCCGCCTACGTCCACTCGACCGCCTGCTTCGCGGCTTTTCCTGGCATGACCGAGTTCAGCGAGCGCGCCGTTAGCCAGCAACCCGCGTCTGCCCGATAGACGATGGTTCGCCGTTCTACGGCGCGTCACCCCGGAGCGCGGGCTCCGTTGTGAGGCAACAGACGCTAGCACTGGCCCCGCCCGTGGGGGATGCCTATCTCTGAACGGCCGTGAGCCATTCGTCGAAGGTCTGAGTGTCTTCTCGGGTGCCGGGGTAGGGGAGTAGCCCACCACTGCGCATCGCTTGTCCCATTGGCCCCGGCAGGGTGACGGACAGGACGGGGTTGTGCCTCCCTGCGGCTCGGGCGTAGCGGCGGACGAGGTCGGGCATGGACTCTTCCTTCGGTCCGGCGAGGTCGGCGACGTGGCCCTGAGGTCCGTCGGCCGCGATGGCGACGAGTTGGGTAGCGACGGCGGAGGCCGCGATCGGACGGCTCCGCATCTTTGGTGCGAGGAAGACTCCCAGTGTGGTCCCACGGTCCACGGTCTGCTGGGCGAACTCATGGAACTGCGTGGTGCGCAGCAAGGACCATGAGTCTCCTGAGCTGATCACCTGCTGCTCCTGGAATCGTTTGCCGGCGTAGTAGCCGGAGTCCGCGTCTGCGGCACCGATGATCGATGGGAGGACGTGGTGGTGCACACCTGCTGCCCGTTCCGCGGCCAGGAGGTTGTGGGTGATGGTCCCGAAGAAGGCGATCGCCTTCTTCGTGGACAGGGTGGAGGGCGCGGAGGTGTCGATCACCGCATCAACGCCGGCGAGCCTGTCGGCAAGGCCAGCGGCGTTCATCAGGTCGACGCCGGTGGCGCGGGAGAGGATCACCGTGTCGTGACCTGCGGCTTTCGCGGCCCGCACGACGTGGCGGCCGACCGTGCCGGTGCCTCCGGCGATCGCGACCCTCATGCGCGCCGTTCTTGTCGGCGCTCCGGGGTCCGGGGAGGAAGGAGGAGGGTGATGCCGAGAAGGGCGGCGATGCTGAGGCTGGTGAGGTTGCCGACCTTGTCGAAGTCGGAGCCCATCAGGTGGGTGGCGTGGTAGGTGAGGTGGAGCACCCCGAACACGGTCCAGGCGACGCCGGTGAGACGGGCGGGCGCAGCGGTGCGGGCGGGGATCGCGATGATGGTGATCGCTGAAAGGGCGAGGTAGAAGCTGCCGACGTCGCTGACGAGGTGTTCGTTCCAGGCGCCCATCATTCTCACCCAGTGCAGGCCGAACCCAGGGAACGAGTCGTAGAAGGAGCGGGGCGCGAACTCGGCCCAGACGCCCACGAAGAGTCCTTGGACGGCGGTGAGGGCGAGGATCACTCGCCGCGAGATGCTGTTCATGACCTACAGGACGACGCACCCCGTCAGGGTGTCAGGCCATCGCGCCTCACACTCGGGTGCGCTGCGTCGTCATGGTCAGGGAGAGAGGAGGTGCCAGATGGGCGCACAAGACGAAACGCCAGTCGACGGGGAGCTGATCGGTGAGCGCCGTCATCTGCTCTCGTTGGCGTTCCGGATGCTCGGTATCGTCGCCGATGCCGAGGACGCGGTGCAGGAGACCTACATCCGCTGGTACCGGATGGGCAGGCCTGAACGGGATGCGATCGAGGTGCCCCGAGCGTGGCTGACGCGAGTCGCGAGCCGTGTCTGCCTGGATATGTTGGGCTCTGCTCGGGCACGTCGGGAACGCTACGTCGGGCCGTGGCTGCCGGAGCCGGTCCCCACCTCGACGTTCCGGGAGCGCGTCGAGGACCCGCTGGACAGGGTGGCCTTGGATGAAACGGTGAGCACTGCCCTGCTGGTGGTGCTGGAGGCGATGACACCCGCCGAGAGGGTCGCCTTCGTCCTGCACGATGTGTTCCGCGTCCCGTTCCCCGAGATCGCTGACATCGTCGGCCGGACGCCTGCCGCCTGCCGGCAACTGGCCAGTTCCGCTCGCGCCCGGGTCCAGGCCGTGCCCTCCCGACAAGTGCCCCGCCGCGAGCACGACGAGGTCGTGCGTCGGTTCGCCGCAGCCGCGCAGACGGGTGACCTCGGCGCGCTCGTCACGGCTCTGGACCCTGCGGTCGTGTTGCGCTCGGACGGCGGGGGGATCGTCAGCGCGGCCCGGAAGCCGATCCGCGGCGCCGACAAGGTCGCCCGGTTCCTCCTCGGAGTGCTCGCGAAGAGCCCCAGGGCAGAGGTCCTCGAGCAGGACACCCACGATGGGCTCGGCTTCGCCATCTGGCGCGAGGGACGCATCACCGGCGTCGTCACCCTCGACGTGCTCGAGGGCTCGGTCACCGACGTACGAATGGTCGTCAACCCCGAGAAGCTGAGCCTGTGGGCGTCCGAGGGGTGAACCCGCGTGCCGGTTTTTGACTCGCCTCACATCGCGTCGCCCTGTGCCGTCTTGTCTATGGACGCTCGCTCCCGCGCTGCGCTGAGAGGAAGAGGAACACAGATGAGTCACGTGAACATCGGCAAGCAGTACCCCACGGCGTACAAGGCCCTGATGCAGCTGAACCACACGGTCATGGCGGCGGCCGCCGAGGCCGGTCTTAGTGAGCGCTTGGTCGAACTGGTGAAGATCCGCGCTTCCCAGCTGAACGGATGTGCGTTCTGCCTCCGGATGCACGCCCGGGACGCTCGCGAGCACGGCGAGACCGCCGACCGCCTCGCGGTCGTGTCCGCGTGGTGGGAATCGCAGTACTTCAGCGAAGAGGAGCGTGCCGCCTTGCAGCTCACCGAGCAGGTGACCTTGCTCAGCGACCACGGCAAGGTCCCCGAGCGCGGCGCCGGCGTGGAGGGCGCCCTCGACGACGCACAGATCGCGGCGGTCACGTGGATCGCCATCGTCATCAACTCCTGGAACCGCGTCGCCGTGGTCAGCCACTACCCCGTCGCTCCATAGTGCGGCTCGAGAGGGGTCATGGCCGCGGGCATGACCCCTCTCCGGCGATTTGCCTGCTGCGGCACCAAGGGACGCGCATGAGGATGAGCCCCTGCTGAGACACGACACATGGCGTCAGCTCTGAGAGGTGGATCGATCGAGTCCCGTCATGGCCAGCGTTCGTCGCAAGGTTCCAATAGCCCATCGCTTCTCGGTCTTTCGGCCTACGACATGCTTGCGGGATGGAAGCCAAGGTGCCCGCCCACCGTCGGACTGTCGCCCAGGTGCTGGCGGTCCTCACCGCCCTCGACCCGTATGGCCTCGAGCCGGGAAGTCCGGACGGGGCTCCTGCCAACGAGTACGACATCGAGGCCGTAGGTATTGCCCGCATCCTCCTTCGGGAGGGTGCTGTGACGGTCTACGACGTCGAAGGCGTCTGGATGCGCCATTTCTCAGAATCCCTCGTCCTCCGCATCGGCGTCACTCGCATGGCTCAGCTCGTGGACCAGCTAAACGACGCGGGCAGCAGGGCCCGATAGGGGATGGTTCCCTGCGACGGTTGGGTCGGCAATCCGAGAGACTGCCAGGCGGGCCGCCCTGGTGCTGGGTTCATTGCTCGGCCAGGATGAGGACATGAACACGGGGCAGTGGGCACGGCTGGCGGTAGTGCTTCTAGGTGCCGGGGCACTAGCGGGTTGCTCGGTGGCCACAACGGATGACGTGTTGGCTGAGGAAAAGGTCAGTTCTGATGCCCTGCCGCAAGTCGAGAGTGTGGTCCTCGATGATCTGGACTCGGAGTCGGCGCGGTACCTCGGCGAGGCTGAGGGAAATCGGTATTGGGCGGCCCGGAACGCGGATGACGACTTCTGCGTCCTCCTTCAGGTTGTCGAGGGCGAACCTGATGACATGATGTCCGGCTGCAGCCCGGGCGATGGGGCCACACTCACGATCTCCATGAGCGGAGGTCCTTCAGCTTCGTGGTCGGCTGTTGAAGATCCGGCCGTGCCCGATGGCAGCACGCTGCTCCGCGGTCACCTCGTTGTGTCGCCCCGCTGACCACACAGGCGGTCAGTCGCCTCATGGCGGAGAACCCTGCCCGAACTCGGCTCGAATGGGCTGACTAGCGTTTGCATCGTCCACTCCCAGTGAGGCTGGCCTGTCCCGATAGACGATGGTCATCCGTACCAACCTTGGGAGCCGGCCGCTTTCGAGAGTCGCGCATCCTCGGACGCGTCGGTCAAACGCCATCCGTAGGGAGCGGTCTGCACATAACTGTCACCGTCCTTCTCCAACCTTGCGCGCCCGTCCGAGAGCCCGCTAGTGAAGACCTCCTCGTCAATCCAGATGAATAGCTGGCTGACCCACCTTTGGGCGTCTTCGGGAGGTGCGAAGAGCCAATACTGGAGTTCACCGCTGGATGGGAGGGCGATCAGAAGACGCGCGGAGTGGCCGTCCCGCTGAACGAGTTCGACATCGAGGTGACCGGGTAAGGCCCGGATGTCCCTCATTTCATAGTCTAGATATGCCAGGTTCGATCCCGCAGACCGACACTTTCCGACAGCCATGCGCATCGCGGTCAAGATCTCATCATCGGTGAGCATGCACTGAGCCTGTCACCTCGCCTCGGTGGTCAGTTGCGATGTTCGACGTTTCGCATCAAGAGATTGGCGGAGCAGCGGAGCAAGTGTCCGATAGCCGATGCGCCTGCCGGCGGCTGCGGCTCTAGACCAACCAGCTTGCGATGTAGAGGCCAGCGCCGATGAGCATGATGATCGAGGCAAGACCAACGATGCGGAGTCTCTTCTGCCGGGGTAGCTCTTTGCCCTGGCTGTATTTGATGCCGATGTACGCAAGCAGGCCTAGTGCCACGAAGAGGAACGGCGCATAGGCGAGGCGAAGCGCCTCCGAGGTCGTCATGAGGCATTCTCTCCCACGCTTTTCAGCAGGCCTAGGGCGTGCCTGGTAGAGGATCTCTCAGCGGCCCATTGGCCTTCGCGACGTCCCGTCGGCGTTGTGGTCCTCGTCTCTAGACGCTTCGCCCTCGGCCACGTCTTCCCTGATGGTGATGCCCGGGTTCCAGCCGTGTTTCTTCCACCAGGTACGGAGCGCGATTCCGAGCGAGAGGCCAAGAGGTAGTCCTGCAAGAGGGATAGCCACGCCGTCCAAAAAGACCAGCAGGAGGATGCCGACCGCAACGCCAACGGCGCAAAGAAGATAAATCTGTTGGCTGCTTCGAGGCGACATAAAGGCACCATAGGCCGAACGCTGGAGCGCTACGTGTCCGGCCCGATAGACGATCAATCTTCGGTGACCAGGTGTTGCTGGGCCACGGCCTGCACTTCAAGGAATTACGAAAGAGGAAAAGTCGATTCTCGATGTCACACTTTGGTGCTCACTGGGCATTACTTCTGTGACGGCGGAGAGCCCGCGGTCATTGGTTGGATCGGATCACCTTGCCCAAGCACAATGTTGACGAAATCCTCGCTGAGAGCCGCCCGGCGTTTATCTCCTCAGTCGCTACGGGGGCGGCCCTCGATGCTCTTGTGGCAGAGACTCGCGTTGCCGCTGGGAGCCGGCGGCTTCCCCGGCGCCGAAAAGCACTGTGGCTCGTGCCCGGCAGCATTCTTGCCGTCGGAGCACTCACGGCCGGCGCAGTCGCCATCGATGGCCTGACGCGAATCGAGACCCCGATCCCCGTCTCTTACGTCACCGACACTGGGGTCGCAGTCTCGTGCACTGCCACCATCGAGAGCTCGTACTTCTCGCCCAGGTTCACCGAGGTCTCCACTTACTACCGAAATGCCGACTTCACCACGAGCGGTCTCGGTCAGCGCATTTACGAATACGCCCTTGTTCTGGCTGGCGACAAGGCAGGCACCCCCGGCGATCTCCCCCAGTCAGTGCAGTCAACAGCGCAAATCCCGGGAATCGGAGATCAGCAGCCCCTCGAAGACGAATCGGCCCTGTCCGTGTCCATGCTCGACTTCATCGTCATGGATGTATCCGAGGAACTCGGCCTGCCCGCCGGCACCGTGAGTGGCTGGGCAGAGATCGATTCGGACTGCGACGGACAACTCCATTGACGGGAACGACGAAGCCTCACCCTCACAGAGAAGTAGGCGCAGATCTCGCTGACTTGTTCCGCAACGAGGCTAGAGGGCTGCTCGGGTTCTTCATACGACGGGACGTACCAGCCGATGACGCCGCGGATCTCGTCAGTGAAACGTTCCTCGCAGCCTGGCAATCGAGCACGACCTGCACAATCGAACCGGACATGCTTCGTGCCTGGCTGTTTGGCATCGCTCGCAAGAAGCTCTCGCAACACCTACGAGGTCGAACCCGGCGGACTGCCTTGAGCGCACGCCTTCGGCTCACTGTGTCTGCCGATGCCCTCGAGCAACATGCCTCAACTGAGAACATGGAAAGAGTCGCCTACGTACGAGCGGCAATTGAGCAGCTTCCGGTGGTGGATCGGGAGATCGTGCGCCTCGTCTACTGGGACGGTTTCACCCAGGAAGAGGTGGCTCTAATCCTCGGAAAGCGGGCCACGGCAGTTCGTGCCCGCCTTTCCCGAGCCCGGAAGGTCCTCCACGATCAACTTGCCGACAAGGGCCCGCACGACGTACCCGGCGCATTCCGTGAGCGTGTCATTGGCGCCACCGAGGGTCGATAGACGATCGGCCATCCGTCGGGGTTGGGTTTTGGTCAGGGCTGACGTTGGGGTCCCGGCAAACCAATGCAGCCTTGGGCGGCGTATTGCGCCATGAAGACGCCGCTGATCTCGCTCTTCGGCGCCGGCCGCGCAACGCTGAGGAGGTCTCGACACCTCCCCGATTCCACGTCCACGACGATGAAGCGCATGCGTGTTCCCACGTCGCGATAGGCAAGGAGACTGGTGTCGTTGATCCACCCGACGACTGTCAACCAAGGGGGTGTTGCGTGGGTTCTCGATGACAGTGTCAAGGCGAGTCAGAGAACCGAGTCGTGTGTCGAGCACCTCGGGGTAGCCGCCTGGACTTGAAGCCACGAGAAGCCGTGAGCCGTCCGGGCTCCAGCACCCGGAGCCGACCAGTTCGACTCCGTCGAACCGTTCCACTTGGTTGTCTACCAAGTCGACGGTGGTTACCCCGCTGATCTGCCGATCTGGCGTCTGATGGCTCAGCGCGAGGTGCCGTCCGTCCGAGGTGAACTGTGCAGCAGGCCCCGTCTGGTTGTGGCCGAACCGTTCGTCGACGGGAAGCTCGATGACCGAGCGTTTCTGGGTGATGACGTACTTCGAGTGCGTCGAGTGACCCGATCCGCTTACTGTCACGGTGACGTCGAGGACTTCACCGTTTGGCCCGTGGGCTCGCGTAAGAGACGTTGGCGCCTCGACCGTTTGGCGGCCCGTCAGGAGGTCATGTTCGATGTACTCGTCGCCCTCGGGTGCCAGGCCACGGACTCGACGCTCGAACCGGAGGTGCGCGCCCTTCGGATCGAGAGAGGAAGACGACAGGCGAACGATCCTCTTGTCGCCGATGTCGGTCAACTCGAGCAGGCCACCGTGTGAGCCCCAAGCCCAAGCTCGCCCCATGCCCCAGATCATCCACGGAGTGGGACTGCTGGGCCGGCCAACTCGGGTCTTCGAGGCGCGCGGGCCATCTGCCACGGCTTGTTCGTCAGTCACCCTGTCATCCTGGCTCTTGCTCACTTCTGTGATGGCCTCTGTCGAAATCGTCGTACACCTCTGAGACGCGAGCTGTCGTTCCGCTCAGCGAAGCCCCAAGCCACCGGTATGTTCTGCCACGGCCTGCGGCGCCCAAAGCCATTGATGTGCGCTGCCCGCGGGAAGGGGAAGCCGAAAGCTGCGGTGGTCGGTGATCGATCGATCACCGGCTCACGCAGATGAACCAGTCATTGGCGCCGGCGTGCTCGAAAGTTCCTGAGATCGAGGCCCAAAGGATGGAGGCAGCGACAAGGAGGGCGCTTCCCGTTCCGAGAAAAAGCCACCCTGTCGAGTAAGTCGGTGGAGACGCTAGGGCCGCGTAGACGAGGCCGGCGGCGAGGACGCTCATGCACAGCACCGACAAGGCAAGGCTTGCGCGACGTAGACGGCTCATCTGCTTAGCATGTCATCTGCCCACACGATGGCTCCACCGCGTGGTCGATGTCGGATGCCCGATAGGGGATGCTTCATTGAGGCAAGCGGAGGACTGCTCTACGAGGTGCTTCGAGTAGGAGCATGCCGGGTCCGGGTGGGTGGCGGCGGGGGTGAGTTGATCTCCGTCTTTCGAGTGATGATTCTGCGTCTCGGCGCGGGCAAGCTGTGTTCCATGGTCATTGACGCGTCAGCATCTGGGCTCACGACCTCAGGAGTCATGCACGAGGGCGCGAGCCGGTCGCGATGGCCTCGGTAGCTGGCTTCGGACGCAGCGGCCGGGTCCAGGTCGTCGCTCCTCATCTGGTCTCGATCCTCGTTCTGGTCCTGGCTGTGTCCGCAGCCTTCTGTGGAGCCGCCGTGTCTTCCCCTTTGAGGCAGTCGATCCTCACCTTCGACGATGGTGAGAGTCTCCGTCTTCTCGCGTCGTATGCAGTCTGTGTACCTGTCGGTGGCGCACTCGTGTCCGTGCTCGTGCGTGGGCGCTTCCCTCGGACAGGCAAGCGGGTGTGCGCCCTGTGGGGGCCTGTGGGAGCTTGGGTGGCCATCGCGATCGTGGCCGTCGTCCTCGGGTTGACCCTCGTCCTGCTCCAGTCGGTGCCTCAAGGGCACCAGACGCATGTCCAAGCAGTTGCTGCGGCACAAGGGTTGTGGCTGCCGCTCGTGTCTTTCGCGACTCATCTCGTGGGCATTGCTTGGGGTGTTCTGGACACCCGCCGTTCCGCAGCGAGGGGAAGCAGTCTTCTCGTGCTGGGCGTAGCGGTATCAGCACCGGGCGCGATCGCGATCGTTCTCACCGCCGTGGCCCTCTGGCGGTAGCCAAGGCGTTCCGCCGTGACGAGCCGCCGCCCTTCGCGATGTCGCGAGGTGAACGGCAGACGTTCACCTCGCTCTCAGGCGGCTGTCGTTCTCAGCGATCTCAGTCGGGAACGTGCCCGGTACGAGATCGGAAATTGGACATGATCGCTTCCATCACCCGCGTCTAGGGCTTCACGGCCACTTGGCGGTAGGCGCTGTAGAGGGTGTCGACGTAGTCGGGGCACTCGGCCGAGCTGCCCCGCGTATGACCCTCAGGGTTCGCGGTGAGGGTCATGCAAGCGACGAGGGCGCGTGTGTCGGAGCCGAATAGCCCGACACTGCCGGTGCTCTGATCGGCTATGAGGAAGGACACCCACACGACCCCCTGCTCGTCCGTGCTCAGGCCGTAGACGACGCTCGTCGGAGGACCTCCGGGAGAGTCGCTTGCCGGTTCGGCGCCGTCGAGCGCAAGGTCCGTGTACAGCTCGCCCGCTCGTATTCGATGCTCGACCGAGTCTCCCGTGGGGTTATCGCCGATGTACTCCAGGTAGCTCCGCATCTGTTCCGCTTGCTCTTCGATCTTGCCCTTGACGGTGTGATCGACCGAAGCAGCGCAACTCATGCACGCTGCGGCAAGCACGAGGGCCACGGCGCCGGCGCCGGCCATGCGGACAGCTGACCTGGGGACGAATCGGCTCATGAATCATCACTGTGGACCACCCACCGGACTTGGTCAACGTGACGTGACTGCGGCGCGACCACCTCTCGGTGGCAGCGTCATCGGCGGACCATGGAGGGAACACCGCGTCAACTACGGAGACCATTGATTGGCAGCGCCCCGCAGCTCGGTCAAAGGACTGCGTAAGGGTGCCCGTTAGACGATCGATCAGAGGACGCTCTTGACGGGATCAGGGGGTGTCGGACGCCTGGTGATCGGTGTGCCAGCGGAACCGGGCAACGAATCGAGACAGGATCGGCACACGGGTCAGCGCCAGGGAGATCGCGAATCCGCTGACACCACCAAGGGTGTTCCAGATGGAGTCGTTGATGTCCGCGACGTGACCTCCGGAGAACAGCTTCTGCGTGAGAAGTTGCAACACCTCGATCGTCAGGCTGACCGCCGCGGCGGTGAGTAGCACTTTCCATCCGGACGGGCGGCGCATGAAGAGTGGGATGAGGATGCCCAGTGGGATGAACACCACCACGTTGGTGAGTGCGTCTCGGAGTTCGTAGTCGTGGAACGGAATCAGCGCCAGTGCCGGCGACCACGGCTCGCTGCTCGGGGCCGGGTCGAGGAAAATCGGGAAGACCGTGTTTGCGAAGATTCCCGCGGCGTAGATGGCGATAGCGGCTGCGATGGTAGCCCGCGGCCATGTAAATCGCTGTCCTCGGATCAGGAGGACCAGTTGGGCGGCGAACACGATGATGCCGAAGGGAATGGCAATCGGCAGGGCAGGGATTTCGCCGAACGGGCTGGGAGACATGTTGCGTGAAGCCTAGTGACGCTAAACCGCTGCGGCGGATTGACGTCGATCGTCCGATAGGGGATCCGGTTGCGGGCATCAGGGCGGCCGCGACGGCGGGGTGTCAGGGCAGCAGCAACGACTCCAGTTCTTCGCGGTTGCCTCTGAAGGCGTTCATATCGATGAACTTTTCGTCGCCGTCGTACCCGTCGAGCTGCTCGCGTGCCGACCACTGCCAAAAGGCCCAGTCGCGGTGGTCGGTGAGATGCGGGGAGGTGGCGACCGAGCGGAACCAGATGGGGTTGTCGGGGTAGCTCCCGGCGAGGTATCGCTCGTACCAGTCGCGGGTCGCGTACAGCACGGCCGGTCGGCCGTAGTGCTGTTCGATAGCAAGCAGGATCGGGTCCAGCGCTTCCTTGACTGTGGCTGCCTGGGGAGGGCTATCGCAATACTTGGCGTAGCACTCGACGTCGACCACGACGGGCAGGTCGCCCCGGTTCCGGGAGACGGTGGCTATGACGTTGGCTGCTTGGTCGGTTCCCGGGCTGTCGACGCTGAAAAAGTGGTAGGCGCCGACGAGCAGGTCGGTGTCGTGGGCTTCGGCCCAGTTGCGGGCGAACCGGGGGTCTTGGTAGCTCGAGCCTTCCGTCGCCTTGATCCAGGCGAAGTCGATGTCCTGCGACGCCAGGACGTCCCAGTCGATCGTGCCTTGGTACGCGGACACGTCGACGCCCTGCACCGGGTACCGGAGGGCCGCTGTGCGAGTGGGCCAGAGCGTGCCCGTGAAGAGAAGTGCGGCGATGACGAGCAACGTGAGGGCGACTGCGGCGGCCGAGATGGCGACTCGGCGCTGTCGGCGTCGTCGAGGAAGCGCGCCTGCTCGGGCTGAGGCGTCGTCTCCGTTCTCGTGTTCGTTCACGTTGGGCTCCACAGGAGACGAGGCTACGGGGGCAGGGCGAGCGGGCACGTTCTCGAACCCGCTACCGGTTCCGACAGATGATCCCAGTGCGTGCTGCAGCTCGCGGGGCGTCGAGCGAGCCGGTTCGTCTCAGGGGTTGGTGCGCCTCCAGACCGCAACGACGTTCTGGTCGCCGACCTGTCCCTGACCGTGCTGCAGGTAGCCCGTCCTCTCCGCGGAAACGACGATCGAGTCGGCCCCGAGGTCCAGGAGCTCCTGCTCGACCATCGTGGAGTTCCCGGGGCTGTCCGGCAGTTGCTCGATGACCCAGCCGTCGGGCACCTCGACGGCGCCCTCGACGTACTCGATGCCCATGCCCAGCATCGAATGCTCCACGGCTTCCGAGGTGATGACCTTGGCCCCCTCGGGGAAGTCCACCCCTGTCACGGCGCTGATGGTCTCAAGCGGTACGTCGTGGCAGCGCGTGGAGAAGGGGTTGCAGACGCCGTACTCGCCCGGCTCGTTCAGCTTCGTGTTCACCGCGATGATCGGCGCCGCCACGACACCCGCGACGATGAGCCCGATGACCAAGAACAGGCCGGCGAGCAGGAGCAGCTGCCGGCCGAGGCGGGGCGGGGCGTACTCGTCCATCTGCCCATCCTCGGCGAGGGCGACCATGGACGNGCAGCGCGATGATGACGCCACCGACGACGCTCGCTGCGCGCTTGTCCATCGCCAGCCAGATGCCCCCGACTACGCCGAGGGCGCCGATGATGATCAAGGTCAGGGAGAACGCCACAGGGGTCCTTTCGAGAGTGTCGATGGCCGGCTACGAGAGGGAGATGCCCGGCGCCACCGTCACCAGCAGCACCACGGCACCGAGCAGAAGCGGTACCAGCGATCCGACGATGACCACGACGCCCGCGGCGACGCTGAATTTCGCACTGACGACCTCTCGGTTCCGAATGAGGAACACGCCGGCACAAAGACCGATGAGGCCAGCGGTGAGGCACACGAGCGCGAGGGTCACGGTGCAGATCCTGTCATGAGATGGATCGTTGATCGCTTCAGAGGCTGTCCCAGATGGGGATCGTGTTGCGAGACGCCGTGGCGGTCCAGCCTTGGCCCTGAGTCCCTGCCGGTGGGGTGTCGATCTGCCGCTGTCTGGTAAGACAAGGAGCGATGGCACACGACGACCTGACCCCATCCCGCCCTCCCGCCGCTGCTGCTGCCCCCGGGCTGTTCGCTGCGGACACCTCCTTGGAGTCCACCCGTCTCGGGGAGATCCTCCGGAAGGAGACCGTGGGCGGCATCGTCCTGGTCATCGCGGCGGTCGTCGCCGTCGTGTGGGCGAACTCTCCGCTATCTGGTGCGTACTTCGCGATCCGTGACTTCGAGTTCGGCCCGGCGGCTCTGGGGCTGCACCTGAGCGTGGGGGAGTGGGCCGCCGACGGGCTGCTCGCGATCTTCTTCTTCCTCGTCGGCCTCGAGCTCAAACGAGAATTCGTCGCCGGTGAGCTGCGCAAGATCAACAAAGCGATCGTGCCGGTGGCCGCCGCGTTCGGCGGAGTCCTCGTTCCTGCTCTGATCTTCACCGCCATCAACGTCAGTGACCCGGACGCGGTGCGCGGATGGGCGATCCCCACGGCGACCGACATCGCCTTCGCCGTGGCCGTGCTCGCGATCGTCGGCTCGAGACTCCCTGCTGCGCTGCGGATCTTCCTCCTGACCCTCGCGGTCGTGGACGACCTGATCGCCATCGGGATCATCGCCTTCGTCTACACCAGCGCCATCGAGGTCCTCCCCCTCGTGCTGGCGATCATTCCGCTCGCCACGTACGTCTTCCTCACGCAGAAGTTCCGCCGGTTCTTCGGCCTGCACCCGGCTGCGAACTGGTTCATCCTGCTGCCGGTGGCCGTCCTGGTGTGGGGACTCATCCACGCCTCGGGCGTCCACGCCACCGTCGCAGGAGTCCTCCTCGGCTTCGCCGTGCCCGTGATCCGCAGCCAGGCCAGCGGCGGGCCGGGCACCGGCCCCGGGCTCTCCGAAGTCTTCGAGCACCGCTTCCGGCCCATCTCCACCGGCTTCGCCGTCCCCGTCTTCGCGTTCTTCTCCGCCGGGGTCGCCTTCGGAGGTCTCGACGGATTGAGGACGGCTCTCTCCAGTCCGGTCACAATAGGCATCATCGCCGCCCTCGTCCTCGGCAAACCGATCGGGATCCTCGCGACGACGTGGATCACGACGCGGATCACCCGGGCGGAGCTAGACCGGACGATCACGTGGATCGACCTCACCGGTGTCGCCCTCCTCGGCGGCATCGGCTTCACCGTCTCCCTGCTCGTCGCAGAACTGAGCTACGGGCTCGGGAGCGACCACGACGACGACGCCAAGGTCGCGATCCTCATTGCCTCGGTCGTTGCTGCTGGCCTTGCGACAGCTGTTCTCAGGCCGCGCAACCGGCACTACATGCATCAGGACGCCTAGCTGGCCGAAGGCTCACTCTCCCGTCAGTGCCTGAGCTCGCGGTGCTCGTCTTGTGCGCGGTACCTCCGGCTGAGGGCGGGGATCGTTGTCGAGATGTCATCGCTGAATACCCCCTCAACTCGGCCGCGACGCCTCTGAACCGTCACCATGGATGCATGGCCACGACAACACCGCCCCCTTTCGGGCCCACCGCCGACCATCCCGCTTCCCTGACGGAGACCGTCTCGACCACCCCGCAACTGCGCCGATGGGTCTTCTGGCCTGCCGCCGTCGTAGTCCTCGGCTTCGTCGCCTACACCCTGATCGCGCCCGCCTCGGCTGAGGCGCTGTTCCTCGGCCTGCAGAGCGGCATCGTCCGGAACTTCAGCTGGTACTACGTCCTGATCGCCGCGTTCTTCGTCGGCTTCAGCCTGTTCCTCGGATTCAGCAGGTTCGGCGGCATCAAGCTCGGCAAGGACAAGGACGAACCCGAGTTCTCCACCGGCTCCTGGTTCGCGCTCCTCTTCGCCGCCGGCATGGGCATCGGCCTCGTCTTCTACGGCGTCTCGGAGCCCCTCAGCCACTTCGCCTCCCCGCGGCCCGGCGTCACCGGAACAGAGGACCAGCTCGCCCAGCAGGCCCTGACCCAGACGTTCCTGCACTGGGGGCTGCACGCCTGGGCCATCTACGTCGTGCTCGGCCTGGCACTCGCCTACGCGATCCACCGCCGTGGCCGTCCGGTCTCGATCCGCTGGGCCCTCGAGCCCCTCCTCGGCGATCGCGTCCGGGGCGGCTGGGGCAACCTGATCGACGTCATCGCCCTCGTCGGGACCCTCTTCGGCGTCGCGACGTCGCTCGGTCTCGGCGTCATCCAGATCGGCGCAGGCCTGGAAGCTGCCGGCATCGCCGACAGCAGCATCGTCAGCCAGATCTCGATCATCGCCGTCATCACCGCCGTGACCATCGTGTCGCTCGTCACCGGCGTCACCAAGGGCATGAAGATCCTCTCGAACTTCAACTTGATCCTCGCCGCGGCCCTTCTCCTGTTCATCCTGATCGTCGGGCCCACGCAGTTCCTGCTCCGCGACTTCGTCCAGTCGATCGGCGCCTACCTGCAGAACGTCGTCGGCCTGTCGTTCAACGTGACCGCGCAGCAGGGCGCAGCCGGTGAGGAGTGGCAGGGCGCCTGGACCACCTTCTACTGGGGCTGGTGGATGTCGTGGGCGCCGTTCGTCGGCATCTTCATCGCCCGCATCTCCAAGGGCCGCACGGTGCGCCAGTTCGTCTTCGGCGTCCTGCTGGTCCCGACCGCCCTCACCTTCCTGTGGTTCGCCGTCCTCGGCGGCGCCGCGATCCACCAGCAGACCGACGGTGCCGGCGGCCTCGTCGGCGCCGACGGCTCGGTCGACGTCGAGGGGTCGCTGTTCGCCTTGCTCGGCGGCCTGCCCGCCGGCACCGTCCTGACCTTCGGTGCGATCTTGCTCATCGGGGTGTTCTTCGTCACGTCGTCGGACTCCGGATCGCTCGTCATGGCGATGATCGCGTCCGGCGGGGACATCGAGCCGAAGAACTGGCTGCGCGTGTTCTTCGCCCTCGTGGCCGCCCTGCTCGCTGTCGCGCTCCTCCTGACCGGTGGCCTCGACGCCCTGAAGACCGCGGCGATCACGACCGCGTTGCCGTTCAGCATCGTGCTGCTCTTGACGTGCTGGTCGACGATCATCGCCTTCAACCGCGAACGACGCGCGTACGACAAGGCCGAACGCGACGTCCTCCTCGAGCACGTGGGCGCCTACTACGGCCTCGAGGTCGATGCGCCCGGCCGAGCGGGCAGCAAGGGCCTGGCCCGGCCGTGGGAGGCGGTAAAGCGCCGCGTCCGTGGAGCCCGCGCGGACTCCGTCTCGGGTCCTTCGGCGTCGGCATCTGCGGTCGTCGCCGAGCCGCCGTTGCAGGTCGACGTCGTGTCGCCCGACCCGGCCATCGACGCCCGCCTCGACGAGGACGCACCCGGCACCGCCGACCAGGACGGTACCAAAGAGCGCTGACCTCGCGGCATCGGCCTGACGGGCGTCGTCTCCTCGGAGACGGCGCCCGTCGCCGTTCCCCGCCCGGCGGCGTGCCCGTCCGGTCCCAGTCCCTGGTCCGGGGTCAGCCGATGACGGGGCGGTCCTCCGGGTAGTCGTACAGCAGGGTGCGGCGGCGGACGGCGAGGGCAGAGGCGAGGCCGATGGGCCCGACGCGGCCGGCGAACATGAGGGCGGCGAGGACGTACTTGCCGAAGGGGTCGAGCTCGGCGCTCAGCCCCACGCTCAGGCCGCAGGTGGCGAAGGCGGAGATCACCTCGAACAGGATGCGGTCGAGGGGTTCGTCGCTGACGGTCATGATGAGCGCGGTCGCGGCGAGGACGAGGGTGGCGCCGAGGAAGATGACGCTGATCGCGACGCGCAGGGCTGCCTCGGGCACGGTGCGGCGGAAGACGCGGACGTTCCTGTCGCCCTTGCCCTCGGCGGCGATCGCGAGGAACAGCAGCGCGATCGTCGTGACCTTGATGCCGCCCGCTGTGGAGGCGGATCCTCCGCCGACGAACATGAGGGCGTCGGTGGCGAGGAGGGTGATGGGGTGGGAGGCGCCGGTGTCGACGAGCGCGAAGCCTCCGCTGCGCATCATGGTCGACGCGAACAGGCCGTGGACGATCTTGTCGCCGGGGGCCATGTCGCCGATGGTGGCGGTGTTGCCCCACTCGAGCAGGGTCCACACGATCGCCCCGAAGATCAGCAGGCCGGTGGTCACGGAGAGGGTGAGCTTGGTGTGGAGGTTCCAGCGTCGGAGGTGTGTCTTGTAGACCATGAGGACCATGAAGACGGGGAAGCCCAGGCTGCCGACGAACACCCCGACCATGAGCGGGACGATGATCAACGGGTCGGTGGCGAACTGTTCAAGGCCCTCGGCGTGGGTGACGAAGCCGGCGTTGTTGAACGCCGAGATGGCGTAGAAGACGCCGTGCCACGCGCCCGAGGCGAACGACCCCTCCCGCACGATGAACGCGGGCACGAGGACGAGTGCGAGGGCCGCCTCCACGACCACCGTCGTGAGGACGACGATTTTAAGCAGCGACTGGACCTCGCCGAGCTTGCTGGTGCCGATGCCTTGCTGGGCCATGATCCGCCCGCGGACGCCGAGCTTGTGCGTGACGGCCCGGGAGAGCAGCAGGGCGATGGTGACGATGCCGAGGCCGCCAACCTGGACGCCGGCGAGGATGACGACCTGTCCGAAGAAAGACCAGTGGGTCGCGGTGTCGACGGTCACGAGCCCGGTGACGGTCATCGCCGAGACGGCGGTGAAGACCGCGTCGTGCAGCGGGGTTCTCGTGCCGTCGGCCGTCGCGACGGGGAGTGCGAGCAAGGCGGAGAAGAGCAGGACGACGCCAAGGAAGATCCCGAGGGCCACGAGTGCGGGCGAGCGGCGCAGGACGCCCTGAGAGAGGGCCGCGATCCGAGCAGGAGCAGCGGTGCCCTTCGTCTGCCTCGTCACCGGCCCCACAGTAAGGCACCTCCACCGCCACTTCCACAGGTGCACGTGACACCGAAGGGAGGGACCAGGGGAGACGCGTCAGGCTGACGTCGCTTCAGTGTGTCTTTGAAATGTCGGGGACCCGACAGGAAGATGCCGCTCATGCACACCGTCACGCTCCGGCTCCGTGAGTCGTTCTGGTTGTTCCCCGGGTAGAGGTCGTCAACCTCTACCTGGCGGATCACATCAAGCTCACGCGTGCCGAAGCTGGGTGTATCTCCTTCCCGGTCGCCCAGACGAAAATGCGCTGGTCTGGTCAGTCGAGGAGCGGTTCGAAGCCCAGAGCGTCTTTGAACTACATCAGCGACGCGTCGCAGGCAGTGAGTGGGGTTGGGCGACGGCCAGTATCGAGCGCCGCTAGTCGATTGACGGGCTGTACCGCTAAGCCACCGACTAGCTAGAAGGCGTGCGCAGCAGCCTTGACCTGGTCTGTCCGGCGAGAGAGTGTGGTGCGGTGGAGACCAATGGCGACCCAAGCACGAAGCGGTCCGTAGCGCTTTTTCTGTTGATCATCGCGTCGCTCGTGGCCATCGCGGCGCTGATACTGATCGCGCTGGACAACTCTCGAACGCCCCTGTACTTCACGTTGGCTGGTGCGGTGATCACGACCTGCATCAACGCCCGAACCCTGAAGCGTGGTCAGAGCCCTCGATAGCCCATCCCTTATCGGACCCGATCTGAGACCGCCGGCTGCGGCTGCGGCTGCGGCGTGATGGGGGACGGGGTGCCCCGAGGTGCTCTGTCGCGAAGGTGTCGGGTCCCTGTCGGGTCGATGTCGTGGACCTTGGGGCTGGTCGTTCTTAGTGTGAGGTTCATGAACGAGACACGGATCGTCGATCTCCGGACCCAGATGGGCTGGACCCAGGAACGCCTCGCAGACGAGAGCGGCGTGACCGTCCGCACCGTCCAAAGGCTCGAGGCGGGCAATGACGGGAGCCTCGACACGCTGTCGCGAGTGGCGAAGGCGTTCGGTGTCCCGGTGCGTGATCTCTTCGTCACCGTCGCCGAGGACGACTACGGCCGCTCGGTCACCGCCCTCGACGAGCGGACGACTCGCCAGCAGGAACGGCGGGGCCGTGTCGAGGAGGGCTTCCGAGCCTTGTACTACGGGGTGGGCGTGCTCTTCACGATCGCCGTGGTCGTCGCAGTCGCCACCGACGTCGTGCCGAACGTCGCCATCTTCTCGATTCCCGCGTACTGGGTCGCCGGGTGGCTGTTGTCGATGTTCCTGTTCCTCGTCGTCCTCAGCCCGCGCCTCGACCGTGCCTATCCCCTCTCCCGCGCAGCTAGGGACGAGTTGACGAGCAGCTAGACACAGCGTCCAGATGCCGATCATCGGACGGGTAGGAAGCGATGCGTCGGAGGCGAGAATGGGTCTATGCCTGTGCGCCTGAGTGATTCCCAAGTGGTGGCTCTTCGGCAGAGATACAGGAACGGGACGACTCAAGTGGAGTTGGCTGCGCAGTTTGGCGTTAGCCAGAGCACGGTCTCGAGCCTCGTCGTGGGGCGCGCTCGTGTCGATGCGGGAGGTCCGATCACCCATCGTTCTCCGCAGAAGCTGACCGACGATGACATCACCGATCTGCGGCGCCGGGCGGCTGAGGGAACTTCCGTTGGCGCGTTGGCGACACGGTTCGGTGTGACGCCCCCAACCGTGACGCGTTTGATCCGGGTGTCCGGATCACGCCTCGACAGCGGTCAGGCCGTCTAACCATCGGCGGAAGATCGCTCCGACTGCGGCGGGGGCGACGACTGTTATCGGTGTTCCGCTGCGGGCGGCGAAGGTGAATACTTCGCTGCCGTCTCTCGCGACGGTCGTCCAATGGTCGGACGGGTGGACGTCGTGGACGGCGGCCGTTGAGGTGGCTGTCCCGTGTCGGTGGACCCGGAAGAACGCCGTGAAGTCGCACACCTCGAACGACTCTCCGAGGTAGGACCACTTCATACAGTTCCGCATCTTCACGGGAAGAATCTAGAGGCCGTTGCCGGAGGGCTCAACTGGATGGGCCTCCACGGGGTGTGGGTCTCCGGTGGGGGAGGGCCTGACGGGGAACCTGAGTAGGGTCAGGAACCCCGCCATCGGCAGCGAGGTCTTGGCTGCCCCCGCAATGTAGCCGCGTGCTGGCGTTGCTCCTAGGGCCCGACAGACAATCAGACACCGCAACGTCCTGCGCATCTGGCAAGTTCTTCTGGATCACCTCTAGTCCGGGAGGTCGTCCTGATCCAAACTGACGTCGACGGCGGCAACAACGGCCACATGAGGTCAGCGGACCTCGACCACTTACTGAGTCAGCGATCGCCCGAGGGTGCTGATGAGGCGACTGGTCGAGGCTGGCTGCAGAACAGTGCGGAGGGCGGACCAGAATGATCCTTGCCAAGGCGTCTCCGGCGGGGCCGGGGGTTGTTCCGGTGGTCAAGCGCGCCGCCATCGGGCTCGGTGTCGTTGCCCTCCTGGTCTTTTGGGGTCTCTGCTTCCTCTTCGAGTCCAGCAAGACCAGCGGTGACGTTCCCGCGGCCGCGGCCATGCGTTTCCCAGCCGGCTCCGTCGTAGTCGACACGGAGAAGCACTGCCGCGCCGACCGCTGCTGGTCGGCGTTCTACGTAGCTCCGCCCCCAGGGATGACCGCGACGGAGCTTACGGCTGAGATCGAGGGCGCGGGCGTGGGCCCCATCCTGGGTTCCTTCTCCGACCCACGTTTCGTTTACTCCAGAGCCACGCTCAATGGGCTGACCGTTCACGTGGTCGGCCGCTACTGGTGAGGCGCCGCCTCGGCGTATGACTTGGCCATGGTTTCAGTGCCCGCAGGACGCACGACGACCCAGCCCCGGACTCTCGAGGGCCAGTAGGTGCGGGGTGCGCGGGAGCCTGCCGCGACAGCCTGCGAGCTCGTGACTAGCGTGGGATGTCGGAGGTAGATTCCATGACCGTTTGGACTGTCATCGCATTCGCCGCTGTCGCTGCCGCGGCGCTGGCGCTGCTGGCGCCGCACGCTCGAACGAGCTCCCTCGAGGCGCTGCGCCTGTTCAGGTTGGAGGCCGTCGACAGCGAGGCGTCACGTCGCGCCGCCACCTGGGCCCTGACTCCCCTCGCGGCACTCTCGATCGGGGTGAGCCTCATCGGTCTTACCGTGAACAGTGGAGGGCCAGGCTCCGGAGTGACGTCCTTGATCGCGCTGCTCCTCGTCGGCGCTGGCCTGGCTGCCGGCCACATCGCTGCGCTTCGCACGAAGAAGGTTGAGACATTCCGTTCCATCCGGCGCCGTGACAGCGCCGGATAGGGATCCTGAGCCGGTGCGCTCGATTCAGTGGGCTGCTAGCTTCCGGGCATGACCTGGCCTGTCGTCCACATCTCACGCTCGCTCGACCACGACGTCGCCGCAGTCTCCCGTGTCGCCGGGAATCCAGAGAACCTACCCGCGTGGGCGGCTGGTCTGAGCGCCGGGATCCGCCAGGAGGACGGGCGGTGGATCACCGACTCGCCCATGGGCGTCGTCGAGGTGGCCTTCACGGGGCCGGTGGAGCTGGGGATCCTCGACCACGACGTGACCCTTCCCAACGGATCTGTAGTGCGGAACGCCTTCCGCGTCGTGGCCAACGACCAAGGCAGTGAGGCCGTCTTCACCCTCTTCCGCCGTGACGGGATGTCCGAGGCGGACTTCCACTCCGACGCTGACGCTGTCCGCAAGGATCTCGATCGACTCGCGGCGCTGCTCGAAGAGCGCCTGCCTCGCGCCCGACAGGAGATCGTTCACCGGCGCAAGCCTGAATGCTCGTCTAGCACGAGTCGGACATTCCCGCCTTTGATTTGCTGGCCCCGTTGATTGTCTCGCTCGCGCCGTTCGGTTCTTCTTGCCGTTCGAGTTGGGGTATCGCTGGGGCGTCGTGGTTCGGGCCACAACACCCCAGCGGGGCGAAGCAGCGTTGCTTCGCGGGGTCTTCACCTCGGCCGCAGCTAGGGACTGCGGGTGCGTCGTGCACGGGTGAAGACAACTAGAGGCGCCAATCCTCGATTCAAAGAAGGTTTAGGCAGCAGGCGCGGCGGCAGCGCCCGGTATGTCGAGCTGCGCAGCCACCCATCCGCGGTAGCTCACGAGCTTGCGACGGTGCCCTCTCCATTGCCCATGACCCCTGGAATCATGATCGGCGAATCGCAGGTCTCGCCGAGGAGCGGGACGGCGAGGTGCCGCTTGAGGTAGGAAACGAGTTCGTGGTGGGGGAGGCGTTGCAGTGAGGTCGGGGCCGGGCGTGTTCCGGGCCGGTGGGGGTCAGGGGTGGTCACGGTCGGCGAGCAGGGGCTCCATGTCCACTTGCTCCGTTGCGGGCAGGGGCGGCCGGGTGGAGGGGGTGATGGGTGCGGTGAGAGCGATGTTCGGGTCAGGCAGTTGCATGGTGGGTGGTGTCCTCGAGGAAGAAGTCGGCGTAGGTGGGCCCCATCGGGACGGGGTAGAGGCGGCGGCGTTGTTCTCGGCGGGCGTAGGTGACGATCAGTGCCGGAGGAACGTCGGGCATCGAGTCGTACGTGCGGGCCTGGCGACCAGGTGAGCGCCGCGGCTCGCGTGCGGTGTCCGTCACGAGGTGCGTTGTGGTCACCGGCGGTGAGACCACGGCAGGAGCCGGTGTCGACTGTGAGGGCGAGGCCGACCTGAGGGGGCGGGCGGTGCGACGAGGGCGGCTTGTGCCTGGAGGAGGGTGTCGAACGTCCCGACGACGTCGCCGCGGGCATTGGTGGTGATGAAGGTCCCGACGAGCTGCACGGCGCCGGCGATGTCCTTGCCGGTGCGGCTCGTCCACATGCCGGGGGCCGTCTCGTGCCACGTCACCGGGGAGGTGCTGGCGTCCGCCGTCCTCGGGGGGAGTGTGGTCGTCACGCGGCGTTTCGCACGCTGGCGTCCGTGCGGAGGCGGGCGGCTGCTGTGGCGAGGTCGTTGTAGTCGCCGAGGTACTGGCTGAAGCAGTCGCGGACGTAGAAGTGGTCGCCGTGGTGGTCTACGGTTCCCGCGAAGGCGCCGCTCGTGCTGGCGACCCAGAAGCCGGGCTCGGCCTCGGTGAGGGTCATGGCGGCGGGGCGGGTGATGGGTGCGGGCGCGAGCAGGGTCACGGGTGTTGTTCCTCATTCAAGTCGGGTGGGGAGCACGCGTGCTTCTCGTCGGGTCGAGGGGCGGCAGGAGCGCGTCACTACTAGGTCGCAACGACTATGGGATTCGTCACACCGGTTGTCGACGAATTTCGGCCGAGTCGTGATGGGGAGCGATTCGCCCCGCTCACGGACGCCTTTCTGCCGCACGGGGAGCCGTGGACCGGGTAGAACTGACGGGTGTCCGATCAGCCGCGCCGTGTCGACCTCGCGGACGCTGACGACCACACCCTCGTTGAGCGTGCCGGGCACGGTGACGTCCGGGCGTTCGAGGTCCTGGTTCGCCGGTACGGGCCGTTGATGCGCTCCTACGCGCGGCGGGTCCTCGGTCGTTCCGACGACGTCGACGACGTCGTCCAGGAGACCTTCGTCACGGCGTGGAAGCAGCTGCCGTCGATCGAGGACCCGGCGAAGGTGAAGAGCTGGTTGATGCGCATCGTCAGCAGGCGGTGCGTGGACAGGATCAGGGCCAGACGTGACCACGACGACATCGCCGACCACGACTCCGAAGGTCCCGAGCACGAGACGCCGCACCGTGTCGTCGAGGCCCGGTCGCGGGAGCACGCCCTGACCCTGGCGTTGGAGGCGATGCCGGCCCCCCAACGGCGGGCGTGGATCTTGAAGGAGATGGTCGGGCATTCGTACGACGAGATCGCGGACGACCTGGAGCTGCCTGTGTCGACCGTCCGGGGGCTCCTCTCCCGGGCGCGGAAGAACATGATCACCGAGATGGAGGCATGGCGATGAGCGCGGACCTTCCCGACGACCTCGAAGCCGCCGGCGTCAGCGGCGACGATGTGGAGACGCTGTCCCTCGAGCCCGACCGGCTCGACGGGCACACCATCGACGAACTCGCCGACTACCTCGACGCCGGGATGACCCCGGCAGACCCGACGATCGACGACTCACCGGCCTGCCAGAACGCCCTCGACGCCCTCACCAGGGTCCGCATGCTCTCCCACGGAGCCCTCGAGGCCGACGCGCTCGACGAGGACGCGCGAGAAGACGACTGGATCACCGAGATCATCACCAACATCAGCCTCGAGGCCCACGCCGGCCGGGACATCCCCCTCCCGCCGCTGAAGGAGACCGAGAACTCCGTCATCACCGAGGGAGCCGTCC
The DNA here is from genome assembly GCF_014841875.1 of Frigoribacterium sp. CFBP 13729. Lineage (NCBI taxonomy): Bacteria > Bacillati > Actinomycetota > Actinomycetes > Micrococcales > Microbacteriaceae > Frigoribacterium > Frigoribacterium sp. CFBP 13729. The sequence continues at coordinate 1,878 of NZ_JACYUR010000011.1, read as the reverse complement.
GCAGCATCGTCCGCCGCGCCGGCGACACCGTCGACGGCGTCCTGATCGGCAGGTGCACCCTCGAGGGCGACGTCACCACACCCGGTGCCCCGGTCGTCATCCGCGTGTGGGCACGCATCATCCGTGATCACGGCGCGACGACGGCTGCCGTGACCGACGCGGTGTGCTCAGCCGTCGAGGAGGCGCTGCGGACGCACACCGAGATGAACGTGGAGAGCATCGACGTCACGATCCGGTCAGACGGAGCCGCACCCGTCCGGGAGGAAGAACGATGACCAGCCACGCCCTCGACGACGCCGCCCGAGACGCACTCGCCCTCGAACTCGAGACGCTCGTCGACGGCGTCCCTGGTGTGGCCCACATCTATCAGCCGCGGGCGACCCTGCCTGCTCTCCTCGCTGCCCGGCAGACGCCCGACCCGAGCACCCCGCCACCGCCTCCTCGGATCGAGATCGGTGACGACGGTGTCGTCGCCCTCACCATCGCGACCGACGCAGACAGCATCTCGCCCGACGTTGCTCACCGAGTCCACGACGCCCTGCTGGCCCGCCTGAACCAGGCAGCCATCACGGTCGAGAGGATCGACGTCCGCATCGCGCGCGTCGACTGAGCCTCCTGGGCGACGAACCGTATTCCCGGCCGCCTGCGAGCTCGCTCCTGTGAGGTGTCCCGATAGGGGATTCCTCTAGGGGATCGAGGTTGCGGGTCGAGTGGGGCGCGGCGATTGAAAGCGTGTTCCCCGAAGTGGGGGAAGCGGCTAGGAGGCGGGCGCATACGCTGACAGCAGCGCTCGGGGGAGTGTCTCTCATCCCCGTGGCTTCTCTGATCGGACCTTCTCGTGTCGCTTGCTTCTGTGCTGCCTGTCACCGCTGAATGGACGAACGAGGACCTCCTCGCTCTCGTTGCAGAGGGCAACGATCGCGCTTTCACCGTGTTCTACGATCGGACGTCTTCTCGGGTCTTGGGCTTGATTCGGAGGATCTTGGTGGACCCGGCGCAGTCCGAGGAGGTCGCTCAAGAGGTGTTCCTCGCCACATGGCAGGAAGCGGCGTCTTTCGACCCGGCCCGGGGCACAGCTCTGGCGTGGTTGCTCGTCCGGGCCAGGCGCCGCGCGATCGACCGTGTCCGGTCCTCGCAGGCCGCCCGTGACCGCGACACCCTCGCCGGGTTTCGAGATCTCGAAGTCAGCCGGGACGACGTCGCGGAACAGGCAGAAACCCTGATCGAGCACCGCCGTGTCACGACCAGCATGAAAGCCCTTGCGGCCCCTCATCGGGAAGCACTCGAGCTGACGTACTTCGGCGGGTACACCCAATCCGAAGCGGCAGCGAAAGCTGGTGTCCCGATAGGGACGATGAAGACCCGCATTCGGGACGCCCTGATGGCGCTGAGGAAGCTCACCGCCGAACCCCGCCCTGCGTGGAGCTGACGTCCCCACGTGCGAACGACTTTCGCGGGCGCCTAGCGGATCAGGGGCAGCGGTCCTACTCTGAGCGTGCCCGGCGGTGGTACCCCGGGCACGACACCGCTTGTCTGCTCCTGATCCGCAGACGACCGGCAGCCCACACACGCCCCCGCCCTCGCGGGGGCGTGTGGACGTTCACGGACATCCCCGTCGAGGAGCACTGTCCTTTCGTGAGGAATGCTCCTACGATCGACATGCCCCGAGACGGTTCAGGACTCGGGAAGGCCCAGCCCCCGCCGTCGCGTCGACTTCGGGTGTCCGCGGCGGCGGGGACTGTGTGCCCCCAATGTCTCGCCTTGCTTGCATGCGCGATGTCGCGTCCCCTGGCGCCGGGCCTGGTGGGCATAGAAAAACCCCATCCCGCTCACGAAGCGGGATGGGGTTCCACCGGGATGCCGGCCCTACGAGGTACG
>NZ_JACYUR010000010.1:0-56975 GCF_014841875.1 Frigoribacterium sp. CFBP 13729 | reverse complement strand
GGAGCGGCCCGGAGACGGCGAGAGCCCGCCCAGCGGTGCTGGGCGGGCTCTCGGGCGGTGCGTCGACGCGGGGTCGACCTACGCGAGGAACTCCGCCAGGTCGGCCTCGAGGGCCGGCTTCGGCTTGGCGCCGATGACGGTCTTGACGACCTGGCCGCCCTTGTAGACCTTCATCGCCGGGATCGACGTGATCTGGTACTGCATGGCGGTCTGCGGGTTGTCGTCGACGTTGAGCTTGACGATCTCGATCTTGTCGGCGTTCTCGGCCGCGATCTGGTCGAGGATCGGCGAGACCGCGCGGCACGGGCCGCACCACTCGGCCCAGAAGTCGACCAGGATCGTCTTGTCGGACTTGAGGACGTCGGCCTCGAAGGAGGCGTCGGTGACTGCCTTGGCGCTGCTCATGGTGGTTCCTTTCGTCAGGGGGTTCGTGTGGTCGTGCGTGCGGGCCGACGTCGTCGACCCGCGGTCGCAGGTCAGGCGGAGACGGGCTCCGGGGCGACCGACTCGGCGGTGTCGATGCCCTCGGCGGCGCCCTCGGTGTTCTCGGCTAGAAAGGTCTGGTCGAGGCTCGCCAGGAAGTGCTCGGCGTCGAGCGCGGCGACGACTCCGGAGCCGGCCGCGGTGGCCGCCTGGCGGTAGGTGTCGTCGACGACGTCGCCCGCTGCGAAGACGCCGCGGAGGTTGGTCTTCGAGCTGCGGCCCTCGACGGCGATGGTGCCGCTCGAGGTGAGGTCGACCTGGCCGTGCACGAGGTGCACGCGGGGGTCGTTGCCGATGGCGATGAAGAGGCCGTCGAGGTCGAGGTCGCTCGTGCTGCCGTCGACCGTGTCGGTCAGCTGCACGCCCGTGGCCTTCTCGTCGCCGAGGATCGCCGTGACCTGCTTGTTGAACAGGAACTCGATCTTGTCGTTGCCCTGCGCGCGGTCCTGCATGATCTTCGAGGCGCGCAGCGTCTCGGAGCGGTGGATGACGTAGACCTTCGAGGCGAAGCGCGTCAGGAACGTCGCCTCCTCCATGGCCGAGTCGCCGCCTCCCACGACCGCGATCTCCTTCTGCTTGAAGAAGAAGCCGTCGCAGGTGGCGCACCAGCTGACGCCGCGGCCGCTGAGGCGCTCCTCGTCGGGCAGGCCGAGCTTGCGGTACGCGCTGCCGGTCGCGAAGATCACGGTCAGCGCCTCCTCGACGGTGCCGCTGCCGAGCGTGACCTTCTTGACGTCGCCCGTCAGGTCGACGCTGGTGACGTCGTCGAGCAGGACCTCGGCGCCGAACTTCTCGGCCTGCTCCTGCAGCTTGAACATGAGCTCGGGGCCCTGGATGCCGTCGGGGAAGCCGGGGAAGTTCTCGACCTCGGTGGTCTTCATGAGCTCGCCGCCCGCCTCGACCGAGCTCGCCACGATCAGCGGCTCGAGACCGGCGCGCGCCGCGTAGATGCCCGCCGTGTAGCCGGCGGGTCCGGAGCCGATGATGATGATCTGGCGCATGGCACCTTCCTCAGTGACGTTCGTGGATGACGGGAGAGGGACTGCGGGCGGTCTGCCCGTCTCGCCCTCGCTCGACCGTCTGGTGCAACACATCCTAGGGTCGGGGCATTCCGTCGGTCCGGGGCTCGCAGACGGCGCTCAGCGACCGGCCTGCCAGCCGGTCGGCGACCGGCTCGGCGACCAGCCTGCCAGCCTGTCGCGACCGGCTCGGCGACAGGGTCAGCGACGCAGGAGGCGCGCTGCCAGCGGGCGCACCCGGCGGATCACCGGGGCGGTCAGGTCGGTCAGCTCGGGCAGGCGGATCAGCGCGAGGAGGCCGAGGTACACCGCGGCCATGACGAGCCCGGCGACGACGACGGTCAGGATGCCGGCGATGCGGCCCGAGTGGGCGAAGCCGTCGGGGGTGAAACCACCCAGCACGGTCACGACGGCGAGCCCGACGGCACCGGCGACCAGCGAGAAGAAGGCGAACTGCAGGTAACGGCGCAGCACCCACCGACCGTCGATGCCGCCGAGCCGGCGCTTCACGAGCACGAGGGCGACGATCGTCTGGGCCGAGCCGGCGATCGAGGTGGTGATCGCGATGGCCACGGCGATGAGCTCGTCGGGCACGACCGCCGACGACATCAGCGTGCCGACGACGAAGATGCCCGACTGGACGATCTGCATGAAGAACGGCGTGCGCTGGTCGTGCAGGGCGAAGAAGACGCGCTGCACGACGAACAGGACGCTGAAGAGCACGAGCCCGGGCATGAAGCCGAGGATGACCTGCGCCATCTGGCTCGCCCCGGTGAAGGTGCTCTCGAAGAAGCTCGCGAACGGGTAGGCCACGACGCACATGGCCACCGTCGCGAAGACCATGAACATGCCGATGGTGCGGAGCGACTGCGACAGGTCGGTGCGCACCGCACGCAGGTCGCCGCGCGAGGCGTGCCCGCTCATGCGCGTGAAGTAGGCGGTCGCGATCGAGACGGCGACGATGCCGTGGGGCAGCATGAACAGCAGCCACGAGTTGGCGAGCACGGCGTTCGAGGCGCCCGTGCCGCTGCCCTCGGACGCGACGCGGCTCTGCACGAGGCCGGCGAGCTGGGTCACGAGCACCATCCCGAAGAGCCAGCCGGCGGCCTTGCCGGTCGCCCCGAGGCCGACGCCGCGCCAGCGGAAGTCGGGACGGAACGACAGCCCCGCACGTCGCCAGAACAGCAGCAGGAACCCTGCCTGTGCCAGGACGCCGAGGCTCGCCGTGCCGGCGAGCACGGTGATGCGGCCGGGGGTCCAGACGTCGACGACCGAGTTCTCTGCCGATCCGCCGAAGAGCACCATGAAGACGACCAGGCCGGCGATGGCGACGACGTTGTTGATGACCGGGGCCCAGGTGAACGGCCCGAAGACCTGGCGGGCGTTGAGCACCTCGCTGAGCAGCGAGTACATCGCGTAGAAGAAGATCTGGGGCAGGCACCAGTAGGCGAACGCCGTGGCGAGGGCGATCGCGTCGGACGTGTAACCACCTTGACCGGTCGACCCTGCCTGTTGGGCGTAGAGCCGCACGAGCAGGGGCGCGAGCAGCGTGCCGACCAGGCCGACCGCCGCGAAGACGATGGTGCCGAGCGTCACGATCTTGTTGATGAACCGCTGGCCGCCGTCGTCGTCCTGGGTGGCGGCACGCACGATCTGCGGCACGAGCACTGCGCTCAGCAGGCCGCCCGCGATGAGGGCGTAGATGTTGTTCGGCAGCTGGTTCGCGAGGGCGAACGAGTCGGCCGCCCGGCTGGCCGACTGGCCGATGGCCGCGGCGAGCACGGCGGTCTTGACGAAGCCGAGCACCCGGGACACCATCGTGCCCGAGGCGAGCAGCACGCTCGCCCGGCCCAGGCCGGCCTGCTGTGCGCTCACGAACTGACACCCGTCTCGGTGGTGTCAGGTCGGACACCGGTCTCGGTGGTGTCGCTGCCGGCGGCTCCTACGGCACCGTCCGCACCGGCGGCACCGTCGGACGTCCCTGCCGCCGCCTCCTCGCGAGCGAGACGCCGCTTGCGGAACGTCCGGTAGATCCCGCCGCCGAACAGCACCAGGAACCCGACGGCGAACACCCACGTGATCGCGGTCTCCCAGCCGGCCTGCACCGAGATGGACACGGTGGACGGCGTCGAGATGGCGACGCCGGTCGCGCTGACGAGGCTGAGCGACACGTCGACGGTCCCGTTGGCGACGGACTGCACCGGGACGCGGACACGGGCCTGCGAGTCGGAGGCGACGGTCACCTCGATGCGGTTCTGCTCGACCGACAGCAGCGAGTTCGACGGCTGCACCATCAGGTAGACGGTGGCCGCCGACGAGGTCGAGTTCTGCACGTAGAGCGGCAGGGAGGTGCGGTCGCCGAGGATGGAGAGGTCGCTGCCCTGCACGATCGAGACGAGACCCGACGTGGCGACCGACTCGGCGTCGGCGTCGGCGACCTCGGCGGCGAGGCCGTCGGGGTTCGCACGCCAGGAGTGCGACGCGAGGGCGAGGGTCCGCAGGCGCGAGGGGGCGGTCACCGTCTGGGGCTGGGCGAGCGCGGTGGAGAAGTCGGAGACGCGGCGGTCGGCCGTCGCGAGCGTGCGCATCAGGGCGGCGCGCGCGTCGTCCTCGGGCTCGTCGACGACGGTGGCGGCGGTCGGGGCGCTGGCCACCGCCTCCTGCAGGGTGCTCTCGGCGGACCACGGGAGGTCGCGCAGCGCTGCCAGCGTCCGCGTCAGGTAGGCGCTGTCGGGCGACCAGCCGCGACCGAGCGTGGCGAGGAGCGTGCGGGCGTCGCTCGGACGCTCGCGGGCGACGGTGGCGACGCTGGCGGAGAGCTCGGCCATCGCCGTGGCCCAGGCCGCGTCGTCGGAGGCGCCGGCTGCCTCCGAGAGGAGCGTCGAGAGCGTGTCGTCCGAGACGAGCCCCGCGGTGGCCCCGAGCTGCGTCGCCGCGTTCTCGGTCGCCCCGGTCGAGACCTCGACGTTCGAGCTGGACAGGATCGTCGAGGTGTACCCGCTGGCGGCCAGGACGTCGAGGTCGGCGGCGACGACCGTGTCGGCCTCGGGCCACGCGACGCCGGTGGTCGACCAGGGCCAGCTCAGCAGCGACTCGGTGGTGGGCAGGGGCGGCGCGGCCGAGGGGTCGTCCGCCTGGCCGGTGCCGGTGCCTCCGGTGCCGGTTCCTCCCGTGCCGTCGGTGCCGGTGCCCCCGGTGCCGCCCTCGGCGGGCGGCTCGACGGCCGAGGGGTCGGACGTGCCGCTCGACGACGGCTCGGGCGTGCCGCTCGGCGTCGGCTCGGCGAACAGCGTCGGGTCGATCAGGGCGTCGAACGAGACGGGCGTCGGGATCGGCGTCGCGCCTCCCTGGCTCAGGCCTGCGACGTCGGCGTCGGCGTAGGCGAGCGGGAACATCTCGAGGCCCGACCGCAGCAGCTGGTCGAGCCAGTCGAGGGCGGAGGGCGGTGCCGAGGTGCCGAGCAGCCGGACGGAGGCGATGATCATGGGGTCGACGGCCACCGCGGCCTGCGTGCCCTGCACGGCCCTCAGCTGCCGCGTCAGGGTGCCGTCGATCGAGGTGTACGCCGAGAGGGCGCTCGCGTCGAGCACCCCGTTCTCGGTCTCGGGCGTCGTGATCGGCACGGCGACGGCGACCTTCGTCGCCTGGAAGCTCTCGGCCGGGAACCACGCGACGCTGCTGCGCGCCTGGGCGAGCTGGGCCCCGTCGTCGTCGACCAGGCGGGCCCCGAGCGCCCGAGCGCCCCAGCCGTAGCCGCCGAGCGCGACGGTCGCGGCCGGCACGGTCACGGAGCCGACGGTGCGCGACTGCCCCGACGGGACCTCGGGCACGTCGACGCGCGTCAGGGAGGTGCCGAGGTAGTCGCTCCCGCTCGTCGAGGCGGGCGAGAGCCAGCCGGCGAGCTTGGCGCGGGTGACGAAGGCTTGCCGGTCGAGGTAGATGCGGGCGACGGAGGCCGCCAGGTCGTCCTCGGTCGCGTTCGTGACGACGACGTCGAGCACGAGGTCGCGGTCCGGCACGAGCACGCCCGACTCGGCGGGCGCCAGCGAGAGCGTGACGGCGTCCTCGGGAGCACTCGAGACGGCGGCGGCCGCGCGGGCGGGAGACGAGCCCGACGACCCGAGGCCGAGCCCGACGACCACGACGAACACCGCCGTCAGCGCGGCGAGCAGGGCGTGGAGTCGTCTCATAGGCAGGGTGCGGCCGGCGCGGGACGGCCGACGAGCATGCCGAGTCTAGGCAATCGAGACCATGCGGTCGCGGTGGGCGCCCCGGGACGCGACCGACGACGGACGGCCTCAGCCCTGGGGAGGAGGCGCCCGCCGCCCGGTGCGCCGGGCGCACTGTGGCAAAGTGGTCGGTCATGGACACCGTCGCCTCCGCAGTCGAGCGACTGGACCGACTGGCCGCCGCTCCCCGCATCGAGAAGCTCGCCGCCGCGTTCGCCGCGGCCGGCCACGAGCTCGCCCTCGTCGGCGGCCCCGTCCGCGACGCGTTCCTCGGCCGCCGGGTCAACGACCTCGACTTCACCACCGACGCCTCCCCCGACGAGATCCTCGAGATCGTCGTGCCCCTCGCCGAGGCGCACTGGGACGTCGGCCGCCAGTTCGGCACCATCGCCGCCCGCGTCGACGGCGAGGTCGTCGAGATCACGACGTACCGCAGCGACGTCTACGACGGCGAGACCCGCAAGCCCGTCGTCGAGTTCGGCGACACCCTCGAGGGCGACCTCGTGCGGCGCGACTTCACCGTCAACGCGATGGCGCTGCGACTGCCCGAGCGGGTGCTCGTCGACCCGTCGGGCGGCGTGGAGGACCTGCTGGCCGGTCGTCTCGTGACGCCGGGCAGCGCCGTCGACTCGTTCCGCGACGACCCGCTCCGCATGATGCGCGCCGCACGCTTCGTCGCGCAGCTCGGCTTCTCCGTGTCGGACGAGGTGCGCGAGGCGATCTCGGCCCGCGCCTCCACCCTGTCGATCGTCTCGGTCGAGCGCGTCGCCGACGAGCTCTCGAAGCTGCTCCGCACCGACACGCCCCGCGACGGCATCCGGCTGATGGTCGACACGGGCCTCGCCGACCACGTCCTGCCCGAGCTCGCGGCGATGCGCCTCGAGATCGACGAGCACCACCACCACAAGGACGTCTACGAGCACAGCCTCACGGTGCTCGACCAGGCCATCGGCTACGAGCGCGAGCGGCACCCGGGCGAGGCTCCCGACCTGACCCTCCGGCTCGCCGCGCTGCTGCACGACTGCGGCAAGCCCGACACCCGAAGGCTCGAGCCGGGCGGGGTCGTGACGTTCCACCACCACGACGTCGTCGGGTCGAAGCTGGCCCGGAAGCGCCTGCGCGCCCTCCGGTTCGACAACGACACGACCAAGGCCGTGTCCCGCCTGATCGAGCTGCACCTCCGCTTCTTCGGGTACACCGAGGGCGCCTGGACCGACTCGGCGGTGCGCCGCTACGTCCGCGACGCCGGTGACGAGCTCGAGCGCCTGCACATGCTGACCCGTGCCGACGTGACGACGCGCAACAAGCGCAAGGCCGACCGGCTCGGCTTCGCCTACGACGACCTCGAGGCCCGCATCGCCGACCTGCGCGAACGCGAGGCGCTCGACTCGCTCCGTCCCGACCTCGACGGCGACGACATCCAGCGCGTGCTCGGCATCTCCCCCGGCCGCGAGGTCGGCGAGGCGTACAGGTTCCTGCTCGAGCTGCGCACCGAGGAGGGGCCCCTCGGCAGCGAGGTCGCGACCGACCGGCTGCTGGCCTGGTGGGCGGCGCGCGCCTCCTAGGCCGTACTGTCGGGTCGTGCGCACCCGACCCAGCTCCGTCACGATCGCCGCCGCCGTCTGCGTCGTCGTGGTCGCCGGTTCCGCGGCGGGCATCGCCGCCTTCGGCGCCTCCCACTCGTCCGAGGGCGCGACGGCGTCGCCCGGCCGCGACGGTCGGACGACCGTCACCGTGCGGCTCTGGGACGAGGGCGTCGCCGCCGGCTACGAGAAGTCGTTCGCGACCTTCGAGCGCGACAACCCGACGATCGACGTGGACGTCGAGGTGGTGCCCTACGCCGAGTACGCCGCCGACCTCGAGTCGGACGTCGACGACGGCAGCGCCCCCGACGTCTACTGGCTGAACAGCGCCGCCTACGCCGACCAGGCCGAGGCGGGCGACCTGCTCGACGTCGACCGGGTGCTCGGCGCCTCGGCGCACCGCGCCTGGAGCCCCGAGGTCACCGAGCAGTACACGCTCGACGGCCGGCTCTGGGGCGTGCCCCAGCTCAGCGACGGCGGCGTCGCGCTCTACTACAACGCCGACCTGCTCGCCGCGGCGGGCATCGACCCCGCCGCGCTCGACGAGCTGACCTGGGCGCCCGGCGGCGGCGAGGGCGACACCCTGCTGCCGGTGCTCGAGCAGCTGACCCTCGACGCCCAGGGCCGCAGCGCCGCCGACCCCGCCTTCGACGGCACGCCGGTGCAGTACGGCTACAACGCCGGCGAGGACCTGCAGGCGATCTGGCTCGACTACCTCGGGTCGAACGGGGCGAGCCTCGAGGACGCGACGGGCACCTCCTTCGAGCTGGACACGCCGGAGGCGCAGGCCGCGTTCCGGTACGTGGTCGACCTGGTGCAGCAGCACCGGGTCGCTCCCCCGGCGTCGCTCACCAACGCCGACCCGGACTACAGCCGCGACCAGTTCACGTCCGGCCACATGGCGCTGTTCCAGTCGGGGCTGTACAGCCTGGCGCCGGTCGCGGCCGGGTCCGACTTCACCTGGGGCGTCGCGCGCATGCCCGCCGGTCCCGAGGGCCGGGTCAGCGTGTCGAACGGCATCGTCGCGGCAGGCAACGCCCACACGCCCCACCTCGACGCCACGGCGCGGGTGCTGGCCTGGCTCGGCTCGACCGACGGCTCGCGCTACATCGGCGCCGAGGGAGCGGCCGTGCCCGCCGTGCTCGGCGCCCAGGCCGCCTACTACGAGCACTGGTCGGACCAGGGCGTCGACGTGGCGCCGTTCTTCGACGTCGTCTCGTCGGGGCGCTCGATCCCGGCCCCGACCGGCATCTGGGGCGACGCCGAGCCGGTCGTCGACCCGGTGCTCGACGAGATGTTCCTCGGCACGACGACGGTTGAGGAGGCGCTGGCCAGGGCCCAGGAGCTGGCGACGGCCACGCTCGAGGACGACCCCGGCGAGGGCGGGCGCGGGACGCCTCGCTGATCGGTCGCCTCGCTGATCGGGCGCCGGGCTGCCCGGGCGCCGGGCTGATCGTCGTGCGCTGGTCGCTGGCCACTAGCCCGGCATTGTGCGAGGCGGGGCGACCGGCTACGCTGGGAAGGTTGCGTCTGCCCCCGGGCGGGCGCGACGTCATGAACACCCTCCTGCTGCAGAACGTCTGTAGCCGCGAAGTCCGAAGGAGGTGGGTTAGTCATGCACCAGTACGAACTGATGGTCATCCTGGACCCCGAGATCGATGAGCGCACCGTCGCCCCGAGCTTGGACAAGTTCCTCAACGTCATCCGCAACGACGGCGGCACGATCGACAACATCGACATCTGGGGTCGTCGTCGTCTCGCCTACGAGATCAAGAAGAAGACCGAGGGCATCTACGCCGTCGTCAACATGACCTCGAACTCGGCCGCCACGGTCGAGCTCGACCGTCAGCTGGGTCTCTCCGAGGCCGTGCTCCGCACCAAGGTGCTGCGCGCCGAGGAGGCCATCGCGATGGTCGCCGAGGCCAAGAAGCTCTCGGACGAGAAGGCTGCCCGCAAGGCCGCCAAGGCTCCCGCCGCTGCTCCGGCCGCCGCTGCTGCACCGGCCTCCGCCGGTGCCGCGACGCCTGCCGGCTCCGCGACCCCTGCCGCTCCCGCTGCGCCCGCCGCACCGAAGGCTGCCGAGTAGCCGATGGCAGGCGAGACCGTCATCACAGTGGTGGGCAACCTCACCAGTGACCCCGAGCTGCGCTACACGCAGAACGGGCTCGCGGTCGCGAACTTCACCATCGCGTCGACCCCCCGCACGTTGGACCGCGCGTCCAACGAGTGGAAGGACGGCGAGGCGCTCTTCCTCCGTGCCAGCGTCTGGCGCGAGTTCGCCGAGCACGTGGCGTCGTCGCTGACGAAGGGCTCGCGCGTCATCGTGCAGGGCCGTCTGAAGCAGCGCAGCTACGAGACGAAAGAGGGCGAGAAGCGCACCAGCTTCGAGCTCGACGTCGACGAGATCGGCCCCTCGCTCCGCTACGCGACCGCTCAGGTCACGCGTGCGGCCTCGTCTCGCGAAGGCGGCGGCGGCGGTGGCTCCTTCGGGGGCAACCGCGGCGGCGGCCAGCAGGGCCAGGTCGGCGGCGGCCAGCAGTCCGAGCCGTGGGGCCAGTCCGCACCGGCTCAGGGCGGCGGCCAGCAGGGCGGCGGTTCCCAGGGCGGCGACGTCTGGAACACCCCCGGCGGCGGCGGCACCTACAACGACGAGACGCCTTTCTAGGCCTCGTCGCACCTCACTTCTTCTTCATCTGAACTCGAAAGCAGAAAAACAATGGCTGGAAAGAGCAGCGGCGACCGCCGCAAGCCCCTCCGCGGCAAGGGCGGCAAGAACGCCGCTCCCGCGAAGGCGATCCGCGTCGGCGTCATCGACTACAAGGACGTCGCGACCCTCCGCAAGTTCATCTCGGAGCGTGGCAAGATCCGCGCCCGTCGCATCACCGGCGTCTCCGTCCAGGAGCAGCGCCTCATCGCCCGTGCCGTGAAGAACGCCCGCGAGATGGCGCTCCTCCCCTACGCCGGCTCCGGCCGCTGATCAGCGGCGAACGGAAGAGAGAGCAACCATGTCCAAAGTGATCCTCACGCACGAGGTCTCCGGCCTCGGCTCGGCCGGTGACGTCGTCGACGTCAAGAACGGCTACGCCCGCAACTACCTCGTCCCCCAGGGCTTCGCCGTGGCGTGGTCGCGTGGTGGCGAGAAGCAGGTCGAGCAGATCCGCACCGCCCGCGAGACCCGCGAGCTCAAGACCATCGAGGAGGCGCACGACCTCAAGGCCCGCCTCGAGGCCCAGAAGATCCGCCTCACGGTCAAGACCGGTGCCGACGGCCGCCTGTTCGGCTCCGTCCGTCCCGGCGACGTCGCGGACGCGGTCAACGCCCAGGGCGTCGCGACCATCGACAAGCGCAAGGTCGAGATCCCGACCGCGATCAAGCTCGTGGGCGACCACGAGGCGACCCTGCGCCTGCGCGAGGACGTCGTCGCGACGATCACCCTCACGGTGGTCAGCGCGAAGTAGTCCTGCGCTGCGTCAGCAGCCAGCACCACCGCAGCACAGCAGAGCGGCGGCCCCCTCGGGGGTCGCCGCTCTTCTGCGTGCCCAGGGCGCGTCAGCCGGCTCAGGGTGGGCTCGACAGGGCCGACTCCTCTGCGCGCGGGCCTCGATGCCCCGTTCCGGACAAGATGCCTCCGCGTGCCGCGTCATCTCGTCCGGAAGGCCACACGGAGGGCACGAGGCGGTCCACGAGGGTCCCGCAGGAAACGGCGAACAGCCCCCGAACAGGGGGTTACGTCAAGCTGAACGCGACCTGCGCTCGTACCGGGTGCCGCGCCTCCTTGTCAACTTGTCTGTGCACAGCCGGATGTCAAATCGGGACTCTCAACCCACGGTTCAAGGAACTTTCTACACACAGGCTGCGGGAAAATAAAGCCCAGGTCAGAATGCCCAAGTCGCTGCGAAGTATCTGTTTGTCCACAGGACGATCCACAGTTGTCAACAAGCACTCCCGGCGTTTCTCACCGGTTCTCCCCAGAGTTATCCACAGGTGCATTTGCTGTGGAGAACTAGGTGTCCATAAGGTGTACCGCGCTCGCCAGACGGGGGTCGCGGGGGCTCGGCACGGGGATGTCGGTCGCTCGCTGTAGAACCGTCCTGGACGACGTCCGTCGCCGTCCGGCACGCACCCGAACACCCTGCAGGAGGTCCCATGTCGATCGCTCACCTCGGTATCGCGAGCGGCACCTCCGGCGACAGCGACCGGCAGCAGCGCAGCGACCGCGGCGGCATGGGCACGGGCATGGACCGGGTGCCCCCGCACGACCTGCTGGCCGAGCAGAGCACCATCGGCGGCATGCTGCTGAGCAAGGACGCGGTGGCCGACGTCATCGAGACCGTCCGCGGCATGGACTTCTACGTGCCGAAGCACGAGGTCATCTACGACGCCATCCTCGGCCTGTACTCGCACGGCGAGCCCACCGACGTCATCACGGTCAGCGACGAGCTGATGAAGTCGGGCGACCTGTCGAGGGCAGGAGGCGCGGAGTACCTCCACACGCTCACCGGCGTCGTGCCCACGGCCGCCAACGCCGGCTACTACGCGTCGATCGTCGCCGAGAAGGCGGTGCTGCGGCGCCTGGTCGAGGCCGGCACCCGCATCGTGCAGATGGGCTACGCGAGCGAGGGCGAGGTCGTCGACCTGGTCAACAACGCGCAGGCCGAGGTCTACAACGTCGCCGGGGGAGTCCAGACCGAGGACTACGTGCCCCTGAACGAGGCCGTGACGGTCGCGATCGACGAGATCGAGGCGGCCAAGGGCCGTGACGGGCAGATGACCGGCGTGCCCACCGGCTTCGCGCAGCTGGACGCGCTGACCAACGGGTTCCACCCCGGTCAGCTGATCATCGTGGCGGCGCGACCGGCGCTCGGCAAGTCGACGCTGGCGCTCGACCTCGCGCGGGCGGCGTCGATCAAGCACGGCCAGGCCTCGGTCTTCTTCTCGCTCGAGATGGGGCGCAGCGAGATCGCGATGCGCCTGATGTCGGCCGAGTCGAGCGTGCCGCTGCAGAACATGCGCAAGGGCACCGTCGACGCCCGCGACTGGACGAACATCGCGCAGGTGCGCGGTCGCATCAACGACGCGCCCCTCTTCATCGACGACTCGCCCAACATGACGCTGGTCGAGATCCGGGCGAAGTGCCGTCGGCTGAAGCAGCAGCACAACCTCAAGCTCGTCGTGATCGACTACCTGCAGCTGATGACCTCGGGCAAGCGCGTCGAGAGCCGTCAGCAGGAGGTCTCGGAGTTCTCGCGTGCGCTCAAGCTGATGGCCAAGGAGCTGCAGGTGCCGGTCATCGCGCTGTCGCAGCTGAACCGTGGCCCCGAGCAGCGTGCCGACAAGAAGCCCGCGATCAGCGACCTCCGTGAGTCCGGCTCCCTCGAGCAGGACGCCGACATGGTCATCCTGCTGCACCGCGAGTCCGCCTACGAGAAGGACAACCCGCGCCAGGGCGAGGCCGATTTCATCGTCGCCAAGCACCGCAACGGCCCGACGGACACGATCACCGTGGCCTTCCACGGCATGTTCTCGCGGTTCGTGGACATGCCCAGCTAGACCCGTCACTGTCGTCTGCGGTTTAGTTTGTCGAAATGCTGCCTAGATTGTCGCTTTTGATGAAAGACGACAATCTGACCTGCATGGAGCCGCCGACGAGATCGAGACGCTGCGAGCAGGACGATGACGAAAGCGGAAGAGCTGCGAGCACGAGCTGCTCGCACAACTCAGAGAGCCGCGTCGACGACGCCCGAGCAGAGCCAGCCCGGAGCGCCCGCCGCCGAGGCGGCGCCAGCACCCCGGCCGAACGTCATTCGAGCCAAGCCCGTACGCATCACCGCCGACCTGTCGCCCCAGGTCTAGCGAGGCCTCATCGACTACGCCGCAGGCCTCGCAGAGACTCAGGGCCGCGTCCGCGTCACGCACGTGCACGTCACTCGCGCCCTCGTTGCAGAGCTGCTGGAAAAGGACGAGCTGCAGGGGGCCATCGCCCGCCGCGTCCGCGCGCAGCTCGACGACTAGAACGTCCGTAGTTCAGTAACTACTGCGTAGCTCAGTCGCCAGCGCGGATCTGCCCGCTCGCAACAAGGTGAAGCCAAAAGAGCTCGTTTGCGAGGTTGGCGAGGTCATTGGCTACATCCTCCACAGCCCGAACCGAGAACTCTCGCTCTTTGGTACCTCGTGTTCGCGTGAGAGTGGCCTTGGCTATGCCCTCGCTCCACGGCACCCATTCGCCATGTAGTAGGTGGTTTCTACTCTCCATCGCAAGTCTCATCGGCGCACCGAGCCGTTCGATGTTCTTCCGCACCGTGTCGCCTTCGGGCCGGCGGGTCGCTAACTGAGAGCCAAGCTCGAGCAGTCGATTAAAGGAGAGACCGTTCGTCACAAGGGCGCCGGCGTCGGGTGTTCCGCCAATGAGGCTCGCCACTACGAGGGCCAGCGTTCGCTCGACGCGCGCCGCCCACACGGCGACTTCGCCCATGGCAATTAGTTGCTGGTCGCCAAGATCCGTGTCTCTTAGCTGAGCGAGATCCTCGACCGTGTACTCCTCGTGGCTCACGGGTTGACTCGCGGGAGCGTCATCGGTGCACCTTCGGCGAGGGGGTGCCGGTGGTCATGTCCTCAGTCTCACAGAGGGTGCCGTCACCGGAACCTATTTCGGACTTTCTATCTGAGACGGCAATACCCCCGAAGATCCGGGGGAGTGGTCGTAGCTTCAGATCGTCCGGTGAGCGATCGACCAAGGCGTGATTCCGCAGAGGGGGGCGGTCGTGACGGCCAAGCCAGCATGGCTCCTCGTCAGCTGCTGCAGGTCTGTGTCGTTGGGTAATGAGTCTCTGTGTGCTTTGCTGGACGGACCTGTCGGTTAATTATTGGAGGCCTCATGGCTCGTAAACGTGTCATTGCATTTGTAGGAGCTGTTGCTGCTGTCGCGGCTTTCTGTGCTCCGTCCGCGGCTGTCGCCGTTCCGAAGACGTTGGAAACTGGGGGTAGTCCCGTTGCCGAATCCGAGCTGCCAGGTGCGGGGGAGCACGTCGGATTGCCCGAGGGGCTCTACTCGTACAACGACGGAGAGTTCACTCCCGTCGACGTTTCTCGCGTTCAGTTGGACATCGTCGAGCCGGCCCCTCTCGCCGACGGCGAGGTGGAGACCAACTTGATCGATTTCAATCAGTGGAGCAGCTGCTTTGTTGCGAACAACTCCCAGGAGGTCTTCGCGAACTATGCATGGCAGCTCCTCGAGCCGATTCAGAACATCCAGCTCAAGTGCGGAACAGGCGATTGGGGCTACAAGCACATCCGGGCCGGCAAAGAAGCGGTCTGGCAGACGCAGCTCGAGTACCTCAGGACGGTTTCGCCCGGCTTCTTCGCAAACTGGTCTTGGGATGACGTGATGAGCACATCCAACGACACAGCCATTTACGACCCGCAGTATTGGGCGCAGAAGCAATCGAATACCCGCTGCGCAATTGGTGTCAACTACTGGCTCGACAGCAACGGAAACACTTCTCTGCCCATCCGGGGCACCACGGTCTGGAGCACTGACATCCCGGGGAATGGTGTCATCTCCTCATACCCGGACGCGAGGCCTGTCTGCTAGCTCAGTGAGAATAAGAGGGGGCCTCGTGCCCACAGCGCGAGACCCCCTCGGTACCTGGCCCGACTCGAACGGGCAGCCATCCCCAACAAACTGTGGGCTGGACGCTCCCTTACCGGTGTAGGAACGCCTTGGGCGGGCATAGCCAACAGCTTAAGTCTGCAGAGGCGCAAGAAGCTAGACCAGCAAATTCGTAGCTGCAGGTTCGATTCCACGCTGCGGCGGGGCCGTCATATGCCGTCCCAACCCGGTGTCCGTTAGGCGGTCGTCAACCGGACGCGTACTTGACGGCAAACGCGAAAGTCTTGAGCGGTGCGACGGCCGGCCACGACAGTCAAGGTGTTGTCCCAGTAGGTGCCTCTCGAGAGAGGCACCTTTCTGCAAGGCGATCGGGTGCCGAGGGCTTGTTGGTCGAGTGAGAGCTGAATGGAACACGTGTGCCCACTGTGGGGGCATACAGACTGGTTCACCCTCTTAGGCAATTCTTTCACCCGGTACCTAAGTGCTTTAGAGGGACATCTCTGGTGAAGTCCACCTCAGGGCCTAATTCGCAGGTCCTTCTTATGGCGCATTGGAGCACCTTGAAAAATCGAGCGTTCATCTCGGCCGTCGCAGTGGCGGCCGTTCTCGGATCGGCGCTCGTCGCCGTTCCCGCGGCAGCGGCAGGCCCGGAGGCCTGGAACACTGCTTGGACACCACCCGCATCCGCCAACGGTGCGCTCATCCCCGCAGCAAACCCCCCAGCAGCTGACTGGGACGCACCCGCGTCCGCAGCCCGAGCGTCTTCCTCGACTTCACGCGTGGCCGCTGCGACCGTCGGAGCGCCGGGCCTCGGATCGCTGCCGTACTTCGGGTTCGACCAGACCGAGCTGAGCCTTGACACCGTCGCCCAGGTCAACCTCGGCAACGGCAACCTCTTGCTCACCGGAAGCGACGGCGTCTTGAACGGCGCCGGCATCGCCCTTCGGAACGACCGCTTCTATAACGGCCTCTCGACGACGGACGGCTCCTACGGTGCCGGCTGGTCGTCCTCCCTCAGCCAGGTCGACATCGGCCTGGACGTCACGTCGACCGAGGCGAAGTTCCGCGGGCCCACCGGGTTCACCGCGACCTTCACCAAGAGCGGAACCACCTGGAAGGCCCCGAACGGGTTCAACGCGACCCTGACGGAGAACGCGGCCTCGACTGACCAGAGATACACGCTGCAGTACAACTCTTCGGGCGAGAAGATCTCCTTCTCGACCAGCGGCTACATCACCAAAGACACCGACCGGAACAACATCGGGTCGTCCTACACGTACGGCACAGACGGACGCATCAGCACGATCTTCACCGCGTCCGGCCGCAACTACACGATCAACTGGGCCTCCGCGACCGACAACCACATCGCCACGATCGTCGACGGCGCCGGCCGCACGATCCAGTACGACCGCAACGCCCAGGGCCAGCTGACCCGAGTCACCAAGCCCGGCAGCAACTTCGAGGACTACACCTACGACTCCTCAGGTCGCGTCGCAACCGCGAAGATGACCGGCACCGACCAGGGCGACCTGGTCTTCACCTTCGGCTACGACACCTCCCACAAGGTGACCTCCATCAGCTCCGCCCTCGCCGGCACGCCCGGCACCGAGCTGTCGAAGACGACCTACACGTACACGTCGGGGCTGACGAAGATCACCGATGGCCGGGGGAACATCACCGAGCACACCATCGACTCCGGCGGCAAGGTCACGGCCGTCAAGGATGCCCTGCAGCGGACCCAGTCGACGTCGTACACGGCGAACAACAACGTTTCGACGACCACTGACGCCCTCGGCTCCGGCTCCACGCCAGGAAACATCACGAGCTACAGCTACGACCAGCTCAACAACGCCACCGGAGTCAGCTACCCGACCGGTGCTGCCGCGTCGGCGACGTACTCGCAGGGCACCTCGTGCCCCGGGGCAGGCTCGGGCAATCCGAACCTCCCGAAGTGCTCGAAGGACGACGCCGGGAACGGCAAGTCCTTCCAGTACGACACCGCCGGCAACCTCACCAGCACCACCGACACCACCTCCGGTGGAACCGGCGCCGTCACGGAGTCCTACACCTACGAGAAGGCCGACCGTAGTGTCTGCGGCGGCTTCGAGGGCCAGATCTGCTCGTCCAAGAACGGCATCGGGGGAGTGACGTCGTACAAGTACGACAACTCCGGCAACCTCACCACCGTCACCCCGCCCGCACCCATGGGCGAGACCGTCTACACCTACGACTCCCTCGGGCGTGTGCTGACGGTTCGTGACGGCAACGGCGACACCACCGCCTACACCTACAGCCAGCGAGACGACGTCCTCCAGACCACGTTCTCCGGGGGCGCGACATTCAACGCCGAGTACTACCAGAACGGCACCATCCACTTCCAGCGAGACAGCACCACCGGAACCAAGGAATCCTTCTACGACGGTCTCGCCCGGCTTCTGCGTGTGACGGGTCCTGCTGTGGCAACGACACAGTCGTACACCTACGACAAGGTCGGCAACGTCCTCAGCTACACCGACGCCCAGGGCAAGGTCAGCTACACCTACGACACCGCTAACCAGCTCACCCAGCTCACCGAGCCCGGCGGGGCTTGCACCACTGCGGCGCCGGCTGCCTCGAGCGGGTGCGTGAAGTTCGAGTACGACAAGAACGGCACGGAGACCAAGCGCACCTTCCCTGGTGGCGCCAATGTCGTCACCACCAACGACCTCGCAGGCCGTGCGACTCGCATCACGGCGAAGAATGCAGCCGGGACAGTCGTGTCCGACATCGGTTACACCTACGGAGCCGGCGGTTCCACCGCCAAGACCGCAGATCGCCTGAACATCCAGACTCGTATCTCGTTCAAAGAGGTCGGGATCACCGCCGGCGCGATCACCAGCTACTCCTACGACTCGCTTAAGCGCCTCACCTCGGCGGTCGAGAAGACCGGCACCACCACGACCGCCTCGTGGACCTACGCCTACGACAAGGCCGGCAACCGGACAACCCAGACCCGGGCAGGCTCCACCGGTGGGGCGGCGGGCACGACGTCGTACACGTACAACACGGCCAACCAGCTCACCGGCTCTACCGGCGCCACGGCGGCCTACCAGTACGACGCCGCCGGAAACCAGAAGGTCAACGGCGCGAACGGGCAGGCTGCGAGCTACAACTCGCGTCTCGCCGTCACGGGTATTGGGTCCTCGACCTACAGCGCATTCGGACAGGGCAATACGGACACTTTGACCCGCAGCGCGTCCGCCACCTCCTACACGGGCGCGTCTTTTGGCCTTATGACTGAGAGCTCGTCTGCCGGTGTGACGGCATACACACGGATGAACGGAGAAGAGATCGTCGGAAGCCGTGCACCAGGCGCGTCGAATAGCTACTTCGTTCTCGATTCCCTCGGCTCCGTAGTTGGCCTCTTCGACAAAGCTGGCGTTTTCTCTGGCGGATACTCCTATGCACCCTACGGCGAGACCCGCGCCAGCTCGAACACCGGGGCCACGAACACGAATGCTCTGCGGTACATCGCTGGGTACTTTGATTCTTCAGTCAACCTGTATCGGCTTGGCGCCCGATACTACGACGCCTCACAGGGCCGTTTCACTCAGTTCGATCCCTCTGGTCAAGAGGGCAATTCGTACTCCTATGCGGCCAATGAGCCTGTAGGGAACTTGGACCCGACCGGTCTCTCTTGGGTCAAGGCTGGCCGTGTCTTCGGTGCGGCCACGGGGCTTTACGGAACAGGAAAAGTCCTGAATGGCAATGACACAGTTGCGGGCTTCGCCGCCGGTTTCGCCATTGAGACCGCATGCGTCGCAGGTGCAGCCGCCCTGGGGGCTGCTACAGGTGGACTGGGGTTCGTAGCTGCGGTGGGTTGCTTTGCCGCGGGTGAACTCGGAGGCAATGCGGTAGACAAGGCGATAGGTGCATAGGCATTGAAGGGACAGGCAATTCATGAATAAATCTCCAGGCCGCCAGTTGTTTTTCATCGCATTAGGAGCAGTCCTCCTCTTGGGGGCAGCCGCGACCTACGCCCTAGAACCCGATTTGTCAGCCGGCATCGGCCGTGTGGGACTCCCCGCGGGAGTTCTCGTAATCGGCGGCATACTGATCGGCCTACTGCTGATAATTGGCGGGTTGGTTGAGCTCAAGCGACGGGGTAGAAGCTGAAGACCCGTAGGTCGTTCAGCTCCTGAGCTCAGCCGGCCAGATAACAGCGCTGCTGTCCAGGGAGAAGTGGCCTTTCGAATCGAAGGGCCACTTTTTCTTGGCGGGCTTAGGGCTGCCAATTGCTCAACGATTTATCGCAAAGCTGTCTCCTGTCGCAGATGTTCTAGGAGTGGTGCTTTCATGGCCTTATGCGGGTGGCGTCATGCACGCATTCACCCCGCCCGATGCGGCATACCCGCCGCCCGTTGGACGGTCGTTCATCGGGACACCTGCGCAGCCCCGCTTCGTGCGCCCGAGGTTAAGTGGGACCGGGCCTGCGGATTCTCGTATGCCTGTCCCGAAAAATGCCCGGTGACGGGGGTATAAACGCTACAGCCTTCGGATGCTCGTCGGATATGCCCGCGTCTCGACCTCGGGACAAGATCTTGCGGCACAACGTGACGGTCTAGCAGCACTGGGTGTTGACGATCAACACGTGCATGTTGACCATGGCTTGTCGGGGACGACTCGAGCGCGACCGGGTCTGCGCGAGGCCCTGGCCGCGTGCCGTGCCGGCGACGTCCTGGTCGTCACGAAGCTCGACCGTCTCGCTCGATCGCTGCGCGACGCGACGGACATCGCGGACGAGTTGACGAAGAAGGGTGTCGCCCTGAACCTCGGGGGAGCGGTCCACGACCCCACGGACCCCGTCGGCCGACTGCTCTTCAATGTCCTCGGCATGGTCGCGGAGTTCGAGGCCGATCTGATCCGCGCCCGCACTAGGGAGGGCATGGCGATCGCCAAGGCCGCTGGCAAGCTCCGCGGCCGCAAGCCCAAGCTGACGGCTTCGCAGGAGAGGCATCTGGTGCAGCTGCACCGCACCGGCGCCCACACGACGAGCGAGATCGCGGAGCTCTTCGGCGTCGCCCGCTCGACCGTCTACCGCGCGATCCAGAGGTCTGAGCCGTTGTAGCCCTTCGCTCAGGCGTTAAAGGCCTGGGAAACCTTGGTTCGAAGGTCAGCAAGCCGAAGGAGAACCGGTCCGTCAGGTTCTGCTGCATCTGACTGTCGTCGGTCGTTCGAGGACCCTGCCGGAAACTAGAGTGACTCCCGGTACCAGGTGGCCAGCGACAGGGGGCTCGCATGCTTATTTTCTACGTCGACGAGTTCGGCAACCACACACTCGATCGAGACGAATTAGCAGACGTCCCTGCCCTCAAGAAGGGCGCGAGCCAGTACTTCATCCTCGGATCCGTTGGAGTTCACGACACCTCCCGACAAGCACTTGCAGAGCGCATCTTCAAAATTAAAGAAAAGCACTTCGGAGAAGTCGCGACGTCTGAACTGCCTTGGGGCGATTCTGAAATAAAGGGGCGCCACCTTAGAAGGCTGGCCCGAAGCGTTGCTTCGGGAAACCGTCTCGACAAGCCAGCCGCGTACGGGGGCTTTACGAGCGAGGAGCAGGCCTCATCCTTCTTCAAGGACGTGGGGTTGCTCTTCGACACGTTTCGGCCGATTGTTTTCGCGACAGTCGTGGACAAACTGGAAATGGTTCGCACCGGCCGTTCCCTCATGCCTCTAGGTGTCGCCTACGCATACCTGCACCAGCGAGTCGCAACGACGATCGAGGACTTCTACTCGGGCGATGCGGCCATGTTCGTTGCTGATCAGCAGACGCAACACGAAAAGTTCTTCCGCAGTGGCGGCCTTCGGGATGCGAGAGCTGTCCTCGACAAGTCGCTGCAGCGAAAGCCCATCTACGACCTTGTCCTCGACAAACCGCTTTGGGTAGACACCGAACTGAGCCACTGGGATCGCGAGATCCTGCAATTAGCAGACATCGTCGCGTACTCGGCCGGGGAGTACTTGACACACGGCCGTGCCCCTGCGGAGCCGAACTATCTCTGGGAACAGATTCGTCGCTGCATGGCTCTGCACCAGAAGTCGGGTCGCAGGCTGGGAGCAGGTTTTTCGATGTATCCAAAGAGCGTGCGCATCCCAACTGGAGACGCACAGGACGCATGAAAAAACCGGCGTATCTATGAGGCCCGCCGGATTCCAGAAGCCCTCATTTACGCCGGCAAGGAAGAGAATAGCAGGCCCATTGTCGAGACAACAGGCCCGAGAGTCTCAGGCATCGGCCGCGGCGCGACAAACGAAAGCGGCACCGCCCTTGTGGAATTGATCGGGGTCATACGGCGTCTTGTTCGTATCGCAGCGACGGCAGGCTCTGCACAAGGCGCACACTCTCAACACTGACGGTCACGATGCGTTGGATCAGCTCGACGATGTACGCCGGCTTGCCGTGCTCGGCGCCCCAGCCGTTGGGATCATTGACGATCCCGGAAGCCTTGTCGGTCTTGACCTGGTAGCGCTCGAGTATCCAGTCCAGGGCTGACCGAGGGCCGAGCTTGTACTCGTGTGCCTCGGCCGGGATGCCGCCGATCGTCACGCCGGGCGCTACGTGGATGACTGTCCGGTCCCACTTACCCGCCTTGCCGCCGTAACGCATCTTCGTCACGCGCAGGTCCAAGGGGATTTGGCCGTCGAGCTCTACCGGGTAGAGGTCGGCAGCCTCGTACCCGATGTGCAGTTCGGATAGGGCTCGACCGACCGCCGCAAAGGCGTGGAAGTCCGCCGGATCTGTTAGTTCCGGAATACGCGGCAGCATCTTCTTTAGATCTGCCGTGAACTTCGTTCGGTAGTCCTCGGAGTGCAAGAGCCCATACACGGCAAAGAACACGTCATCAGCGGTGACGTCGGCTCCGTAGAGATCCCGGTACCGGCTGAGCGCCTGGTCGGTGATGTTGTCGCGGCGTTGAGGGCCGTCGAACATCGCCAACGCGCCGCTTTGCTGCTCGACGTTGTACACGTACCGAGGGAAAAACTGCCCTCCCTGTCCGAAGAAGTTGAGATCCGGAATTGCGTCCAACATCAGCGCGCAGAACGGAGCGTTAGTTCCTCCCGTGTTCAGGTAAAAGCCGTGATTGCGCTCGCTCGGTGGGAAGACACGGTCGAGTTGGTAGACCATATCGTTGAGCTGCCGGTCGAAGTAGACCATTTGCTTGTTGAACGGCCGGTACACGGACTGGACGATCCTGCTTGCGTCGAACTCGTACGTGACGCCGCGAGCGAGACGAGCTTTGTCGGCACGATTCCAGCTGATCCTGGTGGTGTCAAAGTCGATGAACTCGTCTACCGCCTTTGAGGCCAATCCGGCGGTCGCGAACCGGCTGACTTCGTCGTTGTAGAAGTCGATCATTCGGCTCATGTTCGATCGCAACGCCGTTTCGGACGAGTTGAACGCCCACGTGTCTCGATTTGTTTTCAATCCCCCCGAGTACGTCCCGAAAATGCCTAGCTGCGCGTCGCTCTTGTCGCCGATGGGGGTAAAGCTTTCGTAAATGTCGTTACGTTGGTTGACCCAGTCGCCGTGTTCGTTCGGTCTGATCTGCTGCCACGGGACGCCGGCTGAGTCGCGGTACTGCTCCAGGAGGCTGAGTTTGTCGTCGCGGGTGAGGTAGTCACCGATGTCGCGGTAGTGAATGGTGCCGGACGAAGGCCGGTCTGGGTTTTTGACCAAGAGTGAGATGACGATCGTGGCCCGGCTTCCCGGGCCGAAGGTTTGTCCGCCCTCCTTGAGTGCCTGTTCGCCAGAGGTGCGGGTGTTGCCGCGTAGGTTGAGGATATAGAGCTCGGTAAATTCATCCTGAAGGGCAAGGCGTAGGCCGGAGGCGGTGTTGCCGTCGAGGAAGCCGCCGTTGGTGACGTAGGCGACGATGCCGTGGTCCTTGATTCGGTCGGATGCCCACCGGATGGCGCGGATGTAGGAGTCGTAGAGGCTGTTTTTGTTCTGCCCTGCCGACCGTGCCGCGTAGGTATTGGCGATGCGCTTATCGAGGTAGGGGTATCGAAGGTTTTGGTTGTTGTCGTTGGCGGAGTCCTGCCCGGATGAGTAAGGCGGGTTACCGACGATAACGCGGATATCGAGGGCGTTCTGCTGCTTGACGCGTTCGTTGTTGTCGCCGAATACGCCTTGGTCGTCATAGGTGTCATCGTCTTCGGCGGTCTGGAACGTATCCGTGAGGACAACCCCCGGGAACGGGACGTACTCGCCGCCCTGAAGGCCGTTGTAGGTGGCTTCGATGTTCACGGCGGCGACGTAGTACGCCAGCAGCACTATCTCGTTCGCGTGCAGCTCCTGACGGTACTTGTGTGCCAGGTCCGCTGCACGGATGAGTCCGGACTGCAGCAACCGGACGATAAAGGTGCCGGTACCAGTGAAAGGGTCGAGGACGTGGACACCGCGGTCGGTGAGGCCGGCGCCGAAGTGGTCGCGGGAGAGCCGGTCGGCGCTGCGGAGGATGAAGTCGACGATCTCGTTGGGTGTGTAGACGATGCCGAGCCGTTCGGAGGTGTTCCGGAAGGCGCCGGTAAAGAACTTTTCGTAGAGCCGCTTGATGATCGTTTGCCGACCGGCTGCGTCGGTGATCCCCGCGACGGTGCGTCGCACGCCGGCGTAGAACCCGGCTAGGTCACTGGACTCGGTGGTGAGGTTCTGCTCCTCGAGAGCATCGACCATGCGCTGCATGACCAGCGACACCGGGTTGTGGTCACTGAAGGCGTGGCCCGCGAAGAGAGCATCGAATACGGGTTGGGTGATGAGGTGCTGAGAGAGCATCTCGATGGCCTGCGTTTCGGTGACACCAGGATTGAGGTTGTCTTGCAGCCCCTTGACGAAGCGGGTGAATTCCGTGCGGAGACCCTCATCGGAGCCGTCGACGAGGCTTGTGATGCGCGCAATCTGCCGGCCAGCGATGTCAGCGACGTCTTTGGCCCAGTTCTCCCAGTAGTCACGTTCGCCGACCTTGTCGACGATGCGGGCGTAGATGGCGTTCTGCCAGTCCGCGCCGAGCACGCTCATATCCAGCGGGATCTGCGACGTTTCCGGAGTCGCCGTACCCGGTGCCGGCTCGGGAAGGTCGGAATCGGAGTAGCTGGTGGCGATGACGGGGCCGGTGTCGGTGCGGCCGTTGAGGTCGATCTGTTCGATCTTCGCTTCGAACCGTTCATCGTGCGCGCGCAAGGCGCGGAGCACGTCCCAGACGACCTTGAACTTGGTGTTGTCGTTCAGGGCCTGCTCGGGTGACTGCCCAGCAGGCACCGCAATAGGGAGGACGATGTAGCCGTAGTCCTTGCCGGGTGCTTTCCGCATGACGCGGCCAACGGACTGGACGACGTCGACGGGGCTATCGCGGGAGTTGAGGAAGATCACCGCGTCCAGGGTCGGGACGTCGACTCCTTCGGAGAGGCAGCGGGCGTTGGTGAGGATGCGGCACACGTTCTCACCCGACGTGTCGGCTTTCAACCAATCGAGCCGCTGGTTGCGTTCGAGAATGTTCATGCCACCGTCGACGTGGTCCGCCTCGAGGCGGAACGTGTGCTCGTCCCCATCGTCGTCGAGATCGATGCGGCGGCCGGCGATACTGTCAGCACGGACCCCATCGACGCCGTCATACCCATTGAGGAGACCGCGGACCGTTTTTGAGTCTGCGATGGAGCGAGAGAACGCGACCGCACGACGAAGCGGCTTGTGCGCGTTGGGAGCGGTGGTGTCGATGCCTTGGACGCCGCGTTTGGCGAGGCCGTTGTAGATGCCGACGATGCGGGCAGCGTCGGGAATGTTCAGCTCCCCGCCGGCGGCGAAGGTCTCCTGGAACGCCGAACCGATGGAGTCCTCATCGATGGTGAGGACCAGGACCCGGTAGTCGGTGAGGAGGTCACGTTCAACGGCTTCGCCAAACCCGAGCCGGTGGAACACCGGCCCGAAGACGGCCTCGTCGTCCATCGAGTACAGCACCGCCGCGTTCTCATCCGCCTGGCTGCGGGCGGACTCGGCATAGATCTTCGGCGTTGCGGTCATGTACAGCCGCGCCTGCGCCTGGATCGACTCGTCCGAGTGGACTCGAAGGAACGCCGACTCCTCAGTGCCTTGGCGACTGAACCCGGCGGTGCGGTGGGCTTCGTCACAGATGACGAGGTCGAACGGTGCCAGCCCCTCGGCCTGCGCCTTCGCGATGACATCGATCGACTGATACGTGGAGAAGAACACGGTCAACCCGTCCGGTGCTGACCCCTTCGCGACCTCGGCAAGCAGCTGCGTCGTGTTGGTTGTTGCCGGGTAGGCGAGGTCCGCGACGGTGAAGTCCTCAGAGACGCGGCCGACCTTACTGTCGGAGCAGACTGCAAACGCCCGCATGTCCATTGCACGTTCCGCCGACCATTCCTTCAGCGTCTGGGACAGCAACGCGATCGAGGGCACCAGGAACAGCACTGAACCGCCGGCACCAGCAATGTCTTCCGCGATGCGGAGACTGGTGAACGTCTTCCCGGTCCCGCATGCCATCACCAGCTTGCCGCGGTCATGGTCGGCGAACCCGCGCTGGACGGCGTCGAGAGCTTCCTGCTGATGCACGCGAAGCTGCTTCTTCAGCGGCGGGGCGACCTCGTCGGGCTTGTCGAACGAGTACGTCGACCAGTCGATGTCGGAGGCGTCGAACTCATCGATCGGGATCTGATTCGACGGCAGGCTCTGGCCGACCATCGCGTCCTGCGCGTTCTTACCGAGCGGGGCCGTCGCGACAACGATCCGGGACGTGAAGGGGTGCTTCCCCGATGCGGTGAAGAACGAGTCCAGATCGCCCTTCTGAATGGTGGAGGTGGGGGCGTAGAACTTGCACTGAATGGCACACCATCCGCCGCCGTGCCGTTCCCGGGCGACAAGGTCAATGCCCGTGTCGGGCTTGCCATCGCGGTCCGGCCAGTCTTGCCAGAGCCAAACATCGTCGAACCGAGCCGTCCACGTCGGATCCGTGGTTAGGAAAACTTTTGTGAGGCGCTCAAAGAGGCGCCCCTTCGTGCGGGTATCCGGCGCGATCTGCGCATACTCCGCAAGCAGGTCATGAATTGACGTCATAGTTTGTGCCCCTTATCACCTAACACGCTCACCACCGCTGGACCGGAACGAGCACCCCGAAAGCGTATCGACGCAATGCCTGTGGGCCTACTGCTGCTCGCCACGCTCTTTGACGAACGGGACTGCTGTCGGTTTGGGTTGGCTGAGCCACATAGGCGGTGTGCGTTTTGTCGCCGCTTCGGGCGCTGGGGTGCTACGCGTCTTCGTCGGTTGTTTCGTCGTCAGTGCCAGCGAGGTACTCGGCGCGGACCTCGGTGAGTGCGGTGCCGTCGTGCCGGGCCCAGTAGTGCCACCCCGCTTCGGCGGTGTTGCCGCTGATGGCTTTCGCAGCGCCACTGAGGGTGGCGTGTACGGCCCCATTGTCGAGGTGGATGCTGCCGTCCTGGCCGATTGCTGCTGTCCGACCTGCGGAGCCTGCTGGGCGGGCGTGAATGACACCGCCAACAGTGAGAAGGCCGGCACGAATCAGGTCAGCGACCTCGACGCGGTGCACGGCCCGGTCGGCGCCGTCGTCGTGCTGGACATGGTGCCCGTCTGGGACAGGCCAGACCTGCAGAATCGCTTCTGTGAGGGTCGTGGTGCGGGCAGCTATCAACGCTTCGTCCCAGGTGGATGGCTGGTCGCGGATCACGGGACGGGTGATTAGCAGCGAGGAGTACTGCTCGAGCGTGGTCCGCTTCGCCTCCCACGCTGCGTTAGAAAGGCGACTGTTCAGCGGTTGAGTGGCGAGGGTGAGGTTCCCCAGCGTCTGCACGACACGGTCACGGTCCGCTTCAACCGGCTCGGAGGGGGCGGGCCAGTTCGCCCTCCACTCCTGCGGCATGACGTGTTCGATCGTGTACACGCCGCGGCTGATTGTTCCGTCGCCGTAGCGGTGCCCGGTGGGGTAGCCGCGAAGGTGGTCTTCAACAGCTTCGAGAACCATCCGCAGCCGCGCCCGGCGGAACCGCTTGTACGCCTGGACACTGCGCAGTTCACGGGCCACTTCCGCATTGTCTGGCCAGTACGCGGTGGTCGTGCTCTGCTTCGACAGGAACATTTCCGCCGCATTCGCGATGCCCTCATGGGGTTGTGCGCTGAGGTGGGTGAGGAGGTCCAAAAGGAATCGGTTCGCGCCTTGCGAGGGTGCCCGGACGAGTGCGCGGCGCACGAACCAGCTCTCCAGGACGGCAAGCAAACGGTCCCGAACACGGTCGGGGATGCCTGCTTGCTCGGGTTCTCCAAGCCAAATCAGCAGCGGCTTCGCGATCTCGGAGTCCAGCGTGCCGGTCCGGTACACGAACAACGCCAGCCGGGATAGTTCCCCGTCTCGCACGGTCGCTGAGGTCGTGAAGTTCCGGTAGCGGGTCGCGGCCGCATGAATCTCGGGAAGAAGTTGGCTGACACCTCCGGTGGTGGGGTCGGTGGTGTACCGCTTGAAAGCGGCGAACACTTCCCGTGCGGGGATCTCCCGCAATGTGCGGGCGGTCAGCCACTGGGTCAAGAACAGCGACGAGCGGGTGTAGAGGATGCGGCCGGCCCGTACCTCGCTCTCCCAGAACAGGGTTTCAAACTGGGCCCACCACTGCCGGTACGCGCTCTCCGTGGCATCGGGAGCGGTGTCCAAGCGTTGGAAGACGAAGTTCTTGATCAGATCCGCTGCGGACAGGGGTGTGCCGCGTGCGTTCAAGGTCTCGAAGATTTCCTGGGCGTCTTCGTCGGCTTGCAGCTGGATCACGACCAGCTGCAGCTTCGTCGTGATCGCTGCGACCAGGGTCCGTGCCGCCATCTCCGGCACCGCTGCAGCGTCAAGCCACGCGGCAACCGCGGTAGCGAAGAACTGGTGCGCTTCCACCAGCCGGGACCGGTCGAGGTGCTCATACGTCACCGGGGGTGCTGCCCGCATGACAGCGGTGAACGCGGCCCGATCACGGTTCGTCGGCCACAGCTTGAACTGATCCTCCGCCACAGTGCGGAACGCCTGCTGGTTCTCCACCAGGTCCACGACCTGCCCTGCCACAGCCACCCACCCGCGGGTGGTGAGCTCGGCGTGCAACGCATCCAGCAGTAGCTGCAGCGTGGTGAGCCGTTGCTGTCCATCGATCACGGACCATGCCGGCAACCCGCCAAGTGGCACCTGCTGCTGCTGCAGCACGATCGCGCCCATGAAGTGCGTGGCATCGGGCCGTTCTGTGAGGGCGTCAACAAGGCGGGTGATGTCTTGCCACAGCGGCTCCCACTGCGACTCCGCCGACCACACGTACGGCCGCTGGAACAGCGGCAAAACGAACCGTTGCGGTGAGAAGAACACTTCTTGCGGGCTCCGCACCTGCGTCAGCATCCCAGCACCTCGTTGGTCGTCGACACGCGTCGACTTGCGCCCGTCACGGCCCTACCGACTCCGAAGCGGCCGCATCGGATGCCCCCGTCCCGGTGGTGGAGTGCGCCGCCGGTTTGGCGGTCTGGAGAGTGGCTAGGTGCTTGCGCAGCCGTTTCGCCATCGGTAGGAACGTCGCCAACGTCATCCCACCCGATATCACGCCACCGACCACAGGGATCACCTTCGCGATGCCTTTTGCGAAAGTGCCCTTTGTGAGCTGCACGCCGAGATGCTTGGCAACGGTCCGCACAATCGGGAACACCACACCCTGAGTGAGTGCCTGCTTCGGGAGCTGTTTGACCATCTGTGCCGCGAGTTTTTCCGCGACCATGCTGATTCCCTTGTTTGCTGCCTGCACACCGAACATCACCCCGACGAACAGGGTCAGCACGTTCTGGGTGGCATCGTCTGGTTCGTCACCGTCCTGATCGAACAGGTCCGGCCAGCTGTAGAGATACGCCAGCTTCTGCGCGATCCGCAACATGTGTGCGAAGTACTGCGCCGTATCAGCCGGCACCGTCCCAATAAGTGCGAACCCGCCCGGGATCCCCGCCGCCGCCGACAGCGCCGTGACCTTCGTGGTTTCGTTCGTGATCGCCGCATCAGCAAGCTTCGCCAACACTTCCGCCGAGATACCCGCGACCGCCGGCGTCTCCGAGATCGCGACACGGACCTGTTCGTCCGTGCAGTACCGAGACAGCGACCGGTGCAGAAACTCCGCACGATCGATTCGGACTCCCGGCAGCTTTGTAGCCACGACGAGCGTCTTCCCAAAAGCCGAACTTGACGAGGTGTCCTCAGCGCTTTCCATGATGCTGCTCAACGTAGCGGAACTTGCGAACTGCAAGAGCGGGATAAGGCAGTGACAAGATTGCGCCGGGTCGAGCTCGACGCGCTCGTTCGCAGCGCCGCCAATTCTTGGCCCGTTCGGTGTTGCTCACGTTCGGCGGGTGCGTTCCGGCCCTCGACAGCGTACGAACGCCCCGACGCCGGCCGACGCGATCGGCCAGGTGCGCGCCACGCTCCCTGAGGATCGCATCGTGACCTCAGTTGCTCCCTACTGAGCCCAGAAGTTCGTCAGCGGCCGCGCGTAGTTTGGCTCCGGTCAGCTTCCCCCCAAGCTGGCCGAGAGCTGCCGGGCGGTCCCTAACCCGCTAGGCAGCAGCAGCCCCCGCATTCCGGCTCCCCCCAGCCGGGCGGGGGCTTCTTCGTGCGCGCAGACCGTTCTCGAGTCTGGTGCCGGCCGACGAGCCCTAGTGTCAGATGACGGCGTAAGCGACGACCATGGTCGCTGGGACCTTGCCCGCATCGAGAGTGACGATCGTCCTTCGTGGCAACCCGGTCCGGTCTGACCGGACATCGATCGTCTCTAATCGCCGCGCAGGGCCAGTCAGCCTCATTGGGCAGGGCCAGGACAGAGAGACACTGCGTGGCGCTGGCCCTGGTCTTTGGTGGCCTAGTTAAGCAATGGGCATCCTTCCTCTTTCAGGCGTCCAATCCAGTGCGACTCGCGTTCGTAAGCGCGACGACGATCCCCAACGAACTCCTCGAGCAAAACAATCTCGGGCCAGTCGCCAGCATCAATCAGCGCTCGAACCCAAAGTCCCTTCTTCGTGGTCTGGTGCTTAGTGACGTGTTGACGAAGTCGCCGACCTAGATAGTCCGCGGTTTGACCCACGTAGTGCGGGAACCGAGTCCCAGGGTCGATCAGCGCGTAGATGCGATAGGTCTGTGGCTCCGTCGACGACAGCGGCAAGGGGGTGCCTCTCAGATTTGAACGAATTACCGGCCAGGCGTTGCAGCTGGTCCGCACGGAAAAGGACGCGAGTGCCTGCCGGCAGGACGGGTCGCCCCTTCGGCCTTGGCCGATACCGTAGGGACCAGATTCAGGCCCTTCCTAGTTCTTTAGAGCTTCCGCCAGTTCGTCCGCCACAGCTAGGAGGGCATCCCAGTCGTACGAGTCGATTTCGCGAGGGCGGAGGAAGTTCACACGGATTCGCAGCGGTTCCTCGGTACCGACGAAAAGGGCGTTCCCAGAGGCTTTCGCGAGCTCACCTTGGACGTCCAGTAGGGCTCCTGGCCCGTCGAGGTCGTGGGCCTTGAGTTGCTTCGTTACGGAGGCGATCGAGCCCAACAGGGTTTTGCGGGTTGCGGCGTCGAGGTTGCCCGAGCCCCACTCCCGCGCCAGCGTGTGGAGGCCTGCGAGGAACTGAGCGGCTTCGGCGTAAACGATGTCGTCTCGGGCGGCGACCCGGGTGAAACGGTTCGCCTCGATGTCGACGAGGCCGTACGTGTGAAGTTGGGCGATGGCTTCACGCACTGGGGTGCGCGAGACGCCGAGCCACTTGACAAGTTGGTCGTCGTTCAGGCGCTCGCCCGGCTCGAGGGTGCCGTCGACGATTGCGGCGAGCATCTTCTCGAACACAACTTCCCGGAGGAGTCGGCGGGGGGCGGCATCAGGGTTTGAGGTGGGAATGGGCATGAGGCCATTCTCTCACATCCAAGGTCTGATATTCCAGTGTCAATCTCCGTGAGCATCGGGAAATCGTGAGTGACGCCTTCGGTGGCTCAGTCACACGCAGACGACTGTTCGTTCATGATCGCGAAGATGGCACACGCAGTATGCGTGCACCTCGAGGAGGCCGGCCTTCCACGCTTCATTAAGCTTGGCCAGGTCCCTTATTTGATCGGGTGTCGGCGGGAATAGTTCGTACGGGGGGTCTCGCCGCTTCTGATCCTCGTATGACTCTGGATAGTCGCGAGGCAGTTCCGGATAGGCGTCAGGAGCTGGGACAGGGGCAGGCAAGATGGGGTTGCTCAGGGCGCGCCGGAGGACTTCTGCTCGCTCAGAAGAGGAGAGGCGGCCTTGTTCGCCAGCCTGGTCGAGCGCTCGAACAAGCTCTGGCGAGCCCGGGAGTCGGGCGAGCAGCTCGAGCGCCTCGCCGCGGGTTTGCGGGTCGGGCTCGCTGAGCTTCTGCGTGATCGTGGCGACGTAGCCGGGGCGTTCGGAGTGCAGGTCCCCCATGAAGGTGTTCGCGTCTCCGTAGTTCCCGCTTATCTGTTCAGCGAGGCGTTGGATGCGAAGCCGTGTCGGCCACGGGCCACCTTCGTACATGGTGCTCAGCGTGCGGGCGAGATCGGTCCGGGCAGGGGTCGGGAGGTCCTGCAGCAGGTCCTCGCACCACACCAGGACGTACTCGGTCAGGGAAGTGGGAAGGCCGCGACTGTCGGACACGTCTGCACCTTCTCTCGGGTCGGGAGCAAATTATCTAGGTGAGCCAGGGTGACATCACGACGTTCGTAACGCGCCGGACGTCGCCTCCATCCCGCAACCAAGCAACCGGGGTCTTGTTGCCCTCGCCGTAGAGGTCTTCTTGGGGTGTGCCCATGATGCCGGCCAGGACGATCCAGCTCTGCTCCGAGCTAGCGGCTGCGATCACCTCGGTCAGTCCAGGCAAGAGCTTGCCGGGCGACGACAGGCTGAGCTGCCACTCGGGAAAGCGGAGCCGGCCCGAGATCTCAACTGCGTAGAGCCGACCGTCGGCGACTGCGGTGGTGACTTCGTCGTCACTCCAGTGCAGGAAGCCGGCAATTGCTTTGAGCGAGAGCGTGCCTGCGAGACTTGAAAACCACGACTCGACGACCCTAAGTTGCAGGCTTCCCCGTGCGACGGATCGACGGGCATCGTCGTACTCATCGGCCGAGAAAGAACCAGAAGCGATTAGAAAGGCTCGATCGCTGTCGTCATCGGGTTCAGGCTTCAGCAGGGGCTCCATGGACAACAGCTTTTCGGTCAATGCATCCAAGAAGTAGTCCGCATCGTTGCCAAGCCCTTCAATGGCCTGGGCGAGTCGGCGTCCGGCGTCATCGGATGCGGCGCCGACGCGGAAGTCCTTCTTGGGATCCGATTCCGGGGGCTGCACGTTTGACGCGGCTGAGTCTGTCATGGGCCGATGCTGCCACGGCGCAGCGAAGATACAAATGGCTAGACCCGTCGCCCTCCCTCGAGACGTGTTCCTCTTGCCGGCTCTGTGGCTTGGAGCGCGATGCCGGGGCCGCTTCGGGCGGCCCGAGTCCACTCATAAACGAGCAGCTAAATCACGGGCGGGCCGGGTGAAAATCGCGCACTCCACCGCCACGAGACGTTCCTGACAATCGGCTGCATCTGAAAGTTAAAGAGCCAAGCCAACGGTCACGACACCTTTCGGTGGTCCGGGCGCCTATGAGTGCGGCCAGAGCTAGAACTCCGCCGTTCGCAGCAGGGGTGTAGCCACGTCACCGCACCCGACCGAGGCCGAAACGCACGCAAACAGCATTGCCGCCTTAGGACATCAGGAAGCTGCCGAGGATGTCGACGAGTCTCTGGACGTCCCCACCTCGAACAAGCCACTCCACAGGGGTCAGCTGGACTCCGTTTAGCTGGGCGTCTTCCTGGGGGGTCTGCATGAATCCGAGAATGGTCGAAGGATGCATGTCGTCGCTGAAGGCTTCGACTAACTGCACCAGATGCGGGAGAACAGGGTTCTCTCTGTCATTGACGAACTGCCACACCGGGTAACGCAGCTCGCCATCGACGATGAACGCGAAGACTTCGGCGGGGAAGACCGCAATGCTTCTGGGCGTAAGGCCAAGGCGGCTTGCGGCATCACGGGCAGTAGTCGCATTCTCAAGCCCTCCTCGTTCTGTCTGCCGCTCCATGCGGGCAAGGTCACCTCGGGCTACTCGAGCTTGGGCGTCGTCCCATTCCCACTGAGTCATCGCCCCGGACTTGACTGCGAAGGGCTCCCGCTCCTTTGGCAGACTGCCATGGTCGCGGGTCCCTGCTGCTGGACGAAGCCCGAAATCGAATCCTTTGGCATGAATGATCACCCGACCCACCTTGGATCACCTCCGTGTTCGTCAAGACCGTCGGCTTGTCCCGCGCCCGGCCGTTGCCGTTAATCGCTCTTGGCTTCACAGGATGCGGTTTTGCTGGTTTTCGAGTAAAACTGTCAGAGCCGTCGCATTCCAACTGCGACCCAAGTGACTTACGGGGATGCCCATGGCTACTATGACTTTGGAGCACACCAAGCAACGGTCTTCGTTGACCGTTCCAAGCGCGACTGCCAGGTCGCGCGGCGTGCTCTCCAAAGCTAAACAGTCTGTGCAAGATCCGAGCGGCTACCGCGTCGGATCATTCCACCTGCCCGAGGGTGATGCAAGGGCCGTTTCGACGCTCAACCGAGTGATTGGAACCAAGCCGTGACAACACCCCCTCCGCGCCGGCCTGTCGGCAAGCCTCCAAAGATCGTCAAAGACGAAGTCCGGGCTGCCGAGCTCATGGAAGAAATGCGTCAAGCCGATGCGCAAATTCGAGAAGCCACCCAGCGACGGTTACATCTTGCCCACGAGGCGAACGAACTCGGCATGACTGTCGTCAAAATCGGCGAAGCTGTGGGAGTGAGTGGCGTGGCCGTGTCGAAGTGGATCAGGGCAGCCCGCGCGAAGGACCCCAGCAAGGGCGTCTGACTGAGGACAGATTTATCGGCTACGGGATTTAACGATACTGTCCGGGCGTGCATCCACCGAATGACCTGCCCCAGGACGAACACCGTTCCTTCTCCACTCCCGACGCCTCCGGGTTCGAACATCAAGCTTGTCCGCCGCCGACACGACGAAGTGCTCAAGTTGCTGAAACGCCGGCAGCTGCGCCGCGAGTGAAGCCGATAACTGAGGCGCCTATCTGGGCCGGTGCCATCGGGAAATGGCTTGTTTCCAGTACGCAACACCACGCCAACCGCGGAATTACGCCGCCTAGGCATGTGGGGATTGACCCCCTGCAGGACATGACCACTGTCCTCGGGGCTGCTTCGGCCTCAACAAGCCCTGTCGTTCGCCTCCCGGATGGCACTGACACCCCGCTACGTGTCCGGCTTGGCCGGCCTTCATGGGGCCAGCGTCGACGCACCATTCCCACCCATGCGGTGCGGGATGTGCCAGCGATTGTCACCGCGCCTAATCTGAACCGGGTCGTCGTCGAGAATCTAAGTGACTTTGACCTTCAGCGGGTTGCCTCCAGTTACCCGATGCGTGACTTCGCTCGACGCCTGTCGCAGCAGAACAAACCGGTCGTGACCTACCTGCACACCATGCGCGGCCTCGTGGCCGCTGAGTCCCTTCACGAGCGGGTCTTCTTGCTCCTGGCGGACTTTCATCCTCTAGTGGCTTTCATGGCTGGCCAGCCGTTCACGATCGTGTGGCCGAAAGGTTCGAAGCCCGGGACGCACACACCGGACTTCATCCTGGTGAGCACGTCAGGGCAGCCGGTCGTCGTGGACGTCAAGACACGCGAAGACCGTGCATCGATCTACTGGCAGGAGAGAGAGCCGGTAATTCGAGACACCCTGGCGCAGGTCGGTGTCGACTACCTCGTGTGGACCGAGATGCCTCGTCGGTTCCGGAAGAACCTCGAAAACTTCACCGCCGCGCAGGTGCCTGAATCCTCGGTTGATCGATGGGCGCCGGCCGCGACAGCTCTTGCCGGAGCTGGCGTATCTGCCCATCAACTGGCGGCCCGGTTGGATGTGGCGGGCTACCCCTACTTGAACGCCATGATGCTCATCCGTTGGCTGCTCTGGACACACGTCCTGAAAACGGACATGCACCGCTTATTCACGCCCGACTCCATCGTCGAGGCGGCGAAGCGATGAGTGCAGGGCGCTCGGACTGGAGTCGTGCGCTTTCGGCGGGGATGCCCGTGGTGATGCCCGATGGTCAGGTGGGCTTCATCCGAGGCATGGCGTTCGGCTTCGTGCAGTTGATCGATGCGAAGGGCACTGCGCTGCCCATGCTTCCCCTCGGTTCGTTGGGTCGGATGCTGATGACGGCTGACAATGCTCCTCCGGACACTCCGCGCGCCGAGGGGCTTGAGGAACGCCTGACTCCCCGCGCCCGGGAAAAGGCCGAGGAGGCTATCGAGATCGTTCGGATGGTCGAAACCGGTCTTCGGCCCGACCAGCAGGACGGCGACAAACCTGCCGACGACCTCAATCCGGCCCTCGTGCCTGAGCAGCGCCGACGAGTGAAGGCAATTGCGACTCTCAAGGCCCCCATCTGGGATCTCCCTTACAAGAGCGCCAAGAGGCGCATTGATCGCATCCTGAAGCGCAGCAGCGGCGGGCTGGTGACCCTCGTCGATACTCGCTACATCAAGCCCACTCAGGACCGGCAGCACCCTGACATGCAGTGGTGGGTCCAGCAATGGTTGATCGCCAGGGCCGAGGAAACCACTGTTCACGGCACGTCGATTTACTTGACGTTCCGCATGTGGCTCGCGGCTAACCATGAGGACGTTGCGTGCCCGCCCGAGCGCACCTTTGCCGAGATCTGCACTCGCATCTACGCCGAGCGTCCCGAGCTCAGCCCGAGATGGAGTAAAAAGACGCAGCTCTCGTCCGCCCAGAAGCCCAAGGTGTCCCATTCGCCGAGGAAGCCCCTGGAACCTGGGGAGCTGTGGCTCGGGGACACCACCACAACGAACATTCTTCTGCGTGACCCGCTGAATCGGCCGGGTCGGGATCGGCAATACCGGGCCGAGAAAACCAAGCTCATTGACGCCGCCACAAGGCTGGTTGTCGGCCGCTCAATCGCGGAATCGACGACAGGTTTCGGTATCGGGTTGGCGTTGGCGGACGCCTTTGCCTCGATGGTTGACCCCAGGCAGACCGTTGTTGTGGACGGCCGTACCTACCCGCGCCCGTTCATAGGGCTCCCTCGAGCCTTGTCTCGTTACCCGATCCCTCCACGGCGACTGTTGATGGACAACGGGAAACCTTGGCTCAGCCACTACATCGTGTCCCAGCTCGAACGGCTTCGAATCGACGTCGAGCACGCCCGGGTCCGAGACCCCCGCGCCAAAGCACGAATCGAACGATCGTTTGATAGCGACAAGACGATGATGGAGGAGTTCCAGCCCGGCTTCGTCGGAGGATCGGTTCATGGGCGCGGCCCTGCTGCCGAGGGTATGGCCCTTCTGACCTTCGAGGAGTACTGGCAGCGAGACGGCGACTGGACTGACCTCTGGAACTTCCGGGAACACCGTGGTCTGGCTTCCGAGACCGGCCGCAGCGTCAGCCCCTACCAGCTGTGGGCTGAGGGAGCGCAACGCCTTGGGGCAATCGAGGTACCCATTTGGGAGAACGAGTGGATTCGGTTCCTGCCCTGCTTCACCCAAAAGATGGGTCCCTACGGGGTGGTCCACAAGCACCAAATGTTCAACGCGCCCATCATTGAGGCCCTCCTAAATGTCCCCGGGGCTGCCCCGGCACGGACTTACAAGTTCCACTTCAACCCGGCGGACCTTCGCCAGATCTACTGTTTCGACCCTGACGGCCAGGCCTACGAGGTGCCGTGGGTCATGCGCACTGAGGAGACACCCCAATTCGGTGCGCACGCCGTGACGTTCATGGACGCCGAACGGATGGACGTGACGATGTCGATTCGTGAGTACCAAGACTTGATGGTCCACTACCTCATCCGGTGGCAGGACGAGAACGGGCATGCAGCAATCCGTTGGTCCCTGGCGTCGCGGAACGAGGACATGCACACGTCCGCCATCGAGGACCTCCGCTCTATCGATGTCGGCCACGTCGTGACCTCCGACACCAACCAGGTGGTGCTGCCGCCCTACGGGTGGCAGGAGGAAGTGGATGACGACGAGGACGACTACGACGAAGACCCGTTTGCGAGCTTCGGATGATCACCACTAAGCCGATGCCTGAAGCTGTCCTGGCGCTCTTCTCCCAAGACGATCACCCTGAGGCCAGCTGGCGCCTCATCGCAGAACCCGAGCGTCGCTTCGTCGAAGACGTCGTCAAGGCCGACTTTCTCGACCCGGGATGGCTAAGCCTGGACGAGCTGGCCGCCCTGAGCAGGGACGATCGGCGGCGGCGTCAGATCCACCTCGAGCGGTGGCACAGCTACCGGCCTCTCGTTCGGACCCGGCAGGTCACTAACGCCTTGATGCAACTGGCGTCTTGGCCCGATCCGCAACCTTCATCCACAGCAGAACAGACCCCTGTTCCGGTGATCACCGGGGCGCCTGGGACGGGTAAGTCGAAGCTGCTGAACCAGGTGGCTGCGGAAGCGATTGCCCTTGCTGCTACGGACCGTCGACTTCTCGGCGGGGGAGACCGCGATGACGGGTCGGGCATCCGGCCACACCAGTTCGCTGTCGTGCGGTTGAGCCTTCCGGGGAGGGTCCAGGACAAGCAGCTTTTCGCGCGGCTCTGTGAGTCGATCGGGGTCCCGGCGGGGGCTGATGCCCACGGCTCCTTCGAGCGGGCCATCTACCGGCACGGCATCCGGTTCGTGCTGATAGATGAGATGCAGTTCATCAACTTTGACGGCCAGCACGGCCGCTACGTTCACGACGCGTTGAAGTCGATCCAGAACATGGGGGTCCGGTTGATTCTTGCCGGGCACAACATCCGGGAAATGCTCAAGGAACAGACCCTTGCTACCCGCGAGGCAGCCCGTCTGCAGTCCGAGGCCCGCTGGTCCTGGATCGACCTCAGCGCCTATCCCCACAAGACCAAGCAGGACCTTCGCGAGTGGAAGAAGCTGCTCGCCGCCTACGAGGGCCGGCTCCGCTTGGCTGGTCACCCAGAGGGTGACCGGGTGTTCACCGAGGAGTTCGAGGAGTACATCTGGGTCAGCACGCTCGGCTACGCCAACCACCTCTCGACACTGCTGACCAAGGCCAGCGTCATTGCGTCGAAGGCGCCCTCGCAGCGCATCACCCGGGACGTACTCGATGCCGCGACCATCGAGATCCGAGCCCAGAAGGGACGCAAGGCCCGCCTGCACCTATGGGAGGCCGGCCGGTTCTCCTGGTCGACCGGTTTTGGCTGGCAGGACTAAGGGCATGGCGAATGCCAGCACCGACCTCTTCGGTCCACCGTCTCGCCTGAGCCTCGAGGTGGATCATCATCCGGGGGAGTGGTTGCCCAGCCTCCTGCATCGCATCGCCCATCACCTCGGTGAGACACCCGCCACCGTAGGGCGCTGGTGCGACCTCGACAAGGTGCCAGCGGACCGACGGAACAAGCTGGGAACGGCCCTCAACGAGCGAGCAAGGACGAGCATCTCAGGAGCCCTCGGTTGGGACCCTCAATTGCTGTCGGGTAGCACCATGGACTCGTTTGTCGCCGCAGCTTTCGAACGCCGAGGCGACGTCCCGGCTCAATCCAAGATGTGGACCCGCGGCGCCGGAACCAGGTACTGCCCCGACTGTCTCGGCGAAAACCCCGGTGTCTTCTACGCACACTGGCGTCTGTGGTGGTCCTTCGCCTGCCTCAAGCACAACACCATCCTCCGAGACACCTGCGCACGTTGCGGCGACCCCGTCGTTGAGTCCCGAATCATGGGCACGCAAGCCTGCGATCCGAACGTCTGCCACGGAGCTGGACCCGACGGTTGGGGACACTGCGGACAACCTTGGGCCGAGACCTGGGAGGAAGAACCATTCGCTGGAGACTCACTCATCCTGGAAGCGCAGTCAGCCATCGCCGCCCGCTGGTCGAGCACGACCATCGGTTTGGCCGAGGTCACCGCCGCCGCCGACGGCTGCGAACTAGAGGACGAGCGTACCTACTTTGGCAACTTAAGAGCTCTCGGCATCGCCCTTCTGCACCTGCATGACACCGACGAGATCGCGGCGCTTGCCGGCGTCTCGACGACTCTCGTTCAGGGACTCTTCGACGACCCGCAACGAATTGGGACCACACCACCGAAAGACGCACTCGCCATGGGCGTCCTGATGGGCGCGGCCCACTTTCTCCACACGACAGACGAGTCCGTCATCGGACCTGTACTTCGTAGGATCACGTTCTCCCGCCCCGTGCCCGCCTCGGTAGAAGTATTCGGTCCCGGTTCAGCGAGTCACCTCCAAAGCCATTTCCCCGGCCTCACGGGTCGCATGCAGAGCATTCTTCTCCGAGCGATCGACCGAGATCTTTCCCCCATTCAACGTCTCGTCTGGGGAACGGCGGTCCGTGCAGAAGTCGAACAAGCGGTCGGTCGCGCCGCGATTCGGGACACCCAGATGGTGAACATTGGCGGGGTCACGCTGTCCCGTGCTCACCTAGTACGCCCCTTCGACAACGACGATCTCGACACTCATTGGGCGCCTCTGCTAGCCATGAATTGGGCCAACCCAATCGGAATTGACCCCCACACCGACTTCACCACCCTGCAACGAAGCTTCGGCGATGCCGTCAAAATTGCGGGCGCCGCCCGGCGAGGCATCGGCCCAGAACGCGCCAGCTTCATCTCGGCCATCGGCCGGCGGCTCCGCCCCAGCCTGCTCGGTACCGAAGACCAGGCGAACGCAATCCTCCAACAGATCAGCGAACTAGCGCTCCACCTTCGGCTGTACCCATCGCC
Organism: Frigoribacterium sp. CFBP 13729; assembly: GCF_014841875.1. NCBI lineage: Bacteria > Bacillati > Actinomycetota > Actinomycetes > Micrococcales > Microbacteriaceae > Frigoribacterium > Frigoribacterium sp. CFBP 13729. The sequence continues at coordinate 17,159 of NZ_JACYUR010000010.1, read as the reverse complement.
AATTAACTATGGCCACCGGCGACAACTTCCCTGGTGGTCTCTGCTCTCCGACAATGAATGGATCGATCTTGCCGAAAGCGCCGGCGAGGACCCTGGGCGCGGACCCAAGGCATTGCGGGTGCGGCGCTTCATGTACTTGCGGGCAACGGCAACTGGCCCTCGCGACCTCCCGGGGCCTTGGCGGTTCGACCCCAACAAGCCCGAGGTCGCCGAATACAGCAAGTTCCTCACGACCATGACTACAGGCCTCCTGCAGGCGATCGACGCTTACCTCAAGGAATGGCTCGCACGACGAGGCGACTGGGTCACGCTTCGAGGAGTGCGCTCAACGCCGTCAGTCATCGGTGCGCCCGTCACCTGGCAGCCACCCCGATGGCACTACCCCGAAGCAGACCTTGCCCCAGAGCTTGACGACATCAACATCGACGTCCTCCACGACATGGTCGGCGCGGGCCGGCTCAGCCTCACTGCTCTTGCGCGGAATGTCCATCGCACCCCACGACACGTGCGCTGGGCACTCATGGCCTGGCCCCTCCCGAGCTCGCAGCCCCATGAGACCATCCGCTGGGAGACGCGCATCCGCCCCGTACCTAGTAGCGAGGACGGCGCTCAGCGCTTCACAACGCGCGCGCCCCGAGCTCCCCTACCTCGGCAAGGCGAACGGCTGTCACCTGCAGCACAAACTCGAGGTGCCCACGCTGCCCACGCTGCCCACGAACAGGACTCGGCCCGCTGATGGGCGCGCAGGACTGGAACGTTGAAGGGGCCCCGGCACTGCGCGAGGTGGAAGCTGGCCAGCCCGACTTGAGAGAGGCCAGCGCCTCGCCAACACTGGAGCAGCGGGGGGCCACATGGAATCCTGCCAAAGATCTCGGAGCCCATTTCTCGCGACCCATCTCCGAAAACACAGCACGTGCATACGCCGGAGACTGGAAACAATTTGATGCCTGGTGCAGAGAGCATGGACGATCCTCCTTTCCCGCCAGCGGTGAGACGGTCGCCAAGTACCTGAAGAGTCGCGGCGTACGCGCTGCCTCTACCGCCCTCGACTTTGCAGATGCAGGAACCGGGGTTCCACCTAAGAGGTTCTACGCCGTGAACACGCTCGTCCGATGGGTCTCAGCCATCAACGTTTTGCACCGCCAAGCAGGCCACCCGCCGCCCGGTGCAACGACTGACGTCAAAAACGTCTTGGCAAGTGCACGCCGGTTGAACTCTGAAGTGCCCCGACGAATGCAACCCGTCTTTCTTCGTGAGCTGCGGCGTGCGCTTGGGCTCATCGATATGAATACGCACCCGGCGGCAATTCGTGGTCATCGTGACTGGGCGATCCTCGTCCTGGGTTTCGCCGGCGGTTTTCAACGCTCAGAACTTGCAGCCCTCACCTTTGGCGATATCCAGCTAGGCGATCCGCTCGGCATCCGCTTGTGGATTCGTACGGCTAGGACGGTTCAAATGGGCCGCACTGCATCCAAACTCTTGCCGTTCGGCAAATCACCCGATACCTGTCCCGCCTGCGCCCTCCTGCGGTGGACGCGCCTCCTGCACTACATCCGAGACCGGAAGCTCATTGAAGTCGAAGTCTTCCTTCTGGGAGTCAGTTTGTCCAAGCACATATGCCGAGAGCCTCAACTCGAATTGCAGACCTTCGACCAGAAATCTCCCGTCCTACGCTCTCTACGCAGGGGCGGCCACGTACAGGACACAAGGATCAGCGACGATGTTGTGAACGATGTTGTCAAGCTGCGGCTCAAGGCAGCGGGCATGGACCCGAAGCGCTACGGTGCTCACTCCTTGCGTTCGGGCTTCATCGCTGAAGCACTCCGCGGTGGACATCCATATAGAGCCATCATGCTGCAGACAGACCACATCAGCAGCGTTGCTCTAGACCACGGACAACGCGACAGTCACTCCTACCGCAACCCCGTTCTCGACCTCGGTGTGTAGCCGCGCAAAACACGCTCGGCACTTCTGATGTCGACCTACCCAACCATTCACCCCTCTAGGTCACCGAAGAGGGCGCGTCGCCCTGTAATTTGGAGCCATGCCTGAACGCACGGATGGTCGATCCGGAGAGCACGAGACCGAACTGGCACACGCAGTCTCGGCTTGCCGACAAGAATTCGTTGCCAAGTATGCAATTTACGGTCAGTCGTGGGCGATCCTTCGCGTTTCGTCGCTAGTGGACCGTGTGTGGACGAAAGCGGCGAGAATCCGTCGGCTTGAGGGTCTCAAGTCCAGTTCTATCGAGCCACAAATTGCGGAAAGCGTCCTGGACGAATATCGAGGCATTGTCAACTACTCTGTGATGATCTTGGACAGGCTGCAGCACGAAGGCTTGAAGATCCCGTCTCTTGGTTCCCGTTCTGTTGACCGCTGGTCCTCTTCGGCGAAGGCTGCAAGCTCCTATGACTCCATTGCCGGCGCGGCGCGTGAACTGCTAGAGCGAAAAGATCATGACTATGGTGGCGCATGGAGATACATGAGGGTTAGCACGATTACTGACGAACTCCTTGTTCGTGTGGCTCGGGTAAACGCCGTACTCGATAGCGCAGATCCGGACATCTCTGTGTTGGAAGACCAATTCAACGATGTACTGAACTATTCACTCTTCGCCATCGTTCTATCAACCGAGAGGGGACAATGATGTCGCTTGGACCGTTTGAGGAAGGGTGTCGGTTCTGCGAACTGCCGGATCGAGACAGAGTGTTGCGGATCGACGATAATTTTTCGATTGTGTTGTCTCTCGGCCCACTTGTACAAGGGCATTTTATGTTGGTTGCTCGTAATCACTTTCAAAGTTCGGCAGAGTTGCCTGATGAAATTACACCGACAGCCGGGCGGCTTATTAAGCGACTGTCGGACAGCGCGCTGCATGAATTTGGTGAGTTGACAATCTTTGAGCATGGTCGAGCGGGTGCCTGCGTTCCTCCCGGACATGGGCAGGATCACTGCTATCACGCGCATGTGCACTTCGTGCCCATAAATGTTGCCTTGACGGAACGTGTGCAGAAAGACTTTGCCCTAACTCGTTTTGACAACTGGGACGCCTTCCAACGGGAGCACGCGCAAAATCCTCTTCCTTATATTGCAATCTGGGGGGGCGATGACGTTTACGTCGCCTTCGACCCAGCGCCCCTGCCTCACCACTACCTGCGGTCAAAAGTGGCCGAAGCCCTAGGCGAACCCTTGTTCGGTGACTGGGCTGCATTTCCACGGGATGACGTGATTGAGGCTGCCAAAAACGATCCTGCTTTGGCTTTCTTGCGCGATATGGACATGTCGTGAGCCAAGGAGGACTCAGAAGTCGACTTGTGGGTTCAAGGCTGGGCCGTCAGTCTGTTGAGGATGCAATCGACGCGCTCGTGTCCCAGCGCTTCAGTACCTACAAGTACCAATCAATTACGGGGCACGGTGGTTGGTATCGGCGACTTGGTGAGGCTGGCACTCTCGGGTACGTCGCTACATCACAGATGGCCATCTTTGCGAGCCGGAGGGCCGGCAGCGATAATCAGTTCCCTCATTGCTTGAAATTTCTAGTCGACAATCAGGGGGCAGACGGCGGGTGGCCCTTCGTGACCAATACCGACGGGGTGTCAACAGTCGACGCGACCGCCTGGTCGATCATGGCGTTGTCAGCTATGCGGAACCAGCCATCGCTAGCGAGTAGCCAAAGCACCATCCAAGTGGCGATTGCACGCGGTGCTGATTACTTACGCAGTGCCGAACTGCAGAATCAGGGCTGGGGGCTGATGGCCGGAACAGATTGGAGGGTTGTCAGCACCGCCCTTGCCATCCGAGCGCTGATAGCTTCCGGCGCGTCCACGACGGACAGTTCCGTAGAGTCAGGGGCACAGAGCCTCATAGGTCGTGTCGATCCTAATTCTGGAGGTTGGTGTGACTCCAGAGGCAACCTGTCCATAGCAGGAACCGCGACGGCAATCCTGGCGCTATCCGATGTCCAGGTAGGTGGCTCGGCGTTTAATTTGCCAATCAAGCGTGCTCAGAAATGGCTTATCTCGATCCAAGGGGCTGATTCCTGGGGCCCAAGCTCCCAGTTCGTCGCTCAGGAAGAGGTGGATTTTCTTGACGCTAGTGGGCTGAAGGGGAGAATCCATTACCTTTACTCCCGCCGGCCGCAGGCGCTCGTTGGGCTTTCCACCTTCACGATCGGGCCGGAGACTTGTGACGGAATAGACCTGCTCGTGGCCTCACCCCACGAGCCGAGGCAGTGGAGTGGCAGCGAGCAGAACTCTTGGACAAGTTGGTTAGTCTTCGACGGTTGGTTTGCCCTCGACCAGATTGCCAAACACTTGCCCAACGACTGGAGCGAAATTTGGTGGACTCCCAGTCGCGTCGTTATTTCGAAGAGCTCGGAGCGGCGCCCTATAACGCTGCTTCGGCGATACTGGCCGCACTTGATCGTCTTGTTCATTGCAGCTGCCACCGTATGGGGCATCCATGAGGGAGGGCTAGTTACAAATGGGATTTTCCAGATAGTGATGTTCATTCTTTCTACAACGGTACTATCGGTGTTTGCTAATGCCATTTCGGCGCTCATACTCAACTGGCGGAGGAAGAAATAATGACAAACGGAACTGGTCACCTCTGGGATCTCGTGAGGATGTGTCAGCCGGCGGGGCTTGGCGCACGCTCTTCTGCCGACCTGCGTGAGGCGTTCTCACGGCTGCCCCCCTGCATTGAGGAAAGCCTCGAAGGTTTGTCCAGAGCTGATCAAGACGCTGTCTTGACGGAAGCCTCTGGGCTCGCCATGAACTTCGCTAAGTCGGCCGCCTTTGACTCGGCAAAAGCTGCCTCGGTACTTATGCCTCGGACGTTCCATGCAGCCGTGCAAATCGAGGTGTCGGCAGATTCAATCACTCGCGAGGATGTTACGCGTGCGGGAATGCACCTTGCCATCGGGTCCTACATTCTCAGACGAGCCCTGTCGATCACCAATGATCCGGCTACTGCTGAATTGACAGAGGCTATAGCTAGGGACCATGGCGTAGATCCCCGGGTCGCAACAAAATTTTACGACTTTGCTGCTCTCGAGGGGCTCGTTCCGCCGGAGTGAGTTCCTGATGGCGAAGCTGTGTGTGGGTATGGCCGTCGCTACCGGGCTCGTCGCATTGAGAGCCAAATCACGTTGTCCTTGCCCCGTCTCTGGTCTTCCAGGCGTGGCTCATCGTCGCCGTAATGGTCGGACGACCAGTAGAACGTATTGAGGGGACGTGTGAGTTGGCGGATCTACAAGGTCACGAAGCTTCGATTTTTCCCGACCACGATGTCCATCGGCGCGCCATTGAACGGGGCCTTCAACAGGGAACGGAACTGCTGGCGAGCCTGGACCCCGAGTCGCCTCTGGATGACCTTGACGGCCGCATAGAAGATCATTTAAACCAATTGGGGAGTCTTCTCGCTGCGCACGATCCCATCGAAGTGATCGAACAAACGCGACTGGCTGCACTGCCTTGGAATTGGAAGCAGCTTGGCTATCAAGCTGGCGTTGAAATCGGATTTAGTATCGTCGAGCTCATGTCGGTCGCTGCAATGACGAATATGTCGCAGGACGGTTCTTCCCGCGAGCCAGCGGCATCAATCATCGACATGAGCCTGGATATTATTGAGCGGCTTTTCGACCTGGGCATGCTCAGGTCCGTTTTGGCTGCTAATTTTGACGATCCCCTCGCGCTTATTCAGGCCAGAGTTCAGGCGTCAGAGCTAACCATCCGGGGATCTTCGTACATGGAGCTTGCCGAGGAGACGAATAGCACACTCTTCGCATCGGATGGGCTCGAGGAGATCGTCCTTGACGTGTGCGGATTCACTTTTTTTCACGCCACAACAGTACTCAGTGCCATCCATAGCTTGCAGGTCGAGAATACGCAGCGCCGACTAGACCGTACATATCGCGATGTCAGGATGGAGCAGCAAAGGCACGAGTCAGGAAGTACGGCGACCGAGTCGCGGGAAAAGGCTGCCCGCTCCCTAATCTCAGCCCTGAACCCCAACGCGGCCGCCGCTTCCGTGTCCTTGGCAGAGCTGGTTACGGCGACCGGGTTGGACAACGGCACAGTGGACGCCGTTCTGCAAGCTTTTTCATGGACTCCTGACGCGTCCTTAGGCCTCAAGGAGCATGCACGGTTGTTCTTGAGGGGCAGTAATCCGCTACGCGCGACCCCGATCTTGCGAACACCGACAGGGAGGGCGATGCTTCCTCACCCTGCTCTGACACAGGACGCCCTCAGGGAGACGCTGGAAGCAAAGCTCCGGGCCTCCACCGCTTGGGAGAAATACCAGAAGCATCGCGGAGAGGTTCTGGAAACACGCACTCGGAGCGCTATCGACCGTCTCTTGTCCCCCACACGTTCTTGGCATGGCCTGAACTATTACATCCCTGCCACGCAAGCTGAAGAGGTTGACGGGCCAGACGCGTTTACCAAGCGCGTAGAGGGCGACCATCTGATCCTGGTCGACGACGTGGCCCTCATCATCGAAGACAAGGCCGTGTCCCTCAGCTCGTCCTCACGATCTGGGCTGGGGTCCCGCCTGCAGAAAGATCTGACGGGCATAATCACCAAAGCGGCTGGCCAGGCCGACCGGTTGGTTCAGCGCATTGCCTCTGACAACGGAATAAGGATTGATGGCGAAGGGTGGCTGGATCTTCGGCACATCAAAGAAATTCACACTATCGCCGTAAGCCTCGACGATCTGGGATCGACGACTACGGCCACAGCCGATCTGGTTCAGGCAGGCCTGATCAAAACAGAATCGATTCCCTGGACAGTCTCCATCCACGACCTCGATCTCATCGCGGAATTGACAACTCGGCCAGCTGAATTCCTGCTCTACCTACGACGACGCAGGCACCCCTTGGCCACGGTCATGTTTACAGCGCCTGATGAGCTTGATCTATACCTCTACTTCCTTTCCAAGGGGCTCTACGTGGAGGAGGATCCAGAACAGCTGCGGTCTACTTTCAAATTTTTGCCACCCGCGACTGAAGCAGAGAAACGAAAGTGGATAGGTCAGGGGCCAACTTATGTCACTAGCCAAACCGACCCTCTGGACGCCTGGTACCAAGAGAGTGTTCTACCCCAGCGGGCCGGCCGGCAACCGCGACCCAACGCCGCCAGAAAGCCCAGCCGAGGGGCGAGCCCCATGGAAAGCCTGCTCGACGAAATTGACACCCTTAGCCCGTTCGGAAAAGTTTCCATCGGCGCCACGCTTCTCACGGGGTCCAGTGACACGCAGACTTTGATGTCGGGATATGGTCCCAGCGTTGTTCGGCGGTCTCATAACGGCCTTAAGGAATGTACGCAAACTGTGCCCATTTCGACTCCCGACGATGGCGGATGGGTAATGGTCTGGGCTGTATGCCCGGCGAATGATGATCCGGCCATCTGGGAGCAGAAGATGCGAGCTTACCTGCGAGCAAAGGGCCACCAACTCGGCGTTCGGCGTTCGGCTCTCTTCGCCTTCAGTGGGGAAAAGCCTGTATTGGACGCAGTTTTCTACGAGGCGATCCCCTCCGAGCTGGACCCCCTCGCGCTGTCTGTCTCCACGTATCTCCGTCCCGCATCAGAGATGGTTCCAGCAAACCTGGTCCCGCAGAGCCGCCGTGGTCAGAGAGCGCAGCCGGTCCGAAAAAACCGGAAACATTAATCAGTTTTGAGTTTCAGGCCTGGCGCTGTGTCGACAACATGTAATGAGGGACAAATTGAACGGCGGCGAAGTGGAGTCGATCGCGACATTGAGAGACCATTTTGCGCTTGAAAGCGACAATCTTGTCCACCGACGACAGTCACCGTCAGTCGAGGGCCACGCGCACGTGCAGCCCGAGCCGGTCGAGGAACCTCTCGTCGTGGCTGACGATCACGAGGCCGCCGCGCCAGGCCGCGAGCACGTCGACGAGGTGGTCGGTGGTCGCCATGTCGAGGTCGTTCGTCGGCTCGTCGAGCACGAGCAGCTGGGGGACCGGGTCGGCGAGCACCAGGCCCGCGAGGGCCACGCGGAAACGTTCTCCTCCGGACAGTGTGGCCGTCGTCCGGTCGACGACTGAGCCACGGACGAGGAGACGCGCGAGGGCGTTGCGAAGCTCACGGTCGGGCACGGCGGGAGCGGCGCGGGCGACGTGCTCGAGGACGGTGTCGTCGTCGTCGAGCAGCCCGTCGCGGCGCTGGGGCAGCCAGGCGACCCGTTCGGTGAGCGACGTCGCCCCCGTGGCGGGCAGGGGGTGCGGCCTCACGCCATGGACGCCGACGAGCTGCTCGAGCAGCGTCGTCTTGCCCGTGCCGTTCGCGCCGACGACCGCGATCCGCTCCGGCCCCTGCAGCACGGTGGTCCTGCCCCGCACGGTCAGCTCCACGAGGCGCCGCCCCGCCGGGATCGCCGGATCGGGCAGGTCGACCCGGACGGCGTCGTCGTCCCTCACTGCTCGTGAGGCGACGTCGACCTGGTCCCTGGCCCGCGCCTCCGCGTCCCCGTGCCCCGAGCGCAGCCGGCCCGCCGTCGCTTCCGCCTTGTTCCTCCTCGCGTGGGCGATGATCGCGGGCATCGACTCCGCCGAGCGTCGCCCGGCCCGCGCTCGACGCGTGATCGTCGTCTCGGCCTCGATGCGCTGCCGTCGCTCGGCGCGCAGCAGCTGATCGGCGTCGCGCAGGTCGCGCTCGGCAGCCGACCGCTCGACGGCCAGGCGCTGCTCGAAGTCGGACCACGTCCCTCCCGAGGTGCGGATCGAGCCGTCGCGCAGCTCGGCGATCTCGTCGACGTGCTCGAGCAGCTCGCGGTCGTGGCTCACGACGACGAGCGTTCCGCGCCAGCGATCGACGAGGTCGAGCAGCAGCCCGCGCGACCGGAGGTCGAGGTCGTTCGTCGGCTCGTCGAGCACGGCGACGGGCCGGTCGCGCAGCCGCACGCCGGTGACGGCGGTGAGGACGGCCTGGCCGCCCGACAGGGTCGCGACCGGACGGAGCAGGTCCCCGGTGTCGAGGTCGAGCCCGACCTCGCTGAGGGCAGCGGCGGCCCGGGCCTCGAGGTCCCAGTCGTCGCCGAGGGCGTCGAAGTGGCGCGGATCGGGGTCGCCGCCGAGGATCGCGTGCAGGGCGTCGAGCCGCGGGCGGATGCCGAGCAGGTCGGCGACGGTGTCGTCGGGTCCGCGACGGAGGCGCTGCGGCAGCAGGTCGACCGGTCCGGTCGTCGAGACCCTGCCGCCGGTGGGGGCGAGATCGCCCGTGACGAGGCGGACGAGCGTCGACTTGCCGGCGCCGTTGGCCCCGACGAGGCCGGTACGGCCCCGCCCGAAGGCCGTGGTGACCCGGTCGAGGACGACCGCACCGTCGGGCCAGGCGAACGAGCACTCGGTGAGGACGACGGACGGTGAGGGCGTGGTGGTGCTGAGGGTGGAGGGCACGGTGCTCCCGGTGGTGGTGTCGGCGCACGACACCACCACGCTCCCGGCCGGAGGCGGGGGAGCGTCGGCCTCGCCCGGGTCAGCGGGCGGGCACGGGCGGAGTCAGTGCGAGGGCAGCTGCTGCGTCGTGGACGCAGTACCGGTGCTGGTGCGCAATGGGCCGTCTTCCGTGCGGGGAGCCCCCGTGTCCGCGAGCCGTCCGGTCGGCCGGTGAGGTGGCCGCGCCGACGTCGCGGCTCGCGACGGGGTACGCGCCGATGCTAGGCGCAGGGTGCGGAGCGGCGCAAGGGCGTGACGCGGTGCGGCGCCCGGTGCGCGGGGCCCGCCGCCCACCGCGAGCCCTACGGCGCGGCCGACTCGACCGTCAGCCCGCGGATCACCGCCGTCACCGCGACGACCTGCGTCCGCACGCCGTCGGGATCGACGGCCGCCTGGCCGACCGCGCCCACGTGGGCGGCGACCACCGCCTTCGCCAGGAGGGCCGGCTCGACGACGGGCTCGCGTCCGTGGACGGCGGCGAGGGCGACGAACCGAGCGCCCAGCTCGGCCGCGACGGCGCCGTCGTCGATCCTCATCAGGTCGGCGAAGACGGGGTCCGCCGCCGCCCGTGCGAGCAGCACCGACCGCAGCGAGAACCACTCCCTGCTGTCGGGCAGCGAGTCCAGGAGGTGGCCCACCGCCTCCTCGAGGGAGTCCTGCCGCCCCTCACCTGACGTCTGCGCCTCCAGGGCTGCCCGCAGGCGGTGCCAGACCCGGCCCGCCTGCTCCTCGTGCAACGCGAGGTAGAGCTGGTCGACGCTGGTGAAGTTCGAGTAGAAGGCCCCGCGGGTGAAGCCCGCCCGCGCGCAGAGGGCCTCGACGCTCTGGCTGATCGTGCCGCTCGCCTCGAACAGGTCGGCCGCAGCCCCGAGGAGGCGACGCCGGGTGTCGGTCCGTCGCCGCACCGAGGGGGTTTCTCCGTCGTTCACGGGACGAGCCTATGCGCCCCGGCCCCCACCCCCTCCAGGTTGAGTGCAGTTCGTATCGAGTACGGTTCGTATTGAGTACGGACCGCATCGAGAGGATCAGGGTGACGAAGAGAACGCAGGACGGATCAGGCAGCAGATCGCACGGCAGGAGGTGGTGGCTGCCGACCGCAGCCGTGGCGCTGGTCGGCGCGGTGGTCGCCTGGCTGAACCAGGCTCCGTGGTGGGGGTGGCTGTTCGTCGCTGCGACCGTCGCGGCGGCCGCGCTCCTCTCGCGGACGTGGCGGCGTCGACGGTGGTTCGTCCGCGGCGCAGCGTGGGTCGGGGTGGCGGCCCTCACCGGCGGCGTGGCCCTGGCTGCGGGGCCGATCGTCGGCACCCGGACCCTGGACGGCCCCCACACGGACCCCGTGACGACCGCCCAGGGCGACGTGGTCGGCGTGCACGACGCGAGCGCCCGGGTGGACGCCTTCGCGGGCATCCCCTACGCGGCCCCGCCGGTCGGCGACCTGAGGTGGGAGGCGCCGCAGCCGGCCCCCGCACGATCCGAGACCCTCGTCGCCGACGACTTCGGCACCTCCGTGGTCCAGGCCGAGCCCAGTTTCGTCACCCGGGCCGGGACCCGCGTGCTCGACCTGCCGCTCGAGCAGACGCTGCTGGGCGGGTACGCGACCGACGAGGACAGCCTGCGACTGAACGTCTGGAGACCGTCGGAGGCGCCTCCTGCGCCCCTGCCCGTGCTCGTCTACCTGCACGGCGGCGGGTTCGTCGCCGGCTCGGGCGCACTGCCCGCCTACGACGGGACCGCCCTGGCCTCCACCGGCCGAGCCGTCGTCGTCACGATCAACTACCGCCTCGGGGTGTTCGGGTTCCTGGCCGGCGACGCGCTCGGCGGCGACACCCCGGGCAACCAGGGGCTGCTCGACCAGCTCGCCGCCCTGCAGTGGGTGCACGACAACATCGGCGAGTTCGGCGGGGACCCGGGGCAGGTCACCGTCGCGGGGGAGTCGGCGGGTTCGGGAGCCGCGTGCATCCTGGGCGTCTCGCCTCTGGCCACGGGCCTCGTCCACGGTCTGATCGGCGAGAGCGGGGGGTGCCTGGGCAGTGCGGGCGACCGCGACGGGGGCGACCTCTACGACGACGCCGAGCACGCCCGCGAGGCCGCTCACGGCCTGAGCGACGCACTCGGCGGGGCGACCCTGGCGGAGATGCGGGAGATGCCGGCCGAGCGCATCGCGAAGGCGGCAGCCGCCGCGGACCTCACGACGCACTGGTGGCCCGTCGTCGGCGACGCCGTGCTGCCCGACACCCCGTCGGCCCTCTACGAGGCGGGTCTGCAGAACGACGTCCCCCTGCTGCTCGGCAGCAACGCCGACGAGACGTCCCTCGACCTGATCGGCGGGGTCGATCCGGACCCGGCGACGTGGGCCCGGGAGGCCCGCGACGAGTACGGGGACGACGCCGACGAGTTCCTCGCGCTGTACCCGGGAGGGGACGAGGAGGAGGTGACCGAGTCGCGGATCCGGTCCGGCACCGACCAGTCCATGACCGCCCCGATGCGGAAGTGGGGCCTGACGGCAGCCCGGTCGGGGGAGTCGCCCGTCTATCCGTACTGGTTCACGCGCGTCCCCCCGGACCCGGACCTCGAGCGCTTCGGCGCGTACCACGGGTCCGAGGTGATGTACGCGTACGGCAACCTCGGCGCCGACGGGGACATCGACTACACGACCGTCGACCGACGGCTCGAGTCGGAGATGACGGGGTACTGGCTCGACTTCGTCACGCGGGGCGATCCGAACGGAGCCGACCGTGAACCGTGGCCGACGCTGCAGGAGGCGCCCGACAGCGTCCTCGAGCTCGGTGACGTCACCTCCGTCACGTCGCGCCCGTCGGCGGCGGCGGTCGACTTCTGGCTGCGCCGGGAGGGGTGAGGCTGGGGGACTGAGGCTGCGGGGCTATCGGGCTGAGGCAGCCGGGCTGACGTTGCGGGGCTGTCGGGCTGACGCCGCAGGGCCGCCGCCGGTGTCGGCGACGGCCCTGCGGGTCTGCGGGTCAGCGGGTCAGCGGAGCTCAGCCCCGGGCGACCTCGAGTGCGACCGAGGGCAGGAGCTCCATGCCCTTCGAGATCGAGGAGGCGTCGTTCCCGGCGCCGCCGAACGCGATGCCCACGCGGTCGCCGCCGTCGTCCGGAGCGACGGCCACCTCGGTGACGCCGGCCGCCTCCAGGCGCTCCACGACCTCGGCGGCGAACGCCGCTGCCTCGGGGTTGCTGCGGTCCAGCTCCCACGGCGGTGCCGGCTCGAGCGGCGCGCAGAACGCCTCCGCCTGCTCGCCGACCGCGGTCTCGGCCGCGGTCGCGGGCCGCGTCAGCGACGACGAGTCCGTGGTCTCCGTGGTCGTGGTGCCGGTCGTGGTCGCGGTGCCCGTCGCCGACTCCGTGTGGTCGGCGATGCACCGGAGGTACAGGTCGTTCGCCGGGTCGGCCGCGGCCAGGTAGGCGAGCGACTCGCGGCCGGGCGTGCCGTACTCCTGGATCGCCGACGTCGCCGCTGCGTCGACGGCCTTCGCGACCTCGTCCGCAGCGGCGCCGGTCGTCGTCGACGAGACCTCGGCGGAGGCGCGGGTCACGCCCGTCGCGGGAGCCTCGGCAGCCTGGGCGGACATCGAGAGACCTGCGACGGCGGCGCCTCCGAGGACGAGTGCGCCGACGACGACGGCGCTGATCTTGGTGAGGGACATGTCGGTCCTTTCGGTTGGGGAGATCTCAGCGTCGGCCAGGAGTGTGAAGGACCTGTGCGCTCGCCGTGCCGGTTCGGTGAGAAGAGCCGTCGCGGGGAGATCCCCGGGCTCACGGCCCCGTAGCGTGGCTCACGTGGCGCGGATAGTGGTGGCAGAGGACGACGAACTCCAGGGGGAGCTGCTCCGGCGCTACCTCGAACGCGAGGGGCACGAGGTCGAGGTGGTCTCCGACGGCGTCCGCGCGCTCGAGAGCGTGAAGGACGGCCGCGCCTCCTTGTTGGTGCTCGACGTGATGCTGCCGGGCCTCGACGGCCTGCAGGTCAGCACCCGCCTCCGCGAGGAGGGGTCGGAGCTGCCGATCCTGATGGTCACCGCACGGGTGACCGAGAACGACCTGCTGCTCGGCCTCGACCACGGCGCGGACGACTACCTGACGAAGCCGTACAGCCCGCGCGAGCTCCTCGCCCGGGTCCGGGCGCTGCTGCGGCGGAGCGCGCCCCAGCGCGTGGACGGCGTGCTCCGCGCCGGGGACATCTCCCTCGACCCGGCGCGGCGCGAGACGCGGACCTCCGGCCGGCTCGTGGACCTCACGCGTGCCGAGTTCGACCTGCTGAGGGCGCTGATGTCGGCAGCGGGGAGCGTCCTCAGCCGGGGGCAGCTGCTGGTCGCCCTGCACGGTGACGGCCGCTTCATCACGGAGCGGACCATCGACGCCCACGTGAAGAACCTCAGGGCGAAGCTCGAGCTCGACCCGGAGGCGCCCTGCGGCATCGAGACCGTCTACGGCGTCGGGTACCGCTTCTCCTCGACCGGGGAGACGGGTCCTCGTGCGTCGTAGCCTGCTCGTCCGCTTCCTCGCGATCGGCATCGTCATCGTCACCCTCTCGATCGCGGGCACGACGTGGATCGTCTCGACGGCGGTCACCCGGCGGGACGCCGTCCAGATCGACCGGGACGCCCGCACCGACCAGGACGTCGTGGCCGCGGTGCGGAGCTGGGCGGGCCGCGAGCAGAGCTGGGCCGACGTCGCGACCGAGCTCGACCGGCTCGGTGACCGGTTCGATCGGCGCCTCGTCCTCCTCGACGTCGACGGGCGGACCATCGGCGACACCGACGCGTCGCGGCCCGTGCCCCAGCTGCCCGGCACGCCGGTCGACCCGCTCTCCGAGACCTTCGCGGACACGCTGAGCCCGATCAGCACGACGGTCGCGGGCGCGATGGTGCTCGACGAGTCGGAGGCCCGGTCGTCCCGTGCCGCGGCGGAGGCGGTCGCCGCCTGCGCAGGTCTGCCGTCGTCGTCGATCTCGCTCTGGCCGAACGGCCGGGCGGTCCTCTCGGGTGCGTTCCCGCCCGGCTGCGAGACCGAGGCCTACACGACACCGCACGGCCCCGAGCAGGCAGCCCTCGGCCTGCTCACCGCGCAGACCAACCAGTGCCTGGCCGCCCAGTCGATCACTCCCGTCAGCGCGGTCCAGCTCGACCTGGTGTCGCCGGGCGCCGCGCAGGGCATCTCGCTCCGCGTCGTCGGAGGCGACGAGGCGGTCCCCCTGGAGACGCTGCAGCGGACGAGGAGCTGCGTCACGAGGGCCTGGACGACGATCAACGAGGACCTCGTCCCGCCCCGCGCCTACCTGGTCACCTCGCCGGTCGACGGCGCCCGGCCGGCTCTGGACTCGTTGACGACCGACTCGCTCGCCCGGATCGCGGCGGTCGTCATCGGCCTCGTCGCGCTCAGCGGCGCCCTCGTGCTCGTCGCGAGCGGCCAGGCGGTCCGTCGGATCCATCGCCTGCAGCTCGTCACCGAACGGCTCACGGCAGGGCAGCACACCGCGAGAGCACCGGAGTCGGGGCAGGACGAGATCTCGCGACTCGGAGGTGCGGTGAACCAGCTCGCCGACGGTCTCGAGCAGGCGCGGCAGCAACGCGACCAGCTGACGGCCGACATCGCCCACGACCTCAGGACCCCCCTGACGAACATCCGCGGCTGGGCCGAGGCCTGGGACGACGGGGTCGTCTCGGACAAGGACGAGGTCGTCAGGGTGATCGGTCGTGAGGCCCAGCACCTCGAGCGCCTCATCGACGACCTGCGGACGGTCGCGTCGTCCGACGCGGGCGAGCTGAGGCTGCAGCCGCAGGAGGTCGACCTCGCGGCGCTGCTGCGCGAGGCCGTCGATGCGCGGCGGCCGCAGGGAGCGGTAGTCGAGTACCGGGGGCCGCTCCGCGCTGTCGTCGTCGCGGATCCCGTGCTCCTGCGCCAGGTCGTGGGCAACCTGCTCGACAACGCCCTCGTGCACGGTCGCCCCCGCACGGTGGTCGTCAGCCTCTCGCCCAGGGACGGCTCGGTCCAGGTCGACGTCGAGGACGACGGGGTCGGCATCCGCGAGGATGCCCTCGGGTCGGTGTTCGACCGCCTCTGGCGAGCGGACCGGTCACGCCGGCGCGACGGGCCCGGGCACGGCCTCGGCCTGACCATCACCCGACGCATCGTCGAGCTGCACGGCGGGAGCATCGGCGTCGTGGCCGTGCAGCCGCACGGGGCCCGGTTCACGTTCCGCATCCCGTCGACTCAGTCGTCCGTGTCGGACGGCGAGCAGCGCCTCCTCGGGTCCTGACGTCTGGCATCCTCGGTCCATGCGCGACGAGACGGATCTGCCCAGGGCTCGACCCGTCGAGGTGCGTGAGGTCGTCGAGCAGCGGTCGCCGTGGCCGTCCGTCAGGGAGGTCGTGACCAACGTGCTGCTGGTCTTCGTCGGCGGCGCCCTGTTCTGGTTCGTCGCCGATCGGCTCGAGGAGCCGATGGGGGTCGCCTTCGTCGTCCTCGCAGGCGTCTGGATCGCGGGCACGGTGCTCGCCCGCCTCCTTCGACGACGGCGTCCTGCCGGGGCGGCCGACGCGGACGAGTGACCCGCCGCTGACCGTCGTCGAGCGGGGGAGGCGCGAGCACGGCACGGGACGGGACGGCGAAGGCGCGAGGAACACCGGAAAGGGACGACGTATCCGGAGGCCCCAGGGCATGTCGTCCCTTTCCGGGCATCTCACCGAGAGGAGCGGACGTGACCAGGACCACCTGGGCAGAGGTGCCCACCACGGTGCGCCGTGCACTCGAGGAGGCGCTGGGCGACCAGGTCGAGGAGGCGGCGAGCCAGTCGGGAGGGTTCTCCTCCGGCAGCGCCGATCGGCTGGTGCTCCGCAGCGGGCGACGGGTCTTCGCGAAGTCGGTGAGCCGATCGCGCAACGCCGTCACCCATGAGCTGCACCGGCGGGAGGCCGCGGTCGTCCGGGGTCTGCCCGCGTCGGTGTCGGCACCCCGAGTGGTCGGGACGGTCGAGCAGGACGACTGGGTCGTCGTGGCGTTCGAGGACGTCGACGGCCGTCACCCCGGGCCGGACGACACGACGCTCGTGCTCGACGCGCTGGCCGACCTGCCCCGCATCACCGACACCTCGCTGCTGCCGCGCCTCCCGGACGAGCTCACGCCCGACTCCACGAGCTGGGTGCGCCTGAGCGAGGCCGGGGCGACGGGAGAGCTCGATCACTGGACCACCGCGCACCTCGACCGGCTGCGCGACGCCTCTGCGCAGCTCCCGGGCGCAGCGGCGGGGGAGCACCTGGTGCACCTCGACTGCCGTGCCGACAACCTCCTCCTCGACGCCAGCTCGCGCGTGTGGCTGGTCGACTGGCCGTGGGCCTCGGTCGGCGCGCCGTGGTTCGACTCGGTGACCTACCTGCTCGACGTGCTCGTGCGCGACCCGCGCAGCGACGTGGAGGGGCACCTCCTGCGCGACTCCCTGCGGGAGGTGCCGCCGGAGGCGGTCGACGCGCTCCTCGCCGGCCTCGCCGGTTCGTGGACCGAGGCGCTGCAGACGCCCGTGCCGGCGGACATGCCGACCCTCCGGGAGTTCCAGGGGCGAGAGGCCGCGGCCGCCCTGGGCTGGCTGAGGCGGCGCTGGGCCTGAGACCTGCCCCGGCACACGGAAAAACCCCATCCCGCTCACGAAGCGGGATGGGGTTCCACCGGGATGCCGGCCCTACGAGGTACG
>NZ_JACYUR010000009.1:0-60997 GCF_014841875.1 Frigoribacterium sp. CFBP 13729 | reverse complement strand
GCCCCGTCGACCGCTTCGCGGGCGGTGTCGACGACGGTCGCCCCGACGCCGGCGAGCGGCTCGGCCTTGTCGCGGGTGCGGTTCCACGCCGTGACGTCGTGCCCCTCGCGCAGGAGCGTCCTGACGACGCCCTGCCCCATGATCCCCGTGCCCAGCACCGCGACCTTCATGCCTGCTCCTCGCCTGCGGCCGGGCGTCTCGCCGGGCCGCGTCGTCGTGTTCGTGTTCGTGTTCGTGTTCGTGGTGTCGATCGTGTTCGGTCGACGCACCGATGGCGCCGCGCGCCGCCGGGGTCGACCGTACGCCCGGCCGCCGACACCGGACCCGGGAGGCGCACCGCGCCTCCTGCAGCGGATCCGGGGAGGGGCGACGCGCCTCCGGCAGCCGTTCCCGGAAAGCGTCACGCGCCTCCTCGAGGGGCCCCGGGAGGCGCGGTCCGGGTCAGTCGATGGCGTCCGACCCGAGGGGGTCGCGCCGGATCGCGCGGCGGACCCGCTCGACGACCGACGGGGTCGGCGGCTCGTTGTAGGTGCCGGCCTCCTCCTGGCCGCTCAGTCGTTGGATCGCGGCCATCACCTCGTCCGTCGCGTGCCGCCTGGCGCGACCCGACTTGGCGTCGCCGTGGTGCGAGAGGTCGATCGGCTCGCCGAACTCGACGGTGAAGCGACGGAGGCGCGGCACGGTCGTGCCGACCGGCTGCAGCTCCTGGGTGCCCGTCAGCGCGACGGGCACGACCGGGGCGCCGCTCGTCAACGCGAGCCAGGCGACGCCGGTCCGGCCCTTGTACAGGCGACCGTCGAGCGACCGCGTGCCCTCGGGGTAGATCGCGAAGGCGTGCCCCTCGGTGAGGCGGCCCAGGCCGAGGTCGAGGGCCTGCTGGGCGGCGGCGCCTGCGCCCCGCTCGACGCCGATGGCGCCGATGCCCGAGAAGAACGACCGGCTGAGCCGCCCCTTGAGGCCGGTGCCCGTGAAGTAGGCGTTCTTGGCGAGGAACGAGACCTCGCGCGGGGCCATGAGCGTGATCACGACGCTGTCCATGAACGAGAGGTGGTTGCTCGCGAGGATGACAGCACCGCGGCGGGGGACGTTGCGCCGCCCGACGACCCTCGGGCGCCAGAGCAGCCGGACGAGGGGCACGAGCACGACGCGGCTGAGGAAGGTGAGCACGGCACCACTGTGGCGCAGACGGCATGCCTCGCGGGGCATGCGCAGCATCGTGCGCGTCGCGTCGAACCTGCCGACGAGCCCTCCTGGGGTCCGTTCCCGGACCGGTCGCGGCAGCGACGTCGGCCTCCGCGGAAGCGAGATCTACTCACCCTTTCACCGCCTCCTCGGGCGGGGCGGGTGGCGGGCAGGGCCGCCCCTCTGGCCCGCTGTCGCCCGGTGCGGGGACAACGGGTGTCCCCCTCAGGGAGGATTGCGGCCCGTCCGAGCCCCTCCCTATGCTCGCCGCGTGGGGACTGGACGAGGTACAGGAGCGCAGCGGGGGCTGACGTTCGACGACGGACGACGGACGCAGGGCGACCTCGTCGAGGGGCCGCTCGACGGCCTGCTGCCGCTGCCCGCGGGTCGCGTGAGGCGGGCCGCCTGGCTGCTCGCCCCCGTCTGGCACGTCGGCTTCGCCGTGCTCTCCGTGCTCGGCGCGGTCCACGCCGGCCACGTCGGCACCGTGGCCCCGCTCGCCGCGACGGCGCTCTACGCGACCGCCGGGGCGCTCTTCGCCGCGGTGGCGGCGACGCTCGTCGCCCTCCGCGTGCAGGGCACCCGAGGAGGCACGGTGCCGCTGGTCCCGGTGCGCGCGGCCTACCTGACCACGCCCCTGGCGAGCGCGATGCTGCTCTCTGCGGCGTACGTGACCCGACTGGGCGGCGGGCCCTTCCTCGGCGGGTTCGGCGCGATGATCGCCCTCACCGTCGCACTCGTGATGCTCGCCCAGCGGACGACGGAGCTGCGGCTCGGGTCGGCCGGGCCCGTCTCGGAGCGACGGACGCCGACGGCGCCGGTCGCGATCGTGCCTGCACCTGTGGTGCCTCCCGGCGTCCCTTCCGAGCAGGCTGCCCCGCGCCGCTGATCTGCCGCCACGACTCCTCCGCGCCGACGCGGTCGTTCACGCGAGACCCTGGTGCCTCATACGACCCGAAAGGGACGAGGTGACGCGGGGCCCCGCGTCACCTCGTCCCGTTCGCGTCAGCCAGGCCCGGCATTCGGCTGGGCGGCCCGTCAGTAGTTGTCGTCGGGCGGGACGGACTCGTCGTACGGGTCCCACGGCGGCTCGTCGTCGAACGGGAACGGCTCCGAGTCGGCCGCCGGGGCCGTGCTCGTCGTCGGCGCCGGGCGGGAACTGCGTGCGGCGGGACGACTGCGGGAGCTCGTCTCCGCCCGGAACGACGGGGTCGGGCCAGAGGCCGAGGTCGAGCCAGACGTCGAGCCCGAGTCGGCCGCGCCGGTGCCGGCACCGGACTCGGCCGCCCGGGCCGCCGCCTCCTCGGGGGCCACCCCCGAGACGACGTCGAGCACCTGCTGGCCGTAGGTGTCGAGCTTCTTCTGGCCGACGCCGCTGATGCCCGCCAGCTCGCCCATCGAGCCCGGACGGCTCGACGCGATGCCCCGCAGCGTGACGTCGCCGAAGACGACGTAGGCCGGGACGCCCTGCGCCTTCGCGATGCCCGCCCGCCACTGGCGGAGCGTCTCGAACAGCGGCACGTCGGCCGCGTCGAGGTCGGCAGCCCCGGAGCCGCCGCGTGACCCTCGCGACGAGCCGCTGCCCGACGACCCGCGGGCTCCGCGGACGCGGGGAGCCTTCTCCGGCTCTTTGCGGAGGCGGACCTGCTTCGCCCCCGAGAGCACCTCGGCCGCCGCGTCGGTGATGAGCAGGGTGCCGTAGCCGTCGGGCGAGACCGCGAGCACCGACTGGGCGAGCAGCTGGCGGACCACCCCGCGCCACTCGATCTCGCTGAGCTCGGTGCCGATGCCGAACGTCGAGAGCTGCTCGTGGCGGTTCTGCGTGATGCGCGGCGTCGTGCGGCCGAGCAGGATGTCGATGATCTGCCCCGCGCCGAACTGCTGGTTCCGCTCGCGCTTGAGGCGCACGATCGTCGACAGCAGCTTCTGCGACGGGACGGTGCCGTCGAGGGCCTGCGGCGGGTTCAGGCAGGTGTCGCAGTTGTGGCACGGCGTGCTCGCCTGGCCGAAGTAGCCGAGCAGCTGCACGCGCCGGCACTCGACGGTCTCGCAGAGGGCGAGCATGGCGTCGAGGTGGGCGCCGAGCTTGCGGCGGTGCTCGGCGTCGCCCTCGGACTGGTCGATCATCCGGCGCTGCTGCATGACGTCCTGCAGGCCGTAGGCGAGCCAGGCGGTCGACGGCAGGCCGTCGCGCCCCGCTCGACCGGTCTCTTGGTAGTAGCCCTCGACCGACTTCGGCAGGTCGAGGTGCGCGACGAACCGCACGTCGGGCTTGTCGATGCCCATGCCGAAGGCGATGGTCGCGACCATGACGATGCCGTCCTCTCGGAGGAACCGCGACTGGTTGCGTGCTCTCGTGCCGGCGTCGAGGCCCGCGTGGTACGGCAGGGCGGCGATGCCCTGCTTGACGAGGAACTCGGCCGTGCCCTCGACGGACTTGCGCGACAGGCAGTAGACGATGCCCGCGTCGCCCTCGTGCTCGGCACGGATGAACCGGAGCAGCTGCTGCTGCGGGCCGTCCTTCGCCTCGATGCGGTACTGGATGTTGGGCCGGTCGAAGTCGGCGACGAAGTGCGCCGCGTCGTCGAGCTCGAGCCGACGGGAGATCTCGCGGTGCGTCGTCTCGGTCGCAGTGGCGGTGAGGGCGATGCGGGGCACGTCGGGCCAGCGCTCGTGCAGCACCGACAGCTCGAGGTAGTCGGGGCGGAAGTCGTGGCCCCACTGAGCCACGCAGTGCGCCTCGTCGATGGCGAACAACGAGACCCGGCCGCGGTCGAGCAGCGACTTGGTCGAGTCGAGCTTCAGCCGTTCGGGAGCGAGGTAGAGCATGTCGAGCTCGCCGGAGACGAAGGCCTGCTCGACGGCTCGCCGCTGGTCGGGATCCTGTGTCGAGTTGAGGAACGACGCCCGCACGCCGACCGCCTCGAGGGCGTCGACCTGGTCTTGCATCAACGCGATGAGGGGCGAGACGACGACGCCCGTGCCCGGCCGGACGATCGCCGGCACCTGGTAGCAGAGCGACTTGCCGCCGCCGGTGGGCATCAGCACGAGGGCGTCGCCGCCGCCGACCACCTGGTCGATGATCGCGGCCTGGTCGCCGCGGAACGCGTCGTAGCCGAAGACGCGCTGCAGCACCTCGAGAGGAGCCCCGGCGGGGCCCGACGAGGAGGGCGCGGCGGTGGCGGTGGGTGCGGCGGGGTCGGTCACGCGACGAGTCTAGGAGGCTGCGCCGACAGCGTCAGCCGACCTGCGCCTCCTCGTGGACGGTGCCGTCGGCGGGCGATGCCGGGGAGGACCGACGCTCCCCCGACCTGTGGAAGGCACGGGTCACGAGCCACGCCCAGACCGGCGTGCAGACGACCGTGACGGCGAGACCCAGCGGGCTGCCGTCGCTCGCCTCGGTGCCCGCGAAGGGCGCCAGCAGCAGGAACAGGACGGTGTTGTTGAGCACGTGGCCGACGATGGCGGCCTCGAGCCCTCCCGTCCGCCAGGTCAGCCACGCCGCCGCGACCCCGAACACGGCGACGTCGAGCATTCCCCACGGGTTGTAGGCGTGCGACAGCGCGAACGCGGCCGTCGGCAGCACGATCGCGACCACGGGCCAGGCGATCCACGACCCGAGCGCCTGCATGGCGAAGCCGCGGAAGACGAACTCCTCGGCGGAGGCCTGCAGCGGCACGAGCAGCAGGATGACGAGCGCCGACCAGACGATCGTGGCCGGCGGCGTCGTCACGGGACCCGTGCCGATCGCCTGGCCCGTCAGCGGGGGCAGCACGAGGTAGCTGAGGCCGACCGTCAGCGTCATGAGCACGAGGGCGGCGGGCAGCGTGCGGGCCATCCAGCGCCAGCGGAGGCGGCCGGTGACGCTCGACAGCTGGCCGAGTCGTCCGAGGCCGGCGAGCTTCGTCGCGAGCAGGGCAGCAGGCAGCAGCGTCGCGATGGACGCGAGCGTCGTGAGCAGGACGAGCGGCTGGGAGGCGTCGAGCGGGTCGTCCTGGACGCCCTGCGCGACCGTCGAGGTGAGTTCCTGGCCGCCGACCGCCCGGAGGACCGCGAAGATCGCCAGCACGACCGCGTTCGCGAGCACCCAGTAGAGGACGGCGCCGATCACGGCGGCGAGCAGCGGCCGCCACCAGCGGTACGTCGGCAGCGCACGGAACAGCCGGTGGTACTCGACGGAGGCGGTGGTCACGCCCCCGAGGTTAACGCCGGCGGCCCGGCCGCACCTGTGCAGNAGCTCGCGACGGCGGCGGAGGCGCGTGGCCGTGAGCACGCCGGCTCCGGCGAGCATCAGGGCGAGCGCCGCCAGGAGGCCCGTCGTGGCCGCGTCCGAGCCGGTGAAGGCGAGGTCGCCCGCGGCCGCGGGGCGCGGGGTCGAGCTGGAGCCCGTGCCCGCGCCGGTGCCTGGACCCGCGCCGGGTGCGGCACCCGCGCCGGTGCCCGGGGTGCCGGGCGTGCCCGGGTCACCGTCGCCGGGGGTCGGGTCGACGACCACGGGGGCCGCGGCGGCGACGAACACGATCGGCAGGTCGACCTCCGTGCCGGTGCCCGCCACCGCGAGGCGGAGCGAGCGCGTGACGGGGCCAGCCGTGGGGGCGATGATGCCCTCCGGGACGGTGAAGGTCAGGGTCGCGGTGCCCTGCTCGTCGCCCGAGTCGAGGTTCGTCGCGTCGATCGGTGCCGACGCGAGCTGCACGCCGTCGAGCGAGGCCGTGACCACGCCCGTCGCCCCGGGGGCGGCCTGGCTGAGCACGAGCGACGACAGCGTCATCGACACGACGTCGCCGGCAGCGAACCCGGCGGCGGGCGCGGGCGTCAGGCCTGCCACGCCGACGGACCGCGACGCGAAGTCGGGCTGGGACTGCTCGTCCTCAGGCTGGGCGGCGAAGTAGTCGAGCTGGCTCTGCAGGTCGACCTTGCCGCTGTCGGCGTGCGGGAGCCCGTTCGCGAAGGCCGTGAAGCCGTCGCCGCCCGACGCGAGGAAGGAGTTGACCGTCACCTTGTAGACCGCGGCGGGGTCGACGGGCGTGCCGTCGATCGACAGGGTGCTGATGCGTGCACCTGCGGGGGCCGTCGGGTCGTAGGTGTACGAGACGTTCGCCGACGTGCCGAGCTTGAGCGTGGTCGTCCGGGTGCTCGTCGGCCACTGCTGCTCGAGCGCGCGGCGGATGTCGTCGCCCGTCATGTCGACGACGACCAGGGTGTTCGCGAACGGCTGGACCGCAGCGGCGGCGCGGTAGGTGACGTCGCCGTCCGGACCGACGTACGTCAGGTCGGCGCGCAGGCCACCCGGGTTCATGAACGCGAGCTGTGCGCCGTTGGCCGTGGTCGTGGCGAGCTGGGCGTCGGCGACGAAGTTGCCGAGCGTGGACTCGCCGGCGCGGTTCTCGATGACGCCGCCGGACTGCCGGGCACGGTTGAACGAGTCGCCGATCGAGCCGATCACCTCACGCCCCCGCACCTCGGCCACGGCGACCGCGTCGGCCACGATCTTCGCGATGTCGGGGTTCGGGCCCGCCGGGTAGCCGAACAGCTTCTGCTGGGCGAGCAGGTTCGCGGTGACCGTGTCTCGCGGCGCACCCGTCGCCGCCGGGTCGACCGACAGCGTCAAGTGGCTGAGGAAGGCGCCGTAGCTGCTGGTCTGGACCACGGGACGCGGGACGGTGCCGCCGTCGGGCACGACGGTGGTGTTGTACTGGGCGTGCGTGTGCGCCGACAGGATGGCCGAGACGTCGGGGCTGACGCCGCGGGCGATGCGCCCGAAGGCGGTGTCGCCCCCGATGGCCGCCGGGGTCGCGTCCGCGGCGCCCTCGTGGACGAGCAGCACGATGGCGTCGGCGCTGTCGGCGGCGACGATCTCCGCGGCCGCCGCGTTGACGGCCGGGACGATGGGCGTGAAGGTGAGCCCCTCGATCCCGTCCGGCGAGACGAGCGTCGGCATCGTCTCGGTGACGGCGCCGATGAAGGCGACGCGGACGCCGTTGGCCGTCGTCTTCACGACGTAGGGGTCGTACGCGTGCTCGGCACCGCGCATGATGTTCGCCGCGACGTAGGGGAAGTCGCTGAGGTCGTCGACCCGTCCGTCGAGGTCGTCCTGGCCCTGGTCGAACTCGTGGTTCCCCGTGGCCGAGACGTCGAGGCCGATCGAGTTGAGCGCCTCGATCGTCGGCTCGTCCTGCTGGATGAACGAGGTGAAGGTCGACGCTCCGATGTTGTCGCCCGACGACACGAAGAGCGTGCTCGGATTCGAGGCCCGCACCGCGTCCACGGCGCCCGCGAGCGAGACAGCGCCGCCGATCACCGTGTTGCGGCCCACGCCGTCGTCGGCTTCGATGCGGCCGTGGAAGTCGTTGATGCCGACGATGTCGACGGTGAGCGGGGCGGCCTGGGCGGCCGGGGCGGCGACGAGGACGCCGAGGCCCATCGTGGTGACGGCGACGAGCGAGAGGGCGGCGCGGCGACGTCGCCGGCCCCCGTTCTCGCGCTGGGGTGTGGCGGCGGGGCGGGGGCGCATGACGAGTGTGTCTCCTGGTGGGCTGCGGGGTGGGGCCGGATCGGCCTCGACGGCCTGCCCCCCGGTCGAGGGACGGCCCCCACGACCATAAGATCCAGCTGGGAGTCCGACAAGGCCTCCCGCAGCTTCGTCATCCGTTGTTAACGCGACGGCCGTCTCGCGAGGCGACAGCTGTCGTCCTGGCTCGCCCCGCACCTCCTGGAGTCGCCGTGATCGCCGCCGTCCTCGGCCTGCTGGCCGCCGCCTCCTACGGCTCGGCCGACTTCCTCGGCGGACTCGCGGCCCGCCGGATCGCCCCGCTGCGCGTCACGGCGATCGCCGCCGCGAGCGGGCTGGTGGTGCTCGCGCTGCTGCTGCTCGTCGTGCCCGGCACGGCCTCGACGGCGGCCGTCGGCTGGGGCCTGCTCAGCGGCGTCGCGGGAGCCGTCGCCCTCGCCCTGCTCTACGCCTGCCTCGCCCTCGGGCCCATGAGCATCCTCTCGCCCCTCACGGCGGTGGTCTCGGCGATCGTGCCGGTGGGGGTCGGACTGGCGCAGGGCTCCCGACTGGGAGGCGCGGGCTGGGCCGGCATCGCGCTCGCCCTCGTCGCCGTGGTGCTCGTCGGGTTCGTGCCCGATCCGTCGGCTCCGCGACCGAGCGCGCGCGGGCTGCTGATGGCCCTGGGCGCCGGCGCGGGGATCGGGCTGGTGCTCGTGTTCCTCGACCGGACGCCGGACGACTCCGGGCTCGTGCCGCTCGTCGCCAACCGGTCGGCGAACCTCGTGCTGACGGGAGGGGCGGTGCTGCTGCTGCTTCTCGTCGCGCGGGTGCGGGGGCGCTCGCGAGCCGAGGAGCCGGGGCGTGCTCCTCTGCGGCAGCGGGGCGAAGGAGGCGCGGCGCCGGTCGCCGAGGCCGCCCCGCACCTCCTGCCCCTGCGTCGCGCCCTGGGGCTGGCCCTCGCCTGCGGCGTCGCCGACAGCGGGGCGAACGTGCTGATCCTCGTGGGGCTGCGGGTCGGCGACCTCACCGTGATGAGCGTGCTGACCGCGCTCTACTCGGCGGCGACCGTCGTGCTCGCGGCCGTCGTGCTGCGCGAGCGGCTGACGAGGGCTCAGATCGGCGGGCTCGTGCTGGCCCTCGGCGCGGCGGCGCTGCTGGCGCTGGACTGAGCGGCGCCGCGCTGAGCGGCCGTGCGGGCTGGCCGGGCGGGCCGCCGGCCAGGCGGGCTGGCCGGCGGCTCAGTCCTCGATGAGGCGCTTGCCGTAGACGACGACGTCGGACGGCTCGTAGCCGAGGCTGCCCCAGGTCGCCTCGGCGGTGTCGTTGCCGGAGCGCACCATCAGCTGCACCTTCGGGCAGCCGGCCTCGAGCAGCAGGCGCTCGGCCTCGGCGACGATCTGGCGGGCGCGGCCGCCGCCGCGGTGCCCGGGCGCGACGGCGACGTACCAGAGCCAGCCGCGGTGGCCCTCGTGACCGGCCATGGCGGTCGCGACCAGCACCTCCTCGGGGCTGCCGGTCCTGTCGACCGGCTGGACGAGCTCGGTGCCGACGAGGAAGAGCTCGGGCTGCACCGCGAGCTTGCGCTCGATGTCGCGGTGCGGGTCGTTCCAGGGGCGCGTGAGGCCGCACTCGTGCCAGAGGGCGACGACGGCCTCGGTGTCGGCGGGGGCGAAGGGACGGATCTGCATCCGACGATGCTGGCACGGACGGGAGGAGGGACGGCCCAGGGGGCCCGGGCATACTGTGTCGCGTCCGTCCGCCGTCAGAGAGGTGCCCGATTTGTCCGCTGCTCCCCGCCGCCTGGCCGTGCTCGGCTCGCCGATCGCCCACTCCCTGTCGCCCGCCCTCCACCGGGCGGCCTACGCGGAGCTCGGGCTCGACTGGCACTACGACCGCGCGGAGGTCGCCTCGGGCGAGCTCGAGCAGTTCCTGGCCGGGACCACCGGCGGCACCGGCACCGGCGACAC
Source organism: Frigoribacterium sp. CFBP 13729 (assembly GCF_014841875.1). Lineage (NCBI taxonomy): Bacteria > Bacillati > Actinomycetota > Actinomycetes > Micrococcales > Microbacteriaceae > Frigoribacterium > Frigoribacterium sp. CFBP 13729. The sequence goes on along the minus strand of NZ_JACYUR010000009.1, from coordinate 51,355 downwards.
CGGCGACCGACCCTGGCGCGGGCTGAGCCTCACGATGCCGCTCAAGCGCGAGGTCCTCCCCCTGCTCGACACGGTCTCGCCGCTCGCCCTGTCGCTCGGCGTGGCCAACACGGTCGTCATCGACGACGACGGACGCCGCCACGGCCACAACACCGACGTCGACGGCATCGTCCGCACGGTCGAGGCGCACCACGACGCGCGCCCCGAGAGCGCGACGATCCTCGGTGGCGGGGCCACCGCCTCCTCGGCCATGTGGGCCGCGTGGCAGCTCGGAGCCCGCTCGTTCTCGGTGCACCTGCGGAACCCCATGCGTGCCGGCGAGCTGACCTCGCTGGCCAGCGAGCTGGGCGGCGACATCAGCATCGCGCCCCTGACCGAGCTCGTCACGCTGGCTCCGCTCGACTTCGTCATCAGCACCCTGCCCGGCGGGGTCGCCGACGACCTCCCGCTCCGCCCGCGGAGCGGGTCGTCGATCCTGTTCGACGTCGCCTACGAGCCGTGGCCGACCCGCGTCGCGTCGACCTGGTCGGCCGACGGCGGCATCGCGTTCAGCGGGCTCGACATGCTGTTCGAGCAGGCGGTGTCGCAGGTGCGCCTGTTCACGGGACGGGCGCAGGAGGAGCGGCTCGACGACGAGGACCGGGTGCGCGCCGCCATGCGCGCCGCGGTCGGCCTGCCGGAGACGGGCTCGACCGCGGCGACGGCCGCGACCGCGGCGAGCACTGCGGACGCCGCCATCGCCTCCGCCGCCACGACGACCTCGCCGGTGGCCTGACGTGCGCCCGACGCCCCAGCCCGCGACGCTGCGGTCGCTCGTGCTCGGCGACGGCCGGCCCGCGGTGTGCGTGCCCCTCGTCGCCCGGACCGCCTCGGCGCTCGGCGAGGCTGCCGGCCAGCTGACCCGCGCCTCCTACGACCTCGTCGAGCTGCGGGTCGACCACCTCACGGCCGTCGACGACGCCGAGAAGGTCCGTGAGGCGGTCGCGGCCGTCCGGGCCGCGCTGCCCGACGACGTCCCCGTGCTGTTCACGTTCCGCACGAAGCAGGAGGGCGGCGACCGCGACATCACGCCCGAGGAGTACGGCGACCTGCTCACCCGCACGATCCGCGACGGGGGCGTCGACGCGGTCGACGTCGAGATGTTCACGCAGCCCGACATCCGGGAGGCGGTGGTCGAGACCGCTCACCACGCCGGCGTCGTCGTCGTCATGTCGTCGCACGACTTCGCGGGCACGCCGCCGCGGGCCGAGATCCTCTCGCGCCTGCTGCAGCAGCAGGAGCACGGCGCCGACGTCGTGAAGCTCGCCGCGATGCCCGCGAGCCCGGCCGACGTGCTCACCCTGCTCGCGGCGACGGACGACTTCCGGTCGGGCCCGGGCCTCGTGCCGGCGATCACCATGTCGATGGGCCCGCTGGGCGCGGCGTCCCGGCTCGTCGGCGAGACCTTCGGGTCGTGCCTCACGTTCGCCGCAGCGACGGCGGACGGGGCGAGCGCGCCCGGGCAGCTCGACGCGGCGGGCGTGCGCTCGGCGTTGGACCTGCTGCACGGAGCGACGACGCCCGAGGCGTGAGCCGCGCGCGGGCTGCGGGCTGCGGGCTGCGGGTTGCGGGGGCTGAGGCCGGGGACGGGGCGGGCTGCGCACCATGGGCTCCGACGGACCCGGCCCTGTGTCCCACACCGGGAAACACGAGCGACGGACGTCGCTGAACAGGGACTCCAGGGCCGGGTACCCGCCGGAGTGAGTTGAGGATACCGCGAGGACGCGGCCCGGCGGGAGGAGGTCTCCCGACGTACTTGTGCGACGGTCGTCGCCCCCGTGGCGCCGTCTGCCCCCGTGCACGCCCGAAGAAGGGGTGACGCAGAAGGCGCGGCGTCGGTACCGTGGCCCACCGCGGTGGACACTCCCCCGCTCGACGAAGGAGACACCATGAGCATCGGCGGCGGAATCGCCTTGATCGTGATCGGCGCGATCCTCGCGTACGCCCTGGACTTCCAGGTCGCGGGCATCGACATCATGCTGATCGGCTACATCCTCATCGCGGCGGGCGTCCTCGTGACGATCCTCGGCATCGTGTTCGCGACGCGTCGTCGCCGCACCGTGACCGAGGCGCGTACGGCCGTCGACCCGGCCAGCGGCGAGCAGGTCACGCGTCGCTCGACGCAGGACGGCGGCGGCCCGGTCGTCTGACCGGCTCTGCCGACACGCACCCTCCCGGGGTCGATGAACATCGACGGGCGGGTTCGTCCCGGGCGGGCGCTCACGAGCGCCCGGTCGCGACGGACCCGCCCGTCCCTGTGCGCCGGGCTCGGGCTCAGGCTCGGGCGCAGCCAGCCGCGGTCAGGCGCAGCCGAGCTCAGTCGGGCCCCGGCGGCTCCTAGCCGGGCGCGATCGCGATCGCGCCCGGCTAGGACCCGACGGTGGTGCGCAGCACCGACGAGCCGTCCGGCTGCCGTCGCACCTCGATGCGGTCGGCGATGCGCTGCTTGAGCTCGTCGACGTGGCTGACGATGCCGATCACGCGACCCGTGTCGGACAGGCGCCCGAGCTCGGTCATCACCGCGTCGAGGGTCTCGGGGTCGAGCGAGCCGAAGCCCTCGTCGACGAAGAGGGTGCCGAGCTCGAGCCCGCCGGCCTCGGCCTGCACGACGTCGGCGAGCCCGAGCGCCAGGCTGAGCGACGCGTAGAAGGTCTCGCCGCCCGAGAAGCTCGCGGGGTCGCGTGTCGTGTCGGTCGCGTGGTCGCGGATCGCGAGGGCGAGGCCCACCCGACGCGATCGTGACCGCTGCTCGCGCTCGTCCGACGCCTCCAGCCCGTACCGGCCGCTCGACATGACGCCGAGCCGGGCGTTGGCCGCGGCGACCACGTCGTCGAAGCGTCGCAGCAGCACGTAGGTGCCGAGGGTCACGCCCTTGACGTTGACGGAGCCGGTCGCGCTGGCGAGGTCGGCCATCCGCACGACGGCCCGGGCCTCGTCGGCGACCTCGGCCCCGGCCCGCTGCGCACGTCGGAGGTCGTCGAGGGCCGCCGCCGACGCGGTCGCCCGTGCGGCACGCCGGGTCGCGAGCTCGGCTGCCCCGGCGAGGGCGGCCTCGGCCGCGGCCAGCGACTCGACGGCGGAGTCGACGTCGACCTCCTCGTCGCCGGACAGACCGGCGACCTCGGGCTCGGCCAGCCCGGAGGCGACGACGGCGAGGTCGGCCTCGTGCCGTCCGACCCGGGTGCGCAGCGTGTCACGCTCGGGCGCCGGCAGCACGGCGCGCGCCGCGGCCGCGGCGTCGTCGAAGCCCGACTCGGCGAGGGCAGCGGCCAGCTCTGCCGCGCGTTGGGCTCGCGCGTCGACGGCGGTCCCGTGGGCGTCGACGGCGCGCAGGAGGCGCTCGGCGGCCTCGGCGCGGGCCCGACGCTCGGCGACGATGCCGGCGACGGACTCGCCTGCCCCCGCCAGCGCGGCCCCGACCACGGCCGCGTCGTCGTCGAGTCGCCGCTGCTCGCCGACGAGACGCTCGGCCAGGGTCGCGTGCTCGGTCAGGACCACGGCGAGAGCCGACCGGCGACGCTCGGTGTCGGCGTCGAACGCGACGAGCGCGCGCTCGGCCGCCGCGAGGACCTGCTCGGCGGCCACGGCCTCGCGCACCAGCAGCCGGGCAGCGTCGACCACCACCCGGGCAGCGTCGACATCGAGGCCGTCGAGAGCCGTGCGCGCGTCGTCATGTCGGGCCTCGGCGGCGGAGGCGAGCTCGGCCGCGCGGCGCTGCGCGTCCTGCGCCGACCGGGCACGAGCGGCGGCGAGGTCGACGTCGTCGTCGCTCGGGTGCTCGGGGGTGAGGGCAGCCGGGGCCGGGTGCTCGACGGAGCCGCAGACCGGGCAGGGCTCACCCGCCGAGAGCGTCGTCGCGAGCTGGCCCGCGAGCCCGGCGATCTGGCGGAGGCGCAGGGCCGACTCGGCCTCGACGGCCGAGACCGCGTCGCGGCTGGCGGACGCGAGCGCCGTCGCGGCCTGCTCGGCGTCCCGCTCGAGGACCGCGACGCGGTCGAGGGCGGCGGCCTGCTGCTCGGCGGTCGCCAGCGCCTGTTCGGCCGCGGGGCGGCCTCCTGCTCGACGGGCGGCATCGTCGCGCTCGGCCTCGAGCACCTCGCGGGCCTCGGGCCGACCGGCGAGCTCGGCGTCGGCGGCAGCACGGGCCTCGTCGAGTGCGGACAGTCGCGCCTGGGTCGACTCGACGGCGGTTCGCCGCGCCGGCAGCGCCGCCTCGACCTTGGCCGTCTCGGCGAGCAGGGCCAGCTCGGACCGGAGCCGGTCGCGCTCGGCCACCAGCGCGGCCGCGTCGGGGGCGGGGGCGGCATCGGCATCGGGGGCGGGGGCGGCGGCGGGGGCGGCGGGCACGCTCGAGGCTTCAGCGGCGGCGGCGGCGTCGGCGTCGGGTCGAGCGTCGGCACCAGCGGCGCCGGCAGCGGCTACCCCGGCTACGGAGGCCGCGCGCGCAGCACGGGCGAGCTCGTCCGCCGTCGCACGGACCGCCTCCTCGGCTCTGGCTGCACCTCGGGCTGCTCCCGTGACGAGGTCGGCACGGGCGGCAGCGTCGAGGTCGTCACGCGCCTCGTGGACGGCCGGCTCGGCGGCCTCGAGCTGGGCGGCGCGGACGAGCAGCGCGGCCCGACGGTCGAGGGCCTCACGGAGCCGACGTCGTGCGTCGAGGGTCGACCTCAGCTCGTCGCGACGGGCTGCCCGCCGGTCACGGAGCGACTGCGCCGTGGCGGCCGCCGCCACGAGGTCGGCGAGGACCGCGTCCGGGTCGGAGTCGGGCCCGGCATCGAGCCGTTCCGCGAGGTCACGGACGACGACGATCGCGGCGTCGGCGTCGGCGTCGGACGCCCCGTCACCCTGGGTTGCGTCGCCGTCGAGCGCGGAGCCACCCTGTGCGGGCTCGTCATGAGCGCCCCCGAGCTCGTCGTCGCTGCCGACGCCGGCGGCCTCGCGCAGGCGCGCCCAGCCGAGCTCGACGGCGTGGTCGGCGGCGGCCACCTCGGTGTTCGCCGAACGCCGAGCCTCGACGAGCTGCGCCGTCGTCGCCTCGTAGATCTCGGTGCCGAAGAGCGACTGGAGCATCGTGCGACGCTCCTCTCCCGTCGAGCGGAGGAACGCGGCGAACTCGCCCTGGGGCAGCACGACCGTCTGCACGAACTGCTGGCGCGTCAGGCCGAGGATGCGTCCGATCTCGCCACCCACCTCCTGCGTGCTGGTCGAGACCGGCTCGCCGCCGGTCGCGTCGGGAGACGTCAGGCGGACGAGGGTCGCCGTGGCGTTCGCCGGGGTCGTGCCCGTGCCGGTCTTCTTCGGCCGCCGCCAGGCCGGGGTGCGCCTCACCCGGTGGATGCCCGCGGCGGTCTCGAAGACGAGCTCGACGAACGGCTCGACGTCGGGGGCGGCGTGGTGGCTGCGCAGCCGGTCGCGGCTCGCACCCTCGCCGGCCAGCGACCCGTACAGCGCGAAGACGATGGCATCGATCACCGTCGACTTGCCCGCGCCCGTCGGCCCTTCGAGCAGGAAGGTGCCGGACGCGCCCAGCTCGGCGAAGTCGACCGTGTGCTCGCCCGCGTACGGCCCGATGGCGCGGAGGGTGAGGCGGTGCAGGTTCACGCGGACTCCTCGGCGCTGCGGGCGGTCTCGTAGGCGTGCCGCACGGCCGCGAGCTCGGCGTCGGTCGCGGCGCCGCCCGAGGCGAAGGCGACGAAGTCGGCGGCCACCTCGAGCGGATCGGTCTCGGCAGTCACGAGGCGGAGTGCGGGGGCGTCGACGGCGCCGACCGGCTCGTGCAGCACGACGAGCGCGTGCGGGAAGTGCGCCTTGACCCGGCTGTACAGGCGCTCGGGATGGACCGGGTCGGTCACGTGCACGCGCAGCCACGCGTCGCGCAGGCCGTCGTGTCGGCCGTCGAGCAGGTGCTCGAGGGTGTCGGTCACCTCCGCGAGCCGGCGCGGGACGGGAGCAGGCACGAGTTCGACCGTCGCGCCTCCCCCGGCGTCGAGGTCGACGAGCGCGGTCGACTTGACGTGCCCGAGCTCGCCGAACGAGAAGGCCACGGGCGAGCCCGAGTACCGGATCACGGGTCGCTCGCCGCGGGACGCGCCGATGCGCTGGGCGCCGTGGAGGTGCCCCAGGGCCACGTAGTCGACGCCGTCGAGCACGGCCGAGGGCACCGAGTCGACCCCGCCGACCCGGATGTCGCGCTCGCTCTCGCTGGCCTCGCCCCCGCTGACGAAGGCGTGTGCGACGACGACCGAACGGGTGCCGGGGCGCGAGGCGAGGTCGGCGCGCACCCTGTCCATCGCGGCCGCGACGACGGCCTCGTGCGACCTCGGCAACGGCAGGCGCTCGGCGGCGGGGCCGGGCCCCGCATCGGCACCGAGGCTCGCATCCTCGCCGGCACCCGCACCGACACCCAGCGCCAGCGTGTGCCGGACCGTGTCGGGGTCCAGGTACGGCAGCCCGTAGAACGCGACCGGCCCGTGCTCGTCGGCGACGACGACGGGCCGGTCGAGGGCCTCGACCGAGGCGAGCACGTGCAGTCCCGGCCGCATCAGCTCGGCCGCGAAGCCGAGCCGCACGGCGCTGTCGTGGTTGCCCGGGGTCACGATGACGACGGCGTGATCGCTCAGGCGCCGCAGGGCCGAGCCGAGGAGGCGGACGCTCGGCACCGAGGGGACGGCCCGGTCGTACACGTCGCCCGCCACCACGACGACGTCGACGTCGCGCTCGGCCACGAGCGAGACGAGGTGGTCGACGAACGCGGCCTGGTGCTCGAGCAGGTCGACCCCGTGCAGGGTGCGCCCGAGGTGCCAGTCGCTGGTGTGCAGGATGCGCACGGTCGCCCCCTCGTCGTGGTCGGTGTGGCCGTGACGGCCGTCGTCAGATCGCCGCCACTGTATCGGCGGCCGCCGACACCGCCGACACCGCAGGGACGCTCGCTGGGACATCGGCACTCGCCCGGCACCGTTCCCGTACCCTCGAGCGCATGACCGACGACGCCGGCACCTGGGTCGAGTTCGCCGACGCCCCCAAGCAGCGGGCGTTCCTCCGGGTGATGCGGACAGCGTTGCCGATCGCGGTGCTCGTCGGCACGGCGAGCGCCTTCTTCTCGAAGTCGGGCGAGTCGCCGTTCCAGACCTGGGGCCTGATCACGGTGCCGATCTGGTTCGTCGGCTGGAGCACGGCGGCCGCGATCACCTGGAACGTCGTGCTGCGCCTCTCGCGACCGTTCGCGGTCGACGTCGCCGGGAAGCGCCTCCGGATCCGCGGTCGCGTGCTCGCGTTCGAGCAGGTCGACTCGGCCGAGCTGCTTCCCCTGTCGAGGGACGATGCCTCGGGGCTGCTGCTGCGCTTCGGGCAGAAGAAGGGGCGCAGAGCGTCCGTGCTGCTGCGCGACCGCGCCGAGCCCGTGCTCGACGACGAGCGCCGCGAGCTGCTGCTCGCCGTGATCCGCGGCTCGCGGATCGCCCGGCCCGTCAGCCCGCACGATCCGACCGGCGCGTTCGGTCGCTACAACTTCCCCGGCACGCTCGACCGCGAGGGCGCCGAGCAGGTCGTCCTGCAGCCGCCGGCCCCGGGCGAGCACGCGCCCTGACCCGTGCGCGCAGGAGGCGGGCGGGCGGTCACGACCCGCGCCTCCTACCCTGGGGGTGCGTCCTCTTGGCGAGCGACGTCGGCGTCCGCGCCGCCACTCCCCCGGAGGCACCACCGTGACAGACCTCGACATCACCGCCCTGCGCGAGCGCATCGAGCAGCGGCGCGAGGCGATGGTCGCCGACCTGGTCAGCTACGCGTCGCTCGAGACGCCCTCCGACGACGTCGACCTGCTCGCCCGCGGCCTCGAGTGGATCGAGCACTGGCTCGGCCGCACCGCGGGCCCGCCCGCCGAGCGCCGCGTCCACGTCGTCGAGGGCTACGGCGACACCGTCACCCTCGAGTACCCGTCGCCCACCGGCTCGGCCGAGTGGGTCTCGGCGCTCTGCCACTACGACACCGTCTGGTCCGAGGGCACCCTCGCCGAGTGGCCCGTCACGATCGACGGCGACCACATGACCGGCCCCGGGGTCTTCGACATGAAGTCGGGGCTGATCCAGCTCGGGCACGCGATCGCCGCCTCCGACGCCCTGGGGCTGCCCCGGCCGGGCGTCCGGCTGCTGCTCAACGGCGACGAGGAGATCGGCAGCCTCGCGTCGCGCACCGCCATCGAGGCCGAGGTATCCCGAGGAGGCGCGGTGCTCGTCTTCGAGTCCGCTGCGGAGGGCGCCGTCAAGACCGCCCGCAAGGGCGTCGGCATCTTCGAGGTCGAGACGTTCGGCGTCGAGGTGCACGCCGGTCTGCACCCGCGCTCGGGCGCGAGCGCCGTCGACGAGATGGCCCGGATCATCCTGCAGCTGCACGGCGCCGCCGACATCGACGCGGGCACCTCGCTCAACGTCGGCATCGTGCAGGGCGGCACCCGCACCAACGTCCGCGCCGGCCACGCCCGCGCCTCGGTCGACGTGCGGGTCACGTCGGCGGACGAGGCCGCGCGGGTCGAGGCCGTCTTCGCCGCCCTCGCGCCGCACGACCCGGTCGCCCGCGTCGAGGTGACCGGCGGCTGGAACCGGCCGCCGATGGAGCGCACGGAGGCGACGGCCGCGCTCTACGGACGCGCCGCCGCCGTGGCCGACTCGCTCGGCTTCGAGCTGCGCGAGGTGTCGGTGGGCGGCGCCAGCGACGGCAACTTCGCCGCGGCGCTCGGCTGCGCGGTGCTCGACGGCGTCGGCGGGGTCGGCGGCGGCGCCCACGCCCGCCACGAGTGGATCAGCCTCGGCGGCATGGTCGAGCGCACCGAGTTCGTCTCAGCGCTGTTCGTCGAGCTGGCGTAGGCACTCGCCGGGCACGCGGGCAGCGTGATCGGATCGTGACCGGGCAGGCGGCCCCGTCATCCTCGGGGAGGACGGTGCGCCTCCTCGTGCTCGCTACCGTGGGCGCAGGCACCCGTACCGACGGGCGCACGGCACCGCAGACGACAGCAGGGGGAACGCCATGACGAACCGACGACACAGCACGACGCTGGGGGCCGCCGCCTTCGTGGCCGCCACGCTGATCGGGCTCACCGGGTGCGCCGGCGGCGCGTCCGGCGACGACGTCACGGCGGGGCCGACCGAGACCGTGGCCGTCCCGACCCCGACGGAGACGCCGGGCGAGACGTCGTCGCCCACGGCGGAGCCGACGGAGCCCGCCGAGACGGAGACCGCCGCGCCCGTCGTGACCATCCCGACCGACTGCACCCAGATCGTCGACGGGGCCACCTACGCCGCCACGTTCGGCAGCACCCCGCTCAACCCGGTCGAGTTCCCGCGTCGTGACGGCACCGCCAGGGGCTCACGGACGGCGACCGTCCCCGAGGCCGGAGCGCAGCCGTTCCAGATCGTCGACGCCGCCGCCGAGCTCGACTGCTTCTGGCGCGACCCCGCCGCCGACATCACCGGCATCGGCGTGATCCTCGGCCGTCTCGACCAGCCGACCGCCGCCTCCTTGCTCGATCAGGTCACCGCTGCGGGCGCCACCTGCGAGGACGCGCACGGCGGCCAGCTCTGCCAGCAGCCGATCGAGGTCGAGCAGTACCCGATCGAGGCGGCTCACACCTGGTTCGTCCGGGGCGACCTCTACATCGCCGTCGAGCAGTACAACGTGCCCACGAACGACCTGATCGGCTCGATGCTCGCGCACCTCGAGAGCTGACCCTTCGCGACGAACCGCGTTCCGTCAGAGAACCGTCGAGCAACGGGGTTCTCTGAACGGAACGCGGTTCGAAGCGGTGCAGCTCGGCGCGGCTACAGCACGCTCTTCGGCACCCGGTGCAGCGTCACCGCGCCGACCGCCGCGAACGGGTGCAGCGGGTCGGGCGCGACCGACCCCGTCGGCCCGCCCAGCCGGGAGTGCCCGACCGCGCTGAGCACGGCGTAGGCGTCTCCCCGCGACCAGCCGTGGTCGTCGACGAGGAACGCGAACGCGTCCTCGTAGCCCCGCCGGACGCTCTCCTGCACGGGGTCGCCGAGGCCGACGAAGATCCAGTCGTCGGCCGTCTCGATCCGCGGCGCCCGGAGCCCGAGGCCCTTCACGAGGTCGATCGAGACGACCGCGGTGCCCTGCGCCTCGATCGCCACGAACGACGACTCGCCCTCGGCCATGATCGCGTGCACGTCGCCGATCGAGAGGTACGCGCCCTCGATCATCACCGGCAGGTAGACGGTCGAGCCGATCGTGTTCTCGGTGACGTCCATGTTGCCGCCCTGCGGGTACGCCGGCATGATCGTCGAGTTCTCGCCCTCGGCGGGCGCGGTGCCCATGCAGCCGATCATCGGCCGCGCCGCGAAGGTGTGCCGCGACGTCACGTGCACCCCGTCGGCGTCGATCGGCACGCGCCGGGTGAACATCTCGTCGCCCATCACGTGCTGCAGCGCTCCCGAGCCGGGCAGGCTGACCGACCAGCCGTGGTCGACCAGCCGGATGTCGTGCACCGTCACGGCGAGGGCGTCGCCGGGCATCGCTCCCTCGACGTACACCGGCCCGGTGACCGGGTTGATCGGCACCGACAGCTGCGCGAGGTCGTGGTGCCCGTGCAGCTCGGCATAGACCGCGTCGCTCGTCTCGAAGCCGATCGTCTCGCCGGTGCCCGGCGTGATCCGCAGCACCGGCTCGACGGAGGCGGTGAAGCCGGGGCGGCCGAGCTCGTTGCCGAGGAAGTGGTCGATGCCGACGAGCTGCCCCGAGGAGGCGGGGGCCGCCTCGCCGAGATCGTCACGACCGCCCGAGAGGGCCGGGTCGTTCAGGTCGCCGCCGCTCACGCGTCGTGCCGCTCGGAGTCGGTGGCCGGGGTCGACGCGACCGCGGCGTCGTCGGCGCCCTGTCCCAGGGTCGGGGCGGCGCCTCCTCGGCTGCGGTAGTACAGGAACACGCCCGCGCCGAGCACGAGCCAGATCAGCCCGCCGATCTTCGCCTCGGGGGCCGCGTTGACGAGCACGTAGCCGATGATCAGGAACCCGACCACGGGCACGACGAGGTGCAGCAGCCAGTTGCGCGACTTCTTCTTGACGACGTAGTGCACGACGACCGAGACGTGCAGCAGCATGAAGCCGAACAGCGCGCCGAAGTTCACCAGCGACGCGATCACGTTGATCTGCCCGACGAAGAACAGAACGAGCACGGCCGACAGCGCCGAGACGACGAGGATCGCGGCCTGCGGCACCTTGCGCGTGTTGATCTTCGAGAGGAACGCGGGCAGCTGCTTGTCCCGGCTCATCGAGAACAGGAGGCGCGAGGTCGCGGCCTGCGCCGCCATCGCGTTCGCGATGCCCACCGCGAGCACGTTCACGACGAAGAACGCCGTCGCCCAGCCGCTGTTCGACGCGGCCCTGACCAGGTCGAAGAACGCGTTGCCGGCCTCGCCCTCGGGGAACGAGTCCCGGCCCCCCGCCAGCGCGCTCGCCAGCCAGGTCTGCAGCACGAAGCAGAACGCCACGATGAACAGGGCGATGATCATCGCCTTGCCCGCGCCTCCTCGCTTGCCGGTGCTCTCCTCCGAGAGGGTCGAGATGCCGTCGAAGCCCAGGAAGCTCAGCACCGCGATCGACAGCGCCGAGGCGATGAGGGGCGCGGTGACCTTGCTGGAGTCCCAGATCGGGTCGGTCGTGAACTCCGCGCCGGGGATGGTGCCGTTGTTCAGCGCGACCACGGCGATGATGACGAAGATCGCGATGAAGACGACCTCGATCGCGAGGAACACGCGGTTCATCATCTTGATCGAGCTGATGCCGAGCAGGTTCACCGCGGTGTTGATCGCGACGAAGATCAGCGCCCACATCCAGCGGGCGCTGCCCGGGAAGATGCCGATCATCGACTCGGCCGCGAACACGTAGAGCAGCGTCGGCACGAGCAGGTAGTCGAGCAGGATGGCCCAGCCGGCGAAGAACCCGGCGATCGGGTGGATGCCCCGGCCGACGTACGAGAAGACCGAGCCGGCGAGCGGGATCGACTTGGCCATCTGCGCGTAGGCGAGCGCCGTGAAGATCATCGCGACGAGGCCCACGAGGTAGACCAGGGGCACCATGCCCGACGACGCGTTGTAGACGGTGCCGAAGATCGCCCACGGCGCGATGGGCACCATGAAGATCAGGCCGTAGATGAGCAGGTCGACGGTCGAGACCGACCGCTTCAGCTCCTGCTTGTAGCCGTACTGCTCGAGCTGCTGCTGGTTGCTCAGCTCGGGTGACGCGGTCTTCTCGGACATGGTGTCTCTTCTCGGGTCGAGGCGGGTGAACGACGAGGAGGTGCGGTGGGGGTGGTTCAGGACTCGTGCGCCGCGAAGAACGCCGCGACGACGCGGCGGAACTCCTCGGGCTGCTCGAGGTGGCTGCAGTGGCTGGCTCCGGCGAAGACGTGCGAGCGGACGTCGGCGATGCCGTCGACGAAGGGCTGCCAGGTGGCGGGCGTCGCCTCGTCGTGCTCGCCGGCCACGACGAGGGTCGGGGCGGACACGCGCGGCAGCCGGTCGACGATGCTCCAGTCGCGCATCGTGCCGATGACGTGGAACTCGTTCGGCCCGTTCATCGTGTGGTAGACCGTCGGCTCGGCCTCCATCTGCTCCTCGCTGTCGACGAAGTCCTGGGGCATCGGGACCACACGGCAGACGTGGCGCTCGTAGAAGACCTGCGTCGCGGCGAGGTACTCGGGGTCGGCGGTGGTGCCGGCGTCCTCGTGACGCTGCAGCGCCTCCTGCGTGTCGATCGGCAGCTGGGCCCGCAGCTCGGCCGCGCCCTCGACCCAGAGCTGCATCGAGGCGGGCGAGTTGCAGATCGCCAGGCTCGCGAGCCCCGCGGGCTGGCGCACCGCAATCTCGGCGCCGAGCATGCCGCCCCACGACTGGCCGAGCACGTGGAAGCGCTCGAGGCCGAGGTGCGCCACGACGGCGTCGAACTCGGCGACGAAGAGCGCCGGGGTCCAGGTCTCGACGGGGGCGCCGGGGCGGTGGCTGCTGCGGCCGCAGCCGAACTGGTCGTAGTGGACGACCGTGCGGCCGGTCTCGTCGGCGAGCGCCGCGAGGTTCCGCAGGTAGTCGTGCGCCATGCCGGGGCCGCCGTGCAGCACGACGAGGGGCAGGGCGCCCGCGCGCGGCTCGTCGGGCGTGGTCACCTGGAGCCAGGTGTGGCCGTCACGGAAGGGGAGGACGTCGGCGGTGCTCGTGGACATGCGAGAGAGCATGCACCCGGAAAGGTCTCGTGCCAAGACCTTTGTTCGTGACTTAACGTGGACGTAACAACGGACGCAGGCAGGGGCAGGGCGGATGACGACGAGCGAGACGACCGCCTCCGGTGCCCTCGACGCTCCCCTCGAGCCGACGACCCGGGCCGACGACATCACCGACCGCCTGGTCACGGCCATCGCGACCGGCGAGTACCTGCCCGGCCAGCGCCTCCCCGCCGAGCGCGAGCTCGCGACCTCGCTGCGCGTCGGTCGCATGACCGTGCGGCAGGCCCTCGCGCGGCTCGTCGAGCAGGGGCTGATCGAGACGCAGCGCGGGCGCGGGGGCGGGTCGTTCGTGCTCGCGCAGGACTCCCGCCCCGAGCAGGACGCCCGGTCGACGTCCGCCGTCGCGCAGCGCACCCTCGCCGCCCGGTGGTCGGACCTCAGCGACACGAGCGCGGCCATCGGCCGCTTGCACGGCACCGTCGCGGAGGCGGCGGCCGAGAACCGAACGGACGCCGACGTCGCCCTGCTGCGCGACCGGCTCGAGGCCTACCGCGCCGCCGAGTCGGGGCTCGCCTCGCAGAAGGCCGACGAGCTGCTGCACGTCGCGATCGCCGAGGCCGCCCACAACGCCGTCCTGCGCGACGTCCTGTTCGAGCTGGAGGCGCGGGTCAGCATCGCCGCGCCGGCCCACCCCTGGGGCGGTCGGGACGGCATGCGCGAGATGGAGCTGCGCGCGCTCGCCGAGCACGAGGCGATCGTCGACGCGATCAGCGCGGGGCGGGCACGTGAGGCGGCGTCACTCGCTCGGGCGCACGTCGGCATCGACCTCGAGCTGCTCGAGCGCGTGGTGCGCGGCGGCGGCGGCAGCGGCGCTGGCAGCGCCTGATCTCGTGCTGTGGTCGCATCACGACCCGTTCCGCCTCGCGAGAGGCCCAGGGCCAGTCTTCTCTCGCCTCGAACCGCGTTCCGAACCATGAACGGGGATAGAACGCGGTTCATCGTTCGGAACGCGGTTCATCGCGCCTGCGCGGACGCGGTCGCGGTCGTCAGGGCGTCGGCGCAGGAGCCCAGCCGAGCTCGGGCCCGAGGTGCTCGGCGAGGTCCGTGAGGATCTGCGCGTAGTCGTCCGGCTCGAGGGCGAAGGGCAGCGCGAAGGCGACCTCGTCGACCGCCTGGTAGGCCGGGTCGGCGTGCAGCGCGTCGGCGATCTCGGCCGAGGTGCCGACCAGGTCAGCGGCGAAGAGCAGCTGCCCGGGGCCCTGCGGCACACCCACCCGCCCGGCGCGCGACTCGGCGTACGCGGCGTAGCGGGCGCGCTGCTCCGGGGTCGCCGAGTCGGTCGGCACGACGACGAGGCCCTGCGAGACCCGGGCGGAGGCGCCGGCCGGGTGGGCGTCGCGGTACGCGTCGATCTGGGCGCGCTGGTTCACGGCGAAGTCGGTGCCCTGCTCGGCCTTCGTGACGCTCGACGCCAACAGGTGGAACCCGTGCTCGCCGGCCCAGACCGCCGACCGGGTGCTGCCGACGCCGCACCAGAGCCGGTCGACGAGGCCGGGGCTGTGCGGCTGCACGACGTCGCTGAACTCCTCGATGCCGCGGCGGCCGGGCGAAGCGCTGACGACGTCGCCGCGGACGAGGTCGCGGAGGCGCAGGAGGCGGTCGGGGCCGAGGTCCTCCTGGTCGAGGGTGTCGGGGTAGATCGCGTCGCGGTAGAGGTCGAAGTTCATCGGCGTGCCCGTCGAGAAGCCGGGGTTGAGGCGGCCGCCGAGCAGCACGTCGACCGTGCCGAGGTCCTCCGCCAGGCGGAACGGGTTCTCGGCGCCGATCGGCGTGACGGCGGTGCCGAGCTCGATGCGGCTGGTGCGCTGCGACGCGGCCGCCATGATCGCGACGGGGGACGAGATGCCGGGCTGCAGGTGCCGGTGCCGCAGCCAGGCGCTGTCGAGGCCGAGCTGCTCGCCGCGCTCGATGACGCGCAGCGTGTCCTCGTGGCCGCCGGCCGGGGACGCAGGGTCGAACGACCCGATCGTGAGGAAGCCGAGGCGCTGCAGCGGGGAACCGTGTACGGGCATGCCCCGAGTCTCGCAGGGGCCGCTGCGCCGCGCGCGTCGTCACGCCGGCGTCGCGGGACGAGGCAGGCGTGGGCCCACGCCTGTCTCGTCCCCTGACGCCTGCCCCGCGCAGCCCCTCCGCGCGGCCGCCGAGCCCAGCTCAGTCTTCTCGCGAGACGGCCCGTTCTCCGTCCCACCAGCTCGACCGGGAGTGGTCGCTGGCGAGGCGCGCGTCACCGCTGCTCAGGGTCGTGGCGATCCAGGCGATCGTCGCCACGACCTCGGCCCGGACGACCTCGGCGGGGACGGCCCTCCCGGCTTCCGGGCTCAACGCTCTGACCAGGAGCCAGGGGCGTGATCTACGAGTGTCGACCGACGGCATGCGCAGGGGCGAGACGGCGTTCCCGGGGATCCGCGCGGAGACCAGCCAGACGCGGGACAGGTCGGCCGGGAGAAGGGGCATCCCGAAGTGCAGTTCGTCGACCACCACCTCCTGCTCGCGCAGCAGCTCCGCGACGGTCGAGCGGGTCAGGGGCCAGCCCCAGCCGCGCGGCAGCCTGTCCTTCTGGTAGCGGGCCCAGGGCAGGTCGTCGTCCACCGTCGAAGGCTAGCGCGCGCGCCCACGCCGGGAACGTGCAGCGTCGGCACCGTTCGGCGGTAGTGTCTGCTCGTCCACGACCGCACGAGGAGGTGCCGGTGGCTCGTCCCGCCTGGGTCACGAGCGTGCGCCGCCGCCCGGCGGGCGCCGCCTCCCTCGTCGTGCTCTCGGCCCTCGCCGTGCTGATCTCGGTGCTGGCGCCGATGCTGCTCCGGGCCGTCCAGCAGCAGGGCCTCGCCGAGGCGACCGCGCTGTCGCGGGTCGACGAGCTCAGCCTCGTCGTCGTCTCCGACCTCTATGGCGACTCGACCCTCGTGGGGATGTCGAACGGCCGCGACGTCGTCGAGTCGGTCGACGCGGGCCCCGTGTGGCGTGCCCCCGTGGTGGCGGCGGAGTCGGCCGCCGACGTGCTCTGGACGTCGGCGAGCGACGCGGACGTGACGGGCGGCGCCCGCGTGTCGAGCCTCTTCCGCGACGACTGCGGCGACACCGTGCTCGACAAGGGCGCCTGCCCTGTCGGCAGCGACCAGGTCATGGTGTCGTCGGCCGTCGAGGGCGTGGCCGTCGGCGACGTCCTCACGGTCGTCACGGACGGCGACCAGGTCGAGCTGACCGTCAGCGGGCGCTACGACCCGACGCGGGACGACGGCCGGTTCTTCGCCGCCCCCTCGCGCGCTGTGCGGGTCGACGTCCCGAGCGCCGACGACCTCGTGGTGACGTCGGACGGCTTCGACGCCTTGCTGCTGAACGCCAAGGTCTACGCCGCACTCGTCCCGTCCCGTCCGCTGGCCCTCGACGACGTGGCCCGGGTCCGTGCCGACGCCGCTGCCCTCGAGGAGGCGACCCTCGGCACGGACGGCGCCGCCGCCCGTGCCAGCCTGCGCACCGGCCTCACCGGCGTGCTCGGCGCCGTCGACCGCCAGGCCGACGCCGCAGCCGTCATCGCCGCGGCCACGGCGCTGCAGGCCCTCGCGCTCGCCTGGTTCGCGGTCGCGCTCGTCGTGCAGCGCCTCGCCCGCGTCCGCTCGGCCGAGTGGGGCCTCGCCCGGCTGCGCGGCCTGACGCGCGGTCGCTGGCTCGCGACGGTCTTCACCGAGCCCGCCCTGGCCGTCGTGCTCGGCGCGGTGCTCGGGGCGCTGGCCGGCTGGGGCTCCGCCGCCGTCGCGGCCCGGGCCTGGCTGGGCGACGAGGTGCACGTGGAGCCGACCAGTCCGCTCGTGGTGGGCGCCGCCTCCTCGGCACTCGTGGGGTCGCTCGTCGCGCTCGGCGTGGCGAGCCTGCGCTCGGCGCGGGTGCCCCTCGACCAGCTGCTCGGCGGGTCGGCCGACCCGCGGCGGCTCGGGCGGCTCGGCGTCGTCGTGCAGGCCGGCCTCGCGCTCGTCACCGTGACCGTGCTCGTCGCGCTGGTCACGCAGGGCGAGGCCCCCGGCCCGGGCGTCGCGCTGCTCGCGCCCAGCCTCGTCGCCGTGCTCGTCGGCGTCGGCGCCCTCCGGCTCGTCGCCCTGCTCGCCGGCCGCTCGGCCCGACGACCGCCCCGCTCGCTCCGCGCGCTGCTCGTCACGCGACGGCTCGGCCGGACGCCGTCGGTGCTCACCGCGGCCGTGCTCGTCTGCCTCGGCGTGGCCGTCACCGGCTGGGCGAGCCAGGTCGCCGTGACGGCCGACCGGCTGCAGGTCGACCGGGCCCGCGCCTCCGTGGGGGCCTCGACCGTGCTGAGCGTGGGCGTCCGCGACGACGTCGACGTCGTCGACGCGGTCCGCGCCGCGGATCCGGACGGCGACCGGGCGATGGCCGTCGACGTGCTGCGCCGCGGCCAGGGCGTCGGCCGCATCGTCGCCGTCGACACGGAGCGCCTCGGCGCGGTGTCCGCCTGGTCGGCCGGCTGGAGCTCCGCCGGCACCCCGGACCGCCTGGCCGAGCTGCTCGCCCCGCCGGTCGGCGACTCGTTCGTGCTGACCGGCTCGAGCCTGTCGCTCGACGTCGCCGACGTGACGACGATCGCGCCGCAGGGGCTCACCGTCGAGGGGTTCCCGACCGACCTCGCCGACGTGTCGCTCCGCGTGGTGGTGCAGGCGGCCGACGGCTGGCACACGGTCGACCTCGGCGACCCGCGCGACGGCACCCTGACGAGCGTGCCCGGCCGGTTCCCGTGCGAGGCCGGCTGCCGGGTCGTCTGGCTCGGCGTCACCAGCTCGCGCGCGACCACCCCGACCTTCGGCGTCGCCCTCACCGTGACCGGCATCTCGACCGACCAGGAGGCGGCGGCCGACACCGCCGACTGGCTCGCCCCCGACCGGTGGCGCGACCGCGTCGGCGAGGCCGTCGACCCCACCCGCCCGGCAACGACCGCGATCGCCGATGCGGTCGACCGTGGCGGCGCAGTTCCCGGGCTGGCGCTGTCGTTCCTCGACCAGCAGGGCGGCAACACGGCGTCGATCGCGCCGCTCGACGCGCCCGAGCCGCTGCCGGTCGTCGTCGCCGACGGCACCGCGACGACCCCGTTCGCCGGGGTGGAGGGCGGCCTCGTCGGTGTCGCCCCCGACCTGACGTCGCGCGTGCTCGCCCAGGTCGGCCACGCCCGGGTCCTGCCGCGCATCGGTGGCGAGGGGATCCTCGTCGACCTCCCGCTGCTCGACCGGGTGAGCGATCCCGGCGCGTCCGAGGCCGAGCACGAGGTGTGGCTCGCGCCGATGACGAGCGCCGAGGAGGCGCGGGTCGTCTCGGCCCTGTCCGACCAGGGCGTCGAGGTCGTCGGCACCAGGACCCTGCAGGAGGTGACGGCCGGGTACCGGCACGCGTCGCCGACCCGCGCCTCCTCGTTGGCCCTCGTGGTGGGAGCCGCCGCCCTGCTGCTGACGCTCGCCGCGACCGTGGCCGCGCGCGTCGTCTCGGCGCCGTCGCGCCGGGGCGACCGGGCGGCGCTCGAGTCGGCCGGGGTGCCCCGACGACGGCTGCGGCAGGCGGCGGCCCTCGAGGTGTTCCTGCCTCCCGCGGTCGGCACGGTGCTCGGCGGGGCGGCCGGGCTGGTCGCGTACCTGCTGACCGTGTCGCGGCTGCCGCTCGTCGTGGGCTCGGGGCGGACGCCGCCGCCCGACCTCGTGCCGTCGTGGGGGCCTCTCGTGCTGCTCGTCGTCGGCACTCTGGCGCTGCTCGCGGGCGTGGCCGGCGTCGCGGCGCGCGTCGAGCTCAGCGGGAGCGGAACGGTCGGGCCCGAGCGCAGCGGGCCCGAGCTCGGCGGGCGCGAGCTCGGCGGGCCCGAGCGCAGCCGGCGCGAGCTCGGCGGGCCCCAGCACAGCGGGCCCGAGCTCGGCCCCGAGGAGGAGCCTCGATGAACGACGACCTCGCCCTGCTCTGCCGCGGGCTCGTGCACGTGTACCGCGAGGCCGGCACCGACGTCGCCGCCCTGCGCGGCGTCGACCTCGTCGTGCCCGCCGGGCAGCGCGTCGCCGTGCTCGGCCCGTCGGGCTCGGGCAAGTCGACGCTGCTCTCGATCGTCGCGGGAGTGACGCGGCCGTCCGCCGGCCGGGCCGAGGTGTTCGGCACCGACCTGGCGACCGCGCGCGCGAGCACGATCACCCGCCTGCGCCGTGGGACGCTGGGCCTGATGATGCAGGGAGCCCCGGCCAACCTCCTCCTGCACGACGACGCCGTCGGCAACGTCGCCTGGGCCGTGGGCAGCCGCGAGCGGGACGATCTCCGCGTCGGCCGACGCGTGCTGCGCGCCGCCGGGCTCGTCGGCGACCGACGACCGGTCGGAGAGCTCACGCCGACCGAGCAGCAGGTCGTCGCGCTGGCCGTGGCCCTGGCCCCGCGCCCGCGCCTGCTGCTCGCCGACGAGCCCACGAGCAGGCTCGGGCCGGAGGCGCGCGACGCCCTGCTCGACCTGCTCGTCGAGACCACGTCGGAGGCGGGCACGGCCGTGCTCGTCGTCACCCACGACGACGCCGTCGCCGCGCGGATGCAGCGCATGGTGCACCTCCGCGACGGGCGCGTCGGCGAGGAGGCGACCGCCGAGGGGCGCTGGTCCGTCGTCGGCACCGACGGCTCGCTGCAGCTGCCGCAGGCCCTGCGGGCCGACTGGTCGGACGGGGCGCTCGTCTCGGTCGAGGAGGTGGCGCCCGGCGAGCTGCGCGTGCGCCGGGTCGACGAGGCGGGCGGCAGGTCGGGCCGCAGGACGACGGGAGGCGCGGGGCATGAGTGAGCGCGATGCGGGTGCGGGCGCGAGTGCGGGCGCGGGTCCGGGTGCGGTGCCGTCGGAGCAAGCGGGGCAGCCGGAGCAAGTGGGGCAGCCGGTCCGGGCGGGGCTCTCCGCCGAGGAGGCGCGGGTCGGCTCCCCCGCGCTGCGCCTCGTCGGGCTCGTCGTGCGTCGTCCCGACGGCTCCCCCTCGGCCCCGGTCGACCTCGTCCTCTCGCGGGGCGAGGCCGCCGTGCTGCTCGGCGACCCCGACGGGGTGCCCTCGGCGGTGCTGCGCGTGGTCGCCGGGCTCGAGCGGCCGCTCGCCGGACAGGTGCTGTTCGGGGACGGGGGCGGGGACGGCGCGGGTGCCAGCGACCGCAGCGGCAGCGGCAGCGGCCGCCCCGGGCGCACCGACGTCGGCCTCGTGACGCGTCAGCACGAGCTGCTCGGCTCGCTCACCGCGGCGGAGAACGTCGCCCTGCCGCTCCTCGCCCGCACGCCCGGGGCACTCGCCTCCTGGACCGAGGTCGAGCAGCTGCTCGACGGCCTCGGCGTCCCCGAGGCGAGCTGGCACAACCTGCTCGAGCAGCTCTCGGGCGGGCAGCAGCAGCGGGTCGCCGTCGCGCGCGCCCTGGCGGGACGGCCCGCGGTGCTCTGCCTCGACGACCCCACGAGCGAGCTCGACCCGGGCAGCGCGGCGGTCGTGTGGGACGTCGTCGACGCCGCCCGCCGCGACGGCGCCGCCGTGCTCAGCGCGGGCTCGCCCGACGACGTCGCGCGCGAAGGCGTCGCCCTGCTCAGCGTGCGCTGACCTGCCCGGCCGGCCCGCACCTCCTGCGCTCGCCCGCCGCGCACCCGCGCCCGTCGCCCGCACACCCGCACACCCGCACACCCGCACACCCGCACACCCCCTGTGGTGCAGCGCACCCCCGAATTCGGGGGTGTGCTGCACCGTCGGGGGTGTGAGCAGCAGGCGGGCCCTCAGGCCTCCCAGAGGGGCTGTGCCCGGCGGGCGGCGGCGTCGAGCTCGAGGTGCTCGAAGCGGTGCCGCGTCTCGGGGACGCCGAACTCGGGCCAGGCGAGCACGAGCTCAAGGGGCCCGTCGGCGGGCAGGGGCCACAGCCACAGGGTGCCGGTGCTCGTCATGAGACGGTCGTCGCCCTGGCCGCCCTGGGGCGCGAACGTCAGCACGGGGCCGACCGGCACCTCGTTGTGGCCCCCGTGGCCGCCGAAGCCGTGGCCCATGTCGGCGATCGCCGTGCTGCCGTCGGCGAGCTGGACGCCGAAGCGGAGGCCTGCCGTCTCGTCCGCGAGGCCGGGCCGGAAGCGCCCGCCCTCGAAGCGGTCGACCAGGACGGCCCACGCGCGCCGGCCCTGGCCCGGGTTCCTCAGGGTCGACTGCAGCTCGATGCCGACGCCGGAGGGGTGCGCCGTGACGCCCGTCACGGCGACCGCGACCTCGTCCGTGCGCGCGAGAAGGGCGGCCTCGGCCAGTCGGCCGGGCAACCAGCCCGCGGGAGGCTGTGTCCAGGCCGGCGGGACCCACGCCTCGGGCAGCTCGTCGTCGTCGACCGGGGACACCTCGGGGAAGAAGGACATGCCCCACCTCACCACGCCGCCGAGCGCCGCGCCAGCACGTCCTCGCCGTCTGCCACGCCGGGCCCGTCGCACGAGGACGGCGTCGTGGGACGAGGACGGCGTCGTGGGACGGGACAGGGGCGGGCCCGTGCCCACGCCGTCCCACGACGCCTGCGCCACGCGAGAGGTGCCGAGGAGGCGCGTGGTACCCAGGTGCTACGCCCGCCTCAGGCGTGCACCAGGGTCCGACGCGGGCGGGGCAGGGGTCTTCTTAGCGTCGGGACATGGCCTCCACCGTGTCCCGCCCCTCACCGTCTCCCGCCCGTCCTGCCGGCGGCGCGACCGCGTCCGCCACCGGCCGCACCGGGGTCTCGCGCGCCACCGCCGAGACCGCCGTGCGCACCGCCGCGGCGGTCGCCGGCAGCGCCCTCACCACCGTCGCGCTCGTGCTGATCTGGGTCGCGCGCAGCCGGGTCGACCGGCCCGTCTACGTCAGCGAGCTCGGGGCCGACGGCGAGCCCACGGCCGCGCTGTTCGAGGCGGCGCTGCTGCTGGTGGTCGCGGGCGGGCTGCTCGTCGCGTGGGCCGGGCGGGGCCTGCGCGCTGCACGGGCCGGGCGGGGCACGCAGGCCGGACGGGGCACGCAGGCCGGGAAGGGCACGCGGGCTGCCGGGCGCCTCCTCGGGGCCTGGACGGTGTCGACGTCGATCGTCGCCGCATCGGGGCTGTTCCTGGTGGCGTCGCAGGTGCCCTGCACGGCGGGCTGCCCGCTGCCGGTCGGCTCGACGTTCACGGTGCAGGACCTCGTCCACACCACGTCGGCCGTGCTCGCCTTCGCGGCGGCCTGCGTCGCGATGCTGCAGGCCTCGTTCGTCGCCGGTCGTGGCCGGCTGCGGGTGCTCTCGATGACCAGCGGCGTCTCGGTGGCGCTGATCGCGGCGACGGGCGGCCTGCTCTCGCTGCTGCGCGTCGGGACCGACGTCGGCGGCGTCCTCGAGCTCGTGGCGACGACGATCGCGATCGGCTGGCTGATCGTGCTGGGGGTCTCGACGCTGGGCTCCGGCCACGGGGACGCCGACCGCGCCTACGCCTCCGTCCGGGCCGCTGCGTAGAGTCGGAGCATGCCCGACAGCCCCCGCCCGCCGGGCGCCGTGCGCCGCTGGGCCGTGTCGCGCCCCGCCGTGGTGGACGCCCTCGTCGCCCTCGGCTACCTTCTCGTCAGCGGGACGAGCCTCGCCCTCGTCTGGCTCGCCACCGGCGACGGCCGCCCGCTCGGCGTCGACGTCGTGCTCGGGGCAGGCCTCGTCCTCTCGGCCGCCGCACTGCTCGTGCGACGCCGACGCCCCTGGCTGACCTTCGCGGTCGTGACCGTCGCCACGGCCGTCGCGGCCCTCGTCGACTTCGGCGTCGACCCGCTCGGCACCTGCCTCGCGCTCTACGCCCTCGCCGTGCACCGCTCGGTCCGGGCCGCCTGGATCGGCCTCGGCGTCTCGGTCCTCGTCGGAGCGGGGGTGTCGGCCCTGTCGACGGTCGTCCTCGGCGACGCGACGGGCGCCTCCGTCGTCACGGTGCTGCTCGCCCTCGTCGCAGTGCTGATCGGGGTCGACGTCGGCTCCCGTCGCCGCCGGCTGGAGGCGCTGGTCGAGCGGGCCGAGCGCCTGGAGCGCGAGCGTGACCAGCAGGCACGGCTCGCCACGGCGGCCGAGCGGGCGCGCATCACCCGTGAGGTCCACGACATCGTCTCGCACGGGATCTCCGTGATGGTCACGCTCGCGGAGGGCGCCGACGCCCTCGCCCGCAAGGACCCGGCCAGGTCGCAGGAGGCGGTGGTCGAGATCGTGCAGGTCGGCCGGCGGTCGCTCGGCGACATGCGTCGACTGCTCGGGGCGCTGGGCGACGACGACGACGACGCGTCGACGGCGACAGCCCCCGGCGCCGGCGTCGATGGCGGCGTCGCCACGTCGGCGGCAGCCCCCGGCGCCGGGCTCTCGGCGCAGCCCCAGCCCGGGATCGACCAGCTGCCCGAGCTCGTGGCCTCGTTCCGGGCCGCGGGGCTGCCGGTGGTGGTCGAGTCCCGGGGCGTGCCTGCCGCCTCCGAGGCGCTGCAGACCGCCGTGCACCGCATCGTGCAGGAGTCGCTGACCAACGCCCTTCGACACGCGAGATCGCCGAGCCGGGTGCTCGTCGAGCTCGACTGGGGCGAGCAGGTGGTGGTGACGGTGACCGACGACGGGGTCGGCCTCGGGGCGGGCGCGACAGACGGGGCGGACCGGGCCGACGGGGACGGCGCCGCTCCCCGGCTCACGGGGGCCGGCCGCGGCCTCGTCGGCATGCGCGAGCGCGCGAGGATGTACGGCGGCACCGTCGAGGCGGGCCCGCTGCAAGACGGTGGCGGCAGCGGCGGCGGCTGGCGCGTCGCCGTCGTGCTGACCGACACGGAGGAGGCGCGGTGACCGACACCAGGATCCTGCTCGTCGACGACCAGGAGCTGGTCCGACGCGGCATGGCGATGATCGTGGACTCGACCGACGACCTCGTCGTCGTCGGCGAGTCGGCGACCGGAGAGGAAGCGGTCGTCCTGACCGCGGACCTGTCGCCCGACGTCGTCGTCATGGACGTCCGCATGCCCGGGATCGGCGGCATCGAGGCCACCCGACGGATCGTCCGCGAGACGCCGGCGAGCCGGGTGCTCATCCTCACGACGTTCGACCTCGACGAGCACGCGTTCGCAGGGCTCCGGGCAGGGGCGAGCGGGTTCCTCGTGAAGAGCGCGCCCCGCGCCGAGCTGCTCGCCGGCATCCGAGCGGTCGCCGCAGGCGACGCCGTCGTCTCGCCGCGGGTCACGCGCGCGGTGCTCGACCTGGCGCTGCCGCGGCTGCCCCGCGGCGGCGCGGGCGGGGCGGGCGGGGCGGGCGGAGGCGGCGGTCCGGGGGCAGGTGCGGGTGCGGGCGCCGGGTCGGGCGCGGGCGCCGGGTCGGGCGCGGGCGCCGGGTCGGGCGCGGGCGCCGGGTCGGGCGCGGGCGCCGGGGGCCGCGGTGCGCACGATGCAGCCGCCGGCGTCGGCACCCCGAGCCCGTTCGCCGCGCTCACCGAGCGCGAGCACGACGTGTTCCTCGCGGTCGCGCAGGGCCTCAACAACGCCGAGATCGCCGCGCGGCTGGTCGTCAGCGAGTCCACGGTCAAGACGCACGTGGGCCGCGTGCTCGCCAAGCTCGACCTGCGCGACCGCGTGCAGGTCGTGATCCTCGCCTACGAGCACGGGCTCGTCTGAGCCCGCGCCGCCGCCGCACCCGCACCCGCGGAATCCGCACACACCCTCAAGCGCGCGGAGGGGGCCATGCGGATTCGGAGGGTCTGCGCGCAGCGGCAGCTCATGGGCACGAGCTACACCCCGGAACCCGCACCACACCCCACGTTCCGAGGGTGTAGCGCTGGATCAGGGGTGTAGCTCGCGGCGCAGGCGGTCTCGCCGAGCATCGACGTGTCGCGCCGGGCCCCGCACCCGCGGAACCCGCGCGCACCCTCGAGGGCGCCGAGGGGTGCGCGCGGGTCCGAGGGGTGCACGGAGGGCGCAGGAACGGGCCCCGTCCTGCGGACGGGACCCGCGCCTCCTGCGGTCAGCCTGCCGGCAGCGGGCCGTAGTACGTCGGCGACGTGCGCGACTGCGACGGACCCGTGGCCTGCTCGAACGCGTAGGCGAGGCCGAGCAGGTCGCCCTCGGCGTAGTCCCGCCCGAGGAACTCGAGGTTGACGCCGGCGCCGGTGACGGTGCCGTCCTCGGCGGTCGCCTGCCCCATCGGCACCGTCACGGCCGGCATGCCCGTGTTCGGGCTCAGCCGCATGTTCGTGCTGAACGACGAGTAGGGGTTGCCCGACGGGTAGATCAGCGTGTCGAGGTCCTGATCGTCCAGCATCGCCGTGACCAGGGTGTGCCCGTTCGCGATGGCCGTGGTGTGCGTGCCGGTCGGGCCTGCCCACCCCTGGTAGGTCGCCTCGGTGACGGCGTCGCGAGACCGGTAGGTGCCGGCCCGCGACGGGACGTACTTGCCGGAAGCCAGGACGCCCTGCAGCGAGCGCGCCTCGACGTTCGGCGCGAGGTGCTTCGCGACGTAGGCGTCGAGGTCGTGCTTGAACTCGTTCGTGCTGCCGCTGCCCTCGGCGAGCACGGCGGCGAAGCCGCTCGGCGGGGTCGCGATCGGGACGATCGTCGCGCCCTGCGCCTGCAGGGTCACCAGCGCATCCGCGAAGAGCCGGGCGGTGGTCCGGTTCGTGCTGACCATCGACGTCACGTAGCCGATGCGGGTGCCGGCGAGGGCGTCCGCGTCGAGGAAGCTCGTGTACGACTCCGGCACGAGGCCCTGCTGCTCGCTCGTGACCGGGTCCGCGGCGTCCACGCCGGTCACGGAGTCGAGCGCCACGGCGGCGTCGGTGACGGTGCGGGCGATCGGGCCTCCGGTGTCCTGCGTGAGCGCCAGGGGGATGATGCCGTCACGGCTGGCGAGTCCCACGGTGGGACGGACGCCGACGAGCTGGTTGTACGACGACGGGATGCGGATCGAGCCGCCCGTGTCGGTGCCGAACCCGATGCCGGCGAGGTTCGCCGCGATCGCCGCGCCGGTGCCGCCGCTCGAGCCGCCGGCCGTCTGGCTGGTGACGTACGGGCTGGCGACGAGCGTGCTCGTGCCGGCGGGCTGGTACGACGAGAACTCGGACGCGAAGCCGAACGCGAACTCGTCGAGGCTCGCCTTCGCGAGGATCACGGCACCGGACGCCCGCAGCCCCGCGACCATCGTCGCGTCGGTGCTGGTCTGGTTGCCGTCCCAGCAGCCGCAGCCGCCGGTGGTCGGCATGTCGACCGTGTCGTAGTTGTCCTTCACCGCGATCGGCACGCCGAGCAGCATGTCGGTCATCCCGTCGGAGGCGCGGGTCGCGTCGGCCTCGGCGGCCGCGGCGAGCGCGACCCCGCTGGTCGTGATGATCGAGCGCAGCGGGCGCCCGTTCGACGCCGGGTCGACCTTGGCCGTGTCGTAGGCGGCGATGCGGTCGAGGTAGTCCTGGGTGAGCTCGACCGAGGTCGTGACCCCGGCGTTCATGGCGGCCTGCATCTCGACGACCGACGCCTCGACGATCTCGAAGGGGCCGTCGTCGTAGACGATGCGCTGCGACAGGGCGGCGACGTCAGTGATCGTGATGACGCCGTCGGCGTCCGTGTCGGCGACCTCGACCTGGTCCCACGCCGAGGAGGCGCTGGTCGCCCCGAACGCGGAGCTCAGCACCTCGAGGTCGTCGGCCGTCACCTGGCGGTCGCCGGTCAGGTCGAGCTCGACCCAGTACGGGGCGAGGAACGTGCCGGCGGCGGGCGCGGGCGCTGCCGCGGCGGCCGCTGCGGCTGCGTCGGCGGTGTTCACGGCGTTCGCGGCCGGGACGGCCACGAGCCCGCCGAGCGCGAGGGCGCAGGTGACGGTCGTCGCGGCGAGGGCGCGGCGTCGGGTGGATGGCACGAGGGAGGTCCTCCTGTGGCTGGTCGAGTCGGGGGCGGGCGAGACGTGGCCGGGCGAGTCGGCACGGAGCGGCGCATGGCGAGCGCCGGGGCGGAGCGCGCTCATCGGGTGCCCGCCGAGCGGCGGCGGCGCACCTGGGCGACGACCACGGCGGCGATGCCGGCGAGCAGCACGGCGGCGCCCGCGAGGATCCCCGGGAACGCGTCCGAGCCCGTGAAGGCCAGGGGACCCGAGGACGAGGAGGCGCCGGTCGCGCCGGACGTGGGCGAGGGCACCGGCGCGGTGCCGCCTCCTGCGGGGGTGCTCGGGTCGGGTACCGGCACGGGTGCCGGGTCGACCGGGGGTACTGCCGCGGCGGTCACCGCGAGGGGCGCCGTGGACGGCGCCGCGAGCGTCGTCGTCAGCCCGTCCTCGGAGACGAGCGTGACCGAGGCGAGGTCGAGCGTGCCGTCGCCGGCGCCGATCGCGGCGAACTGCAGGTCGACGGCGAGGTCGCCCGCGAGCCCGGGCGAGGTGCCGAGCCGGGTGTGCGTGACGGTGAGGGTGCCGTCCTGCTCGTCGACGGCGTCGAAGCCGCCGTCGGGCGCGGTCGCGCTGCCGTCGACGTAGTCGAGCACGGCGGGGTCGTACTCGACCACGAGCTCGTAGGCGTAGACGTCGCTGGTGCCGGTCAGCGCGACCGACGCGTCGACGACGTCGCCGACCGTGGCCGCGGCGGGAGCGGTGACCGACGCGGCGGTGATGCCGGGCGCGATCGGGGCGGGCGCGGCGAGGGCCGGAGCGCTCCCGAGGGCGACGAGGCCGACGGCGAGGGCGCCGGTGGCCAGGGCCGTCCGGGGGCGCACGAGGCGCCGGGTGGTGTGCTGCATCGGGGCAGGTTCCTTCGGTCGAGGTCGAGCGCGGCTCGCCGTCGACTGCGGGGCAGGGGGACGCTGGTCCGACGCGCGGCCGGGCTGCTCGACGGGGCCGACGGGACGGCCTCGTGCCTCGCAGATCGCCGTCGGTCCGCTCGTGTGGATCACACGATCCACACCGTATTCATGGGGTGTTTCGAGCAGACGCACAGTGTCGTTACGGTCGTGTTTCCCGTCGGGTGTCGCCGAGCAGCAGCGCGCGAGCTCAGGCGGGGCCGAGCCCCGTCACGCCGCCGCCGACCGCACGCGTGACCTCGCCGTCGGGCCAGCGCAGGTCGACCCCACGCCGCAGCGACAGTTCGCCGATCTCGGCCGTCTCCGCGTACGGCGAGTGCATCCGCGACTCCCCGGGCCGGTCGGCCGTCACCATGCCGAACCCGGGGAAGCAGCTCAGCCAGTCCCCCACGGTCACCCCCGAGGAGGCGCCGCCCGGCCTCGGCACGGACGCCACGTCGACGACAGCGCCGTACCCGCTGGCCTCCGCGAGCATCCCCACGGTGCCGACGATGCCGGCCATGCTGACGTCCTTCGCCGCGGCGGGCCGTGCCCGCGCGACGGTGCCCGCGAGGTCGCGCAGCTCGTGCGAGCGGCGCCCCTCGGTCGAGTTCCACTGGCTGCCGTGGTGCCCCTCGCGCCACGAGCCGCTCACGTCGACCGTGAGGCTGAGGGCGTCGCCGTACCGGCCGCCGCCGCCCGGCACGGGATGGGCCGTCCGTCCGAGCGCCGTGACGCTGAGCGCGGCCGGCACCCCGACCTGCGTGTGGCCGCCGAGCAGCGGCACGCCCCAGGCCTCGGCGCCGCGGCGCACCCCGGCGAGCACCCGTCGGACGAATGCGGCGTCGCGGCCCGCCACCGCGTCCAGCAGCCCGACGGGCGCGGCGCCCATCGCGCTGAGGTCGTTCACGTTGACGAGCACGCCGCACCAGCCGGCCCACTCCGGGTCGCGCTCGACCATCGAGGGCAGGATCGCGTCGCAGGCCGCGACGACGTCGGTGCCCGGCACGGGCGCCCCGTCGTCGCCGACCCAGCCCGCGCCTCCCAGTGATCCGTCGGGCGAAGCCGCCCACGCGGTGTGCGGCTCGAGCACGGCCTCGAGCACCGACTTCGTCGCGTCGACGAGCCGCTGGTGCCGGTCGATCGGCCAGCGCATCCGGAGGTGGTCGACGCCGCCGATCACGCAGCGGCCGGTCTGCTCCCAGCCGAGACGCCGGAACAGCACCGACGAGCGCACCTGGACGGTCGCGTCGAAGCGGAGCACCCCGAGCTGCTCGGCGAGCGCCGACGCGGCCCGGACGAGTGCCGACCCGACGCCGAGGGCGCTCCGGGCCGACGGCGCGACGACGAGCCGCGAACCCGTCCACCAGCCGATGTCCTCCGAGCCGACGGGCGCCAGGCGCACCCCGCCGACGACGCCTCCGCCGGCCCGGGCGACGAGCACGACGGTGCGCGGGTCGTCGTCGAGCTCGTCGCGGTCGGTGCCCTCGAAGAGCCCCTGCTCGTCGACGAACGCGTCGCGCCGCAGCCGTCGGTACGCCTCGACCTCGGCGCGGTCGGCGACCCCCACGATGAACTCCGCGGCGGGCGGCGCGACGACCCGCGGCCCCATCAGGGCGGGCACGTCGAGCAGCGCCACCTCAGCCCCCGGCCGTCTGCAGCGCCGAGCACGCGCCGCAGGCCGCGCAGCCGGCCTTCTGGTCGGTGCCCTTCATGCCGGCCGCGATCAGCGCCTCCGACACCCGGAAGGTGATGTCGTGCAGCACCGAGCCGTGCGGCGCGGGCACGTGGTCGACGTCGGTCGCGAGGGTCCCGCGCAGCGGCCGGAACGGGACGATGAACGGGTAGACGCCCATGTCGATCAGCTCCTGGGCGCCGGCGACCATCTCGTCCGGGTCCTCGCCGAGGCCGACGAGCAGGTAGGTCGAGACCTGGTTGCGGCCGAAGACGCGGACGGCCTCGCGCCAGGCGGCCCGGTACTCGTCCATCGACACGCGCGACTTGCCCGGCATCCAGCGGCGGCGCACGTCGTCGTCCATCGACTCGACGTGGATGCCGATCGAGCGCGCGCCGGCCTCGTACAGGTCGGTGATCGTCGCGAGGTCGCCCGGCGGCTCGCACTGCACCTGGATCTCGAGCTCGGGCACCACGGCCTTGATGGCGCGCACGCACCGAGCCAGGTGGGTCGCGCCGCGGTCGCGCCCCTTCGAGGTGCCGGTGGTCATCACCATCTGCTCGACGCCGTCCAGTCGCCAGGCGGCCTCGGCCACCTCCGCGATCATCGACGGCGTCTTGACGGCCACGGTCGAGCCGGAGTTCAGCGACTCCTCGATCGAGCAGAACCGGCAGCGCTCGGCGACGTCGTAGCGCACGCAGGTCTGGACGACGGTGGTCGCCAGCACCTTGGCCCCGTGGAGGCGCGCGATCGCCTCGTAGGAGACGCCGTCCGCCGTCGCCAGGTCGTAGAACCGGGGGCGGGCCACCGGCGTGACCTCGATGCCCGTGTCCTCGCCGTCGAGCAGCAGTCGCCCGTCGTCGACGAGGTACGGGCTGTCCTGGCTCTGCGGGATCGCGGACTGCAGGCCCTGGAACAGCACGTGTCCGTCGTCGCTCGGACCAGCGCCTCCTTCCCGGTGCACGGGGGCGGCGACCCGGATGCCGCGGATGGCGACGTCGACGCGGGTGGAGAGCGCCCCGCCGTTCGAGATGCCGACGGCACCGCGCGCGGGGGCCTGCGGCTCGTTCGTGATCGTCACGCGGTCACCGGCTCAGACCATGTAGGTGCTGTTGATGATGGCGCCCTTGCGGGCGTAGTGGATGACGGCGTCCTGCACGTCGAGGGGGTGGCACGGGATCACGCCGGCGATCAGGTCCTCCTCGCGGTTGCCGTGCAGCGCGAGGCCGAAGCGACAGCAGAACACCGTCCCGCCCTCGGCGATGAACGTCTCGAGCGCGTTGTTGATGTTGTTCTCGCCGGGGAACCCGTCCGAGCCCGTCGTCGGGAACCCGCGGTTGGCGATGCAGTTCATCGAGCCGGGGCCGTAGAAGTAGAGCACGCTCGTGAAGCCCTTGCGGAGGGCCCTGGTCGCCTGCAGCACGGCGACGAAGCTCACCGACGACTCGTGGGCGATGCCGTGCACGAGCTGGAAGTAGTGCTCGTCCTTCGTGGCCGTGTAGTCGGGGAAGATCTTGGTCGAGCCGTAGATGTTGCTCCCCTTCGGCAGCGAGGGGTGCGCGATCTCGTTGCGGGAGATCTCGATGTTGTCGAGGACCTGCTGGTCGAAGTCGATGTCGTTGTCGCTCATGGTGCGGGCTCCTTGCGGGGTCGGGACGAGACGGTGCCGGTCGAACTGCGGTGCCTGGATCTGGTCCCGAGTCTTCGACCGCCGTGTTGCAGGCGGATTACGAGGATTCGCCGTTTTGTTTCGGCGGCGCAGATCGTGCCTCTCTATCGCGGCCGCGACCTGCGACACGAGTTCTTATTCCGGCTGTAACCAATCGGAAACAGCTCCTGGCTTCTGATGGACGCACCGCAGGAACCTGCGCCACCGCCTCCACCGACCAGAGGAGACACGATGTCGACGACCGTCGCCGCCGTCTCGGCGAACTTCACCCGGGACCTCGACCAGAACTACGAGCTCATCGAGACCCTCGTCGGCGAGGCGAGGGCGGCTGGCGTGCAGCTGCTCGTCTTCCCCGAGGCCGCGATCGGCGGCTACCTGTCGTCGCTCGGCAACCACGGCGACACCCTCAAGACGACGACGCGCTCGCTGCCGCCGGCGGTCGCGCTCGACGGCCCCGAGCTCCGCCGCGTGCAGCAGATCGTCGGCGACATGGTCGTCTGCATCGGCTTCTGCGAGCTCGCCGACGACGGCGAGACGCGCTACAACGCCGCGGTCTGCCTCGACGGCACGCGGATCTACGGCTCGTACCGCAAGGTGCACCAGCCCCTCGGAGAGGCGATGTCGTACTCGGCAGGCGACGTCTACGAGGCCTTCGACACCCCCGTCGGCCGCCTCGGCATGCAGATCTGCTACGACAAGGCGTTCCCGGAGGCGGCCCGGTCGCTGGCGCTGGACGGCGCCGAGATCATCGTCAGCATGTCGGCCTGGCCCGTCGCCCGCACCGCCACCGCCGAGAACCTGCAGGACGACCGCTGGACCTACCGCTTCAACCTGCTCGACACGGCCCGCGCCCTCGACAACCAGGTCTTCTGGATCGCCTCGAACCAGGCCGGCACCTTCGGCTCGCTCCGCTACGTCGGCAACGCGAAGGTGGTCGACCCCGGCGGCGTCGTGCTCGCCACGACCCTGCTCGAGGCAGGCCTCGCGATCGCCGAGATCGACGTCGAGGGCACGTTCCGGGCGATGCGCGGCGGCATGTTCCACCTGCGCGACCGGCGGCCCGACGCGTACCGCACCGGCGAGGCCGAGGCGGCCTCCGCCGCCGGCAGGAGTCTCGCCCGTGCCTGAGATGACGTTCCAGGTGCGCTGGCCCGACGGTTCCGAGACCGCCTGCTACTCGCCGAGCCTCGTGGTGCACGACTGGCTCACCGCGGGAGCCGAGTACCCGCTCGCCGACTTCGTCGAGCGCTCGACGACCGCTCTCCGCATCGCGAGCGAGCGCGTCGCCGCGGCCTACGGCTTCGCCTGCACCTCCGCGATGCAGCACCAGGCCGAGATCACCACGATCGCGGCGACGCACGAAGGAGGCGCGGTGCGGGTGCTCGAGATGCACCCGCCGCTGCCTGCCCCGGCGACCGCGCCCGCGCCTCCTGCAGGAGCGTCGTGGTGACCGCGCTCGTGAGCTCCCCGCGCCGCGTCGTCGACGGCACGCGCGTCGAGGTCGCCGTCGTCGGCGGCGGCCAGGCCGGCCTCTCGATCAGCTGGCACCTGACGCGCCAGGGCGTCGACCACGTCGTCCTCGAGCGCGACACGATCGCGCACGACTGGATCGACCGTCGCTGGGACGCCTTCACGCTCGTGACCCCGAACTGGCAGTGCGTGCTGCCGGGCTTCGCCTACGACGGCGACGACCCCGACGGCTTCATGGGCCGCGACGAGGTGCACGCGTGGATCCGTCGGTACGCCGCCTCCTTCGACGCCCCCGTCGTCGAGGGCGTGCTCGTCACCCGGCTGCGGGAAGCGGCGGCCGGCGGCTTCGAGGTCGTCACCGACCAGGGCACGATCCTCGCCGACCAGGTCGTGCTCGCCACCGGCGGCTACCACCGCCCGGTGCTGCCGGCCGTCGCCGCGGGGGTGTCCGACGACGTCGTGCAGGTGCACTCCGCCGACTACCGCTCGCCGCAGGCGCTTCCCGAGGGCGGCGTGCTCGTCGTCGGCTCGGGCCAGTCGGGCGCCCAGATCGCCGAGGACCTGCACCTCGCCGGGCGCCAGGTGCACCTCGCGCTCGGCTCGGCTCCTCGCTGCGCCCGCTTCTACCGCGGGCGCGACTGCATCGCGTGGCTGAGCGACATGGGCGTCTACGACATCCCGGTGCAGGCGCAGGTCGGCGGCCTCACCAAGCGCGAGTCGACGAACCACTACATGACCGGGCGGGGCGGCGGGCGCGACATCGACCTCCGCGCCTTCGCGCTCGAGGGCATGCGGCTCTACGGCCGGCTGACCGGCGCCGAGGGCACCGCCCTCACCTTCAGCCCGACGACGGAGGCGTCGCTCGACCACGCGGACTCGGTGATGGAGTCGATCAAGTCCGACATCGACCGCCACATCGAGCGCACCGGCGTCGACGCGCCCGTCGAGCCGCGCTACGTGCCGGTCTGGCGACCCGAGACCGAGGTGACGCGACTCGACCTGCGCGAGGCTGGCATCACGAGCGTCGTCTGGTCGGCCGGGTTCCGGGCGGACTGGTCGTGGGTGCATGTCGGGGTCTTCGACGGAGGCGGCGTCCCGACGCACCAGCGCGGCAGCACCACCGCGCCGGGCCTGCACTTCCTCGGGCTGCCGTGGCTGCACACCTGGGGGTCGGGTCGTTTCGAGGCGATCGCCCGCGACGCCGCTCACGTCGCCGAGAGCATCGCGGCGCGGGCCGGCCGGGCCGGCCGGGCTGACGAGTCGGTGCTCGCGGAGGAGGCCGTGGCGGCGGGCTAGCCTGACGCCATGGCCGAGATCACGATGGGGGCCGTCGCCGCGCACTTCGGCCGCGACGTCGGGCGGACGCTCGCGAAGCTCCCCGGCATGGTCGAGCAGGCGCGCGCCCGCGGCGTCGACCTGCTCGTGCTGCCCGACGCGACCGTGGGCGGGTACCTGCTCGACCTCGTGCACCCGGGGGGCGCCTCCTCGGGTCCCGACTCGCTGCTGCCGCCGGCGGTCGAGATCGACGGGCCCGAGGTGCAGGCCGTCGCCGATCTCGCCGCCGACATGACGGTCTGCTTCGGCGTTACCGAGCGTGCCCTCGAGGGGGGTGAGGACGTCCGCTACAACAGCGCCGTCTGCGTCCAGGGCGGCCGCGTGCTCGGCTCGCACCGCAAGGTGCACCTGCCGCTCGGCGAGTCGGAGGTGTACCGGGCCGGCACCGGGTTCGTCCCGGTCGACACCCCCGTCGGCCGCCTCGGAATGATGATCGACTTCGACAAGACGTTCCCCGAGTCGTCGCGCACGCTGGCGCTCGCGGACGCCGAGCTGCTCGTCTGCCTGAGCGCCTGGCCGGCCAGCGTCACGGAGAGGTCGGACCGCCTCCGGAACGACCGCCAGGCGCACCTCTTCGACCTCTACGACTGCGCACGGGCCGCCGAGAACCAGCTCTGGCTCGTCTCGTCGAACCAGACGGGGGTGCTCGGCGGGCTGAGGTTCCTCGGGCAGGCGAAGGTCGTCGACCCGGCCGGCGAGATCGTCGCGAAGACCTGGGCCAAGGGCGGCCTGGCCGTCGCGACGGCCGACGTCGCCGCCGACGCCGCCAGGGCCCGCCGCACGATGGACCACCTGCGGCAGCGCGTGCCGTCGGCCTACGAGAACGGCCTGCGATGATGCTGGCGATACCGATGCGGGCGGCGCGCTGATGCGGGTCGCGCAGGTCACGTACTCGACGAAGCCGCGGGGCGGCGTCGTGCACGCCCTGGCCCTGTCGGAGGCGCTGGCCCGGCGAGGCCACGAGGTCACGGTGTGGACCCTCGGCCGCGGCGGCGACCAGGCGTTCTTCCGCCGTGTCGACCCGGCCGTGCGCATCCGCGTGGTGCCCTT
This sequence comes from Frigoribacterium sp. CFBP 13729, assembly GCF_014841875.1. NCBI lineage: Bacteria > Bacillati > Actinomycetota > Actinomycetes > Micrococcales > Microbacteriaceae > Frigoribacterium > Frigoribacterium sp. CFBP 13729. The sequence goes on along the minus strand of NZ_JACYUR010000009.1, from coordinate 16,080 downwards.
CGAGGCGCGCGACGACGAGTCGGTCGGCGACCGCATCGCTCGGTCGATCGAGACGATGGGGGCCGCGTTCGCGGAGGCCCGCGAGCACGAGCGGTACGACGTCGTGCACGCCCAGGACTGCATCTCGGCCAACGCGGTCGGCCCGTGCCTCCGGACGATCCACCACCTCGACGAGTTCACGACGCCCGAGCTCGTGCGCTGCCACGACGACGCGGTCCGCCGCCCGCTCGCCCGGATCTGCGTGTCGGCAGCCGTCGCCGCCGACGTCGAGCGCGGCTGGGGGCTGACGCCGACCGTGATCCCGAACGGCGTCGACTCGGCCCGCTTCGCCGCGGCGGCCGGACCCTCGGGCGACGGCGACCGGGCACGCTGGCGCGACCGGCTCGGCGAGTACGTGCTGGCGCTCGGCGGCATCGAGCCCCGCAAGGGCAGCCTCGACCTGGTCGAGGCGTTCGCGCTGCTCCGGCGCCGCCGACCCGACGTGCGCCTCGTCTTCGGCGGCGGCGAGACCCTGTTCGACTACCGCGAGTACCGCGCCAGGGTCGACGCCCGCATCGCCGAGCTCGGCCTCGACCCCGTCGTGCTCGGCGTGGTCGACGACGACGACCTGCCCTCGCTCGTGGCCACCGCCGGCGCCCTCGCCTTCGTCTCGACCAAGGAGGGCTTCGGCCTCGCCGCGATGGAGGCCCTCGCCGCCGGCGTGCCCGTCGTCGCCCGCGACCTGCCGGTGCTGCGCGAGGTCTTCGGCCCGACCGTCGCCTACGCGGCCGATCCCGGGTCGATCGAGGAGGCGCTGGTCGCCGCCCTCGACGGGTCAGGCCCCGCAGCCGGTCCCGGCCGCGACCTCGCGGGGTCGCACTCCTGGGACGACGTCGCCCTGCTCCACGAGCAGTTCTACGAGGCCGTCGGCAGGGAGGGCGACCATGGCGCGGCAGTCGATCTCGCGCATCGTCACGGGGCTCGCTGAGGCGGACCCCGACCGCGTGGTGGCACGCGACGACGCCGGGACGCTGACGGCCTCGCAGCTGGACCGCGCCTCCTCGGTCCTCGCCCGCGCCTACCTCGACCTCGGCGTCGGCCACGACTCGCTGGTGACCGTGGCCCTGCCGAACACCGTCGAGATGATCGTCGTCTGCGCCGCGATCTGGAGGTGCGGGGCGACGCCGCAGCCGATCTCGCTCGGGCTCGACGCCGCGGAGCGAGCCGAGCTGGAGGCGCTGGTGCGGCCGGCGCTGGTGGTGGGGGTGCCGTCGGCGGGTGCGGGTGGTGGTGCCGGGCGTGCCGCTGGTGCCGGGGGTGCCGGGGGCGTGCCGTGGGTGCCTGCGGGCTGGGTGCCTCCCCCGGTGGCCGGTGACGCGCCTCCTCTGCCGGACGCGTGGGCGTCGAGCTGGAAGGCGCCGACCTCGTCGGGGTCGACCGGACGGCCCAAGGTCGTGCTGGCCGCCGCGCCCGCGCTGCTCGACCCGTCGGCGGCCGTCGCGTCGTTCCTGCCCCGCGACCAGGTGCAGCTCGTGGCCGGGCCGCTGACGCACTCGGCGACGTTCACGTACGCGTTCCGCGGGCTGCTGACCGGGCACGAGCTCGTGCTGCTGCCGCGCTTCGACGAGCGACGGGTGCTGCGGGCGATCGCGTCGCACCGGGTGACCTGGGCGCTGCTCGTGCCGACGATGATGCACCGGCTGCTGCGCCTGCCCGACGAGGAGCGCGCCGCCGCCGACCTGTCGTCGCTCCAGACCGTGCTGCACCTCGGCGCGCCCTGTCCGCCGGACCTGAAGCGCCGGTTCATGGCCTGGGTCGGTGCCGAGCGCGTCGTCGAGGTGTACGCCGGCAGCGAGTCGAACGGCGTGCTGACGATCCGCGGCGACGAGTGGCTCGAGCACCCCGGCAGCGTGGGGCGGCCGGGCGGCGGGACGAGCGTCGCCGTCCGCACGGCCGACGGCGACGACCTGCCGGCGGGCACGGTCGGGCAGGTGTGGCTGCGGCGCGCAGGAGGCCCGACGTACCGGTACCTCGGCGGCCGCTCGGCCCGGACCGACGACGGCTGGGACACCCTCGGCGACCTCGGCCGCCTCGACCCCGACGGGTACCTGCACCTGGTCGACCGGGTCGACGACGTCGTGCTGCGCGGCGGCGTCAACGTGCACCCGACCGAGGTGGAGCGGGTGCTGGAGGCGCACCCCGCCGTGCGCGGCGCGGTCGCGTTCGGCGTCGCCGACGACGACCTCGGCCAGCGGATCGAGGCCGTGGTGGACGTCGCGGGTGCGGCCGCGGGCGTCACGGCGGAGGAGCTCCTCGCGTGGGCGCGGCAGCGGCTCGACCCCGAGCGACGTCCGGCTGCGCTGTGGCTCGTGGACGAGCCCGTGCGCGACGACGCCGGCAAGACCAGCCGCCGCGCGTGGGCCGCGCGCGCTCACCAAGAGGCAGGCAGCGGCGCTCCGGGAGCGGGCGGGTGCTCGACGAGCGCGATCGCGTCGTCGAGTCCGACGTGCCCGGGGAAGTTGTAGCGGCCGAAGCGGCCCGTCGGATCGTTCGACGAGGTCGGCATCGCGACGGCGGTGCGGCGCAGCGCCTCCGCGAGCACCCGGGTGGAGGTGCCGTCGAGGCGGGGGCCCCGCCGGTCGCGCAGGATGATCTCGACCCGCGCCTCCTTCGCGGTCAGGCGGAGCACGAGCACGTCCGACCGCAGGGCCGGGTCGAGCGGCACGAGAGCGCGGTCGACGTCGGCGAGCGCGACGGTGCGGCGGGTGCCGGCGCGCAGCTGGTCGGTGTCGAGGTTCACCCAGGGCTGCGGGTAGATCGCGTTCCGCGCCGCGGTGGCGACCCACATCAGGGCCGCGATCAGCACGGCTCCGAGCAGCAGGTTGCTCGGGAACGGCACGAGGCCGTCGAAGAACCGGCCGGCCTGCGCGCCGAAGTAGACGATCATCGTGACGACGAACACGGCGCTGTACCCGGCCCACGACGACCACCAGCTGCGCTCGCCGATCCGCACCCAGCCGGAGGCGAGGGGCGCGTCGGCTTTGTCCGAGGCGCCCTCGCCGGAGGTGCTCTCGCTCGAGGTGCCCTCGCCGGAGGCGCTCTCGCTCGAGGTGCCCTCGCCGGAGGCGCCCTGGGCGTCCCCGTCCGCGGCGCCGGTCACGCCCGGCTGCCGTCGGACGTGGTGCCCCGGCGGCGCAGCGCAGTCACGCCGCCGACCACGCCGACCACGAGAGCCGCCGCGAGCAGCCCGCCCGCGGTGATCGTGAGGACGTTGCCGGCGAGCAGCCGGACGGTGGACCAGTCCGTCGCGGGAGCCGTGCTGTAGACGGCCGGGCTGCCGGCCGTGAGATCGCCCGCCCAGACCACGAGCGACGCGAGCCCGAACAGCAGCACGCCCGCCGCGGCGAGCGCGACGGCCGTCCCGAGGAGGCGGCGGCCGGGTCGTCGAGTCCTCGTCATGAGCCGAGACTAGGGCCGAGCAAGGCCGAGCAAGGCCGAGCAGGGCCGGGCAGGGCCGGGCAGGGCCGGACAAGCGGCCCTGTCGCGAGCCGGCGGGTGGGCGGCAGTCAGCCGCCGACGACCAGCCGGTCGAGGCGGCGCCGGGCGGCGCGCACCACGTCGACGAGCAGCACGTCGTCGGGCCCCGCGATCCAGTCCTCGAGCGACGACTCGAAGAGGACGGAGGCGGTGCGCGCGACCAGGGACGCGTCGGCGCCCGGCACGCCCGTCTCGACCAGCGCCTCCGCGATCGCGTCGGCGAGCGCGGCAGCCCTGAGCAGCTCGCGCTCACGCAGCTGTGGCTCGGAGCGGACGACGGCACGTCGTGCGGCGACCTCGGGGCGCCAGCGCTGCAGGTCACCGGCGGCGACGACCTCGACACCGTGCATCGCGAGGTCGAGGGGGCCGAGGCCGTCGGGCGCAGCGGCGACGAGTCGCGAGACGACCTCGGGGAACTCGCGCTGGCGGAGGAACAGCACGTCGCGTTTGTCGGCGAAGTGACGGAAGAACGTGCGGGTGGTCAGGCCTGCCCGCTCCGCGATCTGCGGAACGGTGGTCGACGCGAAGCCGTGCTCGGCGAACAGGCTCATCGCCGCCTCCTCGAGCCGGAGTGCTGCGTCGGGTGCCCAGCGTGCCATCGGGCCAGGGTAGCTGATGACATCTCGTGCCATCAGGCGTAAGGTGACGACACGGCATGTCATCACCTGCGCACCGCCCCACCGCGCTCGTCGCCGCTCCGCCGCCCGGCTCCCCGCCACACCTGCACCACAGTCCAGGAGGACCCTCATGACGACCAACGCCGCCGCTCGACTCCCCGCTCCCGGCGCCGACCTCGTCGTCGGTCCCGCCCCCGTGCCCGAGCCGGGCCCTGGCGAGCTGCTCGTGCGCAACAGGGCCGTCGCCGTCAACCCGCTCGACGACGTCAAGCAGTGGACCGGGAACCTGATGTATCGCTGGCTGCCCTGGCCCGTCGTGCTCGGCGAGGACGTCTCGGGCGAGGTGGTCGCCGTCGGCGCCGGGGCCGACCGGTTCCGCGTGGGCGACCGGGTCGTCGCCTACGCCGTCGGCATGGAGCGCGGCCGCCGCCACGAGGCCGAGGGCGGCTTCCAACACTTCACCGTCGTGCGCGAGGACCTCGCGGCCCCGCTGCCCGACGGCCTCGCGCACGAGGAGGCGGTGGTCCTGCCCCTGGGCATCTCGACCGCCGCGACCGCCCTCTTCCAGCAGGACCACCTCGCGCTCCCGCTCCCGTCCTCCGCCCCGACGCCCACCGGACGCACGGTCGTGGTCTGGGGAGGAGCGACGAGCGTGGGCAGCAACGCCATCCAGCTCGCCGTCGCGGCCGGTCACCGCGTCGCGACCACCGCCTCACCTCGCAACCACGACGCGATGCGCCGCCTGGGCGCGGAGGTGGTCGTCGACTATCGCAGCCCCGGCGCGGTCGCCGAGCTGGTCGCGGGCATCGGCGGGGCCGACGTCGCCGGCGTGCTCGCGGTGGGCACGGGGTCGGCCGAGCCGTCCGTCGAGGTCGCGATCGCGACGGGCGCGACGCGCGTCGCGCTCGCCAGCCCCTCCGTCTCGTTCGGCTCGCTGCCGCGCGGGGCACGGTTCGGCGCGGCGTTCGTCCGGACGATGACCCGCCTCGCCGCCGGCAACGTCGCCCTGCAGGTGCGGGCGCGGCGACACGGGATCAGGGCCCGGTACGTCTGGGGCAGCACCCTCATGACGAACGAGGTCGGGCCCGCCCTCTGGCGCGACCACCTCCCGTCGGCGCTCGCGGAGGGACGCCACGTCTGCGCACCTGCTCCCGAGGTCGTCGGCGAGGGGCTCGAGTCGGTGCAGGTCGCCCTCGACCGGCTGCGCGCGGGGGTGTCGGCACGCAAACTCGTGGTGCGGCTGTAGCGGCCGCTGTCGCAGGCCCCGGCGGCGGCGGGAGGTGGGGAGCCGCCTGCGACTCAGGTCGCAGGCGAGGTCCCGACCTCTGCCCCCTGTGGCATGGCGCCCGACCGGCGAGCGTGGAGGCATGACATCGACACCCCTCCCCACCCCGCCGCGGACGGGCCTCCGCGCCCGCCGCCTCCTGCCCCGACTCGCCGCCGCCGCGGCCGTCGTCGCCCTCGCCGTCCCGCTCGCCGCCTGCTCGGCCGGCGCGTCCGACCCGTCCACCGCGGCCGGCACCGCCACCGGCACCGCGGCCGGCGCGACCTCCCCCGCCGCCGAGCCCGCGCCTCCGGCGGCCCCTCAGCACCAGCCCGGCGGGGGCGAGCTCACGAAGGGCGACGTCGACGCCTGGCTCGACGGCGCGCTCGGCTCGGCGCTGCAGACGACGGGCATCCCCGGGGCGACGGTCTCCGTCGTCTCGGACGGCCAGGTGCTCACCGCCCGCGGCTACGGCCTGGCCGACACCGGCACGGACGGCGACCCGGCCCGCCCGGTCGACCCCGACGACACCCTGTTCCGCATCGGCTCCGTCTCGAAGGTCGTCTCGGCGACCGCGATCATGCAGCTCGTCGAGCAGGGGAAGCTCGACCTCGACGCCGACGTGCAGCAGTACCTCGACTTCGACCTCGACACCCCGAAGGGCGCGATCACGCTGCGCCACCTGCTGACCCACACCGCGGGCTTCGAGGAGGTCATCGCCGGCCTGATCGGCACCCCCGGCAGCGAGAAGACGCTGCGCGAGGCGGTGACGGACGCTCCCCCGGCGCAGGTCTACGAGCCCGGCACGACTCCTGCGTACTCGAACTACGGCGCCACGCTGGCCGGCTACGTCGCCGAGCGGGTGAGCGGGAAGCCGTTCGCCGAGCTGGTGCAGGAGCAGGTCCTCGACCGTGCAGGGATGACCTCGTCGTCGTTCGCACAGCCCCTGCCCGCCGACCTCGACGCCCGGCTCGCGAAGGGCTACCCGAACGACTCGGCGCCGTCCGTGCCGACCGAGGTCGTGAACGCGGCACCCGCCGGCGCGATGTCGGCCACCGCCTCCGACATGGCGCGCTTCATGCTCGCGCACCTGGGCGACCTGCCCGCCGAGCAGTCCCTGCTCGAGCCCGCGACCCTCGACGAGATGCACCGCCCCGCCCTCGGGGCCGACCAGCTCGGCACCCTCGCCGTCGGCCAGCGCATGGACCTCGGCTTCTTCGACGACAGCACCCCCGGCGTCCCGGCCTTCGGGCACGACGGCGACACGCAGGTGTTCCACAGCGCGATGCGGATGTTCCCCGAGTCCGACGCGGGCATCTTCGTGTCGTTCAACGCCTCGGGACGCACCCCGACCGCGACGCTCGACCTCCGCACGACGCTGCTGCAAGGATTCGCCGACCGGTACCTGCGCGACGCCTCCCCCTCTGACGACGCATCGGCGGCAGGGTCGTCGCTGACGACCGACGAGACCGTAGGAGGCGCGGGCCAGCTCGACAGCGCCGCCGCGGCCGCCGCGATGGCCGGCACCTTCACCTCCTCCCGCTCGCCGGTCACGAACCCGGGCGCGCTGCTCGCCCTGAGCGGCCAGACGACGATCGTCCCCCGCTCGGACGGCACGATCGCGGTCACCCCGAAGCCGCTCGCCACCACGACCGGCGTGTACGAGCTGGTCGACGAGCACCTGTGGCGCGAGGTGGGCGGCGACTCCCTGCTCGCGACGCGGACCGACGGCGACTCGGACGACGCCGACGCGACCGTCCAGGCGATCTCGTGGGGCGCCTCCTTCACGATGCTGCGGGCGCAGCCCTGGCAGGTCGCGTCGACGGCGCTGCCGTCGGTGATCGCCGCCGTCGCGGTGCTGCTCGTCTCGGTGGTCGCGTGGCCGACCGCCGCGCTCGTCGGGCTCGGCCGCCGCACCGGACGCCGCGACCTCGTCGCCGCACGCCGTCCCGAGGCCGGACGTCGCCGCCGCGCTCTGCTGCTGTCGCGCATCGGCCAGGTCGCGACGCTGCTCGCCCTCGTCGGCTGGGCGGTCGTGGCCGGGCAGGCCATGTCGTTCGTCGACGTCTCGGCAGGGTCGATCCGCGTCGTGCAGGCGCTGCAGCTGGTGGGCGTCGTCGCGATCGTGCCCGCCGCCGTCGCCGCCGTGCAGGCCGTGCGCGAGCGACGGGGCTGGGCCTCGGTGACCGGACGGGTGCTCGTCGTCGTGGCGCTCGTCGTGCTGGCCGTGTTCGCGGTCACGTGGCGTCTCCTCTCCCCGAGCGTGAGCTTCTGATGCGCCTCCCACAGGGAGGTGCGCCCCGCGACCACGAGGTCGACGGCACCTGGCATGCTCGGGACGTGACCACCTCCTCCTCCCCCCGCTCCGCAGCCGTCGCCGGCCTCGTCGGCGCGGCACGGCACGAGGGCACGGGGCCGGGCTTCGCGGCCGCCCGCCGGCTGCTCGCCCGGGTCGGGGTGCGGACGCCGTTCGGGCGGGACGTCGCCCTGGCCGCGGTGTGGACGCTCGTGACGGTCGCCATGCTGGGCACGCTCGTCGGCATGGGCGAGTTCTACGGCGCCTTCCGCAGCATCCCTGCCGCCCAGACCACGGCCGTGCTCGTGCTGGCCGTCGCGCAGTGCCTCCCGTTGGCGTTCCGACGACGATCGCCGGTCGCGACGCTGCTGGCGATCAGCATCGTCCAGGCCGGTCTGCTGACCGTGCTGCCCAGCGGCCTCGCGGTGTGGACCGCCGCGCCCGTCGTCGCCGCGTACACGGTCGGCACCCTGCTGACGACGCGCGCCGCGGTCGGCTGGCTGCTCGTCGCGGTCGGCATCGCGTCGGCCGGTGCGGCCGTCGGGGCGGCTGGTCTGGTGAAGCAGGGCCTCGGGGCCCTGCCCGGCCTCAGCCCCGTGGGGGCGTCCGTCGAGGCGCTCGCGCTGGTCGCGACGGCCGTCCTCGTGAACGGGATCAGCGCCTCCGTCGGCTCGTGGGTGGCGCTCCGTCGCCGGCACGACAGCGACAGCCGGGCTCGGGCCGCCGAGTCGGTCGAGCACCACGAGACGCTGACCCGGTCGGCCGTCGCCGCGGAGCGCACCCGCATGGCCCGCGAGCTGCACGACATCGCGGCGCACCACCTCACCGGCCTCGTCGTGCAGGCGGGCGCCGCCGAGCGCCTCGTCGACGTCGACCCGGAGCGCGCGAAGGAGTCGCTCCGCAGCGTCCGGTCGCAGGGACGCGAGACGCTCGACTCGCTGCGGTCGATCGTGGGGATCCTGCGCGAGACCGGCGACGACGCCACCGGCACCGCTCCGGTGCCCGGGCTGCGCGACGTCGGCGGGCTCGTCGCCGCGGCCCGTGCGGCGGGCACCGTCGTCGACGAGCGCGTCGAGGGCGAGCTGCCCACGCTCGCGCCTCTCGCCGACGTCACGGCCTACCGCACCGTGCAGGAGGCGCTGGCCAACGCCCGAAGGCACGCCCCCGGTGCCGGCGTCCAGCTCACCACGACGGTGCGGCAGGGGCGGCTCGTCGTCGTGGTCGAGAACGCGGTGCCCCGGGGGCCCGCGAGCTCTGCTCCGGCGGGGTACGGGCTGGTCGGGATGCGTGAGCGCGCGGCCCTCGTCGGCGGGCTGCTCGAGGCGGGAGTCGTCGGGACGGGTCCGAGGCAGACGGGTCCGGCGCAGACGGGGCCGGTCGAGACGGGGTCGGCCGAGACGCGAGCCGTCGGCGGTCGAGGAGACGGAGACGCGGACGCCAGGGCCGCTGCGACAGGCGGGGCCGACGCGGCCGGCGCCCGCACCTGGCGCGTGCGGCTCGAGCTGCCCGTCGAGAGGGAGCCCGGCGCCGCCGACGACGCCGAGTCCGCCGACGGGACCGGCGCGTGATCCGGGTCGTGCTCGTCGACGACCAGTCGATCGTGCGGGCCGGGTTCCGCATCGTGCTCGAGACCGCGGGAGGGATCGAGGTCGTCGGCGAGGCCTCCGGCGGCCGCGAGGGCGTCGAGGTCGCGCGGCGCACCCGGCCCGACGTCGTCGTGATGGACGTCCGGATGCCCGGCGGCGACGGCATCGAGGCGACGCGGTCGATCACGGGCGCGGCCCCGGGCGGCGACCCGCAGGCGTCCTCGGTCGCGCTGCCCGGCGACCCGCAGGCGGAGCCCGGCGACGCCCGCCGCGGCCCCGCCGTGCTCGTCGCGACGACCTTCGACCTCGACGAGTACGTCTTCGGCGCCCTCGAGGCGGGCGCCAGCGGGTTCGTCCTCAAGGACGCGGAGCCCGACGAGTTCGTCGCCGCCGTCCGTGCACTGGCGTCGGGGCGCGCCGCGATCGACGGCGCGACCACCCGCCGGGTCATCGCGGAGTTCACGCGACGGCGGGCCGCCTCCTCGACGGGGGTCTCGGTCGACGTGCTGACGCCGCGTGAGCAGGAGATCGTCCGGCTGCTGGGCGAGGGCCTGTCGAACGACGAGATCGGTGCACGCCTCGTGATCGAGACGAGCACGGTCAAGTCGCACCTGACCCGGGTGATGACGAAGCTCGACACGCGCGACCGGCTGCAGACCGTCGTCTGGGCCTGGCGCTCGGGGCTGCTGCGCTGAGCGGTCGCCTGCCCTGGCGACAGGCTGCGCATCCGGGGGTCAGGCCCAGCTGTGCCTCGTCAACCGACGCGAGGCCAGTCGGTCGTCAGGTAAGCCTCGACGGCCCGGTTGCGGAACGTGTACGGCTTGCCTCGGTCGACGATGCCCCTGACCGTGTCGAGTCGGCGGGAGACAGCTCCGATCTGGGTCGCCGAGACCATGCCCATCGCCTCGGCGATCCGCGTCAGCGTCCGCTCGCTCGGAGCCAGCGCGGCCATCGCGGTCACGAACTCGTGCTCGCGGTCGGGGAGACGGCCGAGCACGCGCTCGACGTGCGCCGACGCCTCTCCCTCGGCGCCGCGCCACCCCTCGACGACGTCGCCCTCGGACACGACCGGTGACGTATCGGCGTTCCACGCCCTCTGACCCGCGAGCTGGAAGAGGAAGGGCTCCCCGCAGCAGAGGGCGACGACGGCCCTCGCGGCCTCGGGGCTCATCCTCACGGTCCCGACGCCCCCGTCACCGTCCGCGGTCTCCCACCCTGCCATCACGAAGGGCTGGAGCGCCTCCAGCAGGTCCCCCTCGTCGAGGGCGGCGAGGGTGACGGTCCGGAACCGCCTGGCGAAGGTCGCGCCCTTCCGCGCCCCGGCCATGTCCTCGAAGTCGGGAAGCCCGGTGAGGTACACGGCGATCGGGAGGTACCTCGAGACGGACACTCCACCGGGGAGGTCGACGTCGACCTCGTGGGACAGAGCGTCCCCGAGAGCGATGAGCAGCTGCGAGAGGGCCGCCTCGTCGGTGATGTTCTGCACTTCGTCGATGTGGATGAGCACCACGGCGTCCTGCCTGATCGCAGCCTGGCCGAGCTCGACCAGCAGCTCGAAGAGCGCGGTCGACGGCTCGGGCCCCTCTGCCCCGCGCACAGCGACCGAGAAGCCCGTCACGGCGACCTGTTCCACGCGGGCGAGCAGATCGAGCACGCCCTTACGGGTCGAGCCGGCGAGCCCCGCCTTGTCGGCGAGCCGCAGCACGGCGGAGGCGACCAGCTTCAAGGGGTCGGCTCCGCTGGGCATCCTCACCTGCGGAGTCACCCAGTCGCCGGCCTCCGCAGCGTCCCTCGCGATGCGTCGGACCAGGCTCGACTTGCCCGTCCCCGGCTCGCCGAGGATCGTGCGACCCGTCTCGTACAGCCCGGCATGTCGGCGCGGACGCAGCACGTCGTGCCAGTCGCTGAGCTGCTCGATCCGTCCCGCCCAGACGTCGGGCACGACGTCGGACCCCGGCTGGAACGGGTTGGTGAGGGGAGATCGCATGGCCATAAATTTATCACGGGTGCGGCCGCCGTTGATAAATTTATCGTGGCCCTGAGGAACGTGCAGCAAGGCGGGACCGACCGTGTGGCCGATCCCCGCACGGCCCGGGCCGGTCCGGGCACGGCGGCCGATGATGGCCCCATGAACGACGCCATCGTCACCCCCCTCGGCTTCTCGCACGTGCGCCTCACCGTCACGGACATCCGCCGCAGCAAGGCCTTCTACGAGCAGCTCTTCGGCATGCCGCCGGGCAGCGACTTCAGCGACCAGATCGACGACCCGACGATCCACGACGACCCGCAGCGCACCTACGGAGGCTGCTCGTTCACCTTCGGCGGCCAGACGCTCGGGCTGCGCCCCGTCGCCCCGGCCGGCGACCGCTTCGACCCCGACCGGGTCGGGCTCGACCACCTGAGCCTCCGGGTCGGCTCCGTCGACGAGCTGCACGCCGCGGCCGAGCGGCTCGAGGCAGCGGGGATCGAGCACGGCGAGGTCACCGACCTGCCCGCGTTCGGCCTCGTGGTCCTCTCGCTGCAGGACCCCGACGACGTGAACCTCGAGCTCGCCGCCGCCCGCCCCGGCGGCCGCGTCTGATCTGCCCTGAGGTGAAAGCGATGTGACGCGTCCGGGGTGTCCCGCAGCTTCCCACTCCCCCGCAGCCTCACTTCGTTCCCGGCACCGCGCACGAGCACGAGCGCGAGGTCGGGCGTCAGCCCCAGATGCGGGTGACGATCGCGCCGAGCAGGTCGTCCGTGGGGTAGTTCGACTGGCGCACCGTGACGACGACGTCGTCGCGGACGAGCACGGTCTGCGTGGAGTCCGTCCCGTACTGCTCCTCGGTGCGGGTGAACTGGCAGACGGTCCCGCCGAGACGGTCCGTGCAGTCGTACACGTCGCCGGAGCGCTGCTCGGTCTGCGCGGCCGCCGGGTCGGCCAGCCAGCCCGGGTAGGAGGCGGCGGTCGCGAAGTCGACCATGGCGATGTCGACGAACGAGTCGTGCCTCCCGCGCCAGGACGCCGGGGCGTCGACGCGTCACCCTGCGGCGGCGGGAGTTCGCATCGGTCGCGAGTCGTCGTACGATCCGTCCATGACACCGACGTCCGGCCGCTCCCGCTCCGTCCGCGCGGGCGGGTCGCGTCCCGTCGTTGCCGTCGCCCCCGTCGCGGCCCTGGCCCTGCTCGCCCTGGCGCTGAGCGGGTGCACGTCGACCACTCGCGCCTCGTCGCCGGACGCGCCGGCCGCCTCCTCGTCCGGGGCGACGCTCGACGACGCCGTGGCGTCGGACGACGCCGCCCCCGCTGACGCCGTCCCTGCCGACGCCGCCCCCGCCGACGCCGCCACGGCCCCCGGCCTCGACGTCACGGGCTTCGTGCTCGAGGGCTCCGACCCCGACCTCGTCGACGCGAGCGCCGCCTCCCTCGACGTGGTCGGGGTCGACGGCGTGCTCGTGGCCGCCGACGGGGCGAGCGTGAGCAGCCCGTCGCTCGACGCCGAGGCCCAGCGGGACGCGGCCCACGCCAGGGGGCTGCAGGCGCAGCTGCTCGTGAGCAACTACGACGAGCGGATCGGCGACTTCAGCGAGCCGGTCGCGAGCGCGCTGCTCTCGAGCCCGGCGAACCGGTCCGCCGTCGCGGCCGACCTGGCCTCGCGCGTGTCGACGGGCGGCTGGGACTCGCTCATGGTCGACCTCGAGGGCCTCACGGCCGGCGACTCCGCCGGGCTGACCGCCTTCGCCTCGGAGCTGCGCGCGGCCGTCGGCCCCGACGTGCGTCTGGACGTCGCGCTGCAGGCCTCGACGACGGTCGAGGGCTACGGCGACCTCGGCTACGACGTGCCGGCGCTGGCGGCGTCGCTCGACCACCTCACGCTCATGGCCTACGACCAGCACGGCCCGTGGGAGCCCGACGACCCGGGCCCCGTCGGCTCCCTCGGCTGGACGATCGACTCGCTCGCCGCCCTCACCGCGCTCGCGCCGACCGACCAGGTCGTGCTCGGCGTCGCGGGGTACGGCTACCGCTGGGGCGGCGACGAGCCCGCCGGGCAGGTGTCCGACGAGGAGGCGCGCGACCGCGTCGGGGACGCCGGCGGCAGTGCCCGCTGGGACTCCGCGGCCGCGGAGCAGACCGCCACCCTCGCCGACGGCGCGGTGCTCTGGTGGTCGGACTCGCGCTCGCTCGACACGCGGGTCGAGCTCGCCCGCGGGCTGGGCCTCGCCGGCGTCGCCGTCTGGTCGCTCGACCTCAGCGACCCGGTCGAGATCGACACGGACTGAGGCGCGCGGGGCCGCCAGGCGCGTCGTCGTCCCGCCCGCCCTCGCCGCGCGCGTCGTCGTCCCGCGCGTCCCCGCCGCGCCCTCCCTCGCCGCGACGGCGTCGAGAGCGCAGCCGCTCCAGGTCGCCGAACGCCTCCGCCCGCCGGAGCACGCCGACCACGAGGGCGACGAGGAGGCCGGCGGGGAGGACCCAGCCCACCCAAGTCCAGGCGCCGTCGTGGACGATGTCGTCTCCTCCCAGCAGGGCGTCCGGGGTCGCGTACGCCCGGGTCGTCCCCTCGTCCGAGACGGAGCCGTCGAGGCCGACGTCCCCGAGCCGGTCGCGGCCGTCGTCGCTGACCCACGTGCCGCGGCTCTGGCAGCCGTGGCGGATGGTCCCTCCCTCGCAGCTCACCTCCGTGTAGCTGCCCCAGGTGCGCGGTGCCCCGGTGTCGACGATCGCCGCGACGCCGATCCCGACGACCACGAGCAGGGCGGCCAGCGCCCCGAGGTAGAAGACGACGCGGAGCCCGACGTCGACGACGCCGAGTCGACGGGGCGGGGCGCCGGGAGCGCGGTGCCGCGGCGGAGTGCCGGGGGCATCGGGGCCGGAGGCGGGGCCGGGAGGGACGGAGGCGGTCACCGGACGATCGTGCCACGCCCGGGACAGCCGGCGGGCGCTGCCGCGCAGGCCCAGCCGCGCAGCGCACACGACGACGTGCGCGCGGACCGGCCCGTGCGCCCGCCGCTACCGTGGCCCGCATGCAGCACAGCGACCCGACCAGCCACGCCACCCCCGGCAGCGCCAGCACCAGCACCAGCACCAGCGACGTCCGCACCCCGACCGCCCCCGAGCGCGCCTGGACCGAGCACGTCATCTGGTGGCACGTCTACCCGCTCGGGTTCGGCGGGGCCGACACGACCGGGGCGGACCGCTCGCCGCAGCCGCGCCTCCTCGACCTCGTGCCGTGGCTCGACCACCTGCTCGCGCTCGGCGCGAACGGGCTCGCGCTCGGCCCCGTCTTCGCGTCGTCGACCCACGGGTACGACACGATCGACTGGTTCCGCGTCGATCCGCGGCTCGGCACCGACGACGACCTCGCGACGCTGATCGACGCCGCCCACGCCGCGGGCGTGCGGGTGATGCTCGACGGCGTCTTCAACCACGTCGGCCCCGAGTTCCCGGCCCTGCAGGAGGCGCGGGCCGACTCGTCCTCGCCGGCCGCCGCGCTGTTCCGTCGCGACGAGCACGGCGAGCTGGCGACCTTCGAGGGGCACGGCGGGCTGATCGCACTCGACCATTCGTCGCCTGAGGTGGTCCGCACCGTCGCCGAGGTGCTCGTGCACTGGGCCGACCGCGGCGCCGACGCCTGGCGCCTCGACGCCGCCTACTCGGTGCCGTCGTCGTTCTGGGCCGAGGTGCTGCCTCCCCTGCGCGAGAGCCACCCCGACGTCTGGGTGGTCGGCGAGGTGCTGCACGGCGACTACGCGGCGGCCGTCCGCGACGGAGGCCTCGACAGCGTCACCCAGTACGAGCTCTGGCAGGGCACCTGGCACGGCATCCAGGACGTCAACCTGCACGAGCTCGCCTGGGCGCTCACACGGCACGACGAGTTCCTCGACGAGTTCGCGCCGCTGACGTTCGTCGGCAACCACGACGTCACCCGCATCGCCAGCCAGATCGACGACGAGCGGCACCACGCGCACGCCGTCGTGCTGCTGTTCACCCTGGGCGGCGTGCCGTCCGTCTACTACGGCGACGAGCTCGGGCTGCGGGCCGTCAAGGAGGAGCGGTTCGGCGGCGACGACGCGATCCGTCCCGCGTTCCCCCGCTGGTCGGGCCTCGACGCCGTGTCGCTCGTGGCCGATGCCGACCCGGCCGTCCTGGCCCTCCACCAGGAGATGGTCGGCGTCCGTCGGCGTCACCCGTGGCTGCACGGGGCGCGCACGCGCACGGTCTCGGTGACGAACGAGACGCTCGTGCTCGAGGTGCGCGGGGCCGGGGCCGACGGTGGGGACGAGCTGCTGCTCGTCGCGCTCAACCTCGGCGACGAGCCCCTCCGCGTCGCGGACCCGGCGCCCGCCGCCGACGGCTGGGTCGCGGGACGTTACGCCGGCCTCGACGGCGACGTGCTGGTCGTCGGCGCGCACGGCTGGGCCGTGGTCGCACCCCGCCGCTAGACGGACCAGCGCTCGACCGGTGGGCGGTCCCGGAAAGTAACGGCGCGATAACGAAGTCGATGCGTACCCATCCATCTGCGCGAGGGTGGCGAACCCCTGTCAACTCCCCACCGGGAACCACAGACAAGGAGAACCATCGTGAACATCTCACGCAAGACCATCACCAAGTCCGCCTTCGGCATCGTCGCCTCCGGCGCCCTCATCTTCAGCCTCGCCGCCTGCTCCTCCGGCGACGCCGGCTCGACCTCGTCGTCCTCGGCCGCCCCGTCGTCCTCGTCGTCGGCTGCGCCGACCGAGCCCGTCGCGTCGCTCCCCGACCTCAGCAAGGGCGTCGACACCCAGGTCGCCGTCGACGCGTCCTTCGTCGAGGCCCTCACCAGC
>NZ_JACYUR010000008.1:0-64776 GCF_014841875.1 Frigoribacterium sp. CFBP 13729 | reverse complement strand
CGGGCCGGATCGTGTGAACGATCCGGCCCGTCGGGGGCTGTGCTGTTGCGTGTAGCTAGAGCTTGTCGATCGTGATGGTGAAGGCGTCGCCGGCATCAGCGATGATCTCGAGGCCGCTGGTCACGGTGCCGAGGTGGACGATGCCGGGTTCCGGGATCTCGAGCTTGCCGTCATCAGCGGTGAAGAAGATGATGTCGTGACTGTCGGCCCAGTAGCCGATCTGGCCGACGCTGTAGGTGAGCATCGTGTCGGTGGCCGTGACCAAGGGGCGAGGGAGCGGGCCTGGCTTTTCCCGCTCGAAGAGGTCGTACATCTCGATCGTGACGGGCAGCAGAGCCATGAGCTCGTGGCCGGCCGCTGAGTCGACGATCTCTCCGGTGGCCTCGCCATCGGGGAGAGTGATCTGGATCTTCATGTGGTGCTCCTTCTTAGAAGTGGAACAGGGACCCGGAGGTCAGGGGGCGAGGCAGCGCAGCTTCCTCGCCCCCTGGGTGTTCAGGAGGTGATCACTCCCACTCAGCGGTCATGCCGGCGGGGAATCGGGATCCGAACCCGCCGGTGGGCAGGATCTCCTTGATGCGGTCGAGGTCTGCCTGGGTGAGGGTCACGTCGGCGGCTCCGGCGTTCTCCTCGACGCGCGTGGCGCTGCGTGTACCGGGGATGGGCACGATGTGCTCGCCCTGCGCGAGGAGCCATGCCAAGGCGAGCTGTGCGACGGTGGCGCCCTTGGCCTCGCCGAGCTCGGCGAGTTGGCGAGTGGCGTGGAGGTTCTTCTCGTAGTTGCCGGGCTGCCAGCGTGCCGCGGTGTGACGCATGTCGGACGGGTCGTACTCAACACCAGGCTTCGCGGTTCCGGTCAGGAACCCGCGGCCCAGCGGCGAGTAGGGGACCAGCCCGATGCCGAGCTCGTCGAGGACGGGGAAGAGCTTCTCGATCTCTCGATCGAACAGGGAGTACTCGGTCTGCAGGACCGAGACGGGCTGAACAGCGTGTGCGCGGCGCATCGTGTCCGGGCCCGCTTCGCTGAGGCCGAAGTACTTGACCTTGCCCGCGTCGATGAGCTCCTTGACGGTGCCGGCGACATCCTCGATGGGCACGTTCGGGTCCGGGCGGTGCTGGTAGAGAACGTCGATGTAGTCCATGTCGAGGAAACGGAGGCTGTTCTCGACGACTTCGAGGATGTGCTCGGGGCGGCTGTCGAAGCTGAAGTCCGGCTTGAAACCAAACTTGGTGGCGATGACGACGTCATCGCGGAAAGGCTTCACCGCGCGGCCGACGACTTTCTCGTTCTCGCCCCAGCCGTACATCTCAGCGGTGTCGAAGAGCGTCACTCCGAGCTCGTGAGCTTTGCGGATGGCTGCGACGCCGGCGTCCTCTTCGCCGGGACCGTAGAACGAGGAGATGCCCATGGATCCGTAGCCGATGGCGGACGTGGTGAGGCCCTGCTGGCCCAGTGTGCGGTGCTGCATGATCTTGCCTTTCAGTGGTGGTCAGGATGTCGCCGCCAGGAGGCGGTTGGAAGAGAGGGACGAACTAGACGTGTGCACCGTTCGGCACGATGGTCTCGATCCGTGCGAGGTCGCTGCTGCTCAACTCGACGTCGGCAGCTGCGGCGTTCTCGAGGACCCGTTGAACATTTCGCGAGCCCGGGATTGGCACGATGTTCGCCCGGCGGGTGAGCAGCCAGGCCAGTGCCAACTGAGCCAAGGACATGCCCCGGTTCTGCGCCAGAGCATCGAGCTGGTCGACGATGTTCCTGTTCGCGTCGTAGTTGCCTTCGGCCCACCAGGGGTTGCGCTGTCGGAAGTCATCAGCGGGGTAGCCCGAGAGGGGTTTCACCCCGCCGGTCAAGAACCCCCGTGCCAAGGGGCGATACGCAACGACACCGAATCCGAGCTCGTCGCTCAGGGGGAAGTACTCCTCTGCCCCACGATCGAACAGCGAGTAGGACACTTGGACAACGCTGATCGGATGCACCGCGTGGGCGCGGCGAGCATTCTCCGGTGTCGTGTTCGAGAGCCCGAGGTACTTCACTTTGCCCTCGTTCACGAGCTCGGCCATCACGCCGGCGACGTCCTCGATCGGGACCGCTGGATCGTGGATGTGTTGGTAGAGGACATCGATGCGGTCCGTCCCCAAGGCCCTGAGGCTTTTCTCGACCACGTCGCGGATGTGTCGGGGCCGCGAGTCCTGTCCGAAGGACGGTGTGAAGCCAAACTTCGTGGCGATCGTCACCTCATCACGGACCGGAGCGAGAGCGGTGCCGAGGAGGCGTTCACCACGGCCCCATCCGTAGAGCTCCGCGGTGTCGAAGTGCGTGACGCCGCTGTCGTATGCCTGGCGGATAGCGGCGATCGATGCGTCGTCGTACGTGCCACCGTTTCCCAGACCGCTATCCATCGAGCCATAGCCCAGGAGTGACGTTGTCAGGCCTTGGCCTCCGAGGTTCCGTTGCTTCATGTGTGTCTCCTCTATCAGCCAGGCAGATTCCGCCTTACGTGGCAGAGTCTGCCACTTGTGGCAGCTGTAGAGTAGCTCTCATGGCGGAGAATAAGCAACTTGTTGGCGGCTTGCGGGCCGCCGCCCGCGACGCGGTTCGCCAGCAACTCGCGGACGTCGCAATCGACCTGATCTCAGAACGAGGCTTCGACGGCGTGACGGTCGAGCAGATTGCCTCGGCCGCCGGCGTCTCGGTTCGCAGCGTTCATCGGTACTTCCCGGCCAAGGAGGACATGGTGGTCGGGGGCCTCAGCGCCTACGGCTCGGTAGTCAGGGATGCTCTTCTGGCGCGGCCCCAGGACGAACCGATATTGAAGTCACTCGAGGCCGCTTACGGCGCGATGCTTCGCACCCGCCCACAGACCGAGCGAGACAAGATCGCGGTGCGGCTACTGGCGGATGCCCCGTCTCTGCACGCTCGGAATGCCGAGAAGCACCTAGCTTGGGCCGCCCTACTCGAGCCGATCGTTGCCGACAGGTTGGTAGGACTCGACATCGACCTCCGAGCACAGGTTCTCGTGGGAGTCAGCATCAGTACGTTCTCGAGCGCCCTTGCCGTCTGGGCGCAACCCGGTGAAACACGAGGCGTTCACGAGGTGCTGACCGCCGCGTTTGAGACACTCCGGTCCGCCTGAGCGGCCCGAGAATCTGCCCCGCCCTCAGCAAGCCCACGTGGGCGGTCCATACCGAGGGCATCTTTGACCGCTCGTGGATCCCCTATCGGACGATGACGCGCCACGCGCCCTTCTCGTTGCTCGCCACCGAGGAGAAGCTGACTCTCGTCACGCCCTCGCGGGACGACTCCGGGATGTCCAGCTCGAGCACGCCCTCGGCGCAGCTCGCACGGGCGGACGTCATATCGACGGCACCCGCAGCCGACGTCAGACCGAACAGCCCCTCAACGGATCCGTCGCCGAAACACTCGAGTTCGACTCCCCTGATCGTCACGGGCTCCTTGAAGGCCGCCGAGATCTCGTCACCGTCTGCTTCCTCGCCCCGTTCGACAAGCGATGCCAAGACGGCCAGATATTCGCCGTCGCCCTGGACCGCTGAAGGCGCCTGGTCGAGCCACAGAGCGATGTCGCCGGCCTGGTCACCGGTAGCGTCCTCGGAGCACCCGACGAGGCTGACAGCGCAGAGGGTCACGACGGGCATGCAGAGCGATCGAGGGCGCACGGTCGAAGGATGGCATGTAGCTAACCTCGTCGCGACACCCCACTGCGAGGGCCCGACCAGCGATCGACTATCGGGCATTCGACCCGAACTTGCTGTTCAGGGCGCCTAGTCGAGAAGTACGACGAATTCTGGGCCGAGCTCAGCTTGCAGGTCTCGAGCTAACCGAGCCGCCCACCGGTCATGGCTAGGAGACTGACGCATCTCGTGGGTGTGCCACCACTCGGTCCAGTCGTAGAGCTGCTGCGTCAGCCGTGCAGAAAGCCCGTACTCCTCTGGCGAGTAGGTAGTTCGCGCCTCGTCATTGAGCAGGATGTTCTCGCGAAGCGGCCACGACTGACCCTCGAAGAGGACGAGAGACACCTCCCTTTGCATGAGACCCAGTGTGCGGGACGCCGATGCCCTATCGGGCACCTTTGGTCAGGGCCAACGCTTTACTAGATGCCGCACCGCCAGCATCAAATGCCCGAAACGCCGGAGGATCTTTCTGCGGAGTGGCGCTGCTCGCTCTAGCTCACGGGCCGTCGGCCTCACGAACAATGCATGGGGCACGCTGTTCCAGCACTTCTCTTGACCAGGCACCTGCTGCCCGTGGTCCTCTTCGTACTCGCACTCCCCACAGGCCGCCGGCCCTTCCAACGTCGAACCCCCGTGCTCTTCCCATGAGTGTTCGCAGTCCGGGCACGATGTCTCTCGCAGCCGCCGCCGCACGGCACGGCCGGAAGCGCCTGCGGGATTGCTCATGGAGCGAGTATGCAGGTTTCGCGATCTGTCCTAGAGCCGATCGTCTAACGGACAGCGCTCCCGATGAGGGCTACTGCGGAGGAGGAGACGGAAAAACGTCGGTGAAGGCGTAGAGCACGATGACCGTAGAGATGATGAGCATGCCGATCCCGCCGACGATCATCAGCCCTGGCGACTGGGCCTGGGGGCCGATCCGCCGCCCCTGGTCCTCGTAGGCCCTGCGAGCGGCGTCGGAGATGTGCTGGTGGAACACGATGAAACAGACACCGAAGATCGCGAACAGGGGCGCGACGACCACGGCGGCGCCCTGCAGCTCTGTCATCGCCTCATCCTGGCCGCGAGAACGCCCACAGGTCCACTCAGGTGCGGCCGCAGGACGGTCGCCCATCGGGCACGGCCAGTGGCGTCCCTTCGAAGCAGTGTCCGGCTTGCGAGACCGGCCGCCCCCTAGGGTGTGGCCATGAGAAGGAGACGCTGTGTGGCGTTGGCTCTGGTCCCAGGCCTCTTGACCCTCGCTGCTTGCAGCCATGAGGGGGTCCTGACGCTCGACGCAGCCGAGTCTGCGATCGCGGACTGCACGACGTTCGAGGACGTGATGGTGGAGTCCCTGAACGAGGACGCTTCATGCGCGCCGGGTGGATCTCGGTTGGTCTTCCCTGACGGCTTCGTCTTCGATCTGCCCGCCGACATCGGTACCGGGGCCGCTCAGCCCGGCGGCAACGTCGGACCGGTCTACACGTACGTCGGGGTGGGGACTTACGGCGTCTTCGCTACGCGGACGTCTGACAACTGCGAGACCGTCGACGAGTGGGGCAGCGGAGAGGCGCGAAACCGCGTTCATGAGGCGTTCGGAGACGACTACGGGTGCAAGGGGCCCAACTCCCGACCGTGACGACCATCCCGGTGCGGGATCCCCTATCGGGCGCCAGTAATCGATGCTGAGGTGTCGACCGGCGGTTGACGCCGCATCGGGGACTGCTAGCTTTCGATCGTGACGACCACCCCGGAGCGGCCTGGCCAAACCCATGAACCCCGTACCGGCCCGTCTCGTCTCGTGGCCGCCAGTTCCTTTGCCGTGGCAGCCGGCATCGTGGCCCTTGTGGCTCTCATCTCCTACGTCATCCTGTACGCCACGATGTGGGCCCCGGTCGTCCTCTGGGACAACGAAGGCTGGCTGTTCCTCTACCCGATCTTTCTCGCGGCCTGGGTACCTGTCGGCATCATGTCCGCCACCTCCCTTGGCCTCGCGATCGCCAGTTGCATCCGACGCGAAACACGCCGGCCCCTAGCCGTCGTGAGCCTGGGAACGGCGGCATTGTTGCTCACCACGTCGCTGCCGGCCCTTTGGGTTGGGGTTGGCCCGCTCTAGACGCAGAGAGTCGGTCTACGGCGCCAAGCCATCAGAGGCGGCTCACGTCAGGGCTGGCTACGAAAGGCTCGTGCCGCGATTTCGCATCCGTACGCCTGGCTCAGGAGGTTAAGTCTTCGGCGCTCGTGCATGCGCGCCCGTTGGCCGGAAGGTACCCGACGGCATCGGCTAGGTCTCCCATGACGCTAGCGCCCGTCAGCGTCGTTGTGTCGAAGACGACCTCAACGGCTGGAGAGCGGCCATAGGTGGTCAGGATGGCGGTGTCAGGGTCGTCTGGTGGGGAGTCGACGATCCAATCCACTCCCTGGATCGTGTAGCACGGCAGATCCGTGGGACCTGGCTCTGTGACCCCGCAGCGAAGCAGGACAGATGCGGGCTCACCCCAAGCACCAGTGGCCTGGGCGTCTGTTTCACGTTTCACTTCGGTCTCAGCGATGGTCTCAGGAAGATGCACTGTGACTTGCGCGCACCCCACTGCGTTGGCCTCGTCGGCTGAGCTCATAGGGACAGTCGCCGCGCATCCTGCCAGTGACGCCCCAACCACCACCACCACCACCCCAGCAGTTACAGCTCGCATTCGTCTTCCCCCATGGCGAGACCGTACCCCGGCCTTCCGCGTCGGCGCCTTCGACGCCCACAGCGCACCCCGTCACACAGACGCCGCCCGGGCATCATCGTGCAGCTGATCGGCCCTAGCCGGGTTGAACTACGCGAAGAGCGCCAGGGGTAGCGACACCACGAAGCACACGGGCGGTACGACGGCGATGCCACCGCAGACTCCTGCCCACCGGCCAGCGCGGCCGCCCAGAGCTCCGGCGACGATTGCAAGCACGATCGAGGCAACCAGGAGGAACGGCACGGCGAACCACAACGAGGAGGTCCAGTCTGCGGCGGAGAACCACAGCCACGAACCCTCGGCACAGGCCGTGACGAAGCAGACGATGAGGGTCAGCGGGGCGAGCAAGCGAGCCCGACCGGTCGGCGCGGTCTCGGCAGCGGGGCCGCCGCCCGGGCGGGGTGGCAGGTCGGTGAGGGGGTTGCGGTGGGGCAGCGCTGCCACTTCAGCCTCGGCCTCGCGGAGGAGTTCTCTGTCGGCCTCGTCCATGTCCTGACCCTAGCGATGGCGCGGCCGCTGGGGGCACGAGCACCCTCTGAACGGGCTCGCACTCTCGATGATCTTGAGTCGATAACGCGTCCGGTGCCCGATCCCCTATCGGGCGCTCCAAGCACGCGCTTCTACAGGGCTGAACGTCGGCGCATGCTCGTGGTTGCATCAGGTTCGCGACCGCTTCGTGCAGCCGCATCAGTCGGCGGCCGCCGACTCCCTTTTCCGTTTCGACGAACGAGTGAGCAGGAGAAAGCATCATGAGCAACACCGTCATCCATGACTTGGTTTCCGAGATGCTGAGTCAGCTTCCGTCCGGTGGAGGCATCGTGGCTGTGGATGGCGATGCTGGCGAGCATCTCTCGGACATGGGCAGTCAGTTAGCTCGGGAGATCAGCGCGAGAGGCCTCACGTCGTCGGTCCGATCATTCACGGGCGCAGACTTCGAGTCTTCACCCGCCGGCACGGACGTGCTGTTGGTCGTCGGCGAAGGCGCGTTGCAGCCTGGCGTCCGGACGCGGTGGAACTGGACTCTGTGGGTCGAAGCCTCCGGGGTGCGTGATCCGGCGAGCAACGACCGCAGTGCGGTGGCGTTCGAGAGCTACCGGTCGCGTGACGAGCCCAAGGGCGCCGCCTCGGCCATCGTCGACGTCAGTGACCCCGAGGCCTATCGCCGTGACTGGAACGACGCCTGTTCGATCTGAGCCACTCCCCCACGCACCCTCGTCGTCCGCGGTCAGGGCAGGGGACGGGGAGGCGCGAGGAGCGTTCCGCGTATGACGCTGCCGTGGAAGGTGCGCACGGCGACCGTGACCCAGGCCCCGACGAGCCCGATGTAGAACACGACCGCCAGTACCTGCAGCGCGACGAGTCCCGTGTGCAGGGCCAGACCGTTCAGGCCTGTCACGCAGGTGCCGACGGGGAAGGTGAACGACCACCAGGTGAGTGAGAACGGGAGCCCCTGGCGGATGGTGCGGCGGGTGATGGCCGATGCCAGTGCCGCCCACATCAGGGCGAATCCCAGAGTGGGCACACCGTAGACGAGCCCGAAGACGAACAGGGCGTGCGAGGTTCCCTGGTCGACGGCGAGGTGGGCGTTGCCACCGAGCAGGTTGGCCGCGGTGATCGACTGCCCCAGGGGACCGAGGACGATCCAGAGGGTCGGGACCATGCCGGCCGGGCCGATCTTGTGCTGGGCCAGGCGTGACCAGATCAGCGTGATGATCACGATCGACGCCAGCAACGACAACCCGAACATCGCGTAGCACCCCCAGAGCATGTTCTGCCTGGCCTGCCCCGCGGGCAGGAAGGGCAGCAGCAGCGCACCGGTCGAGGCAGACACCATCGGGGGAACCACGGGCATGAGCCAGCCGCCGAACGCACTGTCGGGGGCCGTGTCGTGCCGGGTGAACGTCAGGTACGGGACCGCGATCGCGCTGACGAGGCCGAGCACCGTACCGATGGTCCACAACACCCAGTCGATGCCGACCGCCAGGGGCGTACCGAGGACGTCTCTGCCCAAGAGCAGGGTGCCCGCGCCGACGGTCAGCAGCGCCATGGGCGGTGCCCCGTAGAAGTGCGCCATCACCGGATTGAGTCGATGCCCCCGCGCGGTGGCTCGGTAACGCACCCAGTGCATGACGGTCGCCGTGCTGAGAGCGACCAACAACACGCTGGCCAGTGCCCAGACGATGGTCGCGGCAGGGCGCAGCCCCGGGAACTGCAACGGCAGGGTCGCCGCGGCGTTGGCGACGATGCCGGTCCCCATGATCGACGCGAACCAGTTCGGGGTCAGGTTCGACACGATCTGCCCGCGGTGCTCGAGCTGGCGGAACAGACCGTGCGTGCGGGGAGGGGCGACAGTCGGTGTGATCGCGGCAGGCATGCCTCGATCTTCGTACGTGCGTCCGGCTGCCGATACGGGCGGATGCTTGTGGTGTCACAATCGATCCTTGTGACCGGACTCCCTGTTGATCTCGAGACGCTCCGACTGCTGGAGGCGATCTCGAGATCGGGCAGTCTGGGCCGGGCCGCGACATCGGTGGGCATCAGCCAGCAGGCGGCGTCGTCTCGCATCACGGGCGCCGAGCGGCGGCTGGGTCGTACGTTGCTCGTCCGCTCTCGGGCGGGCTCGGCGCTGACCGAGCACGGACTCCTGGTGTGCGAGTGGGGCCGACCCCTGCTCGAGGCGGCGACCACCTTCGAACGATCGCTGCACACCCTGATGACCGGCGCCTCCGACGCTCTCCTCGTCGCGGCGAGTCAGACGGTGTCAGAGGCGCTGATGCCACGCTGGATGACAGCGGCAGCGGATCGTGTCCGGGTACGCCTGGAATCGGGCAACAGCGACTGGGTCGTCGACGAGGTCCGTTCGGGGCGCGCGCACCTCGGGTTCACGGAGACCCCTGATGAGGCCGACGGGCTCGCCACGACCGTCCTGGGTGTCGACGAACTGCTCGTCGTCGTCTCGCCGAGGCACGCATGGGCATCGAAGTCCGAACCCGTGACGGCAGCGGATCTCGCATCCACACCGCTCGTGTCTCGGGAGTCGGGCTCGGGCACCCGCCGGACCCTCGAGCTCGCCCTGGGGATCGACCCTGCCCTGATGGCAGAACCCGCTGCGCAGTTGTCGTCGACGGGCGCCATCCGGGCGGCCATCGCCGGCGGTGTGGGTCCGGGAGTCATCAGCTCGTTGCT
Source organism: Frigoribacterium sp. CFBP 13729 (assembly GCF_014841875.1). NCBI lineage: Bacteria > Bacillati > Actinomycetota > Actinomycetes > Micrococcales > Microbacteriaceae > Frigoribacterium > Frigoribacterium sp. CFBP 13729. The sequence continues at coordinate 55,189 of NZ_JACYUR010000008.1, read as the reverse complement.
GGTCGAGGACGACCTCCGTGCCGGGCGCCTCGTCACCGTCCCGGCAGCCGTCGACCTGAGGCGCCCGTTCCGCGCCGTGTGGTCGGCCGGTCTGAGCGCCGGGGCGCAGGATCTCCTGGCCGTGATCGCCGCGTCGCAGCACAGCCCCGACTCCTCGCCGAGATGATCAGAGAAGCGAAGCGTGCCGTAGGGCCGTGACGGCCCGCAGGTGCTTCTCGCCGGCGCGGGTGGCGTTCGCCGGCGACAGATGGGGTGCCGCGAGCACGGGCACGACCCTCGCACGCGGTTCCAGGGTGAAGTACCTCATCACGCCCGTCAGGGCCGGAGTGCCGAAGGTCACGATCGCCCGCAGCTGCGGCAGAGAAACGAGCAGCTGAGCCAGGGCAGGGCGTGCCTCGTCGAGATCGGTGACGGTCGGCGCCCGACCAAGGGCCCACGGGACGATGTTCCATCGCAGGTAGACGTTCCTGCCCAGACCCGACTCGATCCGTGCTCGCCTGAACGCAGACGCCGTCGGCCCCGGGTTGTCCTCACTGCTGATCGCGTCCTCGCCCTGCTTGATCGTGGCAGGACCGGGTGATTCCATCAGCACGAGAACTGTCGCCGCTGCTCCTCCACCTGATGGGTCGAAGCCCGGCACGAAGCGCGCACGTCCTGGTCCGGAGCTCCGCCATTCCGATACGAGCTGATCGAGGCCCCTGGGCTGCTGCATCCCTAGACGCTACGACGTTAGGGACCGTTTCCGCCCACGCTCACCGACGACACGGAACGACCACGACGGCGTCCTCTCCGAGTGCGCTCGCCCCACAGCAAGTGATCCAGTGGGGGATCCCCTACTGAGACGATGCGTACAGCATCTCTGCGTGCTCTCGCGGCATGAACTCCTGGGCGAAGTCGCGTTCATTCGGAGCCCAGACGTCGGTCCACAACGCCTCGTGGCGTCGGCCTAGTTCCCTGTCGCGGGCCATGCCGCGGCTGACGGCGACGTCGAGCTCGACATCGCACCAGACCGTGACGTCGAGGGAAGGCAGGGCCTCAGGGTGGAAAAGGCCGATGAGATCGACGACGAGGATCTCGGCGCGAGGAACCGGCTCCGGAGCGCCGAGGGCCCCTACCGCCCAGTCATACCGTCGGAACTCGCCCTGCAGCTCGCCGCGGAAGGGCTCCAAGACACTCGAAACAAGACGTTGCCGATCCACTCCGTCCCAGTCTGCAGAGCGAAGGTGAGAGCGTGCGGGATCGAGAAAGTCGTCACCGCGCATCCTCACTGCGCCAGGCAGAGCCTCGACCATCCGGCGCGCAAGCGTGGACTTCCCCGACCCGCAGAAGCCCGAGATACCGACCACAACCGGGCGGCCTGCCGACCGGGCCCTAAGCGCGACATGCTCGACAACTTCGCCCTGATCCATGCAACGACCCTACGAGGTCGCCCCCGGTGGCCGATGGGCTAATGGACCAGTGTTGGGTCCTACAGGCCGTCGAACACGAAGCGTAGGAAGCGTTCAAAGAACCGCAGGACGGGCCGGACAAACCACCTCCACAGCCACAATGACGATCGAGGCCACCAGGCAGGAGCTCCACTGTTGGCGCGAGCCCGTCGCCACTCGTCTCGTTCAGCGCGTGTCCGCGGTGGCGCTGGACGGCGGCGGCCGTTCCTCAGCCGCTCTCGGCGGGGCGGTTCCGTTCTTCCGGGTGCCATCTAGGCCTGCTCTGCTCTTTGGATCGCTCGATAGACCGTCGACCGGGCAACGCCGAACAACTCGGCAATGTCGCTCGTGGTGTGCGCACCGGTGCGGTGCAGCTGCACGAGGTGCTTCTCCTGCGAGGCGGTGAGCTTGGGCTTGCGACCACGGAGCTTGCCGGCGGCCTTGGCGATCGCCATGCCCTCGCGGGTGCGGGCGCGGATGAGGTCGGCTTCGAACTCGGCCACCATGCCGAGGACGTTGAACAGGAGCCGACCGACGGGGTCGGTGGGGTCATAGACCGCTCCCCCGAGGTTCAGGGCGACGCCTTTTTTCGTCAGCTCGTCCGCAATGTCCGTCGCGTCGCGCAGCGACCGGGCAAGTCGATCAAGCTTGGTGACGACCAAGACGTCGCCGGCACGGCATGCCGCCAGCGCTTCCCGGAGGCCCGGGCGGGCTCGAGTTGTTCCCGACAGCCCGTGGTCCACATGCACGTGTTGATCGTCAACACCCAGTGCTGCAAGACCGTCACGTTGTGCTGCGAGATCTTGTCCCGAGGTCGACACACGCGCGTATCCGATGAGCATTCAAGGACTGTAGCGTTTGTACCCCCTTCACCGGGCATTTTTGCGGGACAGGCATACGCGAATCCGCAGGCCAGGCACCACTTGGCCTCAGCCGGCCGAACATGGTCGCGCAAAGTGTCCCGATGAACGACCGGCTGCCGGGCACTCCGGGCAGCGTCATGCCCCGGCAGGCCAGCGCACCGGGACGGGGAGGCGACGCTGTGCGCGCTCCGTGCCCGCGCCTCCTCGGCCGTCGACCAGGTCGAGCAGCAGGCCCGTCGCGACGCGGCCCAGCTCGTCGCCGTCGACGTCGATCGCCGGGACCCCGACGAGGCCGAGCGAGTCGACGACCATGCGCTCCGAGCTGACGACGACCCGGGAGGAGGCGGGCCGGTCTCCCAGCGCGAACATCAGCCCCAGCCCGATCGCGGTCGCGTAGGGCACGACGGCCGTCGCTCGCGCCTCGAGCACCGCGGGCAGCACCGAGACCCCCGCCGCGAACGTGGAGGGGAACGGCCCGAGCCGCACGAGCGACGCGCGTCCGTGCGCGGCACGGGTGACGGCCTCGGTGCGCTGGGCGTCCTGCCACGAGCCCTCCGGTCCGCCGACGTAGACGATGCGATCGTGGCCGTCGTCGATCAGGCGCGTGACGAGCGAGCCGAACGCCGCGGCGGTGTCGGCCACGACCGACGAGAGCCCGGCGACCTCGCGGTCGACGAGCACGGTCGGCTTCGAGGAGGCGGCGGCCGCGACGACCTCGTCGGGCCCGCGGGGCGCCACCACGATGAACCCGTCGACCTGGGCCGAGAGCCGCTCGAACGCGACGAGCTCGTCCGGGTGCGCCAGCGGGTGCACGGCGACGGTCAGCTGCACGTCGTGCTCGCCGGCCAGCGCCTGCGCGCCCGCGATCACGGGCGTGAAGTACGAGTTCTCGAGCGTCGGCACGACCAGGGCGATCAGCCCGCTGCGACCCCGGGCGAGCTGGCGCGCAGCGCGGTTCGCGACGAAGCCGAGCTGCTCGGCGGCGGCGAGCACACGGCCCGCGGTCTCGGGCAGCACCAGCTCGGGACGGCTGAGGGCGCGGGAGGCGGTCGCCTTGGAGACCCCCGCGAGCGCGGCGACGTCGGCCAGTGTCGACATGCGCGTCCCCTCCGTCTTCGTGCCTGCAGCGAGCCTAGGGGCACGGCCAGACCACGTTTCACATGATCGTTACACGCGGTGGTCGTGCTGCCCCCAGGGGGACCCTATGGTTGATGAGACCGGTTGCACAACCGGTTGCACCGCCTCCTCGACTCCCCTGTCGCCGCCCCCCTCGGCGACCTGGGCGCCGACGAGGCGGCCCCGTACGAACGTCGTACCCCGACCGCCACGAAAGGCTCGTCGTGACCACTCGCAAGACCGCCCTGCTGCTGTTGCTGCCCGGGCTCGCCTTCCTGCTCGTCGGATTCCTCGTCCCGTCGCTGGCGATGCTCGTCGCCCCTCCCGGCGTGGGCACGGGCGAGGTGCTGGGCCGCGTCGGCCAGATGCTCACCGACCCGTACGACCTGAGGATCATCGGCCGCACCGTCGGCCTCGGGCTGATCGTCACCGTGGTCTGCGTCGTGCTCGGGTTCCCGATCGCGTACCTGCTGGCCCGCTCCACGTCGCGCTGGTCGAGCGTGCTGCTCGCCCTCGCGATCTTCCCGCTGCTGCTCAGCAACGTCGTCCGCACCTTCGGGTGGCTCGTCGTGCTCGGCTCCCAGGGCGCGATCGGCCAGCTGCTCGTCGGGCTCGGCCTCGTCGACCGCGCCCCTCAGCTGCTCTACACCGAGCTCGCGATCGTCCTCGGCCTCACGCAGCTGTTCCTGCCGCTCGCGATCATCTCGTGCTACTCGGCCGTCGCCCAGGTCGACGCCGGCCTCGACGACGCCGCCCGCGGCCTCGGCGCCAGCCGGTCGCGGACCTTCTGGGGCATCGTCGTCCCGCTCTCGAGCCCGGGCATCGTCGTCGCGGCGACGCTCGTCTTCGCCGGCTCGGTCACCGCGTACACGACCCCCTACCTGCTCGGCGGGTCGAGCCAGCGCATGCTCAGCACCCAGCTCTTCTCGTACTCGAGCGTCACGATCGACTGGGCAGGCGCCTCCGCCACAGCCCTGATCATGACCGTGCTCGTCTTCGTCGTCTCGGGCCTCTCGTCGCTCGTCGCTCGCAAGGGAGCCACCCAGTGACCCGCACCAGCACGCCCCGCACCAGCACGACCGCCGACAGCAGCGCGACCGTCGGCGCCGATGCCGTCCGCGACAGCAAGCCGGCCCGCAGCAGCAAGACCCCGGGCACCGGCCGTCCCGTCGCCGGCACCCTCGCCGTCGCGGGCTACGTCGTCATGATCGTGCCCATCCTGTTCGTCGTCGCGACGGCCTTCACGGGCGGCCGGACCCTGACGTTCCCGCCGCAGGGCTTCTCGCTGCAGTGGTTCGAGAAGGCCGTCACGTACGCGCCCTTCACCGGCGCCCTCGTCTCGAGCCTGCAGCTCGCCGTGCTCGCCACGGTCATCGCGCTGGCGGTCGGCGTGCCGGTCACCCTCGCGATCCACCGCGGACGCCTGCCCGGCAAGGGCCTGATCGAGGGCATGTTCCTCTCGCCGCTGATCGTGCCCGAGCTCGTGGTCGGCCTCGCGCTCTACCAGCAGCTGATGATCGGCTTCGGGCTCGCGAACTTCCCCACGCTGCTGATCGGCCACACCGCGCTGATGATGCCGTACGCGGTCCGGGTGACGGGCGCCTCCCTCGCCCTCGCCGACCCGTCGCTCGAGGAGGCGGCCCGCGGACTCGGCGCCAGCCCGGTCCGCGCCTTCTTCACCGTGACGCTGCCGCTGCTGCGGCCCGGCATCTTCTCGGCGGCGCTGCTCAGCTTCGTCACCTCGTTCAACAACGTCCCCCTGTCGCTGCTGCTGCAGAGCCGCGACTTCCGCACCCTGCCGGTCACGATGCTCGACTACGTGCAGCAGAGCTACGACCCCATGGTCGCGGCGATGGCCACGCTGATCCTCGCGGCCACCGTCGTCGTCGCCGTGGTCGCCGAGCGCACCGTCGGCTTCGCCAAGATCTTCGGAGGCATCAACAAGTGAGCACCCCAGACCCCGCCGGCACCCGCCCCGTCACCGAGCACGCCAGCGCCGAGCACGCCGCCGCCGAGCGCCCCGCCGCCGAGCTGCGCGGCGTCAGCCAGGTCTTCGGCGACTTCACCGCCGTCGACGGCATCGACCTCTCGATCCGCCGCGGAGCCCTGACGACCCTGCTCGGCCCCTCGGGCTGCGGCAAGACGACGACGCTGCGCATGCTCGCGGGCTACTCGGCCCCGACGAACGGCACGATCCTGATCGACGGCGACGACATGACCCGCACGCCGCCCGAGAAGCGCGGGCTCGGCATGGTGTTCCAGTCGTACGCGCTGTTCCCGCACCTCTCGGTCGCCGAGAACGTCGGCTACGGCCTGAAGCTGCGCCGGGTGCCCGCCGACGAGCGCACCCGTCGGGTCGCCGAGACCCTCGACCTCGTCGGCCTCGGGCACCTCGCGGCGAGCAAGCCGAAGAAGCTCTCCGGCGGCCAGCAGCAGCGCGTCGCCCTGGCCCGGGCCATCGCGATCCGGCCGAAGCTGCTGCTGCTCGACGAGCCGCTCTCGAACCTCGACGCCCGCCTCCGGGTCCAGATGCGCGCCGAGATCCGCCGCATCCAGGGCGAGACCGGGCTCACCGTCGTCCTCGTCACGCACGACCAGGACGAGGCCCTCGAGATGAGCGACGACATGGTCCTCATGCGCGCCGGACGCATCATGCAGCAGGGCGCCCCGCAGAGCGTGTTCCCTGCCCCCGCGAACCGCTTCGTCGCCGACTTCCTCGGCTACGAGAACTTCGTCGCCGCCGCCGACGGCACCTCGCTGACGGTGCGGCCCGAGCACCTGGTGGTCGAGCCGACCGCAGGAGGCGCGGGTCGGGCGGCGGCACCGGCCGCGGCCGGCCTGCACCTCCCCGGCACCGTCACCGACGTCGCGTACCGCGGCGTCGACCTGCTCGTCACCGTCGCCGCGATCGACGCCTCGGGCGCTCGCGTGCGGCTCGTCTCCGACGTCCGGGCCACAGGAACGTCGTCGCTCGCGCCCGGCGACGACGTCGTCGTGACCGCGCCGGTGTCCCGGCTCGTCGCGCTGGCCGACTGAGCCGGCCCGCGCCTCCTTCACCTGGCCCCTCCGCTCCGCCCCTCTCCCCTGGACCGCTCCCGCGCCTCCGGCCCTCCGCGCCTCCCGCACCTCCTCTGCCCTTCCTCGAAAGGACCACCATGACCCGCACCTCCCGCACACGGCCCCTGGCCCTCGCCGCCGGCCTCGCCGTCTCCGCCGTCGTGCTCGCCGGCTGCTCGTCGGGCGACGCCTCGTCGTCGGACGCCGAGAGCATCGTCGTCAGCACGTTCCCGTTCGGCGTCGAGGAGTTCCAGGAGGCGGTGGTCGACCCGTTCACCGAGGCCACCGGCATCGAGGTCGAGATCGAGACCGGCTCGAACGCCGACCGGCTGTCGAAGCTGCAGCTCGCCGACGGCGACCCCGGCATCGACGTCATGCTGATCAGCGACTACTACGCGGCCCTCGGCCAGGAGGACGACCTGTTCCAGCAGGTCGAGGCGGCCGACGTGCCGAACCTGGAGGCCATCGCCGACTTCGCCACCGAGGACGCCTACGTCGGCCCCGCCTACAGCTACCAGCTCAACGGCACCCTCTACTCGACCGACGAGCTCGACGCCGACGAGGCCGCCGACTGGTCGCTGTACGGCGACTCCGACCTCGAGGGCCGCGTGGCCCTGCCCGACATCTCGGTGACCGCCGGCCAGCTGATGGTCTCGGGCGTCGCCTCCGAGTTCGGCGACGGCCCCTACGACATCGACGCCGCGCTCGAGCAGCTCGGCGAGTGGTCGCCCAACGTGCTGCAGTTCTACAGCTCGTCGACCGAGGTCACGAACCTGCTGACGCAGGGCGAGATCGTCGCCGCCGACGCGCTGAGCGGCTTCGCCACCGACCTGGTCGCCTCGGGCGAGCCCGTCGCCTGGACGCCGCCCGCGACCGGCAAGTACATGGCCACCAACCGCGCCATGATCCCGACGGGCGCCGAGAACGTCGACGGCGCCTCGCAGTTCATCGACTACCTGCTGTCGGCCGAGGCGCAGTCGTCGTCCGCCGAGATCGTCGGCGACCTGCCCGTGAACCCCGACGCGACCGTCCCCTCGACCATCCAGGACGTCGTGGGCGACATCGCCGCCGACCCGATCGCCGCCGGCTACGCCACGCTCGACCCGACCGAGCTCGTCCCGACGCGCGCCGAGTGGGTCGACCGCTTCGCTCGTGAGGTGACGTCGCGCTGATGGGTGCCGACGCACGCCTCCTGACCTCCGACCCGGTGCCCTCCGGCTCGCGGACCGCTGGTTCGCCTGCCGCCGGCTCGCCGACCGCTGGCTCCTCGACCGCCTCCTCGCTGCCGGGGTGGTACCTCGACCGGATGCCGAAGACCGACCTGCACTGCCACCTGATCGGCACCGTGCGGGCGTCCACCTTCGCCGAGCTCGCCCGGCGGGAGGGCCTCGCGCTGCCCGCCGAGCCCGAGCGGATCTTCGCCGACATCAACTCCCTGCCGCCCGACCCGGCGCTCTACCGCGACACGCGGATCCCCGTGCCGCAGGGCCGCAGCGAGGGCGAGCCCGACGTGTCGTACTCGCTGTTCCAGGCGTCGGAGTGGGTCGTCGAGGTGCTCCGCGACGCGGACGACCTGACGCGCATCACGTACGAGGCCTTCGAGGAGGCGCACCGCAGCAGCGGGACCCGTCACCTCGAGCTGTTCTTCGACGCCGTGCCGCCGCACCTCGAGTCGCTCGGCTACGCCGGCTCCGTCGAGGCGTACGCGGAGGGCATCCGCATGGCGGAGCGCGACTTCGGGATGACGGGCCGGATGATCCAGGGCATCGACCGCAGCCAGTCGGGCGAGCACGCGCTCGCCCTCGTGCAGCAGGTGGTGGACCACCCGCACGAGTACGTCGCCGGCATCGGGCTCGACAACCTCGAGACCGCAGGCCCGCCCGAGCGCTTCGTCGACGCCTACCGACTCGCCGGGGAGGCCGGCCTCGGCCGCACCGCGCACTCGTCGGAGCACTCGCCGACCGCGGTGAACACGATCACCTGCCTCGACCAGCTCGGCTGCGACCGCATCGACCACGGGTACTACGTGCTCGAGGACGACGACGTCGTGGCGCGGATGCGCGACGAGCAGGTCGCCTTCACGGTCGTGTCGACGACGTCGCGTCGCTCGTGGCGGCCGTGGCGCCGCGCGTCGATCGCCGCGATGCTCGACGCCGGGCTGAACGTCGTCCCGGCGTCGGACGACCCGGGCATGTTCCCTACCTCGCTCGCCCAGGAGTACCGCATCGTCGCGGAGCAGATCGGCGCGAGCGCCGACCAGGTGCGCGGCATGGCCCTCGCCGGCGTCGACGCGTCGTGGCTGCCCGCGGCGGAGAAGGCGGCGCTGCGCGAGCGGTTCGTCGCCGAGCTCGCGGCGCTCGACTCGCAGCTGGGGTCGGAGCTCGGCGCCAGCGCTCGCTGAACGTCGGCGGCCGGGGCCTCGGTAGCGTCGGGGGATGTTCCTGCTCTTCGGCACCTCCGTCCGCCAGGCCCTGCTGACCGTCGTCGTCTTCGCCTGCCGGTTCTGCGGACGCACCGTCGACCAGCAGGTCGCCCGCCGCTCGACGCGCTTCACGCTGTTCTTCGTGCCGCTGTTCACGGTGTCGAAGCGGTACCACGTGCAGTGCACGAACTGCGGCGGCGTCGCCGACCTCACGCGGGAGCAGGCCGAGCACTCGCAGGAGTGGGCGGCGCGGCAGGGCTGACGGGCACCTCCTCGGGGGCTCGCGCCGCGCCTCCCCGGGGCCCGCGTCGCGCCTCTTCCTGGCCTGGCCGGCGCATTCCGTGCCGTCTGCGGGACCGCCGCGTGGCACCCGGGTTGGGGGCGCGGAGGGGGTGGTCGGGACCGGCTGCCTGCTCCAAGCTGGGGACACGGACGACAGGCGGGGACTCACCCACCCGCCGCGGCCGCCAGCCACCGAGGAGACCGCGTGAGCACCATCACCGCGCACCACGAACCGAGCGCGTTCGAGACGAGCGTCGCGGACCGCAAGCGCATCGTCGCCGCCACCGTCGAGACGCTCGACGCCGTCGGCTGGGACGCGACCGACGTCTCCGCCGTGGCCCGGACCGCGGGCATGTCGCCTGCCTGCGTCGAGCGGCACTTCCCGTCGTGGGAGGGGCTCGTGCTCGCCGCCGTCGACCGGTGGAACCTCGACCGCTTCGAGCAGGTCGCCCGCGAGACGGCGGGCGCGGCGACGCTCGGCTTCGTGCGCGGACTCGTCGCGCACAGCAACGTGCACCGCGGGCTGTCGCGCTCGCTCATGACGCTCTCGATCGGCTCGGCCGACGCGGGCGACCTCTCGGGACGGTTCGTCCGCGACAGCTACCGCGACTTCCACGCGATGGTGTTCCAGGGGCTCGCGTTCGACCTCAGCCAGGGCGAGGTGCCCGCGGGCACCGACGTCGCCGCGCTGTCGACGAGCGTCGTCGCGCTGTACATGGGGCTGCAGCTGCAGATGCTGCTCCAGCCCGACCACGACGTCGTCGTCGCGTTCGACCTCGGGCTCGAGGGGCTCACCCGCGGCTGGTGACCGCCGGCTGCCCCACGGTTCTCTCCTCATTCAGGAAGATCTGTCCTGCGTTGCGCGGCGGGGGGAGCGTGGGTCCTGAGTCGTGCACGGATCAGGAGTCCGCGATGCCCGCCTCCTGAGTTGCGCTGCGGCGCGGCCGACGCGGCGTGCGCGACCGACGTGTCGAGGACTCAGGCGTGCCTGTCGTCGAGACGCCGCCGGCCCGGCAGCGAGCACGCGTCACGACGCCGACACCTGATCCTCGACACGAGGAGGCGCGGGCGAGCGCCGAGACCTGCGGACGTGACAGGCTCGGTGCATGCGCATCGACGAATGGTGGTCCGAGCTCGTCCCCTCGACCCGACAGTGGCTGATCGACAACGCGGGCGAGGTCGTCCCCGCCTGGGTGCTCGAGCAGATCACCGCCGTCACGGGCGAGCCGACGGCCGACGACGACTGGGCCTCCGACGTGGACGCCGACGAGTTCTACCTCTCGGACGACGCGACCGACTGGGTCGAAGCGGCCGGCAACGACGAGCTCGACGACACGGACGAGAGCGAGCTCGTCACGGACGACGAGGAGGCGGCGGGCACGTCCGCAAGCTGACTCGCGACCGCGACCGCGTCGGCGACCGCGTCGGCGACCGCGTCGCCGAGAGCTCAGAGGGCGGGGACCTGCGCGTCGTCGTCCGCCGAGTCGAGCAGCACGCGCGGGGCGGCGCTGACGCCGAGCGCCTCGCCGAGGTGGTCCGCCGTGCGGCGGGCGAACGAGCGACGGGCCGAGGCGGCCAGGGCGCGCCGCTCGGCAGCTGCCTCCCACACGCCGGGGTCGGTCACGTCGTCGACGAACAGCGGTCGGCGTGGTCGCTGCTCGGTCATCGTGGCCTCCTCGGGGTCGCATCGGGTCTGCACGATGTTCGCAGCCCGAGGCCCCGGAGAGGGAATCGAGGACGCCCCCAGTTCTGGTGGTTCGTTCGACGGCCAGGCAGCCGTTCGGAGTCGAGGCACGGCTAGGTGCGGCGCGAGCCAGGCAGCCGGAGGAGGCGCGGCGCGAGCCGAGCGGGACGCGACCGGTCAGGGGGTCGTGCGCGCCGCCTCCTGCGCGACCACCTCGTCGAGGTCGTCGAGCCGGCGGAGACCCTGGAGCGGACGCATCATGCGGGGGTTGCCCTGCAGCGCCGGCTCGACCCGGTCGAGGAACGCCCAGTAGCCCGCCGTGAACGGACACGCCTTCGGCCCGACCCGGACGGTCGGCGAGAACGGGCACGAGCCGCAGTGGTCGCTCATCGAGTGGATGTAGCGGCCCCCGGCGGCGTAGGGCTTGGTCGCCACCACTCCCCCGTCGGCGTGCTGGGACATGCCGACGATGTTCGCCGGCATCACCCACTCGGTACCGTCGACGAAGACGTCCGTGAACCAGTCGGTGAGCTCGGCCGGCCGGTAGCCGCGCTGCAGCGCCCAGTTGCCGAGGATCATCAGCCGCTGGATGTGGTGCGTCCAGCCGTGCTGGTGCACCGTCTCGAGGGTGCTGCGCAGGCACTCGGCCTGGACCTCGGTCGCGTCGACCTCCCGCCACCACCGGGGCAGCGGCTCGGTCGCGCCGAGGGCGTTGTTGTCGGTCGTGTACGACTCGCCCAGGTGCCAGTACAGGTGCCAGACGTAGTCGCGCCAGCCGGCGATCTGCCGGACGAAGCCCTCGACGCTCGCCAGGGGCGCGCCTCCTGAGGCATGGGCCTCGAGCACGCGCTCGATCACGTTGCGGGGGTCGAGCACGCCGAGGTTCATCGGCACGCTGAGCAGGGAGTGCGACATCGTCCAGTCGTTCGAGAGCATCGCGTCCTCGAAGGGGCCGAAGTCGCCGAGGCGGGTCTCGACGAAGTCGTCGAGGGCGGCCTCGGCCTCGGCCGGCGTGACCGCGAACCGGCGCCGGTCGTCGGCCCCGACGAACACGACGCTGCCGTCGGCTGCCCACGCGTCGAGGTCGGCGCGGACCGCGTCGTCGATCTCGTCCTCGTCGGGCCAGACCGGGTCGGGCAGGCCGAGCGTCGTCGCGCCCTTCGGCGGCGGGTTGCGGTTCTGCGCGTCGAGGCTGAACTTGCCGCCTGCCGGCCCGTCGCCCTCGATCAGCCAGTCCTCTCGACGACGGACGGTCTCGTAGTGGTTCTCCATCAGGAGGCGCCCCTTGCGGGAGGCCGCCCAGGTCGCGAACTCCTCCTCGCTCGTCACGAACCCGCGGCTCGGCAGCACGCGGACGTCGCGGCCCTCTCGGCGGACGGCCGCGCGGAGCTGGCGGTCGGGCGGGTCGACGACCTCGAACGGGCCGAGCCCGGCAGCGTCGTCGAGCACCTCGTCGAGGGTCTCGACCTGCACGTGGGTCGCCCGGTCGCCGAGCGCGGCGACCCGGTGCCGCAGCGCGGAGAGCCAGAGGTGCGCCTTCGCGCGGTGCATCGGCCGACGGGTGAAGGCGTCGCGCGCCTCGACCACGACGACGGGGCCGCCGTCGTCGAACTCGTCGCCGTACTGCCCGGGCAGGATCAGCCGTGCGCGGGCGGGGACGTCGGCAGCAGGCGTCTCGGACATGCTCGGAACCTACGCCCCGCCTCCGACAACGCCCCCGGCTGTGCGTCGTCTGACGCCGCCGCCTCGCCGGGTGGTCAGGAACTGTCGTCCAGACGGCCGACAGGGCCCGATGCGGACCACTCGCCAGCCGCCGCCGGGCGTCTCGACGCCCAGCCCGGCCGAGTGGTCAGGAATGGTCGTCCAGACCACCAGCAGGGCCGAATTCGGACCACTCGGTGGTGACAGGGGCGGGAGGAGCGACGGGAGGGGGAAGAGGAGGCCTGGTGGCAGGAGGCGCGGCGGCAGGAGGGAGGGCACGGCGGCGGCAGGAGGGACAGGGGCTAGCGCTGGCGGGCGGCGCGGCCGCGCCAGAGGAGCCAGACGAAGTACGGCGTCCCGATCAGCGCCGTGAGCAGCCCCGCGCCGAGCTGGGCCGGGGCGATGACGGTGCGGCCGAGGACGTCCGCGAGGCCGACGAGCGCCGCGCCGAGCACGACGGCGACGGGCAGCACGCGGGCGTGTCGGGCTCCCACGAGCGAGCGGGCGGCGTGCGGGGCGACGAGCCCGACGAACCCGACCACCCCGACGGCGGCGACCGCGGCGGCGGTCAGCAGCACCGCGAGCGACAGGAAGAGCAGGCGTGACCTCGACAGCGAGACGCCGAGCAGCCGGGGGGTGTCGTCGTCGAGGGCGACGAGGTCGAGGGCCCGGTGGCTCGTCCCCGCGACGACGAGGCCGACGACCAGCGCGAGGGCGACCGGCACCGAGTCGGTGAACGAGCGACCGTAGGTCGACCCCGACAGCCAGGTCAGGGCCTTCGCGCCGTTGAAGGGGTCGGTCAGGACGATCAGCAGGCTGATGGCGGCGGCGGTCGCGGCGGCCACCCCGACGCCGATCAGCACGAGCCTGTTCTGCGGGAACCCGCCGCGTGCGGCCAGGCCGAAGACGACCACCGCCGCGACGACGGCCCCGGCGAACGCGGCCCCGGCGACGCCCCAGCCCGAGATCGCGGGCACGCTCGTCACCGCGACGACGGCGCCGAGCCCGGCTCCCCCGGAGACGCCGAGGATGCTCGGCTCCGCCAGCGGGTTCCGCGTCACCGACTGCACGAGCCCCCCGGCGAGGGCCAGCGCCGCGCCGGCCAGCAGGGCGGCGACGACCCGCGGCACCCGGGTGTCCAGCACGTAGCCGACGACCGGCCCGGCGCGCCCGGTCGCCCAGTTGGCGACGTCGCCGAGCAGCAGCACGGCGTCGCCGAGCAGCACGCCCGCGACGGCCACGCCGACCAGCACGACCACGAGCGCGGCGAGCACGAGCGCGAAGCGGCGCCGCGAGACAACACGGTGCTGCTCGGTCGGGGTCGACCCGCCGTGGTCCGCCGCCCGGAAGGCCAGCACGACGAGCACGAGCGCGCCGACGATCGACGTGACGATGCCGGTCGGCACCTGGACCGACGCCTCCGCCCCCACCACGGCGCGCAGCAGCACGTCCGAGGCGAGCACCACGACGGCGCCGGCGAGCCCGGCGAGCGACACGAAGACCCAGGTGCGGCGGACGCTCGGCACGAGCCGCCGCAGCGGCCGCACGAACGCAGGGGCGCAGAGCCCGACGAAGCCGATCGGCCCGGCGACGGTGACCGCCCCGGCCGAGAGCAGCACCGACGCGACGACGGTGACGACGCGGGTGGTGCGCACGTCGACCCCGACGCTGCGGGCCGCGTCGTCGCCGAGGCCGAGAGCGTCCAGCCGGCGCGTCATGAGCAGCACGACGACGAGGCCGACGAGCACGACCGGGGCCATCTGGGCGACCGACGAGAAGCCGTTCTGCCCGACGCTGCCCTGTCCCCACTGGTAGAGCCCCGCGGTCTCGCGCGGGAAGAGCAGCAGCAGCGCGCTCGTCACGCTGGCGAGCCCCAGCGCGAGGGCGCTGCCCGCGAGCACGAGCCGGACCGACCCCGAGCCGAGGCCCGACAGGGCGAGGACGACGCCCGCGGCGAGCAGCCCGCCGACGAACGCGATGCCCGAGGAGGCGACCAGCGGCAGCGAGAGACCGGTCACCGACGCGACCGCGAGGGCCGCGTACGCGCCGGCGTTCACCGCGAGCGTGTCCGGCGACGCCAGGACGTTGCGGCTGACGGTCTGCAACGCCGCACCCGCGGCGCCGAGGGCCACGCCGACGAGGATCGCCGCCGCCATCCGCGGCAGGCGCGACGCCACGACGACGGAGGCGTCGCCCGCGGTCGCGGAGCCGGTCAGGGCCCGCCACACCTCGCGCGACCCGACCGCCGCGGTGCCCTGCGTGACGTCGACGAGGGCGAGGAGCACGACGACCGCCGCCAGCACGACGACGACCGCCACGGCGCCGAGGCCGGCACGGGGCGGGGTCGTGACCCGCACCTCCTGCCGGTCCGCAGCGACGGGTGCCGCGTCGGCGACGGGCGCCGGCTCCGTGACGGTCACCGGATCAGGCCGTCAGCGTCTCGACGAGCGCGTTCACGTAGGCCGTCATCGAGGCAGGTCCGCCGAAGACCCAGACGCCGTCGGGAAGGCGGTGCACGTCGCCCGACTGCACGAACGGCAGCGACTGCCATACGGCGTTCGACGAGAGCGTGTCGGCGAACGGGTCGCCGTCCACGGCGTTCGAGAAGTAGAGGAACTGCGTGTCGGCGGGCAGCTGCGTCAGCCCCTCGACGTCGGTCGAGGCGAGGCCGTAGGCCGGGTCGCCCTCGAGCGTCCAGGCGTTGAGCAGCCCGAGAGTGGTCGTGACCTCGCTGATGAGCGAGCCCGGCGCGTAGGGACGGATGCTCACCTGGCCGGCGTCGACGTAGCCGTCCGCGAACGCGAAGCTCGTCCCCGCGAAGCCGGCGTCGGCCAGGGCCCGCTCGCCGTCGAGCACCGCCTTCGTGTAGGCGTCGAGCACCTGGTCGGCCCGTTCTCCGGTGCCGGTCGCCGTGGCGATCATCCCGAAGTTCGTCTCCATCTGGCCGATCTGGTCGGAGGCGTCGGCCGAGACGACCTGCAGCACCGGCGCGATGTCGCGCAGCTGCTCGACGGCGTCCGCGGGCAGGTCGGTGGTCGCGACGATCAGGTCGGGAGCCAGGGAGGCGACGGTCTCGACGCTGGGCTCGCCGCGGGTCCCGATGTCGGTCGGGTCCCCGGTGAGCGGCACGGCCGACGACCACGCCTCGTAGCCCTCGACGTCGGCGACGCCCACGGGCTCGACGCCGAGCGAGACGAGGTCGCCGACGACGTTCCACTCGGTGCCGACGACCTTCGTCGCCGGGCCGTCGAGCGTGATCTCGGTGCCGGTGCCGTCGGTGAGCGTGATCTGCTCGCCCGAGCCCGAGCCGGTGGTCGAGCCGTCGGCCGCCTCCTCGGTGGTGCCGCAGCCGGCGAGCGCGAGGGCGGCCGAGGCGGCGAGGGCGGTGACGGCGAGGACGCGTCGTCTGCTGGTCATGGGTGGAGCCTCTCGGTTCTGGTGTGGTGACGGGCGACCGCACGGGTGCGGAGCCGGCCGGTGGAGGGATCGGTGTCGACCTCGATGTCGATGCCCCAGACCTCGGAGAGGAGGTCGGGGGTCAGCACATCGGCGGGCGTGCCCGTGGCTCGGACGCGGCCCTCGTGCAGCAGCACGACCGTGTCGGCGAGCGCCGCGGCCTGGTCGAGGTCGTGCAGCACGACGCCGACGGCGATCTGCGACTCGTCGGCGAGGTCGCGCACCAGGTCGAGCAGCTCGACCTGGTAGCGCAGGTCGAGGTAGGTGGTGGGCTCGTCGAGCAGCAGCACCCCGGTCTGCTGCGCGAGGCAGCTGGCGAGCCAGACCCGCTGCAGCTGCCCGCCGGAGAGCTGGTCGACGCCGCGCTCGGCCAGGTCGGCCACGCCGGTGAGCTGCAGGGCACGGTCGACGGCCGCCGCGCCTCCCGGGTCGGCCCTGCCCCAGCGCCCGCGGTGCGGGTAGCGGCCGAACTGGACGACGTCGCGCACGCTGAGGCCGCTCGGCACCGGGCGTCCCTGCGTGAGGAGGGCCACGTGCCGGGCGAAGTCGCGGACCGAGAGCGCCAAGCCATCGGTGGACGCGGCGGCGTCGGGCTGAGTCGTCTCGAGCGACAGCGTCACCGCCCGCGCCCGCTGCAGCCGGGCGGCGGTGCGGAGCAGCGTGGACTTGCCGCTGCCGTTGGGACCGACGAGCGCGGTGACCCGGCCGGGACGCAGCTCGAGCCGGGCGTCGTGCACCACGTCGGAGGCGCCGTACGAGACCGAGACGCCGTCGGCNGACGGGGCCGAGGAGGCGGGCGGCACGAGGGCCGTGTCGGGTGAGGTCACGAAGACTGAGGTTAGCCTACCCTTAGCAACGCACCGCAACCCGGTGCCTCGACGCCGAGACAGCCGGTCGTCAGCCAGGGTCGGCCTGCAGCGCGACCACCATGCTGCGCAGCAGGCGGCGAGCCTCGGGCCGGTCGGCCTCGCTCATCCCCGAGAGCATCCGCAGCTCGACGCCGCGCACCGCCGCGGTCGCCGCCGCGAGGCGTCGCCGCCCCGCGGCAGTCAGGCGGGCGGGCAGCGCCTTGCCGACCGGCGCCTCCGACGGCCGGGTCACCGACCCGTCGCGCTCGAGCGCCTGGAGCAGCACGTTCATCGACTGCCGCGTGACGAAGGCCCCGCGGGCGAGGTCGGAGTTCGACAGTCCTGGACGCTGCGCCAGCAGCTCCAGGCACGAGTAGTGCGTGACCGTCATCCCGAGCGGCCGCAGCACCTCCTCCATCGCCGCCCGCAGTGCGCTCGACGCCTCCTTGAGGAGGTAGCCCAGCGACGTCTCGAGGTCGATCCCTTGCCTCATGTCAGCATTCTGACATAGATTGATCCGTGTCAGCAGACTGACACGCACTCGACACTGCACCTCGACCTCGCCACACGACACCATCAGGAGCGCCCATGCCCGTCACCGGCCCCGACTTCGTCTCCCTCCAGGTCCGCGACCTCGACGCCTCCCGGGCGTTCTACGAGACCCACCTCGGACTCGTCCGCTCGCCCGCCGGCCCGCCGCACGCCGTCGTCTTCACGACGACGCCGATCGCCTTCGCCCTGCGGGGCCTCCTGCCCGGCACCGACCTCGACGCCGTCGCCCAGCCCGGCCTCGGCGTCGCGCTCTGGCTGCACGCCACCGACGTGCAGGCGATCCACGACGCCCTCGTCGAGGCCGGCGTGACCGTCGTCGCCGAGCCGATCGACGGCCCGTTCGGCCGCACCTTCACCTTCGCCGACCCCGACGGCTACCACGTGACCCTGCACGACCGGGCCTGACGCGCCCCTCGCGGTCAACGCACGACCCGGCACCAGGCCGAGCCGAGGAGGCGCGCCCCGCGACGTGCAGAGCGTGCACCTCGCGCACGTTCGAGGTGATCTCCCGGCCTGCGTCGCCAGACTTCCCGCATGGACACGGACACCCTGCTCAACATCGGCCTCGTCGTTCTCTTCGTGCTGATCGGCGGGGTGTTCGCGGGCACCGAGATGGCGATCGTCACCCTGCGCGACAGCCAGGTCAGGGCGATCGAGGCCAGCGGCGACCGCGGCCGCAAGATCGGCCAGCTCGTCCGCAACCCGAACACGTTCCTCTCGGCCGTGCAGATCGGCGTCACGCTCGCCGGCTTCTTCTCGTCGGCCTACGGCGCCTCGACGATCGCGCCCGACCTCGTGCCGGGGCTGACGGCCCTCGGGCTGACCGAGAGCGTGGCGTCGACCGTCGCGCTGATCGGCATGACGCTCGTGGTCGCGTACCTCTCCCTCGTGTTCGGCGAGCTGGTGCCGAAACGGCTCGCGATGCAGAAGTCCGTCGCGTTCACGAAGGCGCTCGCACCGCCGCTCAACGCCCTCGCCCGGCTGATGCGGCCGGTCATCTGGCTGCTGTCGGTGTCCACCAACGCCGTGGGGCGCCTCCTCGGGCTCGACCCCGACCAGAAGGAGGACGAGGTCTCGGCCGACGAGGTCCGCGACATCATCTCGAACACGAGCGAGATCGACCGCGACAGCCGCAGCATCCTCGCCGACGTCCTCGACGCCGACGACCGCCGGGTGGCCGAGGTGATGAGGCCGCGCCCGGACGTGTCGTTCCTCGGCGGCGACTCGTCCGTCAGCGACGGCTACCGCGCCGTGCTGGCTCTGCCGCACTCGCGCTACCCCGTGGTCGGTGTCAGCCGCGACGACGTTCTCGGCTTCGTGCACGTGCGAGACCTGATGGCGTCGGTGCCCGCGGCGGGCGGCGACCAGGCGACGACCGTCGCCGACATCACCCGGCCGATCCTCGCCCTGCCCGGCACGACCAAGGTGCTGGCGGCGCTGAGCACGATGCGCGACGACGGCCACCAGATCGCGGTGGTCATCGACGAGTACGGCGGCACCGACGGCATCGTCACCCTGGAGGACCTGCTCGAGGAGCTCGTCGGCGAGATCTACGACGAGTACGACACCGGCGACCGCGGCGAGGGCACGCTGGAGGCAGGCGAGAGCCGCGAGGTCGAGGGCGGCCTGATCGTCGAGGAGCTCGAGGAGCAGACCGGCGTCTCGCTGCCCGACGGCCCGTACGAGACGGTCGGCGGCTGGGTCTTCGACGCTCTCGGACGACTGGCGGTCGTCGGCGACACCCTCGCCGTCGACGGCGCCACGCTGGAGGTGGTCCGCATGGAGGGCTACCGGATCGCGACGGTGCGCGTGACGCCCCTGGAGCACCACGCCGAGCCGCCTGCCGAGCCGGCCACGACGGCGGGGCCGGCCGCCCCGACGGGCCCGTAGGCCGGCCGCCCCGACGGGCCCGTAGGCGCCGCGTCGAGGTCTCTCGTCGTCGAGCCATGTCCGTTCTGCGAACTCTCTCGCCCATCTAGTTAGATCGACTAGCGAGTCTGTGTAACCATTCGTACGTACCGATTCACGGCGGTACAAGGCCGAGGAACAGGGCCTCACGAACACATGCACCTCGAGGTCAGCGCAGGGCTGGCAGGAACGAGCAGGACATGACCACCACGCACCACTCCCCCTTCTCCGAGATCCGGGACGCCGACCGGCAGCTGACGCTCTTCGTCGTCGCGACCTCGGCCCTCGCCGCCTGCGGCACGCTGATCGCCGGCATGCTGTTCGCGATGGGCGCTGGCGCATGAGCGCGTCGACCTCCGCGACCGCAGCCGTGACGGACGCCGGCCACCACCTCCTGGCCGAGACCCAGCCGCTCGACCTCGCCGAGCTCTTCGACTCGGAGGCGCTCCGATGAGCGTCGACCTCCGTCGCCTCACGCACGAGGGCCTCGTCGCCGCCGTCAGCGGTCGAGTGGGCGCTGCCGTGCGCCCCACGGCGACCGAACTCGACAGCTTCTACGTGCGCGAGCGGTCGGTCCCCGCGGCCCGCATCGAGACCTACCCGCGTCGCCGCCGCGTCCGCGACGTCGTGGCCTCGATGGCCGAGTCGGTCGAGACCGGCGCCCGCTCCCTCGACGCCGTTCGGCCCCTCGAAGTCAGCTACGCCAGCTTCTTCGTCGACCCCGAGGCCGTGTCGGCCCGCGACGACCGCGAGATGGCTGTCGCCTCGTGACCTTCGCCGACCGCATCCTCGGCTCCGCGCCGGACGACCACGTCGCCTACTTCGACACCTCGATCGACGACGACGACCTCGACTGACCGCGACGACAGCCTCTTCCTGCCCCTCCTGACCCCGACGACCTGACCACTCAGAGGACACGACCCCCGCATGCCGCACAAGATCCAGGCAGCCCGCCTGCACGCCGCCCTCGAGGCCTGGCGCATCACCGAGCAGCGACTCGACCGCCGTGGCTCGGCGGGTGCGCTGCCACGGACCGAGCGTGACGCACTGGCCCTGGTGCTGGCAGCGGAGCAGACCGACGAGCCGATGACGCCCAGCACGCTGGCCGCGACCCTGGGGTTCTCGACGCCTGCGGTCTCGAACCTGCTGCACCGCCTCCAGGACGCCGAGCTGATCACCTGCACCCCCGACCCTGCCGACGGCCGCCGCAAGATCGTGACGACCACCGAGACCGGGCGCGACGCCTGCGACACGGTGACGAGTGCGCCCCACGTGCGGAAATTCCTGATGGGCGTGCCCGCCGAGCAGGCGGAGGCGGTCAGCGCGTTCCTGGACGAGCTCAGCTCGGTCATCGCCCAGCAGCAGACCACGGCTCCCGTCTCGGCCCGCTAGGCGCCGCTCGCCGGTCTGGCTGCGGCCCGGCCCCGTCGTCGACGTCGGGCACCTGTCCCGTCCCGCCGGGTAGCCTCGGGGTCATGGACGACCGGGACGACGACGCGACCGCGGACGACCGGGACGCACCGCGCCTCCTCGCCGGCCGCTACCTCCTCGGCGACGTCCTCGGGCGAGGCGGCATGTCGACGGTGCACCGCGCCGACGACCAGCTGCTCGGGCGGACCATCGCCGTCAAGCTGCTCAGCGCGCAGGGCTCCGACCCGGCCGACGCCCAGCGGGCCCAGAACGAGGTCGCCGTGCTCGCCTCGCTCAGCCACCACGCCCTCGTCACCTTGTACGACGCCGACGTCGCGCCGACGAGCGGCCCGGGCTGGCTCGCGATGGAGCTCGTCGACGGCCCGTCGCTCTCGTCGCGCCTGGCCGAGGGCCCGCTCGACACCACCGACGCGGCGCAGCTGCTGGTCGACCTCGCGGGCGCGCTGCACGTCGCGCAGACGGCCGGCATCGTGCACCGGGACGTCAAGCCGAGCAACGTGCTGCTCGCGCCCTCCCCCGTGCCCGGTCGCCGCTGGTCGCCCAAGCTCGCCGACTTCGGCATCGCCTCGCTCGTCGACTCGACGCGCGTGACCGCGACCGGCGCCGTGCTGGGGACGGCCGCGTACCTCAGCCCCGAGCAGGCCCTGGGAACGCGGGTCGGGCCGGCCTCCGACGTCTACTCGCTCGGACTCGTGGTGCTCGAGGCGCTGACCGGGGAGCGGGCGTTCCCCGGCTCGATGATGGAGTCGCTGACCGGGCGCCTGCACCGTGACCCCGTCGTCCCCGACGCGCTCGGCCCGGAGTGGGCCTCGCTGCTGCGCGCGATGACCGCGCGCGAGGCGGAGGCACGGCCGACCGCCCTCGAGGTGCACGCCCGGGCGGACGCACTGGTCGCGGGAGGGTCACGCGCCGACGACGCCCGGACCGGCGCCGCCACGGCACTGATGCCGAGCGCGGACGGGGACGCCGCGACGAGGCGCCTGCCGGCGGGTGCGGCAGCCGGGCTCGGAGCCGCCGGCCTCGGAGCCGGTGCCGCGGGCGCCCTCGCAGGGTCGGGCGCCGCCGACGCCGCCACCGAGCGCTTCGGCGCCGTGGACGGCGGCACGGGACGCCCCGCGGGGTCCGGTGCCGGCGCCGCCGCTGGTGCCGGCACGGGAACGAGCCCCGACGGCTCCGCGGCCGCGCCCGAGCGACGCAGCCGTCGCGGTGCGGTGATCGCCGGCCTCGTCGCGCTCGCCCTCGGCGCCGCCGCCCTGATCGGCTTCGCCGTCACCCAGGGCGACGACGAGCCCGTCGCCCCGGCGACCAGCGACTCGCCTGCTCCGTCCGAGACGACTCCGGCCGAGACCGAGACCGAGCCTGCCGACACGCCCTCGCCCTCCACCGAGGACGAGGAGCCGGCACCCGAGCCGTCGACGGCCGAGCCGACCGACGAGACGAGCTCGGAGGCCCCCGCGCCCGAGCCCAGCACCCCGGTCGAGGAGCCTGCACCCAGCCAGCCGAGCCAGCCGACCGCGCCGGGCAACAGCGGGAACAACGGCAACGGCAACGGCAACGGCAACGGCAACAGTGGACCGGGGGCGAACAACGGCACCGGCAACGGCGCCGGGGTCGGGACCGGCAACGGCAGAGGCCTCGGCGGCACGGCCGTCGACCTGGGCGGCGTCGGAGGACCCGCCGCCCCCTGACCACCCGGGGCGGCTCGCCGGACGGTCTCCGGCCGTCCGTCGACCGCCCGTCCTCCCGACCGTCCGCTGGCCGCTGAGCGAAGCGCCCCGGACGGGGTGGGTGCGCGGACGCCACGACAGGTCCATGCTGGGCGCGCCCGGGACGATCCGGGCCTGACCGGAGGGAGCCCCCGTGACGTACCCCGAACCGCACCGCTCCTCCTCCGTCCGGCCCGTCGGCGACCGTGAGCGGCGGGTGACGCTGCTCGTCATCGTCGGCTCGGCCCTCGCGGCGGGCGCGACGGCCACGGCGGGCCTGCTCACGGTGCTCGGCCTCCTCTAGCCGCCCGAGACCCGATTGCCGCCGGAGGCCCACGGCACCGGCACGCGATCGTGAGACGAGGACGGCCGCCCCGAACTGGGGAGTCCTCATTTCTGTGGACATCGATAGCGTTGCATCGACCGGTGGGGGATCAGTCGTCACCGTCGTGCGGCGCCGCTGGGAATCGGCTCGTCACGACCGCGCCGGTCGCGACCGTGACCGACCGACCCGACCGAAAGACCGATCACATGGCCTCCTCGTCCCACCGCGCCCGCGCGCGCCTCCGCACCACACCCCTCGCCGTCGTCACCGGCCTCGTCGCCGCCGTGCTGATGGCCCTGACGATGTCGGGGACGCTCTCCGCGTTCACCGCGAGCATCGCGAACGCGAACAACACCGCCACCACGGGCACGCTCCTCATGCGGGAGGTCGGCACGCCCGGCGCCACCTGCTACAGCAACGGCGCCGACAAGGCCTCGGCGTCGACCGGCGGCAACTCCGCCACCTGCACGTCGAACAACAAGTTCGGCGGCGGCACGCTCAGGCCGGGCACGGCGCGCAACGTGAACGTCAGCGTCTTCAACGACGGCACCCTGGAGGCGAGCACCTTCACCCTCGCGAGCACCGGCGCCTGCGTGGCGGGCAAGACCGGGGACACGAGCGGCACGGCCACCGACATCTGCAGCAAGGTCTCGCTCGTGCTCACCCAGGGCACCACGACGGTGTTCACGGGCACGCTCGCGGATCTCGGCGCCCGTACGACGCCCTTCACGCTGCCCGTGGTCCCCGCCGGTCAGAAGGCGGACTTCGTCTTCGCCGTCACGCTCGACGGTGCCGCCGGCAACGACTACCAGGGCCTCACGGCCACGGTGCCGCTCAAGTGGACCTTCACCGCCTGAGCCGGTCGACGACCGCGTCCGAGCCGACCACGGCCGCGACGCCGTCGTCGGCCCGGCGCCCGGCCCGCCGACGTGACGTGCTGCTCGCCGTCGGCGTCGCCCTGGCCCTCGGCCTGCTCGTCGCGCTGGCCGTGCTGCACCTGGCCGGCGCCCGCACGTTCGTCGTGCGCACCGCCTCGATGGGCACGGCCGCGCCCGTCGGCACGCTCGTGGTGACGACGCCCGTCACGGTCGACGAGCTCCGGGCGGGCGACGTCGTCACCTTCACCCCGCCCGGACGCACCGGCACGACGTTCACCCACCGGGTCGTCGACGTCAGCTCGACAGGCGTCGCGACCCGCGGCGACGCGAGCCAGGCCGACGACCCGTGGCGGCTGACCGACGCCGACCTCGTGGGCCGCGCCTCGGTGCTGCTGCCCGGCGTCGGCTGGCTCGCCCGGGCCCTGCCGTGGCTCGTCGCCGGCGGCGTCGCCCTGCGGGCGGTCACCCTCCTCGTGCCCTCGCGGACGCACCGCTCCGCCCTGCGGGTCGTCGGGTCGACCGTCGTCGTCGCGGCGGTCTCGGCCGTCCTCCGCCCCTTCACCGCCGCGACGGTGCTCTGGACCACCGCCTCCGACGACGGGCTCGGCGGCACGGCGACCGTCGCCTCGACGGGCATGCTGCCGTCGCGGCTCGCGACCGAGCACGGCTCGGCGGTCGTGCTCGCGTCGGGCGAGCTGGGCACCCTCGACCTGCCCGCGCTCTCGGCCGACGCCCCCGCCGGCGGCGGGGTCCTCGTCTCGATCGCGCCGCACCTGCCGCCCCTCGGCTGGCTCGTGTTCGGGCTTGTCTGCTGCCTCCCGCTGCTCTGGTGCCTCGTCGTCGGGCTCGCCCCGCAGACCGTCGGCCGACGATCGGGCGCCTCGTGAGGGGCCGGGTCGTGCGCGGTCCGGTCACGGGCCGGCGCCTCCTCGTCGTCGTCCTGCTGCTCGCCGCCCTCGTGGCCGGGCTCTGCACCGCCAGCCCCACCTCCGGCGCCTGGACGGCCGCGGTGCGCGACACGGGGAACACCGCGACGACGGCCTCGTCGTTCGCGCGCACCACGAACGCCCTGCCGTACCGGTCGAGCTTCGCGGGCGGCGCCTCGGACTGGACCACCTACGGCGGCTGCTGGCAGACGATGACGCCGAACGACTTCGGCATGTACTACGAGACCTGCGGGAACGACCAGGCAGGCGCCGCCCCCAAGGCCGTCACCGGCAGCGCCGACTGGACGAACTACACCGTGCAGGCCGACGTCAAGCTCGACAGCGGCAAGCAGGTCGGCCTGCTGGCGCGGGTGAGCTCGCCGTCGGCGGGGCTCGACGAGCACAACGGGTACTGGGCCTACGTCAGCTCGACGGGCAAGCTCGAGCTCGGGCGCATGACGAAGGGGTCGTACGAGTTCCTCCGCACCGTCGACGTGCCGGGCGGCATCGCGTACAACACCTGGTACCACCTCGTCGTGCAGGTGCGAGGGTGCAACGTCACGGTCTCGCAGAGCACCGTCGGGGCGACCGGTCCCGGCGCCGTCACCGCGTTCCGCCACTTCGACTCGGGCTGCGGCACGGTGCACCAGAAGGGCATGGTCGGGCTGCGCACGTTCGAGGCGACGGGGGCCTGGCGCTTCGTGACGGTGACCGAGGGATCGCTCGCCGTGTCGCCTCCTCCCGCCACATGGAACGCCCCGTGGAAGACCGGCAGCGCGCCCTCGTTCACGACCTACGGAGGCAGCTGGGCCGCCGACGCGACGACGGAGACCTACTCGAACAGGCAGTCGGGCAAGGGCGACAAGTCGGTCGACACGTCGCAGAGCTGGGGGGACCTCTCGCTGACCGGCGAGGTGCGTTTCGACGCCCAGTCGGCGACCTACCTCGACGCGGGCTTCAACGTCCGGGTGCGGGACCCGGGCACGGGCACCGACCAGCTCGACGGCTACTACGGCGGCATCTCGAGCACGTCGCTGATCGTCGGCAAGCACGTCGG
This sequence comes from Frigoribacterium sp. CFBP 13729, assembly GCF_014841875.1. Lineage (NCBI taxonomy): Bacteria > Bacillati > Actinomycetota > Actinomycetes > Micrococcales > Microbacteriaceae > Frigoribacterium > Frigoribacterium sp. CFBP 13729. The sequence goes on along the minus strand of NZ_JACYUR010000008.1, from coordinate 29,550 downwards.
AGGCACCTGGCGGCAGTTCGCCCGCACCCCCCTCGCTGCCACGGTGCCGCAGGGCCAGTGGCAGCACCTCACCGTCGAGATGGTCGGCTGCACGATCACGGTGACGGCCCAGGCGTCGTCGGGCGGGCCGCAGACCACCGTGTCGCACACCGACACGGGCTGCGACACGACCCCGGGCAACGTCGGGGTCCGCACGCTCGCGATCCCGGCGTCGTTCCGCAGCACGGCGGTCACGCCGCGCTAGGCGGGCCCCGAGGAGGCGCGGGCCGGCCGGGCGAGTACGCTGCCGGCCCGCAGCGGGTGCCGGGGGACGCCACGTCACCCGGCACCTGACCATCGCCCCTGCACGTGGACGGGGCCGGCCCGCGCCTCCTACCGTTCACGTCGGCGGGCACGGCCTCGGACGAGGTCGCCCACCAGTGCCGGCCCCTCCGGGGTCGGCCCCCGGGGCTCGCCCGCCCCACGACATCACGACAAGAGGAGAACACCATGGCACAGGCCATCGAGACGATCGACGTCGAGGTCCCCGTCCGCACCGCGTACGACCAGTGGACCCAGTTCGAGGAGTTCCCGAAGTTCCTCGACGAGGTCGAGTCGATCACGCAGACGACCCCCACCCTCACGGTGTGGAAGGTCAAGGTCGGACCGGTCGAGAAGACCTTCGAGGCGGAGATCACCGAGCAGCACCCCGACGAGCGCGTCGCCTGGACGAGCACCGGCGGCGAGGTCGACCACGCCGGCGTCGTCACGTTCCACAAGCTGAGCGACACCGAGACGCGCGTCACCGTGCAGATCGACTGGACCACCGAGGGCATCCTCGAGAAGCTCGGCGCGGCCATCGGCTCCGACGGCCGGGCCATCAAGAAGGACCTCGCCAACTTCAAGCAGTACATCGAGTCGAAGGGCCAGGCCGACGGGTCCTGGCGCGGCGACGTGAAGGCGTAGTCCGCACGGCCGGGCCTCGGCCCGCAGACGACGACGGCCCCGTTCCTCCCTCGCGGAGGGGCGGGGCCGTCGCCGTGCGCGGCGGGGCGCTGCTGCTGTCGCCGCTACTTCTTCGCCTTCGTCGCCTTCTCCGGGTCGTTGCCCCAGTTCATCAGCGAGAAGCGCCACTTCGAGTCGTGCGCGTCGCCCTCCGGACCCTGCGCGGAGTGCCGGTGCACGTAGCCCGTGACCTTCTTCATGTGGGCGTAGTCGTCGTCGCCCAGGTCGGCCACCTTCGTACGGAGGATCGTCACGATCCGGCGTCCGCTGTCGTGCCCCACCGACTCGGCGCCGTCGGAGGACTTCTGTCCCACCTCCTTCGCCTCGTCGGTCTCGAGCCACTGCTCGAGCTCGTGCGGGGTCATGTTCACCGCGTCGTGGAAGTCGTCGCGGATGCCCTTCTTCTCGTCGTCGTCCATCGGCCCAGCATGCCCCCGGCCCTCGCGGCACGGCCTCCTCACCGACGGCTCTCGGCGAGCTCGGAGGCGCGGGGGTTGCGCGGTAAGGGTGACCTAAGTACGGTTCAAGGACGGGTGGTCGACCGACCGCCCGATCCGAGCATCGGAGTCACCCGTGGCCCACGACGTCGTCCCCTTCTCGGAGCTGCTGCGGGCCCGGACGACCAGCCGGCACGGCACCAGCAGCGGCGCCGACTTCATGACCGACCTGCTGCGCGGCACCTGCGACGTCGACGACTACGCCCAGCTCGTGGCGCAGTACTGGTTCGTGTACCGGGCGCTCGAGGGCGCCTCCGGGTCCATGTCCGGGCACCCGGTCGCGGCGCCGTTCGTGACGGCCGGCATGAGCCGGCTGCCCGCCCTCGAGTCCGACCTCGAGTTCCTGCTCGGCGACGCCTGGCGCGACCGCGTCACGGCGTTGCCCGCGACGCGCGAGTACGTCGAGCGGCTCGAGACCGTGGCCGCGACCTCGGCCGGGGCGTTCATCGCCCACCACTACACGCGCTACCTCGGCGACCTGTCGTGCGGGCGCTTCATCAGCACGCTGCTGCAGAAGCACTACGGCTTCGACGTCAACGGCGTGGGCTTCTACGTCTTCGCCGAGGTCGCCGACCCGGCGTGCTTCCGCGCCACCTACCGCGAGCAGCTCGACGCCGCCCCGTGGACCGACGCCGACAAGGAGGCGGTGGTCGCCGAGGTCGCGCTCGCCCACTCGCTGGACACCCGCCTCCTCGACGGCCTCGAGGCCGACCGCCGGGCGCGCCGCGCCGCCGCGTCCGCCGCCTGACGGCGCGCCGGGTCAGGGCAGGATCGAGTCCACGTACCCGCCGTCGACCCTGACGGCGCCCCCGGTCGTCGCCGACGCGAAGGTCGACGACAGGTAGACGACCATCGACGCGATCTCCTCGGGCTCGATCAGGCGCTGGAGGAGCGACTGCGGCCGGTGCTCCTTCATGAACTCGCGCTGCGCCTCCTCCCAGGGCAGGTCGCGCGAGACGAGCTCGTAGACGAAGTCCTCGACGCCGGCGGTGTGGGTCGGACCCGCGATGACGGAGTTGACGGTGACGCCGGTGCCCGCGGCGGCCTTGGCGAAGCCGCGCGACACCGCCAGCAGCGAGGTCTTCGACATGCCGTAGTGGATCATCTCCGCCGGGATGACGACGGCCGAGTCGCTGGCGATGTTCTGCACCCGGCCCCAGCCGCGCTCGGTCATGCCCGGCAGGTAGGAGCGGATCAGCCGGACCGCCGACAGCACGTTGACCTCGAAGTAGCGGCGCCACTCGTCGTCGTCGATCGAGAGCGGGTCGGCCGATCCGAAGATGCCGAGGTTGTTCGTCAGCACGTCGACCTGCGGCACGGCGGCGAGCACCTGCTGCGCGCCCTCGTCGGTCGAGACGTCGCCAGGGGCCGCGACGAAGGAGGCGCCGGGCGCGTCACCCAGGAGGCTCGCCATCGCCTCGTCCACGCGGGAGGCGGTGCGCCCGTTCACGGCGACCGTCGCGCCTGCCCTGGCCAGGCCGAGCGCGATCGCGCGGCCGATGCCCTGGGTCGAGCCGGTCACGAGGGCGGTCTTGCCGGTGAGGTCGATGTGCACGGGGAATCCTTCCGTCGGTGCGCGGAGAGCGACTCCCCGCGCTCGTTCAGCATGCCTCAGGCGGGCGCGCACCGACGAAGCGAGGCGGCGGGCGGAGGAGGCGGCGGCGGACCGCCACGGGACACGGTGTCAGCGGCCCGGCGTAGGGTCGCGGCATCGAGCGAGAGGGACCACGTGACGACACGCGACATCAGCACCTTCGGGGCGACGACGACGGCGGCCGAGACCCTCGAGGGCGTCGACCTGGGCGGGCGGACGGCCCTCGTGACGGGCGCCTCCTCGGGGATCGGGGTCGAGACGGCCCGCGCCCTGGCCGGGGCCGGCGCCCGGGTGACGCTGGCCGTGCGCGACGTGGCCGCGGGGCGTGCGGTGGCCGACGACATCGCGCGCACGACGGGCGGGCCCGCGCCCGACGTGGTCGAGCTGCACCTCGACCGGCCGGCCTCCGTCGGGGGCGTCGCCGCAGCGTGGACCGGGCCGCTCGACATCCTCGTCGCCAACGCCGGCGTCATGGACTCCCCCGAGACGTACACGGCCGCGGGGTGGGAGCTCCAGTTCGCGACGAACCACCTCGGCCACTTCGCGCTCGCGCTCGGCCTGCACGGCGCCCTGGCCGCGGCTGGCGGTGCCCGCGTCGTCTCCGTCTCGTCGAGCGGCAACGGCGGGTCGCCCGTCGTGTTCGACGACCTGTTCTTCCGGCGTCGGCGCTACGAGCCGGGCCTCGCCTACGCGCAGTCGAAGACGGCCAACGCGCTCTTCGCCGTCGGGGCGAGCGCCCGCTGGGCCGACGACGGCATCGTCGCGAACTCGTGCATGCCCGGCGGCATCTGGACGGGCCTGCAGAAGCACTGGGACCCGGACGTGCTCGCCGCCACCAAGGTCGCGGCGGCCGACGCGGTCAAGACGCCCGAGCAGGGCGCGGCCACCTCCGTGCTGCTCGCCACCGCGCCAGAGCTGGCGGAGGTGCGGGGCCGCTACTACGAGGACTGCCACGAGGCCGAGGTGGTCGACGAGATCGTCGACGGGCTGCACGGCGTCCGCGCCTGGGCGCTCGACCCTGCCCAGGCCGACCGCCTGTGGGACGTCTCGCTCGCCCTCGTCGACACGGAGGCGCGCTCGCGCGCCTCAGGCACGCCCGCACCACACGAAGGAGCACCCTCATGACCGACAGCCACGTCTGGTTCGTCACCGGAGCGAGCCGCGGGCTCGGCACCGACATCGTCCGCTCGGCCCTCGCCGCCGGCCACTCGGTGGTCGCGACCGGCCGCGACGTCGCGGCCGTCGAGTCGGCGGTGGGAGCCCACGACCGCCTCCTCGTCGTCGCCCTCGACGTCACCGACCCGGCCGCGTCCGACCGCGCGGTGGCCCAGGCCGTCGACCGGTTCGGACGCGTCGACGTGCTCGTCAACAACGCCGGGAACTTCTTCGCGGGGTACTTCGAGACGCTGAGCGCCGACCAGTTCCGCTCGCAGATGGAGACGAACTTCTTCGGCCCCCTCGCAGTGACCCGCGCCGTGCTGCCGGTGATGCGCGAGAAGCGTTCTGGCCAGGTGATCACCGTCACGTCGACCGCCGGCTTCGTCGGCGCCGAGTTCACCTCGGCCTACGCCGCGTCGAAGTTCGCGCTCGAGGGCTGGTCCGACTCGCTGGCCGCCGAGGTCGCCCGCTTCGGCATCTCGGTGATGGCCGTCGAGCCCGGCTTCTTCCGCACCGAGCTGCTCGTCGAGGGCTCGTCGACCACCTGGCCCGAGCTGCACGTCGAGGACTACGCCGAGGGCACGGCCAGCACGATCGAGGCCTGGAAGGGCATGAACGGCACGCAGGGAGGCGACCCCGCGAAGCTGGCGGAGGCGATGGTCCGGTTGTCGGACGGCCCCGAGCTGCCTGCCCGCTTCGTCGCCGGGGCCGACGCGATGCGCGCGATCGAGGCCAAGCAGGCGACCGTGCAGCGGCAGATCGACGCGCTGCGCGACGTGTCAGGGGCGCTCTCGCACGACGACTGATCCGCCCTCAGGTCGGATGTCGGCGGCGTGTGGCACGATGCAGCTCTTCCTGCCCAGACCCCTGCAGAGACGAGACGATCCCCGATGTCGGACGAGTCCGTGCGCCTCGACGTGCCGGCGTACAGCCGTGCCGTCGAGCAGGGCACCGACCTGCACGAGGTGCTGCGCAGCCGCGCCGACCACCACGGCGGGCGCCGGTTCGACGCACGCCCCTCCAGCGCGCCCTTCTCGTACCGCTACGTCACGGCGGGCGACGAGCGGGTCAGCCTGCAGACGTCGCACTTCAGCGGGCACATGGAGGGCGAGATCCCCTTCCCCGACACCCACTTCGTCATGTGGTTCCGCAGCGGGTCGGCGACGGTCCGTCGCGGGTCGGAGGCGTACCGCACCGAGGGGTCGACGCCGTTCCTCATCCCCGCCGAGGACTCGTTCCAGTTCGAGTTCCGGCCGCGGCAGAGCCACCTGGTCCGGCTCGGCACCGCGTTCCTCGAGCAGACCGCGACCGAGCTGCACGGCGGGCCGGCCCAGCGCGTCGCCTTCGACACGTCGAGCGCGCCCGGCGCGGAGGCGATCGCCGACTGGCGGACGACGATGGCGGGGGCCACCGAGGCCGTCGTCGGCGAGGTCGTCCCTCCCCTCCTCCGGCTCGAGGCGCAGCTGAGCACGGCGCGGGCCGTGCTCCGCACCTGGCGCTGGCAGGTCGTCGACGTCCCCCGCTCGCTCCGCACGCCCGGCACCGTCCGCGTGCGGCACGCCCTCGAGTACCTGCACGCGCACGCGGCCGAGGCGATCAGCCCCTCCGACGTCGCGGCTGCCGTCGGCCTGCACACCCGCAGCCTGCAGCTCGCGATGAGCGAACACCTCGGCACGTCGCCGTCGGCCTACCTGCGCCAGGTCCGACTCGATCGCGTGCGGGCCGACCTGCTCGCCGCCTCGCCGCACGAGACGACGGTCGCCGCCGTGGCACGCCGCTGGGGCTTCGGCAACCTCGGCCGCTTCTCCGCCAGCTACGCCGACCACGTCGGCGAGTACCCGCGCGACACGCTCGCGCGCTGAGGGCGCGTGGCCGGCGGGCGGCACCCGCGGCGCGAGCCCGGCGGCCGGCCGCCAGCCGCCAGCCCCTGGTGCCGCGTCCTCCTGCGTCGACACCCGCCGATCCCGCGCACACCCCCGTGCGCGCCGCAGGGCGCGCGCGGGTTCGAGGGGTGTGCGCGGTTCGACGGGCGCGCGCGGCTCGACGGCTGCGCGGGTTCGAAAGGCGCCCAGCTCGACGTGGCGGCGCGCAGCAGCAACGGCGCGGCTAACGTGGCGGCATGCCCACGACTGCGAGCTCGGCGTGACCAACGGCCCCGGACGCGCCGTCCCGATCAGCCGCGTGTTCCCGCGGTGGTACGTCGCCGGGGCAGTGGCCTCGATCGTCGTGATCGCCGTGTCGCAGGTGGGCCAGCCCGCGGTCGTCTGCTTCTGGGGCCCCGTCATCGGCCTCACGATCCGCGACCGGCTGGACGACGCCCGGAGCCGTGCCGTCGAGGGACGCGACATCTCACGAGCCGCACTGCTCGGCCCGGCGTGGCTCGAGCCGGTCCTCTCGCTGCTGCTCACCTCCTTCGCGATCGGCCTGTCGTTCCTGTTCGGGGCAGTCTTCGACGGCCTCGCGGCGCACGTCGTCTGGACCGGAGTCACCCTCTGCCTCGCCAGCACCCTCGCGTACCCGCTCATCCTGCTACGGGGCCGTCGCCGGACGCGTCGCCGCGAAACCGCAGCCGACGACGTTTCCGCCTCCGAGGTCGCGTCGAACTAGCGGCGCCCCTGCATCGGGTCGTCCGCACCCGCATCACCCGCGGGCGCCCATCGCGCGCGCCCCGGGGGCGTACGCGGATCCCGAGGGTGCGGGCGGGTGCTGAGGGCCGGGCGCAGCCCCCGCTCTGGGGCGTGACGGCACGCTGCGGAGCAGGCAAGCTCGAGTGACCCCCTCGGAAGGCCCCCATGCTCTCGATCGTGTACACCAGTGCCGCCCGCACCCCCTTCGACGACGGCGACCTCGCCACCCTGCTCATGAACAGCCGTGCGAACAACCGCCGGCTGGGGCTCTCGGGGTTCCTCATGCACAAGCAGGGGCGCTTCGTCCAGGTGCTCGAGGGTCCCGACGCCGCGGTGCAGGCCCGCTACGACGTGATCGCCGCCGACCCGAGGCACACCGACCTGGCCGTGCTGCTGAGCGAGCCGATCGAGGAGCGGCGCTTCGCGGACTGGTCGATGGGCTACCGGCCGGCGACCGACGAACTCGCCGAGGCGATCCCGGGCTACGCCGACGTCACCGGTGCGGCACTCGACGACCAACGCAGTCGGGTCGACCTCGACCCCGCCGTGCGTGCCCTGCTCGACTGGTTCCGCGCGCCGGTGCCCGCCGGCGCCTGAGCACGCCCGCGCCCGCCGCAGCCGACGACGAGCTACACCCCCGAACCGGCGCTACACCCCCTGAACGCGAGGTGTCGTGCGGGATCGGGGGTGTAGCTCGGGGTGACGTGCCCGCGGCCGCGGCCACGGCCGAGCGACCTCGCGGGCTAGACGTCCGACTGCGCGTCGTGCTGGGCGGCGCGCTCGCGCACGTCGCCCTCGCGGCTGCCGGTGCCGCCTCCGTCGCGGTGGTCGGCGTCGGCCTGCTCGGACAGGCCGTCCGTCTTCTCCTCGGCCGTCGCCTCCTCGGCGCCGTCCATCATCGGGCTGGTCATGGTCTCGTCGGACTTGTCGTCGGTGCTCATGTCGCGGACCGTACGCCCGGCCCCCGCGAGAGCACCCCGAGCTCGCTGTGAACCACCGCACCCAGGAGGCGCGGGCCGGGCACCGCAGGAGGCGCGAGCACGGTCCGGCAGGCGCGGGCCGGGCACCGCAGGAGGCGCGGGCCGGGCACCGAGGGCGCGTCCGAGACCGCCCCGGTCAGCGCGCTCAGCGCGCGAGCGTGTCGCGCGGGTACTCGCCGAACCGCGCGGAGTACGACGCCGAGAAGCGGCCGAGGTTGCCGAAGCCCCACTTGCGGGCGACGTCGGACACGAGCACCGAGCCGGGCTCGGACGAGAGCAGGTCCTGCCGGGCCCGGTCCAGGCGCACGTGCCGCACGTAGTTGGTGGGGCTCGAGCCGAGGTGCTCGCTCATCAGCAGCTGCAGGGTGCGGGTGTGCATGCCCGCCGCGGTCGCGATGTCGGCCGAGGTGATGGCCTGGTCGGCGTAGGCGTGCACGTACTCCGCGGCCTGGCGGAGGCGGCGGGTGCGCTCGGTCCGCAGGGCGTCGGGCACGTCGATCGCCCGCCAGGGGAACAGGTCGAGCATGCCCCGGACGAGCGCCTGCTGGGCGGCGTGCCGGGCCAGCGCGGGCGTCTCCTCGCCGACGATCAGCGGGGTGACCTCGCCGAGGGTCGTCCGCCACGCGGCGAGCGCCTCGTCGGTCGGCACGGCGGCGTAGTCGAAGACGATCCGCTGCGGCGGCCCTGCGTGCCGCTCGCTGGCGACCGCCTCGAGGAACGCCGCGTCGACGTGCACGATCCCGTGTCGGTGCGGCGTCATCGAGAACGCGAACGAGGTCTCGCTCGGCGTGAGGAACGGCCGCGAGCCCTCGCTCGTCAGCTGCCCGACGGGGTAGTCGACGGTCACCGAGCCCGAGCGGAACCACGACATCACGTAGTCGCGCGACCAGGGGATGACGCCCTGGAGGTGCGCGGTGAAGGTGCCGGTCTGCAGGCTGACGCGCGAGTCCCCCGCGGAGGCGAAGCGCGAGACGAACGGCTCCCCCGCGAGACGTGCCCGGAACTGGCGGCCGTCGAGCACGCTCTCGAGGCTGCTGCGCGCCTCCTCGAGGTCGTCGGTCGCGAACTGGACCTTCTCGAAGCGCGGCTCCGCCTCGGGCTCGACGGCGGCGGAGTCCTCCATGTGCCCGGGGAGACGGGCCTCCAGGTCGCTGGCGTCGGCGGCGCTGGTGCTGGCGGTGCCGGTCGTCCCGGTGGATCCGACGGTCTCGGTGCTGGTCATGAGTGGTTCTCCTGGTCCGTTCCCGGCCTGCGCCCATCGCTGGTGAGACGGGCCCGCCTCTGTCAGGACGTCCCGGCGAGCCGGTTCGTCACAGATGCGCGGGCACGGAGGTGCAGGCACGGATGAAGCGGCTCCATCCTCTCGCACCGACGACCCCGCGTCACCACCCCCGAGCACGGGCCTGATCAGCCGCACCCGTGTCCCGTCTCGTCCCGAGCATCCCGTCTCGTCGTGGTGCGACGGGATGCTCGGAACGAGACGGGACGGCCAGAGGCCCCGCGAGGGAGGCGCGCGCGGCGACCGCGGGACGGCCCGGCCGGCCCGGTCAGCTCGCGGGCAGCAGCACGTCGGGCGCGGCGCCGTCGTCGTAGCCCGACGTGATCCCGGCCAGCAGGACGACCAGTCGGCGCGACTCGACGTCGCCGAGGCCGGCGACCTCCGCGAGGGCCCCGAGCCTGTCGCCGCCTGCGGCCGCGAGCACGGCGGCGTGCACCGCGGGCGTCAGCGCGAGCCGGATCCCCCGGCCGTCGGCCGGGTCGGGCCGGCGGACCAGGTAGCCCCGTCCCTCGAGCCGCACGACGACGGGCGACATCGCGCTCGTCGAGATGCCGAGGTGGGCGGCGACGTCGACGGGGCGGGCGTCGGCACCGCGCAGCTCGAGCCGCGCGAGGAACTGGACGGCGGCGAGCTCGCTCGCCCCGATCCCCAGCTTCTTGCGGAGGCGCGCCCGGAAGAGGGCCTCGGCGTCCTGCATCGCGTGGATGGCGGCGAGGACGCCGTTGTCGCCTTCGGTCGTCTCGTCGGTCATGGGGACTTCTCGATCGGGCCGCGAGCGTCCGTGTCGTGCGGAGGACGAGCGCAGGCGCCCATGCAAGCACACCTGCGGCTCCGCCCCGGCCGAAGCAGGTCAGCCAGGTCGCCTCAGCGAGCGACGTGCGCGCCGCGGCGGCGACGCGTGGCGGCCGTCACGACGAGCGCGACGCCCGACACCAGCGCGAGCCCGGCGAGCAGTGCGGGCACCGTGCTCTCGGCGCCGGTGTTCGCGAGGCGCCCGGCGGAGAGCTGGCCGCGGGTGCGGTCGGCGACGGGCGTGACCGGGACGACGGGCGTCACGGGCGGCGTGGTGACGGGCGGCGTCGTGACGGGCGGCACGACGATCGGCGGCACGACCGCCGCTGCGTCGACGGTGATCACGTACGTCTCGCTGTCGTCGGGCGCGTCGCCGTTCGACGCGGTGATCGTCACGGTCGTCGAGCCGGGCGTCGTGGGCGTGCCCGAGATGACGCCGGTGCCGGAGTCGAGGCTCAGCCCGGCAGGCAGGGTGCCCGCCGTCACCGTGAAGGTCGGCGAGGGCGCGCCGCTGGCCGTCACGGGGAACGTGTAGGGCCTGCCCGCCGTGGCCGTGGTGGGCGCTCCGGAGGTGATGGTCGGGTTGCTCGTCACGTCGCCGGCCGCGCAGTCCTCCGGCACGGTGATCGCGTCGTTGATCAAGGTCACGGCGCCGGTGCGGGCGAGGAGACGGCCGATCACGGTCGTGCCGTCGTTCACGCTGACGGAGGTCTGCGCGAGGACGGTGCCCCGGAACTGCGATCCCGTACCGATGGTGGCCGAGCTGCCGACCTGCCAGAAGACGTTGCAGGCGCTCGCGCCCGGGGGCAGGATCATCGTCGTCGCCGAGCCGATGGTGAGGGAGCTCGACGCCTGGATGACCCAGACCGACTCGGCCGTGCCGGCGAAGGTCAGGGCGCCGTTGGCCGACAGCGCGACCTCGCCGCCCGAGTAGACGCCGGGGGTCAGCGACCGACCGGCCAGCTCGGTGATGCCGGACTCCTGGGGGGTCAGGGACCGCGCGACGTCGTAGGCGGTCGTGAGGTCCGCCTGCGCCTGGGCCGAGGCGGCGTCGTTGACGTGCACGACGCCTCCCGCGGCGATCACGCCTGGGCCCGTCGCGGGGTCGAACCCGGTGATCGCGCCCTCGGCGCTCACGCCGATGTCGCCGTCGACGACGCTGGCGCCGGTGTTGGTGATCGCCGAGCTCGCGAGCACGCCGTAGGTCGCAGCGGTGCCGAGCCCCACCGGGCCCGGGATCACCGTGTCGGCCTGGGCCGGCAGCGCGGCCGTGAACGTGAGGGCGGCGGCGACGCCGAGCACGACGGCCGTCCGCGAGAGAGGGAGGGTGGACGTCGTGCGGGCCATCGCGGCACCTGACTGCGGAGAGGAGGCACCAGAGCACACGTGTCGGACGTGCTGATGTTCCCCGTTGCTCGAGATATACGCCTGATCCACGACAAGCACAATGATCGTGCTGGTTCTCTCGGCTGGCGTCCGACCGGCCGTACCCCGACCGGTGGCGTCGCCCCGTACCCGGACTGGCCCCCGGTCGAGGGCCAGCCCGGGCCGGCAGTCGGGACGGCGGCCTAGGAGGCGCGCACCACCAGAGCAGGCAGGGTCGCGCCCTCGGGCCCGGTCACCTCCGCCGCGCCTCCTCGCCTCTCGACGCGGAAGACGGTCGGCTCGGCCGTCGCCTGGTCCGTGACGGTGACCTCTCGTACCCCGTCGGGACCGGGGAACACGTGCAGCGTGAGCCCGTCGAGGTAGTCGTAGTCGGGCCGGTCGTCGCGGGCGCCGACCGGGACGACCGCGCCCTCGCGCACGTACAACGGCAGGGTGTCGAAGCCGTGCCGCTCGGTGCGCCACGACCCGCCCTCGACGACCTCGCCGGTGAACCAGTTCGTCCAGCGGCCGTGCGGCAGGTACACCTCGACGGTGCCGTCGACCGAGAACACCGGCGCGACGAGCAGGTCGGGGCCCAGCATGTACTGCGTGTCGACGTGCACGACGGCGCGGTCGCGGTCGAACTCGAGCACCATCGGACGCATCACGGGCACTCCCCGCTCGTGCGCCTCGACGCCCGCCTGGAACAGGTACGGCATCAGCGACAGCTTGAGCTTCGTGAACGACCGCGTGACGTCGACGGCCTCGTCGTCGAACAGCCACGGCACCCGGTACGAGCTCGACCCGTGCAGCCGCGAGTGCGACGAGAGCAGGCCGAAGGCGAGCCAGCGCTTGAAGACGCCCGCGTCGGGCAGCCCCTCGAAGCCGCCCATGTCGTGCGCCCAGAAGCCGAAGCCGCCCATCGACAGCGACAGGCCGCCGCGCAGCGTCTCGGCCATCGAGACGTGGCTCGACGAGTTGTCGCCGCCCCAGTGCACGGGCATCGTCTGGCCGCCGACGGTCGCCGAGCGGGCGAAGACGACGGCGTCGCGCTCGCCGCGCTCGTCGACGAGCACCTCGTGCACGGCACGGTTGTAGAGCTGCGCGTAGAGGTTGTGCATCGCCTCGGGGTGGCTGCCGTCGTGCCAGACGACGTCGGTCGGGATCCGCTCGCCGAAGTCGGTCTTGAACGAGTCGACGCCCTGCGCCGTGAGCTGCCGCAGGTAGCCCTGGTACCAGGCCACCGCCTCCGGGTTCGTGAAGTCGACCAGCGCCATGCCGGCCTGCCACATGTCCCACTGCCAGACGTCGCCGTTCGCTTTCGTCACCAGGTAGCCCGCCGCGGCGCCCTCGGCGAAGAGCGGCGAGCGCTGGGCGATGTAGGGGTTGATCCAGACGCAGACGTGCAGGCCCTTGTCGTGCAGGCGGGCGAGCATCGCGTCGGGGTCGGGGAACGCGCGCGGGTCCCAGACGAAGTCGGTCCAGCTGAACTCGCGCATCCAGAAGCAGTCGAAGTGGAACGCCGACAGCGGCAGGTCGCGCTCGGCGAACCCGTCGATGAACGACGTGACCGTCGCCTCGTCGTAGTCGGTCGTGAAGCTCGTGGTCAGCCAGAGGCCGTAGCTCCAGGCCGGCACGAGGGCGGGCCGGCCGGCGAGCGCGGTGTAGCGCTCGAGCACGTCCTTGCCCGTCGGCCCGGCGATCACGAGGTACTCGAGCGACTCGCCCTCGACCGAGAACTGCACGCGCTCGACCGACTCGGTGCCGACCTCGAACGAGACCGCGCCGGGGTCGTCGACGAGTACGCCGTAGCCCTTGTTCGTCAGGTAGAACGGCACGTTCTTGTAGGCCTGCTCGCTCGAGGTGCCGCCGTCGGCGTTCCAGATCTCGACGGTCTGGCCGTTCTTGACGAGCGGCCCGAAGCGCTCCCCCAGCCCGTAGACGTGCTCGCCGACGCCGAGGTCGAGCTGCTCGTGCACGAACGACCGGCCGGAGGCGTCGGTCACGTACCCGACGGAGCGGTGCCCCGACCCCGTCAGCCGTTCGCCGCCCGAGCTGAACTCGAGCGACCAGGGGGCGCCCTCGCCCACGGTCGCGGTGAGCGCCCCCGAGGTGAGCGTGCCGACGCCGTCGACGACGCTGACTTCGCCGACCCGCGAGCCGTCGTCGCCGGGCAGGTCGAACCCGCCGCGGCCGCGCGCGCCCTGGTGGTGGTCGATGCGGACGCGGATGACGCCCTCGGCCGGCGACGACAGCGACACGGTGAGCATCGGCCGGTTGAGGGTGTCGCCGCGCCCGGCGATGCGCTTGGTCGGGGCGTAGGCGACGAGGCCGCCGTCCTGCTCCCAGACGTCGTGCGCCTCCTGGGCGTACAGCGCGGTGACGCCGGGCAGGATCTCCCAGTAGCCGTCGGTGAACTTCATGCGGTGCTGCCTTCCGGGTGCGCGGGGTGCGGGGAGGAGGTGGCCGGCGAGGCGACGGCCGAGGAGGTGCGGATCGGCTCGGTCATCAGCCCTTCAGCCCTCCCGAGATCAAGTCGAGCCGCCAGAAGCGCTGCAGGAACAGCACGAGCAGCGTGAGCGGGATGATCGACACGGCCGCCCCGGTGATGGCGAGCGAGTACAGCGCCGGGGCGCCGGACCCCTTCGACAGCAGCGTGTAGAGGCCGACGGTGAGCGGGTAGTCGGCCTGGTCGCTGAGCATCACGAACGGCAGCAGGAAGTTGTTCCAGATGCCGACGAACTGCAGCAGGAACACGGTCACCATGCCGGGCACCATGATCGGCAGCACGATGTGCCGGAAGATCCGCCACTCGCCCGCGCCGTCGATCCGCGACGCCTCGAGGATCTCCTGCGGCACCGCCGACTGGGCGAACACCCGCGAGAGGTAGATGCCGAACGGGCTGATGATGATCGGCAGCAGCACCGAGATCGGCCCGCCCGCCAGCCCGATCTCGCTGAGCAGGATGTACTGCGGGATCGCCAGGGTGATGCCCGGGATGAGCACGCCCGCCAGGATCATGAAGAAGATCAGGTCGCGCCCGCGGAACGCGAACTTCGCCAGCGCGTAGCCCGCCATCGTCGAGACGAGCGTCGACAGCACGCCGCCGACCCCCGCGTAGAGCAGCGAGTTCGCGGCCCACAGCCCGTACTGGCCGCCCTCGTAGGCGAACAGGTCGCCGAGGTTGCCGAGCAGGCCGGTGCCGGGGGCGAACGAGAACGAGGTGAAGAGCTCGCCCGGCGACTTCGACGAGGCGACGAACACCCACGCCACCGGCACGAGGCAGTAGAACGCGCCGATCAGCAGCACGATCGTGGGCAGCAGCTTGCCCCGGCGGCTCGCTCGGGGCGAGGGGCCGCCCGAGCGGGTGGTCCTGCCGGCCGTGCCCGCGCCTCCTCGGCCGGTGTCGGCCTCGGCACGGGCGCCGCGGCGCGTGTCGAGGGCGGTCACGAGACGCCCTCCTTCCGGCGGCGGTTCGCGACGCCGAGCACGATCGCCGACAGGGCGACCGTCCCGAGCGCGAGGATGGTCGAGGAGGCGGCGGCCGACGGGAGGTCGTCGGTCAGGAACGCGTCGCGGTAGATGGTCATCAGCGGTGCCCAGCTCTGGGTGATCTCGGTGGTCAGGGGACGGAGGGTGTTCGGCTCGCCGTACAGCTGCAGCGTGCCGATCAGCGCGAAGACGCCGGTGAGGACGAGCGCGGGCACGACGAGCGGCACCTTGATGCGCAGGGCCACCTGCAGCTCGCTGGCGCCGTCGAGGCGGGCCGACTCGTAGATCTCGGCGGGGATGCCGCGGAGCGAGGTGTAGATGATGATCATGTTGAAGCCGACGCCGCCCCAGATGGCGATGTTGGCGAGCGACCCGAAGAGGCCATCGGCCTCGAGGAACGGGATCGGCCCCCAGCCGAGTGCGTTCGTCACGTACGAGAACGGGCTCGTGCTCGGCAGGTACATGAAGCCCCAGAGCAGCGCCGCGGTGATGCCGGGCACGGCGTAGGGGATGAAGATCGCCGTGCGCGCGAACCGCTTGGCGCGGACGGCGGGCACGTCGAGCAGCAGCGCGAAGAGCAGCGCGAGCCCGAGCGTCAGCGGCACCGCGATGACCCCGTAGATGCCGAGCCGGCCGAAGCTGGCGAGCAGCTCGGCGTCCTGCAGCACGGCGACGTAGTTGTCGAGGCCGACGAAGCGGTCGACGCGGACGCCGAGCACCGACGCCCCCTCCTCGATCCGGTAGGCCCGGAGGCTCGACCAGATCGTGTAGCCGAGCGGGATCAGCATGAACACCACGAACAGCACGACGGCCGGCGCGACGAACAGGTAGGGAGCCAGCGGGCTCCGGCGTCGGCCGCGTGCCGGGCGCGGGGCCGGGCTCGCGGTCACGGGGTGCGTCATCTCGGGGCGCAGCGCGGTGTCAGCCATTCGTGGTCACCTGGTATCCCACTTCCTCCATGTCGGCCACGACGACGGCCTGGGTCGCGACGAAGGCGTCGCGCCACGGGGTGCCTGCCCTGATCGCGGCGTTGAGCTCGTCGGTGAGCGTGGTCGTCGCGAGCGCGACGTTGGGTCCCCACGTGGTGGGGAGGACGTCCTCCGAGACCTCGGCGGCCACGTCGTAGAACTCGGTCTGCTGCGGCATCAGCGAGGGCGGCGCGTTGCCGATCGCGAGCTCCTGGCCCTCGATCGACGCGGGGTAGACGCCGCGCACGTCGAGCAGCGACTGGTTGCCCTCGGTGCTCGTGTTCATCCACTTGGCGAACGCCGCCGCCTCCTCGGGGTGCTCGCTGTTCTTCGTGACGATCAGCGCCGAGCCGCCCTGGAACGGCACCGCGGCGTCGCCGGGCGTCCACTCGGGCAGCGGCGTGATCTCCCACGATCCGGAGGTGTCAGGGGCGACGCCGCCGAGCACGCTCGGCGCCCAGATGCCCGCGGCCCAGCCGCCGATCGTGCCGTCGTTGACGCGCTTGTTGTACTCGGGCGAGAGCACGGGGTCGGTGTCGATCGAGCCGTCGGCGGCGAGCTGCTCGAAGAAGTCGGCGACCTCGAGCATCCGCTCGTCGGCGATGCCGACCGTCCAGCCGTCCTCGTCGACCGACCACCAGTCGGCGCCGGCCTGCGCCGAGACGCCGGCCCAGAAGCCGAGCTCCCCGGCCGGGACGGCCGCGAGCACGGTGTCGGGCCGCTGCTCGTGCACGGCACGGGCGACGGCGCCGAACTCCTGCCACGTCGTCGGCACGGCCTGGCCCGTCTCGGCGAGCAGGTCGGCGCGGTAGGTGAGCACCATCGGCCCGGCGTCCTGCGGCAGCGCGTACACCTGGCCGCCGAAGGTCGTCTGGGCCCAGGTGCCCTCGGTGAACGCGTCGTCCACGTCGGCCACGAGGTCGGTGATGTCGCGGGGCACGTCGGCGATCACCAGCGACGGGATCGTCGTGTACTCGGCGAGCGCCACGTCGGGGGCGTTGCCGGCCCGGCTCGAGGTCAGGAGCTTCGCGGCCGAGTCCGTGCCGCCTCCTGCGTCGGTGTGCCGCACCTGGACGTCCGGGTTGGCGGCGTTCCAGAGGGCGACCTGCTCGGTCTGTCCGACCCCCCAGCCCCAGTACTCGAGGCGGACGACGTCGTCGCCGCCCACGGCGGAGCAGCCGCTCAGCGCGGCTCCCCCGATCAGGACGGTCGCGAGGGCTGCGGCCCTCACGGTCTTCGGGTGTCTCATCTGCATCTCCTTCGACGCGGGCGGTGCGGTGCGGTACGGGTGCGGTGCGGGTGCGGGTGCCGCCCTGGTGACGGGTCGGCGGAGGGTTCTCGGGTGGGGTGTCGGGGTCAGCGGGCCGGGGACTCCTCGATCACGGCGGCCGCGCCGGCGGGCACGGTGAACGAGCCGTCGGCGGGCTGGCCCGACACGAGGTCGATGCCGGTCGCCTCGACCTGCTGGTCGACGTCGCCGTGGTTGATCGCGAAGAGCCACGACCCGGTCGAGGAGGTGCGGCGCACCCTCTCGAGGCCGTCGTCGCCGGCCGCGGTGGGCGCGATCCCCTGCTCGGCGACGAGGTGGTAGACGAGGGCCGCGAGCGAGGCGTCGTCGAGGTGCGTGGTGAGGTAGAGCGCCGCTCCGCCGCTCGGGGCGTCGCGGCGGAAGGTCGCGGGGTGCCCCGCGAGCTGGCCGGTGACGTAGGTGCTCGTGACCGTGGCGGCCGCGCCGGCAGCGGCGTCGCCCCAGGCGCGGGGCTCGGCGAGCTCGCTCCAGACGCGGCCGCGGCGGCCGTCGGACAGCTCGACCTCGGCGCCCTGCAGCAGCGGGTAGAACTCCTCGGAGCGCACCCCGAGCAGCTCGCGGAGCACGCCGGGGTAGCCGCCCTCGACGACGCGGTTGTGCCGGTCGACGATGCCGGAGAACGGGGTGACGACGACGGTGCCGCCGCGGGCGACGACCTGCTCGAGGCCGGCCACCGCCTCCTCGGGGCACAGGTAGAGGGTCGCCACGACGACGAGGTCGTAGCCGGAGAGGTCGCTCGTCGGGGCGACCACGTCGACGGCCACGCCCTTGCGCGTGAGGGCGCGGTGGAAGGCGAGCGGCTGGTCGAGCGCCGTGACGTCGACGCTGGGGTTGTTCCCCGAGCGGAGCGCGTTCGGGCTGATCTCGTCGAAGAGGATCGCGACGCGGGCCTGCTCGACGGTCGACCCGCGCACGGCGCCGATGCGGCGCAGGGTCGCGCCGAGCGCCTCCACCTCGCGGTAGACGCGGCTGTCGGCGCCGGCGTGCGGCACGACGGACGAGTGGTGCTGCTCGCTGCCGGCGGTCGACTGGCGCCACTGGAAGAACAGGGCGCCGTCGGCACCACGGGCGACGTGCGCCAGGCTGTTGCGGGCCAGCTCGCCGGGCGACTTGGCGCGGTTGCGCGGCTGCCAGTTGACGGCCGAGGTCGAGTGCTCGATCAGCAGCCACGGCTCGCCCTGCGACATCCCGCGCGTGCGGTCGGCGCTGAAGGCCAGCTCGCCCCAGCGCTCCGGGTCGACGCCGATCGTGTAGTGGTCGTTGGCGACGAGGTCGACCTCGCGCGCCCAGCCGGCGTAGTCGTGCACGCCCGGGTGGTTCTGGATCATGAAGTTCGTCGTGATCGGCACGTCGGGCGTGACGCGGCGCAGCACCTCGCGCTCGGCGAGGTAGTGGCCGAGCAGGGCGTCGCTGCTGAAGCGCTCGAAGTCGAGCAGCAGGCCGGGGTTGTGGCTCGTGCCGGTGAAGCGGGGTGCCTCGACCTGGTCGAACGACGTGTAGCGGTGGCCCCAGAAGGCCGAGCCCCAGTGCGCATTCAGCGCCTCGACCGTGCCGTGCCGTGCCTCCAGCCAGGTCGCGAAGGCGGCCGAGGTCTCGTCGCTGAAGCAGTGCGAGTTCTCGTTGCCGAGCTCGTTGCTCACGTGCCAGAGGCGGAGGGCCGGGTGGTCGGCGTAGCGGGCCGCCATGGTCTCGACGAGCCGCAGCGCGTAGCGGCGGAACACCGGGGAGCTCGGCGACCAGCCGAGCCGGCCGCCCTGCGAGACGCGCACGCCGCGGTCGGTGACGAGGCCGATCTCGGGGTGAGCCCGGAACAGCCAGATCGGCGGCGCCGCGGTCGGCGTCGCGAGGTTGACGCCGATGCCGGCGTCGGCGAGGAGGTCCATCGCGCGGTCGAGCCAGCCGAAGTCGAACTCGCCGTCGGCGACCTCGAGCAGGCCCCACGAGAAGACGGCGAGGTTGATGCTGTTCACCCCGGCGCGGCGCATGAGGGCGACGTCGTCGGCCCAGAGCTCCTCGGGCCACTGCTCGGGCGACCAGTCGCCGCCGAGGGCGAGGCCGTCGGTGATCCAGGGGAAGGTGCGGGGCTCGGGCAGGTCGCGGGAGCGGGACGTCAGCGTCGACATCGGGGGCCTCTCGGTGGGGGTCGGTGTGGTGGGTGGCGGGTCGGGGGCGGTGCGGGCGGGTCGTCGTGGTCGCGGGCGGCCATGCGGCGTCGAAGCGCTTCGACGACGGGCCGTCGAGCGTCAGGTGCGTCGAGGAGTCAGGAGACGGTGACCTCCGCCGTCGAGCGGCCCGCGATCCAGGTCGGCGCGATCAGCTGCACCTGATCCGTCGACCGGCCGTCGAGCTGGGCCATGGTCAGCTCGACCGCGCGGCGGCCCGACTCCTCGGCGGGCAGCGGCACGACGTCGAGCGCCGGGACGAACTCGGCCGTGTCGAAGCTCGAGCAGGCCGAGACGACGGACACGTCGTCGGGCACGCGCAGGCCGCGTGCGGCGAGCGACCGGAGCACGGCGCGGTGGGCGCCCTCGTTGCAGTTCAGGACGAGCGCGGTCAGGTCGGGCAGCGCCTCCTGCAGCACCTCGACCGCGTCGCGCGGGTCGCCGGGCGCTGGCGCGTGGGCGACGGCGCCGCGCAGCCCGCGGGGGTCATCCTCGATCGCCGCGACGAAGGCGTCGCGGAACCGCGGCGCGAAGTTCGAGCCGTGCTCGTAGAGCGCCGCGGCGTGGCCGACCATGCCGATCGACCGGTGGCCCTGGTCGGCGAGGTGGCGGACCGACGTGCGCGCCGCCTCCTCGAAGTCGAAGTCGACGCAGACGAGGCCGGTCGTGTCGCGGGGCACGCCGACGACCGTCGCGGGCAGGTCGAGCTCGCGCAGCAGCGGGAGGCGGGCGTCGTCGGTGTCGACGTCCATCAGGACGACGCCGTCGACCAGCTGGCTCGACGCCACCCGGCGGAGGCCCTCGAGCGGGTCGGCCTCGGTCAGCAGCAGGATGTCGTAGTCGTGGCGCCGGGCCGCGGTCGCGATCGCGACGACGAACGACATGAACGCGGGCGGGTGCGTCTCGGCGTGCATCGGGGCGCTGAGGGCGAGGATGTTCGTCCGCGTGCCGGCCAGCATCCGGGCTCCGGCGTTGGCGCGGTAGCCGAGGTCGCGGACGGCGGCGTCGATCCGGAGGCGGGTGTCGGCCCGGATGGACCGCTTGCCGCTGAGCGCGTACGAGACGGTGCTGATCGAGACGCCGGCGGCCTTCGCCACGTCGTGGATCGTGGTCATCTCGGCCTCCTCGTCGAGTCGTCGTGCGTCTGGTCACGGCATCGTGGTGAAGCGCTTCGACTGCCCTGTCGGACCTGAGACTAAGTCACCGTGAACGTTCACGCAAGGGCCGCGCAGCCGCGCGGAGCGCCAGTGGGGCTAGAGGGGGACCGGGCCCTTGCCCCTGCGCCGCCTGTGTGAATACGATGAGCCGATCCGCCCCTGGCCCCCGTTCGCGGGGCCGGCGAGGGCGGTCCTGCCTCGAGACAGCACGCGGCCACGACGACGTGGCGGCGTGGACTGTCCCGCGTCAGTTCGTGATTACAAGGGAGTAATCGTGGCCGTCGGTCCTGTCCGCACTCGTTCACCTCGCACCGCCGGCTCGTCCTCGGGGCGCTCACCCGGCTCCCGGCACCACGCCCGCGGCCTGCTCGGCCCCGCCGCGCTGACCGCCGTCTCGGCCCTGCTGCTGAGCGGCCTGCCCGCCGTCGCCGCCGCGGCCGCGCCGATCGACCTCGCACGGTACGGCACGGTCGTCGCCTCGGCGTCGCAGTCCGACAAGGACGGCACCTTCCCGGCCGACGCCCTGATCGACGGCGACGCGACCACGCGCTGGGCGAGCGGCAACGGCCCCGACGAGGACGTCCCCTTCACCGCCTCCGTCACGGTCGACCTCGGCGGCGTCGCCCGCGTCGACTCGATCGGCATCGACTGGGAGGACTCGTACGCGTCGAGCTACCGGATCGAGACCACGCAGGGCGACCCTGCCCTCGAGGCGAGCTGGACCGTCGCGAAGACGGTCACGAGCGACGGCGAGCGGGACGAGGAGGCGGTCGGCACGCCCGACGCGCCCGTCGAGGCCCGCTACGTGCGGCTGAGCATGCTGCAGCGCGCGTCCGCGACCTGGGACCTGCCGCGCCAGCACTGGTACGGCTACTCGGCCTTCGGCCTGCAGGTCTTCGGAGAGTCGCAGACGCGCGCGGTCACCCTCGACCGGTCGACCGCGACGGTCGCCGCCGGGCAGCCGCTCGCCGTCGGGCTCAGCCTGACGGGCGCGAGCACCGAGCCGGTCACCGCGCGCGTCCGGTCGACCGACGGCACCGCCGTCGCCGGCACGGACTTCGAGGCGGTCGACCAGGAGGTGACCTTCGCACCCGGCGAGACCACCGCCTCCGTCGTGGTCACGACCCTGTCGACGGGCGGCCTCAGCCCGCGTCGCGCCTTCACGCTGACGCTGTCCGAGCCGAGCGACCCCGTGACGCTCGGGGCGCGGTCGACGCTGGCCGTCACCGTCACGCCGACCGGAGCGCTGCCGAACGTCGGCGCCACGACCGTGATCGACGACTTCGAGGGCGACGTGCCCGCCGGGTACTTCCCGTGGGGCGCCAACGCACCGGTGACGCCGACGCTCAGCACCGTCGCGGCCGATCGTGCGGGATCGTCGGGCGCAGGCGCGAAGGTCCTCAGCGCGGCCGTCGCGGGGCCCACCACGCAGGCGGACTGGTTCGGCTTCGCGCACGACACCGCGGCCACCGACTGGAGCGACCACGACGGCTTCTCGTTCTGGTTCAAGGGGAACGCCACCGGCCTGCCGCTGCGGTACGAGCTGAAGAACGGCAACGACGCCCTCTTCGAGCAGACCGTCATCGACGACAGCGCCGACTGGAAGGAGGTCAGCGTGCTGTTCGCCGACCTCCGCTCGAAGACGGCCCCGACCAGCGACGCCCGCTTCGACCCCTCCGCCTCGACCGGCTTCGCCGTGACGCTCACGGCCCTCGGCGCCGGCACCTGGCTGTTCGACGACGTCGCCGTGTTCGACCGCGCGACGATGATCGAGGACTTCGAGGGCGACGTGGACCTCACCACCGGGGCCGACCCCGTCGGCTTCTTCACGTGGGGCTCCCCCGCGCCGCTCGAGCCGACCATCAGCCGCGAGGTGACGACCCAGGAGCGCGGCGGCGTCGCCGACAACCACGTGCTGAGCGGCACGTACTCGATCCCCGAGGGCGGCTACGGCGGGCTCAGCCACGACCTGGCCGACGCGCAGGACTGGTCGAGCTACCAGGGCCTGCGGTTCTGGTGGTACGCCTCCCAGGCGAACAACCCCGCCTCGCCCACCGCCGGCGCCGACCTCAAGGTCGAGATCAAGGACGGCGACCCCGCGGGCGGCGGCGACACCGCCGAGACCAGCGAGCTCTGGGCCGCCACCTTCAAGGACAACTGGGGCAGCAGCACCAGCCGCTGGAAGCTCGTCGAGCTGCCCTTCTCGTCGTTCACGCCGTCGGGCTACCAGCCGGGTGACGACGCGACGAAGAACGGCACCCTCGACCTGACGAGCGCCTTCGGCTACTCGATCACCTTCGCCCCCGGCACCCCGGCGCCGGTCGGCTGGGCGATCGACGACACGCAGGTCTACGGGACGCCCGCGACCGCCGCCTCCGTGACCGTCGACTCGACGCAGGACGTGTGGCTCGTCGACGCGGGCGACACCGCGGAGGTGCCGCTCACCCTGTCGACCGCGGGCGACGAGCCCCTCGCCTCCGACGTCGTCGTCGACTGGGCGACCGCCGACGGCACCGCCGTCGAGGGCGTCGACTACGACGCGGCCTCGGGCACGGCGACGTTCCCGGCCGGCTCGCCCTCGGGGACCGTGCAGACGATCAGCGTGACGACCCGCGCCTCCTCGGGGCCGGCCGAGTCGAAGGAGCTGCAGCTCACGCTCGCGTCGACCACGGCCAAGGTCGGCGAGGGCCCGCGCATCGTGATCGGCGCGCACGACCTGCCCTACCTCGACGCGTCGCTGCCGACCGCCGAGCGCGTCGCCGACTTGCTCGGCCGGATGACCCTCGAGGAGAAGGTCGGCCAGATGGCCCAGGCCGAGCGCCTCGGGCTGTCGTCCCCGAGCGACATCAGCGGACGCGCCCTCGGCTCGCTGCTCAGCGGCGGAGGCTCGGTGCCCCAAGGCAACACTGCGGTCGCCTGGGCCGACATGGTCGACGGCTACCAGCGCGAGGCCCTCTCGACCCGCCTGCAGATCCCCATGATCTACGGCGTCGACGCCGTGCACGGCCACAGCAACGTGGTCGGGGCGACGATCTTCCCGCACAACACCGGCCTCGGCGCGACCCGCGACCCGGCGCTCGTCGAGCAGATCGCCCGCGTCACGGCGCAGGAGGTGCGCGCGACCGGCGTGCCGTGGACCTTCGCCCCCTGCCTCTGCGTCTCGCGCGACGAGCGCTGGGGCCGCAGCTACGAGTCGTTCGGCGAGGACCCGGACCTGGTCCGCACCTTCGCCGCCCCCTCGGTGATCGGCCTGCAGGGCGACGACCCGACCGACATCGGCGGCGCCGACGAGGTGCTGGCCACCGCCAAGCACTGGGCCGGCGACGGCGGCACCACGTACGACGAGTCCGTCGTCGGCACCGGCGCGTACCCGATCGACCAGGGCGTCACCGAGGCCGAGTCGCTCGAGGACTTCACCCGGCTGCACGTCGACCCGTACCTGCCTGCCCTCGAGGCCGGCGTCGGCACGATCATGCCGTCGTACTCGGCGGTCGACCTCGGCGACGGGCCCGTGCGGATGCACGAGAACGCCGCGCTCAACACCGATCTGCTCAAGGGCGACCTCGGGTTCCAGGGGTTCCTCATCAGCGACTGGGAGGGCATCGACAAGCTGCCGGGCGGCAGCTACGCCGACAAGGCCGTCCGCTCGGTGAACGCCGGGCTCGACATGGCGATGGCGCCCTACAACTACGGCGCCTTCATCGACAGCATCGTCGCGGCCGTCGGCACGGGCGCCGTGTCGCAGTCGCGGGTGGACGACGCCGTGCGGCGCATCCTCACGCAGAAGTTCGACCTGAACCTGTTCGAGCAGCCCTTCGCCGACCGCACCAACGTCGACGGCGTCGGCAGCGCCGCCAACCGCGCGGTGGCCCGCCAGGCCGCGGCCGAGTCGCAGGTGCTGCTGAAGAACGCAGGAGGCGCCCTGCCGCTGGCAGCGGACGCCGACCTCTACGTGGCCGGCTCCAGCGCCGACGACCTCGGTCGTCAGATGGGCGGCTGGACGATCAGCTGGCAGGGCGGGTCGGGCGACACGACGACCGGCACGAGCATCGCCGAGGGCATCCGCGAGGTCGCGCCCGGCGCGGCCGTCACGGTGAGCCCCGGCGCCACCGAGCCGATCCGCGCCGACCAGACCGGCGTCGTGGTCGTCGGCGAACGGCCCTACGCGGAGGGGCAGGGCGACGTCGGCAACAACGGCTCGAGCCTGTCGCTCACGCCGGCCGACCAGGCCGTCGTCGAGAAGGTCTGCGCCGCCACCTCGTCGTGCGTCGTGCTCGTCGTGTCGGGCCGCCCGCAGCTGCTCGGCGACGTCGTCGGGCTCGCCGACGCGGTGGTCGCGTCGTCGCTGCCGGGCTCCGAGGGCGCCGGCGTGGCCGACGTGCTCTTCGGCCGCCTGCCCTTCGCCGGGCGCCTGCCCGTCACCTGGGCCGCGAGCGCCGACCAGGTGCCGATCAACGTGGGCGACGCCGACTACTCGCCGCTGTACCCGTACGGCTGGGGCCTGCGCACCGACGGCGCGCGCGACCGGCTGGAGGCGCTCGTCGCGTCGCTGCCGGCGGGCGCGGCTCGCGACGGCGTGCAGGACGTGCTCGACGGCGACGTGTGGGGCGCGGACGGGACGGCGGCAGGCGGTGACGCCGACGCCGTCGCGCGCCTCCTGCGCTCGTTGCTCGCCGCGGTGGGCCCGTTCTCGGGGACCGACCTCGACGCGATGAGCGCGGCCGACGACCTCGTGTCGGTCGCCCGGGACCTCGCGCAGGACGCGATGGTCGACGGCACGGCCGCCGCCGGGCCGGCGGGTGTCGGCGCGGCGGCGCTGACCGCCGACGCGGAGAACGCGCTGCAGCGCGGGCTGCCCGACGTGGCGCTCGCACGCCTCGCGACCGTGCTGGGCGTCGACCTCGGCGTCGTCGAACCGGCCAAGACGGTCGTGCCGGGCACGCTCTCGCCGGCCACCGCACGTCCGGGCGACACGGTGTCGATCACCGCGACCGGGTTCGTCGCGGGCGAGGAGCTCGCCGGGACGGTGTTCTCGGAGCCGCAGTCGATCGGCGACACGACCGCGACCGTCGCCGGGGTGGGCGTGCTGCGGTTCGTCGTGCCGGCCGACCTCGAGCCGGGGGCGCACGTCGTCGAGCTCGAGGGTGCGGGGCAGCTCGCTCGGGCGACGCTGACGGTGCTCGCCGCGGCAGGGCCGGGCGACCCCGGCGACCCGGGCACGCCGGGCGGCGGCACGCCGGGTGCGGGCACGCCGGGCGGCGGCACGCCGGGTGCGGGCACGCCGGGCGGCGGCGCTCCGGGCTCAGGCACGCCGGGCGCGGGCGCAGGCGTCGGCGGCGGGTCGGGCGGCGCGGTGGCCGTGGCCGGCCGCGACGGCCTCGCGTTCACCGGCTCGGACGCCTGGGTCGGCATCGCCGGCGCGGCGCTCCTGCTGATCGCGGTCGGTGCGTGGCTCACGCTGCGCCGCCGCCGCCTCGGCGCCCTCGGCGACGAGTAGCCGGACGGGACGGCTCGGCTCGCTGCGTCTCCTCGAACCGCGTTCCGAACCATGAACCGCGTTTTGTCGCGGTTCATGGTTCGGTTCGCGGTTCATCGCCCACGGGACGACTGAGGGGGCGCGAGGGGCACGGGACCCGCGGGGCGCGGCGGGGCGGCGCGGAGCGCGCTACGCGGACTCTCGCAGCAGCAGCGTGCGCGAGACGCGGCGCCGGGGCGGCTCCGCGCCGGCGAGCATGTCGGCGACGACCTCGACCGCGACGCGCGCCAGCTCGGCCTTGTCGATCGAGAGCGTGGTCAGCTCCGGGGTGACGAGCGAGCCGAGGTCGAGCCCGTCCATGCCGACGACGGCGACGTCGTCCGGGACGACGACACCGAGCCGCGCGAGGCCCTTCAGCGCCCCGATCGCGAGCACGTCGTTGAAGGCGAGCAGGGCGTCGGCGTCCGGGTACGCCCGGAGCAGCTCCGCGACCGCCCGCACCCCGTCGGCGTGCGTCTGCTCGACCCGCACCTCGGAGGCGGGGCTCCACGCCAGGCCGTGCTCGGCGAGGTACTCGCGGTAGGCGAGGGCCCGCCCCGAGCCCTCGACGCCGGAGTCGATCATCGCGACCCGGCTGCGGCCCGCCGCCCTGAGGTGGTCGAGGGCGCTGCGCACGGCCGTCCGCGTCTCGATCTCGATGACGCCCTGCGCGCCTCCGTCGGGATCGGTGTCGACCTCGACCGTCGGGACTCCCGCGACCTGCTCGCGCAGGTCGCCGAGCGGCATGAGCGAGACGAGCACGTCGACGCGCGGCACCAGGGACGCGAGGCTCTCCCGAGCCACGGAGGCGTCGTGCCCGAGGTCGCACAGCAGCACTCCCCAGCCGCGTGCGGTCGCGGCCCGGCTGAACTCCGACGCGACCTCCGGGTAGTAGGGGTTGCGGAGGTCGTCGAGCACGAGCCCGACCGTCATCTGCCGGCCCCTCACCAGGCCCTGGGCCGCTCGGTTCGGCCGGTAGTTCAGGTCGCGGGCCGCCTGCACCACGCGCTCGCGCGTCGCCGCGCTGACGTCGGGCAGGCCGTTGAGCGAACGGGTCACGGTCTGGCGCGAGACACCGGCGACCCGGGCCACGTCGAGGATCGTGGCAGGGCGAGGGAGGCGGGGGTCGGCAGTCGTCACCCCCTGAGGTTACTGGTAGCGTCGTCGATGGCCGTGAACGTTCACGGTCGCTCGCTCGACTGCACGGCCCCGCGACCGCCCGCTCGCTCGCCGGGTGCTCGCCGACCCTGTGAAGGACACCGATGTCTCCCCTCCGCACTCCCGCCGACGCGACCGCCGCCTCCTCGGCCCGTGCCGCCTCCTCGGCCCCTGCCGCCTCCTCGACCGCTGCGTCCTCGGCCTCCGACCGCCTGGCCGAGCCGGGCGCCGCCGCCCGCTGGGCCGTGCTCGGCGCCGGCTCGATCGCCCGGAAGTTCGTCTCGCAGCTGCCCTCGTCGGGCGGGGTGCTCGCCGCGGTCGGCAGCACCGACGCGGGGCGCGCCGCCGAGCTCGCGGCCTTCGCTGTCGATCAGGGCGCGGCGCCCGCCGGCGAGGCGCCCCACGCGGACGGCGCCGCGGGCGCCCCCACCGCGCTCGTGCGCACCGGGACGTACGCCGAGGTCCTCGCCGACCCGACGATCGACGCCGTCTACGTGGCGACGGTGCACACCGCCCACGCCCGCCTCGTGCTCGACGCCGTCGCGGCCGGCAAGGCCGTCCTCTGCGAGAAGCCGCTGACGCCGAACGCGGGCACGACGATGGCCGTCGCCGACGAGGCCCGCCAGGCCGGGGCGACCCTCGTCGAGGCCGTCATGTACCGGTTCCACCCGCAGACGCGGGCGCTGCTCGAGCTCGTCCGCGAGGGGGCGATCGGCGAGCTCGTGCACGTCGACGCCGCGTTCTCGTTCGCCGCCTCCGAGCGCGCCGGCCGCCTCTTCGACGTCGACACGGCCGGCGGCGGGATCCTCGACGTCGGCGGCTACCCCGTCTCGCTGGCGCGCGCCGTCGTCGGGGCCGCTCGCGGGCGCGCGTTCGCCGAGCCCCTCGCCGTCACCGCCAAGGGCACGCTCGGCCCCACCGGCGTCGACGAGTGGACGCTGGCCCAGCTCGACTTCGGCGACGGCGTGACCGCCGCCGTCCGCTGCGGCGTGCGCGTTCACGACGCCAGCATCGCCACCGTCACGGGCTCGCTGGGCAGCATCGTGCTCACCGACCCGTGGTTCGGCGACGACGCGCAGCTGACCGTCCGCACCGTCGACGGCGAGACCCGCACCCTGTCGTTCCCCGGGGCACAGCCCTACGGCCTCGAGGCCGCCGCGACGATCGCCGCCCTGCGCGACGGCACCGGCGAGGCCGCCGAGATCAGCCTCGACGACAGCGTCGGCACCGCCCGCGTGCTCGACCAGTGGCGTGCCGCCATCGGCCTGCGCTACCCGTTCGAGCGCGAGGACGTCGACATCCCCACCGTCGCCGGTCGGCCGCTCGCCGTCTCCCCCGACGCACCGATGGTCTACGGCGAGATCGCCGGGGTGGGCAAGAAGGTGTCGCGGCTGGTCATGGGAGTCGACAACCAGCAGGACCTGGCGCACGCCTCCTCGATCTTCGACCACTTCGTCAGCCAGGGCGGCAACACGTTCGACACCGGCTGGCTCTACGGAGACGGCGAGATGGAGGCGCGGCTCGGCCGCTGGATCGCGAACCGCGGCATCCGCGACGACGTCGTCGTCATCACCAAGGGCGCGCACACCCCCTACTGCGACCCTGAGTCGCTGACCCGCCAGCTGCTCGAGAGCCTCGACCGCCAGGGCACCGACCACGCGGACATCTACATGATGCACAGGGACAACACCGACGTCCCCGTGGGCGAGTTCGTCGACGTGCTCGACGAGCACCGCCGGGCCGGGCGCATCCGCGTCTATGGCGGCTCGAACTGGACCCCCGCCCGCGTCGACGAAGCGAACGAGTGGGCCCGCGCCCACGGCCGCGCCGAGTTCTCGGTGCTGTCGAACCACTTCGGCCTGGCCGAGGCCTACGACGTGCCGTGGGCCGGGTGCGAGCACGTCACCGACCCGGAGTCGAAGCGGTGGCTCGAGCAGCGCCAGATCCCGCTGCTGCCGTGGTCGTCGCAGGCGCGGGGCTTCTTCACGGGCCGGGCCCGCCCCGACGACCTCACCGACGCTGAGCTCGTCCGCTGCTACTACAGCGACGACAACTTCGAGCGCCTGCGCCGTGCGGAACAGCTCGGAGCCGAGCACGGCGTCGCGGCGACGGCGATCGCCCTGGCGTACGTGCTGCACCAGCCGTTCCCGACGTTCCCGCTGTTCGGGCCCCGCACGATCTCGGAGGCCCGGTCGTCGATGCGCGGCCTCAGCGTCTCGCTCTCGGACGAGCAGGTCGCCTGGCTCGACCTGCGCTGACCCGGCTGCGTCTTTCCTCATTCAGGAACATGGGTCCTGAGTCGCGCAACTCAGGACCTATTCGTCCTGATCCGTGCACGACTCAGGACCCGTGCACGCTCGGTTCCTGAACGCTGATGCCGAGACCGTGAGCCGAGGAGGCGCCAGCCCGGTCGCGCAGATCTGCCCACCGCCCCCTCGAGGTCACGGTCAGGTAACGCACCAAACTCTTCCAGCGAGGGTGGCGAACCCCTGTCAACTCCCCACCGGGAACCA
>NZ_JACYUR010000007.1:0-70492 GCF_014841875.1 Frigoribacterium sp. CFBP 13729 | reverse complement strand
AGCTGGACGAGTCGCCGTTGTAGCTGGCTTGGCAATGGGGGCCGTGGTCGGCGTGCCGGTGGCCGCTCAAGCTGCCGTTCAAGTCACTTCCTGCCCGAGAACAGAAGAAGTGTGTCGCGACACGCAGGCAAGCTTCTCGGCAAGTACGGCGACGATCAAGACCATTTCGAACGGTACGACGTCAACGATCAAGCAGCTCTACACGATCAACAAGGGCGTGACGGGTGCGGAGATCTGCCGCGGGACGATGGGCTACAACGACCAAAAGAGCTGCAATTTGAACGGGTACAAGGGCCAGCTCACGGCGACGTTCTACAAGGGTCCCGGCGGCTTGACCACGGTGTCGCTTCGATGACGGAGGCTTCTGCGTCACTCGCAGCTTGACTCTCATCTTCAATTCAACCCAGTAACAAGTCTCAGAAACGGAAACCCATGAACCTTCGTAAGAGCAAAATCAGCAAGTTCGCTGTGGGGCTCGGCATCGTCGCCGCAGCTGTCGTGGCTGTTCCCACCGCGGCTCAGGCGGCCGTGCAGGTGACGTCGTGTTCCAGGACACAGGAGGTGTGCCGTGACACCCAGGGGAACTTCACCGCCAGCACGGCCAGCATCAAGACCATCACGCAGACGACCTCGACGGGCACGGCGAGGTGGTCCATCAACAAGGGAGTCACTGGTGCGAGCATCTGCTCCGGCACGATGGGCTACAACGACACGCGAAGCTGCAACCTCGGCGGATACACCGGCCAGCTGACCGCGACCTTCTACAAGGGGCAGAACTCTCTGACCACAGTGTCGCTGCGCTAGGCCCGAGGGCGAGCACGAAGAAGGGGCAAGGCCAGCTGGCCTTGCCCCTTCTTCACGCTCAATTACTGCTTTTCGCGTTCAACACCTTCGAATACCGAAGGGTAGTTATCAAGCCAAGACCATCGTGTGTAGGGCCAGCTGATGACGGATGCTCTACCGACCACGTTTGACAGAGGGACAAAGCCACGACTCGGTGTCCCCTGGTTGTAGCGGGAGTCTTGAGAGTTGTTCCTGTTGTCGCCCATGACCCAGAGCGATCCTTCGGGCACGGTCACCTCAAACGGATCCCGCGATGCGGGCTCTTCAGGCGTGAGGTTCGTGTACGGCTCGTCGAGTGGTACGCCATTGACAGTCATCTGCCCAAAGTCGTTGCAGCAGGCCACCGTGTCACCGGGCAACCCAATCACTCGTTTGATGAGGTGGTTGTTGCTGTCGTGAGGACGCAGCCCCACGAATTCCAGTGCACGCTCCACAGCAGTGGGGGAGACCTCGACGGAGTCAGGCAGCCATCCGCCCGGGTCTTCAAAGACCACCACGTCGCCGTGATGAAGGTCCACGAGGTTTGGCACGAGTTCGTTCACGATCACTCGATCGTCAATCTGCAGGGTCGTCTCCATGGACCCTGAGGGAATGTAGAACGACCTGATGAGCAACGTTTTTATGAGGAAGGAGATAAGTAGAGCGGCCAGGAAAATGACGACTACGTCACGAAGGAATCTGAGTACTCCGTTTGGCCTGGCGCCCCGTTCTCGTGGGGGCGTGGAAGCTGTCTGTCGAAGCACTACGGCCTCGCCATTCTTGGGCGCATGGACAAACCGTACTGCCTGCGCTTTGGTAGACCGGTGCTGTGAGACTTGCGAGTCCCTACACGAGCGTTGAGGCCTCGATGCCGCGGCTGCCTGCCTCGTGCGCGGGGGCATCTCGTTGCAAGATCAGGAGGAATGCGCGCCGCACCGCGGGAGGCTCTTCGAGGATTCGTCCGACATGGATGTCGACGTGGCGCAAGGTCTTGTGGGTGGTGTGCCGGCGGCACGACAGCCGCGAGACGACTATTTCGAGACTTGCAAATCCCGACACGAGCGCTCAGACATTGATGCCGCGGTTGCCCGTTTCCTGCGTCAGGGCGTCTCGCCGCAGGAGGAGGACAGCGCGCTGAACTGCCGGTGGTTCTTCCAGGAACCGTGCCGCGCGAAGGTCAATGTGGCGAAGTGATTCGTACGTAGTGTGTCGGTGAGCGCGATTGACATCGACGCCCGGGCGAAACTCTCCCGGGATGTGAGTCGGGTGTGCGGCCAATCGATGGGCTTCACGTGCGGGTCATTCTTCGTTGGCGCGGTCGAGAGCGTCGATGATCATGTCGAGCTCCTCGTCGTCCATCGCCCCATAGGTCGTCAGGTCACTTGGGTCGTATCGGCCGGTCATCCTCTGACCGTAGTCCGCAGGTTGACGGTGGAAGGAGCCCCCATTGAAGGCGGGCTCATGATCGACAGATGTCGTGTCGAGGTTACGGATGCGTAACGAGCGCTGCGAAGACATACCCCTCAGTGCACCCCCGGGGAGTCGCCCTGGCCCGATTGCACCGTGCGCAGCTCCTTGAGTTGTACCCCGAGGCGCTGGAAGCAAACATCCCTCACTTTGTGAGGCGTTTTAGCGGTGCTTTCAGTGCATATTCTCAGCTCTTATCGAGCCGAAGTGGCTCGTCGGTTCGAGGGGTTCGAGATGTTCACAGGGTGGGGGCGCCGCGGCGCTGTCGTTGGTTCGGTCGCAGTGTTCGCGCTTGTCGCGGAGTTGCTCGTGGCGGTGCCTGCCGTTGCTGCGGAGCCGGTGCCCGACTACAGCTCGGTGCCGCCGATCTCCTCCGACGCGGTGGACCCGGCTGTGCCGACGGTGCCGGCGGGGGAGCCAGTGCCCGCGGTCGGGGGCGATTTCGCGACGGCCCCTGAGGGTGGGGCGGCGAAGCCCGAGCCGACGCAGGACCCCGTGGACGCCGGAGAGTCATTCGACCCCAAGTCGTCGACCCTGGTGGATCAGACGGAGTTCCAGGACACCTTCGAGAACGAGGACGGCACCAAGACCGCCGTCATCGGTGAGAGCCCCCTCAACGTGGAGGCAGTGGACGGGTCGTGGGACGAGGTCGACGCGACCTTGTACAAGCAGAAGAACGGCGAGTTCGAGCCTGCGGCGCACCCTTTGTCGCCGGTGTTCGCGGACTCTGCCGCTGGCGGGGACGTGTTCACGGTCAGCCGCGACGGTCACACTCTTGGCTTCTCCCTCGACGGCGCCGCCGACAGCAAGGTGGTCCACAGTGTCGCTGTACGTTCGGGCGCCGGCGCGACCACGGTTCGTTACCCCGAGGTGTTCCCGTCGACGGATCTCACCTACGACGTCACCGACGGCGGGGTCAAGGAGGAGCTGGTCCTGGCCAAGCAGCCTGCGAAGGCGAACTCGTCATGGTCGTGGACGGTGACAGCTCCGGGGCTCGACGCTGCGGTGGACGAGTTCGGAGCCGTGGACTTCACCGATGCCGCCGGTGCCACGGTCTTCATGATCCCGGCACCGGTGATGTACGACTCGTCCGGGGTCGAGGGCAAGAAGACCGCCGCGGAGGCGATGGTCCCCCTGACGCTGACCCAGAAGCGCGACGGTGTGTGGAGTGTCGGGATGACGCCTGCTCGGTCGTGGCTGACCGACACCGAGCGGGTGTACCCGGTGCACATCGACCCGGCTGTGCACGGGTCGTGGATGGAGGACATCCACGCGTTCCGGAGCGACGGGGTGAACCGCACCGACGGGGTCTCCCGGATCGGAAACGCCCGTGACGGTGGCGACACCATCTGGCGGAGCGTGCAGCACTACAACTACGAGCAGCTCTTCGGCAAGCAGGTCATTGACGCCTACATCGACAGCGCCTACTACAACGCCGGCACCAAAGAAGTCTTCACCGGCGCGATCGACTACGCGACCGCGTTCTCGTACAACGGCGTCGGAAACCAGCTCTCGAACTGGACCCTCGGCACGACGGGTGTCGCCGACGACGACGGCATCACCCAGCAGATCTCGAACTGGGTCAACGCCAGCTCCCGCGGCAACTACCTGATGCTCGCCGGCGCGGAGATCCGCGGCCGATACACGTACAAGACCGTGAACACGGCGATGTACATCACCTACAAGGACTTCCCGAGTGCGGGAGGCGCCATCGCACCTTCCCCGGCCGCTGGCGGCCGCTCGTCCCTGACCCCCACCTTCCAGATCTCCGCCACGAACCCCGAGCAGACTGACTTCCAGTACGTCTACCGGGTAAGCGAGAACCCGAACCCCGACGTCGCTCCGGTGTGGGTCTCGGGCTGGCAGAACGCCCCCCAGTCCACCGTCCCGGCTGGCATCCTGCAGCCCGGCAAGACCTACTACTGGAAGGCGCACGTCCGCGACGCGTACGACGGCGACCACGGCACCTCCACCATCCGAGGTTCCGCAGCCTGGTCCTTCAACACGAACACCCCCGCCCCGACCCCGGCGCAGTCGACTGCGACGATCGCGGACGCAACGGTGATCACCGGGCTCACCCCGACCCTGACCACGGGCACCTCGACGGACGCCAACGGCGACCCGATCCAGTACCAGTTCACGATCGCGACCGGCACCGACGGTGTCACCGGGGCCGTGAACTCTTCCGGCTGGCTCGCGACGCCCTCGTGGACGGTCCCCGAGAACACCCTCCAGGACGGCGGCCGGTACACCTGGTCCGTCCGCACGAGCGACGGCTACGACAAGCCGCAGCCGTCGTGGCGAAACGCCCTCGTCGTGAATCAGCGGATCGGTGAATCCGGGCCCGCCCCCGTCGACACTGCAGGTCCGGTTACGGTGAACCTCGCCAACGGCAACGTCGGCATGCGGTTCTCGTCTCCTACGGTGTCGACCGTGGGCGGCAGCATGGGCATGTCCTTCAGCTACAACAGCCTCAAGCCCAAGGCCGGCGGCCTGACCGGGTCGTACTACGACGTCACCCCTGCAGCGGGCGCGACCCCGGCGTTCGACTTCACCGGCAAGAGCCCCGTCCTGGTGCGCACGGACCCGAACGTGTCCTTCGACTGGGCCTCCGGATCTCCCGGCCCCGCCGTCCCGAATGACTACTTCCTCGCCCGATGGACCGGCTTCCTCAAGGCGCCCGCGGCCGGGACCTATCAGTTCGGTGTCAGCCGCGATGACGGCGCCAAGGTCACGGTGGCAGGCAAGGACGTCTACACGGGCGGGTGGACCGCAGAGTCGCGAAGCGCCGTCTTGTGGGGCTCGAACGTCGACCTCGCCGCCGACGCGGTGCCGTTCTCGATGGACTACTACGAAGGCGCCGTCACCGCGGGCATCGAGCTGTGGGTGAAGGACAGCACGGGCAAGTCGTTCGTGGTCCCGCCGTCGTGGTTCTCCCGTCAGGTCGAGACCCTGCCCGCAGGCTGGTCGGCATCGACCGCGCTGAACGGTGACGCCGGTGACTGGTCGAGCGTCCAGGTCACCGACAGTGCCGTGATCCTCACCGACACCACCGGAACGGCCCACACCTACACGAAGACCTCCGGCACCGGCGCCTCCACCGGCTACACCGCCCCCGAGGGGGAGTACGGCGTCGTCGCCCTGGATGGCACCGGGAAGGTCACCTTCACCGAGGACGACGGCACGGTCACCGTGTTCGGCGCCTCCGGCCGGGTCGAGACCGTCACCGGAGCTGGCGATGCGATCAAGCGCGCCACCCCGATCGCCACCTACAAGGGCGGCACCGGGATGATCGAGTCCCTCTCGGACCCGCTGTCCTACGACACCGCCTCGAAGACCTACAAGCGCCAGGTGACCTTCGCCTACGGCGCCTCCACCGGTGCTCCCTGCACCGCGCCTCCGGCCGGGTTGGCTGCTGCTCCGTCGGGGATGCTGTGCAAGATCAGCTACCCGGACGGCACCGCCACGGACCTGTTCTACGACGCCAAGGGGAACCTCGCCCGGATCGTTGATCCAGGCACCGAGATCACCGACTTCGGCTATGACGACGGCAAGCTGACCGCCCTGCGGGACAGCCTCGCCAACGACTGGCTCGCCGTACCGAACAGCGGACGTGTCGACGCTCCCGCGGTGAAGACCCAGATCGCCTACGACTCCACAGGCCGCGCGACGAGCGTGACTCTGCCCGCCCCGGACGGCGTCACCGAGAACACCCGCCCTCAGAAGACCTACGCGTACGGCCCCGCCACCGGTGCAGGCACCGCGACCGTCGACGTCGCAGGACTCACGGTGCCCGCCGGTGCCCACGCGATGACGGTCACCTACGACGACGCGTGGCGTCAGCTCACCTCCACCAGCCCCACGGGGTTGACCAGCAGTCAGGTGTGGAACGGCAAGGACATGCAGCTGTCCTCCACCGACGCGCAGGGGCGGATGTCGACGACGATCTACAACGCCCAGGACCGCCCCACCGACACCTACGGACCCGCTCCCGCCGCCTGCTTCGGCACCGACCGGAAGCCGCTCGCGTCGTGCGCGGTGACGCTGGCGCACTCGACGACGACCTACGACAAGGGACTCGCAGGCCTGAACGCGGTCTGGTACGACAACAACCGGTTCGCCGGCGCCCCGAAGGCTTACAGCCTTGGCATCGGTGCCACGGACGGGACCGTGAACAAAGACTGGGTGATGGACGCCCCGATGTCCGGCATCCCCGCCGACAACTGGTCCCTCCGCCTGACCGGGCTGATCACGTTCCCCACCGCCGGGACTTACACGGTCAACACCCGCGCCGACGATGCCAGCCAGGTGTGGATCAACGACATCCCCTCACCCGCCGACCCCACCCCCGGCGCCGTCCACGACGCACCCGGTGTCACGATCACCACCACGGCCCCGAACCAGCAGGCCCGCATCCGGATCCACTACATCGACAACACCTACAACGCAGCCCTCGGCCTGTACTGGACGGGCCCCGGCCTCGCCAAGAGCGTCGTCCCCGGCTCCGCCCTGACCCCGGACTACGGACTTGCGACCTCGAGCACGACCGATGACTCGGCCCCGGCCGGCGTCGCGGGAGTCTCGAGCAGCCAGGTCCCGTCGCAGACGACCTCGACCGAGTACGCCAACCCGTGGCTCGGCCAGCCGACCGCCACGATCGAAGACCCGACAGGGCTCGCCCTGAAGACCACGACGACGTACGAGCCCGTCGGGTCGGGGTATCTGCGACGCCTGACCCGCACCCTCCCTGCCCAGGCTGCTGCAGGGGCGACGACGTCGACCTACTACGGCGACACCGAGACCACCACCGCAGCCGTCTGCGGCGTCCCGGCCGGAACCCCGCAGTACGGAGGGACGAAGACGACCACGACCGGTGCCGGGATCGTCACCACGATGGTCACCGACAGCCTCGGCCGGGTCGCCGGCACGAAGCGCACCGGCGACGCCGACTGGTCCTGCGTCACTTACGACGGCCGCGGCCGGACAGTCACCGCGACGACGCCGGCATACGGCGCCAGCCCGGCTAGGACGGCGACCTCGAACTACGCCGTCGCCGGCGACCCGCTCACCTCGAGCACCACGGACGGGTCCGTCGCAGGTTCCCCGAACGGCAGCACCATCACCACGAAGATCGACCTCCTCGGCCAGACAGTGTCGTACACGGACGTGTGGGACACCATCACCACCACGGCGTACGACCGGACCGGGAAGGTGACTTTGACGACCACGAAGGCTGCCAAGGGGCTCCCGCACACGCAGGCGTTCGAGTACAACGCCGATAGCCAGATCACGAAGGTCTCCTACGACAACGCCGTCCTGGCACTCCCGGTCTATGACCGCGGCGAGCTGGTCTCGGTGTCGTACCCGGCCGGCACCGGGAACCTCGGCAACGGGTCGGTGCTGCAGTCCATCCAGAAGAACGCCACCGGCACCCTTTCAGGGCTGACGTGGGCATTCCCTAACGGGCAGCAATCGGTGACGGATCAGGTTATCCGGTCGCAGTCGGGACGCATTCTGACCAACACCACAACCTCGGGCGCCGTGTCGAACGTGTCCTCCTACGGGTACGACGCCGCCGGCCGCCTGGTCACCGCGTCCATCCCGCGGCACCAGCTGACGTATTCCTTCGCCAACGCCACTTGTGGTGCCACGGCAGCTGGACGGAACGGGAACCGGACATCCTCGACGGACACCCAGGACGGAGGCGCCGCGTCGGTCACGACGTCCTGCTACGACACCTCCGACCGGCTGCTGTCGACCACGGTGACCGCGCCTCCGGCAGGTGCGACCCCGACGGCTCAGACGATTCCCGCGGCAAAGATCACCTATGACGCCCACGGGAACACCACCCGGCTCGCCGACCAGGTCATGACCTACGACAGCCTTGACCGGCACATGACCACGGTCCTCGACGACGGCAGCAAGATCGTCTACCAGCGAGACGTCACCGACCGGATCGTTAAGCGCACCCAGACCACTAAAGCCGGGGTCACCACCTCCACGACGTACTCCTTCGCCGGGGACGGGGACAGCCCAGACCTCGAACTCGACGACCAAGGCTCCGTCACCTCGGCCGTGGTCTCCCTGCCCGGCTCGGTGCTGGTGTCGATGGGGGCGGCGTCGCAATCGTGGTCGTACCCGAACATCCACGGCGACATCATCGTCACCGCCGATCAGGCCGGCACACGGTCCGCCGGGCTTGCCGTGTACGACCCCTTTGGTCAGACTATGGACCCGGTGACGGGTGCGTTGGGTACGGTGCCGGCCAACCAGGCTGGGCCCGACAACAAGCCTGGTGACGCTGACTACGGCTGGCTTGGCCAACACCAGAAACTCACTGAACACCTCAGCACCCTCTCAACCATCGAGATGGGAGCCCGCCAATACGTCGCCGGTTTGGGTCGATTCATCGAGGTCGACCCAATCGAGGGTGGAGTTGATAACGACTATGGGTACGTCTCAGACCCTTTGAACGAGTACGACCTCAGTGGACAGGCGAAGCCTTGCTTCAGGAACTCTTGTTCACGCCCCAAGACACGCGCCTCCACAAAGCCCAAGTGTCCCGCCGGCATGACGCAGGGTGCGCGTGGAAGATGCTTCACTCCGCTTACCGCTGCACAGAAGAGAGCTAATGCCACACGCACTGGGGTTCAACTCGGTAATATCTCATTCTGGGCGTCCGCGGGTTCACTTGTTTTCGGGAAGGTTCCGTATCTAGGACCTGCCCTGACCATCACAGCTGGCGTAACCGGTCTCGGTTCCGCATTGTTCAGTTGCATCGGTTCGAGATGGTCTCCCCGGTGTAAGGCCGAGGGAATCACAAGTGCCGCGACCAACATGTTTCCGGGCCGCATAGGCATTTGGGCTGGATTTGTCGTCAGTGGTATGTGGACTGGAGTTGATTGGGTTGGAAAACGATGATGGGTGAGAGGCCAGCACCTTTGGTCGATCGGGACAATCTCCCGGGAAGTTTTCCCCAGTTCGGCGGCCTCGCTTACGTTGCGATTGCCCTTGGATTGCTGCCAACTGCGCTCTTGATTCCAGATCTCTTCCGTGACGCGGTAGGTCGCGAGGACGTGGCCCAGACGCTCGTCTTCCGGTTCGGCGGAGCCATAGTTATTTTCGGCGCAGTTTGGGCCTATGGCATTTTGCGCTCAGTAAGACTGCGCCAAATTGCCCGATCATCGTCGAACTCAGACGTGGTCGTCGAGGGCATTTGGGACCTAAGGAGCTACCAAGAGGCTCGGGGTGTTGCGAGCGGGTTCTCGATACGGACATATGTGGTCGTCGTATCTGTCGCGACGATCTCTATCTGGCAAGGATTTCGCAAACCAAGAGTGGTCGCCTCCTTCGCGTCCGATGAAGTAACAGATTTGTTCGCGACTTCTTCGTCTGAGCGATCCCCAGTTCCAAGTCTCAGAATTGTCACTCAGGACCGAAGGGTCAACCTGCTCCTCCTCCAGTCAACCCGCTTCGCCATCAGGCGCCTTCGCGCGGATCGAGCTGTCGAAGTGGCTAGTCGAGGCCGAACCGTCATCAACCGGAACAGAACTGGCTTGTGAATCATCAGCTCCCTAGGTGCACTGACCGGAGCTGTTGACGTGCCGCATGAAGTACCAAGCAGGCGTGTCAGTCGGGTATACCCCAGCACCACACGCCGCTGAACTGGGGACACGCGTGGCGTTAGGGTCCGCTTTGACCCTCTAGCGACGGGTGTGTGTCAGGGTCTAGGGATGGTGCAGCACAAAACACAGGTTGTGGCATACGTCCGGGTGAGCTCGGTCGATCAGAACCTCGGCCGGCAGCTCGAGGCCGTCGGCGACGTCGATCGGGTGTTCGAGGAGAAGGTCTCGGGCGGCTCCCGCGCTGACCGGGTGGCGTTGATGGAGTGCATCCGGTACGTCCGAGAAGGCGACGTCGTCAAGGTCGCCTCGATGGACCGCCTCGCCCGGTCGCTCACGGACCTTCGGGAGATCGTGGATGAGGTCACGGGCAAGGGCGCCTCGGTGGTTTTCGTCAAAGAGCAGCAGACCTATAGCCGCGACACCGACGACGCGATCGGCCGGCTGATGCTGAACCTCTTGGGTGCGTTCGCCGAGTTCGAGCGGACCCTCATCCGGGAGCGGCAACGGGAGGGCATCCGCCTGGCGCAGGCTGCGGGGAAATACAAGGGGCGCGCGCAGAAGTTGACGGTAAGGCAGCTCGTCGACGCGCGCCGACTGATCGAGTCGGGGGTGCCCAAGGCAAAGATTGCCCGCGATCTGCAGATTGATCGGACGACGCTGTACCGGGCCCTGGCGCGTAAGACCGACGACGAGGTGGCGGGGGAGTGAGAGGAGCGCCCCGCGCTGGTCTCGGACGCGGGGCGCTCAGCCCCTGCGCCTGAACCTTCCAGCGAGAGACCACGAGGACGTGCTCGTGTTGGCAACCGTGGTTCGGTCACCTGCTGCGGGCACAGGATTCTCGACCTATGAACCTTGTCATGCTGGCTTGACCAAGATGGCGGACCTCGGGTCGGCGTCGGCGGCAGCTGCCAGGGTTGGAAGATCCGCCCCGTCTAGCCCTGCGAGCTGCAGGGCTGCCTGTCCGGAGAGGTGAGCCGATTGAATGGATTGACCATTGGCGACGGCTGCGTAGAACTGGGCTGCGTAGCTGATGGCGTCTGCGTCATCGATGCTGTCGGCCATGCCGATTGCGAACGGGGCGACATCGATGACCAAGTCATCGATTTGGGCGGCTGAGTGGCAGGAATTAAGGAGAACGAGAAGGGGTGGGGTGTCGGTGGCCCGCACCGCGGCGGCGAAAGCTTGGGCGGTGACGACTGCGCCTTCATGTGGCTCATCGTCTTCTTTTTCAAAAACGATGAGCTGATCGTTGCTGTGTCCTGAGAAGTGGACGACGTGGGGGCGGAACTTGGTGATGCCGTCGAAGAGGTCGCTTGTCGTCGCGGCTGGGCGTACGTCGAGCTCGATGTAGTCGCGGTGGAGAGCTGACTCCACGGCCGCGCGAATGCGTTTCTGCTCCCGACCGACTCGCAGATCACCCTCGGAGGAGGCGCCGAGGATAAGAACACGAAGCTTTTCAGCCCGGGGAGCTGGCAGGGTTCGCAGCGCCCGCTCAACGCTCGCTTCCGCATGGGCTACGCGAGACACGAGAGCCTCTCTGTCCGCAGCTGACCGGCGGTCTGCCTGCTGCTGGTCTCGAGAGCGCTTCCGTTCAGCGGCTTCCGTCTCTGTGCGTTCCGCCTTCACAAGCTTCGTCATCAAGCTCGCTTCATCCTTCATGTAGCTCGTTGCCTTGACCTGCCATCGTGCGGCCTCTTTTCCTGCCGCCTCCGCTTCCTTGTCTCGGCGTTCGGCCTCCTTCATCTTGCTCTGAGCCGTCGAAAGGCTTTTCGTCTTAGAGGCAGCGGCGCGCGCCTTGGCGCTGTCGCTGCGCTTTTGAGACTCTTTCGTTCGGAACTCACCCACGCGTTTTTCCGCGTCGGTGCGATTCTTGCGCTTGCGTTCAAGCTCGCTGCGGAACTGACTGGCAGTCACTGGTCCTCCTCAATTGCATCGGTTACCGGGACGGCGCGCGAAGCAGATTCGTCAGATTCGGATGGTCCTGCCGCAGTTGCCGCACTTGATGAGCCCGTGCTGAGCGACTTTCACTCCGACGAACGTGTGGCGGCAGTGGGGGCAGGTGAGGGTGGGCACTGAGGGCATGCGATGGACTCCTTCGTCAATCTCGGTTGCGCGCTTGTGCGCGCGTAATTGATTCGAGACAACCTCAATTATGGATTGGTCGAAGCTCTAGCGCTGCCACATCCGGCTATCGGTCGTTCATCGGGACACTCTTCGCGACCGTGTCTGGCCGGCTGGGGTCAAGCGGCGCCTGGCCTGCGGATTAGCGTATGCCTGTCCCGCAAAAGTGCCCGGTGATGGGGGTATAAACGCTACAGTCGTCGGATGCTCATCGGATACGCGCGCGTCTCGACCTCTGGACAGGATCTCGCAGCACAGCGTGATGGTCTCGCAGCGCTCGGTGTTGACGATCAACACGTGCATGTTGACCACGGGCTGTCCGGCACGACTCGAGCCCGGCCGGGCCTTCGCGAAGCGCTGGCGGCGTGCCGTGCCGGCGACGTCCTCGTCGTCACCAAGCTCGACCGCCTCGCCCGGTCACTGCGCGATGCGACCGACATCGCCGACGAGCTGACCAAGAAGGGTGTCGCCCTGAACCTCGGGGGAGCGGTCTACGACCCCACCGACCCCGTCGGCCGGCTGCTGTTCAACGTCCTCGGCATGGTCGCCGAGTTCGAGGCGGACCTCATCCGCGCCCGTACCCGTGAGGGCATGGCGATCGCCAAGGCCGCCGGCAAGCTCCGCGGCCGCAAGCCCAAACTCACCGCCTCCCAGGAGAAGCACCTCGTGCAGCTGCACCGCACCGGCGCCCACACGACAAGCGAGATCGCGGAGCTTTTCGGCGTCGCCCGGTCAACGGTCTATCGAGCCATTCAGCGAGCGGGGTGACCTACGCCTGAGTGGTTTCCAGCGGTGGCTTGGGCTCAATTGGGCTACCGGATTTGACGCCAAGTCACTATTGGGAAGATGCCTACGTATTCTTGAGGCATGATCACCAGCGGTGTTGACCCTCGCAGTGTCTTTGTAATCCACGGCAGGAACGAGGCTGCGAGAAAGGGGCTCTTTGAGTACCTTCGGGCCATCGGTCTGCTCCCAATTGAATGGTCCGAAGCCTTGGCCATGACCGGAAGCGCTTCCCCTTACATCGGAGACGTCCTAGATGCGGCGTTCGAACGGGCGCAGGCCGTAATCGTGCTTCAAACACCCGACGATGTGGCGCACCTTCACGAATCGCTGACCTACCCAGGGGACCCGGAGACGGCCCCGCAGATGCAACCGCGACCGAACGTGCTTTACGAGGCTGGCATGGCCATGGGACGAAACCCAGATCGGACGCTCATCGTCGAGCTCGGACAGGTCAAGGTTTTCAGCGACATTCATGGCCGCCACAGCGTGCGGCTCGACA
Organism: Frigoribacterium sp. CFBP 13729; assembly: GCF_014841875.1. Lineage (NCBI taxonomy): Bacteria > Bacillati > Actinomycetota > Actinomycetes > Micrococcales > Microbacteriaceae > Frigoribacterium > Frigoribacterium sp. CFBP 13729. The sequence goes on along the minus strand of NZ_JACYUR010000007.1, from coordinate 57,172 downwards.
ACTCCGTAGCGAAGAGGCAAGACCTCGCTAACCGTCTTCTGACGGCAGGGTGCGACGTTCGGATGCAAGGCACTGATTGGCACGAGGCGGGTGATCTAACCCCGCCTGGTCCGCCTGGAAACGGGCTACCGCTAGGGCGCAAGTTGCCTTCTTCCGAGACTTCCGGGCTGCCGCGACTGTCGGCTCGCTTGTTTGAACGAGGCGGAAATAAGTTTGCTGATGTCATCGTGACTAATCAGGGTCCCGGCTCGGTCTACGACCTGACGGCCGCCGCTTCGGAGGACGACGACACTCTTCGAACGTCGGACGAGCTGCCGGTTCCCGAGTTGCCCGTCGGCAAGTCAGTTCGAGTCCTCCAGCGCCTGCCCGCGTCCTTCAGTCAGGTTCAGCGCTCCTACTTCACCATCAAACTGCGTGCCCGAACGGCTGACGGAGTTCCAATCGAGCAAGACGAATTTGTGAGTGGGGACTAGTGAATATTCCGATTTCAATTCCTTTGGACAACGACGGCTTCATGCGCAGGGAATGCCCTAACTGCTTGAAGCAGTTCAAATGGCACGACGGGCCCGCAAATGAGGATGCTGAACATCAGCCTTCGGCGTCTGCCTACTACTGCCCGTTCTGTGGACAGCCTGCTGGACTTGACCAGTGGTGGACGACTGAGCAGATCGAATACACCAGAGGCATGGCCGTGCCTGCCGCGATGCAACTTATGGACGATGAGCTGTCAAAAGCCTTTCGCGGGCTAAACACCAAGCACGTCAAGGTCACGAAGAAGGGGAGTTTTGACAAGCCTGCGGAACCCGATCCCATGGTGGAGCCGGACGACATGATTATTCTCGCGTCCCCTTGTCACGCCTGGGAGCCGATCAAGGTCCCAGATGAGACCCAAGCTCCCGTTCACTGCCTCGTGTGCGGTCAAGCCTTCGCTTTCTAGGAGTGTCCGCCCGATAGCCGATCCACCAGCGGACTGTTGGGCGACCGGAATTCGTCGCGCGGTGTCCTCCGTGCAGGCCTATAGGCTCCGACCGTGCAACCAGAGACGGTGCTTCTCCACGACGCGACGAGACCGAGCTGGTCGGGGTCGGGGCCGCGGCCGATTCGGGCGCGGATCTGGCCGAGCCGCCGAGAGGGGCCGGCTGCGACGGTCTTGTTGTCCCATGGCACCGGCGGCGCCGGGGAGGACCTCGATTGGCTGGCCGCGCCTTTGAACGAGGCAGGCTTCCTCGTCGCTTCCGTCGACCATCACGGCAACAGCTACAACGACGAGTACCTCGTCGAGGGGTTCACCCTGGTGTCTGAGCGACCGAGGGACCTCAGCTACCTCTTGGACCACGTGCAGGACCAGTACGACGTCGACGAGCGCCGGATCGGCAGCGCCGGCTTCTCCCTCGGGGGCTACACCGTCGCCGCTCTCCTCGGTGCTCGGATCGACACTCGGGTCATGAGCGCCCTCTTCGCCGGGCACGTCCCTGCCCCGCGCGTGCCCGAGTTCCCGAACCTCATGGAGGCGCTCCGCGCGAAGTACTCGATCGAACAACTCGAGCTGCTGGCCCAGTCCGCTGCGCGTCCCGTCCGTGATCCGCGCGTGCGCGCCGGGGCCCTCTTCGCACCCGGCATCGCAGAGGTCCTCACGCCTGCGTCCCTGAGGATGATCGAGGCGCCCGTGCTCGTACGCTGGGGTGACCTCGACGACATCACGCCCCCTGCGGAGAACGCACGCGTGTACGCCGATCTCATGCCTCGAGCGGAGGCTGCCAGCGTGGGCGCGACCGCGGGCCACTACGTCTTCCTCGGTGACCGAGAGGATCCTTCCCACGTCCGGGAGGCTGCCGCCGCTGACGCCGTCGACTTCTTCACCCGTCACCTCTGATTAAGACCGTAGAGAAGGCAGGGCGGTGAGCGACGCATCGACCCACTTCACCGTCCCGGGACCGGCCGAATGACGGAGGTAGGAGTGTCCGATAGGGGATCCCCTATCGGGCGCTCCTACATCCAGAGGCCGTGTTTAAGAAGCCGTCTCGAGAGTCTCGGCCGTGAGCAGCGCGAGGGCCCCGACGATCTCGACACCCAGAAGTCGACCCTCGGAATCGAAGTCGAGCACGATGTCTCCCCTGCCCTCACGCTCCACGACAACTTGCACGACGGCTTCGCCGTCAGCAATCGACGGCGCCACGTATAAATAGGCACAGTCACTGTCTGGGTCGTGTGTGAAGCGTTCATCGCGAGACATGCACTGATCGTTGCAGGTCGAACGGGAACGCACTAGGAGCCCGCAGACCCATCTCCTATCGGGCGTGTATCAGTAAGCGTCGCCCACGCCCGGTGATTTCTCCGCGCCCTCGATGACAGCGAGCAGCAGTGCGTTGAGCTGCGCGCTCCGCGACGCGTCCAGCCCGAACATGCTGAGGTCGTTCGTCGCCAGGGCCACCTGCTGCACCGCGTCGAGCACGGCCTGGCCGGCTGGCGTGATCGCGGCGGGGTTCCTCCGGCCGCGGACGCGAACGCCCACCCGGCGGACGAGACCGCGACGCTCCATCCCGTCCAGCACATCCGACATGCTCTGCGGGCGAACGAAGACGGCCCGAGCGATCTCCGCCGACGTGAGCTCAGCACCGTACGCCAGGCACGACAGCACGCCGAACTGCACGAGGCTCACGTCGTGCTCCGCCATCCCCGCGGTGATCTGAGATCCGATGATGCGCGCGACCTTCACCGCGTTCCAGCCCAGCACGGACTCGAGCCCGCGACCTCCATCGTCACCCATGCGTGCCTCCTCGTCGACGATCTCCGAAAAACAGGAACCTGCTTTTTGCGCTACGGTGCAGGAACCTGCTTCTCAGGACCTCCCTGCAGTGTGCACCACCTATCCGCGCGACACCGAACCGACATGACAGGACAGGCACCATGACAACACCCGCACTCCCCGACGACCGAGGCCGCTGGGGCGCCGGCGACGAACTCGGCACGCTGAACCTGATCGACGACGCCGCCAGGGCTCGCGCCGCTGAGGAGGTGCGCATCGGCCGGAGCGTGTCGCTCGCGTACCCGGTCGAGCCCGCGTCGATGCTCGGCGGGCCGTTCGCTCCCCCTGCACCGCCGTCGCCCCCCGTGCAGCAGGCGCTGCTCTACACGGGCACGCCGCCCATGGGGATGTCCGAAGTCCTCGTCGTGACGCCGCATCACCCGGCACTGACGCACGTCGACGCTTTCGCCCACATGCCGATCAACGGCACCGTGTACCCGGGCCGGCCACTCGAGGAGGCAGTCACGGCCGGAGGCGTCTTGCACGGTTCCACGACCGCCTTCGCCGCGGGGATCACGACGCGGGGAGTCCTGCTCGACTTGGCACCGGAGGGGCGGCTGCCGTCCGCGCACCCCGTCACCTCGGCCGACCTCGACGCGGCCGAGGCGCGATCCGGGGTCGAGGTGCTGCCCGGCGACGCCGTAGTGGTCCGCAGCGGTTGGGGCTTCAGCTGGGATGCCAAGACCCAGGCGCCGGGCATGACCGTCGATGCGGTCACGTGGATGCACCACCGTGGCGTCTCGCTCTACGCCGGAGACATCAGCGACTCCTTCCCGCCGAGCGACCCGGAGATGCCCATGCCGATGCACATGGTCGGGCTGGCCCGCCTGGGCATGCCCCTCGTCGACAGCGTCGCCACCGACGACCTCGCCGCGACATGCGCCGAGCTCGGCCGACACACTTTCCTGCTCAGCATCGCCCCGCCCCGCCTCCACGGCCTCACCGGCGTGCCCGTGAACCCCCAAGCCATCTTCTAGACCGACACCACGGCCGTGCGCGCCGCAATGACCGATCGTCTATCGGAACAGCTCGTGAGATCAACTCCCGAACTACGGCCCACGACGCCTCGTACGGTTGGGTCATGGACCCGTTGTCTAGCGTCGCCCTCTTCGTTGCAGTCACGAGCGCGATTCTTTACGCGCTCTACTGGGTGATTCGACGTGCCGTGGCAGCAGGCATCAAAGGCGCAGACGATCGTCCGTAGCCCGATCCTTCACCGGGCACTAGGCGCTGGGCCGACACACGGCTACGTTGCGAGGGCAGCTCAGACCCCGCTGTGAATGGCGGGGTTCCTGGGTTCGCCCACGTTCCCCGTCAGGGATCGGATCCCCTATCGGGACGGCTCGTCAAGGCTTGCGGCGCACACCCCGTCGGTAGCCGAGCCACGCTGCCAGCACGAGCAAGCTGACGATGACAATGACCGCGCCCAGGAGGCTCGCGGTCGAGAACAAGTGCACGCCCTCGGCGGTGGACGTCGTGTCTGACAGGGGCGCATAGGCGAACCACCCGAAGGACATTGGCTGCGCCGAGGCGATGGCAAGGACGACGACGCCCACAACCAATGCGGCCAAACCGGCAACCAGAACGAGGCGGGAGATCAGGCCGGTACGACGCGTCATGCCTGGACCATAGCGCGCCATTTCGCGCACCAGGATGCCCCGAGAGTTGCCCGCCGTCCAACAGGCTGATGGATGTGGCCGCTGGACGATCGCAAAGCGGGCGGTTACAACTCGGATGCGCGCACGAGGCCAGTGATCGTCGGTAGTTCTGCGCGGGCCACGGCGCCGGCTTCATCGACGATCACTGCGACAGAGACGAGCAGGGCACCGCACGCGGCGACCAACGCCTCCGCGGCGATCGCTTGACTCCCCGTCTCGATCCAATCGTCGACCAGGACGACGCGCTGACCGGGGGAGAACAGGTCTTGCCGTGCGGACAGAGTGCGTCGGTTGCCCCGGTAGTCCGGTCCGGTCATGCGCTTGACCAGGGGCCCCGGGAAGAGCGAGCCATCCTTGCGTACAGGGGCGAACCCCACGCCGAGCGCTAGCGCCACAGCGGGCGCGAGGACGAATCCCCGGGACTCGATGCCAATGATCACGTCAGGTCGCTCTGACTCGACGAGCGCGGCCAAGCCCGCGACGACCGTTGAGAGATTTTCCGCTGATCGGAGCATCGACCAGGTGTCGGCAGCGCCATCGAACCACCGGAAGTGCTCGAGCACGGCCTGGCGTCCGGCGAGGATCGTGTCTTCTTCGTTCACGGTATGACGCTATCCAGTCCTAAGAAGTGGGGCGTCCCGATAGACGATCGTCTGCGGGGCTGCGGGAGTCGGTTGTTGACTTGGGCTCGAATGCGCGGGGTTCAGGCGCCTCGAGATGCTGTGCCCGATGCCCAGAGCGCAAGAGCAATTACAGCGAGGGCAACGACTGCGACGACGACAAGGCCTAGGAGCCCGATGAGGTGCTCGATCAGGATTCGTCCCGCACCACTGCGTGGCGTTCGATCGAGTAGTCCCGCAATGCGTGTTCGGCCGCGGTTTGGTATGCCTTCGACGAGAATCACGATCATGCCGGGGGAACCGAGAACTACGGCGCCGTGCACGGTTGCCGGTATGCCGATGACACGGAATGGAAGGGCGCGGCAGGTTTCCACCACGAGTCGCCGCCGCCCCATCACGGTAGTCACGAGCAGAGACTGGCCGTCACGCCGTGCCGCCCACGGAGAGGCCGCGAGTCCGCACAGCCAGAGAGCGCTGACGCTGACCGCGAAGACGAGTATCAGCATGATGATCGGAAGCCAGTGTCGGGGGTATCCGCTGGCGTCCCATCCCGAGCGTTCCCACCACGAGTGAGCCCAGCGCGTGAGGACCACGACCACGATGGTCAATGCGATGAGTACGCGGCCAGACCATACGGCCGCCATCGCGCCGGATGTCGTTCGTTCCAGCGGAAGCTGTCGCGCCCTCGGACGAGAGCGTGATTGTCTGGCTCTCGTTTCGCTCATGTCGAACCGATGATTGCACAGCCCTAAAGCGCAACGCCCGCTTGGGGATCGTTCGCCGGTCACCGATGCGTCGTCAGGAGGCGACGGTCTCGTATTCGGCGTCCATCTCAGATGCAAACCCTTCCAAGTCGACGGCCGAGGGCTCACCAGTAGCCACCCCGGTGAGATCCACCACCATCCAGTTGGCACCGTGCACCAACGGCACGGGACCTTGTTGGGTATCGCTCCACAGGTTGAGAGCCTTGTCCAGTGCCGCCTGGTCCTCGTAGAGGTCGATCTGCACGTGGGGCAGGCACAGCATTTGGTCCGCGGGCAGGGCGTCGCCGTTCATCGGAGTGACAGGATCTCCGACAGGGTCGGTGTCGCAGCCAAGGTGCTCGTCAACGGCGGAGACGAGCTGGTCCATCGACGTGAAGGTTGGCAGGTCGTCGGTCCCCGCCGCAGCGGTTCCGCTGCAACCTGATAGCAGTAGGCAGAAAACGACTGCTCCTGCAGAAGCTTTGAGGATGCGTCGTCGGATCATCGTGTCCTACCCTTCGCGACAGTGCGGCTGGTGCTGCTGCGAGCATACGCACACCCCTGCAGCTCAAAGCAATGTCCTCTGCTTGGCCCGTCCCGAGAGGGGATCCCTGGCCGCACCCTCTTTGTGCGCTTCCGTAGAACGTGCGTCGTCGCAATCCTTCAGTTGGTTGTGGAGCGGGGATCGGTGCCGGCGAAGACGGTGGGGTAATTGTCGAGCCAGGTCCAGCGGCTCGAGGGCCAGCTGATGACGGCTGCTCGCCCAGCGACGTCGCTCAGGGGAACGAAGCCTTCCCCGGGTTTGTCACGGTTGTAGCGGGAATCCCTCGAGTTGTACCTGTTGTCGCCCATGACCCAGAGGGAGCCATCGGGGACCGTAACGGTGAAGTCATCTCGGGAAGCGCGGGTCTCGTCAGGGAGAAGGGTGATGTATGGCTCATCGAGGGGGACGCCGTTGACGCTCATGTGCCCGAAATCGTCGCAACAGGTCACGGTGTCTCCGGGCAGGCCAATGACGCGCTTGATGAGATATCCGGTGCCGTCATGGGGTGCCAACCCGATGGTGGAGAGCACTTTGTCAACTGGTCCCGTGGCAGGGGTTGCGGCTTCGAGAGGGCTGAGCCAGCCGCCGGGGTCTGCGAAGACGACGACGTCTCCGCGGTGCAGGGGCACAAGTCTTGGAACGAGTTCGTTGACAATCACGCGGTCGTTGATTTCGAGGGTGTGCTCCATCGACCCCGAGGGGATGTAGAAGGAGCGCACGAGGTAGGTCTTGACCAGGAAAGAGAGGACGAGGGCTGCGAGGAAGATGACGAGCACGTCACGCAGGAACCGCCAGATTGATCGCGGGCGTCGGCCGGCAGTGTTGAGGGCCGTTGGCATGGAGACAACGTACTGGGCGGAGCCCCCACATTCGGTGCCCGATAGGCGATCGTTGGCCGGTGTGCACTAGTTGCCCTCGTTGCTCCAGATGGGTCGAGCCTGGCGAGCTGCGATTGAGTAGGGGTGATCGTCGAATGTGTGCCTTGCCTCGGAGACGTCGAATTCGGGCCAGCTCACGACGAGCTCGAGCCGGCCATCCGGGGGTACGGGCCACAGCCACAGCCGAGCCGAGGTCGTGAAGTAGGAGTCGTCGCCCGACCCGCCCTGTTCGGTGAGGGTCAACAGGGGTCCTGTTGGCGCCTTGGTGGGATCGTCGTGGAAAGCGTCGCTGACGTCAGCGACGACTTTCGTCCCGTCGTCGAGGACGACGCCGAAACGGATGCTGCGAGCAGGGTCAACTGCCCCGTTGCCCCAGCGTCCGCCTCCGAATCTGTCCATGAGGGAGGACCAGTCTCGGCGGTTTTGGTGACGGTTGCGGAGCAACCACTGGACGTCGATCTGTAGGCCTGTGGCGTGGACCGAGAGCCCGGTGACCGTGACGGCGATGTCGTCGGTCGTGGCCAGGGCCGTGGACACGCCGATGCGACTCGGGAGCCAGTCGACGGGGGGCGCAGCCCACTCAGGAGCCATGTAGTGCTCAGACGAGTCGTCGTCGGGAGGCGTGACTTCGGGGAAGAACGTCATGAGTCACTTCACCATCCGCACCTGGTCTGCGCAACAGCGTTGGCGAGCTCCTGAATCTGGTCCCGCCTATGCCCGATAGGGGATCGCCTACTGGTCGCTCAGCCCCGCTCCCGTCCTGGTAGGGCGGCGCCTTGTAGGAAAGCCTCGTATTCGGCCCGGACGTCGTCCTCGACAATCGGCTTTCCGTGGCCGTACCGCGTATCGGTTCGATCGCGCTTCGGGCCTGAGACCCAATACTCCTCACCGGATTCGACATCGTAGAAATTGGCGGCTGAGTTGGCGAATGCCGTGCCCGTGACCCTTCTCAGGGTTCGGCCCCGGAAGTGGGCGGTGCGCCAGGACTTCGTGAATCGCAACCGGGTAATCCAAGACGGGCCTTCGTCCGTGTTGTGGCCGGACTTGAGCTGGATGAACATGATCCTGTCGGGCACGGGCCGATCCTACTTCGCTGATTCCGGGGGCGCAGTCTCAGATAGGGATCGTTGTGCGGCCGACCTCCTGCTGGCCCTGACGGGGGGTGGCTGTGCTGACGCCTCGCCTTGCATGCTGGGCGCGGTCGATCGAGAGGACCAAGCATGAGCAAGTCGCTGATCCACCACGAGCACATCCGCGTACTTGTCTGGGCCGGCCAGCAGGCACGCTTCGGCGGGCCCCTTCGCTGGGGACACCACGACCTGCAGGGCGAGATCGTCGAGCAGCAGGTGGGTGCCGAGAACGCCGCGGGGGTGGGCGCGATGCTCGTCGCCCAAAACGAGGCCGTGTTCGACGAGCGCCACGACTGGGACGACGAGCACGAGCCCTACGAGCACACCGATCCCGAGCGCCAGGAGTGGTCGGCCGTTGAGGTCCTCAAGGCGATCGACCACTACCTCTACCACTCCCTCGACGACGAAGCTTCCGACACCATCACCACCGTCAACGCGGCCATGTACTGCCACGCCCTCCGCCTCGGGATCGTCACCGCCGACCCGCGTTGGGACCCGGCGACCCTGACCGCAGATCTGCTGGTGGCCCTGCCGGAATACGAGGCCGCACCCCTGGAGATCTCCCCGGGTGCGACGCCGGCTGCGGGCGCCCCCACCAAGACCAGAGCCCGGAAGCGGGCACTACTTTCCGTCCAGGACACCCCTACCCGCCGGGCCACCGTCGCGAGACAGCGCACCAAAACGGGCCGCCCTGGGGGCCCCGTGCCGTGGATGATGTCCGGCATGGACGGCGTCTGGGTGTGGGACCCGGGCAAGGGACTTGTGCGTCTCGACGACCCGTTCGCCGACGGCCGGAATTGCCGCGAGTGGCTTCTGTCCCCAGATGGCAGGCACGTGCGCTACGTCGCGTCCCCTCGTGGCATGGAGCGCGTCTCCACCGAGCGTCGATGTCTCGACCTGGTGTCTGGCGAGGTGGAGGTCGAGCCCGACTTCCCCGCCAAGACCCAGGTGCACCACGGAGGCCCGGGGCTGCAGGCGAGAGTGCACTACACACAGCTGGAGATGTACCACGCCACCGCCGCAGTCACCCTCGAGCGCGACGGAGAGATCCGCGAGCTCGAGCCGCAGTTCGCGGTCACGTTGGGTCTGAACTACACGGGCAGTCCCATCCAGTTCTCGCCAGATCGACGGTGGGCGGCCTTGGCTTTCCGATCGAGATCGAATCCATTCAGCCAGCTCGACGTCGTGGACCTCAGCGGCAAGCCGTTCTCCGGGCTCAGCCACTACGGACTCGAACTTCGCGGATCAGGCTCCTTCAGCCCCAGCGGTATCAAGCTGCTCGTCGAACGCACGCAGCAAGGTCGACACCTCGAGCAAGACATGTGTGTCTGCGACACACTGCAGCAAGACACTCGACCCATCACCGTCCTGCCCGAACACCGCACACAAGCCATCGAGTACCTCGGATGGCTCGACGACACGCGCCTCCTCGCCTACGTGCGTGAAAAGCGGAGGGTGTCGGTGCTGGCGGTGGACCCGAGGAGCGGTGAGCAGGAGGAGATTGTGAACTTCGGCATGCCGATGAACAGCGGCAACTTCCACGGGATATGGATGGCACCAGGAGTCGTCCAGGCAGACCCAACCACCCTTCAAGGAGGCTCGGCCTGACCGCTATCGCTCGTGCGAGGGCGTCGCAACGTGTCGCATTGGACGATCGTTCACGAGATCAGGTCGGACTGATCTATCGAGACAGCCGGCGCCCCGTAGCTGCGGGGGAGTGGCTAGCATCGGCCGGTGGTCGGTGACCGATCGGTTACCGAACGGGCGGCGCCTCTCGTCGTGCCAGTCGGCGCAGGCTCGATCCCGCCGTGAGGCCGGCACCTGATGCGGCAACGAGTCCGACGATGGCACCGGAAAGGGGATCACCGAAGAAGAGGCTCAGGGCCAGGCCCGCTGAGATGCCGACAACTGCCGCTGTGGCCAACACCGCTGATGTCTGGCTTCTCGATCTGCCCCAGCGGTGACGCTGCCGCCACAGCGACGCGCTGACGAGTCCGGCAACCGCTCCGATGAGGGCGAAGACCACGGCAGCAGGAACTGCGTAGACGAGCGCGATGACGACCCATCCCGCGATCCCGGCGCCGTCGAGTCCGGCGAAGGCACCCCACACGACGATCCACACGATGGGCAGCAGCAGCGCACAGCCCGCGCCGATCGCGGCCCCCGTCCCGACCAAGACGCGCACATCCGATCGCGGCGCGTGTACCGGACGTTCCAAGGCAACGCTCATGAGGACTCCCCTTTTCCATGAGGCTAGGGCTTGCGCCCGGGCAGGGGCATCCCCCCGACCAGGTGCGCCGACTCTCCTGAGGAGACGAGCTACACAGCACGACAGGCGGCCCCCGGGGAAGAGGGGCTGCGTCAAAGACCGATGGACGATCCATGAGCGGCAGCCAGGTACAAGCGAGGTCAGCCGTTCGGCTACCAGGCTTCGCCCATTGCTTGGACGCCGGCGGCTGCAAAGGCCAGCAGCCCGAGCGTTGCCAAGAATGTGACAGCCACGGCGCCACGCTTCTGAGACGAAGCCAGGGATGTGAGCCCCAGGCCAACGGCGGCGAAAATGAACGCCGTCGGAGTCACGACGATCCAGGGATCGCGGGCCTGTGGGCTAACCGCGTTCACTTGCAGGCACCCAGGCAGGAACATCACGCCGAGAAGAACTGCGCATCCGAAGGAGAACACCGAAACCCAGGTGGCCCGGCTCCGCCCCTCAACGTCTCTCGTGCGCGTCATGGTCATGAGAATAAAGGACCACAACCAGGAAGAGCAGGATTTCCGTGGAACTCACGAGTCATGTGGGCGTTGGGTACGCGGTGCCTGGGTTAGCCGTCGGAAAGTCGACGACTGTGACTCCTCAGCGCGTGACTGACGGCAAGGCGGGTGATGCCGTACACGGCAACGGCCACAAGCAGTGCGCCACCCCCATAAATGCCCATGACAACAAGCAGCGTAGAGAAGTCCATCCAGGCACCCTAGCGCCGCCCGTTTCCCAAGATGTGGCCAACCTTGTGACAACTACACGCGCCTAACTGAACTCCCCATCGGCGCTGGCGGAGTTCACCCGATACCCATCACGAATCGAAGGGGATTCGATGACCGTCGGCCATGTCAGCTCCACCAAATTGCCGTGGTGGCTCAGCTGGGAGACTCAGGCGCCCCGATCGCGTCGGGGGCGTCCGTCGTTTCTCAATGCCCGGTAGGGGATCGTTTGCTGCGAACTTTGACATCGACTAGGCGCCTCGCGAAGACCGCATAGTTGACGCCTTCGAGTGTGGTTACGTCGATGTCGATGTCGATGTCGATGTCGATGTCGATGTCGATGTCGAGACGAACGACTCACCCTTACCCTGCGACATCCACAACGCCCAGCTCGCGCCCAACGCTCCCGCGGCCGCACCTACGGCAACACAGGTCGCCCACATGGCTCCGGCCGATGGATCGAGATCGAACGCCACCAGCACGGCCGCAGCCGAGGCGGCTCCGAGGAGGCTGGCAGCCACGATGACGACGACCGCCCGGGTCCACGACTCTGACCGGCGGGGGGTCACCCAACGGGCGACACCCCACGCCAGAAGCGACGAGATAAGACCCACCACGCTCCCGGCCACAGCGAAACAGGCCATGAAGAAGGCTGCCGACCACAGGGTGTAGGAGTAGTAGCTGGCGCTGCTCGGGTCTGTCGGGGGAAGAAGAGCGGCGGGCCCACCCATGAGGACGAGAGCGATGACGACGGCGGAACCGCCTCCTGCCAGGGCCCCGCCCCAGATCGCGTGTCGCATCAATAGCGGTCGCAGTGCCCGGCCCACGTCTTCCTCCAGCTCGGTCCTCAGCAACCAATCATGCCGTCTTGATGTCTAGTCGTAGGCGATGTGCCCCCTATCGGGGTTGCGATATTGGGCGGTCGCTCATCGCGTGCTCCATGGCCTGGCGCCAGCTATCTCCCCAAAGTGCCCGACAGGGGATGGCTGGCCGGGCCCTCGCAGTGGGGCGTCGCGACGAAGTGCACTTCATGCCATCCTTCGACCGTGCGCCCTCGATCGCTCTGCCTGCTCGTCGTGACCCTCTGCGCTGTCAGCCTCGTCGGGTGCTCGAAGGAGGATCCCGGTGACCAGGCCGGCGACATTGCTCTGTGGCTCGACCAGGCGCCTTCAGCGGTGCAGGACGACGGCGACGCGCTGGCCGTCTTGGCATCGCTTGTCGAACGAGGCGAGGAAGCAGAGGGCGACCAGATCTCGGCGGCCTTCAAGGAGCCCGTGACGATCAGGCGAGTCGAACTCGAGTGTTTCGGCGACGGATCCGTCGAGGGGCTGTTGGGTCTGACGTCGGCTGCGGGTGCCGTAGATACGACGTCCGCCCGTGCGAGCTGTGCCGAGGGCGTGCTCGAGCTGGACATCCCGGAGTCGTCCCGCGGGGGCGTGACAAAAGTCAGCTTCTCCTCGGTGGCGAGCACCGATAAGGGCGCGTGGCGCGTCATCGTCCGATAGGGGATGGTTGGCCGGTCGGGGCTCCGCGATCGGGAGTCGTTGGTCTGGGCTTTCGTCAGAAGCTTGCCAGCAGCTCTGTCGCCCAGGACGCTAAAGCGATGCCAATGGGCGGGACGATCAGGATGCCGGAGACGATGCCGCTGATGCGGCCAGAGCGCCCACCGAACTCACCAGCGGCAAGGCACGTCGCCACGGTGAGAACGGCGGCGACCATTAAGGCACCCCAGACGGTCATGACCGTTGTCGGGGCAAAGGAGAACTTCATCTCAAGGGCCACCGTCGCGATCGCACTCAGCGGAGCGACAACCGTCAAGACCTTGCCGAGAGGTGATGCCGGCTTCCGATGCGGAAACGGCTTACGCCGAGGTAGTCGAGCAACAGCGCGTTCGGCACGCTCAAGCTCGGCATTCTCGAACGGGTTCAAAGACATGGACAGAAGTTAGCTCATCGGCACTTCCTGAGGGGAGGGTCGGCCTGCTAAGGGCAACGGCCGACTACTTCATCTTCGGGTCGATTCAGGCACTTTGAAACGCGGTGGTTCTGGTCGGACACTCATGAGTGTGAACAACGATCAGGACGACGGCCCCCTCTGGACGCGCGCCCAAAGCGACGACGGGTCAGCTTTTGCTGAACTGTTTGATCGACACAGGGCTCGTGTCTACCGGCGGGCTTTGACTCTGGTGAATGAGCATCACGATGCTGACGACGTCACGGCAGCGGTGTTCTACGAGCTTTGGCGGAAGCGACGCAGCGTGTCGCTCGTCGCCGACTCAGTTCTGCCGTGGCTGCTCGTCACGACAGTGAACCTTGGACGGAACAATCGCCGGGCAGCAGCGAGATATCGAGCGCTGCTGGGCCGATTGCCGCGGCACGATGAACAGGCGACCCAGAAGGATCTGGAGGACATCGAGCTGACGGACAGGCTTCGGGCCTCACTGCGAGGCCTGTCCTCAGGAGATGCAGCACTGCTCGTGTTGACGAGCCTGGAAGACGTACCTGTCTGGCAGGCCGCACAATCCGTCGGCCTAAAACCGTCTACGGCTCGAGTGCGGCTACACCGGATACGGCAACGGCTCCGCGTCGACCTGCATGACCTCAACCCCTCGACAAGTCCGGCACAGGAAGGCGTTCTCTCGTGAACATCGACATGCAACCCGACACCTCGGCCGCGATTCGAGCCGAGCTTGCCGCCATCGGAACCAAACACAGCGTCTTGCAACGACGACAGCGCCGGTCACGCATTGCCATGTCCACTGTCGCGGTCAGCACCATTGCGGCCGCCACCACCGCGGCAGCGCTCTTCGTTGCCGGGGCACCTGGATCCACCGTGACCGCCGCTATCGGCGACACCACGACGATCACGCACACCGGCCCCGCTGTGGTCGACATCGGCAGAGCGCCCTCGACCGCGGGCGCGGTGATCATCGATATCACCTGCCTATCCGAGGACGGTGCCGTGGAAGTTCCCACCGGAGACGGAAGCACCGCCAGCGCGATCCACTGCTCTCAGAGCCCGACCGGCACGATGCACCTCACCGACGGTCAGCTACCAGCCGAGGGCTCATCTGACTTCAAAGTCAACGCGTCCCCAGAGACGACTTGGCGAGCGGTGCTGCAATACGCCTCGACGGCCACGTCCAAGTGGGAGGTCAACGCTCAAGGTCAGACCTACGGCGTTGAGAACCGGAACGGGCACCCGGACCTGATCCCGTACGCCACGGACAGCGGCGAGCAAGGATGGGCGCTCTGGGACGACGCCCACGACCTGGAAATGACCGGACCCATCACCATCTACCGAACTGACGGCGTCACAGTCATCGGCGTGGCAACACCCACAATGGAGACCCTGCCTGAGGTACCAGTGGATCAAAGCCTCACCAATGAACTCGACTCAGTTGAAACCACACCGCCAGTACCGCCTGCTGAGTAGGGGAGCGGCTGTCGAAAGCACGAAGTACTAGGGGTAGAGATGACAAGAATGCCAGCGTTTCGTAGGCGGGAGCGTCTCTTTCTCACCGCAGCCGTTCTTGTGGCACATGCGCTCTCGATCTTCGTCCTGTACGCCACCGTGTCGATCTCATTCGACGGTCAATCTCCCGTGGACGCTTTTGCGGTTGGGGCCAATCCTGGTTGGGCTTTGCTTCCGCAGACCACATTTGCGGTGATTCTGGCTGTTGTGCTCTTCGGCGTGCTCGGTCTTGCACGGCGGCCAGAAAAACGAGAACCGTTTGCTGTCGTGGCTGTTCTCGCGACTATCGGAGGACTGCACTGCATCGTCATCGGGGTCGACGTCTTTCTCGGACTGAGTGGCACGACCCGGGACGTGGCACCCACCGGCGCTGTCCTGCATCTCCTCACTGAGACGATTGTCGGTGTCGTAGCCACCGCGGTGGCCGCGCTGGTTGCTTATGCATTTGTCCCGTACTGCTTGCCCGACGGTCGACGATACGAGGGGCTGAGTGATGCCCGATAGCCGATCCTCGAGCGGACCAGGATGCGGCCCAGGGCGATCGTCAGCGGTTTCTGCCGGTCGTGCGTGTGGTGTTGACGTGGTTCCATTCACGTTCGAGGACGGCGAGGACGTCGAGGGGGATGACGACGGTGACGGCCTTGCCGGACACGGTGGCGTTGATGATGCGTTCGCCGTGCTCGTGGCGGTGCGACACGACGTGGAACGTCGAGGGTTCCACGCGCACGACGGGAAGAGGGGCGGGTTCAGAGGTGGGTGCCGATCCCCAGAGGAGGAATCCGTCGTGGGTCTGTGCCACGTAGGAGGTGCCCCTCGTCGTCCATCTCGCTTGGAAAGCCACGCTCCAGCGTACGTGTCCATGGTGCGCCGGAAAGGGACTTCCTGGCGGTCTCGGCCTATTTGGCGTGTCGAACCGGTGGGCCTGCGGTTCAGTGCGCGGACGGTACCCGGTGCTGGGGGGGGTGAGGTCAAGCCCCTTGGGCTAGGCGTCTCGTGTCGTTAGGTTTTTGGACGGTTCCGACAGGTAGCAATGGTGCTGCCTGCCGGCACCGCCCCAGCCCGGGCGGAACGGTACCTTTCGTTCCCTCGTGGCGGAGCCTGTTCGGGCTTCGGACCGGTCCGACCAGTTGCCGACTTGAGGTGGGAAGCCGATGAGGCCGGGCTGAGGGCCTTCCGAAGGGGGAAGGCCCTCAGCAGCCCGACGACGCGGCCGCTGTCGGGGCGGGTGGGGTCAGGGGCAGTGCGTGGCCGAGAAGTCCGAGTCGTCGTAGGCGCCGATGTCGAGTTCGAGGTGTCTAGCAGGGACTAGGCCTGCGACGTCGGACGCTGCTCGGGTGAGCGTGACGGGAAGGCCGGGCGAGATCAGGACGGCGGTGTGTGTGCTGTCCGCGAGACGGATGTCGACGAACGCGCCGCCGGTGCGGACGGCTGTCTCGATGTTCGTCATGACTTGGGCGTCGTCGGTGTCGGGAGCGAGGGTGAAGTCCTCGCCGGCGATGGTGAGCAGTAGGCGGTTCATGGGTCCTTCTGGTGTCGGGGGCCAGATGCGCAACGCTAGGCGCCCGGCACGGCGGTAGGTGGCCCCTTGACAGGCTTCGCCCTGACCTGTTCCACGAGGCAATCACGCGGGTTGACGTCCGCACCGCTCGCGTGGACCCACAGACAGCGGAGACGAAAAGGTCACGACACCTGCTCTAGGTCAGGCCAAGGCTCGGTAGGACGTCATTCCGAGGCGCAGGGGGTGCACCAGATCACGCAGCCGTCAGATGACGAGGGCCGCTCGCGGGTGTCCCGGACTGGGGGTGCCAAACAGGATGCAGGCGCATACAGTGGCCGGATGCTCGGGGGAGCATCCCACTTGTACCCCTTCCGATCGGATAGCTTCCCGTGTCTCTTGCACCTGCGCTGCCAGCCGACACGGAGCGATCCGTCGATGAGCTCCTCACCCTCGTCGCTGAGGGCAACGAGCGGGCTTTTGCTGCTTTCTACGACGGCACCGTGTCTCGGGTCCTCGGGCTCGTGCGGCGCATCCTGGTCGATCCGGCGCAGTCCGAGGAGGTCACCCAGGAGGTGTTCTTCGCCGCCTGGCAGGAAGCGCCCCAGTTCGACCCCGCGAAGGGGACGGCGCTGGGGTGGCTGCTGATGCGGGCCCGACGTCGTGCGATCGACCGTGTCCGGTCTTCCCAGGCCAGCCGGGACCGCGACACCGCCGTCGGTATTCGCGACCATGAACCCAGCAGTGACGACGTCGCCGAGAAGGCCGAGATCTTGATCGAGCACCACCGGGTCGCCCGAGCCATGAAAGCCCTCACCGGTGTGCACCGGGAAGCGCTCGAACTGACCTACTACGGCGGGTTCACCCAGTCCGAGGCAGCAGCCCGTGCCGGCGTCCCGATCGGGACGATGAAGACCCGCATCAGGGACGCCCTCATCGCCCTCCGGAAACACGTCACCGCTGCATGATCCCCCGAGCCAGTTTGGTGTCCCTCTACGCGTTTCGTAAGGGGCAGCCTTGGCTAATTTAGTTAGGCGTCATAACCTGAATGGGCCGAGGGTGGTTCCCCGGTTGGGGCGTCAAAGGCGTGCTCCTGATCCGTATCGCTAACGATTGCCCGCACACGCCCCCGCCCATGCGGGGGCGTGTGGTCGCTCTAGGACGCCTATACCTCTGAAGCCAGGTGTATCTCATGGATGGATGGGGTCTTCCCTGTCCAGTGCGCAGCTGCACAGTAGCGATGGAATTACTCGTCAAAACCCACCCCCCAATCGTCCGATAGGGGATCGCTTGCCGGGCCGGTGGTGCCCGGTGATTCGTAGCAATGCTCATCCTCGTGGCTGTCAGGGGAGCACGATCACCTTGCCGGCTATGCGGCCTGCTTCTGCCTCGGCGTGCAGGGCGGGCAGCTCGGCCAAGGAGACACGCCTGGTCACCTCAACCGTAATGTCGCCGGCGTCGACCAGCGCGACGAGCTGCTCGAGGCGGTCGCGGTTGGGCCGCACGAACACCGTCGCCGCCCGGACGCCGCGCGACTCGTCGCCTGGGGTGGCGATGAAAGCGGTCGTGCTGACGACGACGCCGCCGTCGCGCACCGCGGCGACATCGGCCCCGAATTGCGCGGGGTCGAGCGGCGCCAGGTTGAGCAGCACATCCACCTGCCCGTCGAGGGCTCCCAGGACATCGCTCTCCGTGTGGTCGATGACCTGGTCGGCACCGGCGGCCCGGACTGCGTCCGCGCTGCGCGGGCTCGCCGTCGCGACGACGTGGGCGCCGAGGCGCTTCGCGAGCTGAATCGCGTACTTGCCGACGACGCCGCCCGCGCCGACGACGAGGAGGCGCTGCCCGGCCTGCAGACGGCCGTCGTCGACGAGGGCCTGCCACGCGGTCAGGGCCACCGACGGCAGGGCTGCGGCGTCGGCGAGCGGGATGCTCGTTGGGGCGGTGACGAGGGCGTCGGCCGGGGCGATGACGAACTCCGCCGCGCCTCCGTCGCGTCCCATCGGCAGGAAGCTGACGACCTCGTCACCGACGCTCAGGCTCTCGACGCCGTCGCCGAGCGCTTCGACCGTCCCGGAGACGTCGTAGCCCGGCACGTGGGGGAGTGCGACCGGGATGGGGAGGAAGCCGCCCCGCATGCCCGCGTCGGCGGCGTTGTAGGCGGACGCTGCCACCCGGATGAGCACCTCACCCGCCGCGGGAGTGGGCTGCTCGACCTCGACGTGCTCCAGGACCTCGGGTCCGCCGGTCTGTTCGAAACGGACTGCCTTCATGATTGTCTCCTTCGTCATGTGCTTCGACTTCGAAGCAACTGACCTAACCAAAGTAGTGCTTCGAACTAGAAGCAACAGCTAGGCTCGGATCATGACCGATTCCCCGCCTGCCCTCACGCCGGCGCAGCTCGCTGCGTACTTCGCCTTCACCGAGGTCAGCGCCCTCCTCCGGCCCTCGGTCGAGAAGCAGCTCCGAGAGGCGGGCGGGCTGAGCTACGTGCAGTTCCAGCTCCTCGCGCGCCTCGGCGACGACCCGGAGGGGCGGCAGCGGATGACGGACCTGGCCGACGGGGTGGTCCACAGCCGGAGCGGCCTTACTTACCAGGCGCAGCTGCTCGAGCAGCGCGGCCTGGTCGTCCGCTCTCCGTCGCCCGACGACGAGCGCAGCACGGTGGTCGCCCTCACGAGCGCCGGCCGCGACGTCCTCGCGGCCGTGTTCCCGGGCCACATCGAGACCGTCCACGGTCTTCTCTTCGCTCCTGTGACGGACGACGACGCCGAGCATCTCGCCCGTATCCTCGGCCGCGTAAGCGAACATCTTCGAGCGGCACCACCCCGTTCGGCGCGGAAGCGCACGTCAAGCTGAGCCCCGATCTAGAGGCGCATGCGGGCGTCCTTGCTTCCCAGCCGTCACGTCCCGATAGGGGATCGTCTAACGAGACACCAATGAGCACGTGTTCGGGCTCGGACTGTTGATGCTGTGCGCCGCGGGTCGATTTCCCGTGCTTAGAGCGGGCCAGGCCCGAACCAGAGAGCAGGCAGGGACGTAGTGAGCAATAGCGCCGCCATGCCTAGGCTCACGACTGCCAGAGATCGTCGTGCTTCGTGTCGTACCAAACTGGCGATCGAGAGGCCTAGGGACGCGCCAGAGAGGACGCCGACGGGAACCCAGGCCGCGAGGAAGATCGGGTACAAGAACAGCCAGCCTTCGTTGTCCCAGAGAGCGACCGGGGCCCACATCGTGACGTAGAGAGCGACGTAGGCGACGAGGGTCACGAATGCCACGATGCTCGACGCCACGGCAAAAGGGCTGCTGGCCGCTCTAATGGAGGAGCTGTCGTGCCGTTCGTTCGCTTGGCCAGGCCATGCCGGGGTGGTCGTCACGGTCGAAAGCTAGCAGCCCGGAAAGTGGCGTCAACCGTACGAAGGGTCGATCGGGTTGGCGTCGGCCATGTCCGCCTCTTCTCGACAACGTGCCTGCACGCGACCGTTGGTTCATTCGTAAAGTTGCGACATGGGCGTGGTTGGGGGGCGAGCTGGAAGTTCGCGAACTGCTGGCGCTGATCGCGCCCTCAGGGAGGCCTTATTGTCCGGTGCGGTGCTGGGGGGCCTGGCCTTCTTGGGGGTTGCAATGGTGAATGACGACCTGGCCGGTGAGAGTGCATCCTTTTCTCTTGTGGGCGTCGTGCTCGGTGCTCTCGTGGGTTGCTTCATCGCTGGTGTTGCCGCGTGCACGGGGCTGGTCGTCATGCGCTTAGTGAGTCCGTACAAGCGGCAGGGACGAGTCCGGGTCTGCGCTGAGTCTTTTGCCGCTGGGCTCGCCGCGTGGTTGTTGACTCGAATCCTCATCGTGCCCGAGCTGCTGTTGCCCAGCATTCTTCCTGCGGTTGCCGGATGCGTCGGTTGCGGGATGGCCGCAATCATCCTGACTCGCTCTCAGGGCAGGCGGACTCGGTGCGCCTCTCAAAAGCTCGAGGAACCCGCATGATCCGCTATGGACAGCCGACATGGACGTCCTGGCTGCACGTCAGTGTTCGGGAGATGATCCGTCAGACGACCGGCTAGCAAGCTGGCGGTGTCTCTCCTCGCGCCAACCGACGCAAGGTCAAGCCGGCCGTGACGCCGGCGCCTAATGCGGCCATCAGACCGATGACCACTCCGGAAAAGACTGCCTCGGTGAGGATGCCGACAGCCATGCCTGCTGAGATCCCGACAATTGCCGCTGCGGCCGCTGCGGCCGCTGCGGCTAGCGCGTGGCTTCTCGACCTTCCCCAACGGGGACGCTGTCGCCACAGCGACGCACTGATGAGTCCGGCGACAGCCCCGAGGAGGGCGAAGGCCACGGCAGCAGGAACTGCATAGACAAGGGAAATCAAGATCCATTCGGCGATTCCGCCGCCGTCCAGTCCGCTAACGGCGCCCCATACGACCACCCAGAGGATGGGCAATATCAGCGCGCTTCCGGCGCCGACCAGGGCTCCCGTAGAGACCAAGACACGTCCGTCCGACCGGTGTGCACGCCTCGGACGCTCCAAAGCAACGCTCATGACGACTCCTCTTGCCCAGCAGGTTAGGCCCTGCCTACGGCACGACGATCCCCAGAATCAGGTGCTTCAGCGCGTGCTGCCGGCCCCAGAGGTGTGTGCAGCATCAGAAACGAGCCCCCTCTGCGGGTGACCCGTGCCCGATCGGGCGCTCGCTGACCGCTACGCCCGGTCAGGAGGGCAAATCTTCGGCGCTCGTGCAAGCTCGTCCAGTTGGTGGGAGATATCCGACAGCATCAGCGAGGTCTCCCATGACGCTCGCTCCTGTCAGTTTCGTTGTGTTGAAGATGACCTCCACCGCGGGGGAGCGGCCATAGGTGGTCAAGATGGCGCTCTCGGGGTCGTCTTTCGGTGAATCGACAATCCAATCGACCCCCTGAATCGTGTAGCAAGGCAGATCCGTGGGACCTGGTTCTGTGGCACCGCAGCGAAGCAGGACGGACGTAGGTTCCCCCCAGGCGCCCGTGGCTTGGGCATCTGTCTCGCGTCGCGTTTCGGTCTCACCGATGGACTCGGGGAGATGCACGGTGACCTGCGCGCACTCCACTGTGTTGGCATCGGCGGCAGGGGTCATGGGGACTGCTGCTGCGCACCCTGCCAGCGACACTCCGGCGACAACCGCCGATGCCACAGCTGCGAGCGGTCTTGCTCGGTTCTGCAACATCACTCAGGCGTCGCTGCCGCTGTCTTGACAAGTGCTCTCAGGATGGACGGATCGACCGGCCCGAGTACGCGAGCACTGACCCGCCCCTCGGGGTCGAGAACAAACGTCGCGGGGGTCGCATTGGGGGCCGTCTTGCCGGCGAACGCGAGCTGGACGCTGCCGGTGTTCACGTCAATGGCGGTCGGGTAGGTGACGTCAAATTCTCGGGTGAATGCGTCGGCGGTGTCAGGCTGGTCCCTGACGTTGACGCCGAGGAATGTGGCGTCATCGACCACTTCCTCACTGACTGCTTGAAGGTCTGTTGCTTCCATCCGGCACGGGACACACGTGGCGTACCAGAAGTTGATGACGGCGACTTTGCCCTGGTAGTCAGCCGCCATGATCTTGGTGCCGTCACTTAGTTCCGAGTCAAACTCGACCGGTTCGTCCCGGTCCTCGGGTGCGAATTCGGTCACGAGCTGTTCGGCCGAGATGTAGCCCTTGCCGTCGCCCCACTGCTGCTCGAGTCCTTCAGACGAGGTGCATCCCGTCATGGCTGCACTGGTGACGAGCAGGAGGGCCGGGAGGTCTAAGAGCCGACGTGTTCGCACGCATGAGAATAACTCGCGCAACCTGCACGCAGGCATCGTCTTGCGGGGGAGGCGCTCGTGAGGCAGCAGGTCATGAAGGGCGCGCCTGGGGCGGGTTAAACGCGACAAAGCCCCTAGAAACTAGGGGCTTTGTACGCTTCATGCAGCATCGGTCGTCCCGCAAAAAACTCACCGATACTCACCAACTGGGGCTAGATCAACTGTAGGCCTTGGCCCCCGAAATGCGTACCGCTCTACGGGCATGTACGGGTCCCGGCAGGCCTCTACGGGCCCCCGCGTTCCTCGTCCCAGCCCGTCCCTATTGCATTTCCGGCGCCGACGCTGGGAGCAACCGCTCCTAGAACTTTTTTTGACCTCATCGGCGTGTCGGAATTGGGATGACACGCCGCGACACGCCGTGGCCCCTAAGTGGGGACGACCAGACGGTGATGTCGGAGGTGGGGACGAACATGTGCAGAACCGCCTTGTTCGGGGGAGAACCGCCGCGTATCTGTGCAGAACATGAGGGCCGGCCTGTGGATAACTCTGGGGTGGAACTACAGGCCTGTAACACCGCATCTAGTTGCAGGCGTCGGTGCGGGCCACAAGATGTAGGCTCGTCAGGCCGGAGTAATTCATCCGGCACGTTTCATGCCCGAGGTCGGGTCGTCCCGCAAAGACAGCTCGCCCGACCTCACCACAGCAACACCAACTCGAAAGCAGGGCCCCGTTTTGAACCTCAGCTCCTCCGCCGCCCAGCCGAAGGGGTCACGCCAGCACACGGCGACCCCGGCTGCAACCCTGAAGGACCTGAGCGCATTCCTGCGCCAGGTCCGACTGCTTCTGGCAACCGTTGTCCCGATGCTCGCTTACGCGATCACGACCCTCTGGGAGCACTTCGGGCACTAGCTCGACCCGTCCACGTTGGCCGTCTCCTCTCCGAGGAGGCGGCCAGTCGTGTCGGTGGTTGCTCGTACGGTCTGCCGGCATGGGCGTTCGGGGATCAGGTGAGACAGCAGCCAGCATCCTGCGCCGGCCGATCCCGACGCACCCGTTCGCGGTGCCGCCGGCACCGGGACAGTTCGGTGTCTGGCAAGTCCGCCGGGTCCGCTCTGCGCCCTTTGGCTACGTCCTCTCGCGCGCCGAGCTGGGGGGCATCGTCTACCACTGCTACGCCCATGGCCGAGACGATGCCGGTGGCCGGCCCTGGCTGCGCCGAGAGGGCAGCCTGAACAGCGCTGTCGCGTGGATGATGCAGCACGAGGTCGAGCTGTCAGCTCTCACGGGCCGGCTGCACCCCGAGCCGGACGAATGGCCGTCGTGACCGCGGGTAGCGCCCGGTCATGAGCTGGTTCGTCAGGCACCGCCCCAAGGGCGACACGAGCGCCGACGCCGTGGCCGTCGAGGTGAACGCCCCGACGCCGGCCGACGCGATCGACCAGGTGCGCGCCACGCTGCCCGAGGATCGCATCGTGACCTCGGTCGCTCCCTACTGAGCCCGAGAGAGCCGTCAGCGGCCGCGCGTAGCCCCGTTCCGGTCAGCTTCCCCCCGAGCTGGCCGAGAGCTGCCGGGCGGTCCCTAACCCGCCAGGCAGCAGCAGCCCCCGCATTCCGGCTCCCCCCAGCCGGGCGGGGGCTTCTTCGTGCCCGCCACTTGCGCTCGAGTCAGGGATACCGCTTCCGGGTGATCCAGACGCCGACAATGCCGGCAACGAGGATCAGACCGCCAACCACGGCGCATGCAGTTCCCCCGGCTCCGCTGTAGATAAGCGAGAACATCCCGGCGGCAACTGCCGCGATCGACACCCACCTGAGTAGTTGCTTAGGCACGGGCACCCTCTCTGTTCAGTGAGACAACTTGCCCCCCCCTGTGGCCAGTCTCGCGGCCTGGTGCGGTCTAGCCCAAGTAGGAGCCGCTGCGCGGCGCTCAGTGCCCTTCGGGCACGTCTTTTTGCCGTGAAGCCTTCGGCGGCTCGGTCGCTGCGCTCCCTCGTAGCCACCTCCGGGTCTCCGTTCAAGTGGCTACGCCACCGGCTCCTCCGAGATTTCGGCACGCGGTCGCGGGGCTCCCTGATTTCGCGCCGAAATTCTCTCCCCTGCCGCCCTCCGGGTTGCACTGCGCCCTCCGGTCGCTAAGGCGGAAAACCGCCTTCACGGCAAAAAAACGAGAGGGAGAGGAAGCAAATGCAGAAGCAGCAGATCACCACCGTGACCACGTTCGTTCCGGTGGTCGGGGAGGGCGAGTTGCAGCGCCAGCTCCGCAAGTTGGGCGAGCGCGATTCGGACCTTTCGACGTTCGCGCGGAACAGGTGGGAACTCGCCCACACGGCGATCATCACCGGCCCCGAGGTCATGACGTTCGTCGACACCCTCACCCGCACCGACAGTGAGTGACACGGGACGGGAGGGACCTATTCGAACTAGGTCCCTCCCGCTCCACCCATCATCACCGATCGACCCAGGAGCAGGAACCATGACCACCACCGCTACCAAGACCCGCCGCCCCGCTAAGACCGCCGCGCCCCGCAAGAGCATGGAGGAGAAGAAGGCCCAGGCCGCCGCCCTCCACGAGTCGATCGCGACTCAGGTCGAGGCGCTCCGCGATTCGGACCGCTGGACCGCATTTCTCGACTTCGCGGCCGCGTTCCACTCGTACAGCCTCAACAACGTGTTGTTGATCCTCAACCAGCGCCCCGACGCCGAGCGCGTCGCGGGGTTCCGCAAGTGGCAGGGCCTCGGCCGCCAGGTCCGGAAGGGCGAGAAGGCCGTGCGGATCTTTGGCTACAGCACCAAGAAGGTGACCGAGGAGGACGAGAACGGTGACGAGGTGGAGAAGCGCATCGCTAGGTTCCCCATCCTCTCGGTGTTCGACATCGCCCAAACCGACGTGATCGAGGGGGAGACGGACCGAACGATCGCCCGGCAGCTCACGGGTGCCGATGACCACGGGATCGTGGACGCCCTCAGCGCCTACCTCGACGGCGAAGGCTGGACCGTGGAGCGCCAGGACCTCACCGGCGGCCGCAACGGCTACAGCGACCCCGAAGGCCAGCGCGTCGTGATCGGGAACCACCTCAGCCCTGAGCACGCAGCAAAAACGATGATCCACGAGACGGCGCACGTGCTCATGGGTCACGTCGACGACCTGGCGGAGTACGCCGAGCACCGCGGCCTCATGGAAACAGAGGCCGAGAGCGTCGCTTACGTCGTCGCCGGGCTTGTCGGGTTCGATACCAGCGCCTACAGCGTCGGCTATGTCGCCGGGTGGGTCGACGCCGACGTCGAGTTGATCCGCTCGACCGCCGCCCGAGTGCTCGCCACCGCGCACCAGATCGCCGCGATTCTCGACCCCGAGGACGAGGACGAGGACACCGACGAGGCCGACGCCGCCTGACACCGGTAGGGGTCGCGGCTTCCGCCGCGGCCCCTCACCCCGGCGGCCCAGCCGCCACCAGAGCCCCTAGACCCCGCAGGAGAACCGCCGTGCTCATCACCTACAGCCGCCCCCAGGACCTCGACCCGCAGCAGCTCGACCCCGCAGCACCAGCCGCGGACCTTGACCCCGCCGGGTACGAGTGCGAGGCCGAGACGGTCGACGTGCTCGGCACCCCGTGGAGCTGCACCCGCCGCCGAGCTCACACCGACGACGAGCACCGCGCCGTGTTCGGCCAGCTCGGAGACGGACCCGCCGACGCCGTCGCGATCGCATGGGCGTACGAGCACGGAGGGGCCGGTTACGGCCCGGCCTCTCCCGAGGCCGTGCACACCATCACCGTGACCGTGACATTCCCCGAGTCGGCCTCGATCGGCGTCGCCGCCGACCACATCGCAGCCGACGTGCTGTCGAGCTTCTGGGAGTGCGACCACGACCACGTGCGCGTGGCCGTCACCAGCTCGACCCGCCTGGCCTGACCCAGCGGTGCCCGGCTGCCCGCCGGCGGCCGGGCGAGGGGCCAGCCCCTCGCGCACCCCGAACTAGAGCAGAGGGAACAAGAGCACGCCAGCTCCGATCGCTACACCGAAAATCACGACCGACCCGACCGCGAGAGCCTTAGCGTCGCGGACCTTCTTCGGATCGGGAGTCTCACCGGCCGTCCGTGCCTTGTGAGCCCTCACGATCACCACGATTGACCAGACAAAGAAAGAGAGGGCGACGAGGGCAACGGTGCCTATCATCAGCTCAGCGTGGCAGGTCGCGGCCACGGCTGCCCGCGAGTGGCCGGCCCCTCGCGCACCCCAACGGAGCAAGCTCCGCTAGAGGAGCCGGCGTAGACGCCGGCACTGCTGGGCCCCGTTCCGGGGCCGTTTCTTTGGTCGTGGAGCCCGGGGCAGCGTACGGACGATCGGGCTCCGCGCAACCGGCTTTCGCGGCATATCCTCCCTCGCTTCGCTCAGTCCGGTATTCCACGACCAGTTGCACTGCACTCGCTCGTCCTACCGGCGATTCCATCGCCTCCACGGCCAAAAAACGTGGGGAAGAGAGGGAAGAAGTCATGACCCAAACCATCGACACCAGCGCCCGAGGTCGTGCAGTTTCTCGACGTGTTCGACGACCAGATGCTCGCCGGAGATGTCGGCCCACGGTTCACCTGTGGCGAGGTCGAGGCCCTAGCCGGGATGCTCCGAGCAGCCGGGGCCGAGGGTGCGGCCGCTGCTTGGATCGAGGGGCACTCGTGGGGAGACGACGATATCGACGACCTCCACCGCCGACCGGAAGTCGAAGCGAAGTAACACTATCCCCCCTTGTACTAACAGCACTAGGGGGGATATACTTTTGGTACGGAAGTCAACCGAGGGGGTTGGAAGCGTGATTACCGTCTACAGCAAGCCGGACTGCCAGCAGTGCCGCATGACCTACCTGGCGCTCGACGCCAAGGGGCTCGACTATCAGGTGGTCGACGTCACCGAGAGCGCCAATGCCCTCGAATTCGTCAAGGAGCTGGGCTACCTCGCAGCGCCCGTGATCGTCGTCTCCGAGCATGACCACTGGACAGGTTTCCGGCCCGACAACATCGCCCGAGTCGCCGCCGGGGGAGCGACTGAGAGCGAAGCGGTCGAGGCCTAGCCGTGGACCTGGATGGATGGGCCGAGGAGGAGGCGCCTCCTCCCACCGACGCTGACGCGCCGCCCCAGTACGACGACCCTGCCAACGAGGTCGAGCCGTGGGAGCTGACCCGAGCCGAGAAACGCATCTACGAGGCCGGGTTCACGACGGCGTACCTGATGCGGACCAACGAGATCGAACGCCTCGCCCAGGCAGTCGACCGCCTCAACAACGAAGCCGATCGGCTCTACCGGATCGCCTTCGACCACCGCCACTGCTCGTGCTGGAAGGGCCGCCACCACCACCCGACCGCCAGCCCCGTGTGAAACCCCCTTAACCCCAGACCGCTACCCACCCCAAGCAACCAGCGAAGAGGAGACACCATGACTGACGGCACCCCCGAAGTGCGCCCCGTGACTGTGACACTCGACCTCACCAATGACGACGTCCACGCCGTCCTCGTGGGCTCACTGCGGGAAGCGGCGCGAGCGGCTACCGCGCGTGCCGACCAGGAGGGTGAGAGCTACGCTCCCGACGCAGAGTGGGCCGAGGAGCAGGAACGCCTCGCCCAGATCGCCCATGACTTCGTGCGGGACATCGAGAAGCAGCGCGACCAGCAGCTGGCCGCAGCCAGCACGGACCGCCCGTGACCGCACCACGCCAGCTGGCCGCCACCGCCAGGCATGACGGCCGTTGGTGGCTAGTCAGTGTCCCCGAGCTCGACGTCGTGGGCCAGGCGCGCGCTGTCCGCGACATCGCCCCAGCCGCGGCCGAGGTCGCCGCCCTGCACTTGAACGTCCCCCGGGAGGACGTCGACGTGCACGTGACCGTGCACGTCTCCGAGGAAGCGGAGCGTCTCTGGGAGGAGGCGCGACAGCTCGAGGACGAGGCGCGCGCCGTGCAGCAGCGTGCCGCCCAGCTGCGCCGAGAAGCCGTGCGCCTCTCCCGAACGGACGGCTACAAACTCGACGCCGTCGCGGCCGCCTTCGGCGTCACACCAGGGCGCATCCAACAGCTCGCAGCCGACCCGGCCGCCCCGTAGCCGGCGACCAGGCTCGAGCAGGCGCCCCGGCCGCGGCTGGAACATCGCCTGAATGGGTCGTAGTTGGTAGAATCAATGACAGAACAGGGGAGTCCTCATGGTCACCAAGATCGTTCACAGCACCACCCGACACCTCGACGTCGACCAGGAAATGGCGATGATCGAAAAGGGCCAGCAGCTCGCCGGCCACTTCCCCGACGCCGACGCACTCGGCCGCGCCCGCCGCGTCCTCGAGGGCACCCTCAGCGAGGCCGATGCCTACGCCGAGCTCGACGCCAAGTACGGACCGACGGCTCACTAACCGTGAGTCCTTCGCCGACCCCGGCGCCCGTTCTGTGAGCGAGGACGACAAGTACACCTACGCCGGCAGCGGGGGAGTACTCATCAACTCCCGCAACATCAGGGACCAGGCGGGCCTGGACGAGGCCATGAACGGCTACGCCTCAGTGGCAATGGCAGCCCTCCGCGCCGAACCGATTCCCGACCGCCTCGACGCCGACTACCTCCAGGCCATCCACGAGCGCATGTTCCACCGCCTCGTCCCCGGAATCGCCGGACGCATCCGCGACGTCGACGTCCAAGCCACCGGAACCGGAATCCCGTACTGCCGCCCCGACTACATCGAGGCCAACCTCTCCACCCTGTTCCACAAGCTCGAGCGCGAGGACTATCTCACCGGCCTCGACGCGGACACCTTCACCGAGCGCCTCGCAGACCGCTGGGGCGAACTCTCCGCCATCCACCCCTACCGCGACGGCAACACCCGCTCCCAGAGCGCCTACATCACGGCCCTTGCCGAACGAGCAGCCCACCCCATCGACTGGCAAAGCATCGACGTCGACACCCTCCGCATCCACCGGCTGCAAGCCGTGGCCGGAAATGACCGGCCCCTCGCGGCCTACCTCCGCAACCACCTCGTCGACACCGACCGTGCAGCATCTGCGGTCCAGGTCCAGCCGCAGGCTCTCTCCGCCGACCGCAACCACGCAGCCTCGCGTGCTGCTCGAACCGACGGGGATAAGCCCCGCGCTGCCGACGCCGGCCCCAAGAAGCTTCGTGCCCCCGACGCGGATCTCGGGCGTGCTCAAGCATCTAGCACGAGCGAGGAACGGGATCGGCGGGCAGAGAGGCGCCGAGCCGAGTCTCGCCAGCGTAGCCGCTCACGTGACAACCGCGGCCTCGAGAGGTAAGAGCGGTGGACGAGGTGGGCTGCTAGCTCTTGATAGCTTCCGCTAGCTCATCGGCCACAGCAACCAGCGCTTCCCAGTCGTAAGCGTCAGCTTCACGAGGGCGCAAGAAATTCACCCGGATACGCAACGGCTCTTCCGTGCCAACGAACAAGGCATTTCCGGACGCCTTCGCCAATTCGCCCTGCACGTCGAGGAGGGCGCCGGGTCCTTCTAGGTCGTGAGCTGCAAGCTGCTTCCGGGCGGTAGAGAGGGACCCCAAAATGGTCTTTCGCGTTGACGCGTCGAGGTTGCTTGTTCCCCATTCGCGCGCCAGGGTGTGCAGGCCGGCCAGGAACTGCGCTGCCTCGGCATAGACGACGTCGTCCCGAGCGGCGACCTTCGTGAACCGGTTGGCTTCGATCTCCACCAGGCCATAGGTGTGCAGCTGCGCGATCGCCTCCCGAACCGGGGTTCGCGATACGCCGAGCCACTTCACGAGCTCGTCATCGTTCAGACGCTCACCAGGCTCGAGGGCCCCATCGACGATGGCCGCAAGCATCTTCTCGAATACGACGTCGCGAAGAAGCCGACGCGGGGCGGCGTCCGGGGAAGAGGTGGGAATTGGCATGTTTTGATCTTGCCACATTGCGCGTCTGGTATACCGGGGCGGATTCTCCTGGTTGTTCCGCGCGAATACTGTCACCTGGCGACGCCGTGCTCGTCATCAAGCAACAGAAGCCCCCTGGCATTTGGGTTGCTAGGGGGCTTCTGCGAGCGTCAGATCAGCCGCGCGGCGGGAATTTGTCCTCCCCATAGGAGTTCTTGCCCCCGATGGTGCCGTCGAGCTTCTTGACTACGTGCTCAACACCGTCGGCGCGGGCACGGTCCCTGCCGGCAGCCACGGCCTCCGCCTTGGTGTCGAATACGCCCGATGCCCGAGAGTTGCCCTCGATCTTGTTCTTCCAGCTGTCGCCCTCGTGATAGGTGTCGACATCGCCCTTAGCCATGATGTTGCCTTCCTGCTCGGGACCCAAACAAGAACGTTCGGGTCTGAAACGAACCATTCCATGCACGTCCGACATCCACAATGCAGTCCGCCCGATGCTGGATGACAGTTCCGTGAACAGGTCTTAAGTGCCAGGTGAGACTTCTGAGCTGTTCCCCCAGGGAGGCCACTTAGGGCGCGTCCCATCGCGACCCGGTAGGACGTAGTCTGACATAATAGATATTATCAGCCAGGTCGGCGAGGCAGTGCCTTGCTCGTAAAAATGCCGAAAGACCCGACAATTGCCGGGCCTTTCGAAGCGTGCAAACTACATCAGAACAAGTTCACGGACGTCCTTGCGGTCTGCGTCCACGGTCTGGATCTTGCGGCCTTCTTCAATCTCGTCTTCGACGAACTTGGCGATTGAAATGGCTCGACGAACTGCCTCCGTGTACGAGAGGCCACGTTCGTCTGCGATTTCCTTAAGCGCCGCAGCGGTCTCGGCGTTCATGTTCACGCTCAATCTGACCAGCTTCTGACCGGCACTCTTCGTGCTTTCTGTCCCGGTAGCGGTTCGGCTTGCCATGGGGTGCTCCTTACTCATAAGGCACGATTTCACCTCGCGGACCATGGTCCGACGAGTGCTCCGCCACTCCTTGGTGGTGGAAAGCCGCATGAAGATTCAGTGGCGGCTGCGGGCTTCTATGGGGGTCCTTCCCCCAGATGCCGGCGGTGGTGCCTTGCTCTTGTTGTGTTTCCAGTAAATCACTGAACGGGCACGATTGCCACACGATCAGGTAACGATCGTACACATAGCGTGTGGGCTGTCGGTGGTCGTTGCTACCATGTGAGGTGTGATGTCGATCGCGAAGTGACCCTGCTACCCCTCCGGAAGGAGATCCCATGAACCAGCCCGCCGAACCGCCCCATTCCGATCTCGACGACCTCGAGCCCGTCCTCGCGCCCGTCCTTGACTACATGGACGAGCACAACGTCGCGGACTTGCGTCTCCAGGCCAAGACCGTGCCTCGGAGTGATGAGAAGAGGCCCCGCCGATCGAGCGAGGAAGAGTTCTGCTCTTCTGCGGAGCCTGATGGGGTCGGGCTGACAGGGATCTACGCGATCTGCCCCGAGGGGGGTGAGACGCGCCTGATGGGACCAACGGCCGTTCCGCAAGCCCTGCTGTTGCCTCTCGTCCGTCGACTTGACGCCCTTCGGATCACCGAGCTCGTGATCGAAGCGACGTCGACGCTGCCGGATCAAGCCGGCACCGTCGAGGCCGCTTCAGCACCAGCACCCACCCTCGTCCTGGAGCGAACGCAGCTTGCCGACATTGACGAGACCAAGGTGGTCCTGCCTGCCGCGACAGGTCTGAACGGCCACTTCATCGTCCTCAGCGTCGAGGAGTCGGCATCGTGACCGCGTCCACGCCGCCTGAAGACACGCGATCCGAACCCGTCGAGCCCGACGAGGGGATCTTCGAGGATGACGTCCCCAAGGACAACCCGATTGCCAAGTCGCGCAAGGTCGACCTATCGGTCCACCTCGCCAACACCCGACGAAACATGGCCTACGGCATCGTCGGAGTCACCCTGTTGCTCTACTGCGTGGCAACAGCAGTTGCCATCGCTGGTGGACTCGAACTGGCCACGTTCGTGCAGATCGTGGCCACCCTTTCTCCGCTGCAAGCCCTTGCAGCGGCCACCGTTGGCTTCTTCTTCGGGAGCCACCGCGAAGGCAACTGAGGCCCCGCGCCCCGCTCGCCTTCACTTTCCCATCCACGCCTAACCACCTGGAGGACACCATGGACCAGGCAAAGCACATCCCATCCCTCGCACACCTCCGCGACTTCGCACGCGCCCGAAACAGCGGCCGCGCGACACACGTAGCCGCCGACCGCCAGCAAGTCACCGCTCCCAGCGACAACAAATTCTTCGCCTTCGCCTACGAGAAGTTCCTGACGGCCGTCATCGAGTACGTGAACAACGGCTGCCGCGGCGGCGCACTCGAACGCGCCGTCGAGAACTCCTCGAGCAAGATGCACGACAGCTACGCAGCCGCCGCACAAGGCCTTACCCAGCTCCTCGCCGAGGTACAGCCCATTTCTGCCCGACGCCGGCAGCGGAACATCGTCGCAGTCGACGACGACGGAGAAGAACTCGTCAGCCTCCGCGTGCACCTCATCTTCGAACTCGCCAACGGCGACGAGATCGCTGCGCTCTTCTACTTCTCAGAGCGACGCCTCACGCCCATTGAGATGACGCTCGTGGAGACGGCGACCGCCCTCGCTGTCGGCCAAGCCGATCCCACTCTGATTCCGGCGATCCTCCTCGCCCGCACCGGGCAGCTCGTCGTCGTCGACTCCCTCGAGGCCACCAGCTCTGATCGAGTCGCGTTCCTCCAAGACGAGGCTGCTGCGTACAAGGACGAGTGGGTCCTGAGCGCCTAGAGAAAGACTTGCCACAGGCATGAGCCAATCAACCGAATGGATCTCTCTTGCCCTCGCGGCAGTGGGCCTCGGCATCACCACAATTCGGCAGGTCCGCCAGGCGAGTAGCCGCCGACGGGCAAACGAGGCCGAACAGGCGGGCCGCCTCCTTGACCTACTGAAAAGCATCGATCTCGGAGGAGAGACGCCCGGACCTGACATCGAGCAAGTCAGAGCTAAACACGACGAGCAACTCGACCGCCTTCACCAGGTGATCCGGCTAGGAGCAGCCGACTTCTCGAATCGTGCTCTTCGTGCCGGGCTTTCCTGGATCACAATCCTGCTGCTTGCCTTCTACGCCATCTTCTTCACCTGGGCGGCCATCCCCCTTCTTGCTTCAGCTCCGTGGCCAGCAACGTCGCAGACTGTCGCCGACATCATCGCCGCGGCCCTCTTCCTGGCCGCCGGTATTGGCTCCGGAGCCGCAGCCGCCGTCAGCACCTATCGACGATGGAGACTCGGCGTCATCCGCAAAGCGGCCGGCATCGTTGTCCCAGGTGCCTTCGAAGAATTCCGGTCCACCCTCGTCCTCGCGTGGTCAATCAATCGCAAGTACTGGAACCGCCGCCGCGCCCGCCGCCGCCCCTCCCCCGGCAAAGACCGTTGATGGCGTCGCGCTCTGACGAGACCCGGTTTTGGTCATACGTCGTCAAGGGACCTGAGGCCAGGGACTGCTGGCTCTGGACGGGAGCCATTTCCGACGACGGCTACGGGCGTTTCTGGACCAGGACGGAAAACGGTCAGCGAGTCGTCCGGCCGCAACGCTTCGCCTACGAGCTCGTGACCGAGCGAGTGCTCACCCCGGACGTCATGTTCTTGCACTCATGCGACGTCCCCACCTGCGTTCACGCCGAATTCGACCCGCATGTCTCACACGTGAGGGAAGGGTCCGCGCGCGACAACATGCTCGACCGGACACAGAGAAACCGGCACGCCAACCAATGGTCCTCGTGGCGACACCAAGGTTCGGCGAGAGGAGTCAGAGGCAATCGTTCTCGAGCCCTACGGACTATCCTCCTTGAGCACGGCTGGGACCCGGCGCGCATGAGCGCCGCCCTCGGCGGGGTGGAAGAAACACACCCCCGCCTGTTCTGACCTAGGCCAAAAACCTAACGCCCATCACGCAGCATCCTGCTCGCCCGCGCCATCCTCACCCGTAGTCTCATCGCCGCTCGCTTCGTGGCCGCGAGAGGCAGGAGAAGAATCCGGTGCCGACGTGGCCTTGGTGACCCGTCTGACGTCTCGCACTTGGACCCCGAGCCGCGCGGCGACCTCACTGACGCTCGCCCCAGCACCGACCATACGGACGATGACACGGTCTGCCTCATCGCGTGACTTCTGGCTTTGCTTTTCGGCCCGCTCCCGCAACTTCGCGAGCTCGCGTTCCACCTCCTCGTTTGTCTCGTCAATCGAGTCCATGGCAACGAAGTAGTCGGTGGCCAACTGCTCGAGTGTGTCCTGCAGCTCGCGGAACTGCGCTGCCTTCTCACGAGCCCGTCGACGTGCATCGGTCTGTTTAGCGGACTTCCGCAGTTCAGCCATGTCTTACCTCCTGAGTAGATCGGTCCGACCAGTATGACCACTCCCCCGGGCCCTTTCGTGCCGCCAGCGCCGGGTGGCGGACTCGCTCCGCGAGACTCTTCGAATCGAAGGCTGGCTCGGCTGTTGGTTATCGACCGCGCGCGCTTCCGTTCCTCGTTCCTCGTCACTCCCGCTTGCTTCTTCGGTCTCAAACCACAGCCGCACTCGCTGCGCTCCTGGCCAACCCTCCCTCCCTACAGGCCGCATCGATCATCGCTCGTTCCTCACTCGATCTCCTCAGCCCTCCGGTCATCAGATCGTCACACCTCTGGCATCTTTATCAACCAGGTAGAGTCACGCTCGTGATGACCCTGCACAAGCTCAGCGCAGGAGACGGCTACGCCTACTACACGAGCGAGACGGCCACAGGCGACGTCAAGCGCGAGCAGGGCCGCGAGCTGGGCGACTACTACACCGCGGACGGTAACCCTCCCGGTGTCTGGTTCGGCTCCGGGCTCGCCGCACTCGGCGTCTCGGGCACCGTTACCGAGGACCAGATGAAGGCCCTGTTTGGTGAGGGTCTGCACCCGAACGCAGAGCAGATCATCACCGACGCTCAGGCCGCCGGCAAGAGCGTCGAGGAGGCCACTGACGCCGCGAAGCTCGGCAGCTCCTACTACGCCTACGGCACCGGAGGCACCGACCTGTCGGCGGCGATCGACGAGGGCTACGCACGCTTCCAGCGCACCGAGCACCGCGAGCCCGATGTCAACGAGCGCCGCGCGATCCGCGCACGCGAAGGCGCGCAGGCGTTCCGCCAGGCCAAGGGCCGGCAGCCCGCAGACAAGGAGGAGCTGGGCCGCTACGTCACCGCAGCGACCCGACCCACCCGTCAGGCCGTCGCTGGTTTCGACCTGGTGTTCTCCCCGTCCAAGAGCGTGTCAACGCTCTGGGCCCTTGGGGACGACGACACCCGGAAGGCGATCGAGCAGGCCCAGGATGCCGCGATCGCGGACACCGTGGGCTACCTCGAACGAGAGGCGATCGCCACGCGTTCCGGGAAGAACGGCGTCGCCCAGATCGATGTCGAAGGCGGCATCGTCGCGACGAAGTTCCGCCACTACGACTCCCGGAACGGCGACCCCCAGATTCACGATCACCTGGTCGTTGCCAACAAGGTGAAGGGGTCGGATGGGAAGTGGCGCACCATCGACTCCAAGCTCCTCCACCGCCAGGGCGTCGCCGCTTCGGAGTTCTACAACGCCCGCGTGATGGAGCGCGTGTCCGACACTCTCGGCGTTGCGACGGAGCTGCGCGAGGTCACCGCCGGCAAGCGTCCCGTGGTCGAGATTGCCGGCGTCGACGACCGTCTGACCCAGGGGTTCTCTACCCGCTCGGCTGACATTCGCAAGACCCTCGCCGCCCTCGAAAAGGACTACCGCCGCGACCACGGCCGCCAGCCCAACCAGGCCGCCCGGATCAAGCTCGCCCAGCAGGCCACGCTCGACACCCGCCCGGCGAAGGAGCACGCCCGCTCCCTCTCGGCGCTCCGCGACGTGTGGCAGGTGCGAGCCGTCGAGGTCGTCGGCCGGCACGGGGTCGCGGACATGTTCACTGCTGTTCGCGAGGCCGCACAGCGCGCCACGGACGCAAGCTCGGACGCCGACGAGCCCAAGCCCCTCGAAGTCGAGGCCGCCTCTCAGCAGGTCGTCGACACCGTGTCCGAGCACCATGCGACGTGGGGCCCGCACATGATCGAGGCCGAGGCTCGCCGGTACGTTCAAGCCGCCCGCATCGCGGGCGTCGACGTCCCGGAGGGTGCCGTCGAGACGATCACCCGGCACGCCCTCGACACCGACTCGGTGTCCGTCACCCCGCCGGCCACGCACGGCGCATTCCAGCCCCTCACCCGCAAGGACGGGGAGAGCATCTACGTCCACAAGGGCCGAGCGATCTACACGTCCGCCGGCATCCTCGCCGCCGAGGACCGCCTGATCGACGCCGCCCGGACGCGCACCGTCGCACCCGTCAGCCTGGCCGAATTCGACCGCACCGCGGCCGAGCACACCGGCACACTCGACGACGGACAGAGGAACCTCGCCCGCGAGTTCACCACGTCCGACCGCCTCGTCCTCGTCGGCACCGGCCCCGCAGGTGCCGGCAAGACGACCGCCCTCGCCCTCGCCGCCCGCGCCACCGAGCAGGCCGGGTCGCGGATGATCGGACTCGCCCCTTCGGCGGCCGCGGCCGACGTGTTTAAGGAGGCCGTGGGTGTCGAAGCAAACACCATCCACGGCTTCTTGAAGGCCTACGAGCTGCACGGGAATGCCACCCCTGAGAGCGAGCACCCCGACGCGATGAAGCTCCGTCCCGGCGACGTGGTCGTGGTCGACGAGGCCGGCATGGCTGGCACTCGCAACCTCGCCAAGGTCGTCGACGTCGCCGAGGCGCACGGCGCGCACGTGCGCCTCATCGGAGACTCCCGGCAGCTCGACGCCGTGGAGTCGGGTGGCGCGCTGCGCCTGTTGGAGCGCGAGGTCGGCTCCGTGCAGCTCGACACCATCCACCGGTTCCGCAATGCGGACGGCACCGTGAACCGCGCCGAGGCGGACGCCTCCGAGAAGCTTCGCGACCCGGCCACGACCGGCGACCCGTTCACCTGGTACAGGGACCAGGGCCGCGCCGTCGGCGGCGACGTCGACCGCATGACCGGCGAAGTGTTCGCCGCCTGGCAGGCCGACACGAACGCCGGCAAGCGATCCGTGATGCTCGCGCAGCAGAACGCCACCGTGTCCGACCTCAACGCCCGCGCCCAGGCGTTCCGTATCAGTGAGGGTGCCGTCACCGGACGCGAAGCGGCCGACCTCCGAGACGGGCTCCGCGCCCACCGCGGCGACACCATCGTCACCCGCCAGAACGACTCACGGCTCCGCACCGACCGCGGCCGCGACCGGGTGAAGAACAACGACCTCTGGACCGTCGACAAGGTGAACCGCGACGGCTCACTCTCTGTCACCCACGACGGCCACGGCGGCCGCATCACCCTGCCGGCTGACTACGTGCGCGACCACGTGGAGCTGGGCTACGCCTCCACCGTCCACCGCGCACAGGGCCTCACCGCCGACACCTCCCACGTCCTCGCGGACTCGTCGACGTCGCGGTCCCTGGCGTACGTGGCCATGACCCGCGGCAAGGAGTCGAACCGGCTCTACGTCGAGGTCGACGACGCCCAGCCGGTGTCCGACGTTCTCGGACAGATCGCCAACAACTCGGAGGGCATGATGAGCGCCAACGAGACGATCCGCGCCGAGCAGGCCCGCGTCGACGACCTGGTGACCCTGGTCGACGAGTACCGCGACGTCACCGAGCGCGCCGACGAAGTGCGGTTCGAGAAGATCACCCGAACCGCAGTCGGTCCCGAGGCCGCGCAGCAGCTCCGCGACGACGAAGGCTGGGGCGCGTTGCAGGCCTCCCTCCGCGGTGCCGAGCGTGCCGGCTACGACCCCGCCGACGCGCTCTACCAGGCGTGGGAGAAAGACACGCTCGAGAACGCCCGCAACAAGCCGGCCGTGCTTGCCTCCCGCATCCAGGACGACGTGCGCGCGTACTCGTCGGAGTTCGGCACCGCCGAGCGCAACGACCGAGTGCCGGCGTGGATCGTCGACCGCGGCGCGCTCGACTCCCACCACACCGACCCCACGTGGCGCGAGCACCTGGCCGAGCGCTACGACTACCTCGCCGTCCGGTTGGAGGAGCGCGGCGCGACGATCGCGGCCGAGCAGCCCGAATGGGCCCAGCAGCTCGGAGACGTCCCGGCGGACGGCGAGCGTCGCGCCGAGTGGAACAAGCTCGCGGCCGAGGTCGACGCGTTCCGCGGTCGCTATGCGATCGAGGAGGCCACGCCCGACGCGATCCCGAACCAGTACCGGGAACGCGCGATCGGTGCCGAGCTGCAAGAGCGTGTGACTGCCATGCACAAGTCGGCGGCGCTCATCAAGGAGCCGCCGGCCGACCAAGCGGTCCGCGCCCGCGCGGCCGAGCAGGCCGCCGCGGTCGCCCAGCAGGCCCGAGAGGCAGCGCAGCGTTCCGCACTGCCCGAGACGGCGCACCCGCCCACGCAGCCCGCCCGGAAGCCGCAGCCCGCCCGGAAGCCGCAGACGGTCGCTGAGGCCCTACAGGTCCGCAACAAAGCGCAGGCCGACCGTGTCGCCGCGCAGCTCCGTCGTGCTGGCCGCGCGCCCGAGGCGCAGGACCCCAGCCGCAGCGGGGCCCACCATGCGTCCGAGCCGGGGCGACAGAGCCGCGAGCGGGGCTTCGGGGATGACGCACTCGACCGATAACTACCGTGAGTGAGTAGTTGCCTAGATTGCGGCCCTCACGACAAGCTTCGCCTCGTGAACTCCTTAGACGGGCTCGGCTCCTGGTTTCAGCTCATGGTGGGCCACTTGACAGGCTGGTGGTCGACCATCGACTGGGGTAGCGCACCGGAGTGGGTAGGAAGCATTCTGTCTTCGCTCTCCGTGATCTTGGTGGTGCTTGTCATTCGCAGAGAGCGCCGCGACAAAAGGCGCGAGTCGTTCGATGGACTCTCAATTCAGGTGGCTCCTGAATGGCGAACGCGGAAGCGAAAGAAAGTTGTCTGGGTAGTCAGAGCCTTCAACGCCGGCAGCCTCCCAATTTCCCGCGTTCGCATCTCGTACACCACAGAAGACGAAATAACGACAGAGACGATGTACGACAAGTACGGGTTTGGCCTTCTCCGGCCAGGTGAAAGTCGGACTCTTGTCCTTCAGGACCTTTTCGAATATCCAATGTGCGTAGCCGAGGTCATCGATCATCGAAAAAGGTCCTGGTTCATTGAGCTGTTTGAGGGTGAAGAGATAAGCCCACGAAAGTGGAAGAGATTCTGGAAAAAGCTCTCCAGGTCGGACATTGTCCTAAAGGACACGTTGGGCCCCAGATTGGATATAGACGTCTACAAATCCGACTGGTAGCTGGCTTTAGCGCCGCCACCCCCCAGGCGGGGCGTAATAGGGCACCCGCTTTTCTTCTCGGCCGTCCGCGTCGTGCAGGTGCCCAAGGCGTCGGTCGCACTTGCGGAAGGGGCCGGCCTTTGCATCGAACAGAATCGATGCATGTCGGTCCCAGTGCATCAGCCACCAGTCCGACAGGGCGTCCAAATGGGCGGCCGCGTCTTGCCGCGCTTGCTCACGCGCTTCGAAGCACGCCCACAGCCGCTCGACGGCCTCGGGGTGCTGCCACCACTCCGGGCACCACGCCGCGGTGCTCTTGTCGGAGTGCGTGTACTCGACGACCGACAGGTGCTCCTCGACCCACGCCAGGAACGCCGGCATCAGGTCGAACTCCTCCTCCTCGTCCTCCTCGTCGTCGGGGGCCTGGTCGCACGCCGTCACGTCGGCGTCGTTGAGCGCGTCGCGCTCCTCGTCGGTCAGCTCGTCCAGCCCGTCACCCTCCACGGGCTCCGCGAACTCGCCGCTCTGCGCGTCGACGTCGGGCCCGTCGACGTCAGCCACGAGCTGTCGCCTCTTCCGAGCTGGTGGCGATCGCGACTGGGGCGGCGCCAGCCGTGGCCGGCCCGTCGCCCTCGATCAGCGCTTTCAGCTTCTTGTCCTTAAACCACGGCACGGAGTCAAGGATCACCGGCCGGGTGTTCGAGTTGAACATGACCGTGCGCCACAGCGGCAGGTTCGCGAGGTCGTCGACGTTGAGGATCGGCACCCGGCGTGTGCTCGTCGACGTCGAATAGGCCCCGCTGTCCTGAGTCGATCCGCCGTAGGTGGTTTCCTCGCGCTCACCGATGAGATTCGACAGGCCTTTGAGGAACTGGTCGTCCATCGCGCCGCCACCGAAGACGCGGGTGACGGCCGCGCCCCAGATCGCGCCCCAGCCGTTCTGCCCGAACGCCTCGACGGCCTGGTCCTTTGACTGGAAGTACGTGTTGATCGGCATGCCGAGCGAACCGTAGAACGAGTAGACGGACGGCAGCGCCGGCCACCGCACGATGTTGGCGCACTCGTCCAGCTCGATCACCAGCGGGACCGGCAGGCGGCCGCCGGATCGCTGCGCGAGACGTTCACCGGTCTTGCAGATCGCTCGCACGAGGGACGTCAGGATCGCGCCGGCTGATCCCACGCCGTCCTTGGACAGCAGGATCAGCAGGTCCTCGGACTGCACGAACGCGTCGACGTCGAAGCGGCGCACGCCCTCGGCCGAGGTCCATTCCAGCAGCTCGTCGTAGGCGAGCGCCCCCGCCATGCGCTGCGCGGTCGCGTAGACGCTCTGCCGGGTCTTGTCGGCCCAGTTCTCCATGCCGACGAGGGCCGTCGCCGGCCCCTTCTTGCCGTTCGCGTTCAGGATGCCGATCACAACGTCCGCGTCCTGAGTGGTGAGCCACCGGTAGACGCGCGACAGCGGCAGCTCGTCGAGCGCCGCGGCGAGGAGGAAGTACGCGAGCATGTCGCGGCCGGGCTCGTCGAACTGAGGATCGCCGCCCCGGTCGCCTTCCTTCCGGG
Organism: Frigoribacterium sp. CFBP 13729; assembly: GCF_014841875.1. Lineage (NCBI taxonomy): Bacteria > Bacillati > Actinomycetota > Actinomycetes > Micrococcales > Microbacteriaceae > Frigoribacterium > Frigoribacterium sp. CFBP 13729. Next base: position 16,293 of record NZ_JACYUR010000007.1, on the reverse strand, counting down.
TCGAGGCCTCGAAAATCTCCGCGAGCTCGCGCGCGTCCTCGGCGCTTTTCACGTAGTCGAGCGGGTTGAAAACGAAGTCCGGGCCGTCCTCGTGACGGTAGATGCGGTTCGGGTCGAACACGTACGTCTGACCGCGGCCGCGACGGCCACGGATCACCTCACGCACACCGTCAACCTTGTTGGAGGTCATGATCGCGGCCCCGGGGGCCTCGACCACGTGCCGGACGACGACGCCAGACGTCTTGCCGCGCCGAGTGCCGAACAGGTAGACGCCCGTCTCCTCCCACCCCTGATAGACCCACTTCGCCGTGCCGACGATGCGGGCGACCTTCTGACCGGGTCCGATGCTCTCGGCCTTCGGGTGCAGCCGGCGGGCCTCCTTGGCCCGGGCGGCCTGTCGAAGAATCGCGTTCGACGGGTTCGCGCTCATGAGCTTGATCGAGGCCCCGCTGCGCTTCTTCGCGCCGTGCTTGGCCTGAGCCATGAGGAACCACGTGAACAGCGCCAGCGCCGCCACGATGAAGGCCACGACGGCGACCGTCGCGGCTGTGCCGGGCCATGCGTCGCCCCTCACGAAGCCCATCGCGAGCTTGATCGGGTTCCACGAGTAGGCGTCACCGGTCCCGGCGATGCCAGCACCGACGTGGATACCCAGGACCGTGCCGCCGACGATCAGCACGAGGAGGCCACCTGTCAGGGCGTTGGTGCGAATGGTGTTGAGGTTCATGCGTCGACTCCTCTGTGGTCGCTGGTCATGCTGTGCAGGAGGGTCCGGGCGATCCGGGCCTCCTCGTCGTCCCCGGCGAACCGCTCTGCGAGCTGCACGTCGACGCCGACCATGAGGGCCATTTCCGAGGGCATCACCCGAGCCGCCGAGAGCCGTTCGAGCAGTGCGTACCGCTCGGGTCGGGCCAGGGTGTCGGCCGACTTGATGCGGCGGTAGCGCTCGTGCAGCTCCTCGACGACGCTTCGGACGCGACGAATCTCTCCGTCGACGTCTCGGCCGTCGAGCTGGTAGCGCAGCGTCAGTGGCCCGCTGAGGCCCTCCGCGGCCAGCTCCTCGCGGTGCTCCGCGATTGCCTCGTCGAGCCACAGGCCGGCCGTCACGACGGCCGGCCGATCGACGCTCTGCACGGTCCACTGGTCGCGAGCGAGATTCGCGATCGACACGGGGCCCGAGGCCTCTGCCTCGACCATCAGTTGCTCCCCCCGCTGGTGAGCTTCATCGGCTGATCGCCTTTCGGGTCGACCTGCACGTGGACGTGGTTGCAGGAGTCCGCGAACTGCGCCATTGGCAAGTCGATGGAGCTGTCGGCGCTAGCCCGGCACTCGACCTGACCGGTGCCGGAGCCGTCCGGCATGACGGGCCCGAGGGCTCGCAGCAGCTTGATCGCGTTCGCGTCCGCTCCCGTGGTCGGTGTGCCGTCGAACGCGTAGAAGTCGACGGCGTGGCCGCCGCCGTTCACGACGTGCGCCGACAGGTTGCCGGCACCAGGGCGCTGCCCCGAGCACAGCCGGTTGATATCGGAGATCCCAATGGACTGGAACGTCTTGGTCGCAATCGTGATGACTTGCAGGATGCGCGTATCGACGTTGCAGTTCTCCTTGGGGTTGCCGTCCGCGATCGCCTGCACCTCGGGGAAGTGCGACGGCGAGAGCCACGCGATCTTGCCTTGGTTGGTCAGGTCCACGAGGTTCTTCGCGAGGGCCTGAGCGTCACCGGACACCCCGGCGGCGCAGGCAGCGGAACCACCCGCGAGAGCCGTCACGACGGCTGTGGCCGAGTCGAAGTACTTCGTGTAGTGGTTCGGGTCGGCGTTGATCTGCACGGCGTGAGCGGCCGCTGAGGGCGTCATCGTCTGCCAGTTCGGCACCTTCAAGAGCCGCTGGTAGAAGAACGTGGCTGCCTGGGTCGGGTTCATCCGCTCCGCGAGGGTGCCCCAGGTGTCGCGCTGCTGGAACAGCCCGCGGGAATCGGGGCCGGCCTTGTCGCCGTACTCGATGTTCGTGAGCGTGGACTCGCCCATCGCCGTCATCACGGCGATCGTCTGCCCCTTCACGTCGACGCCGAGGGCGGCCCCGGCGTTCATGATCGCCGCGGCGTTCACGAGCTGGTCGCCGGAGTACCCGTCGACCTCATCGTGAGCTGCCGCGGCCGTCGCGTTCGCGGCCGTGGCCGCGCACGCGCCGTTCTGGGAACCGCCCCCAGTGACGAGGGCGATCCCGACGAGCACAACGACCAGGCAGGCCGCCAGTGCGATCATCAGTCCCTTTTTCATGACCGAGCCCCGGCTACGCCACGATGCTGATCGGACCGGTCTCGACGGCGGCCTGCTTTGCGCCGCTGCCGGCCATGCCCTCGTCGGTGTTGGTGACCGCTGCCTCCCAGTCCGAGCGGAGGTGCTGCATGTGCGTCTCGGGGTTCGAGCCGTACTTGAAGATGCAGTGCCCCGGGTTCAGGTTCATCAGCAGATCGGTCGTGTCGGGTGCGAGCCCGAACGTCTCTTGCACCCAGCGGGCGTCCTCGGGCCGGTCCTGCCGGTAGGCGTAGATCGTCTGCGCCTCCTGGATGACCGTGTAGCCCTCCGACTCCCGGGGAATGTCGGTGCCCTTGTGCATCACGAACCAGTTCGAGATGCCCAGGGACCGGGAGAGCTTCTGGTTCGACTTGACCAGGCGGGCCGAGGGCCCACCGATCATGTGCCAGCCCTCCTCGTAGACCACGTTCGTTATGAAGCCACGCTCGCGGCGCAGACGCCCCAGGAGCCACTGGTGCCCCACCGCCATGACGGTGGGAACCGCCGGCCCGGCGTCCGGGAGTTGCGAGACGTCGAACACGGTCAGCTTGCTTCCCAGGTCGACCGCCTTCGACGTCTCGCCGTCAAAAACGCCGGCGTACGTCTCTAGGAGGTTCTCGAGTCCGAAACGGATCGAGAGGCCCGCCTGGTGGAAACGCTCACCGGAGGGGCCCGTCAGTCCCTCGTCGTCCGGCACCTGGCCGAGCCACGGCATGAGGTCCGTCGTCGTCAGGGCGCGTTTGTCGTCGCCGTGCTCCTCGAACATGCGGCGGAGGGCGAACCGGGTCGCCTTCTCTTCCCACTCGGTCGCGGCGACGTCGTTGCGGGCGATGCGCGCGACAGCGTTGATGAGTTCCATCTGTCCCTGCAAACCGGAACCGCGCATGATGAGCGGGTCCAGCAGGTTCAGGCGGATGCCGCCGCCGGACGGGTCGAAGCGCAGTGGCTCCGAGCCGAGGTTGTGGGCCATAGGCGTGTACTCGCCCGCGCCGCCCTCGTCCTTCTTGTCGAACACGACGGCACGCCGGTTCGCCAGCCCGAGGGGGCGGGCGACACCGCAGGTCTTGGTCAGTGATGACTTCCCGTACCCGACCGTGCCGAGCACGATCACGTTCGGGGAGGAAATCTGCCTTGGCTCCGCGTTGTACGCGGTCGGGGCGTCGTAGGAAATCATCGACTGCGACAGGTTGTCGCGGCCGTTGACGATCCCCTCATCCCCGGTCGGGTTGCCGATGACGGCCGAGTTCAGAATCTCGGCCTGCTTCGTCGTCGACGGCGAGCCCGTGAGCCGCGGCGAGTACCACCCGCGGGTTGCAGCGCCGACCGACGTGCGGAGCTGCCCGCCGGGCAGCTCGAACGGGGACACGTCCACCGGGCGACGCTGGGTCTCGACGGTCTGTCCCTCCTCCCCCGTCACGAGTTCCTGGCGAACCTCCGGCGGGACGAACATCTTCAACCCGGGCACGTTGGCGTACCAGGGCGCTTTGACCGCTGCACGCTTGCCGTGCGGGGCGGGGTTCTTGGTGTCGGTCATGACAGCGCCTCCTTGTCGCCTCGCCCAGCGAGGGTGTTCATCAGCCGTGTGGCCGTCGTGGTGTTGTCGGGTCGGAGGCCGCGGCCGATTGGCCACGTCGTCCCGGATGCAGCGCCCTGGAAGGAGTCCTGCCAGTCGAGGCGGTCGACACCGAGCCCGGTGTCGCAGACGCTCTCTAGCCGGCGGGACGCCTGAGCCAGGTCCTCGCGGGTCGGGGCCGTGATGGTCACGTACCCGATCCACGAGACGCCGTGGTGGTGGCTGCCGGCGGCGAGGTCACGACGTCGACGCTCGGCGGCGCTGAGGAGCCCTTCGGACTCGTCCGAGACGATGACGCCCTTCTTCTTCTGTGCGTAGAGGCCGGCGGCGTCGCGCACGACGTCCTGCCGTGCTGCTGCCTTCGCCTGAGCTGCCGGCACCAGGTGCATGTGGAACGAGGCGGAGCGGATGAAGCCCAGCTCGCGGCCGATCATGAGGTCCAGCGTCCACAACGGCGAACGGCCGGCCGAGGCCAGGTCCTCGCCGTGGATCGCCGCAGTGCGGTGCCACCAGGTGACGGCCGGAGCCGCCTCGATCGCGTCACCGTCTGCGAGGACGGTCGGGTCGTAGCCGCCGTCGACGACGTGCGCCGAATACTCGTCGTGCGCCCCGATCCCCACCGACAGCGGCGTGATGTGCTTCGCGGAGCGGAGGTCAATCGGGATCGACGGGTTCTGCTGGTGCATGATGACGGCCGCCGTCTGGCGGGCCGTCAGGTAGTTCACCTGCCCCATGCGAGCCTCGCGGAGCCCGTGCAGAGAGGCCTCGATCTGCTCGGCCATGAGCGCACGCCAGCCGTCACGACCGGGCCCGTACTTCGCGGCCGACTCGACGAACAGCGGCGACAGCGGCCACGACAGCACGACGAAGTGCCGTTGCACCATCGCATCCGCAGCCGCGCGTCGACGCACTTCCGCGTAGGAGAGCTGCTGCGCGTCCCAGAGCGCCAACGACGAGTCGTCGGCCCCGACGGGCCGGGCCTCGCGCTTGGAGTTGTACCAAATGTCGTGCTTGGCGGTGTCCGGCGGCAGAACACGCGTGAGCGTCTGCACGTCACGGATCAGCGACACCGGGGCGGCACGGTGGGCGAGGAACTTCCCCCACGACGTCGCGGCACGGTTCAGGGCCCCGGCCGTCTCCATGCCGCGGAGCTGCCCGGACACCGAGAATGCGACCGAGAGGTAGGGCTGCTCACCCACGGGGGCGTGCCAGGCGATACCGGGCATGTTCGACCCGTACTGCAACCAGCCCATGCCGTCCGAGCCGTCCGGGTTGGCCCGCATCTGGCGAGAGGCGACCTCGGCCGCGCGGCGCTCGGCCTTGTCGGCGCTTCCCGCTGCCGACTGAATCTGGTCCCACCCGGCGACGTTGTAGGGCACGAACACGTTCGTGCCGAGCCGCTTGCGGGCCGCCCAGCGCGAGCGCTTCCGACGTCGCTCCTGGATGGTTCCGTTGTGCGTCCGCTGCGTGACAAGCATCGTCAGGCCCACCCCGACGAGCGCCGCGATCAGCAGGGGGATGCCGCCGCCGAGGATCATCCCGACCATGCCGCCAATGACGAAGATCGCGATACCGATGATCCGCGACTTCGAGTGCGTGCCACCGAAGAACGACCGGTGCCCTGACTCGCCGCCGACCCAGCGAAGGTGCGTCCTCTGCTCCTGAACGTCACTCATGGGTCGAGTCCTTCCCGTACTGCTCCTGGTGGTCATCGACGGGGGCCGCAGCCATATCGGCTGCGCCCGTCGCCGCACTGTTGGCCTTGTCCATGCCGGCCTTCGCCCCGGCGGCGATCATCGTCGGGATGCCGATAGCGGCACCGACGCCCGTCGAGGACTCCGCGGCCCCGGCGGCCATAGCGCCGCCCTCGGCGGCTGCTGCACCGCCACCGGCCGCTGCACCGCCGGCACTCGCGCCAGCGCCGGCCTCAGCACCCGTGGATGCCTTGCCGCCGGCTGCGGCGGCTTCCTTGATCGACGAGCCTGCCGCCTCGTCGGCACCGCCGCCGCCGGCAGCCTTGCCAGCGCCACCGCCGCCACCACCGGTCGACGCTGGCTCCTCAGTGGCCGTCGTCGACGACGGCGTACTCGAGCCCTGGCCGGAGCCTCCACCGTCGCTCTGAGGGGCGCTGTAGCGCTTGTCGGCCTCCTGAGGAGAGTTCGCACCGATGCTCGGTCCGCCCGCGGCCGCGGCCCCGCCCATAGGCAAGATCGGCGCGAACTTGAATAGCAGCAGCGGCGACAGCCCGGCGATGAACAGCGCGAGCATCGAGACGACGAGGCTGACCGTCTTTTGGAGGTCGGCTTGGCCGGAGAACACGTCGATGTTGGATCCGACGAACGAGAACGTCACGCCGAGCAGGAAGAACAGCAGCGGGTGGGCGGCGAGGATGCCGAGCCACACCATTGGGATCTTTGATCCAAACGAGCGCTTCTTCTTGTCGACGATCCACACCCAGCCGAGCGGGAACAGCACGCCGGAGAAGTAGAGGGTGATGAGCTGCACGACGAGGACGAGCAGCGCGAGCAGCAGCGCCAGGATCATGAAGAACATCAAGATCGCGCCGATGACTGCGCCGCCGACGATCCCGGAGCCGTCGTCGTCCCCGATCATCGTCGAGAACTGGTCGACGATGCTGTTTGTCGTGGTCGACAACATCGTCTTGATGAGCGAGTCCGACAGGGCCCCGAAGAACTTGACGAGGAACGCTCCGACCGCTGGCCCGAACATCGCTCCGATGATGAACGCGGGCCCGTAGAGGGTCAGCGTCTCGACGAGTTCCTGCCCCGACTGCCGGCCCCTGGCCGTGTCGATGAACTGAGGAATGAGGACGATGACGAACACGAAGATCGCCAGGCCGAAGGAGATTCGGTAGGCGCTGATGAACCAGTCCGCCGTGAGGTCGGGCAGGGTCGCGTGGGTCAGGGCTGGCAGAACGCTGTCGGAGAGGCCCTTGGCCGCGTCCCTGAGCGCTTTGTAGGTGTTCCCGGCCGGGTCGGACCAGAAGTCACCGATGCTCTGCGCGGTGCTGATCGCGTCCTTGGTGCCGTTCACCGCGTCGCCAACGAGGTCCTTACCCGTGTCAATCGCGCAGCTCGCCCAATTGCTGCACTTTTCATCGTCCCCGCCTGCAGCCGCGAGGATCACCGGCCCGCTCATCAGCAACCACCTGTGTACCGAACGCCCCCATTGGCGAGCGTTTCACCGTCCGGCTGCACGCCTTCGACGACGTGCCACGCGCCGTCCTCCCACTGCAAAACAAAGCCCTGAGCCGTCGACTTGGTGGGGCTCAACGCGCCGTCGACGACGTAGCCAGCGGCGATATTGACCGTGACCCGATCGGCGGTCGAATTCGGGTCGACCATCCACAGGCCGTTGGTTGTCGACAGGTGGAACGGAGTCCCATCCGCGACGTCCCCCTGGCTGAGGTTCGGATACTGCTCGTAAGTGGCGGCTAGGTCCGAGAACGAGGTCGGCGCGGACGAGGAGAAGATGCTGCCCTCTACGGTCTGCACGTCCGAGCCGGACGGCACGGGCGACTGCCAGATGAACCGGTAGAACGCCGTGGCGACCTCAACGGCCCCGTACGACGAATGGCTCGCAGCCTCCTGAGCTGCGAGCACCATTGCGGCGTTGCGGTCCTGACCGCCGAGGCACCCCGTGGGCGGAGCGGCGTCCTCGTCGTCGCCGGCACCGGAGGAGCCGGTCGACGTTGGGCTGGGAGTCACAGACGCAGCCGGCGCGCTCGACGTCGGCGCAGCGGTCGGCTCGCCGCCGCGGGTCGTGGCGAACACGACTCCCCCGCCGATGACAATGACCGCAGCGGCGGCCCCGATGACCAGGGGCCAACGGGACCGGCCGGTGGATGAGTACATGCGCGGCATGGTGTGTCTCCTTCTGAGTGGGTCAGCTCGCGAACGAGAGGGTCACGCCGACGATGACCGCCAGCGCGGCGAGGGCAACCAGAGCGACGAACGCGCCGAGGGCCTTCGCCCGCCCCTGGGCGTGCGCCTGGGGGTTGGGGTTCATGTCGTTGGATGCACCGGCCATAGCGACCAGTCCGGTGATGAGGTAAACGATCGCCACGATGATGCCGAGGGCCCAGACCGCAGCGACGAGCTTCTGCCAGAGCTGTGTGAACTCCGCACCGCCGAACGAGAAGTCGGGCAGGAGGCCGTCGAGAGGGTTCGAAATCGCCGCGGCGAGGAACAGGTCGTGCATGGGTCAGGCCTTCCGGTTGGTGGTAGAGGCAGGGGCGACGGCCTCCTGCAAAGTGCGAACCACGGCCGCGGCCGCCGACGCGAACGCGTCTCGAGTCGCAGGGTTCAGGGAGCCGAGCGTGAGCTGCCCGCGGGCGGCAATGTGCTCGTCGTAGGGAATCTCGTGCAACGACCGCACCCCGGCGCCCTGCAGCAGGCGCGCGACCTCCTCGCGCACCGACTCGCTCTCGGGGCGTCCGTCCGTCAGACGAACGGCGATCGCACGGTCTGCCAGCTCGGCCGGCTGCCCGCCCGCATCGCGCAGCTCGTCGAGGAGCTGGATCGCTTCGAGCACGGAGTCGCCCGCGTTCAGGACCGGGATCACGAGGACGTCGGCCACCGACACCGCACCACGGAACGCGGAGGACGTCGGCTGGTTGCCGGTGTCCATGACGCGGATGCCGTAGAACTCGTCGATCACGTTCGACACGGCCACCACAGCATCACCGTCGAGGCGATCGCGTCGTCCGGTGGAGGCGATGACGTTCGCGAAGGACGTCTGAGGGGCGGTGTAGCCGTGGAGCTGGCCGGCGGTCTTGATGCCGGACACGTCCCGGACCAGTTCACCGAGACCGAGGCGAGGGCTGCCCTCGGCGCGGTAGTTCAGCGCGCCAGGATCGTCGGAGAACTCGACGATCGCCGTCGATCCTCCACGGATCGAGGCGATGACACCACCGAGCAGCAGCGACGTCGGGGTCTTACCCGTGCCGCCCTTGGGGTTGTTGACGAGGATCGACACGGCACGCGTCCACGTGGCCTGACGAATGACCGTCTCGTTCTGGGAGCGCCGCAGCTCCTTCTCATTCGCCGCAGCCAGCTCGGCCGCCTCAGCGGCGCTCGGCTTGACCGGCAGGCCAATGCTCGCCAGGGCTCCACGGAATCCCTTGGTGGCCTTCCCCGTGGCCCCGGCGGGGGCCACGGGTGCAGCGCCACCGAACAGCACGGACGCGGACGCCTCACGGTCCAGAGGACGGCGCGCAGCCGGCGACTCCTCGGGTGCCTTGACGTCCTCGGGAACCTCCGACACGACCGCCAGCGACGGGGCCGGCTCGACGGCTTCCTCGGGCTGTGCCGGTGACGCCGGCATGGGCGGAATCGGTCGGAGGCCAGTGGCCTCGTCCGCCTTCGGGGTGGAACGCCGGCCCAGGCGCTCCACGCCCACCGTGTCCTCCTCGATGTAGTCGCTAGCGCGTGAGGCTGCGCCGAACACGTCACCGCTCTGGTTCGGATCGCTCATCTTGTTCTCCCATCTCGACTGCTTGTCCCGGCCGTCCGCCGGTTATTTGCGAAGGCTTGTTATATCTCAAAGCTTAGCAAGTCGTCGCCCGTAAACTAGGGGGCGTGTCCGCCCTCTCCGCTGCCGACGCAGCGCGCCTCGACGAGGCGTGCGCGACCATCGCAGCCACGCCCGCTCGACTGCGGACGCTCCGCGTCGTCATGGACGGCGGCGACGTCACGGCGAAGGACGTCATGGAGGCGCTGGACCTCACTAGGAGCGCCGTGGGATACCACCTGGCCGCCCTCACCGAGGCCGGCATGATCCACGAGCGACGCGCCACTCACCCCCGCGGTCGCGGCCCGATCATCTACTGGTCCGCGGATCGCGAAGCAATCCACGACCTCAGAGACAGCCTGAATAAGCACCTGACTTGACCCCCGTCCGGGTGCCAACGATACATAATTCCTATGACAGTTGATTCACACTGTGCACTAGTCCCCCCAAGGGACGACTGCTCCGTACCCCGCCCGTGAGTCCCAGGAAAGGAGCGCCCGTGTCCGTAGCGGCCGCCGCTTTCAAGCACTGGGCGAGCACTGTCGACCTCCCCTCCGGAGCCCTCCCCCTCGCGCGAGCGATCGGCGTCAATCGCACGACCGTGCAGGCGCAGCTCCTCCGCGGCCGCGTCCGTGAGGCGGTCGTCATCGCCGCCGCGCGCGCGGTCGGAGTCGAGCCCGTCGTCGCCTTGTCGAGCTTCGACGAGTACGACGAGCTGCACCGGGAAATGCGCCCACCGCTACCGGTCGAGATCCTGTCTCAGGTCACACTCACGGACGCATCGATCGAGATGCTGCGCCGCCGGAACACTGCATACGGCGACGCGATCGCTGCGGTGCACACCTGGGAGGACCCGCCCCAGCAGGACGGGCTCAGAACGTGGATCGACGCCGTAGACCCCGGCCACATTCGGCGTGACCTTGCCGAACGCCTCGGGATCGCTCCCCCCAACCTCTCGGCTCAGATCACCGCCAACAAGATGCGGCCCCGCCACCTCGTCGAGGCCGCCCGCATCGCCAACACTTCCTTGACGAGCGGGCTCGCTGTAGGCGGCGTGATTACGCTTCAAGAGGCCGGCTGGCCGGACGGTGCCCGCTCCCACGCGGTCACACACCTGTCAGACGTTGCCCTGAACGACCTCGTTCAGGCGCGCCTCGCAGCCGCGCAACGCGGGGCCCGACGCCTTGCCGCAGATAGCGCTGAGGCGCGACGAATCGAAGAAACGCTGGGCTGACATGCTGACCGGATACCTCATCGCCGTAGTCCTCGCCGCCTTGGCCCTGACCCGCCTTCCCGGGGCAATCCACGGCAGAAACATTCTCATCGCTTCGTCGGCTGCCGCGATCGTGCTCGCCTTCGCCCTCATCACCCCGGACGTCTACGCCGCCCTCGACCGCTTCTCCCCCATCCCGAACCTGGTCGACCTGGTGGCCAAGCTCGCCCTGTTCACCGGCCTGCTCCTCGCCGGGACACAGGTCGCCCGGGCATGGAGGGCCCCCGAGACGCAGCGCCGCATCTCAGGCCTGCCCGGCGTCCTCGTCTTCCTCGGCGTCTTCGTCGCGGAAGTCGTCATCTTCGCCGTCGTGCACACCACCAGCTCGGCCCCCGACCTCGCAGACAACCTCTCGAGCCCGCTCGTGCGGCTCTACTCGACCCTCGCAACGGCCTACCCGGCCTACATTGCTGCACTGCTCCTCCCCCACGTCCGCAGGGGCCTCAGTTCCTCGCAGGAGGCGACCAAAGCGACATCGCGCTTCCTATTCGTCGGCTTCGTTCTGGCCGGCGTGCGCTTCGTGCTCGGACTCGCGACATTGCTTCTGCCGGCGACGTACTACGTCGGCCAGGTCGTCAGCGGCGTGGCTGCGATCTTCGTCGCACTAGGCCTCGCCACGGCGTTCTTCGCCCGGCTTGGCAGGCAGCGTCAATCGCAGAAGCAGTACCGCTAGGCGTTAGTGTCAGGCGCTCTGCTGCTCGATTTTCAGCCGAATCACCTCACGCGCTCTGTCACCAATGCGCGAGCCTGCCCATCAGGGTGGCGGCGGTCATTGAGTGGCCCAAGCCTCTTGACTGCGGGCACTGCATCGGTGGACGCGCAGCGACGCGGGTGGAAAACCTTCGACACGCCCCTCTGATTTCCCCAATGTATGCATCTTAAGAGCCCAAGATGGCCGCATGAGCGCTATTCGGGGCCTCGCCCACCGACCCCAGAACGTCCCCACGGTCCTTCTGCAGGGTCGAGTGTCACCGGAGACGCGAATGGAAGTGCGCGCGGCAGCGGCCGCCAGCGGAGTTTCCATTGCGTACTACCTTGAGGCGCTCGTAGCCCAGCTCGTCGCCGACCAGGGCTGCCTACCGCTCGTAGCTAGCCCCCGAGAAAAGTCCGAGGAGTTGCCTATCCCGGCCGCTTAAACGAAAGAGCCCGCCGCTCTCGCGACGGGCCTCTTCAAGTCGTTGCTCCAACCCTCTTTGCTTGCCGGCGCGAGGTTGAAGCTTCTAGTTCCGATCAAGAACCGGTTGTGCACCGGGCCTTAGTCGTACCCCCATCCTGAAGGAAGGTGATGGCATCAGTGTAAACACTTCTTCTGTGCGCGCAAGCACCGCGCCAGAAAAACCACTTTTCGGCGTGTCCGCACCCTTCTCGGGGAGTGTCGACGACCCGTGGGCGCTCACGCGAGTGTTGTCGCCTCGGGATTACGTGCAGCGCGCGGCCGAGTTCGTCGACGGCACCTTCCTGAATTCCTACGCCGCCCATCACGGCCTGGACGAGGACGCCCCCGCTGGGCCGTGGGCGATGTGGCTGACGGCGCGGCCGGGCTGGTTCCGGTTCATCTGCTTCGACTTCGACGCCAAGAACGGCCGCCCCTCCTACGACGCGGCCCGACTGTCGTACTGGCTTCACGAGGTGTCGATCGCGCACACGGTGACCGAGTCAGGCCCCACGGGCGGACGGCACGTGTGGATCGCCCTTGATGAGCTCACCCCGGGCGCTGCTGTGCACCGGGTGGCGCGCCTAGCGAAGCAGCTGCTGCCCTCCCTTGACCCCTCCCCCCTGTCGGAGACCGGCGGCGCTGTCCGCCCGCCCGGGGCTCCGCACCGCGTGTCGGGCACGTCGGTGCCGCAGGGGTCGCTGCAGCCGCTTCTGGCGCCCTCGACGTCGACCGCTGACGTGGCAGCGCTTGATGCGCTGTTGGTGGATCTCGGCGCCGAGCTGGAGCCGGTGGATGTGTCCCTGGCCCACAACGTGCGGAAGGACCCCGGCGGGCACCCGTACCTCCTCGGCGCCCGTCGGGAGCTGTCCGAGTACGTCCGGGGCCTGCTCGAGGCGGCGCCGGCAGGCGACACCTCCGCTGCGGCGGCGTCGATCCTCGCCGGCTGCGCCAACGCCCGGTGGCGGTACGACGACGTCGCCACCCTGGTCGAGCACTCCCCTGGCCTTGAGCACCTCCGCACCCGCCGTGCCGGCACCCACCGCCTCCCGCGCACCGTGAAGCAGCAGGCAAGGACCCTGGCGTCGACATGGGCGTCTGCCGTGGCGTACGTGTCGGCCAATCCCGCGGCCGCCGACAGCGACCCCACCTTCCCGACCCGTGTTGCCGGCGTCGTGGCCACGATCGACCGCGTTCAAGAACGCGCCAACCTCACCACCGGCCTCTGGGGCGGCCGCCGCGGCCGAGGCGTCACCGGCCGAGGTTCCCTCGTCTTCCGCGCCGTCCTCGACGCCCTGTGCGTCTACATGCTCCAGGCCGCGTCCACCGAGGTCGAAGCGGACACCCGGCGCCTCGCGATCGACACCGGCTGGTCCGAACGCCGGGTCGGCGAAGTCCTCACCCTTCTCACCACCGACACCGACAGCTGGTTCCAGCGCGCCGGCGAACGCACCGACAAAGGCCGCGGCCAACGCTTTCGCCTTCAGCCGAAGTTCTCCACAGACCAGACGGCGCAAACTCGCGCACAAGTGCTTGCACGCCCGACGCCAGCCACTCCCCCACCGGACCCGCTAACCTCACGAGCTCTCTTGATCGCAGAACTCCAGCACCGCCTGGCTCCCTTGCGCACGGACACGTTCGCTGCACCGCACTCTCTAGGACGAGCTGCAGGGCACATTTATCGGCTTCTAGCCAGGACCCACGTGCAGACCGCCGGCGACATTGCTGACGCAGCCGGCTTTACCGTTCGCCAGGTCCGCACTTACCTCGGCCGGCTTATCTCCGTCGGGCTCTCCCGCCGATCCCGGAGCGGCTGGCTTCAAACGCCTCGAGCGCTCGAACCGGTTGCCGAGAACTTGGACGTCGACGGGTACCTTGAGCGCCGAGAAGCCCGTTACCGGGCTGAGCGCGCCCGATGGGGCCTCTGGCTCGATGAATTGCGTTGGCGTCGACAGAAGGGGCCTCATAAACCCCGAAGGCGCCGTCTCGAGCAGCTCACCTTGACGGGCCTCGATGAACGCACACGCGTCCGCTACCCCCGTGGGCCTGGCGGCCGGGCACGCCATGCTCACGTACTCAGCGCTCTTCTGGCCCTGGATGACAAGCGAGCAGGTGTTCGCTTTCACTAGTTGGACGGAGCACGGAAAAATCGGCGATAAATACGTCTGGACGGATTGTTCGCGGGAAGTCGCGAGCGGGGGAGTTCTCCTGCGTGTTGGGGCGGCTGGTGTGCGTGCTCGCGTGAAGACTTCTTCAAAAAAGCACTAGTTCAATTGGGACGAATAATTACGTCATGACAGATTGACGTACATTCATCAATCTGGCAAGCTGGATTCAATTGGCAAAACAGGCAGATTAATTACGTCCAGATGGATTGGCGTATGGAAGGATGTATTAATGTCACCTAGGATCACGGCCATCGGCAACCGAAAAGGTGGTGTGGGGAAGACATCCGTGACCCTCGGACTGGCCACGGGGCTCGTTTCGCTCGGGCAACGCGTGTGCGTTGTCGATTTGGACCCTCAGGCCGACATCACGGACACCCTTGGAGGAGCTGGTGACTTCAACATCTTTGACGTCCTCTACGCCGGGGACATGGGGACTCTCGGGCAAGCTGCGGTGCCTTCGAGCTGGGACGGGATCGACGTTGTTCCCGGCTCCCAAGACCTAGCCCGCATCGATACCGAGAGTCTTGTCGGCGCCGAGCTGCGCTTGAAAGCTGCAGCTCAGTTGTCAGTAGAACTTGACGCCTACGACCATGTCCTGATTGACCTTCCCCCGGCGTTAGGCAGGTTGACCCTCAATGGACTGATCGCTGCCCACCATGTCGTCGTCGTGACTGAGCCCGGCGCGTATTCCGTTCGGGGAGTGGCCGAGTTCCTGCAGACGGTCGAAAAAGTCCAGGCCGCGCCATATCTCAACCCGGACCTTGTCTTTAGCGGCATCATCGTCAACAAGGTCAGCTCGCCGCGCACTGCGGAGCACAAGTTCCAGATCGAGCAGCTACTCGAGGCGTTTGGCGACCAGGTTCACGAGCCGTTCTTGCCCCTGCGGACAGCCATGCAGGATTCTCAGAGCGGGGGAGTCCCGCTTGCAAAGGTGGGGACCCGAGGGGCAGCCATCCTCTTTGAGTACTTCACTCAGCACGCCAAACGCATCCACGGAGGAAACTGATGGCCATCGAGCGCAAAACCCTACGAAAAGCTCCGCAACGCGACGTCGTGGAGTCGTTTACGACTCCACCTGGGCCAACTACTGCGGCTAGTCCGGCGCAGCCCGAGGCAGAGGACTCGACCCCGAAGAGCGGGCCTGCTAGGCGGGGCCCAGGGCGGCCGCGCAGTGCTCGCCGGATGGAGCCATTCTCGAGCAAGATCGAGATCTCGCTTCGAGATCAGTTGGACGAGTACATATCCGAACACGGAGGCACCATGGTCGACTTCCTCGACGAAGCCATTCGCGATCGGCTCATAAGGTAATCATATAAATACGTCAAGACGGAATTATCATCTGGGTGCTACGCATGCGGCGCCCTGACGAGGCTTTGTCTATCGCAGCTCCGCCTCTGCTGGAGGAAGCCCGTCCGCCTCAGCCCGTGCCATCTCTCGTGGTCCCGGTGAGGTCTGGGTCGCCGTAGACGCGTTCTGCCAGCACACCGAGCGTTCCCGGAGCGTCCCGCTGCGCGGCGAGGTCTTGGGCGTTGGTCGAGACGCGGGCGTACCCGACGAGGTGCGCCGGGGGAGTGTCGGCTGTCACTGCCCGGATTCCCGGGGGAGTGGCGCCGACCCCTCATCGTCTCGGTAGCCAATTGCTACCAGTCATTCAGGGGCTGGCGCCTACGCAGGTGTCCCCGGCAGTGGGTTTGCCTGCAGATAAGTTGCGCCGACGATGAATGCGACACCGAGACCGCCGGCGACCTAGACGGCCGCGGTGTCAAGGGCTCGTTGATCGTGGTGGACCGAGCAATAGCCTCCGCGAGGTGTCGGGTTCTGGCACAGCCTGTTGCGCCCGCGGGAACGGTTTGGAGCCAAGCACGATCCATGCGGTTCGCGGTTTTTTCGACGATAGAGAGTCCGAAGGGTCGCAAACACGAAGAGACCCAACCCGACCAAGACAGCCCAACCAACCACAATTTCCCCTATTCGCTCGTCTAATTGCGAGACGTCTGTTGCTATCGACTCCTCGAGCGGCGGCGTCAGCAGATGCATTGCGAGAGGGCCGCCGAAAGAAGGCGCGGCTGGCGTCCTGGCGCCCAAACTGCGCCAGAGGCCCCGTAATCCCCGTTTTGCATTGGCCGCAAATGTCGGTTGTTTTGAGGACAGAGTCTCGCTCGTTTCTCCAATACGTTTGCAGCGGACGACTAGTCCAAATACGGAGGGGGAGAGATGAATTTTCTACTCAAAGCTGGACGAGTCGCCGTTGTAGCTGGCTTGGCAATGGGGGCCGTGGTCGGCGTGCCGGTGGCCGC
>NZ_JACYUR010000006.1:0-149013 GCF_014841875.1 Frigoribacterium sp. CFBP 13729 | reverse complement strand
CTCAGCGCCGATGGTACTGCAAGGGGGACCTTGTGGGAGAGTAGGACACCGCCGGACTCCTTTTGAGAGAAAAGCCCCTCCACTGGAGGGGCTTTTCTTGTTTAACGCCGAGACAGCAGGGCAGGTCGCCGAGAGCGAGGCCCCGAGAAGCGGGGCTGCGCCGGTAGGATCGTGACCGATGTCTGCTCCCTTCTCCACCGCCTCCGGCGCCGATGTGCGCGTGCGGTTCTGCCCCTCTCCCACCGGGACTCCCCACGTGGGTCTCATCCGCACTGCCCTGTTCAACTGGGCGTACGCGAGGCACCACGGCGGCAAGCTCGTGTTCCGCATCGAGGACACCGACGCCAGTCGTGACAGCGAGGAGAGCTACGAGCAGATCCTCGACGGCCTGCGCTGGCTCAAGCTCGACTGGGACGAGGGCGTCGACGTCGGCGGGCCGCACGCGCCGTACCGGCAGTCGCTGCGTCACGACATCTACCGCGACATCATCGACCGGCTCCTCGAGCGCGGCCTGCTGTACGAGAGCTACGCGACGGGTGAGGAGATCGAGGCGCGCAACATCGCTGCCGGTCGTGACCCCAAGCAGGGCTACGACAACTTCGAGCGCGACCTCACGGACGAGCAGCGCGCCTCCTACAAGGAAGAGGGGCGTCAGCCGGCTCTCCGTCTGCGAGTCCCCGACCGCGACCTCAGCTTCGACGACCTGGTGCGCGGCGAGATCACCTTCCCCGCCGGCTCGTTCTCCGACTTCGTGGTGGTCCGCCCGAACGGCGTCCCGCTGTACACGTTCGTCAACCCCGTCGACGACGCTCTGATGGGCATCACGCACGTGCTGCGCGGAGAGGACCTCCTCTCGTCGACGCCTCGTCAGATCGCCCTGTACGAGGCGCTGGTCGAGCTGGGCGTCACCGAGTTCGTGCCGCGCTTCGGCCACCTGCCCTACGTGATGGGCGAGGGCAACAAGAAGCTGTCGAAGCGCGACCCTGCCTCGAACCTGTTCCACCACCGCGATCGCGGCTTCATCCCCGAGGGCCTGGTCAACTACCTGTCCCTGCTCGGCTGGTCGCTGTCGCACGACCGCGACGTGTTCAGCCTCGACGAGATGGTCGCGGCCTTCGACGTGACCGACGTGAACCCCAACCCGGCTCGGTTCGACCTCAAGAAGGCGGAGTCGATCAACGGGGACCACGTCCGCCTCCTCGAGGTCGGCGACTTCACGCAGCGCCTGCTGCCCTACCTCGACGGCGTCGTCAGCGATCCCCCCACCGAGTCCGAGGCCGCCGTGCTCGCCCAGGCCGCGCCGCTCGTCCAGGAGCGCATGACGCTGCTCGGCGAGGCGAAGGGGATGCTGTCGTTCCTGTTCACCGCCGACGACGAGCTCGAGTACGACGCCGACGCGACGGCCTCGCTGCCGGAGTCGTCCGCCGACGTGCTGCGCGCCTCCTCGGCTGCGCTCGACGGGGTGCAGGAGTGGACGCACGCCGCGATCCAGGACGCGCTCAAGGCGGCGCTCGTCGACGAGCTCGGCCTCAAGCCGCGTGTCGCCTACGGACCGCTGCGCGTCGCGCTCTCGGGGCGACGGGTGAGCCCGCCGCTGTTCGAGTCGATGGAGATACTGGGTCGGGAGTCGACGCAGGCGCGCATCCGGCGCCTCCTCGAGCGATCATGACCGAGGTCCGTGTCGACGCGCCCGCTGCCGACCCGCGCTGGGACGTCGTCGTCGTCGGGGGAGGGCCGGCGGGGCTCAGCGCCGCGCTGAACCTCGTCCGTGCCCGGCGTCGCGTGCTGCTCGTCGACAGCAACCGTCCGCGCAACTCGGCGACGCTGCTGTCGCACGGGTACCTCACCCGCGACGGCATCTCGCCGCTCGAGCTGCGCAAGCTCGGCCGCGAGGAGTTCCTCGCCTACGAGGAGGGCGAACACTGGCAGACGATGGCCACCAGCATCAGCCGCGGCGACGACGGGTTCGTCGTCGACTGCGAGTTCCGGGGGCAGCAGCGTCGAGCCCTGGCCGACGTGGTGCTGGTCGCCACCGGGCTGCAGGAGACGCTGCCGGCGATCGACGGCCTGCGAGCCTTCTACGGCACCTTCGTCCACAGCTGCATCGAGTGCGACGGCTACGGCAAGCGCGACCAGGCACTCGCCGTGATCGGCGAACACCCCGACCTTGCCGAGCGTGCCCTGCTGCTGTCGCAGTGGAGCGACGACCTGGTCGTCTTCACGCACGGCTCCGCCGATGCGGTGACCGAGGGCGAGGAGGCGCAGCTCGCCTCCCGCGGGATCCGCGTCGACCGCCGCCCG
Organism: Frigoribacterium sp. CFBP 13729; assembly: GCF_014841875.1. Taxonomy (NCBI): domain Bacteria; kingdom Bacillati; phylum Actinomycetota; class Actinomycetes; order Micrococcales; family Microbacteriaceae; genus Frigoribacterium; species Frigoribacterium sp. CFBP 13729. Next base: position 146,712 of record NZ_JACYUR010000006.1, on the reverse strand, counting down.
ATCGCGTCGCTGCAGGGCGGCCGCGAGGGGCTCACGGGAGTCGAGCTCGAGGGCGGCGAGGTCGTGCCGCGCGAGGGCGGCTTCGTCCGGCCTGCCTGGGCCGGCAAGCTCGAGTACGTCGCACCTCTCGGGGCCGACCTCGACGAGGACGGTCTGCTGGTCGTCGACGACCACGGACGCACCTCGGTGCCGGGGCTCTACGCCGCCGGCGAGTCCACGGCGCCCGGGCCGCAGCAGCTGATCGTCGCTGCCGGGTCGGGAGCACGAGTGGCCGCGGTGATCAACCGTGACCTCATCGGTGGCCTCGACGAGCTCGGAGATCGTGTACAGTAGACGCTGGCTCATCTGATGGGCCGCAGTGATGTAGACCTCACGGTCGATATCATTGGGGTATGGTGTAATTGGCAACACGACTGATTCTGGTTCAGTTGTTCTTGGTTCGAGTCCAGGTACCCCAGCACGAGAAAAGAAAGCCCCTGACCTGTCGGTCCGGGGCTTTTCCCTTTGTGCTCGTCTGGCCGCCTGCCGGCGGCTGCCGGGCTGCGCCCGGCGGGCCTTCGGCCGGCGGCGCTTCGTGCGCCTCCTCGGACACGGGGGTGGGAGCGGCGGCGCTTCGTGCGCCTCCTCAGGCGGTGGGAACAAAGCGAGACGGATCCGTGCTCGGGGTGGGCACGGGGCCCGGCGGCGTGGGGGAGGTGTGCTCGATCACTCTCGAATTTGAGAGTGATCGCGTGCGGAGACTGGTGCAGGAGGAGCGCACCGGGTTTCCTGCACCGCACCGGGACTAGACGCGGTGCGGTGTACGGGATGCGGTGCAGTGGCGGCGGCGGGGGCGGCGCTTCGCGCGCCGGCGCGGGTGGGGATGCGCGAAGGCCCCTGCCGGGTGGCAGGGGCCTTCGGGGCGGAACGGCGCAGCGGCCGAGGTGCGCAGCGCCTACTGGGGGATGGTGGTCCCGAAGCGGGCCGGGAGCGTGCCGCGGTGCGTGCTGCGGAGCTCGTCGAGCGAGACCGTGAAGACGTCCTGGATCTCGAGCGACTGCGACGACGCGTCCGTCACGCCGATGCGGGCGACGGGGTAGCCCCGGCCCTCACAGAGGCCGCGGAACTTGACGTCGTCCTCACGGGGCACCGACACGACCACGCGACCGGTCGACTCCGTGAAGAGCGTCGCCGCGACGTCGAGGCCGTCGCGCTCGAGCAGCTCGCCCAGGTAGACGCGCGCGCCGACGCCGAAGCGCAGCACCGCCTCGGCGAGGGCCTGGGCCAGGCCGCCGTCGCTGAGGTCGTGCGCCGCCGCGATGAGCGACTGGTCGGCACCCGCGGCGAGCAGCCCCGCGAGCTGCTTCTCGCCTGCCAGGTCGACGGCCGGCGGGCGTCCGCCGAGGTGGTCGTGCACGGTGCCGGCCCAGGCCGAGCCGTCGAGCTCGAGGGAGGAGGTGCCGAGCAGGTAGATGTTGTCGCCGTCGTCCTGCCAGCCGGAGGGCACGCGCTTCGCGACGTCCTGGATCACGCCGAGGACGCCGACCACGGGGGTCGGGAAGATGGGCTTCGTGCCGGTCTGGTTGTAGAACGACACGTTGCCGCCCGTGACGGGGATCTCGAGCTCGAGGCACGCGTCGGACAGGCCCTCGACGGCCTGCGAGAACTGCCACATGACCTCCGGGTCCTCCGGGCTGCCGAAGTTGAGGCAGTCCGTGACGGCGGCCGGCACGGCACCCGTGACGGCGACGTTGCGGTAGGCCTCGGCGAGGGCCAGACGGGCGCCCTGCTTCGGGTCGAGCTGGCACCAGCGGCCGTTGGCGTCGGTCGCGATGGCGAAGCCGAGCCCCGACTCCTCGTCGACGCGGACCATGCCGCCGTCGTCGGGGAAGCTCAGGGCCGTGTTGCCGAGCACGTACGTGTCGTACTGGTTCGTGACCCAGCTCTTGTCGGCCAGGTTGGGGGAGCCGAGCAGCTGCAGGAACTGGGCCCGCACCTCCTCGGGGTCGGTCGGACGCGGCAGCGTCGCGGCCGTGTCGGCCTGCAGCGCGTCGATCCAGGACGGGTAGGCGACGGGACGCTCGTAGACCGGGCCGTCGACCGCGACGGTGCGCGGGTCGACGTTGACGATCTCTTCTCCGTGCCAGTTGATGACCAGCCGGCCGGTGTCGGTGACCTCGCCGAGCACGCTCGTCTCGACGTCCCACTTCGCGGTGACGGCGAGGAACGCGTCGAGCTTGTCGGGGCTGACGACCGCCATCATCCGCTCCTGGCTCTCGCTCATCAGGATCTCCTCGGCAGTCAGCGAGGGGTCGCGGAGCAGCACGTCGTCGAGCTCGATGAACATGCCGCCGTCGCCGTTCGAGGCCAGCTCGGAGGTGGCGCAGCTGATGCCGGCCGCTCCCAGGTCCTGGATGCCCTCGACGAGCTCGCCGCGGAACAGCTCGAGGCAGCACTCGATCAGCACCTTCTCGGCGAACGGGTCGCCGACCTGCACCGAGGGGCGCTTCGTCGGGCCGCCCGACGAGAACGTGTCGGAGGCGAGGATGGAGGCGCCGCCGATGCCGTCGCCGCCGGTGCGCGCCCCGAAGAGCACGACCTTGTTGCCCACGCCCTTGGCGTTGGCGAGGTGCAGGTCCTCGTGACGGAGGACGCCGACCGCGAGGGCGTTGACCAGCGGGTTGCCCTGGTAGACGGCGTCGAAGTAGGTCTCGCCGCCGATGTTCGGCAGGCCGAGGCAGTTCGCGTAGAAGCTGATGCCCTGCACGACGCCGTCGACGACGCGCTGCGTGTCGGGGGCGTCGATGGCGCCGAAGCGCAGCTGGTCCATCACGGCGACCGGACGGGCGCCCATCGAGATGATGTCGCGGACGATGCCGCCGACGCCGGTCGCGGCGCCCTGGAACGGCTCGATGTAGCTGGGGTGGTTGTGGGACTCGACCTTGAAGGTCACCGCCCAGCCGCCTCCCACGTCGACGACGCCGGCGTTCTCGCCCATGCCGACCATCAGGTCCTTCGTCATCGCCGGCGAGACCTTCTGGCCGAACTGGCGGAGGTAGATCTTGCTGGACTTGTAGGAGCAGTGCTCGCTCCACATCACCGAGTACATCGCCAGCTCGCCGCTCGTGGGGCGGCGGCCGAGGATCTCGCGGATCTGCGCGTACTCGTCGGCCTTGAGCCCGAGGGCCTCGAAGGGCTGGTGCTTGTCGGGCGTCGCGGCCGCGTCGGCGGTCGTGTCGGGCTTCGGGCCCTCGGGGCGGACGTCGATCAGCTCGGCGCGGTCGTTCTCGGTGCTCACTTGGACAGGGCCCTCTCGATGACGGACGTGAAGAACGTGAGGCCGTCGACGCCGCTCGACATCGCGTCGGGCATGTCGGGGCCGAAGCCGGGCTCGGTGGCGTGCTCGGGGTGGGGCATCAGGCCGACGACGTTGCCGCGGGCGTTCGAGACGCCGGCGATGTCGTCCATCGAGCCGTTGGGGTTGACGCCGACGTAGCGGAAGGCGACCTGGCCCTCGCCCTCGATCCGCTTGATCGTCTCGTCGTCCGCGATGAACCGGCCGTCGGCGTTCTTGAGGGGGATCGTGATCTCCTGCCCCTCGGCGAAGCCGTTCGTCCAGTCGGTCGACGCGTTCTCCACGCGGAGCACCTGGTCGCGGCGGATGAACTGCTGGTGCGCGTTGCGGGTGTGGGCACCGGGGATGAGCCGCGCCTCCGCCAGCATCTGGAAGCCGTTGCAGATGCCGAGCACGGGCATGCCCGCGTTCGCCGCGTCGACGACCTCGGTCATGATCGGCGACAAGGAGGCGATGGCACCGGCGCGCAGGTAGTCGCCGTAGCTGAACCCGCCGGGCAGGATGATCGCCTCGACGCCCTGCAGGTCGTGGTCGCCGTGCCAGAGGGCGACGGGCTCGCCGCCCGCCAGGCGGACCGCGCGCTGGGCGTCGCGGTCGTCGAGCGAGCCGGGGAAGGTGACGACGCCGATGCGCATCAGACGGCGGGCGCGGCGTCGAGCACGGTGATGCTCACCACGTCTTCGATGACCGAGTTCGAGAGCACGTCGTCGGCGAGGGTGCGCACGTCGGCGAGCACCGCCTCCGTCACCTCGCCCTCGACGGTCAGCTCGAAGCGCTTGCCGATGCGGACGTCGGTGAACTGCTCGCGGCCGAGACGGGAGAGGGCGCCGACCACGGCCTTGCCCTGGGGATCGAGCAGTTCAGCCTTGGGCATGACCTCGACGACGATTGTGGGCACGTTTCAACTCCTGCGGGCTGGCAGCGGGTGGACGCAGCGAGTCTATCGGGACGGTGCCGCCCGGCCGGGCGTCGAGGCGCGGGCCTCGCGCCGGTCCGCCTGCCGGCCCGGCCGGTGTCGTCGGTGATCAGCAGATCCCGGGGCGGCTCCCAGCGTCGTCATCGGATCGGCACGCACCATTGATCTCAGCAGCAGGAACACGGCCTCGTGATCGGGCCTCCTGCTGCATCCGGTCGAGGGTTCCTGATCCGCCCGACGCCGTAGGACGCCCGGCCGATCCCCCCGTCGGCCGGGCGTCACCCTTCTCTCCCCCGCGGGCCCCTGCTACGGCCGGGGTCGCGTGCGGCCGAGCAGCCAGAGCGCCGCCGGCAGCGCCACGGCACCGGCGATCGCGTTCCGCAGGTCGAGGCCGTCGAGCATCACCGCGAACGGCGGCGCCACGACCAGCACGGCCGACACCGCGACGACGAGCGTGCTCGGGCGGCGGTGCCCCGACGGCACGGGCCGCGGTGCCCCTTCGAGGCGTCCGACCACGAGCGACAGCGCGCACGCGAGGCCGAGCACGAGCAGCACGACGGGGATCCGCGTCCACCACCAGGCCGCCGACGCCGGCTCGGGCAGCGGCCCGCCCGTCGCGAGGACCAGGCCGGTGACGGCGATCAGCAACGGCAGGTGCCAGAGGTAGATCGTCATGCCGCGGCTGCCGACCGCGAACACGACGGCCCGCGCGGCACGCGTCCGCATCAGCCGGGCCAGCGCGGGGTGCAGCAGCGTCAGCACGCAGATCTGCCCGACGCCGAGCACCATCAGCGGCACGGCCGGCGGGTTGAGGTTCGTCAGCATGTCGTCCGACCACGGCCCCACCGTCGTCAGCGCCGGCAGCGACGCGGCGCAGGCCAGCGCGATGCCCGCCAGCAGGAGGCGCGGGGCACGCCCGAACCACCCGCTCGCGTAGGCGAACCCCAGCTGCTGCACGAACAGCCACACGAACACGAGGTTGAGCAGGCCGACGTCGGTCACGAGCGTCGTGTACCGGACCGAGTCGACGAGCAGGGCCGCCGTCGCGAGGCCGACGAAGGTCGCCGCGGGTCGCGTGGCGTGCAGCCTGGCCATCACGGGCACGGCCACCTGCGTGATGCCGTAGGCGGCGAGGAACCAGAGCGGGGTGCCGATGCCGGTGACGGCCGTGTCGAGCAGGGCCGGGTCGACCCCGAGCAGCGTGGCGACCGCCAGGGCGACGGCGAGCACCACGAAGAGCGCGGCGGCGGGACGGGCGAGGCGCAGGAGGCGACCGCGCACGAAGTCCGCACCGTCGCCTCCTCGTCGCTGTGTGCTCGCCCAGGCGGTCGCGCTCGCGAAGCCGCCGACGACGAAGAAGAGCGGCATGATCTGGCCGACCCAGGTCGAGAACGCGAACCACGGCTGCTGCTGCAGCGGCTGCGACGCGACGACCGCGCCGTCGGGGTCGCGGCCGACGCCGACCATCAGTACGTGGATGACGACCACGAGCAGCACGCAGACGACGCGGGCGAGGTCGACGACGAGGTCGCGGCCCGCGAGGGCGTCGGCGGACGGAGCCGGGGAGGCGCCCGCGGGGTCGGTGCCGCTCGGTGCGGCACCCGAGATGCGGCCCTGGCCCTGCGGGTGACGCTCCGTCGACGTGCTCATCTCCGCACCGTAGCGACCACGGGAGCCGGGTGGGGAGACCGGTCGGTGAATTCCTCCTCGCGGAGGACCCCTGGCGCACGGCACCGTCGAGGCGCTCGGTGCCCGGGAAGGGGCGTTCTGGACGGGGGCCCGCGGTCAGGTCGTCCCTTCTCGGTCAGAACGCGCCGGGGAGCGCCGCCGCGGGCGCCGGTCAGCGGACGACGGCCCCCACGAACTCGATCTCGACCCGGGCGCCCCTCGGCAGGGCCCCCACCTGGTAGGCGGCGCGGGCCGGCAGCACGCCCCCGGCCGCAGAGAAGACCTCGGCGTAGACCTCGTTCACGACGGCGAAGTCGGCGATGTCGGCGAGCAGCACCGTCGTCTTGACGACGTGCGCGACGCCCGAGCCGGCCGCCTCGAGGACCGCCGCGCCGTTGCGGAGCGACTGGGCCGCCTCCTCGCGCACCCCCGGCCCCGCGAACTCGCCCGTCGCCGGGTCGATCGGCAGTTGTCCGGAGACGAAGACGAGGTCGCCGACGACGACGGCCTGCGAGTAGGCGCCGACGGCGGCGGGCGCGGCGTCGGTGTGCACGGCGTGGACGGAGGCGCCGGTGCGGGCGGGGCGGTCGATACGGGTGTCGTCTGCGGTGGTCATGCGCGTCCTCCCAGGACGGTCAGGGCCGCGTCGAGCGCGGACGGGGTGGTGGTGGCGTGCACGCTGAGGCGCACGCGGTCGTCGCCGTGCACGGTCGCCGTGACCCCGGCGGCGTCGAGCCGGGCGCCGACGGCCGCGGCGTCGCCCGCAGGCACTCCGGCGACGACGATGCCGGCCCGGCGCTCGCGGTCGGCGGGCGAGAGCACGGGCACGCCCGCGGCCTCGAGGCGGGCGACCAGGTCGCCCGCCGTGTCGGCGACCCGGGACGCGACGACGTCGACGCCGACCTGCTCGAGCTGCTCGAGGGCGGTGGCGAGGGCACCCGAGGCGAACGGCGAGCCGTTCGTGACCGAGAAGCGCTGGGCCCCGGAGAGGGCGGCGTGCGGCACGCCGTCGTAGCGCGACGGCCCCTCGACGCCGGTCCAGCCGCCGAGCACCGGCCGGAGGCGGTCGAGCGCCCTCGGGGAGAGGGCGACGAAGCCCGTGCCCCAGCCCGCCCGCAGCCACTTCTGGCCGCCGACGACGAGGGCGTCGGCGAGCGACCAGTCGGCGTCGAGGACCCCGAACCCCTGGATGCCGTCGACCACGAGGAGGCGGTCGCCGGCTGCCTCCCGGAGGCCCGCGAGGTCGGCGACCGTGCCGGTGCGGAAGTCGACCGCGCTCACCGCGACGGCGACCGTGTACGGGCCGACGGCGTCGGCCACGCGCTCGGGCGTCACGGGCGCGAGCGGCTGCCCCGGCACCGGGGGCAGGTGCCGCACCGTGGTGAGGCCCGCCTCCTCCGAGCGCCACCAGGCGTAGAGGTTCGACGGGAACTCGGCCTGGCTCACGACGACCTCGCCGCGCGGCAGGCCGAAGGCGACCTGCATCAGCCCGAGGGAGGTGCTGCCCGCGAGGGCGACGCCGGTCCGGTCGACGCCGGTGAGGCGCGACACCGCGGCCAGGGCGCGCTCGTCCTCGGCGTGCAGGCCCGCCGACGGGACGCCGGCGCTCGCCGCGGCCGCGAGGCGGCCGATGGTCTCGACGACGTCGCGGGAGGGCGGTCCGTAGCTGCCGAAGTTCAGGTAGCCGACGGGCTCCGCGAACGACGACAGGTAGGTGTCGAGGGCGCCCGACGTCCCGGGGCGGGTCGAGGTCACTGCAGCACCCGCTGGAGGAACTGCCGCGTGCGCGCCTCACGAGGGGCGCCGAGCACCTGCTCGACCGGGCCCTGCTCGACGATGCCGCCGTCGGCCATGAAGACGACGCGGTCGGCGACCTCGCGGGCGAACTGGATCTCGTGCGTCACGACCAGCATGGTCATGCCGTCGCGGGCCAGGTCGCCCATCACCTTCAGCACCTCGCCGACGAGCTCGGGGTCGAGCGCCGACGTCGGCTCGTCGAAGAGCAGGAACAGGGGCTTCATCGCCACGGCCCGCGCGATGGCGACCCGCTGCCGCTGCCCGCCCGAGAGCTGGCCGGGGTAGGCGTCGACCTTGTCGCCGAGGCCCACCCGCTCGAGGATGGCGACGGCCTCGGCCCGCGCCTCCTTCGCGGATCGACGCTGCACGCGCACCGGGCCCTCGAGCACGTTGCCGAGCACCGTCAGGTGCGGGAACAGGTTGAAGTGCTGGAACACCATCGCCGTGCGTGCCCGCTGCGCGGACAGCCTGCGCTCGCTCAGCTCGTGCAGCACGCCGTCGCGCAGCTCGAAGCCCATCGGCTCGCCGCCGACCCAGACCTCGCCGGCGTCCGGCTCCTCGAGGCGGTTCAGCGTGCGGAGGAACGTCGACTTGCCCGCGCCGGACGGGCCGATGATGCAGACGACCTCGCCGCTGCGCACCGTCATCGAGACGTCGCGCAGCACCTCGTGGCTGCCGTACGACTTGCCGATGCCGAGGGCCTCGAGGACGGGGGCGGCGTCGGCGGCGGGCGCCGCGCCTCCTGCGGTCGGGGTGGGCGTCGCGGTCACGGGGTGCTCCTCACGAGGGGGGCGCGGCCGAGGTCGGCGGCGACCTTGCGGCGCAGCGCGCGGGCGTTCGGCGGGCCGCCGGGGCGGCGGTCCTGCCGGTCGAAGCTGCGCTCGAGGTAGAACTGGCCGACGCTCGCGACGCTGACGATGACCATGTACCAGATCGCCGCGGCGATCAGCGTCTCCATCACCTGGAGGTTGAACGACGAGATGTTGTTCGCGGCCTTGATCAGCTCGAGGTAGCCGATGACCGAGGCCATCGCCGTGCCCTTGAGCATGTTGATGAAGTCGTTGCCGGTCGGCGGGATGATGATGCGCATCGCCTGGGGCAGCACGATGCGGGCCATGCGCTGCATCGGGGTCTGCCCGATCGACTGCGCCGCCTCGATCTGGCCGCGGTCGACGCTCTTGAGCCCCGCCCGCACGATCTCGGCCATGTAGGCGCTCTCGTTGAGGGCCAGCCCGAGGAACGCGGCGACGAAGGTCGTCATGACGTCGTTCGTGCTGACGTCGAGGAACACCACGTCGGTGAACGGCACCCCGACGGTGAGCCGCGGGAAGATCAGCGCCAGGTTGTACCAGAGCAGGATCTGCAGCAGCACGGGCAGGCCGCGGAACAGCCAGGTGTAGCCGGCCGCGAAGGCCTGCGCCACGGGGTTCTTCGAGATGCGCATCAGGGCGATCACGACGCCGATCACGACGGCGCTGACCTGTGCGACGACCGCGAGCACGAGGGTGCCGACGAGGCCCTGCAGGATGATCGGCGAGATCAGGTAGTACGGGATGTCGCCGTACGCGATGTCGCCCTGCGACGCCCCGTAGGCGAGCGCGACGAGCACCACGACGATGACCGCGGCGCTGACCCAGCGGCCCCAGTGCTTCAGGCGCACCTGCGGCAGCAGCTCACGCCCCGCCGAGGAGGTGCGGGCCGGGTCGACCGTGTCGGCCCCGGCCCGCGATCCGGGCTCCGTCACGGCTACTTGCCCCCGTTGACGGTCGCCTCGGTGACGCTGCCGGAGGTGATGCCCCAGGCGTCGAGGACCTCGCCGTAGGTGCCGTCGTCGATCAGCGAGTCGAGCGCCGCGGCGATGGCGTCGCGCAGCTCGGGGTCGTCCTTGTTGACGCCGATGCCGTAGGGCGCGCCGTCGATGACGTCGCCGGGCACGACCTCGAAGGCCTGGCCGTCCTGGGCGGTCTTCGAGATGTAGACGGCGCTCGGCAGGTCGTTGACGATGGCGTCGATGCGGCCGGTGCGCAGCTGGGTCTGGTTCTGGGCGTCGCTGTCGGTGACGGTGATCTCGAGGGGCTCGTCGCCGTCCGACTCGCACTGCGTGCTCGTCGCCTCGGCGAACTCCTGCTGGCTCGTGCCGGTGACGACCGCGATGGTCTTGCCGCAGAGGGTGTCGGGGCCGGTGATGTCGGCCGGGTTGCCCTTCTGCACCATCAGGGTGATGCCCGAGGTGAGGTAGTCGACGAAGTCGATCGCCTGCTGGCGCTCGGCGGTGTCGTTCATCGCGGCGATGGTGACGTCGACGCGGCCGGACTGCAGGCTCGTGATGAGCGAGCCGAAGTCCTGGTTCTGGTACTCGACCTCGAGGCCGAGCTTCTTGCCGATCGCCGTGATCAGGTCGTGGTCGGAGCCGATGACGGTCGAGCCGTCGGCCGCGTAGAAGTTGTTCGGCGCGGACTGCACGTTCGAGCCGACCGAGAGGGTGCCCGCGTCGGCGATGTCGGAGGGGAGCTGCGAGGCGAGCGAGTCGTCGACCTCGACGGCGTCGAGCAGCGCGCTCGTGTCGGGGATCGTCGAGGACGCCGACGACGAGGCGTCGCCCGTCGCGTCGCCGGGCTGCGGGGCGCTCGGGCCGCCGCACGCGGTCAGCGTGAGGGCCAGGACGGCGCCCGTCGCGACGGAGCCCCAGAGGGCAGGGCGGAGGCGGGGCCTGAGGGTGGTCGATCGGGTCATGGTCGAGCCTTTCGTGAGCGTCGTCGGTCATCGGAAGCTAGCCGATCTCTCGGCACGATGAGAGAAAATTATCACAATGCGACGAATCTGTTACACACCGGTAACCTGGGGCCCATGACGACAGCCAGCAGCGCCACCGTGGTCGACCGCAGCCGCGTGCTCCGGACCGAGTTCGGGCCGTACCTGCCGCTGATGGACTTCCTCGCCGAGCTGCTCGGCCCGCGCACCGAGATCGTGCTGCACGACACGAGCGACCTCAGCCGCTCGATCGTCGCCCTCACGAACGGGCACGTCAGCGGCCGCAGCGTCGGCGGCCCCGCGACCGACCTCGTGCTCAAGGTGCTGCAGAACCACGAGCACGACGACCGCGACTACCTCGCGAACTACCTGGCGGAGTCGCGCACGGGCGGCACGTTCCGCTCGTCGACCTTCTTCATCCGCGACGCGGGCGGCGACGTCGTCGGGATGCTCTGCCTCAACATCGACGACGAGCCGCTGACCCGGGCCCGCGACCTGCTCGCGGCGATCACCGCGACGACGGGGCTCGTGAAGGGCGCGGAGCAAGGAGGCGCCGGTGCGGGGCGGGGAGGCGCGGGCGGCGCCGGGGGGGCTGGCGGGGCTGGCGACGGCGCCCGTGCTGCCTCGTCGGCCGGCGTCGTCGAGCGGCTCAGCACGAACGTGGACGAGCTCGCGCTCGACGGCGTGGCCCGGATCGTCGCGGCGCAGGGCGTCGAGCCGCACCGCATGACGCCCGACGAGAAGGTCGCGGCCGTGCGCGAGCTCGAGCGGGCGGGGGTGTTCCTGCTCAAGGGCGCGGTGGCGCAGGTGGCCGACGCGCTGCACGTGTCCGAGCCCACGGTCTACCGCTACGTGAAGCAGGTGCGGCGCGGCGACTGAGCGCCGGGCGACGGGCCCGACGGCGGCCGCGCGCTAGACGGGGAAGCCGAAGGGGGCGGCCGGGGTGCCGGCCGCGGCCGCGGCGCGCTCCTCGGCCTCGCGCCGGGCCCGCCGCGTGAGCGGCTGGGGAGCGGCAGGCGCGGGCTCGTAGCTCTGCAGCTCGGCCTCGGCCCGCAGCGCGAACTCGCGCAGCTTCTCGGGCGAGACCGACGAGGCCTTGCGCGGACGCGTGTTGTGCAGGCAGAACGTGCCGATCGTCTCGCCGGTCGACGAGTGGATCGGGTGCCCCGCGTAGAAGTAGCCGTGGTTGAGGTCGAGGTACGGGTTCTCCGCGAAGCGCTCGTCCTTGCGGGCGTCCTCGACGACGACCACGTCGTCGGCGGCGACGGTCACGTCGCAGAAGGTCAGCTCGCGGGGGATCGACACCGGCAGCAGCTCGGTGTTCATGGCGTACCAGAGCTTGCTGCCGTCGAGCATGCTGACGACCGCGACGTCGACGCCGAACTCGGCCTCCGCCTCCTTGGCCAGGTCCTTGAGCGCGTCGGAGCCGCCGGTCGCGGCCTGCTCGACCAGGCGCTCGCCGCCGCTCCACTCGAAGCTGCGCTGCGGCAGGTGCCGCGGCAGGCGCTCGTCGAGCTGGCCCTGGTGCACGCGGTCGAGGGTCGGCGCGATGCGGTGCGCGATGGTCTGCGCCCACCGGCGGTAGCCCTCGGCGCAGCCGTGCGGCGAGTCGGGGCGGCGGAGGCCGGCCGGCAGCCGGAAGTACTCGAGGCCCGCCTCGGAGGCGACCAGCTCGGTGAGGGCGTTCATGCGCTCGCCGTGCTGCTCGGCGACCGAGCCCAGCAGGCTGTCGAACGCCTTCGCCGAGCGGACGGGCGGCACGCCGACCAGCACGGTGCGCGCGGTCGGGTGGCTGCGGCGCGCGATGGTCGAGACGAGGAGGCGCAATTCGCGCTCCCAGACGTCGAGGGGCGTCAGGCGCACGGCGTCGTTGAGGCCCACCAGCACCACGACGGTGTCGTAGAGGCCGACGTCGGTGTCGCGGATCCAGGCCCGCGTCGACTCGATGCTCATCATCTCGTCGCCGACGTAGTCGACCGAGCAGGGGCGCCCGGTGGCCTCCGAGGAGGCGCGCGACAGCTGGCCGACGAGCGCCTGGTCGTGGGTGGACACGCCCCAGCCGTGCGCGGGGCCGTTGCCGACGATGAGGACGGTGTCGGCGTCGCGCGCCGAGGTGCGCGCGGTCGGCTCGTCACGGGGGGAGAGGACGTGACGCGACCGCGAGAGCCACCAGAGGTACCAGAGCCGCATCACGGGACGGAGCCGCTCGTATCCGTGCTGGTGCACGCCGGCGACGGCGCTGCCCGTGCTCGGGCGGGCGCCCGGCGTGCCGGTGCTGTCGTGGTCGACCGTCCTGGTCACGCGGTGCTCCTCGGGTGTCGTCTGGGTGCCATCCCGCGCTCCACGCTAGGCGGGGCGTCCCGGGAGCGACATCCCCCAGAACGGGCCGCTGCGCGGTGCGGCCGTCGCCACGGGCGTGTCCGTCGCCACCGGGCTGCGGCGGCGGCCCGCTCGCGACGGACACGCCCGCCCCCGGGCTGTTTTGAACCATTCAAGGGAAGCGTGCTTAGATGGGGGCATGACGACGACGAGCCAGGGCGCCGAAGGCGCTGCGAGCACGCAGGGCACCGAGCGCCTCCGGGCCGCCGGCCTGCGGGTGACCGCGCCGCGCCTCGCCGTGCTCGACGCCCTCGACGGGCTGCCGCACGCGCCGGCCGACGTCGTCTTCGCTCGCGTCGCGCTGGGCCTGCCGGGCACCTCCCTTCAGGCGGTCTACGGCGTCCTCGCGGCCCTCACAGGGGCCGGGCTGGTCCGTCGGATCGAGCCGGCCGGCTCCGCCGCGCTCTACGAGCTGCGCACCGGCGACAACCACCACCACGTGGTCTGCTCCGTCTGCGGCAACGTCGCCGACGTCGACTGCGTCGTCGGCCACGCGCCGTGCCTGACCCCGTCGAACGATTCCGGCTTCACCGTGCAGACCGCGGAGGTGACCTTCTGGGGCCTCTGCCCGGCGTGCCGCGCCGCGGAGGACGCGCCGCTCGACGGCGAGGTCGTCACCGGACCGGCCGACGCGGGCGTGCCGGTGCTGGACGCGACCGGCCTCGCCGGCGCGACGACCCTGGACGCGACCGGCCTCGCCGACGCGGGGCGCGCCTCCTGAGCTGCACCGCACCTCCCGCGCAGGGCACCGCCCTCCCCTTCTTCCCGGCCGCGCGCCGGGTCTCCCGCAACCCGCGACTGAACACCGAACGGAAAGAGGAGTCATGACCGACACGACACCGATCACGACCACCGACAACGGCGCACCCGTCGCCAGCGACGAGCACTCGCAGACGGTCGGGGCCGACGGCCCCATCGTGCTGCACGACCACGCGCTGGTCGAGAAGCTCGCCAACTTCAACCGCGAGAAGGTACCGGAGCGCATCGTGCACGCCAAGGGCGGCGGCGCCTTCGGCACGTTCGTCACCACCGGCGACGTCTCGCAGTACACCCGCGCCGCGCTGTTCCAGCCCGGCGTCGAGACCGAGATGCTCGCCCGCTTCTCGACCGTCGCCGGCGAGCAGGGCAGCCCCGACACCTGGCGCGACCCCCGTGGCTTCGCGCTGAAGTTCTACACGAGCGAGGGCAACTACGACCTCGTCGGCAACAACACGCCCGTCTTCTTCATCCGCGACGGCATCAAGTTCCCCGACTTCATCCACTCGCAGAAGCGCCTGCCCGGCTCGCACCTGCGCGACCACGACATGCAGTGGGACTTCTGGACCCTCTCGCCCGAGTCCGCCCACCAGGTGACCTGGCTGATGGGCGACCGCGGCCTGCCCGCGTCGTGGCGCATGATGGACGGCTTCGGCTCGCACACCTACCAGTGGATCAACGCCGCGGGCGAGCGCTCGTGGGTCAAGTACCACTTCAAGTCCGACCAGGGCAACGAGATCCTCACGCAGGCCGACGCCGACCGCATCGCCGGTGAGGACGCGGACTTCCACATCCGCGACCTGTCCGCCGCGATCGAGCGCGAGGAGTTCCCGACCTGGACGATGTCCGTGCAGGTCATGCCCTACGCCGACGCCGCGAGCTACCGCTTCAACCCCTTCGACCTGACGAAGGTCTGGCCGCACAGCGACTACCCGCTGATCGAGGTCGGGAAGATGACCCTGAACAGGAACCCGGAGAACTACTTCGCGCAGATCGAGCAGGCCGCGTTCGCGCCCTCGAACTTCGTGCCCGGCATCGCGACCAGCCCCGACAAGATGCTGCTCGCGCGCATCTTCAGCTACGCCGACGCGCACCGCTACCGCGTGGGCGTCAACCACCAGCAGCTGCCGGTGAACGCGCCGAAGAACGAGGTGCACTCGTACTCGAAGGACGGCGCCGCGCGCTACAGCTTCAGCGACGCCACCGTGCCGGTCTACGCGCCGAACTCGGTCGGCGGCCCCGCGGGCTCGCCGCAGGCCGCGGGCGAGACCCCCGGCTGGGAGAGCGACGGCGAGCTCGTCCGCTCGGCAGCCACGCTGCACCCGGAGGACGACGACTTCGGCCAGGCCGGTTCGCTCGTCCGCGACGTGATGGACGACGAGCAGCGCGACCGCTTGGTCGCCAACATCGTCGGCCACGTGTCGAAGGTCACCCGTCCCGACCTGCTCGAGCGCGTGTTCCAGTACTGGAACTCCGTCGACCCGATCCTCGGCTCGCGCGTCCGCGCCGGCGTCTCGCCCGAGGCGCCCGGCTCGAACGAGGACCCGGCGACCGTGGGCGTCCCCGCGTAGCAGTCGGCGTCCGCTGACCAGCACCGCTGGTCACGTCAGACCGCAGGAGGCGCGGTGCCCGTTCGTCGGGCACCGCGCCTCCTGCGTGCGGTCGGCCCCCCTAGACCATCTGGCCGTTCCAGCGGATGTCGCCGGCGGGCCACTCGGCGGCCGTCGCGCCGACCTCGCGGATCAGCCAGCCCTCGTCCTGGCTGACGAGCACGCCTGCCCCGTCTGCCGAGAAGGCGGTGTAGTGGCCGGTGACTGCGTGGCCGGTGACCGCGTCGAGCGGCAGCCAGCCCGCGCGGCGGTAGAAGCCCTGCACCGCCTCGCCGGTCTCGAGCAGGCCGAACCGGCTGCCGAGGCGCTCGAGCGCGGCGTCGACGTGGCGCAGCAGCGCGCCGCCGAGGCCGGTGCCCTGCGCGGTCGGGCTGACGGCGACCATCCCGACCGCGGTGACCAGCAGGTCGGTCTCGCCGACCGTGACGAACTGGCGGCGGAGCCCGGCGTGCGCGACGACGACGTCCCCGTCGCGGGCGACGACGCGGAGCTCCGGCTGCATCCCGGCCCAGCTGCGCGCCCCGGCGTACCAGTGGTCGTAGGCGTCGAAGGTGCGGGCGAGCATCGCCGCGAGGGCCTCGTGGTCGTCGAGAGTGAGGTCGCCCTCGGCGACGGTGCTGAAGACGGGGGCGGGGGAGGCGTGCTGTGCGGCTTCGGACATGCCTGCGACGCTATCTCCAGAAGTACGGCGCGTGGGCGGTCACGCGCCCAGCGCGCGGGCCGTGACCTCGATCTGGTTCAGCCACGGGTCGTCGAAGGCGAGCACGCGGCCGTCGTCGCGAGTGGCGACGCCGTGGTGCGCGAGGCGCTCGCCGAGGGCGCCCAGGTCGTCGAGGCCCGGCACCTCGATGCGGACGAGTCCGAGACCGAGGGCCAGCTGCCGCCTCCCTGCTCCGGCGCTCTGCCACGTGTTCATCGCCATGTGGTGGTGGTAGCCGCCGGCGCTGACGAAGAGCGCCTGCGGCCCGAAGCGCGTCGTCGTCTCGAAGCCGAGCTGCTCGACGTAGAACCGGTGGGCGCTGTCGACGTCTCCCACGCTGAGGTGCACGTGGCCGACCGAGGCGGGGCGGGAGGCGGTGGCGACCAGCGCCTCCTCGGTCACGTTCTGCTGCAGGAACGCGTTCGGGTCGAGGGCGAGGGTGGCCATGTCGACCTGGCCGTGGGTCCACGACCAGGCGGTGCGGTCGCGGTCCCAGTAGAGCTCGACCCCGTTGCCCTCGGGGTCGGTGAAGTAGAAGGCCTTGCTGACGAGGTGGTCGGCGCTGCCGGTGAAGCTGCCGGGGTGGCGGCTCGCGACGCCGTACACGGAGGCGGCGAGGTCAGCCTCGGTCTCGAACAGGATCGCCGTGTGGAAAAGGCCGGCCTCGCGGGGGCCGGCGTGCCGGAGCTCCGGCGCGTGCTCGAGCACCACGATCGGCGTCGCCCCCCGGCCGAGGACGCTGCGGCCCGCCTCCGCGTCGTGGCTCAGCACGGCGAGCGTGACGGCGTCGCGGTAGTACGCGGTCATCGCGTCGAGGTCGGCGACGCGGAGCGTGACCGCGCCCATGCCCGTGTCGGCGGCGAGCAGGTCGGCGGCGTTACGGCCTGCCGGGAGTCGGCCTGCAGCGTCCCGGCCTGCCGAGGAGGCGCCGGTCGCGTCGCTGCTGCTGGTGTCGGTCATCGGGGCCCTCGGTTCTCGTGCGGTCGCGCGTCTCGTGTCACGCCGGTCGATGACGTGTCACCGACTTGAACCGGCTGAACTGGCGCGGCATTCCTGGCTCGACTCAGCCGGGGCCGGCCTGACACCGGCGAGTGAACGGAACACCGCCGTAGTCACCCGTTCTTCGTTCACTCAGCGGTGTCGGAGCGCGGTCCGGGCACAGCCGGCAGCTGCGGCACGCCATGAGCGTGCGGCAGGGTCAGTGGGCGGTGAGGCGCTCGATGAGCTCGCGGTAGCGGGCGGCCGTGCGCTCGACGATCTCGGGCGGCAGGGCGGGCGGGGTGCCGGTCTTGTCCCAGTTGTCGCTCAGCCAGTTGCGCACGATCTGCTTGTCGAAGCTGTCCGTGCGGCTGCCGGTGCCCGAGCTTGCCCCCGCGGCCCCGGCGCCCCCCGCGTCCCAGAAGCGGCTGCTGTCGCTGGTGAGCACCTCGTCCCCGAGGGTCAGCTCGCCGGTGGAACGGTCGGCCCCGAACTCGAACTTGGTGTCGGCGAGGACGACGCCCTGTGCCTCCGCGACCATGGAGGCACGGCGGTAGATCTCGAGCGACGTGTCGCGCAGCGCCGCCGCGACGTCGGCGCCGACGAGCTCGACGGTGCGCTCGAACGAGATGTTCTCGTCGTGCTCGCCGAGCGGCGCCTTGTAGGCGGGGGTGTAGATCGGCTCGGGCAGTCGGTCGCCGTCGTGCAGGCCGGCCGGCAGCTCGATGCCGCACACCCGGCCGGTCTCGCGGTACTCGGCCCAGCCGCTCCCCACGAGGTAGCCGCGCACGACGCACTCGACCGGGTACATGTCGAGCGGCTTCACCAGCATCGCGCGGTCGCGCACGGCAGCAGGCACCGACACGGAGGCGGTGGTCGGGTCGACGAGGTGGTTCGGCACGCCCTCGAGCTGGTCGAACCACCACGTGCTGAGCTGCGTGAGCAGGGCGCCCTTGCCCGGGATGCCGGGCTCGAGCACGACGTCGTAGGCGCTGACGCGGTCGCTGGCGACGACGAGCAGGTGCTCGGCGGCGTCCAGCGCGGGCGCGGCGTCGAGGGCGGCGGCGTCGCCGGCGGCGTCGAGAGTGGCGGCGTCGTCGCCCGAGCCCGCGGCGGGGGCCGGCACGTACAGGTCGCGGACCTTGCCCGAGTAGGCGTGCACCCAGCCGGCGAGCTCGGGCGCCTCGGCGGTCATCGGGCGACCCGCTCGGCGATGTCGCGGCGGTACTGGCCGCCCTCGAGCCGGATGCGGAGCATCGCGTCGTAGGCGCGTCCCCGTGCCTCGGCGAAGTCGGCGCCCTCGGCGACGACGCTCAGCACGCGGCCGCCGGTGGCGATGAGGCGGTCGTCGAGACGGGCGGTCGCGGCGTGGGCGACGTGCACCCCAGCGACGGCGGTGGCCTCGTCGAGGCCGGTCAGGGGGCGGCCGCTGACGGCGCCCTCGGGGTAGCCCTCGCTCGCGAGCACGACGGTGACCGCGGGCGTCGGCACGAAGCGCGGCGCCTCGTGGTTGCCGAGCGAGCCGGTCGCGGCGGCGAGCAGCAGGCCGCTCAGCGGCGTGATGAGGCGCGGCAGCACGACCTGCGTCTCGGGGTCGCCGAAGCGGGCGTTGAACTCGATCACGCGGACGCCCTGCTCGGTGAGGATCAGCCCGGCGTAGAGCAGCCCGATGAAGGGCGTGCCCTCCGACTCGAGCTGGCGCACCGTCGGCGTCGCGATGGTGTCGAGCACCTCGTCGACGAAGTCCTTCTCGCTGCCGAAGCGGTCGGCGAGCCACGGCAGCGGCGAGTAGGCGCCCATGCCGCCGGTGTTCGGGCCGGCGTCGCCGTCGAGGAGGCGCTTGTAGTCCTGGGCGGGCGACAGCGGCACGACCGTGTGCCCGTCGCTGAGGAAGAACAGCGAGACCTCAGGCCCGTCGAGGAACTCCTCGACGAGCACCGGCCCGTGCTGCAGCCAGTACGTGGTGTGCTCGACGGCGGCGTCGCGGCTCTCGGTGACGAGCACGCCCTTGCCCGCGGCGAGGCCGTCGGCCTTGATGACATAGGGCGCACCGAACTCGTCGAGCACGGCGACGGCCTCGTCGAGGGTCCCGACGCGGGTGGCGCGTCCCGTCGGGACGCCCGCCTCCTCCATGATCCGCTTCGCGAAGGTCTTGCTGCCCTCGAGCGCCGCGGCCTTCTTGCCGGGGCCGAACACGGGCACGCCGCGGGTGCGCAGCGCGTCGGCCACACCGGCGACGAGGGGGGCCTCGGGGCCGATCACGACCAGCTCGACGTCGTTCTCGAGCGCGTACTCGGCCACCACGGAGCCGTTCGACGGGTCGAGGTGCACGACCTCGACCTGCGCCGCGATGCCGGCGTTGCCGGGGGCGGCGACGATCTCGTGCCCCGCGTCTTCGCGCAGCAGCGCGGTGATGATGGCGTGCTCGCGAGCACCGGAACCGAGGACGAGTATGCGCACCCGATGGATCCTACCGAGCCGCGCCTCCCGGCAGTCGGCGTGGGCGGCGCGTGCGCGGGTAGCGTGACGGCATGGCCAGGGCGAGGATCGACGACGCGGCGGGCGCGGCAGCCGTGCAGGAGGCGGTGGTCGCGCTCGCCGAGGGCGGCTCGGCACCGCGGACCGTCACCGCCACCGCGGTGCGCTGGCTGCTCCAGGTGCTCGCCGACGGCGAGCCGGGGGCCACCGTGGAGGTGCGGGTGCCGCCGTTCGGCGCCGTCCAGTTCCGCGAGGGGCTGAGCCACACGCGCGGCACGCCGCCCAACGTCGTCGAGACCGACCCGGCCACGTTCATCCGGCTCGCGACGGGCGCCCTGAGCTGGGACGAGGCCGTCGCCGGTGCCCTCGTGTCGGCGTCGGGAAGCCGCGCCGACTTGCGCGGGTACGTGCCCGTGCGGCTGCCGCGCGCCTGAGCGGCACGGCGGGTGCTCCGACGTCGAGGCATGCGGCGGAGCTCGGGGACGCACTCTGGGACAATGGGGGCGTGACCCACGCACCCGACGAACCGCAGCAGCCCGACGAGGCCGTCTCCCCGGAGGCCCCGGAGCAGCCGGTCGTCGAGCCCGAGCGGTCCGCGCCCGCCGCAGCAGCAGGTGCGGACGAGCCCGAGGAGATCGCGTCGGACGACGAGGTCACCGTGCGCCGGGCCCCGAAGGTGTTCGCGTTCCTGCTGATGGGCGGGGCGCTCGGCGTGCTCGCCTCGCTGATCCTCACGTCGCTGTTCCCCTTCGACCCGGGCACCAGCCCGGCCTCGACCTACGGCTACTTCTCGCTCTGGGGGCTCACGTTCGGCGCCGCCGTGGGTGCCGTCGTCGCCATCGTGGTCGACCGCGTGTCGCTCCGCCGGGCGAAGACCCTGCGGGCCGAGCGCCGTCGCGTGGACGCACCCGAGCCTCCTGCGGTCGAGGGCGAGCTCGAGTAGAGCGTCGGGCGCGGCGCGGGTGCCGCAGGACGCTCCGCGCTGAGCCCCTCGCTGGGCCGGACGCCCCGCGCTAGGCCCCGCGTGCCGCGCGCAGCCGTGTGAGCAGCTCGGGCCCGCGGGCGTCGAGCAGCTTGCCGCCCCGGTCGACGCCGACCACGAGCAGCACCGTCCCGAGCACGACCCCGACGACCAGGGCGAGCACCCCGAGCAGCAGGCTCCCCGTGACGAGCGACGCGATGCCGAGCGCGAGCTCGGGCACCGCCAGGCCGAACGAGACGAGCCACGTCGCGTACATGCCGAGCGTCGAGGTGACCGACGCCCCGGGAGGCGACTTGAACGGGCTCTCGCCCGCGGCCGGCACGGGCATCAGGAACTTCGCCGACGCCACGCTCGACGCGCCGAAGCCCGTCAACATCACGCCCAGCCCCATGCCGAGCAGGGCGGGCAGCACCTGCCAGGCGCCGAGGACGGCGAGCGGCAGGATCGTCGCGAGCAGCACGATCGGCACGGCGAAGAGCGACAGCGTGAGCACGCGTCCCGCTCGATCAGCGCGGCCGGAGACCCCCGTCGACAGGTGCGCCGCGAACGCGGTGCCGTCGTACGAGACGTCGGCGCACAGGGTGACGGCGAGCAGGGCGGCGATCCCCGGCCCGATCGCGTAGAGCAGCCACGTGTTGCCGCCGCTCCACGCGAGGAACACGGCGAGCACGGGCAGCAGCGGGACGACGACGAGCGAGCCGCCGTAGCGCGGGTCGCGCAGCCAGTAGACGGCGGCGCGGGCCGCGACCGCGCCGGTGGGCGTGCCGGGGAACCAGCGGAACGGCCCCAGCCCCTTCGAGGTCGCCGCACGCTCCTCGACGGGAGGCGCGATCAGGGCGGACGCCAGGGCCCGACGCCACGCGAGCAGCAACAGGGCGAGGGTCGCGAGCGCGATCGCCGCCTTGGCCAGCGCCTCCAGCGGTCGCCCGAGGGCGAGCTCGCCGGGCACGGCCCAGGCGGCGCCGAGCGGAGTCCACGCGGCGACCGTCGCGATGCGCGGCAGCTGGTCGACGGCCGAGCCGATGCCCTGGCCGGCGAAGCCGATGATCGGGCCGGCGAGGATGACCGGCACGAACACGACGACGCCCATCACCTCGCGGTAGCGCCGACGCGACGCCAGCGCGCTCGTCAGCGACTCGAGCACCCGCGACGCGGCGACGCAGGTCAGCACGCCGACGAGCCCGCTGACGGGGGCGACCACGGCCGAGACCGGGTGCTGGAGCCAGCTCAGCGACGTCGCGAGTGCGGCGATCGTCGTGACGATGCCGGGGACGCCGAGCACCCCGCAGACCAGCAGGGCCACGAGGAGGCGGTCGGCCGGGATCGGGAACGACCGCAGCTTCTCGACGCTGAGGGTCTGGTCGACACCGCGGGCCAGCAGCGGCACGACCGCCCAGCCCAGCACGGCGACCGAGCCGACGAGCACCGCGGCCGTCCAGGCCCACTGGGTCGGGGCGAACGACAGGGCGACGAGCCCGGCGACCAGCGCGACGAGGATGCCGATCCCGTAGAGCCCGCCGATCACGAGCGCGACGACCTGCCAGACGCTGCGCTTGAGGCCGTTGCCCATCACCCGCCAGCGGAGGCTCAGGAGGTGCGCAACCACGACGGCCCCTCGTTGTGCTGGCGGCCGCCGACGAGCTCGACGAACCGGTCCTCGAGGGCGGAGCCGGCGCGCACGTCGTCGGTCGTGCCGGCGGCGAGCACCCGCCCGGCCGCCACGACGGCGACGTGGTCGCACATGCGCTGCACGAGGTCCATCGAGTGGCTCGACACGATGACCGTGCCGCCGCCCCGCACGTAGCCCTGCAGGATGTCGCGGATGTTGGCCGCCGAGATCGGGTCGACCGACTCGAACGGCTCGTCGAGCACGAGGAGGCGCGGCGCGTGCACCAGGGCGCAGGCCAGCGCCGCCTTCTTGGTCATCCCCGCGCTGTAGTCGACGACGAGCGTGCCCGCGGCCTCGCGCAGGTCGAGGAGGTCGAGCAGGTCGGCGACCCGGGAGGCGACGGTCTCGCGGTCGATGCCGTTGAGGAGCCCGTGGTACGTGATCAGCTGCTCGCCGGTCAGCCGGTCGAACAGGGCGATGCCGTCGCTCAGCACGCCCACCAGCGACTTCGCGTGCGTCGGGTCGCGCCAGACGTCGTGCCCGAGCACCTCGATGCTGCCCGCGTCGGGTCGCAGCAGGCCGGTGGCCATCGAGAGGGTCGTCGTCTTGCCGGCGCCGTTCGGCCCGACCAGGCCGTAGAACGAGCCGGCCGGCACCTCGAGGTCGACGCCGTCGACGGCGACCTTCTCGCCGAAGCGCTTGCGCAGGCCCGTGATGCGGAGGGCCGGGGTCGCCCCGGGCCCCGTGGAGACGGGCTCGGCGGGCGTGAGCACGTCGGGGACGGGCGCCGCCGGCTGCGGCGGGGTCGATGCTGCCGGGGTCGGTGCGGCCGGGTGGTCGGGGAGGGAGCTGTCGTCGCTCATGCGCACGAGCCTATTGACCACCGCCGACGGCGACCACCGCCGCTCGGATGACCGGCGGGTGAGCGGAGGAGCCAGGCCGGGTCAGCTGAGCTGGTTGGCCTCGACCCAGGCGAGGTACTCGGGGCTGACCGTGCCCGTCACGTAGTCGCCCGTGAAGCAGCTCATCTCGAGGTCGGTGACGTCGCTGCCCTCGATGATGGCGGCCTGCATGTCCGCCACCTCCTGGTAGATCAGGTGGTCGGCGCCGAGCTCGCGCGCGATCTCGGGGATCTTGCGGTCGTGGGCGACCAGCTCGTGCCGCGACGGCATGTTGATGCCGTACACGTGCGGGTAGCGCACCGGAGGCGCGGCGGAGGTGAACGTGACCTCGTTCGCCCCGGCGGCGCGCGCCATCTCGACGATCTCGCGCGAGGTGGTGCCGCGGACGATCGAGTCGTCGACGATCAGGATGTTCTTGCCCTTG
Source organism: Frigoribacterium sp. CFBP 13729 (assembly GCF_014841875.1). Taxonomy (NCBI): domain Bacteria; kingdom Bacillati; phylum Actinomycetota; class Actinomycetes; order Micrococcales; family Microbacteriaceae; genus Frigoribacterium; species Frigoribacterium sp. CFBP 13729. The sequence goes on along the minus strand of NZ_JACYUR010000006.1, from coordinate 123,428 downwards.
AACTCGCTCGACATGGCGTTGAGCTTCTGGCGCACCGATCGCTTGCGCTCGGCCTGCCCGGGCATGATGAACGTGCGCCCGACGTAGCGGTTCTTGTAGAAGCCCTCGCGGTACTCGATGCCGAGCTTCTGTGCGACCTGCATGGCCGCAGGCCGCGACGAGTCGGGGATCGGCATGACGACGTCGATGTCGCCGGTCGGCGCGTACTGGGCGATCGTGTCGGCCAGGCGGTCGCCGAGGCGGAGGCGGGCGTCGTAGACCGAGATGCCGTTCATGACGGAGTCGGGGCGCGCGAGGTAGACGTACTCGAACGAGCAGGGGATCAGCCGCGGCCGTGCGTGGCACTGCTTCGACACCATCTCGCCGTCGAGCGAGACGAAGACGGCCTCGCCGGGCGCGACGTCGCGGACGATCTCGTAGCCGCCCGACTCGAGCACGAGCGACTCGCTCGCGACGATCCACTCGTCGCGCTGCCCGTCGGCGGCCTTGCGGCGGCCGAGCACGAGCGGACGGATGCCGAACGGGTCGCGGAACGCGAGCAGCCCGTGGCCGGCGATCATCGCGATGGCCGCGTACGAGCCCTCGACGCGCTCGTGCACGCGGGCGACGGCGGCGAAGATCTGCTCGGGGTCGAGGTCGGTGCCGTTGACCTGCTCTTGCAGCTCGTGCGCGAGCACGTTGACGAGCAGCTCGGTGTCGCTGTTCGTGTTGAGGTGTCGACGGTCGACGTGGAACAGCTCGCTCGTGAGCTCGCGGGTGTTCGTCAGGTTGCCGTTGTGCACGAGCACGATGCCGTAGGGCGCGTTCACGTAGAACGGCTGGGCCTCTTGCTCGTTGGTCGCCGCGCCCTTGGTGGCGTAGCGCACGTGGCCGAGGCCCATCGTGCCGAGGAGGCCGCGCATGTCGCGGGTGCGGAAGCCCTCGCGGACCTGCCCCTTGGTCTTGTGCACGTGGAAGATGCCGCGCTCGGCGGTCGCGATGCCGGTCGAGTCCTGGCCGCGGTGCTGCAGCAGGAGGAGGGAGTCGTAGACGAGTTGATTAGCTGGCTCGTGCGCGACGAGACCGACGATGCCGCACATGCGGATCTGGCTCCAGACCGTAGAGTTGGGGTTACTGCGTCAGTCTAGAGCGACACCGAACGGATGAACGAATGGCGACTCCCGCTGCCCCCTCGACCAGCGCCTCCTACGCCGCGGCGGGGGTCGACACAGCCGCGGGCGACCGCGCGGTCGAGCTGATGAAGGCGGCGGTCAGCGCCACCCACGGGCCCGGCGTCGTCGGCGGCTTCGGCGGCTTCGCGGGCATGTTCGACGTGTCGTTCCTCAAGTCGTTCGAGCGTCCGCTGCTGGCCACCTCGACCGACGGCGTCGGCACCAAGGTCGCCATCGCGCAGGCCCTCGACAAGCACGACACCATCGGGCAGGACCTGGTCGGCATGGTCGTCGACGACATCGTCGTGGTCGGGGCGCGTCCGCTGATGATGACCGACTACATCGCCTGCGGCCGGGTCGTCCCGGCACGCATCGCCTCCATCGTCGAGGGCATCGCCCGAGCCTGCAGCGCCACGGGCACGGCCCTGGTCGGCGGCGAGACGGCGGAGCACCCCGGCCTGCTCGGCCCGGACGACTACGACGTCGCCGGCGCCGCGGTCGGCGCGGTCGAGGCCGGCCAGCAGCTCGGCTCGCACCTCGTCCGCGACGGCGACGTCGTGCTCGCCCTGGCGTCGTCCGGGCTGCACTCGAACGGCTTCTCGCTCGTCCGCCACGTCCTGCGGTCGGCCGACCTCGGCTACGAGGACACGCTCCCCGAGCTGTCGGGCACGATCGGCGAGGCCCTGCTCGAGCCGACCCGCCTCTACACGTCGCCGCTGCTGCGCGTGCTCGACGACCCGGCGCTCGCCGGGGCGGTCCACTCGCTCAGCCACGTCACCGGCGGCGGCATCGCGGCGAACCTCGCCCGCGTCCTCCCGTTCGGGTCGTCGACCGAGGTCGACCGGGGCACCTGGTCGCCCGACCCCGTCTTCCGCGTGCTGAGCGACCTCGCCGGCTCGACGCTCGAGTCGAGCGAGGGCACCTGGAACCTCGGCATCGGCATGATCGCCGTCGTCGACGCCGCCTCGGCCGACGCCGTGACCGCGGCCCTCGTCGCCGACGGCATCGCGACGTGGCAGGTCGGCACGGTCTCGACCGCGGCCCGCGACCTGACCGGGTTCGAGCAGGGCGCCAAAGGCGTCGACGGCGGGGCCGTGCGCCTGGTCGGCAGCTTCCGGGCCTAGTGGTCCGCCGCTGACCCGCGGCCTACGCTGGTGTCACACGACGAGGGGGGACACCGTGGCTGACGACGTCATCGCGCAGTACGAGGCCGAGGTGCAGGCCGATCCGGGGGCCGTGGGGCCGCGCCTGGCGCTGGCCGGTGCGCTCATCGCCACCGGCAGGGGAGCCGAGTCGTTCGGCCACCTGGGCAAGGTGCTCGAGCAGGTGCCCGGCCACCCGGCCGCACTCGCGCTGATCACGCAGGCGACCTCGTCCCTCGGGGCGGCCCCCGTCACGGAGGCGCCCGCCACGACCGCTGAGCAGGTCCCGTCCGCGTCGTCGTCGGGGGCACCGGCCGCCCCACGGCACGCGGCCGGTCCGCAGGGCGTCGCGGGCGCCCCGGAGCCCGGCGTCGACGGCACCGATGCCGACGCCTCCGATGCCGACGGCACCGACGACGAGGACGACGACGGCGTCGACTGGTCGCTCTTCGAGGAGCAGATCGGCGGCGTCGTGCCCGCGCCCTTCGTCACGACCGAGGACGGCGTCGTCCACACGACGGCCGAGGAGGACGTCGCCATCCTCAACCCGGGCGGCACGCGGGTGACGCTCGCCGACGTGGGCGGCCTCGACGAGGTCAAGAAGCGCCTCAACGACAGCTTCCTCGAGCCGATGAAGCACCCGGAGATCGCCGCCGCGTTCGGCAAGAGCCTGCGAGGGGGACTGCTGCTCTACGGTCCTCCCGGCTGCGGCAAGACCTTCATCGCCCGCGCCGTCGCGGGCGAGCTCGGCGCGCGGTTCCTCACCGTGAGCATGGCCGACATCCTCTCGTCGTTCATGGGCGAGAGCGAGAAGAACGTCCGGGCCATCTTCACGAAGGCCCGCGAGCTCTCGCCGACGGTGCTGTTCATCGACGAGCTCGACGCCGTCGCCGGCAAGCGGTCGAACCTGGGCGGCGCCGCCTGGCTCAAGTCGGTCGTGAACCAGCTGCTGCTCGAGTTCGACGGGGTCTCGACGCAGAACGAGGGCCTCTTCGTGCTCGCCGCGACCAACCACCCGTGGGACGTCGACGAGGCGTTCCTCCGGCCCGGCCGGTTCGACCGCACGCTGCTCGTGCTGCCCCCGGACGAGCCGGCCCGGGACGCGATCCTGCGGCACCACCTCTCGAAGCGGCCCATCGCCGGGATCGACCTCGGCTGGGTGGTCGACCGGACGGAGGGCTTCAGCGGCGCGGACCTCGCCTTCATCTGCGACACCGCCGCCGAGATCGCCATGAACGAGTCGATCCGCAGCGGCCAGGTCGCGCCGATCGGCATGCCCCACGTGGTGGAGGCGATGAGGGGCGTCAAGTCGTCGACCACGCCGTGGCTCGAGTCGTCGCGCAACGTGGTCGAGTTCGCCAACGAGAGCGGTCGCTACGACGACCTGAAGGAGTACCTCCGCTCGCGGAAGATGCTGTGACCCAGGCCGCGCGGTGAGCGGCCCCGAGGGCCTCGACCCCGTCGAGAAGGCGGTGCGCGAGGCGCAGGTCGCGACCGTGACGAGCGGACCGGGGCGCGCCGTGGGCCTGCTGCGTGCGGCGCTCGCCGGGGCGCCCGGCGACCCGCGCCTCCTGCTGGCCCTGACCGACGCGCTCGCGGCGGACGGGTCGCTCGAGGAGGCGCAGGCGACGGCCCGTGAGGCGGTGGCCGTGCTGCCCGAGTCGGAGGAGCCCCTGGTGGCCCTCGCCCGCGTGCAGCTGAAGATGCCCGGGGGCGGCATCCGACGTGCGGCCGAGACGGCCCGGGTGGCACTGCGCCTCGCGCCGGACTCCACCCGGGCGCACCTGATCGTGGCGATGGCGGCGGGGTACGACGCGTCGGCCACGCGGGCGGACCGCGAGCGGGCGCGGCCGTCGGCGGAGGAGGCGCTCCGGCTCGCGCCCGACCTGCCCCTCGCTCACGTGGTCGCGGGCGTGCTCGACAGGCTCGACGACCCGGCGAACGCCGAGACCCACCTGCGCCGGGCCCTCGCCCTCTACCCCCACGCGCCGGAGGCCCTCACCCTGCTGGCCGGCCTCTCGACCACGGAGGAGGGTGCCGCCGCGGGGCTGCTGCGGTCGGCCGCGGCGCTGAGCCCGCTCGACGACCTCAGGCGGCTGCGGCTGGAGGCGACCGTGCTCCGGGTCGCCCACCGGGCGGCCGTCGTCGCGCCGATGGTGTCCACCGTGGCCCTGCTGGGAGCCGTGTGGCTTCCCGTCGGCGTCGGCATCGTGGGCATGCTCGCGCCGCTGGTCTTCCTGGTGTGGGGCGCCCTGCGGACGCTGAGGAAGGTGCTGGCCGAGGTGCCGCGGTCGATGGTCAGGCGGGTGCTCTGGTCCGACCGCGGAGCTCGGCTCCAGACGGTCACGGACGTCGTGGCCCCTCTGGCCGCGGCGGCCGGCATCCTGGCGCTCGGCACGGGTGACGGCGAGGGGCTGCCGGGCGTGGCGCTGGTCCTCCTCGCGTCCGTGGCCTCCGCCGTCGGCGGCACCGTGCTCAACGAGCGCGTGGCGACGGCCGAGGGGGCGATCGTCGGAGTCGACGAGGACGCCCCGGCGCGCCTGGGGGCAGCAGAGGTCGGGGCGGTGGCCGTGAGGGCCGGGCTCGTCGTCGTCGTCGGCGTGCTGTGGGCGGCGGGGCTCGTCACGAACCCGTTCGTCGCGTCCGCGGTGTGCCTGTCGCTCGCGGCCCCGCTGGCCGGCGCGGTGCTGATCGCGGTGCGTCACGGCGGCGGCTCGGCCTGGCTCCGACTCCTGTCGGCGGGGACCGTGATGCTCGCCCTGCTGCTGGGCCTCGGCGGGCCCGTCGCCGAGCTGGTCTCCGGAGACGCCGCCGAGCGGCCGGGCGGGTTCACCTGGGTGGGGGTGCCGGGCGGGCCGGAGGAGCGCGACGCCCTGCGCAGGGAGCGGCAGCGACAGGAGGAGCGCGAACGGCTGGAGGAGCAGCAGGGGCCGGGGAGGCTGCCCGACTTCGGCTCGGAGCCCCCGCGCGCACCGACGGCGGTGCCGACCGTCGAGGTGCCCGATTTCACGTTCGACTGGCCGACGACACGAGAGGGCGAGGCGCCGGTCGGGCCGTGAGGCGTATCCTGGGCGGACGCCCTCCGGGGCGCAGTCGACGACGATGTCGACACGGACGACGAAGGAGTCGACCAGATGACCACTCACACCCCCACCAGCCTCCCGGTCGCACGCGTCACCCGCGTGCCCCTCACCCCGGCTCCCCGGCGCGGCGTCTCGCCGGTGACCGGCGGCAAGCGCGTGGCGTTCTTCACCGCGGGCGGGCTCGTGCTCGTCGTCGCGATGGGCCTGATGCCCGTGCTGGGGCAGCTCGTCGGCTAGGGGACCGGGCCGGCGCCTCCTCGGCGCTGCGGCAGTCCTCGAGACGACGCGACGACGACGAACCGACGTGATCGATCGCGGAGGTTCGTCGTCGTCGCGTCGTGCTGCCGGTGCTCTTTGCCGGTGCTCTCGCGCGTCGCGCTGGGGCTCGCGCGGAGACGCCGCGCGGAGGCGGCTCGTGGGGCGGGCGCTAGGAGGTGCGGCGCGAGCCGAGCACGCAGAACTCGTTGCCCTCGGGGTCGGCGAGCACCACCCAGGAGGCGTCGGCCTGGCCGACGTCGACGCGCACGGCACCGAGGGCCTCGAGCCGCGCGACCTCGGCCGCCTGGTCGTCGGGACGGAAGTCGAGGTGCAGCCGGTCCTTGACCGTCTTGGGCTCGGGCACGCGCACGAACAGCAGCCCGGGCAGCGAGTCGGGGGTCGGCCGCACCTCGGGCTCGTCGCCGGCCTCGCTGATGTCGACCCAGCCGAGCGCTTCGCGCCACCAGGCGGCGAGCGCGTCAGGGTCGAGAGCGTCGACGACGACCTGTTCCCACTCGAGCGCCATGGTCGCGCCTAGGCGCTCTTGCTCTGGTGATCGTCCGCACCCTCGTCGAGGTCGGCGTCCACGTCGGAGTCGTCCTCGAAGTCGTCGGCCCACCGGTCGACGTACTCGTCGGAATCGCTCTTGGTCGCAAGCTCTTTTTCGAGCGCACCGTAGTTGGTGTCAGGGCTGAAGTACTTCAGCTCTCTGGCGACCTTGGTGTGCTTGGCTTTTTGACGGCCGCGCCCCATGCGTGACCCCCTCGTGAATTCGGCCCGGAAACGGTGTCGGACGAACCGGGAACTACCGACAGGTGACGTTGCAAAACTGCATCGATCTTAGCATGTGCCCCCAGCCCTGACGGCCTGTCACGGGCGGCCCCCACGGGCGTCGAGGAACGCTCGCACCTGGTCGTCGCGGAGGGCGTCGCGGAGCTCGGAGATCGCTGCGTCGTCGGGGAGGACGATGGACTGGCCGTCGGCCGAGGTGCCGGTGCCGGCGGTCGGGACGGTGAAGAAGTCGACGTCGTCGGGACGCAGGCCACGGAGGCCGGCCCCGAGCGCCACGAGGGTGCCGGCGTCGAGGTCGGCGTCGACCGTGACGTGCGGCGCGGTCGCGGCGAGGAAGCCGGTGACCCGCGTCGGGTCGGTGAGGGTCGCCCGGCTGACGAGGGTGCGGAGGACGCCTTCGAGGAACGCCTGCTGGTTCTCCACGCGCTGGAAGTCGGCGTCGGCGAACGCGCTGCGCTCGCGGACGAAGGCGAGAGCGGAGTCGCCCTCGAGGTGGTTGACGCCCTGCACGTACTCGTGGGCGGACCTGCGGTCGGACGCCGTGCTGCGGAACGCCTTCTCGCTCACCACGTCGACTCCGCCGAGCGCGGTCGTCATGTCGGCGAACCCGTCGAAGTCGATGATCGCCACGTGGTCGACGCGTGCGCCGAGCAGCTGCTCGACGGTCTGCACCGCGAGCGGGCTGCCGCCGCGCGCGAAGGCGGAGTTGACCTTGCCCTCGCCGCGGCCGGGGATCGGCACCCACAGGTCGCGCATGACCGACATCACCGAGGCGTGCTGCCGGTCGGCGTCGACGTGCAGCAGCATCATCGTGTCCGTGCGCTGGTCGGAGGGCGACCCGTCGTCGAGCGTCGTCTCGTCGCCCCGGGAGTCGGAGCCCATCAGCAGCACGTTCACCGAGCCGTCGTCCGCGGGGGCGGGCCGGTCGGCGTCGGCGGGGAACGCGTCGCCGAGGCTCGTGGTCGCGTCGTCCCACGACGAGGCCAGGCGCAGCGCGAACCCGCCGGCGGCGACGCCTGCCACCACGAGCAGGGCGACGAGCGCGAGGCTGACCCCGATCAGGGCGCGGGCGGCACGCGAGCGGGGCCTGCGGCGGCCGCGGCGGCCGCGGCCCTCGTCGCGCTCGTCGCGCTCGCCGTCGGTTGAGGAGGCGGGTGAGGAGGAGGTGGTCGCGTCGTCGTCGCCGCGGCCCAGCCCGAGGGCAGAGAGGTCGTCCATGGTGGTGCTCCGGGATGCGTCGGCGGGTGCCCGCCCGGGTGGGCAGGCTCGCCCTCGTCTCCCGAGGGCCGATCCGACGATATCTCGCAGGTGATACATCAGTCCAGGAACGGCCGCCGATGTCGAGACGATGCCCAGGCTCCGCGGCCGCGGCCTCGTCGTGGGCGAGCAGCCAGGCGAGAAGGGACGCCGTAGGCGTGGGCCCACGCCTACGGCGTCCCTTCTCGCTGCAGTGCGTCGGGCCGGCCGTGGCCTCCCGGGCCGAGCCGGGCGCCGCCGGGCCGGGCGCCGCCGGGCCGGGCGCCGCCGGGCCGGGCGCCGCCGGCGCCCTGGGCCGCCGCCCGGGGCCGGCAGCCCGGGGCCGCCGCCCGGGGCCGCCGGGCCGGGGCTGGCGCAGCCCGCGCGCTACTTCTTGCGGCGGGGGCCCGTGCCGTTGCGGGCCGCCGAGCGGGCGCGCCGGGCCGCGTCGCCACGGCGGGCGTTCCCCACGTTCTGGCCCTTGCCGGGGGCGCGCGGAGTCTGCTTCGGACCAGGGGCGTGGACCTCGCCCGAGGGGGCGGCGGTCGAGTCGGCACCGGGAGCGTCGCGCTCCGCGTCGACCACGAGGCCGCGGTGGACGGCACCGCCCTCGACGGCCGCGCCGGACCTGCCGGCCGGACCCGCGCCTCCTGCGGGCACCGACCCGGCCGACCCGGCCGGCCCGAGCGGGCGGCGCGGCAGGGGGCGGATGGGCTCACCGCGGCGGTCCTGGCCGGGGATCGGCCGCGACCGGCGGCCGTAGAGCATCTCGGACGAGTCGAGCAGCCACGGCACGAGCGAGATCGTCACGCCGTGCACGAGCATCAGCTTCTGGCGGATCCGGCGGCTCTTGTGGTTGTGGAGGGCCGCCTCCCACCAGTGGCCGACGATGTAGATGGGCGTGTAGATCGTCACGACCTCGGAGCCGTGCTCGGCCCGGTGCGCCTTGATGTACTTGATCAGCGGCATGCTGATGTCGCGGTAGGGCGACGCGACGATGCGGAGCGGCACCTCGATCTCCTGCTCGGCCCACTGCCGCTGCAGCAGCGCGGTGGCCTCGTCGTCGATGCCGACGTGGATCGCCTCGAGCGACTCGTGCCGGGCGGCGATGGCGTAGTCGAGCGCCTTGAGCACCGGCTTCTGCATGGTGCCGACGAGCACGATCGCGTGGTCGCCGTGCGAGCCGAACTGCGTCGTCGCGTCGGGCTCGATCTCGACCCGGACGTCGCGGTAGTAGCGGTTCACGCCGAGCATCAGCGTGAACAGGATCGGCATGATCACGAACACGAGCCACGCGCCGTGCGTGAACTTCGTCACGGTCACGACGATCAGCACGGAGGCGGTGAGCAGGGCCCCGAAGGCGTTGATGCCCCGGGCGCGGTAGACGGCTCCGCGGTCGGCGCAGCCCTCGCGCAGCATGCGGGTCCAGTGCACGACCATGCCGGTCTGACCGAGCGTGAACGACACGAAGACGCCGATGATGTAGAGCTGGATCAGCCCGGTGACGCTGGCCTGGTAGACGAGCAGGATCGCGCAGGCGACGAGCGCCAGGACGATGACGCCGTTCGAGTAGATGAGGCGGTCGCCGCGGGTGTTGAGCGCCTTGGGGGCGTACTGGTCGCGCGCCAGGATCGAGCCGAGCAGCGGGAACCCGTTGAACGCCGTGTTGGCGGCCAGCAGCAGCACCGCCGCCGTGCACGCCTGGATCAGGTAGAAGGGGATGCCGAACAGCGAGCCGCCGAACACGGCGCTGGCGATCTGGGCGATCAGGCTGCGCTGGGGGGTTCCCTCGCAGTCGACGAAGCCCTGCAGGTCGCAGGCGTCCTCGGCGTAGTGCACCTTCGCGATCAGGGCCACGGCGACCAGCCCGGCGAAGAGCACGATCGCGATGCTGCCCATCAGCACGAGGGTCTTCTGGGCGTTCTGCACCTTGGGCCGGCGGAACGCGGGCACGCCGTTGGCGATCGCCTCGACGCCGGTCAGGGCCGAGCAGCCGCTCGAGAAGGCCCTGAGCAGCAACAGGATGAACGCGGCCTGCGTCAGCTGGTCGGCCTGGACCGTGTACTCGGCGCTCTCGGCCACCGGCGGGTCGCCGAGGGCGGTGCGGACGAGCGCGATCACGATCATGACGAAGACGCTCGACACGAAGAGGTAGGTCGGCACGGCGAAGGCCTTGCTCGACTCGCGCACGCCGCGCAGGTTGACCGCGGCCAGGGCGATGACGAAGAAGATCGCCAGCTCGACCCGGACCGGTGCCAGCTCGGGCACGGCCGAGATGATGTTGTCCACGCCCGACGCGACCGAGACGGCGACCGTCATCACGTAGTCGACCAGCAGGGCGGAGGCCACGACGAGGCCGGCCTTCTCGCCGAGGTTGCGGTGGGCGACCTCGTAGTCGCCGCCTCCTGAGGGGTAGGCCTTGATCAGCTGGCGGTACGACGCCACGACGACGAGCAGCAGCACGACGACCGCGACCGCGACCCACGGCGCGAGCGTGAGGAACCCGAGCCCGCCGATCAGCAGGATCATCAGCAGCTCCTGCGGCGCGTAGGCCACCGAGCTCAGCGGGTCGCTGGCGAAGATCGGGAGGGCGAGGTGCTTCGGGAGCAGCTGGCCCTCGAGCTTCTCCGAGGGGAGGGGTTCACCGATCAGCCACCGCTTCGGCGACCTGGTGTCGTCAGTCACGAGCGGCGACTCTACTCCGCGCCGAGGGCCTGTCAACTCGCGGCGGGGACGGGGCATTCCCGATTCGTCAGGCGGCCGTCGAGGTGGTCGTCGGCACCGGGCCGGTGGGCGTGCCGGAGGCGGTGGTCGAGTCGGTCGAGGGTTCGGCTACACGTGTCGCACGAGGCGCGAAGAGCGGCAGCGCGAAGGCGACCATCGGCCCGATCAGGACGGCCTCGAGCGCCGTGCCGACGCCGACCTGGCCGCCCAGCAGCCAGCCGATCGCGAGAACCGTCACCTCGATCGCGGTGCGGGCCACCCCGACCCGGACCCCGAACCGGCGATGCAGGCCGAGCATCAGGCCGTCGCGCGGACCGGGACCGAACGCCGCGCCGATGTAGAGGCCGCTCGCGGCGGCGAGCAACAGCAGGCCGAGCGCGAAGGTCAGGCCCTGCGCCCACCACACCGTCTGCTGCGGCAGCACGTGCAGGCCGAGGTCGGCGAAGGGCCCGACGAGCAGTGCGTTGGCGATCGTGCCGAAGCGCGGCCTCTGACGCAGCGGGATCCAGAGCAGCAGCACGAGGACGCTCGTGAGGAACACGACGAGGCCGAATCCGAGGCCGGTCTGCCGCGCGATGCCCTGCGTCAGCACGTCCCACGGGGCGACCCCGATGCCGGCGCGCACCATCAGCGCGATGGCGACGCCGTAGAGGAAGAGGCCGACGAAGAGCTGCAGGAGACGGCGGGTGAGGAGCATGGACCGATCCAATCGGGCGAGAGGCCTGGCAGCAAGAGTCCAATCGGCCTAGTGTGGCTGCATGAGAGCTGTCGTCGCATGAGCATCGTCACGAGCGGACCGGCCGTGTCGTCGCGGGCGCTGGGGGTGCTGCTGGACTCGTGGCGCGCCTCCTCGTCGCCCGGCTACGCCGCGCTCGCCGACCGCATCCGCCTGCTCGTGCTCGACGGCCGGCTCTCCGTGGGCACGCGCCTGCCGAGCGAGCGCGACCTCGCGACGCACCTCGGGGTCAGCCGCACGACCGTCGCCGCGGCGTACGCCGCGCTGCGCGACGCCGGCCACGTCACGAGCCTGCGGGGGAGCGGCAGCGTCGTGCGGCTGCCCGACCAGGCGCGGATCCGGTCGACGCGGCCCGCCGCCGAGGGCGACGTGCTCGACTTCACCAAGGCGGCCATGCCAGCCGTCGACGGCATCGCGGAGGCGGCGCAGCGGGCTGCGGGACGCCTCGGCGCGTACCTCTCCGAGCCCGGCTACGACACCGTCGGTCGCCCGGTGCTGCGCGAGGCGATCGCCGCCCGCTACCGCGCTCGCGGCCTCGAGACGAGCGCCGACCAGATCGTCGTCACCCTCGGCGCCCAGCACGCCATCGCCCTGCTGGCCCGGGTGCTCGTCGGGCGGGGGGACCGCGCGGTCGTCGAGACCCCCGGCTACCCGCACGCGTTCGAGGCGCTGCGGGCCGCGGGCGCCCGGCTCGCGCCCGTCAGCGTGACCGTCGAGGACGGGTGGGACGAGTCGGCGCTGCTGCAGACGCTGCGGCGCACGAGCCCGCCCGTCGCCTACCTGATGCCCGACTTCCACAACCCGACCGGGGCGACGATGCCCGAGGCGCAGCGGGTGCGCGTGCTCGAGGCCGCCGCGGACGAGGGGACGATCGTGATCGCCGACGAGACGATGGCCGAGCTCGTCGTCGGGGGGCCGCGGGGCGCCTCCCCCGCCGGTGCCGGCGCTGGTGGCGGTGCTGGTGCTCGGCCGCTGCCGATGGCGGCCTACGGGCCCGCCGTCACGATCGGCTCGGTCGGCAAGTCGCTCTGGGGCGGGCTGCGGATCGGCTGGATCCGGGCCGAGCGGCCCCTCGTCGAGCGCCTCGTGCGCGCGCGCTCGGCCGGCGATCTCGGCACCCCCGTGCTCGAGCAGCTGATCGTCGCCGACCTGCTCGGCGACATGGACGGCGTGCTGGAGGCGCGCTCCCGGCAGCTGAGGCACGGTCGCGACCGGCTCGTCGCCGGCCTCCGCAGCGCGTTCCCCGGGTGGAGCGTGCCGGCGCCGGCAGGCGGCCTCACGACGTGGGTGGGCCTCGGCGCACCGGTCAGCTCGCAGCTCGTGCTCGCCGCCCGCCGGCACGGGCTGCTGCTCGCGGCCGGGCCGATGTTCGGCGTCGACGGGGCGTTCGAGCGGTTCCTGCGGGTGCCGTACTCGTACCCGGACGACGAGACCGACCGCGCGCTCGCGGCGCTCGCCGCGGCGTGGGACGGCATCGACGGGGTGCAGGCGCCGCGCGGCGCGCTCATGGCTGAGGTCGTCTAGCCCGTCGCGTCGGCGCGTCGCGGCTGCGCACCACACCCCTCATCCGGCACTACACCCCTGGAATAGAGGGTGTGGTGCGGTTTCAGGGGTGTGGCTCGACCGGCGGCCGGCCCGCTCAGCGGGCCCGCTGCACCCGCTTCTCGTCCCAGACCGGGCCGGGCGCCTCGTAGACGTCGCCGTCGCTGCCGAACACGAGGAACCGGTCGAACGACCGGGCGAACCAGCGGTCGTGGGTGACGGCCATGACCGTTCCCTCGAACCGGTCCAGCGCCTCCTCGAGTGCCTCGGCCGAGACGATGTCGAGGTTGTCGGTGGGCTCGTCGAGCAACAGGAGGGTCGCGCCGCTCAGCTCGAGCAGCAGGATCTGCAGACGGGCCTGCTGCCCGCCGCTGAGCGACTCGAAGACCTGCTCGGCCGACCCCACCAGCCCGTAGCGGTCGAGGGCGCGGCTGGCGGCCTCGCGACCGAGGCCCCGGCGCTCGTCGTCGCCCTCGTGCACGATCTCGAGCAGGGTGCGCCCGATCATCGCCGGGTGCTCGTGCGCCTGCGCGAACCAGCCGGGCACGACGCGGGCGCCGAGGACGGCCCGGCCGGTGTGCGGCACGGGGGCGAGCATGCCGCCCACGGTCGTCACGTGGCCGTCGCGCGGGTCGGGATCGGTGCCTCCGCGTGCCAGCAGCCGCAGGAAGTGCGACTTGCCCGACCCGTTCGAGCCGAGCACGGCGATCCGCTCGCCGAACCACAGCTCGGCGTCGAACGGCGCCATGAGCCCGGTCAGCTCGAGCTGCTCGCAGACCACCACCCGCTTGCCGGTGCGCGAGCCGGTCAGGCGCATGTTCAGGTCCTGCTCGGGCGGGCGCTCCTGGGGAGGACCGGCGAGCTCGAACTTGTGCAGACGCGTCAGGGCGGCCTGGTAGCGCGACGCCATGCTGTCCATCGCGGTCGCCTTGACCTTGAGGTTGCGCACCAGGGTCAGGAGCTTCTCGTGCTGCTCGTCCCACCGGCGGCGGAGCTCGTCGAGGCGGTCCATCCGATCGGCCCGGGCCTGGTGGTAGGTGCGGAACGAGCCGCCGTGGGTCCAGGCCGTGTTGCCGGCCGCCCCGGTCTCGATCGTGACCACCCGGTCGGCGACGCGGCCGAGCAGCTCGCGGTCGTGGCTGACCAGCAGGACCGTCTTGGGGGTCGCGACCAGCGCCTCCTCGAGCCAGCGCTTGCCGGGGACGTCGAGGTAGTTGTCCGGCTCGTCGAGCACCAGCACCTGCTCGGGCCCGCGGAGCAGCGCCTCGAGCACGAGCCGCTTCTGCTCGCCGCCGCTGAGGGTCGACACCTGCCGCCAGCGAGCGCGCTCCCAGGGCACGCCGAGGGAGGCGGTGGTGCAGGTGTCCCAGAGGGTCTCGACCTCGTAGCCCCCGGCGTCCGCGTAGTCGGAGAGCGCCGTGGCGTACGCCATCTGCGTCTCGGTGACGTCGTCCTCGACCAGGGCGAGCTCGGCCGCGTCGAGGGCGCGCGCGGCGTCGCGGACGGCCGGCGGCGCGATGCCGACGAGGAGGTCGTGCACGGTGCTGTCGTCACGGACGTGGCCGATGAACTGGTCCATCACCCCCAGGCCGCCGTCGATGCTGATCGCGCCCTCGTCGGCTCGGAGCTCGCCGCGCACCATCCGCAGCAGGGTCGACTTGCCGACCCCGTTCGCCCCGATCAGCACCGCGTTCTGGCCCTCGCCGACGCGGAACGACACCTCGTCGAGCAGCGGCCTGCCGTCGGCGAGTACGTAGGAGACGCGGTTGACGTCGATGTAGCCCATGGGAGGTCTCTCTGTGGGGGTGGCGGTCGTGGCGGCGCGGTACGGACGCGGTCGTCCGGCTGCGCGTGCAGATGCCACCGCAGAGTGGGCAGCCGAGCAGGCTATCGGCTCGTCCACCGTCGTGTCGACCGCACCACCTCTGCACAGCGCGTAAGAAAGCGCCGCCAGTTCCCAGAGAGGCTGGTGACAATGGAGGTGCGGTGCAGGTCGTGACCGTCGCCTCCCCCGTTCTCCCCTCCCTCTCACCACCGGAGCCTCGTGCATCTTCTGTCCGTCTTCAGCCTGCGCAACCGCGCGCTGATCGCCCTCGTCACCATCGTCGTCGCCGTCTTCGGCGGCATCGCGCTGACGTCGCTCAAGCAGGAGCTCGCGCCCAACGTGCAGTTCCCGCAGATCGCGATCGTCAGCTCGTACCCCGGCGCGACGCCCGAGGTGGTCAACGACGACGTCTCGACGCCGATCGAGCAGGCGGTGCAGATCATCCCCGGGCTCGAGGGCACCACCGCGACGTCGAGCACGTCGCAGAGCACCGTCTCGGCCGAGTTCACCTACGGCACCGACCTCGGCGCGGCCGAGCAGAAGATCCAGTCGGCGATCAACCGGCTGACGTTGCCCGACAGCGTCGACACCCAGGTGGTCACCGGCAGCCTCGACGACCTGCCCATCGTCCAGATCGCGGTCACCGGCTACTCGGCCGACGACACCCAGGCGCTCGTCGACCGGCTCACGAACACGACCGTGCCCGACCTGCAGAAGCTCGACGGCGTGCGCGAGGCCTCGATCTACGGCGACGCCGGCCAGCGCGTCGTCATCACGCCCGACCGCACGGCGCTCGCCGCGGCGGGCCTCACCACGCAGGCCTTCCAGGACGCGCTCGACGCGAACGGCACGCTCATCCCCGGCGGCACCCTCACCGAGAACGGCCAGACCCTCTCGATCCAGGCCGGCCAGCGCCTCACGAGCACCGACGAGGTCGCGGCCCTGCCGCTGCTCGGCGGCACCTCGGCGGTCACGATCGACGACGTCGCCGACGTGGCCCTCAGCGGCGCGCCCGTCACCTCGATCAGCCGTGTCGACGGCCAGGACGCCCTCACGATCGCGGTCACCAAGACGCTCGACGCCAACACGGTCGACGTGTCGACCACGGTGCAGGACGCCCTGCCGTCGCTCGCCGCCGACCTCGGCTCCGACGTCGACCTGTCGATCGTCTTCGACCAGGCGCCGTTCATCCAGCAGTCGATCGACGCGCTGGCGGAGGAGGGGCTGCTCGGGCTCGTCTTCGCCGTGATCGTCATCCTCGTGTTCCTGCTGTCGGTGCGCTCGACGATCGTCACCGCGATCAGCATCCCGACGAGCGTGCTCATCACCTTCATCGGCCTGCAGGCCGCCGGCTACACGCTCAACATCCTGACGCTGGGCGCGCTCACCATCGCCATCGGGCGCGTGGTCGACGACTCGATCGTCGTCATCGAGAACATCAAGAGGCACCTCGCAGGAGGCGACGGCCGCGTCGCGTCGATCACCACCGCCGTCCGCGAGGTCGCGGGCGCCGTCACGGCGTCGACCGTCACGACCGTCGTCGTGTTCCTGCCGCTCGCCTTCGTCGGCAACATCACCGGCGAGCTGTTCCGGCCCTTCGCGCTGACGGTGACGATCGCCCTGCTCGCGTCGCTGTTCGTCTCGCTGACGATCGTGCCGGTGCTCGCGTACTGGTTCCTGCGGGCGCCGAAGGTGCACAAGCACGCGCCGGGTGCCGCGGGAGAGCAGGCCCAGGAGCGCCTCACGACCGCCGCGTCCGACCCGACCGACCCGGCGCCGCTCGACCGGCTGCGCCGCGTCTACGTGCCGGTGCTGCGCGGCACGCTCCGCCACCCCGTCGTGACGCTGCTGGTCGCCGTGCTCGTGCTCGGCGGCACTGCGGCGGCCATCCCGCTGATGAAGACGAACTTCCTCGGGGCGAGCGGGCAGAACACGTTCACCGTCACGCAGACCCTCGCGCCCGCCTCCAGCCTGCAGGTGCTCTCGGACGCCGCCTCGAAGGTCGAGACGGAGCTCGACGGCGTCGACGGCATCGAGACGGTGCAGCTCACGATCGGCTCGAGCGGCACCTCCATCGCCAGCTTCTTCGGCGGCACCGGCGACAGCACCGTCACCTACTCGATCACCACGAACGAGGACGCCGACCAGGACGCGCTCCAGGCCGAGGTGCGCTCGCGCCTCGATGACGTGGCCGACGCGGGCGACATCGAGCTGACCGCGTCGAGCGGCTTCGGCACGAGCAACGACATCACCGTCGACGTGACCGCGCCCGACCCCGACACCCTGCAGACCGCGACCGAGACCGTGCTCACCGCGGTCGGCGACCTGCCGGGGACGGCCGAGGCCGGGTCGAACCTGCAGGCCGCTCAGCCCGTCATCGGCGTCGTCGTCGACCGCGACGCGGCGGCCGACATCGGCCTCAGCGAGGTCGCCGTCGGCGGCATCGTCTCGCAGGCCGTGCAGCCGTTCCGGGTGGGCTCGCTCGAGATCGAGAACAGCTCGGTCGACATCTACACCGTCGACCCGACGCCGCCCGCGACCCTCGACGAGCTCCGCGCGCTGGAGCTGCCGAGCGCGACCGGGCCCGTGCGCCTCGACTCGATCGCCACGGTCGAGCAGACGAACGGCCCCACCTCGGTCACCACGACCGACGCCGTCCGGAGCGCCACTGTCACCGTGACCCCGTCGAGCGACGACCTGTCGAGCGCCGGCACCGAGGTCGACGACGCGATCGCCGGGCTCGACCTGCCCGCCGGGGCGGACGCCGTCGTCGGCGGCGCTGTGGCCGACCAGTCGAACGCGTTCTCGCAGCTGTTCCTCGCGGTGCTCATCGCGATCCTCATCGTGTACATCGTCATGGTGGCGACGTTCCGCAGCCTGCTGCAGCCGCTCCTCCTGCTGGTGTCGATCCCGTTCGCGGCGACCGGCGCGATCCTGCTGCAGCTCGCCTCCGGCATCCCGCTCGGCGTCGCGTCGCTGATCGGGGTGCTCATGCTCGTCGGCATCGTGGTCACCAACGCGATCGTGCTGATCGACCTCGTGAACCAGTACCGGACCCGGGGTCTGCGGGTGCGCGAGGCGCTGCTCGAGGGAGCGTCGCGCAGGCTGCGGCCCATCCTGATGACGGCGACCGCGACGATCTTCGCCCTGACCCCGATGGCGCTCGGCATCACCGGCCACGGCGGGTTCATCTCGCAGCCGCTGGCCGTCGTCGTGATCGGCGGGCTCGTGTCGTCGACCGTGCTGACGCTGGTCGTGCTGCCGGTGCTCTACTCGCTGTACGAGGGGTGGCGGGAGCGGCGGGCGGACCGTCGCGACGGCGTCTCGGCCGGGGCGTCGGATGACATCTCGGCTGGAGCGTCGGCCGACACCTCGGTCTAGCGACGCGAGAACGACGAACCTCCGCGGGACACCGCGGAGGTTCGTCGTCTCCGCGTCGGCACGGCGCCGCGGGGACCCCCGTCGAGCCGGGTGGGGCGCGAGCCGAGAGGCGGGGGTTCTGTTCCGGGGGAGGGTCGGGTATCGTTGGTGGGTCGGCTCAAGACCGCTCGCCTGTGGCGCGCACGTCCTGCGGCGTCGCTCCCCGGACAACCACCGGAGGCGACGAGCGGGACACATGAGGGTTTGTACGTCTTGTGGGCCGGATTCACGACGGATCTCGTCGGGATGAATTCACGTATGTGAACGGTCCTGGTCAATGGCTGCCCGGGTATTTCTTCGCGTCATCGCACAAGCCCGGAAAGAACACCATGCCCCCCTACGACAAGACTCCTTCACGCTCGCGAGGCACCGACCCGCACCGCAAGCCGGGCTCCAAGAGCTCCTCGCACCGCGGCCACCGCCCCGACGAGGCCGGCGCCCCCGAGCGCAAGAACCGCTGGAACTCCGACGCCCGCGCCGAGCGCCGCGGCGAGGCCCCCCGCAGCGGCAGCAGCCGCCCCAACTGGGAGCCGCGCGAGAAGACCTCGAACAGCCGCTTCGCCCCCCGCGACCACGACGCCCGCAACGCCGAGCGCGGCCGCGACGGAGGTGCCCCCCGCTATGGCCGGGACGTCGGCAAGGAGGCGGCCCGCGCCGGACGCGACGGACGTCCCGCCCGCAGCTGGGACCGCGATGCTCGTCCGGCCCGCGACAACGGCGGCCGTGACGACCGCGGCGGCCGTCCGTACGGCCGCGACGACCGCGACGCCCGTCCTGCACGCGACGATCGCGCGCCCCGTTCGTACGACCGCAACGAGCGACCCGCCCGCGGCTATGACCGCGACGACCGAGCTCCCCGCCGCGACGACCGCAACGAGCGTCCCGCTCGCCGCGACGACCGCGCGCCCAAGAACTACACGCCGGCCGGGCGCCCGCCCCGCGACGACCAGCCGGCCCGTTCGTTCGGTGACCGTCCCGAGCGCGGCGGACGCACCTCCGGCGGCTCGTACGACCGCGACGCCCGTGGCGGCCGCGACGACCGCGTGCCCCGCAGCTTCGACCGCGACAGCCGTGGCGGCCGCGACGATCGCGCCCCCCGCAGCTTCGACCGCGGCCCCGGCGCCGCCGAGCGCAACGATCGATCCGACTTCTACCCGAAGCGCGACCAGGGCGCGCACTACTCGCCCGAGGACGACGTCAAGCTCGAGAAGCTCCAGGCGGAGGTGCTCACGGCGCAGGACGTCGAGGGCGTCAGCTTCGGCGACCTCGGCCTCGGCGACAACATCGAGCGCCAGCTGGCCTCGATGGGCGCCGCGGCTCCGTTCGCGATCCAGGCCGCGACGATCCCCGACGTGCTCGCGGGTCGTGACGTCCTCGGCCGTGGTCGCACCGGCTCCGGCAAGACCATCGCCTTCGGCGCCCCGCTCGTCGAGAAGCTGATGGAGAACAACGGCGCGAAGAACCGCAAGATGGGCCGTCGGCCCCGTGCGCTGATCCTCGCCCCGACGCGCGAGCTCGCGATGCAGATCGACCGCACCGTGCAGCCGATCGCCCGCTCGGTCGGCCTGTTCACCACGCAGGTCTACGGAGGCGTGCCCCAGGCCCGCCAGGTCGGCGCGCTGAACCGCGGCGTCGACATCGTGATCGGCACCCCGGGACGCATCGAGGACCTGATCGACCAGGGCCGACTCGATCTCAGCGAGGTCGTCATCACGGTGCTCGACGAGGCCGACCACATGTGCGACCTCGGGTTCCTCGAGCCCGTGCAGCGCATCATCCGCGAGACCGCGCAGGTCAAGCCGAACGGCGACCGGGCCCAGAAGCTGCTCTTCAGCGCGACCCTCGACAAGGGCGTGGCGAAGCTCGTCGACGAGTTCCTCGTCAAGCCCGCCGTGCACGAGGTCGCCGGCGAGGACCAGGCCAGCTCGACGATCGACCACCGTGTGCTCGTCATCGAGCAGCGCGACAAGACGGCCGTCATCGAGCAGCTCGCGTCGGGCCCCGGCAAGACGCTCGTCTTCGCGCGCACCCGTGCGTTCGCCGAGCAGCTGACCGACCAGCTCGAGGACGCGGGCATCCGCGCCACCAGCCTGCACGGCGACCTGAACCAGGCCCGCCGCACGCGCAACCTCGGCCTGCTCACCAGCGGCAAGGTCAACGTGCTCGTCGCGACCGACGTCGCCGCCCGCGGCATCCACGTCGACGACATCGAGCTCGTCGTCCAGGCCGACATGCCCGACGAGTACAAGACGTACCTGCACCGCTCGGGCCGCACCGGCCGTGCCGGCAAGGAGGGCACCGTCGTCACGCTGATCACGCGCCCCCGTCGTCGCCGCATGGAGGAGCTGCTCGACCGTGCCGAGATCGAGGCCGAGATGATCGACGCCCGTTCGGGCGACGCACTCGTCGACCAGCTGGCCGGCGTCTAGGCCGCACCGCACCTCCTTCGGCACCCTGACGGGCGCTCACCCCTCGTGGGTGGGCGCCCGTCCGGCGTCCGCGGGGCGTGCTCCGTCCAACACGTTCTTCCGAACCCCGTTCCGTTCACAGAACCACGTTGCAGCGAGGTTCTTTGAACGGAACGGGGTTCAGTGCAGCTGCGGCTGCCCGGTCGGAGGCGCGCACCGCGGCTGCGGCTGCGGCTTAGGCTCGCAGCGTGGCCCCGACCCGCGAGAGGCCCGGCATCGTCCGGGTCCGCATCAGCGACCGTGAGGTCTGGCACGTCGTCGACCCGTCGTTGACGCCAGCCGAGGCCGAGGAGGCGGTGCGAGCGCACCGCGCCGCGAACGCTCCCACGAACCGCAGCCTGGTGCGCCGGGTGCTGGCGTGGACGCCCGGCGTCGTCGCCCTCCTCGTGCTGGGCGGGGCGGTCTGGGGCACCGTGATCGTCATGGACGAGCTCGACCTGGCCGAGCTTCCCGGGCGGATCGCCGTCGCCGTCGTGCTGGGCGGGATCGGCTTCGTCGCCGCGGCCACGGCGGGCATCGTGCTGCACGAGGCGCCCTGGCGGTGCGACCGGGTCGAGCCCGAGACGGTGACGAGCCCACGCGTCGTGCCGATCCCGGGCTCCGTGCTCGGCTGGGCCGGCGGCGCCGACGCCGGCGCAGACGCCCCCGCCGCGGCTGACGTCTGGCGCGTGGTCGCGGCGGTCGACGTGCTGTCCGAGCTCGAGGCGGCTCACTGGCGGCTGGGCGACGTCCTGTACTGGCGGCTGGACGACCTCGACGACGACCCCGACTACGGCGCCGGCGCCGGCGGCCACGGCCACGGCCACGGCCATGGCCAGGGCGACGACGCCGACGCGGGGCCCGGCGACCGCCACGGCAGCCACCCGGCGGCGGTGGCCCTGGAGGCGGCACGGCTCAGGGCGTCGGAGGAGCTGCGCGTCCTCAGCGACGAGGTCGGGTTCCCCGCGGCCGCTGGCGTGCGCCCCGGGACGGAGGGATCGTGAGCGTCTTCCTCGACGACGTGCCCGGGGGCGCGCTCGGACACGGGGACGAGTTCGATCGCGACGCGTCGGCCGTGCACGTATCCGGCGGCGGCGTCGCACATCAGGACCGCGACGGCACCCGGTGGCTGGTGGCCGACCCCGACCTGTCGCGGCAGGAGGCGGAGGCAGCGCTCCGGAGCGCGCTCACCTGGCCCCGGGTCGACGGGCCGGTGGACCCGACGGCCGCCGGAGCCGCGGCAGCAGGCGGAGGAGTCCTCGGCATCGCCCTCGCGATCGGTGCGTTCGGGCTCGTGGAGTGGCCGTCGTGGATCGCCCTGGGCGCCGTGGGAGCTGCGGCGGGCGGGATCCCCGTCTGGGCCTGGCTCGACGGGCGCGTGCAGGAGCAGACCCGCGCGCGGCAGCGGACCGCGACCCGCGTCGCCCGCGAGTCCCTGGTGGAGGTGCCCGCGAGCTTCGCGACGTGGGCCGGGTCCGACGGGAGGTCGCTCGCCCACCACGACCTGGTCGCCCTCGCGCGGGCGGTCAGCGCGACCCGGGCGGCCGCGTCGACCCTCGACGCCTGGCGCTGGGGCGAGCCCGACGTCGACTGGCCGCACGCCCACGCCGTCGTCGATCCCGTCCTCGTGGGCGAGTACGAGGCCGCACGGGCGGTGCTCGACGAGCTGGCCGGGTCGCTGAGCTACGAGGTGCCTGCGGAGGTCGCGCCCGAGTCCCTGCGATAGGCGGGCGGTCGCGGGAGGCGACCCGCGCCTCCTTCGTCGCTGGCTAGCGGCGGTCGAGCAGCCCGCGCACGTACGACGCCTGGCCGAGGTGCTGCGTGCAGTCGCCGAGGATGCTCACGAGGCGCGAGCCGGCGGTGACGGGCGGGTCCCACGCGTCGTCGACGACGTCCGTGTACGAGGCGGCGTCCAGCCCCTCGAGGTAGCCGCGGGTGCGCAGCGTGACCGCCTCGAGGTAGGCGACGAGGAGGTGCGGCTCGGCACGCACCTCGCCCACCTCCGCAGGCGACTGGCCGTAGCCCATCTCGGCGTGGTCGAAGGGGAGCGCGAAGCGGTCGGCCCAGCCGTCGGCGGTCCAGACCTGGTCGGAGGCGGCGAGGTCGGCGATCTGCACGTCCTGACCGCGGGCGGTGTGCCAGACCAGCCAGGCGATCGTGTTCGCTTCGGCGTCCGGGCGCCAGGCCAGGTCGTCGACCGAGAGGCCGTCGACGGCGGCGGAGGCGATGGCGGGGAGGCGGTCGAAGGCCTCGATGAGCACGTCGGAGGGAGTCATCGCGCCACCCTACGACCGGGGCGGGCAGCGGTCCCAGGTGCCCGCCCGTGGGGCAGCCCCGTGGGGCAGTCCTCAGCTCGAGGCCTGCGCGCCCGTCGTGTCGTCGTCGACGGCGCGGCGCGTCAGCGAGTCGCCGATGGCGCGCATCACCGAGGCGAGGAAGTCGAGCTGGCGCGGGTCGATCGCGTCGCGGAAGGCGCTGCGGTAGAAGTCGCCCGTCTCGGCGACGGCGGCCTGGCCCTCGGGGGCGAGCTCGAGCACGACGCTGCGGCGGTCGGTGGGGTGCGCGCGCCGGGCCACGAACCCGGCCTTCTCGAGCCGGTCGATGAGGCTGGTGGTGGCCCCGGTCGACAGCTCGAGCGCCTCGGCGGCGAGCTTGGGGGTGCTCTCGGGGGAGTTCGCGATGAAGACGAGGCACTTGAGGTCGGTGGTGCCGATGCCGAAGTGGGTCGCGACGAGGCGCTCGACGCGGGCGTTCTGCCCGAGGAGCGTCGAGAAGGCGGAGAGGACCTCGTCCACGTCGACGAGGCCGTCGGCGTCGCGGGGCGGGGCGGTGCCGGCGGGGGGCTGGGGAGAGATGTCGGTCATGAGGCTCCAGGGGCGAACGAGGCGGAGGAGGCGGAGGTGCCGAAGAGAGGGAGACCACGGCGGCAGGGACGGCGGCTCATTGATCGTCCCCCCACTATAGCTCGGTCATCGAGCAACACGACAGAAAAGGTACCCCCCACCACTGGGGGCATCCCTCGGCTTGCAAGCTACTCGACACCCGAATAACTTGATTGTCGTACCACTTGGGCACCGAGCCACACGGGCACCGAACCTCTCGACAACCGGGAGACACGGAGATCGAGATGCTCAGCCCCCACCGAACTTCACGCACCGCTGCACCACCCGAACTGACTCACCACCACTTCTCACACCCCTGGAGCCCACGATGTCCCGTCCCACCCCCCGCGCCGCCCGCCTCGCCGCCTGGATCGCCATCCCCGCCGCCCTCGTCGCCAGCGGCATCGTCGTCTCGCAGGCCTCGTACTCGGCCTTCTCGTCGACCACGGTCAACCCGACCAGCAACTGGACCGCCGGTTCCGTCGCCCTCACCGACGACGACTCGAACACCGCGCTGTTCACGGCCACGAACCTCAAGCCCGGCTCGACCGGCAGCAACTGCATCGCCGTCACCTCGACCGGCACGCTCGCCTCGACCGTCAAGCTCTACGGCACCGCCGCCGCGACGACGAACAACCTGGCCTCGAACATCACGCTCAGCGTCGTGCAGGGCACCGGCGGCGGCTTCGGCTCCTGCTCGGGCTTCACCCCCCTCGCCGCCGGCTCGTCGCTGTACAACGGCACGCTCGCCGGCTTCGGCACCAGCTACACGAACTTCAGCAACGGCGTCGGCAACTGGGCCCCCACGGGCACCACCGGCACCCAGACCACGACCTCGGAGACCCGCGTCTACCAGGTCTCGTACACGGTCTCGAACGCTGCGCCCAACACGACGCAGTCCGGCACCGCCTCGCTCGGCCTCACCTGGGAAGCCCAGAACAGCTAGAGCCCGCTCGACTCCCGTCGTCTCCCTCCCAGTGGGCGGCGACGGGGCACGACCCCGCCGCCGCCTTCCTCCCCCGTGGGCGGCGACGAACCAGCTCCGCCGGCTTCCCGAACCCGCCGGCGGGCCACCTGCCCGGTCACCAGCCGGGCGCGCACCACGACGGCCCGGACCGTCGACGCAGGGGTCCGTGGGTCGCCCGATGACCCGCGGCCCCCTGGGGGCGCAGCGCACCACCAGCCCGACCAGCACCGCACCCGCACCCGCGCCCGACCAGCGCCGGCACCCGCACCAGCACCGACCAGACAGGAGGACGCCATGACCACGTACGACGTCCCCCGTCACCCGGCCACCGCCTCCGTCGCGGCCGTCGGCGCCCGCCGCGAGGCCCGCACCAGCGGCAGCACGGCCAGCGCCCGCCTCGGCTGGCTCCGCATCGTCGTCGGCATCCTGTCGCGCACCGTGCTCGGCACCCTGGTCGGCCTGCTGCTCTGGGCCGCCGTCCCCGCCGTGATCGGCTGGACGCCCACCACCGTCATGACCGGCTCGATGGAGCCGCGCATCCACCCCGGCGACGTCGTCGTCGCCCGCCCGGTCGCGGAGTCGTCGATCCACCGCGGGCAGGTGCTCCTGTTCCAGGACCCCGACCACGCCGACCACCTCCGCCTGCACCGCTACGACGACAACGGCCAGGGCACGCAGATCGTCACCAAGGGCGACGCGAACCCGACCGCGGACTCGACCCCGATCGACCGCAGCGCCGTCGTCGGCGTCGGCTACCTCCGCGTGCCGTACATCGGCACCCCCTTCGTCTGGGCCGCCGGCCACCAGTGGGGCCACCTGCTCGTCACGGGCAGCGCGCTGATGCTGCTCGTGCTCGGCGCCCAGGCCGACCGCTCGCTGCGCCGCGACCTCAACGCCGAGGGCCGGGGCGAAGGAGGCGCCGCCAGCGCTCCCGAGGACGCGACCGGCACCTCCTCCGCGACCGGCACCTCCGGCGCCTCGGTCTCGGGCGCCTCCACCGTGACTGTCTCCACGGGGCTCGTCCTCGCCTCCCTCGCCGCCCCGGCCGTCGCCGCCGACCCGGCATCGCGTCGCAGCACGCGCCTCGCCGACCGTCGTGAGCGCCGCCTCCGTCGCCTGCGCGGCGCCGCCGGCACCCTCGCCGTCGTCGGCCTCGTCGGCGGGCTCGCCCTCACGCTCGTCGTCTCGGGCGGCGCCGGTGCGGCCTTCTCGTCGCAGGCCGCGAACAAGACGAGCAACTTCGCCGCGGCCTCGGCCTATGAGTGCCTGATGCCCGCGGTCACCGACTCGCCCGTCTTCTCGTACGGCTACAACGAGGCGTCAGGCACCGCCGCCCTCGACAGCAGCTCGACCGGCCGCGCCGGCACCCTCTCCGCCGGCGTCAGCCGTGTCGCGGGCGCCTGCGGCTCGAGCCCCTACGTGACCCTGAACGGCACCTCCGGCGCGGTCACCACCAACGCTCCCGCCGTCACGGCGCCGACCGCCTTCACCGTGGAGTCGTGGATCAACCTGCCCGCGAACAGCACCGGCGGCAAGATCATCGGCTTCGGCAACCAGGCCAGCGGCCTCTCGGGCCAGTACGACCGGCAGATCTGGGCGTCCAGCACCGGCGTCATCACCTTCGGCACCTACAACGGCGGCACCAAGACCGTCAGCACCACGAAGACCTACCGCGACGGCACCTGGCACCACGTCGCCGGCACCGTCACCTCGGCGGGCGTGCTCACGCTCTACGTCGACGGTGCGGTCGTCGGCACGATGTCGAACGCCGCCGGGGAGCCGATGACGGGCTACTGGCGCGTCGGCTACGACAACCTCTCCGGTTGGCCGAACATCCCGGCGAGCTCGGCGAACTACTGGTTCTCGGGCAGCCTCGACGACACGGCCGCGTACAACACGGCCCTCTCGGCCGCGACGATCGCGCAGCACGTCAAGAACGGCCGCTGAGCCGCCTCCCTCTCGGTCCGGCCTCCCCGGTCCGGCCTCCCCGGCCCGGCCGGTGAACCGGCAGAAAGTGTCCTCTCCGACCTCGGGGAGGACACGGTGCACCGTCTCGCCGCCTCTCCGGCCGTCGAGAGGCCTCAGATCGACCTCGCGGAGCCCCCGCAGGTCGATTCGGGGACTCTCGCCGAGACAGGGGGGCCGGGGAGGCGCGGCGCGCCCCCGGGAGGCGGGGCCGGGGAGGCGCGGCGCGACCCCGGCCCGCCGGGCTGCGACACTGGGCGGATGCCCCTGCTGATCAACGACGTCTACGTCGACGGACGAGTCGCCGCGAGCCCCGACACGCTCGACGAGACCTACGCGGCGCTCGCCGAGACGCACGGCACCGCCTGGGTGGTGCTGAGCGAGCCCGACGAGGCCGAGCTCGCCTCCTTGGCCGCCCGCTTCGACCTGCACGAGCTCGCCGTCGAGGACGCGGGCCACGGCCACCAGCGCGCCAAGCTCGAGCGCTACGGCACGACCCTGTTCGTCGTCGTGCGTCCGGCGGTCTACCTCGACGCCGAGGAGCGGGTCGAGTTCGGCGAGATCCACTTCTTCGTCGGGCCGGACTTCCTCATCGGCATCAACCACGTCTCCGACATCGACTCGCGCTACCTCGCGCGCAGCGTGTCGAGGCTGCGCGCGAAGCCCGACCTGCTGCGGGTGGGCCCGCAGGCGATCCTCTGGGCGGTGCTCGACGCGATCGTCGACGCCTATGCGCCGGTCGTCGAGGGGCTCGAGAACGACATCGACGAGATCGAGCAGCAGCTGTTCGCCGGCGAGGCCGGGGTCTCGCGCCGCATCTACGAGCTGTTCGGCGAGGTGGCGGACTTCCAGAAGGCCACCCGCCCGCTCGTCGGCATGCTCGACGGGCTGCTGCGCGGCGGCGAGAAGTACCAGGTCGGCACGGAGCTCGAGCGCCGGCTGCGCGACGTGCAGGACCACGTCATCCGCGTCGTCGACCGCGCCGACACGTTCCGCGCGGTGCTGCAGAACGCGCTGTCGCTGAACGCCACGCTCGTCGCCCAGGTGCAGAACGACGTCACCAAGCGCATCTCGGCCTGGGCCGCCATCCTCTTCGCCCCGACGCTGATCGGCGCGATCTACGGCATGAACTTCGACGTGATGCCCGAGCTGCACTGGGAGTGGGGCTACCCGTTCGCCCTCGCGCTCATGGTGGGCATCGGCGGCGGGCTCTGGGGCGCCTTCAAGCTCAAGCGCTGGCTGTAGGAGGCGCGCCCCTCCCTGCGTCCTGAGCGCACCTCCTGCGAGATTCAGGAATCTGGGCCCCGGGGTTCCTGACTCGTGCACCGATCAGGAACCCCGTGCCCCCTCTCGCGCGGATCAGGACGGATCTTCCTGAATGAGGAGGGGAGGGCAGGAGGCGGGGGTCAGGCGCGCAGGACGCGCACCTCCCAGGGCGCGAGCGTCAGCGACCCGGGGCCGTGCGCCACGTTGCCGACGAGCACCTCGGGGATCGACCGGCGCCGCAGCACCGGGTCGAGCCCGGGGTCGAGGTCGTACGGCTCGCCCGACCAGTTCGCGAGCACGAGCAGGCGCTCGTCGCCGAGCGTGCGCGTGAACGCGTAGAGCCGCTCGTCGTCGGGCGCGAGCATCGCGAAGTCGCCGAGCTGCACCACCGGCAGCTCGTGCCGCAGCGCGATCAGCCGCCGGTAGAACTCGAAGACGCTGCGGTCGCCGGAGGCGCGGTCGGCCTCGACGTTCAGCTCCGCGCTGTTCGGGTTCACGCCGATCCACGGGGTCCCCGTCGTGAAGCCCGCGGAGGCGCCCGCCGACCACTGCACCGGCGTGCGGGCGTTGTCGCGGCTGCGGAAGCGGAGCGCCTCGAGGACGTCGGCCTCGGAGGCTCCCCCGGCCAGCGCCTCCTCGTGCCAGTTCAGCGACTCGATGTCGCGGTACTGGTCGATCGAGGTGAAGCCCGCGTTCGTCATGCCGATCTCGTCGCCCTGGTAGACGTACGGAGTGCCGCGGTGGAGGTGCAGCACGGCGGCCAGCATCGTCGCCGACTCGTACCGGTGGGCACCGTCGTCGCCGAAGCGCGAGACGCTGCGGGGCTGGTCGTGGTTGCCGAGGTAGAGGCTGTTCCAGCCGCGCTCGGCGAGGCCCTCCTGCCAGCGGCCGAGCGACCGCTTGAGGTCGGTCAGCGCGAGCGGCACGTTGTCGAACTTCGACTCGGGGCCGCGGTCGAGGTCGACGTGCTCGAACTGGAACACCATGTCGAGCTCGCTGCGCCCCTGGTCGGTGAAGAGCGCGGCGTCGTCGACCGTGACGCCGGGCATCTCGCCGACCGTGATGAGCTGGCGGTCGCCGCGGTGCGCGAAGACCTCGCGGTGCATCTCCTGCAGGTGGTCGTGGATCGCCGGGTCCATCTCGAAGCTGGCCGAGCCGGGCTCGAGCGACGCGGGGGTCTTGGCGATGAAGTTGATGACGTCCATCCGGAAGCCGTCGACGCCGCGGTCGAGCCAGCGGTTCATCATCGCGTAGACGGCCGCGCGCATGTCCGCGTTCTGCCAGTTGAGGTCGGGCTGCTTCGTCGCGAACATGTGCAGGTACCACTCGCCGGTCGCCTCGTCGAGCTGCCAGGCGGGGCCGCTGAAGGCGCTGCGCCACTCGGTCGGCAGCGACCCGTCGTCCGACTGCGGACGCCAGACGTACCAGTCGCGCTTGGGGCTGTCGACCGACGACCGCGACTCGGTGAACCAGGCGTGCTCGTCGCTCGTGTGGTTGACGACGAGGTCCATCACGAGCTTCATGCCGAGGCCGTGCACCTCGGCCAGCAGCTCGTCGAACTCGTCGAGCGTGCCGAACAGCGGGTCGATGTCGTCGTAGTCGCTGATGTCGTAGCCGGCGTCGGCCTGCGGCGAGCGGTAGATCGGCGACAGCCAGATCACGTCGACGCCGAGGTCGTGCAGGTGGCCCAGCTTGCTGCGGATGCCCGCCAGGTCGCCCACGCCGTCGCCGTTGCCGTCGGCGAAGCTGCGGGGCCAGATCTGGTAGACGGTGGCGGACGTCCACCAGGGTGCGTCGGTGTGCGGCACCGCTCCTCCTTCGTTCGTGCTGGTCATGTCTCGAGTGTGGTCCTGCGTTCGGGCGTCGGTCACTTGGTCGACCCCCGCATCACGCCGCTGACGACCCACTTCTGCGCCACGATGTAGACGACCAGCAGCGGTGCCAGGGCCATCAGGTACGAGGCGAAGGCCACGGTGTAGTTCGTGTTGAACTGGCCCTGGAAGATGAACTGCGCCAGGGGCAGCGTGCGCGCCGACGGGTCGGAGAGGATCACGAGCGGCAGCAGGAAGTCGTTCCACGCCCAGACGCAGGTGAGGATGCCCACCGTGGCGTTCATCGGCGCCAGCAGCGGGAACACGACCTTCCAGAAGACGCCCCAGGTGCTGGCGCCGTCCATGCGCGCCGCCTCCTCGAGCTCGATCGGGATCGAGTTGATGTACGCGGTGAAGATGAAGATGTTGAACGACAGCCCGTAGACGGTATAGAGCAGCACGAGGCCGACGGGGGTGTCGAGGCCGAGCAGCGCGGTCTCCTTCACCACCGGCAGCATGATGATCGGGAACGGCACGAAGATCGCGGCCAGGAAGTAGAAGTACAGCCCGCGGAAGAACTTCTTGTGCATGTTGCGCGCGATGGCGTAGGCCACCAACGAGTTCGTGAAGAGCGTCAGCACGACGGCCCCCACGGTGATGAGCGCCGTGTTGAGCAGCGCCTGCGGGAAGTTCGTCAGCTGGTAGGCGTCGACGAAGTTCTGCCAGCGGATCTCGGTCGGCAGCTCGAAGCCGGTTCCGCCCAGCTGGTCGGGCGTCTTGAGCGACGTCACGATCGTGAAGTACAGGGGGAGGAGCACCGTCAGCGAGCAGACGGCGATCAGTGCGGTGAGCCACCAGTTGGTGCCTCCCGTGCCGCCGTCGAGGCGACGCCGACGACGGGACTTCGGGGGCGTGCCTGCCGGCCCCGTGCCGATGCCGTCGGAGCTGCCGGGGTCGACGGGGCTGGTGGTGGTCTGGAGGGCCTCAGCGCCCTGGATCGTCGAGCTCATCAGAACGACGCCTCTCTGCGCTGGAGGAAGCGCAACTGGATGAACGACACGAGGATGATGACGAAGAGGTACAGCACGGCGTTGGCCATCTGGTAGCCGTACTCGCCGCCCTGGAACCCGCCGCGGAAGATGACGAGCGCGATCGACTCGGTCGACGTGCCAGGGCCGCCGTTCGTCAGGGCGACGATCTGGTCGAACACCTGCAGGAACGACTTGAACGACAACACCATGTTGATGGTGAAGTAGGCGCCGATCAGCGGGAACGTGATCGAGCGGAACTGCCGCCACGACGACGCGCCGTCGATGCCGGCCGCCTCGTACAGCTCGGCGGGGATGGTCTGCAGCCCCGCCAGGTAGAGGATCACGTTGAACGCGCACGCCTGCCACACCGTCGTGATGACGATGCCGACCCAGGCCCACTGCGGGTCGGCCAGGATGTTGGCGCCCGGCAGCCCCATCGACTGCAGGATCGTCGGGAACGAGTTCGCGAACAGGTAGTTGAAGACGTAGCCGATGATCAGGATCGCCAGCACGTAGGGGATGAAGAAGATCCCGCGGAACGCGGTGCGGAACTTGATCCGCGAGTTGAGGCCGAGCGCGATGGCGAGCGAGATCACGTTGACGGCGATCGTCGACACGATGGCGAACCCGAACGTGAACAGGTACGACGCGATGACGCGGTCGTCGCGGAACAGGTTGAGGTAGTTCGACAGCCCGACGAAGCTCCACGTGCCGTAGCCCGCGTAGTTGGTGAGGCTGAAGAACATGCCCGTGACGACGGGGATCGTGTGCAGGCCGAAGAAGATGACGACGGCCGGCACGACCATCCAGTAGAAGGCGCGGGGCGTCTTGCCCTGGCCGGCGCGAAGCGTCGGCTGTCGCTTCGAGGAGGCGCGGGTCGGCCCCTCAGGGCCGGCGTCGGTCGTCGGCCGCGGTGCGGTGGCGGTCATCACTTGCCTTCTCTCTGCGTGGTGGTGCGGGCGGCGACCTTGCTCCACTCGTCGTCGAGGTCGGTGAGGAACTCGTCCACATCGCCGGTGATGACCAGGGTCTGCAGCATGTTGACCAGCGGGATCGACGCGGGCACCTGGTGGTCGATGAAGCCGATGATCCGGCCGCTCGTGAAGTACGGCTCGAGCCCCGCGAGGGCAGGGTCGGTGTTGGGCTCGGCGTCGTT
Source organism: Frigoribacterium sp. CFBP 13729 (assembly GCF_014841875.1). NCBI lineage: Bacteria > Bacillati > Actinomycetota > Actinomycetes > Micrococcales > Microbacteriaceae > Frigoribacterium > Frigoribacterium sp. CFBP 13729. The sequence continues at coordinate 91,994 of NZ_JACYUR010000006.1, read as the reverse complement.
GAGCGGCGAGAAGGTGGACTGCGACTCCGAGTAGGCCTGCACCACCTCGGGCGACATGAGGTAGTCGACGAAGCGCTGCGCCTCCTCCTTGTGGGGGCTGTCCCGGCCGATCGAGAGGCCGACGTCGACGCCGGAGACCGCGATGCGGTCGTCCGCGTTCTCGGTCACGGGGTAGGGGAAGGTGCCGATGGAGGCGTCGGGGGCGTTGGCGCGGATCGCCGGGATCGCGTACGAGCCCTGCAGGTACATCGCCGACTCGCCGTTCGCGAAGGCGAGGTTGCCGGCGTTGTAGTCGCGGCTGGCGAAGTCGTCCTGGCAGTAGGAGAAGAGCTGTACCTCCTTCTCCATGGCGGGGCCGAAGTCCTTGCTGAACGACACGGCGCCGTCCTGCACGTCGGAGCCCTCGGCCCGCAGGTCGTCGAAGAAGCCGTCGGGCATCAGCGCGCCGCCGAGGTTGACGAAAGCGGGGCCGGCCGTCCACGCGTCCTTCATCGTGCAGTAGAACGGTGCGATGCCGGCCTGCTCGAAGGTGTCGGCGGCGGCGATCAGCTCGGTCCACGTGGTGGGGACCTCGACGCCCTGGGCCGCGAAGATGTCGGGGTTGTAGATGATGCCCGAGGCGTTGTTGGCGAAGGGGAGGGCGTTGACCTCTTGCCCGCTTCCCTGGTCACAGCTGCCGAGGTCCTGCACGATCTCCTGCACCGCGGGGTTCACCGTGTCGGCGGAGGGCTCGTCGCTGAGGTCGGCGAAGACGCAGGCCCGCGCCAGCTCGGCGAAGTTGCCGCTGACGTTGAGCGTCAGCACGTCGGGCACCTTGTTCTTGACGAGCAGGGTGCGGATCGCCGTGTCGGGGTCGGGCACCGCGTTCTGCACCACGCGGATGTCGGGGTTCTCGGCCTCGAAGTCGGTGATGATGTCGGCGAAGTCCTGCACCGCCTCCGGCTTGAACTGGAAGAAGTCGAGCGTCGTGACGCCGTCGGCGTCGGGGCCGCTGCCGGGCGCGCAGCCGGTGAGGCCGGCGAGGACGACGGCCGTGCCGAGCGCGGCTGCGGCGAGGCGGCCGCGATGCGGGCGCATGCGGTCGCCGTGGCTCGGACCAGGCCTGTTCCGGTCAGTGAAAGGGGATCGGGGACTCACTGTGCGCCTCCTTGCGCTGGGGGTGCGGCCGGGGCCGCGGGGGTCGTGCTGATGCTGGGTCGTGCGGGGCGCCTCCTCAGATTGCAGGAGGTGCGGGTCGGGGATTCCTGATCCGTTCACGAATCAGGACGATCGGTCTCCCCCTTGCGAGGATCAGGCGGGATGTTCCTGAATGAGGAGAGGGAGAGGGAGAGGGAGAGGGAGAGGGAGAGGGAGAGGGAGAGGGAGAGGGAGAGGGGTACGGGCTAGAGGGCGGTGGCCTCGAGCAGGACGAGCTGCTCGGGGAAGAGGACCGGGGCCTGCACGCCGCCGAGGCGGAGGGCGCGGCCGGTGAGGACGACCCCGTCGAGGGCCCAGTCGAGCGGGGACTGGCCGGGGCCGCCGACGGTGGCGGTCGGCGCCGCGAGGGCGACGCGGTACTCGCGGTCGTCGTCGAGGCCGGGCAGCGTGATCGGGCCGGCCGGGTAGCTGGCGCTCGTCGCGACCTGCGTGAACGTGTAGAGCGCGCGGCTGCGGTCGGCGGCGACGACTCCGCGCAGGTCCATGCCGGGGTCGGGCAGGTCGGCGTGGACGACGGCTCCCGTGTGGAGGAGCGACCGGTTCGCCTTGTGCACGGCGATCCAGGCAGCGAGCTCGTCGAGGGTGGCGTCGTCGACGTCGGGCGAGCTGATGTCCCACTCGACGCCGAAGTGGCCGGGCAGGGCGACCCCCGCACGGAACGACAGGTCGTGGCGACGTCCGGTGGAGTGCGAGCGGGGTCCGCTGACGTGGGCGCCCATCAGCTCGTAGGGCACCAGCAGGCCGGTGTGCTTCTGGTTGACGAGGCGCTCCATCGGGTCGATGCAGTCGCTCGTCCAGATGCGGTCGGTGTGGTCGAGGATCCCCAGGTCGACCCGGGCCCCGCCGGAGGCGCAGCTCTCGATCTCGACGCCGGGGTGACGGCTGCGCAGCTCGTCGAGCACGCGGTAGAGCGCGACGACGTTCTCGTGGACCGCCGGTCGTGCCGGGGCGCCGGCCCCCGCCTCCAGCAGGTCGCGGTTGTGGTCCCACTTCAGGTAGGCGATGTCGTGGTCGGTGAGCAGCGCGTCGAGCTTGCCGAGGATGTAGTCGAACGCGTCGGGGTTCGAGAGGTCGAGCACCTGCTGCTGGCGGGCGATCGCGGGCAGGCGCCCTTCGCCGGGGCCGAGGATCCACTCGGGGTGCGCCCGGGCGAGCTCGCTGTCGGGGCTGACCATCTCGGGCTCGACCCAGATGCCGAACTGCATGCCGAGGTCGGTGACGTGGTCGATGATCGGCGCGAGTCCGTCGGGCCAGACCGTCTCGTCGACCCACCAGTCGCCGAGCGCGGTGGTGTCGTCGCGGCGGCCGTGGAACCAGCCGTCGTCGAGCACGAAGCGCTCGATCCCGACGCGGGCCCCGGCGTCGGCGAGGGCGCTGAGGCGGCCGAGGTCGTGGTCGAAGTAGACGGCCTCCCACGTGTTGAGGGTCACGGGACGGGGCGTCGCCGGGTGGATCGGGCGGGCACGAAGGAGGCGGTGGAACCGTGCCGAGAGCTCGGTGAGCCCGTCTCCCCACGAGCCGAGCGCCTCCGGCGTCTCGTAGCTCTCGCCCGGCCCCAGCCGGATCTCGCCCGGGGCCGGCAGCTCGGCGACGCGGGTGTGGGTGGCGCCGGTGACGAGGCGCTCGACGCTGACGCGGTGGTTGCCGCTCCAGGCGAGGTGGGCGGCGTGGACGAGGCCGCGTTCGAAGCCGAAGCCGGGCGTTCCGGTGGCGACGAGCAGGGTGGCGTCGGCTCCGGGACGGCCGCGGCGGCTCTCGCGGTCGTAGCGGCCGATCGTGAGGTCGTGCCGCTGGGGGGTGCGCTCGCGGAGGTGGCGACCGGTGGTGTCGAGCACCTCGCCGGCGGTGTGCGGCAGGGGGAAGCTCGCCGCGAGCTCGCCGAGCTCGTAGGTGGCGGCGGTGTCGAGTGCGGCGGCGGCGGAGGCGTCGAGGCGGTGGCCTTCAAGGTCGTGGGCGTCGTCGCCGGTCGAGCCGGCCGCGGTGTTGGTGAGGCGGAGGCGCTGGTGCAGCAGGCCGTGGGGGTCGAGACGCAGGGTGATGATGATGCGGAGTTCGGCGGCGGGGTCCTCAGCCGTGATGGTGACGACGGTGCCGGAGGTGCCCGTGACGCCGGTGTTGCTGTCGCTGCCGGGGGTGACACCGGTCTCGGTGGTGTCGCGCGCCTCCTCCGGGCTGTCGTCGCCGTCGGTGCCGTTTTCGGCGACGTCGACGTCGGTGACGGTGAAGGCAGGCGAGAAGGAGGCGCCGGCACGGCTGCCGAGGAGGCCGGGGGTGCCCTGCCAGCCGTCGGACTCGAGGGGGAGGAGCGTGAGGCGGGCTGGCTCGTCGATGGCGCCCGAGGTGCGCTGGGCGCGGGAGGCGAGGACGACTCCCGCGAGGGCGGCGGCGCTGAGCTCGCCGAGGTCGGGTCCCCAGTGGACGATGCCGGGGAGGCCGGAGCCGGAGGTGTCGAGGACGACGCTCGTGCCTCCCTGGCGGAGGTGGAGCTCGGTCATGCGGACTTCGGTGCGACGCTGCATGGGTTAGTTCTACGACGGAACTAATAGGCCTGTCAAGTGATCCCGGAAAGCCGAACGGCGCCTCCTTTTCGTTCGGCCTGGAAGATATGCTCGGTCGCATGACGACGACGGAGCCGGTGCTGGGCGAGTCCGGGCGCGAGCTGGTGCGCGAGGTGCTGATCCACGGGCCGATCGCGCGGGCGGAGCTCGGGCGCCGGCTGGGCCTGTCGCCGGCGAGCCTCACGCGGCTGAGCAAGCCGTTCCTCGACCGCGGCCTCTTCGTCGAGGGAGCCGTCGAGCTCGCCGGAGCCGTCGGCCGCCCCGCCAAGCCGCTCGACGTGCGGGTCGACCTGCAGCGCTTCGTCGGCATCAAGCTGACCGGTGACCAGGCCCTCGGCGTGCTCACCGACCTGCGGGCCAAGACGCTGGGCGAGCACGTCGCCGACCTCGCCGGGCACTCGCCCGAGGAGGTGATGGAGGCGCTGGCCGCGGTGGTGGAGGCGCTCGCCGGGTCGGGTGGTGACGTCGCGGACATCGCGGGTGTCGGGGTGAGCATCGGCGGCAAGGTGACCGGGCAGCAGGTGGTGCTGCGCGCGCCGTTCCTCGAGTGGCGGGAGGTGGACCTCGGCGGGATGCTGTCGCGGCGGCTCGGGCTGCCGGTCGTCGTCGAGAACGACGTGGTGGCGCTGACGGAGGCCGAGCGCTGGTTCGGTCTCGGGCGGGGGATCGACGACTTCGCCGTGGTGACGACGGGGGCCGGTGTCGGTTACGGTCTCGTGATCCACGGCAGGCAGGTCATCACGCCCGACACGGGTCTCGGTCTCGGAGGGCACTTCCCCCTCGATCCCACCGGCCCGATCTGTGCCGACGGACACCGCGGCTGCTCGACGGCGATGCTGTCGACGACCAGCATGTGCGCCTCGGCGGCGGTCGGCCTCGGTCGGCTGGTCAGCTACGAGGAGCTGCTGGCGCTCGCCGCCTCGGGCAACGCGGTCGCGGTGCAGGTCGTCGGCACGGCCGGACGGTCGCTCGGGCGCATGATCGCCGCGGTCGCGAACCTCACCATGGTCGGGACCGTGGTGCTCTCGGGAGAGGGCATCGGCCTGGTCGACGTCCCTGTGGCTGCGTCTGAGATGCGCGCCGGCATCGCCGCCGACCGGGACCCCGACGCGTCGGAGGTGAGGGTCCTCACCGGGGACGCCGACTTCGGCGCGTGGGCGCGTGGTGCGGCGGCGGTCGCCGTGCAGGCGCGGATCGGCGCCCTCGGGGCGTAACGGGGCGGATCCGCGTCCGCACGCCCCGAGGGAAGACCCGCCTAGCGACCGAGCTCGCCGGTCGGGATCGCCTGCGTGTGGACCTTCGCGTAGTCGGAGCCGGCGAAGCCGGTCCTCAGGCGCTTGCGCAGGACGACGAGCCACCAGAGGAACGCGAGGGCGATGATGCCTGCGAAGACGGCGCCGTTGCCGGCGAAGGCAGGCAGGAACAGCAGCGCCGCCTCCACGGTCAGGAAGATGGGGAGGCTGACGAGGAGGAGCGGGATCCGAGCTCGGCCGAGGTTGAAGGTCCCCGCCTCCGGGGCGGGGATGGCTCCGCGGAACGCAGCGATCAGCAGCCCGACGGTCTGGAGCACGTACGAGGTGAAGAAGGCGAGGGTCGCCATGCCGAGGAAGTAGGTGAAGGCCCTCTCGTTCACCAGTGCCGAGAGCAGCAGCAAGATCGAGATGCTCCCCAACGCGACCACGGCGACCGAGGGCGACTTGCGGTGGGGGGCGACGTGGCGCAGGGCTGCCGAGAAGGGCATCATGTTGTCGCGGGACATCGAGTAGAGCAACCGCGTGCCGACCAGCATGTTCGAGAGCAGGCAGACGAGGATGTTCGTCAGGGCGAACGCCACGACGATGCGCGAGAAGACCGGGCCGATCTGTTGCCCGATGATCTCCTCGATGGGGGCGGACGAGGCCGCCACCGCCGCGGAGTCCTTGATCGCGAGCGTGTAGACGAGGTACATCGCGAACTCGATCACGCAGGACGCCGCGAAGGCGATGAACATCGTCCTCGGGATCACTCGTCGAGCGCTCTTGGTCTCCTCGGCGATGTCGGCCACCGCCTCCACCCCGACGAGCCCGAAGAAGGGGCCGAGCGATGCCGCGAGGAACGCCAGGACGTAGGGCGTCGCCTCGTCCGGGCTCTTCCCCTCGAACAGCGAACTGAAGGGCTGCGCGTTGCCGGGCACGAGGAACGCGACCCCGGCCACGACAGCCGTCACGCCGATCGTGATGACCAGCTCGATGCCCACGCCGATGTTGTTGATGAGGGTGGCGAGGCTCACGCGGTACGCGTTGATCAGCGCACAGACGGCGACCACCGCGACGGCGATCAGGATCTGTGCCGTCTGCGTGAGCTGCCAGCCGAAGACGCTGCCGAGGTAGCCCGCGAAGATGTAGCCGAGGCTCGTCATGCCTCCGATCCAGCCGATCAGGGCTGACACGCCGGTGAACCACCCGAAGCTCGAGCCGTTGAGCCGGCTGGTCCACTGGTAGGCGTACCCGGCCAGTGGGATCTTCGCGGCCACGTCGGCCGCGATCAGCGTCCACAGGAGGAACACCGGGACCGCCAGGAACAGCGTCCAGATGAACGGCGCACCCGCGTTGCTGTAGCCGGCACCGAAGCCGGTGAACACCGCCGTCGTCGCGCTGATCGTCGAGAAGCCGATCGCGAAGGACGCGATCTTGCCGACCGATCGGTCGAGCTTCTGCTCGTAGCCGAACTCCGCCAGGCGCGCGTCCTCGCCGTCGGCGTCACGTGCCGCGGGGCTCGTCACTCTCACTGGGTGCTGCCTGGTCGGGTCGACGGGATCGGTCACGATCTGCTCCTCGCATCGGTGCCAGTCCGCAGGAAGGGTCGCGAACGTCGTGGAGGAAGTGAACTGGGCCACCGAGGAACCGGGAAGGACCATGGCTTTATGAGGTCATAAGCCAGGCTTATCAATGGTGCGCTCGATGCCGCCAGCCTCGTGGTTCACGAGTTCGTCCCGGGCTCCGGCGGGATGCGCTCCAGCATGTGCTGCACCAGGCGGGCGGCCGAGGTCGAGAGACGATCAGGGCGCCACGCCACCGTGGTGTAGCTGACGGGCCGGTCGAGGATCGGCACGAAGGCGAGGCCCGGCCGGTCGTAGAGCCGGGAGGTCGAGGAGGTGGTGAAGCTGATGCCCACGCCCCTCGAGACCATCGTCGTCTCGGCCTCGTACGTCGCCGCCTCCGCGGCGATCACGGCAGGTCGATCACCGCGCACGTCCGCCGCCATCCAGTAGTCGCGCCAGGAGCCTGCGCTGGCCGGCGCCACGACGATCGGCTCGTCGAGGAGCTCGCCGATGACGAGCGACTCCCGAGAAGCCAGCGCATGGGCTCGGGGCAGGCAGGCGACCCACGTCTCCCGGGCCACGACCACCATCTCGAGGCCGGGCAGGAGGACCGGTGGGCGGACGATGGCGATGTCGGACGCACCGGACCCCAGGCCGGCGGTCGGATCGGAGAAGTCGTACTCGATCGTCTCGACCGTCACGCCGGCGAGGTCGCCGCCGAGGTCGTCCAGGAGGCGGAAGAGGAGATCGGCTCCGGTGCCGATGAGGTACCCGATCCGCACGTGCGAGCGTCCGACGAGATCCGCTGCGGTCGCCAGCGTGAGATCGACCTCACGGAGGGCCTTCTCGACCGAGGGGAGCCACTTCTGCCCGAGGTCCGTCAGCGCGACCGAGCGGGTGTCGCGGTCGAAGAGGCGGCCGCCCACGGCGGCTTCCAGTTGCCGGATGGCAGCGGACAGGGCGGGCTGGGAGATGAACAGGACCTCGGCGGCTCGACGGTAGTTGAGCTCCTGGCTCAGCACGGTGAAGTACCTCAGGAGGCGCAGCGTCACGTCGTTCTGCATGGTCGAGTCCTCCCGGGTGCGATAGGCGCAAGTTATCACCTCATCGACAACCGTTGCTTCACAACCGTTGCCGGGCCAGGGATCGTGGGCACCTCCAGCCGCACGAGAACGAAGAGGTCCAAGTGGGAATCACCCTGAAGTCCGTCCAGATCGAGACGCCGGCCCGCCAGGAGTTCTTCGACGTCACGGACCAGCTGGTCGAGTACATCGCCGAGATCGGTCTCTCGGACGGGCTCGCCACCGTCCACACGGCGCACACCAGCTGCTGCGTCTTCGTGCAGGAGGAGTCGGAGGACACCACCTACTACGGCACGCAGCTGCTGCTCCAGGACACGCTGAACGTGCTGGCGAAGATCGCCCCGCCGACTCGCCACGAGGGTCAGTACCTGCACCCGGGGCCGGTGCACATCGCGAACGCCGCTGCCCTCCGGGACGAGCTGCCCGAGTGGGGCCTCAACACCGACGGGCACATCATCTCGTCGCTGCTCGGCCGCAGCGTCACGATCCCCGTCGCCGGTGGCTCCGCCCTGCTCGGCGAGTTCGGCCGGATCTACCTCGGCGACCTCGACTCCGTGCGCGCCCGCACCCGCACCGTCCACGTCCAGCTGCTGGGCGAGTAGCGGTGCTCGTCTCCTCCGTCGACCTCGGCACGACGAACCTCAAGGTCGTCCTCTACGACGAGCAGCTGAGGGTGCTCGCGTCTCGGAGCCAGCCCATGAGGTACGACCGCCGCGGCGACCAGGTCGAGTTCGATCCGTCGACGCTCACCGAGAGCGTCCTGACGCTCATCGCGGCGTGCGCGTCGGATGCCGGGGGCACCGACGGCCACGACGTCGTCATCGTCCTCACCGGGCAGGCCGAGACCCTGGTCGTGACGGACGGACACGGCACGGCGGTCCGCCCGGCCCTGTCCTGGCTCGACGAACGGGCGGCAGCCGAGGCGGCCGAGCTGGAGACGGCGTTCGGAGCCGACGAGGCCTTCGCGATCACCGGAGAGCCCTTCCCGAGCACGACCTGGCCGGCCGCGAAGCTGGCGTGGCTGCGCCGACACGAGCCCGCCTCGCTGGACGCCGCGGCTCACGTGCTCATGATCAAGGACTACCTGGTGCTGCAGCTCACCGGTCAGGCCGTCGGCGAGGTCACGACCCGGGGGTTCACGTACCTGTGGGACGTCCGCCGTGGCGCCTACTGGGACGCAGCCGTCCAGCACTGCGGCGTCCGCCGCGAGACCCTGCCGGACGTCGTTCCCGCCGGGACGGATGTCGGCCCGGTGACGGCGGACGTGGCGGCCCGCCTCCCCGCAGCCCGGAGCTACCGCGTCAACGCGGGCGCGCTCGACCACTTCTGCGCGATGGTCGGGACCGGCTCGTACACCGCCGGGACCGTCAGCGAATCGGCCGGCACCGTCTTGTCGTTGTCGATGCTGGCCGACGACTGGTCCTTCGACGCGGCACGCAAGGTCTCGTTCCACGCCGGCCTGCGCCCCGGCGAGACGATCCTCTTCAACGGCGCCGACAGCGGGGGCGTCGCCCTCGAGTGGTTCCGGCGCGAGGGGCTCGCGGGCATGGACTGGACCGAGCTCGAGGAAGGACTCGCGCGACGCGCATCCGCCTCGCGGCCGCCTGCCCCCGTCTTCCTGCCCTACCTGACCGGTGTGGCACCTCCTGATTTCCTCACGTCGGCTCGCGGAGCCTTCCTCGGGCTCGACCTGTCGCACGACCGGCTCGACATGGCCTTCGCCGTCGAGGAGGGCCTCGCCCACCTGCTCAAGAGGAACGTGGACTACCTGACGCCCGGCGCCGACGACGTGGACGCGATCGTGTCCACCGGCGGAGGCGCCGCCTCCTCGTTCTGGAGCCAGCTGAAGGCCGACGTCTGCGACCTGGACGTGATCGTCCCGGACGAGCGCGAAGCCACCTGCCGCGGTGCAGCCGTCCTGGCCCTCGTCGCGTCGGGCACCCTGTCGAGCCTCGCCGACGCTGACGCGCTCGCCCGGCCACCCGTCACGCGCTTCGCCACCGCGCACACCGAGACGCACGACCACCGCTATCGCCTCTTCGAGGACTACCTCGACCGGCTGTACTCCCACTGACACGAACGGAACCACGATGAAACTCGCATGCTCCTCCCCGATGGTCCCCGGCGACACCCTGACCGAGAAGGCCGAACTGCTCTCGTCGTGGGGATACGACGCACTCGCCGTCTTCCAGCCCCTGGACTCCTGGGACGACTCGGTCCGACGTGACCTCGTCACCCTCGAGAGCCGGACCGGCATCCGCCCCGTCGAGTTCGTCCTGACCGACGAGGTCTACGGCCACGCCATGTCGGACGACGCGGACCTGCGGACGCGCTGCCGTGCCATGTACCTGGAGGCAGCCTCCGTCTGTGCGGAGATCGGCGCGGTCACCGAGATCGAGTACCAGTACGGCGTGCAGGACCCCCTCCCGCTGTTCGACGTGCACCAGGAGCTCGACGCTCGTCAGACCGAGGGGTTCGTCGACTTCTACCGGCAGATGCTCGGCGTCGTCACCGGGACGGAGGGGATGGTCCTGCTCGAGCCCCTGAACCGCTACGAGAGCCGCTACCTCAACCTGGTGTCCGCCAACCTCGCCATCATCGAGGAGGTGGACCACCCGAACGCCGGACTCCTCCCTGACGTCTTCCACATGTCGATCGAGGAGGCGGACATCCCTGCGGCTCTCCGTGCAGCCGGCGGGCAGATCGCCCACGTCCACCTCGGCGACAACAACCGGCTCCTCCCGGGGCACGGCACCCTCGACTGGACAGCGATCATCCGGGCGCTGAAGGACGTCGACTACGACGGCTACCTCAACCTCGAGTGCTCGACCGAGGGCGATCCGGCCACCACGCTGCCGGCCGCAGCCACGTTCCTGCGTGGCCTGATCACCGCATGACCCGTCTCCTGTCGGCACCGTTCTTCGAGATCGGGCCGAAGAACCTGCTCCGCCTCGCCGAGCTCGAGGCGCTCGTCGTCGCCGCCGCACAGGCAGGGGCGGACCACGGCGTCGCCGTCGTCGTCACCGTCCCGACGGCGTACATCGCGCCCGTCGTCGGGCTCGGCACCGGTGCACTCGTCTTCGCCCAGCAGCTCAGCGGCGACGGACTCGGCCCGTCCTTCGGGTCCGTGACGGCCGAGGCGCTCGTCGACGTCGGGGCCCACGGGGTGATGCTCAACCACGACAGCGCTCCCCTCTCGCAGGAGCAGCTGCGTCACGCCGTGGAGCGCGCCACGAGCGTCGGCCTCGCGACCATCGTCTGCGCGGGCACGGACGACGAGGCCGCCGAGGTGGCCGCGCTCGGCCCGGACGTCGTCCTCTACGAGCCGCCGCACCTGATCGGTGCGGCGGGCGGGACGGATCGGCCCTGGATCACCTCGAGCGCCCTGTCCGTGCACGCGGTCGACCCGACCGTCCTCATGATGCAGGCGGGCGGCGTCTCGTCGCCCGGCGTCGCCGAGTCGATCATGGCCGCCGGCGTCGACGGGACGGGCTCGACGAGCGGAGTCCTCGGGGCGACCGACCCCGCCGGAGCCGCGCGGGAGTTCATCTCGGCCACCCGGGCCGGCTGGGACGCGGCGCAGGCCGCCGACCGTCTGCGCTGACCGACGCACCCTCGCCCCCTCCGGACCGCCTGGAGCCAGGGGCCACTCGAACCATCCACGAACAGGAGAACCACCATGCACACCGACCTCACCGGCAAGACCGCCGTCATCACGGGCGGAGCTCGCGGCATCGGCCTGACCGTCGCCCGTGCCCTCGCGGCGGACGGCGCCGACATCGCCCTGCTCGACCTGCTCGACACCGTATCCGACACCGCGTCCCAGATCGGTGACGAGTTCGGGGTCCGCACCCTCGGCCTGCATCTCGACGTCACCGACCAGGCCGCGACCGACGCGGCGTTCGACCGCGTGGCGGAGGAGCTGTCCGTGCCGCAGGTGCTGTTGACGGCCGCGGGCATCGAGATCAACGGCGACTCCGTCGACGTCACCGCCGACCAGTGGCGCAAGGTGATCGACGTCAACCTGACCGGCACCTTCTTCTCGGCCCAGGCCTTCGGCCGCGGCCTCGTCAGCCGCGGGCTGCCCGGCAGCGCGATCCTGATCGCGTCGATGTCCGGGCTGATCGTCAACGTGCCCCAGTGGGCCGCGTCGTACAACTCGTCGAAGGCCGCTGTCGCGCACCTCGCCAAGTCGCTCGCCGTCGAGTGGGCGTCGCGCGGCGTCCGGGTGAACTCGATGTCGCCCGGGTACGTGCTGACCGACCTGACGCAGCAGATCATCGACCGTCAGCCCGAGCTGCGCGACGAGTGGGAGGCCCTCATCCCGCAGGGACGCATGGCCCTCCCCGCCGACCTCACCGGTCTCGTGAGCTTCCTCGCCTCCGACGTCTCGAGCTACATCACGGGGCAGCAGATCGTGATCGACGGCGGCTACACCTCCATCTGACCCGCACCGTCCACGAACCACATCTCGACGACGAGAGGCAATCGATGAACGACCAGCAGCACGTCACACCGTCCATGAGCGGGCAGCCCGCCGACGCCGCGCGCGCGACCGACCTCCAGGAGCACGCTCTCAGCGTGAGGGACGTGCACGTGTCCTACGGGCAGGTGCACGCCCTGAGAGGCGCCGACTTCGACTGCCGGCCCGGCGAGGTGACCGCCTTGATCGGCGACAACGGCGCCGGCAAGTCGACCCTCGTGAAGGTGCTCTCGGGCGCCCTCGCACCTGATGCCGGCCAGGTCTCGGTCGACGGTCGAGAAGTCCGGTTCACCTCCCCGACCGACCCGCAGCAGGAGGGCATCGAGACCGTCTGGCAGGACCTCGCGCTCGCCCCCGACCTCGGCGCGGTCCAGAACCTCTACCTGGGGCGCGAGGTGCACCGGCGGGGCCTGCTCGGCCGTCTGGGCTTCCTGGACGAGAAGGCGATGCGCGACAAGGCCGTGAAGGAGTTCGAACGGCTCGGGCTCCGGGTCGACCCCCGCCGCGGATCCGTCCGCGAGATGTCCGGCGGGCAACGACAGGGCGTGGCCGTGGCGAAGGCCGTCAGCTGGGCCGAGCGCGTCGTGCTCCTCGACGAGCCGACGGCCGCGCTCGGCGTCGTGCAGACGAAGGGCGTCCTCGACATGGTCCGCCGGGTCGCCGACCAAGGGCTCGCCGTGGTCCTGATCACGCACAACATGAGCGACGTCCTGAGCGTCTCCGATCGCATCGAGGTGCTCCGGCTCGGCACGCGCGTCGCGAGCATCGACCGGGCCGACGCCTCGCTCGAGTCCCTCGTCGCAGCGATGACCGGGGGAACAGCAGCCACCGGAAGCGCACAGCCGGGACCGGACGCCGCCACGACCGCAGAAGGAGACGCACGATGACCACCACCCGAGAGCCACAGCCCGCCACCGCCTCGGCCGCCGAGGCTCCCGACTCGCAGACGGTCTCGACCGGACGTCTCACCCGCATCACGCAGCACCCGCTCTTCGTCGTCACGACAGCGCTGATCGTGCTCTTCGTCGGCTTCACCGTCGTGAACGGACCGACGTTCATCGGCGTTCCGAACATCCGCAACATGCTCCTCGCCGGCTCGATCATCCTCCTGCTCGCGATCGGGATCACGTACGTCATCGTCACGGCGGGCTTCGACCTCTCGGTCGGGTCGGTCCTCGTGTTCTCCGGCGTGCTGAGCGTCGTCGCGATGAGGGCCGTGGGTGCGGAGGGCTGGCCCGCCGCGCTGCTCGGTCTCGTCGTCGCCCTCGCGGCCGGGGCGGCGCTGGGGGCGATCAACGGAGCGCTCGTCGCCTACGCCGACCTCAACGCGATCATCGTCACGTTGGGGACCCTCGGCGCCGCGCTCGGCCTGGCCCAGGTCGTGACGGGCGGACAGGACCTCAACGACGTCCCCCCGGTGATGGCCGACTTCGGTGTCGACCGCGTGCTCGGCGTGCCTCTCGTCGTCGTCGTCGCGGCGCTCGTCGCCCTGATCGCCGGCATCGTCCTGCGGTCCACGGCCTTCGGGCGGCACACCTACGCGATCGGCTCCAACAAGGAGGCGGCGGTGCGGGCCGGCATCCCCGTCAAGCGCCACCTGACGACGGTGTACCTCATCTCCGGGCTCCTGGCTGGGCTCGCCGGCTGGCTCTCGCTGGCCGTCTACGGCACCACGAACATCGCGGGGCACTCCCTCGACGCGCTCAGCGGGGCCACGGCCGCGCTCCTGGGCGGCGCGAGCCTCTTCGGCGGGATCGGGACCGTGGCCGGGACCGTCATCGGCAACGCCATCCCCGTCGTCCTCGCCAGCGGGCTCGTCATCGCGGGCCTGCAGTCGTTCTGGCAGCAGGCGGTCACCGGCGTGGTCCTCATCGGCGCGGTGTACCTCGACCGGATCCGACGTCTCCGCCGCACCGTGCGGCGTCCCAAGCGGTGAGCTGCGTCCACACGCAGGCCACCCAGCACCTCCTCCCGTGTCACCACTCGTCAAGGAGCAAAAAATGAGCACGAAGAACCGCAGCAGGACCGTCCTCGCTCGCACGGCCGTCTCCGTCCTGGGCGTCGCCGCCCTCGTCACCCTCAGCGGCTGCTCGGAGGCAGGTGGTGCTGCCGGGGGAACAGGGACGGTCGAGGGCGCCACCGTCGCCATCGTCGGCCCTCAGTCCGGCGACCCCTACTACCAGGAGGTCGCGTGCGGAGCCCGGACCGAGGGCGCCAAGCTGGGCATGGAGGTCGGCGAACAGCAGGCGTCCCAGAACCAGTCCCAAGCTGACCAGAACACGATCATGCAGGGCGTGCTGGGCAAGTCGCCCGACGCCGTGATCTACACGCCGGCCGATCCCGTGGCCGGCGGCATCCCTGTCCGGACCGCCAAGGAGGACGGCGTCACGGTCATCAACGTCGACGCGCAGCTCGACGACCACGACCTGTACGACTCGTTCGTCTCGTCCGACCACTACGAAGGCGCTCGCGAACTCACGAAGACCCTCGCGAGCTTGATGGGCGACGAGGGCGAAGTCGCGGCCATCGGTTCGCTGCCGAGCAACCCCATCACCCAGGCCCGCATCGAGGGCTTCACCGACGAACTCGAGGACCACCCGGACATCGAGCTCGTCTCGACCTCCTACCCCGACGTGTCTCCCGACGCGATCCAGGCCGAGGCTGCCGCGCTGCTGATCAAGAACCCCGACCTGAAGGCGATCTACACGACGAACTACCTGAACTCGACGGGGGCGGCGGTCGCACTCCGGAACGCCGATCTCGTCGGCGACGTGAAGATGGTCAGCTGGGACACCGGTGCTCAGAACGTCAAGCTGATGCAGGAAGGCGTCGTCCAGGCGACCGTCGCCCAGCAGCCCTTCACGATGGGCGAGCTGGCCATCCGCCAGATCGCGGCGAAGATCGAAGGCAAGGAGGTCGAGGCGACGGTCGCGTCGCCCATCACCATCCTGACGAGCGACGACGTGGACACCCCCGACGGCAAGGCGCTCTGGTACGAAGGGAAGTGCTCGGCATGACGCTCACCGGCTACACGGATCGCCTGTCGTACGGACCGGGCGAGACCATCTCGTGCATGCTCAGCTCGACCGCGCCCGTCGTGTCGCTCGACGTGGTGCGCCTGCTGCACGGCGACACCAACCCCCGCGGCCCCGGGCACAAGTCCGAGCGGATCGACGCCGTCCCTGCTCAGCAGGTGCCCGCGGCTGTCCAGCAGACCTACCTGGGGTCGTGTGTCGTGGTGCCCGAGCTCGGCGACCCGGAGATCGTCGGCCTGCAGGTGGAGGCGCTCGTCCAGCCGACGCTGCCGGAGGCTGGTCGACGACAGGGCATCCTGACCCTGGTGGCGGCCGACGGGGCACCGATCCTCGGAGTCGAGCTCACCGAGACCGGCACCGTCGGGCTGCGAGACCAGGACGATCGCCTGCTCTGCGAGATCGAGACGGTCTGGAGGAGCGGGTCCTGGCACCGAGTCGTCGTCACGGTGGGCACTGCAGGAGTCGACCTCCGGGTCGAGACGGAGGCCTCCTTCGGGGTGATCGCGACCTCCTCGCATGCAGGAGCGTCCCTGCCGACGTCGCTCGGGACGGCACACGGCCTCGTCGTCGGAGCCGGCGCCTGCCCGCAGGTCGACGGGCAGTGGCGTCCCGTCCGCGGCTTCAGCGGCAAGATCGAGAGACCCCGCATCTCCCGGGCCGGAGGAGCGGGGGACGGAGACGAGGCCGTGGGGGACTGGCGGTTCGAGCTGTCGCCCGAATCGTCCGAGTGCGTCGACACCAGCGGCCGGGAACGCCACGGGATCGTCGTCAACGCCCCTCTCCGTGCCGCCACCGGGCGGTCGTGGGACGGCTCCGTCACGGACTTCACCCTCGCGGCCGAGCAGTTCGGCGCGATCCACTTCCACGAGGACGACCTCGACGACGCAGGATGGTCGACCTCGACGACGGTCACGACGCCGACCGACCTCGCCTCGGGTGTCTACGCCGTCCGCATCCAGGGCGACGGCGAAGTCGACCACATCCCCTTCGTCGTCCGCCCGTCCGCGGCAGGGCCACACGCCAGGACTGCGGTGCTGCTCCCGACGTTCACGTACATCGCGTACGGCAACGAGCGGATGATCGACCGCCTCGACTTCGAGGGCGAGCAGATGACCGACCACCCCGTCCTGCCCGGCCGACACGACCGCCTCCTCGCTGAGCACCCGGAATGGGGACTGAGCCTCTACGACCTGCACAGCGACGGCAGCACCTGCGTGCACTCCACGTCCCTGCGCCCCATCCCGAACCTGAGGCCGGACTACCGAGCCTGGTTGCAGAACGCTCCCCGCCACCTGGCCGCCGACCTCTACCTCGTCGACTGGCTCACCGAGAAGGGGGAGGCCTTCGACGTCATCACCGACCACGATCTCGCCGAGTCGGGCCCCGACCTCCTCAGCCCGTACGACCTCGTGATCACGGGGAGCCACCCCGAGTACGTGAGCAGCACGATGCTCGACTCGTTGGAGCACCTCGTCGAGACCGGCGGATCGCTCATGTACCTCGGCGGGAACGGCTTCTACTGGGTGACCAGCCAGGACCCCCAGCGCCCGCACCTCGTCGAGGTGCGACGGGGGCCGGTCGGCACCCGCCCGTCCGACGGCGAACCAGGAGAGGGAGTGCACAGCACGACCGGAGAACCAGGTGGGCTGTGGCGCCATCGAGGGCGCGGCCCCAACAGGCTCACCGGGGTGGGCATGACGGCACAGGGGTGGGACGAGAAGGCGCCTGGTTACGCTCGCATGCCCGACAGCGCCCTTCCGGAGGCGGCCTTCGCCTTCGAGGGGATCGACCCGGACGAGATCATCGGGGACTTCGGCCTCATCATGGACGGCGCATCCGGAGACGAGATCGACCGTTTCGACCTCGAGCTCGGGAGCCCGCCCGAGACGCTCGTGCTCGCCCGCTCGACCGGGCACAGCGACTACTACCAACTCGCCGGGGAGGACGTCAAGGCCAGCCGGCCCGGCCTCGGGGGGACGGAGAGTCCCGAGGTCAGGTCGGACATGACCCTCTGGAACCACCCGTCTGGCGGGTCCGTGTTCAGCGTCGGATCCATCTGCTTCACCGGCGCGCTCTCGCACGACAACTACGAGAACAACGTGTCCACGTTGATCGCGAACGTCATGAGGGAGTTCCTCCGGCAGGGGCGGTAGCGGGTCGGGCCGGCCGCCGGTGTCACGGGTCGAGCCGCGACGGGTGCCTCAGGCGCCGGGGCCGGCGAGGCCGAACAAGGCAACGACCTCGTCGAGGTCGCGGCCCAGAATGAGGTTGAGGGACCCGACGTCGCGTGCGTCCCTCAGCTGCGCGACGACCGCGCCCGACGAGCCCTCGACGGCACGGGCCCTGCCCGCGACCATGAGCCGCACCGGCTCGGCCTCGGCGCGTACGGGCGCGTCGGGCAGCGGGTCGAGGCCGTCGGCGGCACGCCGGTCGACGGCGAGCGCCCCCAACACCCAACGTTCCGCGAGGCCGACCGGGCGCAGCGACGCCAGGGGCGACCGGCGCCCCCGGCCGAAGACGACCGTCATGCTGTCCCGGCGCTCGACCTGCCAGGCGACGCCGCCGACGTCGAACCGGCAGAGCATGTCGGAATGGAGGTCGACGACCGCACCGAGGTGCTCCAGCGCCCGCACGCACGTCGGGCCGAGCAAGCGAGCGGTCGTCGCGGCCTCGCGCTCCCGGCGCTCACGCTCCAGCTCCGCCCGGGCGAGCGGAGCGTGCTCGGCGGTGAGCGCCTCCCGGTCGAGCGGCGCACCCTGGGCGAGGCGCGCGTGCAGCCAGGTGGGGTCGAGCTGGCCGAGGTAGCGGAAGCGCACCTGCACGACCCCGTCGGGGTCCGACGCGGTGAGGGGCCGATCGGGGACGAGCAGGGCGACGCCGTGGTCGACCGACCACACGGCCAGGACGGTGCCGTCGACGACGGCTACCCACGACCAGCCTGGCTCGCGCACGTCGGGGCTGCTGCGCTCGACCACGTCGCCGACGAGCGACCCGGCCCGGACCCGCAGCTCACGCCGGTGCGACCGGGCGTCGTCGCCCATCGACACGCTCTCCCGGTCGACGACGACGAGCTCCGCGGGCACGTCGCTCGACGCCGCGCCGACGAGCCGAGACCAGATCCCCATGACCGTGACGATACCGGCCGGTCAGACCGTTCAGACGGGCCATTCCAACTGGTACGGGGGCACCTCCGGCCCCGCGAAGGGCGTGGCTAGGCGCTCAAACTTGGGCAGGTTCGCCGCCGCATCGCGCCCACCACCCACACATCCCCCCTCCCTCGACTCGGGTGACCGGTCGGATCCCGCGCGCACCACACCAGCCTCGGTGACCTTCACGAGAGTCCGCCGGGCGGTCGGAAAGCTTGTCGAGATCTGCGCGCTTGGGGGCAGCCGCCTGAGGCATCTCTGGAGCCTCAGGCGCCCGAACGCTGTTACCGGCCACCTTTACGCAACGACTAGGCGGCTGGGTGCATCCCCTGCCAGGAACAACTTTCCAGCGTATAAATATTGACTATTGCACTGATGTTCCGTACGCCTTATGGTCGAGCCATTCGCAACGAGGCGAATTAGGCGAAAGGATCCACATGCAGGTGACGAGAAAAGCCACTGGGGTCACAGTGGCGGCAGCCCTCACAATTTCGTGCGTCTTCGGAGGCGCATCAGCCGCGACGGCAAGCCCTGTCGCTCCAAGCGAATTCGTCGAGGTGGCGGGGGCTACGGCCAGTGTGGCCGAGGGGGATCGCGACTCGATGAGAGGGGAGGAGCTCGGTTCTGTCGACCGGGAGACGCGGGCTGCTGTCGCTGTCATCCCGGTCATCACCGCGGTCATCCTGGCCGGCGGTGCTGCTTACGCGATGGGGCAGAAAGCGGCGGAACGCCTCTACTACATGGGACTTCGCAATCCCCAGTGGCAGAGGGTCAAGTGGCAGGTTCGTACTACGGCCCTCGGAATGCTGGGCCCGGTCGGCGGACCGATCTTCATGACCGGTTTCGAGAACAAGTTCTACTCGATGGTCTGACAGTCCTATGACTCGCTCGGAAATCCAGTGGTTGGCCATCGCCAACAGCGTCATCATCGCCGCCTACGGCGTAGGGCTGGCTCTCGACCCAGACGTATCGATCATCTGGGCGCTGACCGTCATCGCCTGTGCAGTTGCTCAGGTCGGGGCGGTCATCCGACCAGAGCGACCGCGGAGAGGTCGCGATGAAAGGCCCGAGAGGGCTGGCCCAGGTGGGCCTCCGGGGCCAGCTGACCTCCCGAGTTGACGGTGAGGGATGACCCTGGCGCCGATGGGCGCCAGGGTCATCTCTGCGCGCGTCAGCGGTGAGTGTGGCGCTTGGGAACCGTCGTCGTGAGTGCGTGAGGGCGCGCCGGATGTGACACCGGAGGCAGCCACGTCGCGGCCGCGGCCCACACAACCGCCCCCACCCGAGTTGACTCGTGGTGCCCCCCCTCTCGCCGCCCAGGGGGAGAATCGCGACCCGGGGCGGCCCGCCGCAGACGCCGGGCCTGCACCCCACGGAAGGAACCACCCATGAGCATGGAAGGCGCGGCCTGGAGCTCGCTCTACAAGATCTCGTCCGCGAGGGACGGCAAGCACGGCATCTCGCGCGAGTCCGTCCGGCGGATCATGACGTTCGCCGTGCCCTACCGGGCGAAGCTCGTCGTCTTCATCGCGCTCTCCGTCGTGGGAGCGTTCCTCGCCGTCGCGACACCGGTGCTCGCCGGCCGCGTGGTCGACGTCATCGTCGCGAAGGGCGAGGTGTCGATGATCGTCCGCCTCGCCGTGCTGATCGCCGTCGTGGCCGTGGCCGACGCCGGCGTCTCGTTGCTGACGCGCTGGTACTCGGCCCGGATCGGCGAGGGCGTCATCCTCGACCTCCGCACCGCCGTCTTCAACCACGTCCAGAAGATGCCGATCGCGTTCTTCACCCGCACCCGCACCGGCGCCCTCGTCAGCCGCCTCAACAACGACGTCATCGGCGCCCAGCAGGCCTTCAGCGGCACGCTCTCCGGCGTCGTCACCAACGTCGTCGCGCTGATCCTCACCCTCATCGTCATGCTCAGCACCTCCTGGCTCGTGACGGTGCTCGCCGTCATCATGCTGCCGATCTTCCTGATCCCCGCCCGCCGCATGGGCAGCCGCCTCGCCGCCCTCCGCCGCGAGGCCGCCGACCACAACTCCGCGATGAGCACCCAGATGACCGAGCGCTTCTCGGCCCCCGGCGCCACCCTCGTCAAGCTCTTCGGCCGTCCCGACGAGGAGGCGGAGGAGTTCCGCGTGCGCGCCGCCCGTGTCCGAGACATCGGGGTCCGCAGCGCACTGCTGCAGTTCGTCTTCGTCACCGCGCTGACGCTCGTCTCCGCCCTGGCCCTCGCCCTCGTCTACGGCCTCGGCGGCTTCCTCGCCCTCGCCGGCCAGCTCGACACCGGCGAGGTCGTCACCCTGGCGCTCCTCCTCACCCGCCTCTACGTCCCGCTCACCGGCCTCGCCAGCGCCCGGGTCGAGATCATGAGCGCCGTCGTCAGCTTCGAGCGCGTCTTCGAGGTGCTCGACCTCAAGCCGCTCATCCAGGAGAAGCCGACCGCCTCCTCCGTCCCCGAGGGCCCGGTGAGCGTCGAGTTCGACGACGTCCGGTTCGCGTACCCGTCCGCCGACAAGGTGTCGCTCGCCTCCTTGGAGGAGGTCTCGACCCTCGACACCCGCGGCGGCGAGGAGGTGCTGCACGGCGTCTCGTTCCGCATCGAGCCAGGGCAGACCGTCGCCCTCGTGGGCACGTCGGGTGCGGGCAAGTCCACGATCGCCCAGCTGCTCTCGCGCCTGTACGACGTCGACAGCGGTGCCGTGCGCCTCGCCGGCGCCGACGTGCGCGACGTGACCTTCGCCTCCATGCGCCACACCCTGGGCATGGTGACGCAGGACGGGCACCTGTTCCACGAGACCATCCTCAGCAACCTGCGCCTGGCGCGGCCGGAGGCGACCGAGGACGAGGTGTGGGACGCCGTCCGTCGTGCGCGGCTCGAGCCGCTGCTCCGCTCGCTGCCGGACCAGCTCGACACGATGGTGGGGGAGCGGGGCTACCGGCTCTCCGGAGGCGAGCGTCAGCGGATGACGATCGCGCGCCTCCTGCTGGCCCAGCCTCGCGTCGTCATCCTCGACGAGGCGACCGCGGCGCTCGACTCGACCTCGGAGGCCGCCGTGCAGGCGGCGCTGAGCGAGGCGCTCGAGGGGCGGACGGCGATGGTGATCGCCCACCGCCTCTCCACGATCCGCAGCGCCGACCTGATCCTCGTGGTCGAGGACGGCTCCATCGTCGAGCGCGGCACGCACGACGAGCTGCTCGCCGCGGCCGGACGCTACGAGGAGCTGCACCGCACCCAGTTCGCCGTGCAGAAGGACGTCGCGGCCGACGAGGAGGCGGCGGTCCGGCGGTAGGACAGGCTCGGCGAGCGGTCGGCGGCGAGCGCTCGGCGGTCGAGGTCGGCCCGCAGCAGAGGCGTCAGATCACCGCGTAGGCGATGACGGCGGCCGCCGCCACGCCGGCGGCGCAGAACGCCGACAACGTTCCGCGTGACAGGGACCGGTCGGCCCGGATGTCCCTGGCGCCCAGCACGATCGCGACCACGGCGATGACGACCGCCACCGCGACGCCCACGAGGATCACCGTTCGCATCACGGGTCGACCGTAGCGCCTCCTGCTCCGGCGGCACCGAGCTGCGAGCCGTCTCCGGCCGCTACGAGGAGCTGCACCGCACCCAGTTCGCCGTGCAGGAGGACGTCGCGGCCGACGAGGAGGCGGCGGTCCGGCCGTAGGACCGCGCAGGCCCCCCGGAACGCCGACGGGCCCGTCGCCCTCCCGCAGGGGGAGGGCGACGGGCCCGTCGTCGGTGGTCAGTGCTGGAGGCGGCGGCGACGGAGGCGCACGACGGTCAGCGCAGCACCGGCGGCCAGCAGGCCGGCAGCGAGAGCGAACAGGCCCTCGGTGGGCTCGCTCCCGGTGTAGGCGAGGCTGCCGGAGGTGGAGATCGGTGTCGCGCCGGACACTGCGGGCTCGACGACCACCGCGCTCCGCACGTCGACCTGGAACGAGGTCGTGAAGCCGGCCAGCGAGATGGTCACGACACGCGTTCCCGGCCCGGTGAAGTCGATCCTGGGGGGGAGCCCGGCCTCACGGACGACGAGTTCGTCGTCCGGGTCGCTGCTCGAGTAGACGGCCTCGACCCCCTCGGGCAGGTCCTGAGGAGTCACGATGTTGCCGAACGCGTCAGGTCCCGGGAAGGCCGCCAGCACGACACCCTCGCCGGGGTCGAGGGCCACGGGCGAGATCGTCTCGCCGGGCCCGGAGCCGATGACCCCCACGAAGGTCGACGGTCCGGTGCCGTAGGCGGTGCCCACCGTGGCGAAGATGCTCGTGGGAGCTCCCGGGGCGACCCGGAGGTCGACGGCGAGGGTCTCGCCGATGGCCACCATGTTCAACGTCGAGACGCCGAACGAGTAGGAGCCCGCCACGGTGCTCGTGCCGCTGATCGTCAGGGAACCAGGGGTCTCGGTGACGACCGCGCCCTCGGGGATCGACCGGGTCAGCGTCCTCGGGTCGCTGACGACGTTGACCATCGGCGTGGGGTCGCCAGCCGCCTCCCACGTGAACGAGAACGGCTCGCCCGCGACGACGACGAGGTCGGCGCCCGGCTGGGCGACGAAGGTGGGCGGCACGCCGGCGGCGACGCGACGCTCGCTCACCACGGTGGTCGGCTCGTCGCCCGCAGCGGGTCCGGTGCCGGTGACGGCGACCTCGACGACGCGACCGATGTCGGCCCGGACGAGGACGTAGGTCTCGGCGGTGGCGCCCTCGATGGCCGCGTCGTCACGGGTCCACTGGTAGGTGAAGGTCGTGCCGTCGGGCCAGCCGTCGGTGACGGCGGTCTGGAGGTCGCCGAACTCGGTCGTGCCCGCGATGGTCACGGTGCCGGGCTCGGTGGCGGCGGCGATGCCGACGACCTCGTCCGTGCCGGGGGCAGGGGCAGGGGCGGGGGCCGGGGCCGATGGGTCGTCGGCCGCGGGGGCCTCGATCGGAGCGGACTCGACCGGCCCGGACTCGGCGGGCTCTGCCTCGACAGGCGCCTCGGCGGGCGCGGACTCGACCGGGGCCGGCGCGGCCTCGGCCGCGGGGGCTGCCGCGTCGGGAACGGGAGCAGACGTCGGGTCGGCCGCCGCGCCTCCGTCGTCGGGCACTGCTGCCACGGTCGAGCTCGAGACCGGCGCCGCCGACGCCATCGGCGCGGACAGCGCCGTTCCCCCCAGCATCACGGCGACGACGGACGGCAGGACCAGTGCGGTCAGCACGGATCTCTTCATGGTTCCCCCTTGTACGGATGATCGACGCGAGCCTCGTGCTCGCCCCCACGAGCCCGGTGACCAGGTGGTCGTGGGGCCCTGTGTCCCACCGTACGAGTCGGTTCGCGCCCCCGAGGGGCCCGTTACCATCCTGTTGCCTAAGGTCATCCGCTCGATCGAGGAAAGATCATCTCCAGGTCGTGTCACCTTTCGGCATTCGGCGACAGGGCGGTCTCCCGGTCAGGCGCGGGCGGCCCGCACGTACGCGACGATCGCGTTCGCGTGGCCGTGGCCCATGCCGTGGTCGGACTTCAGCCACGCGACGACCTGCATGTGGGCGTCGTGGTCGAGACGCTCGCTGACGAGGTCGAGCCACTCCTGGACCGGGCGCCCGTAGGTCTTCTCGATGCTCGCGAAGTACGACGCGGGGCCCTTGGGCTTCGACCCGTCGGCGGGCGGCTCGGGGGCGAGGACACGGTCTCCGGACATGGCTGAGAGGGTAGCGGGCGGGTCCGCCGAGTGCGTCGTGTTCCGTCCCGTCCTGTTCCGAGCATCCCGTCTCGCCAGGACGCGACGGGATGCTCGGAACAGGACCGCGTCAGGGCGTCGCGCCCTGCCCACCGGTCTCGAGCGCCCACGCGGTCACGTGCACGACCGACCCCTCGACGACGTCGAGCTCGACGGGCCACGAGCCGCGTTCGTCGGTCGGGAAGGGCGCCGCGAAGAGGGTCCTCGCGACGAGGGCGTCGGAGGTGGCGCCCGCGTCCCAGCCCAGTGTCGTGACGGCCGAGGCCCCGGCGGGCAGCTCGAACTGGTCGTAGCCCGGGTTCTCCGCGAGGAACGACGCGCCCTGCTCGACGGTGACCGCGAGCTCGTTGCCGTTCTGGTCGGCGAAGGCGACGTCGGGATAGCCCTCGACGACGCACGAGGCATCCGTGAAGTTCGTCAGCCGCAGCGTCTGGCTGCGGTGACCCGTCGCCGCACCGGTCTCCCCGAGCAGCAGCATCGCCTGGTCCCGGGTGCACCATGACGGATCGCGGTCCGGATCGCGGTCGGGATCCAGCGTCGGGACGGGCGTGCCGTCGGCGTACGGGTCGGGGAGGGCACCAAAGCCGGGGTCTGCGCCCTCGGCGACCGCCGCCTCCTGCGCGGACGCGACGCGTGCCGCACGCTGCCCGAGCGCGCCGGTGGCGACGACCGCAGCGGCCGCGACGACGGCGGTCGTGACGAGGACGGCCTGCCGTCGGCGGGCGGCGGAGCCCGTCGGAGGGGTCGTCCGGTCGTCGGGCCCGGCGGGCGATGTGTCCGCGCCCGTCGCGTGCCGCCGAACGAGCAGAGCAGGCAGCCAGCCCTGCACCACTCCCCACCAGGCGCCGACGGTCGCGTCCGTGCCCAGGCCGTCGAGGAGCATGCGGAGGCGCGGTGCCGGGAGCGCGCCCACGATCGTCGCGAGGTCCAGGGCGAGGCCGGCCGAGCCTCCTGCCAGGACGAGCGCGAACCAGGCGAGCGCGAACCGCGCGGTGCGGTCGTCGACCCGACCGGCGAGCGGGACGAGGAGGCGAGCGACGAGGAACACGACGGCTGCGGCCAGCAGCGTCGTGCCCACGCCCCAAGCCCAGGGGCGCACGCCGGGCGAGAACGGGATGGTCGCGGGCAGGACCGCGCCGACGCTGGCCGGCAGCAGTCCGCTCCAGCTGACGGCGACGGCCAGGCCTCCGCTCACGAGCCACAGCCCCGCGGCCGTCGCCGCTGTCGTCACGGCGCCGGGTCGAGACGTGTGCGGGGGAAGGCGGGCGTCACCATCGGTCATGGGACGAGTCCATCACGTCGGCGCGTCGGCATCATCCGCCGGGGGGAGCATCGTGAGTCGGATCGGATCGGGTCGGGTCGAGTCGAGTCGCCGGCGTCGTGCGCGACCGAGCCTGCGTCGGTCGTTCGACGGCCTGCGGGCAGCCTCAGCCGGCGCCGCCGGGATGCTGCGCTCGAAGCAGGCCTGCCCGCTGTCTGACGGCCGACAGGACGTAGGCCGCGGCGAGGGCCGTGTAGACCACGGCGGAGACGACCGCGACGGCGGCTCCGTCGTCGCCGGCGACCAGGGCGAGGACGGTGCTCAGCCCCTGGAGGATGAAGAGCCCCGCCATCACGACGCTCGAGGTCGTCCCGCCGGTGAGGCGCCACGCCGGACGAGGAGGGGCGGTCGGCTCGTCGTCCGCTCGGAAGGTGCGCCCGCAGAAGACGACCGTGGCGACGGTGACGGCCAGGAGCGTGAGGGCCCCGGCCGTGGGGCCGAGCAGGAACATCGAGAAGAAGCCGAGGGCGAAGCCGAGGACGACCGCCACGAGGACGATGCCGACCTTCGAGGTGGCCGAGGTGATGCGGAGTGCCATGACGCTCCCGTCGTGCTGGGACGTGTGGGTCACTCGACTCTAGGGGGCGGCCGTGACTTCTCGGCGGTCGTGCGCTATGTTCATATGTAAGCACATGGGGCCACGACAGGGCGGGTCCCGACTCCACGATCAGCAAGGTGTACAGCGACGTATGACCGACACCACCACCTCCGCGACGTCCGCGCCCCTCGACCTCGTCACCATCGGCCGCTCGGGCGTCGACCTCTACCCCCTGCAGGACGGCGTCGGCCTCGAGCAGGTCGAGACGTTCGGCAAGTACCTCGGCGGCAGCGCCGCGAACGTGACCGTCGCCGCGGCGCGGCACGGACTCCGCACGGCCATCGTCACCCGCACCGGCGACGACCCCTTCGGCCGCTTCGTCTCGGGCGAGCTCGAGCGTCTCGGGGTCTCGACCCGGTTCGTCCGCACGGTGCCCGACCTCAACACCCCGGTCACGTTCTGCGAGATCTTCCCGCCCGACGACTTCCCCCTCTACTTCTACCGGGCGCCCAAGGCTCCCGACATGGTCGTGAACGCCGACGAGCTCGACCTCGACGCGATCACCGACGCCCGCATCTTCTGGGCCACCGTCACCGGGCTCTCCGAGGACCCGAGCCGGACGGCCCACCACGCTGCCTGGGAGGCACGCGGACGCACACCGCTCACGATCCTCGACCTCGACTACCGGCCCATGTTCTGGTCCTCGCCCGACGACGCCCGCCGCGAGGTGTCCCTCGCCCTCGAGCACGTCAGCGTCGCCGTCGGCAACCGCGAGGAGTGCGAGATCGCCGTCGGCGAGACCGACCCGCACCGTGCCGCCGACGCACTGCTCGACCGCGGTCTCGACCTGGCGATCGTGAAGCAGGGCCCGCGCGGCGTGCTCGCGAAGACCCGCGACGAGACCGTGGAGGTGCCCCCTCACTTCGTCGAGGTCGTCAACGGCCTCGGCGCGGGCGACGGCTTCGGCGGCGCCCTCTGCCACGGCCTGCTGCAGGACGACTGGTCGCTGCGGGACGTCCTCCGCTTCGCCAACGTCGCCGGCGCGATCGTGGCCAGCCGCCGCGAGTGCTCGACCGCCATGCCCTCGACCGCCGAGGTCGACGAGATCGTGAGGAGCATCGCCCGTGTCGACGCCTGAGGTCACCGCCGCCAGCCCCGCCAGCCCCACCACCGCCTCCCTCGACTTCGAGGCGCTGCGCCACGTCCGCACCTTCGCCCCGCAGACCGTGCTGCCGCGGGTGCGCGACCGCGCCCGCCGGACGCTGCTCGCCGACGACGGCCGCCTGTTCATCGTCGCCGCCGACCACCCGGCCCGCGGGGCGCTGGGCGTCCGCGACGACCCCGCCGCGATGGCCGACCGCTACGAGATGCTCACCCGCCTCGTCACCGCCCTCTCTCGACCGGGCGTCGACGGCGTGCTCGGCACGCCCGACGTCATCGAGGACTTGGCCCTCCTCGGCGCCCTCGAGGGCAAGGTCGTGGTCGGCTCGATGAACCGCGGCGGCCTCAAGGGCGCCTCGTTCGAGATGGACGACCGGTTCACCGGCTACGACGTGCCGAGCATCGTCGCGTCGGGCATCGACTTCGCCAAGCTGCTGATCAGGATCAACCTCGGCGACGCCGCGACCGCCGCCACCCTCGAGTCGACCGCCCGGGCGGTGGACGCCGCCGCGGCGGCACAGGTGCCGATCATGCTCGAGCCGTTCGTCAGCCGCTGGGTCGACGGCACCGTCGAGAACGACCTCACGCCGGAGGCGGTCGTCACGTCGGTCGCCGTCGCCTCGGGCCTCGGTGCCACGTCCGCCTGGTCGTGGCTGAAGCTCCCCGTCGTGCCCGAGATGGAGCGGGTGATGGCGTCGACGACGCTGCCGACCCTCCTGCTCGGCGGCGACCCGTCGGGCCGCCCCGACGAGACCTATGCGTCGTGGGAGGCCGCGCTCGGCCTCCCCGGCGTCCGCGGCCTCGTCGTCGGCCGCACCCTGCTGTACCCGGCCGACGGCGACGTGGTCGCCGCGGTCGACACCGCCGCCGCGCTCGTGCACGGCTGATCCCTCCCGAGAAGAGAAGCAGGACCATGTCTGACACCCCGACGAACGCTGCCGACACCGCCGCCGACCTGCCCGTCGTCCCGCACTGGATCGACGGCCGCGAGTCGCCGTCGACCTCCGGGCGCACGGCCCCCGTCTACGACCCGGCCCTCGGCGTCGTGACGAAGCACGTCGCCCTCGCCGACGACGCCGAGATCGCGGCGGCCATCGCCTCGGCCCAGGCCGCGTTCCCCGCCTGGCGCGATCTCTCGCTCGCCAAGCGCCAGCAGATCCTCTTCCGGTTCCGCGAGCTGCTCGAGGCGAAGAAGGGCGAGCTGGCCGACATCATCACCTCCGAGCACGGCAAGGTCGTCTCCGACGCGCTCGGCGAGATCACCCGCGGCCAAGAGGTCGTCGAGTTCGCGACCGGCCTCGCGCACCACCTCAAGGGCGAGTACTCCGAGCAGGTGTCGACGGGCGTCGACGTCTACTCGACGAAGCAGCCGCTGGGCGTCGTCGGCGTCATCTCGCCGTTCAACTTCCCCGCGATGGTGCCGATGTGGTTCTTCCCGATCGCCATCGCCGCCGGCAACACCGTCGTCCTCAAGCCGTCCGAGAAGGATCCCTCCGCCGCGCTCTGGCTCGCCGCGCTCTGGTCCGAGGCCGGCCTGCCCGACGGCGTCTTCACGGTGCTCAACGGCGACAAGCAGGCCGTCGACGGGCTGCTCACGCACCCGGACGTCCGTGCCGTCTCGTTCGTCGGCTCCACCCCGATCGCCCGGTACGTCTCCGAGACGGGCACCGCGAACCACAAGCGCGTGCAGGCCCTCGGCGGCGCGAAGAACCACATGCTGGTGCTGCCCGACGCCGACCTCGACCTCGTCGCCGACTCCGCGATCAACGCCGGCTTCGGCTCGGCGGGCGAGCGCTGCATGGCGATCTCCGTCGTCGTCGCGGTCGAGCCCGTGGCCGACGAGCTGATCGCCAAGATCAAGGAGCGCGCGGCGACGCTGCGCATCGGCGACGGCCGTCGCGGCTGCGACATGGGCCCGCTCGTCACCGAGCAGCACCGCGACAAGGTCGCCTCGTACATCGCGATCGCCGAGGAGGACGGCGCCGAGGTCGTCATCGACGGCCGCGGCGTCGAGGTCGACGGCGACGCCGCTGGCTTCTGGCTCGGACCGACCCTGCTCGACAAGGTGCCCACCACGTCGCGGGCCTACACGGAGGAGATCTTCGGACCGGTCCTCTCGATCGTGCGCGTCGCCTCCTACGAGGAGGGCGTCGTCCTGATCAACGACGGCGCGTTCGGCAACGGCACGGCGATCTTCACGAACGACGGAGGTGCGGCGCGGCGCTTCCAGAACGAGGTGCAGGTCGGGATGATCGGCATCAACGTGCCGATCCCGGTGCCCGTCGCGACGTTCTCGTTCGGCGGCTGGAAGGACTCGCTCTTCGGCGACACGAAGGCCCACGGCGCCGAGGGCGTCCGGTTCTTCACCCAGCAGAAGGCGATCACCTCGCGCTGGCTCGACCCGTCGCACGGCGGCGTCGACCTCGGGTTCCCGCAGAACTGAGCCGCCAGGACCGAGACAGCACGAGGAGGCGCGGCATGACCACGCAGAACGAGACGGTGTTCCCGAGGGGCGCCCTGGCGCGCGGCCAGTGGGAGTCCGTCGTCGACGGCGGGATCGACGGCTGGCAGCACACCGGCCTGCGCGTCGCCGAGCTCGCGGCCGGCGGCGAGCTCTCGCTGCCCGCGGCCGGCGTCGAGCGCCTCGTCGTCCCGCTGTCGGGGTCGTTCACCGTCCGGCAGCAGGGCTCGGGCGACCTCGAGACCACGCGGCTGGAGGGACGGCCCTCGGTCTTCGACGGCCCGACCGACGTCCTCTACCTCTCGACCGGCGCCTCCGCGACGATCGAGGGGGAGGGGCGCGTGGCCGTGGCCGCGGCGCCCACCGAGGAGGTGCGGCCCAGCCGGCACGTCCGGCGCGAGGAGGTGCCCGTCGAGCTGCGCGGCGCAGGCCGCTCCAGCCGCCAGGTGCACAACTTCGGCACGCCCCAGGCGCTCGACGCCGGCCGGTTCATCGTCTGCGAGGTCGTCACGCCCGCCGAGAACTGGTCGAGCTGGCCGCCGCACAAGCACGACGAGCTGAAGCCGGGGCAGGAGTCGCGGCTCGAGGAGATCTACTACTTCGAGACCGCGGTCGAGCGGGGTCGTGAGGCGCCGCCCGAGGCGGATCCGTTCGGGTTCGTCCGCGCCTACTCGTCCCCGGCCGGCGAGATCGACGTGCTCGCCGAGGTGCGCACCGGCGACGTCGCCCTGCTGCCGCACGGCTGGCACGGCCCCTGCGTCGCGGCCCCCGGCTACGACCTCTACTACCTCAACGTCATGGCGGGGCCCGACCCCGAGCGGGTCTGGAACATCTCGGACGACCCGGCCCACGGCTGGGTCCGCGGCACGTGGGAGGGGCAGGGCGTCGATCCGCGCCTCCCCTACGAGCGCCGGGCCTGACGAGCACCCGGCGGCAGCACGAGCACCAGCACCACCAGCACGACGACCACCACGTGACGACCACCCACGGCGACGAAGCCACGACGACAGGACACGATGACATGGGCTCCACCAGGCGGATGACGGTCGCGCAGGCGCTGATCGAGTTCCTCACGAACCAGTGGACGGTCGACGGCGACCACCGCGAGCGCACCGTCGCCGGCACGTTCGGCATCTTCGGCCACGGCAACGTCGCCGGCGTCGGCCAGGCGCTGGCGCAGCTCGAGGTCGAGCAGCCGGGCCTGATGCCGTACCACCAGGCCCGCAACGAGCAGGCGATGGTGCACCAGGCCGTCGGCTACGCGCGGATGACCAGGAGGCGGGGCACCTTCGCGAGCACCGCCTCCGTCGGTCCGGGCGCCGCCAACATGCTCACCGGCGCCGCGCTGGCGACCGCGAACCGGCTGCCTGCCCTGCTGCTGCCGAGCGACACGTTCGCGACCCGGGTCGCCGACCCGGTGCTGCAGCAGCTCGAGCTGCCGCACGACACGAGCGTGCAGGTCACGGACGCGTTCCGGCCGCTGTCGCGGTTCTTCGACCGGGTCGACCGACCCGAGAAGCTGTTCTCGATCGCGCTGGCCGCGATGCGCGTGCTGACCGACCCGGCCGAGACGGGAGCGGTCACGATCGCCCTGCCCGAGGACGTGCAGGCGGAGGCGCTCGACGTTCCCGTCGAGTTCCTCGCGCCGCGCGAGTGGCACGTGCGCCGTCCCTTGCCCGAGCGCGGCCCGCTCGAGCGCGCCGTCGCCGCGATCCGCGCCGCGAAGTCGCCGGTCATCGTCGCCGGCGGCGGGGTCCTGTACTCGGGGGCCGAGGAGTCGCTGCGCGCCCTCGTCGAGCTGACCGGCATCCCGGTCGGCACCACCCAGGCCGGCGGCGGCTCGCTCGTCTGGGACCAGCCGGGCTACCTCGGCGCCGTCGGGGCGACCGGCAGCACCGCCGCGAACCGCCTCGCCGCCGAGGCCGACGTGGTGATCGGCATCGGCACCCGCTACTCGGACTTCACCACGGCCAGCCGGACCGCGTTCCAGGCCGACGGCGTGCAGTTCGTCAACGTCAACGTGGCGTCGTTCGACGCGTACAAGCACGGCACTCAGCTGCCGGTGATCGCGGATGCCCGCGAGGCGATCGACGCCCTGCGCGCCGAGCTCGCCGACTGGCGCGCGCCGGCCGGGTGGGTCGAGCGGGCGGCCGCCGAGAAGGCCGGCTGGGACGCCGTCGTCGACCGCGTCTTCGAGCCCTCGGGCCTCGCCCTGCCGGGTCAGGCGGAGATCATCGGGGCCGTGCAGGCCGCCTCCGACCCCCGTGACGTCGTCGTGCAGGCGGCCGGCTCGCTGCCGGGTGACCTGCACAAGCTCTGGCGGGTGCGCGACGCGCTCGGCTACCACGTCGAGTACGCCTTCTCGTGCATGGGCTACGAGATCGCCGGCGGCCTCGGCGTCCGACGTGCCGCGCCCGACCGCGACGTGATCGTCATGGTCGGCGACGGCTCGTACCTGATGCTGCACACCGAGCTCGTCACGGCCGTGGCCGAGGGCGTCAAGATCATCGTCGTGCTCATCCAGAACCACGGCTACGCGTCGATCGGGCACCTCTCCGAGACGGTCGGCTCCGAGCGGTTCGGCACCCGGTACCGCGACGGGAGCGGGGCGACCCTGCCCGTCGACCTGGCCGCCAACGCCCGCAGCTACGGCGTCGAGACCATCGAGATCGAGGCCGGGCCGGAGGCGGTCGCCGACCTGGGCAGGGCCGTGGCGGCCGCGAAGTCGTCCGACACCGCGACGCTGATCCACGTCGAGAGCGACCCGCTGCTCTACGCGCCCGGCGGCGAGGGCTGGTGGGACGTGCCGGTCGCCGAGGTGTCGACCATGGCCAGCACGCAGCGCGCGCACGACGAGTACGTCACCCAGTCGGCGGCCCGCCGCCCGCTGCTGGGCTGACGCCGCGGGCCGGGCCACGGACCGCAGGCCGCGGAAGATGTCTCCATTTGTGCACGCCGTACAAACGGAGATAGTCTCCTTCTATAGGCGGAGAATGTCTCCGTTGTGGAGGAGGGCCCCGTGGCGATCGACGTGAGTGCACCAGGGCGCACACCCAGGGCTGATGCCCAGCGCAACCGAGACCTCATCCTCGGAACTGCGGAGGAGCACTTCGTCGAGCACGGCGTCGGTGGCTCGCTGGACGCGATCGCGAAACGTGCGGGCGTCGGTGCGGGCACGCTCTACCGCCACTTCCCGACTCGCGAGGCCCTGCTGGCCGCCCTGCTCGCAGGACGTGACGAGGAGCTGGTCGCCAGGCGTGAGAGCCTCCGCGAGGACTCGGTCGACGCTGGTCAGGCACTCGACGGCTGGCTCAGAGCAGTCGTCACGTGGGCTGCGGCGTACGAGGGCCTTCCTGAGCCCTTGCGGGCCGCGACGACGACGAGTTCGTCGCCTCTGGCCACGACCTGCGAGGGATTCGTGACCACGACGGCCGAGTTCCTGGCAGCTGCCCAGCGCGCCGGGCTGGCACGCGGCGACGTCCGCGCTCGGGACCTCTTCCTGTCGGCGCTGGCGACGAGCTGGGCGAGCGGTGCCGCACTGGCGGACGACGAGACCGCGACAGCGCTGTCGGCGCTGACCCGGACGGGATGGGCGGAGTCCACACCGCAACCCGAAGGCCCGCGTGACTGACAGGACGGTCCCCCGGGTCCTCACGAGCACGAACCACCGCACCACGAAGGAGACAGAGATGAACGACACGGACACGAAGCGAATCGGCATCATCGGCAGCGGAGACATCGGAAGTGGCATCGCCCGCCTGGCAGTCGCCGCCGGCTACGACGTCCTGATCGCGAACTCGCGTGGGCCGGAGTCGCTCCGAGGCCTCGTCGAGGAGCTAGGACCCCGGGCTCGCGCCGGCGAGAGCCGCGAGGCCGTCGAGTTCGGGGACGTGCCGGTCCTGGCCGTTCCGCTCGGCGCGTATCAGGCGCTTCCCGGGGACGCGTTCTCGGGCAGGACCATCCTGTCGACGGGCAACTACTACCCGCATCGGGACGGCCGGATCGCCCGCCTGGACGCCCTCGAGCTCACGACCGCTGAGCTCGAGCAGGACATGCTGCCCGGAGCAGTCGTGATCAAGGCCTTCAACAACATCTTGTTCCACCACATCCCCACGCTGGCCCACTCCTCGCCCCGCACCGCCCTCGCGGTGTCCGGCGATGAGGCCAAGGCCAAGGGCAAGGTCTCGGCCATCGTCGACGATCTCGGCTTCGAGTCCGTCGATGCAGGCACGCTGGCCGAGTCGTGGCGGGCAGAGCCCGAGTCGGGGGCCTACACGTCGATCTACGCCGCCGACCTCGAAGCCTTCACCGCGGACTACCTGTCCGCCCCTGCCGCCCCCGTCACGGCTGACCGTCTGCGTGAACTGCTGGCTGCGTCGACTCGTGCGGACGTCGCAGCCCGTCAGTTCTGACGATCCCGCCGCAGGACCGGGCGCACGCGAACGTGCGCGCCCGGCCTGCGTCGTCGCCCGTCAGCGCTCGACGAGCGTGATCTCGAACGAGTAGAGGTCGGGCCGGTAGCAGTGCTGACCGTGCTCGACGGCGCGCCCGCTGTTGTCGAAGGCGGTGCGTCCCATCGTCAGGACGGCCGCGCTCTTGGGCAGGTCGAGCAGGCGAGCCTCGGAGGCGGTGGCCGACCGAGCCCCGATGCGCTGCTTCGCGACCCGCATCGTCACCCCGCGTCCGCGCAGCAGCTGGTAGAGCCCGTGCTTCTCGAGCGAGTCCATGTCGAGGTCGACGAACGGCTCGGGCAGCACGTTGTCGAGGATGGCCAGGGGCACGCCGTCGGCGGAGCGCATCCGAGCGAGGTGGAGCGTGGGGCTGCCGACCTCGACGCCGAGCGCCTCGGCCGTCTTCTCGTCGGCGCCCTCGACGGACGACGAGAGCAGCAGCGTCTCGGGCTTCTGGCCCGTCCGCTCCAGGTCCTCGTAGAGGCTGGTCAGCTCGACGTTGCGGGTGACGCGACCGTGGACGACCTGGGTGCCGATGCCGCGGCGACGCACGAGGAGGCCCTTGTCGACGAGCTCCTGGATCGCTCGGCGGATGGTCGGGCGCGAGAGCCCGAGCCGCGCGCTCAGCGCCACCTCGTTCTCTAGGCGGGCGCCGGCGGGCAGCGTCTCGTCGTGGATGGCCTCCTCGAGGAGGTTCGACACCTGGTAGTACAGCGGGACGGGGCCGGAGCGATCGAGCCCGAGGAAGAAGTCGGGGGGCAGCAGCTGCTCGTCCTGAGGCATCATGTCCGCTCTTGATCGGTGGTCCTCGATCCTCCCACAGCGGCGGATCGGCAGAGCTCGGGCCTGGCCGTGCGGCCTCAGCCGCGCGGCCTCAGCTGCGCGGCGCCGTGGTCGTCGTCGGCGGCGGTGTCACGGTCGGCGGCGCAGACGTCTCCGAGGCGTCGGCAGCCAGCTCGCGAGCGACGGGCGAGCCCGGCATCTCGCGCTCGAGCTCGTGCGCGAGCGAGTCGAGCTCGGCGCCGCCGGCCATCAGGGCCGTCAGCTCGGGGAGCGTGATCTCGCTCTTCTCGAAGTTGCCGAGGCTCATGCCGCGGTTGAGCAGCAGGAACCGGTCGCCCACCGGGTACGCGTGGTGGGGGTTGTGCGTGATGAACACGACGCCGAGGCCCTGGTCGCGCGAGCGGGCGATGTACTTGAGCACGACGCCGGACTGCTTGACGCCGAGGGCGGCCGTCGGCTCGTCGAGGATCAGCACGCGGGCGCCGAAGTAGACGGCGCGGGCGATGGCGACGCACTGGCGCTCGCCGCCCGACAGGGTGCCGATCGGCTGGTCGACGTCGCGCAGGTCGATGCCCATGCGGGCCAGCTCCTCGAAGGTGATCTGCTTCATCGCCTTCACGTCGAGGCGACGGAAGGGGCCGACCCCGGTGGTCATCTCGGAGCCGAGGAAGAAGTTGCGCCAGACGGGCATCAGGGGCACGACCGCCAGGTCCTGGTAGACCGTCGCGATGCCGGCGCTGAGGGCGGCGCGCGGCGAGGCGAAGGTGACGGGCTCGCCGTCGAGCAGCAGCTCGCCCTCGCTCGGGGTGTGGGCCCCGGCCAGCATCTTGATGAAGGTCGACTTGCCGGCGCCGTTGTCGCCCAGCACGCAGGTGACCTGGCCGGCCGCGACCGTGGTCGAGACCCCGGAGAGGGCGTTGACGGCCCCGTAGCTCTTGCCGATGTCGCGGACCTCGACGATCGTCGTGCCGACCCCGGCACGCGGCGGCACGGGCTGCGCGTCGGTGCGGGAGGTGCGGTCGCTGCGGTCGCTGGTGGTGTCGGTGCTCATCGCCCGCCTCCTGCTCGTGTCCTGACGAAGTTGTTCAGCAGCACCGCGGCGAGGAGCATGGCGCCGAGCACCGTGCGCAGCCAGTTGGTGTCCCACTGGGCGAAGGTGATGCCCTGGAAGACCATGCCGTAGATCAGCGCGCCGAGGGCGGCGCCGATCGCGGAGCCGTAGCCGCCGGTCATCAGGCAGCCGCCGACGACGGCGCAGATGATGTAGATGAATTCCTGGCCCACGCCGGTGTTGGCCTGGACCGTGGAGGTGCGGAAGAGCGAGATCATGCCGACCAGCCAGGCGGCGCCGGCCGTGCCCATGAACAGGCCGATCTTGGTCTTGAGGACGGGCACGCCGACCTGGCGGGACGAGTTCAGCGCGCCGCCGACGGCGAAGATCCAGTTGCCGGCACGGGTGCGCAGCAGGATCCAGGTGGCCGCCGCGGCGACGAGGAACCACCAGAGCACCGACACGTAGAAGGTGCCGCCGCCGATCTGGACCGACGCGCCGAACAGGGGCTGGATCGAGTCGTAGGCGGGCACCTTGGTCATGCCCTGGATGGCGACCTGTCCGGTGATGATCTTGGTGACGGCGAGGTCGATGCCCGCGAGGGCGAAGAACGTGCCGAGGGTCACGATGAAGCTCGGCAGGCCCGTCTTCATCACGAGGATGCCGTTGACGGCGCCGACGCCGAGGCAGACGACGAGCGAGATGACGACCGCGACCCAGATGCTGAGGCCGTAGTGGGTC
Source organism: Frigoribacterium sp. CFBP 13729 (assembly GCF_014841875.1). Classification (NCBI taxonomy): domain Bacteria; kingdom Bacillati; phylum Actinomycetota; class Actinomycetes; order Micrococcales; family Microbacteriaceae; genus Frigoribacterium; species Frigoribacterium sp. CFBP 13729. The sequence continues at coordinate 55,469 of NZ_JACYUR010000006.1, read as the reverse complement.
GTGAGGATGCCCACGATGAGGGCCGAGAAGCCGGTCATCACGCCGGCGGAGAGGTCGAACTCGCCGCCGATCATCAGCACGGCCACCGCGACGGCCATGATGCCGAACGTCGACGCCGACTCGAGCCAGACGCCTGCTCCGGCGAAGCTCAGGAACTGGGGCGTGTAGAGGGAGAAGAACAGGAGCACCGCGAGCGCGGCGACGAAGGCGCCCGTCTCGGGGCGGGCGAGGATCTTGCGGAGCGGACGCCGCTCGAGGCGTGGCCTCGTCGCGATCGTCACGATGTCAGTGGTCGTCAACGGTGACTCCTGGGTCGGGGGAGGTGAGGGGGCCGGCTGCGTGTCGAGCCGGCCCCCGGGGGGTGTGCCTAGCGGGTGCCGTTGGCGGCGAACTCGGCGACCTGGGCCGCGTTGTCCTTCGTGACGAAGGCAGGGCCGGAGTAGACCGGCTGGCCGCCGCCGATGACGTTGCCGTTGGTGACGAAGAGCTGCAGGGCGGTGACGCCCAGGAAGCCCTGCACGTAGGGCTGCTGGTCGACGGCGAACAGGATGGAGCCGTTCTCGACGTCGGCCACGACGTCCTCCGACAGGTCGAAGGTGCCGATCTTCGCGTCGCTGCCGGACTCCTCGACCGCGCCGACCGCGTCGATGGCGTACTGGCCGCCGAGGGTGAGGACCCCGTCGATGGACGGGTCGGCCTGCAGCTTCGACTTGATGGTCGCCTTCACGTCGGCGTCGTTCGTGCCGTCGACCTGGAGGTTCGTCATCGTGCCGCCGAAGGTCTTGGCGGCGGCGGCGCAGCGGTCCTCGAGGCCGACGTTGCCGGCCTCCTGGATGACGCAGAGCGCGTTGCCGAGGCCCTCGTCGGCGAGCCTGGTTCCGACGGCCTCGCCGGCGACGGTCTCGCTCTGGCCGATGTGGGTCAGGGCGCCGAACTCGGCCGAGCGCTCGATGCCCGAGTTGATGGTGACGACGGGGATGCCCGCGGCGACGGCCTTCTTGACGCTGTCCTCGACGCCGTCGGGGTTGGCCATCGAGACGACGATGCCGTCCACCTCCTGCGCCACCGCGTTGTCGATCAGCTGGGACTGCTTCGCGGGGTCGGCGTCGGAGTTGTAGGTGATGGTGGCGCCGTAGTCGTCGCCCGCCGTCTCGGCTCCCGACTTCACGCGGTCCCAGAAGGCGTCGCCGGGGCCGGAGTGGGTGACGACGGCGAAGGTGAGGTCTCCGCCGGTGTCGGGGCTGGCCGTCTCCTGGCCCGTTCCCGCGCAGCCGGCGAGGAGGAGCCCGGTCGTCGCGGCGAGGCCGAGGCCGGCGAGGAGTCGCTTCTTCATTGAAAGTCCCTTCGATGCGGAGCTCGTCGCGCAGGACGGTCCGGGGTGACGTCGGTGTCGGGTCCGAGTATGTGTGAGGGGGTCTTGCTTGTCAATACATTCTGTCATTGGGATAAGCTCGGTTCGCCCCCTGCTCGACAGGGGTCCCGCCGACGACGTCAGGAGAACCATGTCGACACCGGATCGCGTAGGAGTAGGCCTCGTCTCGCTCGGATGGATGGGACGGCTGCACTCGCGGGCGTACCGCGCCGTCGCGGAGCACTATCCCGAGCTGCCGGTGCGGGCGGAGCTGGTGTCCGCCGCCGACACGGACGCCGACGCGCGACACCACGCCGAGACGGTGCTCGGCTACCGCCGCACCACCGGAGATTACCGTGAGGTCATCGCCGACCCCGAGGTCGACGTCGTGTCGATCTGCGCGCCGAACTTCCTGCACCACGAGGTCGCGCTCGCCGCGGCCGCCGCGGGCAAGCCGTTCTGGATCGAGAAGCCGATGGGCCGGTCGGCCGCGGAGTCGTCCGAGATCGCGCGCGCCGCCTCCGACGCCGGCGTCGTCACCTCGGTCGGCTTCAACTACCGCCACGCGCCCGCGGTCGCCCGCGCCCGGGAGCTCGTCCGCTCGGGCGCGCTCGGCACCGTGACGAACGTGCGCGTGAGCCTGCTCGCCGACTACTCGGCCGATCCGCTCGGCGCCCTGACCTGGCGGTTCATGCGCGACCGCGCCGGGTCGGGCGTGCTGGGCGACCTGCTGTCGCACGGCGCTGACCTGGCCCAGTTCGTGGTGGGCCGCATCGACTCCGTGACCGGGCTGACCGAGACGTTCATCCGCGAGCGTCCGCTGCCGGGCTCGGGCTCGGCGGGCCACTTCAGCAAGGGCGCCGAGGGCGGTGCCACCGGGGCGGTCGAGAACGAGGACTACGCCGCCGTGCTCGGCCGATTCGACTCGGGCGCCGTCGTCGTGCTCGAGTCGAGCCGCGTCGCGATCGGGCCGCGCGCGGAGTACGCGCTCGAGGTCTACGGGACGAAGGGGTCGCTGCGCTGGGACTTCCAGCGGCTGAACGAGCTGCAGGTCGCCGACGACACGAGCGGGTACCGCACCGTCATGGCGCAGCCCGGCTTCGGCGACTTCGCCCGGTTCCAGCCGGGCGCCGGCACGAGCATGGGCTTCGACGACCTCAAGACGATCGAGGCGCAATTGTTCCTGCGCTCGGTGGTCGAGGGGCGCCAGCTGGCGCCGTCCGCCGCCGACGCCTGGTCGGCCGCCGAGATCGTCGAGGCCGCGGTCCGCAGCGACGAGGCGCGGGCGTGGGAGGCGGTCGGCCGGGTCGAGGGGCCGACCACCTACGACCTCTGACGGGTCGGGCTCGCCGAGCCGCCGCCTCCTCGTTGCCGGTCCGACGTCGGCCGCGAGGCAGGCGAGGCAGGCGGCCCGGTCCGCAGGCGGCGTCAGGCGAAGGAGGCGCGGAAGCGCTCGAGCGCCGTCTCCGAGTCGCCGGAGGGCCAGGCCTCGAGCCCCACGACGCCCTCGTACCCGAGCGTGCGCAGCTCGGCCGCGATCGCCGGGTACCGGATCTCGCCCGTGCCCGGCTCGAAGCGTCCCGGCACGTCCGCCACCTGGATCTCGCCGACCCAGGGCAGCGCCCGCCGCAGCAGCTCGATCAGGTTCCCCTCGCCGATCTGTGCGTGGTACAGGTCGAGGTTGAGGCGCAGACCGGGGCTGTCGACCGCGCTCACGAGCGCGAGCGTGTCCTCGGCGCGGGCGAAGGGCGTGCCCGGGTGGTCGACCGCGGTGTTGAGGTTCTCGAGGGTGAAGACGCGCCCGTGGCGCTCGCCGAGCAGTGCCAGGCGGGCGAGCGTCTCCTGGGCTCGCTCGCGGTCGCCGGGCGCCACCTCCTCGTCCGGGCGCAGCGGGCGCACCGGCAGGCCGTCCGGGTCGAGCCCGGTGCCGTGCAGGTTGAGCCGCGGGGAGTCGATGACCTCGGCCGCGGCGATCGACAGCTCGGCGGTGCGCAGCAGCTCGGCGATGCCGTCGGTCGTGGTCAGGTCGCCGCTGAGGTAGCCGGTCATCGACGAGAACGTCGCGCCGGTGGCGGCGAGGGCCGGCAGGTCCTTCGTCGACCAGCCCCAGATCTCGACCTGGAAGTCGAGCTCGTGCAGGCGCCGGACGCGGTCGACGACCGGCAGCTCGCGGAACAGCATCTCGGCGGAGGCCGCCAGCGCGAACGTCATCGTCGCGTCAGAGCTCGACGGCGACGGAGACGCGCTCGACCGCCGAGCGGGCGGCGGCGTCGGCGAGGACGAGCGCGGCGCGGCCGTCGGCGAAGGTCGGGCTCGCCGACTCCTCGCCGCGAGCCAGCTGGATGAACGCGCGCAGCTCGGCGACGTAGGCCGCCGCGTACCGCTCGAGGAAGAAGTCCTGGTAGGGCGGCTTCGCCTCGACGTGGGAGGCGGTCGACACGCTGACGAGGCTGGTGAGCGCGTTCGACACCTGCAGCGAGCCCTCGGCGCCGAACGCCTCGAGCCGCTGGTCGTAGCCCACGGCGCTGTGCCGCGAGTTGGTGATCGAGACCAGGGCCCCCGAGGAGGAGCGGAGCGTCACCATCGCAGTGTCGAAGTCGCCGTGCTCGCGGGCGCCCGGGTCGAAGACGGTCGTGCCGGTGGCGGTCACCTCGACGATGTCCGGCAGGAAGAACCGGGCCATGTCGAAGTCGTGGATGGTCATGTCGCGGAAGATGCCGCCCGAGACCCCGACGTACGCCGCCGGAGGGGCCGCCGGGTCGCGGCTGACGATCGAGAGCTGCTCGAGCTCGCCGATCTCGCCGGCCGCCACCCGGGCGCGCGCGGCGGCGAACGCGGGGTCGAAGCGACGGTTGAAGCCGAGCGCGATCGGGATGCCCGAGGACTGCACCCGGGGCAGCAGCGCGTCGACCCGCGCGATGTCGAGGTCGATCGGCTTCTCGCAGAGCGCGGGGACGCCGGCGTCGAGCGCCGCCCCCAGCAGGTCGACGTGCGTCGCGGTGGGGGAGGCGACGAGGACGGCGTCGACGTCGCCCGACGCGAACATCTCGGCCGCGTCGGTCGTCACGGTGCCGCCGTGGCGGGCCGAGACGGCCTCCGCTCCCTCGACGAAGGGGTCGCAGACCCAGGCCAGCACGGCCTCGGGGTCGGCCGCGATGTTCGCGGCGTGCACCTGGCCGATGCGGCCCGTGCCGATGAGTCCGAAGCGGAGGGGAGTGGTCACGTCGTCGTCCTTGCTGCCCGTGGGCGTCGTGGGAGCCCCGAGGGGCAGGAGGTGGGGGTGCGGAGGCCGTCAGGCCCAGTCGCGGAGGGCCTCGCGGTTGACGAGCTGGTCGGCGCCCCGCTCGGCCCGGAACGCGGCGATGTCGGCGTCGGGGGCGTTGAGCACGTCCTGCTCGACGACGATCCAGCCGTCGAAGCGCTGTCGGTCGACGGCGCCCATCACCGCCTCGAGGTCGACGTCGCCCTGGCCGAACGCCACGAAGGAGCCGGACGACCAGACCTCGCGCATGCCGCCTCCGTCGCCCAGCACCCGCCGGAGCTCGGTGACGTCGACGTCCTTGAGGTGCAGGTGGTTGATGCGGTCGCCCCAGCGCTCGATCGCGAGCACGGGGTCGCCGCCCCCGATCACGAGGTGCCCGGTGTCGAGGGTCAGGCCGACGTCGACGGCCGCGAGGAACCGGTCGATCTCGTCGGGGGACTCGATGAACGTGCCCGCGTGGTGGTGGAAGGTCGGCTCGAAGCCGGCCGCCCGCGTCAGGGCGGCGGCACGCTCGACGTTGGCGACGAGGGTCGACCAGCGGCGCTCGTCGAGCGGGTCGGCGGCGGCGCCCCGGCCGGGGCCGGCGCGCCGTGCGTCGGACCCGTCGTCGGCGAGGGTCGGCAGCGGCAGTCGCGAGGGGCCGTCCGCGGACGCCTCGGCGAAGATGCGCAGGGCCTCGTGCAGCTGGGGGAGCGCGGCGTCGAAGGCGTCGTCGTCCGAGAACGGCAGCTGGACCCAGCCGCCGGCGAGCTCGAGGCCCGAGCGGGCGAGCCGGGCGCGCAGCTCGTCGCCGCGGCCGAGGTAGTCGACGGGCCCGAGGTCGACTCCGGCGTAGCCGCTCTCGGCCAGCACGTCGACGAGCTCGTCGGGGCCGACGACGTCGGCGCCCTCGGGGGTGAGCTCGAAGACGCCGAAGCTGACGGGGGCTCCGGCCACGGACGCCTTCATCGGAGCGCCGGCAGCAGGGTGCGGGGGGTGGTCTGGTCCATACGTCTCTGTATGCCTTCCCGGTGGGGGCCAATTGTCCTAACAATGGCACAAACTCCCGGGCGTGGCAACGGAGGTGGGCGACTGGACGCTGCCCTGCAGCCCCTCGCTCGTTGTGGTCCGAGCGTCAGGGCCGACGACCCGGACCTCGCGAGTCGAGCAGTCGCCGCGCGAGCTCCTGCCCTGCCTCGACGAGCGCCGGCGGGCCCTCGAGCGTCAGGTCCGCGTCGAACCCGGCGAACCGGGCCGCGAGGGCACGCCACGACCACGAGCCCGTCGTGAGCCTCGTGCGGCCGTCGTCCCCCGGCTCGATGAGAGCGTCGGCGTCGACGTAGGGCGCGACGTCGCTCGCCGGGAGGTCGAGCGTCGCCGTGCCGACGCAGGGCCAGGAGGCGTCGGTCGACCCCCGGAACCGCGCCGCGACGAAGGCGACCGGGTCGTCACCGGGCACGGGGCGCCGACTGAACGACCGGCGCGTGGCCGCCCGCGGGTGCATCCGGTCGACGCGGTAGGTGCGCCAGTCGGCGGCGGCGGGCGCCCACGCCAGGAGGTACCAGCGGCCGTTGCTCGTGACGACGGCGTGCGGCTCGACCGAGAGGGGTGGGCCGACCTCGGCCTCGCCCCAGACGGGCGCGTAGTCGAACCGGAGCACCTCGTGGGCGCTGGTCGCCTCGATCACCGCGACCAGCACCTCCGGGTCGACGACCACCGCCGACGGCGTGCTGAGGACCTCGATCGAGTCCATCCGGTGCCGCAGCCGAGACGGCATCACCTGTCGGACGGTGCCGAGTGCACGAGCGGCCGCCTCGCCGATGGCGGTGCCGGAGGCGGGCGCCACGGCGAGCGCGAGCGCGACGGCCACGGCCTGGTCGTCGTCGAAGAGCAGGGGCGGCAGCTCGGCACCCGCCGACAAGCGGTAGCCGCCCGCCGGCCCTCGCAGGGTCGTCACCGTGTAGCCCAGCTCGCGCAGGCGCTCGACGTCGCGGCGGACCGTGCGGGGGCTCACGCCGAGTCGCTCGGCCAAGAACGTCGCCGAGCTGTCCCGTCGCACCTGCAGCAGCGAGAGGAGCGTGAGGATCCGCGAGGAGGGGCTGGTCACGTCCTGATGATCGCACCAGATGCGGTCACGATCTGACCGCATCGAGGAGGAGAGTCGCCGTCGACGCGGTCCTCACCACCGAGGACTGCGCGACGACGAGGAGACAGCCATGACGATCTCGACCACCCCGCACCTCAACTTCGACGGAGACGCCCGCCAGGCCCTGGACTTCTGGGCCGCTGCGCTCGGCACCGAGGCGACGGCCATGACCTACGGACAGATGGGCGCCTCCGACGACCCGGCGTGGGCGGACCGGATCGTCTGGGGGCAGGTCGAGACCGCGAGCGGCGTCCGCGTCATGGCGTTCGACGTCTGGCCGCACCAGGAGTACGACCAGGGGACGAACTCGTCCTACGTCTACCTCAGCGGCGACGACGCGGCCGAGATCACGGCGGTGTGGGAGGGGCTCGTCGAGGGTGCCGAGATCCGGCAGCCGCTGGGCGCCTCCGCGTGGTCGCCGTTGGCGGGGCAGCTCCGCGACCGGTTCGGCGTCGTGTGGGCGTTCGACGTCCGGGCTCCGCACCCGGGGGCGTGACGGGAGGCGGGCAGGCCTGACACTTCGTGGTCGGGCACCCCGCGGCCTGACACCCCGCGGCCTGACACCCCGTGGCCGCGGCACCCCGAAGTGGACGATGCACCCCGTCGTTGCGGGGTGCATCGTCCACTCGGGGGTGCGTCGCCCGGCCCGGGCTACTCGCTGACGCTGTCGCTCTCGCCCGCGAGTTCGCCGCCGTCGATGACGAACTCGGCCCCGGTCTGGAAGCTGGACTCGTCACTGGCGAGGTAGACCACCAGGGCCGACACCTCCTGGGGCTCGCCGATGCGGTGCAGGGCGCCGAGCTGGTCGCCGAGCTCGAGGCCGTCGGTCATCGGGGTGCGGATGACGCCGGGGTGCACCGAGTTCGAGCGCACGTTCTCGGCCCCGAGCTCGAGGGCGACGGACTTGGTCAGGCCGCGGAGGGCGAACTTCGACGCCACGTAGCCGTGCAGCGCCGTGGTGCCCTGCAGCCCTGCGGTGGAGGAGATGTTGACGATGCTCGACGGGGCAGACGCGACCAGCGCCTCCTTCGCTGCCGTGATGCCGAGGAAGGCTCCCGTGACGTTGATGCCGAGGATGAGGTTCCACTGGTCGAGCGTGTACGTGCCGAGGCGGCCGAAGTTGACGATGCCGGCGTTGTTGACGAGCACGTTGAGGCCGCCGAACTCGCTGACGGCCGTGGCGACGGCCGCCTCCCAGTCGCTGGGCGACGTCACGTCGAGGTGCACGTAGCGGGCGGCGTCGCCGAGCTCGTCCGCGAGGGCGCGGCCCTCGTCGTCGAGCAGGTCGCCGACGACGACCCTGCCTCCCTCGGCCACGATCGCCCGGGCGTGCGAGGCGCCCATGCCTCGCGCGCCTCCGCTGACGAGGGCGATCTTGCTGGTCAGTCTGTCCATGGGTGGCTCCTTTGCCATCGGGTGCTGCGGGTCCGGCAGGTGTCGCGGTGGGCGACGGGTGTTGCCGTCCGGGCACAGTAGCGACCGAACCGTCGGGTTCGCTGAGGGGCCCACGACGGTGCCCGCGTGCTCGCGGGGCTCGCGGGGCTCGTCGAGTCTCAGAGCTCGCGGACGGAGAGCAGCGACCGCACGGTCAGGGCTCGGCGGGGCGCGTTGGTCTCGAGGCCGTCGACGACGACTGCGGCGCCGAGCCAGGTCGCGCCGCTCATCTCGACGAGTGCGTGGCAGGCCTGGACCTGTGCGCCGGTCTGGACCCAGTCGTCGACGAAGAGGACCCGGTCGCCCGACTGCAGCAGCGACCGTCGCAGGCCGAGCCGCAGGTGCCTGTCCTGGTAGTCGGGCGGCGTCGAGGTCTCCCACCAGGCGTCGCTGTCGGCGCTGCGCGACGGGTCCTTGCGGACCTCCGCGAAGCCGACGCCCAGGTGCCGCGCGGTGAGCACCCCGAGGAGGCTTCCGCGCGACTGGGTGCCCATGACGACCGTGGGCGCGGCTTCCGGGAAGAGGTCGGCGAGGCCCTCGCCGATGGTCTGCAGGGTGTCGGCGTCCCGCCACCAGCTGGTCACGTCCGCGAGGTAGTCGGGATCGTTGCGGTCGCCCCGCCAGCGGAAGGAGGTGCGGAGCTGGTCGCGGAGGACGGAGGAGGTGGTGGGCACCTGGTCATCTTGGCGGCTCGCGCGGCCGTCACTGTTCCGTCAGGGCCGCCGCGTACGCCTTCACCGAGCGGTGGTACCGCGGCAGGGTGGGCTCGACGGCCTCGATCGCGACCCTGAGCGCCTCGTCCGGACGGCCGGCGCTGTGCAGCGCGAGCGCGAGGAACACCCTCGGCGCGGCCCCGGTGGCCGGGTGCTCGGGAGCGTCACGCAGCATCGCGATCGCCTCGTCGAGCCGGCCGAGGTTGCGGAGGGTCGAGGCGTGCTGCACCACCATCTGGGCCGCACGCGTGGGGTCGACGGCGTCGAGACCGGCCGCGGTCGCGGCGGCGTAGTGGACGTCGGCCTCCGCCTCCTGCCCGCCCGAGTCGTAGGCGCCTCCCAGCTCGAACGAGCCCAGGGCGGGGTGAGGCGCAGCGGCCGCCAGCGCCTCCATCAGGGTGATCCGGTGTGCGTCGCCGATGTCGGCGTCGGCCCAGAGGGCGGCGACGCGCGCCTCCCAGTCGTCGGTGCTCGTCCGGTCGTCGGTGCTCATGTGCCGAGGCTAGGGCGTCCGGTCGGTCTCGAGGCGGACCGCGCCGCGTTCCATCAGCCGCCACGACCCGCCCGCGAGCGGCGTGAGCGTCACCGCCACGTAGAGTGCCGCGGCGATGCCGAAGGCGACGGTGAGGCCGATCGTGTCGGCGGCGACTCCGCCGAGGAGGGCTCCGAACGGGACCCCGGCCCAGGCTCCCGCGTTGAGGAGGCCGAACACGCGGCCGCGCAGGTGCTCGGGCACCCGCTCGAGCTCGACCGTCGCGAGGATCGGGTTGAGCGCACCCGCTGCCAGCCCCGACAGCGCGGTCGCGGCCACCAGCACGGGCAGCGGAGCCCCGAGCGCGAACGCCAGGCTCGAGGGGCCGCCGGCCAGCGCGAAGCAGAGCGCGAACGTGACCCGCCGCGGCACGCGGTGCGCGACGAAGCCGAAGGCGACGTTGCCGAGCAGGGCGCAGCCGGCCATGGTCGCGACCAGCAGTCCCAGGGCGGCCGCGCCTCCTAGTCGGTCGTTAGCGTAGAGGGGCAGCAGGGTCGATCCGCGGGCCGCGTCGAGGAGGTTCGTGACCAGCACCAGCGCCACGATCAGCCGCATCAGCGGGTCGCGGACCACGAAACGGGCTCCCTCGGCGAGGTCCTGCCAGTAGGAGGCGCGGGCCGGCTCGGTGCTGCCGGTGCGGTCGCGGCTGCGGTTGGCGGGCTCCTCGGCGCGCTCGCCGGCGAGCGCTGCGGTGCGGGGGCTCGTCGAGCTGGCTGATCCGTCACGGGACGGATCAGGCCCAGGGACCAGCGTCCAGGTCAGCACCGCCGAGACGGCGAACGTCGCGGCGTTGACGAACAGCGACGGGACCGGTCCGACGGCAGCGACGAGCAGGCCGGCCAGCGACGCCCCGATCAGCTTGGCGAAGCGCTCGGAGCCGTCGAGCAGGCCGACGCTCCGCTCGATGCGGATGCCGGCGCGCTCGGTGAGGCCGGGGAGCATCACCCGACGCGCGGTCTGGCCGGGAGTGTCGAGCAGGCCGGCGACGAAGACGAGCGCCAGCAGGGCCCAGAACGGCAGGCCGACGGTCAGCGCCAGCACCGGCATCGCGAGCACGGAGGCGCCGCTCACCACGTCCGCCACGATCGCGGCGCGGCGGTGGCCGACGCGGTCGACGACGACCCCGCCGAGCGGCCCGCCGATGATCACCGGCGCCGTCGCGAAGGCCGCAGCGACGCCGATCTCGACACCGGAGCCGCCCAGTGCGAGGACGTAGAAGGGGACCGCGAAGGCCGTGACCACGTTGCCGGTCTGCGAGATCGCGTGGGCGGCGACGAGCGCCGAGAGGGCGGTGCGGGAGGCGCGGGTCGGGTGGGTCGGGCCGGTCGGGCTGGTCGCGTGGGTCGGGCGGGTGAGTCCCGGGGCGACCGTCTCGGGGGCCGGGGCGTCCTCGGTCACGCGCCCGCTCCTCCGGGGTGCCGGTAGGCCTGGTAGGCGAAGACGACGGTCTCGGCTCCGTCGTCGTCGGCGGGGTCGTGTGCGTCGCCGACGTCGACCCAGCGGTCGACGACGGACTCGAGCTCGGCGCGGAGGGCGGCGAGCTCCGTGACCGTGAGGCGGATGGCGCGGTCGCCGCCTGCCGCCGCCGCGACCCACTCGCGCGGGAGGGTCGGCATCGCGTCGACGTACTGGGTGTACCGCGCGGCGTTCGCCTGGACGATCGACTTCTCGAGGGCCGCCGACGCACTGAGGCGCTCGGGGTCGTCGAGCAGGTCGGCGGGCTCCCACGAGGTGAGGAGGGCCGTGGCCTGCCACCAGCGCTCGCGACGGTCGGCGCTCTGCGGGTCGGCGGCCTGGATCAGGTCGCTCGCCGCGAGCTTCGACAGGTGGTAGCTGACCGTGCCCGGCGCCTCGTCGACCACGTCGCCGAGCTGCGCCGCGGTCTGCGGGCCGCGCTGACGCAGCAGGCCGAGGAGGCGCAGCCGCGTCGGGTGGGCCAGCGCGCGCATCGAGGCGGCGTCGGTGAGGGTGGAGCGGGGCTCGTCGCGGGTCACGGGGCAACGGTAGGTGCACAAGAGGTGTTGCGCAAGAGGTGTTGTGGGTTTCGGTGTCCATCGACGGCTTTCCTGGATCTCAGAACCGCAGCCACCGAATTCTGAGAAGATGGCATATCTCAGAAAATTCTCTGAGGTCGACATGAGGAGGCGTGGTGGCGACGACACCGTCCTGGCCCGCGATCGGCCACGAGACGCTCGAGTGGACGAGCCGCTCTGCTTCGTTCGGGCCGCGTGCTGCCCGTCACGCTGCAGCACGCGCGACCTACGAAGCCGCAGTCCCGCCCCGCATCACTGATCTCTCACCCGTCGTCAGCCCTGAGGTGGCGACCCTCGCCGACGAGGCATCCACTGCCTTGGCCGTCTTCGACGCCGAGCTCGGCTCCGACGTCGCGCCCTTCGCCTCCTTGCTGCTGCGGTCCGAGGCTGCTGCCTCGTCTCAGATCGAGCAGCTCACGGCCAGTGCCCGCCAGATCCTCACGGCAGAACTAGGAGGGGGCAACCGGCGGAACGCCTCCGCGATCGTCTCGAACACGCGAGCCATGCGTCGAGCCGTCGAGCTCGCCGACGAGCTGGACGCTGCGGCCGTCCTCGCGATGCACGAGGTGCTGCTCGAGCACGACTCTCAGCACGACGCGGGACAGTTCCGGAGGGAGCCCGTCTGGATCGGATCACGCTCCGACAGTCCGGTGAGCGCCGACTTCGTCGGGCCGCGGTGGGAACGCATCCCTGACCTCATCGACGACGTGCTCGCCTTCGCCCGCCGGCTCGACGTGCCGCGCCTGATCCAGGTGGCCGTCACGCATGCTCAGTTCGAGACGATCCACCCGTTCACGGACGGCAACGGCCGGACGGGACGCGCGCTCCTCCAATCGATGCTGCGGGCGAACGAACTGACGCGGAACGTCACCGTGCCGGTGTCCGCCGGCCTGCTCGGCGACACCGCCGGCTACTACGACGCTCTGACCGCGTATCGGCGAGGGGAGCTCGACCCGATCACCCGTCTCGTCGCCGAGTCGTCGTTCGAGGCCGTCCACAACGCCCGACAGCTGGTGACCGAGATCGAGCAGGTACGGGAGGGATGGCGCGAGCGCCTCCGTGCCCGCCGGGACTCGGGCATCTGGACGGCACTCGACGTGGTCGCACGGCAGCCCGTGCTCACACCCAAGGTGCTCGCCGCCGAGATGGGCATCGAGCCCAAGAACGCCTACCCGCACCTGAGGCGACTCGCGGAGGCGGGCGTCCTCGTGTCGAAGACGGAGCACGTCGGCGGTCAGATGTTCCGGAGCGACGAGATCCTGGCGGCCCTGGACGCGTTCGCGGCGCGGTCGGGGCGGCGTCGGTCGGGCTGAGCCCGTCACCAGTGGCTCGGCCGGGCGATGCCGGGCTCGATCCCCTCTCGGGGGCTGCCCTCGACCGAGGCGGACCGACAGACTCGAGGTCGAGGTCGAGGTCGAGGTCGAGGTCGAGGTCGAGGACGGACGGAGAGCGAGATGAGCGGGACCACGAGCGTCCGGGACCAGCGGCCGCTGCCGGCTGGTCGCCGCGGCGCGGGCTTCGTCATCGCCGTGATCGCGGCCGCGGGAGCGGTCGGCTTCGTGGTGAGCACGCTCGTCGTCGGGCTGTCGATCGTCGCGCCGGAGTGGGACGAGACCACGTCCGAGGGGTGGCCCGGGCCGGGCCGCGACTTCGCGATCGTGGTCGCGATGTTCGCCGTGGTGCTCGTGGCGCCGGTGGGCGTCGTCCTCGGATGCCTGACCGGGGTCGCCCTCGTGCTCGTCGACCGGGAGCGGCACCGCCTCCGCCTCATACTCGCCGTGTCCTCGGCAGCCGCCGTCGGCGGGGGCACCAGCGGGGCCGTCCTGGGCTTGTTCAGCCGCACCGACGACGCAGGGTGGGTGCTGATCGCAGGGGTGGCCGCTGTCCTCTCGGGCGCCCTCGGGGCCGCGTTCGAACTGGTGATGCGACGTCAGCGCTGAGGCTGCGGCCGTCGTGACGTCGACGTCGGTGACGTCGCCCGCCACGGCCGCGGCGGCCGCGTCGGCTCAGGTGTCGAGGACGCCGTCGACGGCCTCCGACCGGGCAGGGATCTGTCGCGTGGCGATGTCCTCGTCGAGGTGCACGGAGACCCAGAGCCAGTCGAGTGGCCAGCCGGTGTCGTCGAAGACGCGGTAGCGGCGACGCAGTCGCAGGAACGGCACGTCGGCGTGCTCGAAGCTGACCAGCAGCTCGGTCGTCGGCCAGCTGCCGACGGTCTCCACCTCGAGGGAGCGGTACGGGCTCCGGCCCCGTCTCGGCTCGGGGTGCTCACGGGTCCAGACGATGTTCGGCTCGTCGAGCCGCTCGAACCGGGCGCGCAGAGCTGCCACGGCCGCGTCACGCGACGCCTGGTCCAGAGGGGCGAGCGGCCAGCGCGCACCCTCGACGCCTGCCAGGTCGAGACGGTCTCGCCAGGGGGCGAGCACCTCCTCGCGACGGTTCTCCTCGCGCTCCCAGTCCTCCTCCTGCGGCTCCGGCGCGGGCTGCCACGGCAGCTCGTCGGTGTCCACGCCGTCGGGGAGGCCGTCGGTGACGTCGACCCTGACCTCACGTGGCTCGTAGACGACGTCCCAGCCGCCGCCGAAGGACGAGGTCTCGTGGCGGGGGCCGCACCGGTGGTAGCGCAGCACGATCACGTCACCGTCTCGGCGCACCTCGTCGACGAGGTGGTCGACCCGGATCGTGGAGCGTTCGCCCGCGGGGCTGAGGAGGTGCAGGTCGGTCGGAGGAGTCGGGCTCGGGTCGTCGGGCTGCGGGTCGGAGGAGGCGTCGGCAGAGTCCCCGACGTCGCCGGGGTTCCCGAAGTCGAGGGTCCAGCCGACGTCGTCGTCGTCGGGACCGACGTCGTCGTCCGTGTCGGCGACCACGAATGCGTGGTGGTCGTGGTCGTGCTCGGCGAGGCCTGCGTCGATCGGCTCGGTCCAGTCGGCGGGGTCGGGCCAGAACGACGTCTCGGGGATCCAGGGGAGGGTGCTCGGGTCGAGATCGGCTGCGTCGGCATCGGCGTCGGCGTCGAGCCCGCCGCCGTCGAGCTCTTCTCCTCCCGGGAACGTGCCCATCCACTCCGAGGCGTCTCGGGGGTCGCCGATCCAGAGGCCGGAGGCGTCCGCCCCGATCGGCCGGCCGGTGCCCAGGTCGACGGCGGCCGTGACGCCCTCGGGAGTGAGGTGCACGGCGGTCCGGCGCGGCGACGCGTCACCGCTCGCGTCGCGGTAGACGACCCATGCGCCCTCCGGTGTCGACCGCACCTCCGCCTCCTCGACAGCACCGGCCGGACGGGGCGCGTCGGGCCACGTGACGAAGCGGACCTCGTCGTCCGTGACGATCGCCGCGACCGGTCGCGCGGCGTCGACGACGATCGTGGCGGCGCCGACGGCCACGGCGTCGAGGGGCGTGAGGAGTTCGCCGGAGGCGGCCGGCGCGCTCTCGCCGTCGGGTCGTGGTGCGGACATGCCGACAGGCTAGCGACGTCGGGATCGCTGATCCGAGGCGGTGCGGTCACCGGGCGGGCGCCTCCTCGACTATCCGGATTGCGTCGTACCGAACGGGGGGTGTCTCGACCGTCGAGATTCTCGCTAATCTAATGGTCGGCACGGATGCCGATCTCAACGCAGGAGCGAACATGACCACCCCGACACTCTCGACCCGACCCAGGCACATGACCCGACCGAACACCGCACCGGACCCGACCCCGGCCGCGGCACCCTCCCTCGACGGAGGCGCCGGTCACGACGCCGGCGTCGGCCCCGACTCCGTCACCGGCTTCATGCAGGCCTTCGGCGTCGCGCAGATGCGCGCGGAGGCCCTGATGAAGATCGTGGCGGCCGACCACGGGATCGGCGTCTCGGACCTCCGCGCGCTGTACTTCGTGCACGGCGGCACCGACGTCACGCCGCGCGAGCTCGCCGCGTACCTCGAGCTCTCGTCGGGCTCCGTCACGAGCCTCGTCGACCGGATGACCGACGCCGGGTTCCTGGACCGCGCCGCCCACCCGACGGACCGGCGCAGCAGCGTCCTCGTCATCGCCCCCGACGGCGTCGCCCTGATCGAGGGAGAGATCGGGTACTACCTCGAGGTCTTCGACGGGCTCGCGTCGCGGCCCGAGCTGGCCGTCGTGACGACCGCGCTCGCCGAGCTCGCGAACTCGATGACGCGACACGCGGCTGCGCGCTCAGCGGGCACTCGCACGGGCGCGGCCTAGCCCGAGCCCGTCTCTCTCGAACGATGTGACGCGTCGAGGGGATCCGGGAAGAGCAGACCCCCGCGACGCGTCACCTCGATCGTGGTCAGCTGTGCGGCGACCGGCGCCTCGTGAGCGCCTGGACTCCCGCGACTACGAGACCTGCGCCGATCACGAGCACCAGGACGGTGCCGAGGCTGACGACGTGCTGCAGGTCGAGCAAGGCGAAGCCGGCGAGGAAGAGCCCGGCGGCCGTCTCGACCAGAGCGACGGCGACCGCGACCCCGCGGGAACGGCGCTTCATCGGCGTGCGGGGTCGTCGTCGGGCTGCTGCCCCGGCGGCATGAAGGGAGCGAAGGAGGCGGTCGGCCCGTCGCGCAGGGAGCGGGGCGAGGGCGGTGTCGCTCGGGCGTCGCGGGGCCGGAGCAGTTGCTCTGGCTGGGCGGGCGCCTTCTGCGGGAGAGCCGACCGCTCATGCTGCGGCTGCGGCTGCGGCTGCGGCTGCGGCTGCGGGTGCAGGTGCGACTGCGGCTCAGGCTGCTGTTGCGTGGTCCGTCGGGCGCGGAGGGCGATGCCGAGCAGCAGGCCGGTCGTGCCCGAGCCCAGGGCGGGCAGGGCCAGGGCGTAGGCGAGGCCGTCGGTCGCGAGCGTCCGTGGGCAGGGGCCGACGCGCGTCTGGCACGAGGCGATGCGGCCCGTCTCGGCGTCCATCTCGATCGTCGTCGCCGTCTGTTCCATGTCGAAGGAGCCGTCGGCGCTCGCCTGCCACAGGAGCGCTGCACCGGACGCGACGAGAGCGGCGGACAGGATCCAGAGGAGCAGCTCCCACGAGCGGCGGCGGGGACGATCCGAGACGCCTCTCGGGTCGACGGCGGCCCCGTGGTCGAGGGCGTCGCCGAACGGGGAGGCCTGGTGCTCGAGTGCGCTCACGCAGGGCTCCTCCGGGGTGGTCAGATCTGTCTGGGGACCGTCCCATCATGGGATGTGCCGGCGGCGGGCGCGAGGGGCGCGCCGGGTCGGGCCCGGGAGGCGGGGTGGGCGGCGCCTCCTTCGGTCCGGTCCGCTTACCCTTGCCCGTCGCCGTTGGCCTTGCCGTGACCCTCCGCCCGCAGAACCCGACCAGAGGGGTGCAACGAGCTCTGCAATACGGAGGAGAACCCGTATTGACGTCCTCACGGTCGGCATTTGCGGACCCGGACCCGGACCCGGCCCCGGACCGACGGTCAGCGCGTCTCGGTCAGCGGTCAGCGCGGGTCGGGCGAGGCGCCGAAGGCCTTGCGGCCGTTCCACACGGCGATCCCGATCACGAAGAGCGTGAAGAAGACCGAGAACACGACGCCCGGCTGCAGCACGGCCCACACGACGACGAGCATGCCGACGCTGACGACGAGGCTGATGCCGTACATGATCCGCCCGAGGCGCGTGTTCATCTGCATGGGGACTGTCTACACACGCGCCGTCACCGAGGTGACGTGTGCCCGTTCCTCCAGCCGTGCGGGCGAGGCTCAGATGGAACAGTCCAGGTCGTCGTCCTCCCGTGCCTCCGAGATCCGCCTCGTGTGGGGACGCTCGCCCGCATCCCGGGTGTCGAGGACGAGGCAGAGCTGCCAGTCGACCTGGCAGTTCTCCGTCGTGCCCGCGTCGACGACGAGGACCGCGCTGGCCCCGGGGCGCACGTCGCCCTCGTTGTGCCACAGGCAGGTGAGGTCGACCGTCCGATCCGTGTCGTTGACGACGGTGACCTCGACCTGGGGCGGCATGAGGAGGATCGCCGCTGCGACGACGGAGGCGGTCACGGCTGCCGTGACGACGAGGATCTCCCGGCTCAGGCGCACCGGCTCACCGTATCGACGTGCCGGGGAGGCGTCGGCGTTCGCGGGACAGTCTCCGTCCTGGGGCTGAGAGACGAGCCGTGGTGGCGCGTCAGCCTCCGGGCCCTGTCCTGCTCGGACCGCGGCCGCTCCGGGTACGCACCGCCGCGCTTTCAGCCCTGCGGGCGAAGCGGTCGGCGACGGTCGGCGGCGAGACTGAACGTCGAACGAAAGGACCCCATGTTCGCCTCCTCCTCGCACGTCGTCCTCCCGGCGCTCGCGACCGTCGTCCCCGTGACGATCGTCGCCGTCGCGCTCGTGGGGCTGCGCTCGCAGCGAGCCGGGGCCGACCTGGGGACGATCCTCTGGCGGACGTCGTTCGTCGCCTACCTCGGGGCGCTGGTCGCGGTCACGTTCTTCCCGTTCGTGATCGACCTCGATGCACCTCCGGACTCGCCCTGGCGGCCGATGATGAACCTCGACGCGCTCAGCTCGCTGCACCTCCGGTCGTTCTGGCTGAACATCGTGATGACGGTGCCCCTCGGGGCGTACCTGACGGGCCGAGGGCTGGCTGCACACGGGCGAGCGAGGCCTGGGCCGGCGGGGCGGCGTCGCCTGCGCGGCATCGTGCCGGTCGCCGCGATCGCGCTGGTCGCCAGCGTCTCGGTCGAGCTGCTGCAGCTGGCGCTGCACCTCACGATCGGGGGCAACCGTGCGACCGACATCGACGACGTCATCGCCAACACCGCCGGAGCCGTCGTCGGCGCGGTGCTCTGGCGGGCCGTGCTGCTCGTCGGGCGGCGGGTCCTCCCGGGCCGGCGCCTCGAGCTGGTCGCCACGGGCGCGAACACGAGGACGAGCACGAACATGCGCGCGACCTCGAGCCCGCAGGAGGCGGCGGTCGCGACGGCAGGCCCGTCGCGACGGCGTCCGCACCCCTCGGAACCGCGCACACCCATCCGCGCGAGCGAGGGTGCGCGCGGGTCCTGAGGGTTCGGACGGACGGACGGACGCGCCGACGCGCGTGGTCGCCCGCGCGGACCGCGCACCGCCCACCAGGCACCGCCCACCAGGCACCGCCCACCACGCACCGCCCACAACGCACCGCCCACCACGCACCCCGTCGCCGTCGGGCGGCCCGGGCGTAGGGTCGGATCGACCGAGGAGGCGCCGTGACCGACCCCCGGACCGACCGCGGCGGGGCCAGGCCCGCCGTGCCGACGCCGCAGCCGCGCGACCTCGTCTGGGCCTGCCTCCGGCCGGCGCTCCGGCTGCGGCTCGCGCTTTTCCGCCGGGCCGTGCGCTCAGGGACGTTCCCGCCGGCCGCCACCGCACCTCCGTCGCTGCTCGACGACGTCACCGCCGACCGGGTCGCCTACGTCGGCAACGCGGCCGCGGCCCGGTTCGGCGTGCTCGAGGAGGAGCTGACGACGCTCAGCCGCGTCGCGGCCGCGGTCGGCGCCGCGCGGGGACGGCCGTTCGTCTGGGTCGAGGGCCCGGCCCAGGTGCTGACCGTGCGGGAGGCGGCCGACGAGCCGACCTCGGCCGTGCCGGACGTCGACGCGGTCGTCGTCGCGCTGGGGTTCAGCGACGTGCTGCTGATGACCTCCGCCGCCGCGTGGCGCCGCGACCTCGACCGGCTGCTCGACGCCGCACGGCACCCGGGGAGCGTCCTCAGCCCGGTGCTCGTCGCGGGGATCCCGCCGATCGATCGGCTGCGGCTGACGTCGCGGGGCGCGCGAGGCCGCGTCCACGGGCAGATCGCGCGGCTCAACGCCGAGTCCGAGCGGCTCGTCCGCGACCGCGGCGACTGCGTCTTCGTGCCGTTCCCCGAGCCCGAGCCGGCCGTCGGCAGCGCGCGCCTGAACGGCCAGCTGTGGTCGTGGCGTCGGGTGCACGAGCTGTGGGCGGCGAGCCTCTGGCCCGAGCTCGTGAGGGTGCTCGACGAGTCGAGCTGAGGAGGCGCCGCCTCGACGAGTGGAGCCGAGGAGGCGCGGGCCGGGCCGGCGGGGACGGCCTGCGACGACAGGGACGGCGTCCCCGACGTGAGAGCGACGAACCTCCGTGGGGATCACGGAGGTTCGTCGCTGTCGTGGAGGTCCGCGGCCGGCGCGCCGCGGGCGGTCCCGCCTAGCGGGCCTCCGCCTCCTCGGCGTCGCGGGCGCGCTTGCGCTCGTTCAGCGCGCGCTCGTCGCGGCCGACGACCGCCAGCAGGACGATGGCGAGCACGACGCAGGCGAGGATCAGCACGAAGGTGACGTCCCAGCCGAACGCGTGCACGGCCAGGCCGATGCCGGTGGAGGCGAGGGTCGCGCCGAGCACGTAGCCGAACAGCCCCGTGAACCCGGCCGCTGTGCCGGCGACCGAGCGCGGGCTGAGGTCGAGCGCCTGCAGGCCGATCAGCATGACCGGGCCGTAGATGAGGCCGCCGATGGCGACGAGCATGGCGAGCGAGATCCAGAGCGGGCCCTCGACCGGCGACAGCCAGTAGACGGCGACGGCGACCCCGACCGCGGTCATGAACAGGATGCCCGTGGGGGAGCGTCGGCCCTTGAACACCTTGTCGCTGATGTAGCCGCACAGCAGGGTGCCGGGGATCCCGGCCAGCTCGAACAGCGAGAACCCGGCGATGCCCTCGCCGAGGCTCGCGCCGCGCACCTCGGACAGGTAGACCGGCGCCCAGACGAGCACCCCGTAGCGCAGCGTGTAGACGAAGACGTTGGCCAGGGCCAGGTTCACCATGGTGCGGTTCGTGAGCACGTAGCGGCGGATCGTCGACCAGGTCGAGGCGCCCTCGTCGGCGGCGTCGGTCTCGACGGGGGCCGGGTCGTTCCGGTACTCCTCGATGGGCGGCAGGCCCTCGGACTCGGGGGTGTCGCGCAGCAGCACCAGCGCGACGACCGCGATGACGAGGCAGACGACCGCGGGGAACCAGAACACGCTCTGCCAGGTGCCGAACGAGGCGAGCGCGACACCGGCGAGGCCTCCGGCACCCGCGCCTCCCACGTTGTGCGCGACGTTCCAGATCGCGGTCTTGCCGCCGCGCTCCGAGGTCGAGAACCAGTGCACGAGCGTGCGGCCGCTGGGCGGCCAGCCCATGCCCTGGAAGAACCCGTTGACGATCATCACCACGGCGAAGAACGCGACGGAGGCGCCCACCGCGGGGACGAAGGCGATGAACAGGTTCGCGAGGGCGGAGAGCGCGAGGCCGATCGGCAGGAAGAACCGCGCGCTGCTCTTGTCGCTCACGATCGCGCTGAGGAACTTGCTGAAGCCGTAGGCGAGCAGCACGCCGTTGGTGATGACGCCGAGGCCGACGGTGCTGAAGCCGTTCTCGTCCTTGAGGATCGTCGACACGAGCGGCACGTTGTTGCGGATCAGGTAGTAGGCGGCGTAGCCGATGAAGATGCCCAGGAACACCTGCAGCCGGAGGCGCGGGTAACGACGCGCGACGGTCGCGTCGTCGAGTCGGGGAGCGGGCGGCGGGGCCGCGAGGAAGGCGGTCAGCCCTCGTCGCGACGACGTCTCGGTGGGGGTGCGCGGGGCGCGGTGGTCGGTGGTCATCTCGGCCTTCCTCGTCCACGTCGGTGTGGGCGAACTCATAGCTGAACACAAGGTTGCAGTTCACGCAAATGACACCTGCCGTTCACCTGGCGGGGTTGACACCGCGCCCCGCTCCGGGGCTCAGGAGGCGGTCGGGTCCTCGTCCCGGTCGCTGCCCAGGGCGTCCTTCGCGACGGCCATCGCGGCCATGCCGTTCGGCCAGCCGGCGTAGAGCGTGACGTGCGTGATCGCCTCGATCAGCTCGTCGCGTCGGACGCCGTTCTCGAGCGCACGCCCGAGGTGGAACGGCAGCTGCCCGGTGTGGCCGCTGGCAGCGAGGACCGCGACGGTGATCAGGCTGCGGTCGCGGGCTGACAGCTCGGGCCGGTTCCAGACGTCGGCGAAGAGGACGTCGTCGGTGAGCTCGGCGAGCTTGGGCGCGAAGTCGCCGAGGGAGGCGCGCCCGCCACCGACCTGGCGGGGCTGGTCGGGCTGGGACGGCGGGGAGGGCTGGCGGGGCTGATCGGTCACGGGGTTCCTTCTCCGGCTCGGGGCGGACGACGCAGGAGGTGCGCCTGGCGACAGTCCACCTCCTCGGCTCGTCGGGAGGGGTGCCCTGGCAGTGCCTGTCAGCCCGCGGGGCGCGTGCGTAGCGTGGATGTCGACGCCGCAGGTCGGCGTCGCCCCCCTCCTGCTGCTGCTGCCAGCAGCTCGCCCTTGCCCTCGACCCTGAGAGGACCCGTCCTGACGAACGCCCCCGCATCCGCGCCCGCGCCCGCTGCCGACGTCGCCCTCTCGGGCGAACGCGGCACGTCGACCCCGACCCGTCTGCCGCTCTTCTCGCTGGTCGTGCTCGCGACGATCGGCTTCGTGCTCGTCGCGATGGAGACGATGCCCGCCGGGCTGCTGCCGCAGATCGCCTCCGGGCTCGACACGGGCGAGGGCACGGTCGGGCTGCTGATCAGCGCGTACGCGCTGGGCACCGTCGTCGCGACCGTCCCCGCGATCACGCTGACCCGTGGGCTGCGGCGTCGCCCCGTGCTCGCGGCCGCGCTCGCCGGGCTCGTCCTCGCGAACGTCGTGACCGCCTTCGCCCCGACGGTCGGCGTCGCCCTCGCGTCCCGGTTCGTCGCCGGGGCCTTCTCGGGCACGATCTGGGGCATGCTCGCCGTGCACGGCCGCCGCATCAGCCCGCCCGGCCGCGCGGGTCGTGCACTCGCGATCGTCTCGGCGGGAGCTCCCGTCGGCTTCGCGTTCGGGACGCCCCTCGGCTCCTGGCTCGGCACGGCCCTCGACTGGCGCTGGTCGTTCGGCGGCCTCAGCCTGATCGGGCTCGTCGCCCTCGTGCTCGTGCTCACCGTGGTGCCCGACGCTACCCCGGCGGCCGCCCCGGCCTCGGGCCGCCTCCCGCTCGGCCGCGTCCTCCGCCTCCCCGGGGTCGTCGTCATCCTCGCCGTGATCGCCGCGTGGATGATCGCGCACAACACGATCTACACCTACGTCGCGCCGTACCTGCGGGCCGGCGGCTCGGGCCTCGGCGTCGACCTGACGCTGCTCGTCTACGGGGTCTCGTCGATCGGCGGCATCGTCGTCACCGGCGCGCTGCTCGACCGGCACCCCCGGCCCCTGCTGCACGGCAGCGTCGCCCTCTTCGTCGTCGCGGGGGCCGTGCTGCTGGTCGGCCAGGCGTCCCCGGGCGCGGTGCTCGCCGCCTCCGTGCTCTGGGGGCTGACCTTCGGGGGAGCCTCAGCCCAGCTGCAGGCGGCGCTGACGACCGCAGGAGGCGCGGAGGCGGACGTCGCGAACTCGTTCCTGCCGGTCGCCTTCAACGTCGCCATCTTCGCCGCGGGTGTCCTCGGAGCGCTGCTGCTCGGCGGGGTCGGCCCTCTCGTGCTGCCCGTCGTCATGATGGGAGCAGGCGCCGTCGCCCTCGGCCTCACCGTGTGGGGCAGGCGCAGCGCGTTCCCCGCTCGGTACTGAGGCGGCGCCTCGCCGACGCGGGCGGGCTCCGCAGCCGGAACCGCGCCTCCTTCTCTCTTCCCCTCTTCTCCACCACTTCCCGACATCACCGCCGAACACGAACACAGGAGCACACATGCGCACCGTCAAGGCCTATGCGGCACCGTCCGCCACCGAGCCCCTCGTCCCGACGACCATCGAGCGCCGCGACGTCGGCCCGAAGGACGTCATGATCGACATCGCCTACGCCGGCATCTGCCACAGCGACATCCACACCGTCCGCGGCGAGTGGGGCGAGATCCAGTACCCGCAGGTCGTCGGCCACGAGATCGTCGGCACCGTCTCGGAGGTCGGCTCCGAGGTCACGAAGCACAAGGTCGGCGACCGCGTCGGCGTCGGCTGCATGGTCAACTCGTGCGGCGAGTGCGAGTACTGCCAGCGCGGCGACGAGCAGTACTGCGCGAAGGGCAACACCGGCACCTACACGAGCGTCGACCCGGCCGACGGCACCGTCACCCAGGGCGGCTACTCGCAGGCCGTCGTCGTCACGGAGGACTTCGTGCTGCGCGTGCCCGAGTCGCTCGACTACGACAAGGTCGCGCCGCTGCTCTGCGCCGGCATCACGCTCTACTCGCCGCTGCACCACTGGGGCGTCACCGAGGGCACCAAGGTCGCCATCGTCGGCATGGGCGGCCTCGGCCACATGGGCGTCAAGATCGCCGCGGCGCTCGGCGCCGACGTGACCGTGCTGTCGCAGACGACCTCCAAGAAGGAGGACTCGCTGCGCTTCGGCGCCAAGGCGCACTACGCGACCAGCGACGAGCAGACCTTCACCGACCTGGCGAACTCGTTCGACCTGATCGTCAACACGGTGTCGGCCAAGATCGACATGGGCGCCTACCTCGGCCTGCTCGCCGTCGACGGCACCCTCGTCAACGTCGGCGCCCCATCGGAGCCCCTCGAGGTGCCGGCGTTCGCGCTGATCCCGGCTCGCCGCAGCTGGGCCGGCTCGGCCATCGGCGGCATCCGCGAGACCCAGGAGATGCTCGACTTCTGCGCCGAGCACGGCATCCTGCCCGAGACGGAGCTGATCAGCGCCGACCAGATCAACGAGGCCTACGACCGCGTGCTCAAGTCGGACGTGCGCTACCGCTTCGTGATCGACGCGGCGACGTTCGCGTAGGTCTCACCCGCTGGTCGCACGAACGCCCTCGCCGTGCGCGGGGGCGTTCGTGCGTGTGCGGCGTCGGCTGGTCGGCGCGCTCCCGCTCGGACCCGCGCACACCCGTCGGACCCGCGCACACCCTCGGGCGCGCCGAGGGGGGGTGCGCGGCTTCGGCGGGTGCGGGCGGCAGGGCGGCTGCGGTGGGCGGCTGGACCCCGTCTCGTCGATGCGAGCCGCACCTCCTGCGGGCGCCGGGCTGGCCGTCAGCGTCGCCGCATCACTTCGCACCGGGTTTCGTACACTGCACCGGGTCTAGACGCGGTGCAGTGCACGGAACTCGATGCAGTGCGTCAGGGGCGCAGTGCCAGCAGCGCGAAGTGCGCGTCGAGAGCCGTGACCGCCCAGGAGGCGTCGGTCCCGACGGCCTGCGCGAGCAGGTGCAGGGCCAGGCCGTCCACGACGGCGTGGGTGAGCTCGACGTCGACGTGGGCCGGCTCGGGGGTGCTGGTCGCGCCGCCCCCCGGGCGCGCGCCGGCCGCACCGGCCGCGCCGCGGGCGTCGAGGTGCACCAGCGCCAGCGCGCAGACGTCGCGGACCGCCGCGTGCGTCTGCTCGTGCGCCGTCCGCAGCGAGGGGTCGGTCAGGGCGAGGGCGGCGAAGGCGACGGTCACCTCCATCTCGGCCCGACGCTCGTCGTCGAGGGGGAGCAGCTCGAGCAGGACGGCCCGGGCCGCGTCGCGTCCGCCGGTCGCGGCGCCCGCCCGGTCGACGCGCTCGCGCAGCCGTGACACCAGCAGCTCGACCGCGGCGTCGCGCACGCTCGCCTGCGTCGGGAACGTGTAGCGCAGCGACGAGGGAGGCAGGCCGGCCTCGGCGGCGACCTTGCGGACGGACACCTCCGTCGGTCCGTCGCGGACCAGCACCCGCCAGGCGGCTTCGCCGACGATGCGGCGGCGGTCGTCGAGATCCACGGTGCGGGGCATCCATCGATTCTGGCACGACTGTGCGAAAACGTGCTAGAACTGATTTCGCACGACTGTGCGACAACGAGTCGCGCAGGGTGTCGACACGAGGTCGGCTCGGTGCGCCGGAGGAGAGGGGCCCGTCATGGCCTGGGTGCTGTTGATCGTCGCGGGGGTGCTCGAGGCCGTGTGGGCCTCGGCGCTCGGCGCCTCGGGGAACTTCACGAAGAAGGGGCCGACCGCGCTGTTCGTCGTCGCGCTCGTCCTGAGCATGGTCGGCCTCGCGCTGGCGATGAACGACCTGCCCGTCGGCACGGCCTACGCCGTCTGGGTCGGGATCGGTGCCGTGCTGACGGTGATCATCGCGGTCGTCCGCGGCCAGGAGGTGCTGACCGTCGCCCGCGCACTGCTGCTGGCCGTGCTGATCGGCTGCGTCGTCGGCCTCAAGGTGGTCAGCTGATGCCGTGGGTCGTGCTCGTCGTCAGCGCCGTGCTCGAGGCGGTCTGGGCGACCGCGCTGGGTCGGAGCGAGGGGCTCTCGGTGCTCGCCCCCTCCGTCGTCTTCGTGCTCGGCCTCGCCGCCTCGATGCTGACGCTCGGCTGGGTGACACGGCACATCCCGATCAGCACCGCGTACGCGATCTGGGCCGGGCTCGGCGCGGCGTTCACCGTCACCTGGAGCATGCTCACCGGCGGTGAGGCCGTCACGGTCGTGCGGGTGCTGCTGCTCGCGGGGATCGTCGGCAGCGTCGTCGGGCTGAAGCTGCTGAAGTCCGGGCCTGCCGCGAGGCCGGCCGCGGACGAGGAGGCGGCCGGCGCCCGCTGAGGACCGCCCTGGGCGCCGGCTCCCTCGCGCTCCGCGGCCGCGTGCTCGCGGCCGTCCCCCGCTCGGTGCCCTACGGGGGACGATCTCGTCACGATCGGATCACGGCCGGTCCTCCCGGCGCGCCCGGAGGCACGGAGGGGCCCCGCGCCGCTCTAGCGTCGGTCCGCCGGGCGTCTCCGGCTCGACCCGACTCGATTCCTGGGGGATCCGTGACCACTTCCCGCCGCACCCGCGCGTGCGCCCTGCCCGCGGCGGCGCTCGCCGCCGCCCTCGTCCTCACGCCCGCCGCGGCCTTCGCCGCCGACGGCGACGTGCCCGCGTCGTCGTCCGCCGTGGCGGAGGGCCCCGACGCGACGACGACCGTCTCGCCCGCTGCCGAGGCCGGCGTCGCCGAGAGCCTCCCCGTGTCGCCCAGCGCTGCCGAGGCAGGCGCCGCCGAGAGCGTCCCCGTTGCGCCCGGCGCCGAGACCACCCTCGCCGCGGACGGCGAGGCCGCCCCGTCCGAGCCCGAGGTCGTGGCGCCGGTCGCCCCGACCCCGTCGGCGGCCCCGGAGGTCGCACCCGAGGACGGCGGCGACGAGGTCGTCGTCGACGCCCCCGAGGTCTTCTCGCAGGACGGCAGTGACCTGCGCCCGGGCTTCGCGAGCTTCTTCGGCACCGTCGGCTTCACCCCCGGCGACGAGGCCACGGTCGGCCTCGTCGGATCGCAGGGCGAGGACCTCACGAGCTGGATCCGCCCCGCGCCCGGCCTCACCTTCAGCATCGACGGCGACACGACCATCATCGTGGTCGTGCCGAACGACGCCGCCGTCCCGGACATCGTGACCCTCAACGTGTTCGACGAGTCCGGCAACGAGGCCTCGCTCGAGATCCGCGTCAGCGCCTTCGTCGTCGCCCCGCACCTCGAGGCACCGGTCTCCGCGACCGCGGGAGTCGTCAGCGTCCAGGGCGAGAACGGCGAGCCGGGCCAGGTGGCCCTCGTCAGCGTCGTCGACGCCTCGCTGGTCGAGTCCCCGGGGCCCGACCAGGGCAGCGACGAGGGCGTCGCCGACGAGGCGGACGGCGTCGAACTCGTCCGCGTCGCGGAGGACGAGGCCCCGGCCGACGACCCTGGGTTCGTCACGGACGAGGAGCCGATCGCGTTCGACCCGGAGGAGGGCGTGGCCTTCACGCTCGTGCCGATCGACGAGACCGGGCACTTCACGGCCTCGTTCGTGCTGCCCGCCGGAGACTATGTGAGCGACGCGGCCGTGCTCCGTCGTGACGGGAGCGCCGCCTCCGACTTCTCCGTGCCCGTGCAGTTCTCGGTCGCCGCCGCGGCGCCCGTCCTGCCCGTCCCGACGGCGCCGGCCGCCGTCGTCCCCACCGCCGTCGCGCCGGTCGCCGTGGTCCCGGTGCGCACGACGCGCCCGGCGGGCCTCGCCTACACCGGCTCGGACGCGTCGGCGTGGCTCGTGCTGGCCGCCGGTCTCGTCGCCGCCGGCAGCGTGGCCGTGGCTGCGTCGCGCCTCCGGGGCCGTCGCTCCTAGGGCTGGTCGCCCCGACGCCAGGACGGCCCCGCACCCTCGTCAGGGTGCGGGGCCGTCGGCGTCCCGGAACGCGGGAGGCGACGTGTCAGTGGCTGAGGCCGAGGAGGAAGAGCATCCCGACGACGAGGCTGGCGCAGGTCGCGACGGCCGACGACGCGACCACGAAGAGCGTCACCTGGCGCTCGTGGTCGCGGACCTCGGAGAAGGGGCTCGTGGGGCGGATGATGCTCATGGTGGGCTCCTCTCGGCAGCTCTGCGCTGCATGGGGTCGACGTCGGATTTCTATGCATGTGCATCTTGTCACGATCGGCTAGAGCATCTAGCGAAGCGGTCGGCTGCCTTCGCGAAGTGGACAGTGGCGGCGTCGAGTTGCCCCGAACTGCTGCTTCCCGGGGCTCAGGGCAGCGGTTCGGGGCAACCCGTCGAGTGCGAGTGCGAGTGCGAGTGCGGTTGCGAGCGCGAGGGGAGGCGCGGGCGGCTAGCGCAGGCCCCCCTGGAGCGTGCGGATCGCGTCGCCGAGCGTGCCCGACGTGAGCAGGCCGGTGCCGAGCGGGCCAGAGCTGTCCTCTCCGAGCAGGGGGAGGCGCGCGAGGGCCCTGCGGACCGGGGGGCTCAGGTGCCGCAGCTGCCAGGCGATCTCGGCCGCGCCTCCTGCGGTCCCGTCGTCGTCGGGGGCGGCCAGGGTGACGGCCTTCACCGCGTAGGCCGCGGCGCCGAGGGCGTGCGCGCCCATGTGCGCGACGCCCGACGCTTGCCCTGCCGACCACGCGGCGGCCCTGGCCGCGGGCGAGGTCACGGCCTGTGCGGCACGACCGGCGACGAAGCGGCGACGGATCTCGCCGACGGCGTCGAGATCTCCGCGGGCGAAGGCGCGGGTGCGCGCGATGCCGTCGCGAGGGCGGTCGTCGGCGGGCGCCTCCTGCTCGAAGAGGGGCAGGACGCGCTCCGCGCAGTCGGCCGCCCACGCGGCGACGAGCCGTCGGTCGGCCTCGGAGAGCGCCTGCGGGGAGGTCATCCCTGCACCCTGACACGGCACCCGCGCCGCGTCGACGACGAGTTGCCCCGACGCGCGGCCTCGCTCGCTCGGAGGCAGCTGTTCGGGGCAACTCGTCGAGACGTCGTCCGGGAGGCGGAGTGCCGCCGAGAGGCGGAGGGGCTCGAGGAGGCGGAGGGCCGCCGAGAGACGGAGGGGCTCGAGGAGGCGGCGGTCCCTAGGAGGCGGTGGTCGGCGATTCGTCCGCGGGCGGCGGTGGCGACGCGTCGGAGGCGCCCGGCAGCACGGCGGCGAGCCGCGACAGGAACGCGCGCACCGCCTCCAGCGCCTCGTCGTCGTAGTCGTCCAGGGCCGCCTCGAGGGCGGCACCGCCCCGTCGGAGGAACGGCTCGATGCGCTCGTGCGCCTGCTCGGTCGCCCGCAGCGTCACGACACGGCGGTCGGTGCTCTCGCGGCTGCGGGCGACCAGGCCCTGGGCCTCGAGCCGGTTGAGCAGGGCGGTCGTCGCGCCCGAGGTCAGGCCGATCCTGCTCGAGAGCTTCGCCGGCGTGAGCGGCGCGTCCTCGCGCTCGGCCCAGATCACCTCGCCGAGGGCCGTGCCGTCGACGGTCGGCAGCTCCATCCAGCGGGCGAGCTGGTGGGCCGACTCCTGGTAGGTCACGGCGTAGTGCCGCAGGGCCTCGAGCACCTGCGTCCTCGGCGTCGGCGGGGGCGGCGTCGGCGTCGTCATGGGTCGATCCTCCCATCGAGACGTCGTCGCGATCGTCCCCGCATCGGGCCCTGGGTCGCCGGCCTCAGGCACGCAGCTGCGGGTACTCGGCCAGCACCGGCACGTGCTTCTCGCTCGTGAGCAGGTTCGCCTGGAAGAACTTCCGGACCGGCCGCGACGCGGTGACGCGGTGCATCGTCTGGATCGCCTTCACCCCGGCGCCCGACGACGGGTGCATCAGCTTCGCCCCGCCGCGCGGCAGCCCCTGCGCGCTGTCCGCGTAGCGGCGCATCTGCCGCTCGTACCGGGCGAAGGCCTGCGCCGGGCGGTCCGGGCTCGCGGCGAGCTCGCCGACGAGGATGTGCGCGCCGACCAGCGACAGCGTCGTGCCCATGCCCGTCGGGCCCGAGCCCCACGCGGCGTCGCCGACGAGCGCGATGCGGCCGCGACTCCAGGTCGACATGACGACCTGCTCCATCCGCTGCGTGTAGAACTCGTCCGGACGGGCGTCGAAGCCGTGGAGGATGCGCTCCGTCTGCCAGCCCGCACCTCGGAAGCGCTCCCTCAGGATCTGCAGCTGCGCCTCCACCGGGAGCCCCTCGAAGCCCATCGGCTCGGACTCGAACGACATGCTCGCCCTGATCGTTCCCTCGTTGTCGGGCCGCACCGACGCGACGCGGCCGCGGGCCGCGGTGAACCAGTCCCAGGAGTCGACGTCGTCGGGCCGGCGGTCGATCGTGCCGTACGTGATGCTGACGCCGAAGTCGCGCAGCTCGGTCTCGTCCGCGAAGAGGAGGCGGCGGGTGCGCGAGCTGCGCCCCTCGGCCACCAGGACCAGGTCGAAACGCTCCTCGGCGCCGCTGTCGAAGGTTGCGTCGACGCCCGTCGCGTCCTGCCCGGCCCCCACGACGAAGTCGCCGAAGCGGCGCTCGACGTCGGCGGGGACGACGTCCGCGAGGATGCCGGCGAGCCGGCCGCGCAGGATCTCGACCTCCGCCGTGGGGCCGTCCTGCCCCTCCTCCCTCGGGAACACGGCGTAGGGGCGGCC
Source organism: Frigoribacterium sp. CFBP 13729 (assembly GCF_014841875.1). NCBI lineage: Bacteria > Bacillati > Actinomycetota > Actinomycetes > Micrococcales > Microbacteriaceae > Frigoribacterium > Frigoribacterium sp. CFBP 13729. The sequence continues at coordinate 25,294 of NZ_JACYUR010000006.1, read as the reverse complement.
GGACTCGTCGACGAAGCGCGTGCCGTCCTCGCCGGTCAGGTTCGCGAGCACCGCCTCCTCGACGCCCATCCGGGTCAGGATCTCGCGACCGAGCCCGCGGACGTCGATGTTCTGGCCGGTCTCGCGGGGCTCGGCGGAGCGCTCGAGCAGCACGACGTCGAAGCCGGACTTCGCGAGGCCCCAGGCGAGTGCCGGGCCGGCGATGCTCGCTCCGGTGACGAGGACGCGGGGGCGCGCGGCCGGGGAGGAGGGGGGTGTGGTCATCGTGGAGCCTTCCGTCGAGCGGCCGATCTCGGCTGCATGACGTCAGACTAGCTTCACCATGATGTGACTCCACAGTGAAAGCACATGTTGCCGAGGCTGCCCAAGCCCCGGCACACGCGGCAGGTGGCGACGGCGAGTCGCCCCGAACTGCTGCCCCCGTGAGTCGGGAGCAGCAGTTCGGGGCAACCCGTGCCGCTGCCGCCTCCCCCGTCGGGCTACTCGGCGGGGATCTCGCCGGTCGCGACGAGCGTGGCGCGCGCGAGGATGTGCGACGCGATCGTGAAGGCGAGGAACGCGGGCGTGCCGTCGGCGGGCACCCCGATGTCCTCGACGTCGAGTGCGTGCACCGTCACGAAGTAGCGGTGCTGGCCGTGGCCCGCAGGAGGTGCGGCGCCGATGAACGAGGGCGCCCGCGAGTCGTTCGGCAGCTGGTACGCCCCCTCGGGGAGCTGTGCGCCGGTCGCGTCGCCGGCGCCCTCGGGCAGGTCCGTGACGGACGCCGGGATGTTCGCGACGGCCCAGTGCCAGAAGCCCGACTGCGTGGGGGCGTCGGGGTCGTAGACGGTGACCGCGTAGCTCTTGGTGCCCTCGGGGGCACCCGACCACGAGAGCTGCGGCGACACGTCCTGGCCGCCGGGGACGCCGAACGCCCCGGAGTACTGCTGCTGCGCGAAGGGGGTGCCGTCCTCGACGGTGGCGCTCGTGACGGTGAAGCTCGGCACCTCGGGGAGGCGGGCGAAGGGGTCGTTTCCGGTGGTGTCGCTCATGACGGTCCTTTCCTGGGGCGGCCGGGTGGCGCCTCCTGGGGGATCATGCTCCGGCACCCTCGGAAACCGCGCAGACCCCCGTGCGCGAGCGGGGGTCTGCGCGGGTCGAGCGGGTGCGGGCGTGGGCATGCCCGCAGGAGGTGCGGCCGGTCAGCTCAGACGGGTCGCCGCGATGCCGCCGTCGACGTCGACGGTGCTGCCGTGCACGAACGCGGCCTCGCCCGAGACGAGCCAGCGGACCGCGAACGCCACGTCGACCGGGCGCACGGGGCGGCCGGCGACGGTGCCGGCCGTCATCGCGGCGAGCACGTCGGCGCTGTCGGCGTTGCCGGGCGTGCTCGTCGCCCCGGGCGCGACGGTCGTGACGCCGACGCCGTGCGGGCCGAACTCCGCCGACCAGGTGCGGGTCATCTGCTCGAGCGCGGCCTTCGAGCCGGTGTAGGCCGCCCCGAACGGGACTCCGACGCGCGCCATCCAGGAGCCCACGTTGACGATCGAGCCGCGACCGCGCTCGGCCATCGCCGGGGCGAGTGCCGCGACGAGGAGGTGGGGAGCCCGCACGTTGGTGGCGAGGACGGCGTCGAGCTCGGCGTCGGAGAGGTCGGCCGTGGCCCCCGCGGGGTAGATGCCGGCGTTGTTGACGAGGACGTCGACGCGTCCGCCGAGGGCGGCCTCGGCCTCGGCGGCGACGCGTCGCACCTCGGTCGGCGAGCCGCCGAGGTCGCCGACGACGGCGTGCGCACGGCCGCCTGCCTCCGTGACGGCGCGGACGACGGAGGCGGCGCGCGACGCGTCGCGACCGCTCACGACCACCTCCGCGCCGGAGGCGGCGAGCACGCGCACGATCGCCTCGCCGATGCCGCTGGTCGAGCCGGTGACCAGCGCGGTGGTGCCGGCCAGGCGGGTGTCGGGGGTCAGGGTCTGCAGTTCTTCGTCGTTGGACTTCATGGTCCATTCCTAGCACATGAATGGACCGTATGGTCCACAGCGGTAGGATCGACGGGTGGACGACAAGAAGCTCACCGAGCGCGGCCGGGCGACCCGGCAGCGCATCATCGAGGCGACGGGGGAGCAGATCCTCGCGTCCGGGATCGGCGGGACGACCCTCGACACCGTGCGGGCGGCGACCCTGACGAGCAAGAGCCAGCTGTTCCACTACTTCCCGGGCGGCAAGGCGGAGCTCGTCCGCGAGGTCGCCGCGTGGGAGGGCGGTCAGCTGCTCGCCGCGCAGCAGCCGCACGTCGACGACCTCGGCTCCTGGGAGTCGTGGAGCGCCTGGCGCGAGGCGCTCGTCGACTACTACCTCGGCCTCGGCCGGTGGGCCTGCCCGATCGGATCGCTCGCGACGCAGGCGGCCATGACCGACCCCGAGCTCGAGCGCGTCATCGCCGAGAGCATGGGCGCCTGGCGCGACCTGCTCGCCGCGGGGGTCCGCAAGATGCAGGCGTCGGGCGACGTCGACCGCGAGGCCGACCCGGAGCGGATCGCGATGGTGATCCTCACGGCGGTGCAGGGCGGGCTCGTGATGAGCCAGCCGCTGCGGTCGGCATGGCCCCTCGAGGCGGCGCTGGACTCGGCGCTCGACCCGCTTCACCGCGTGCGGGTCTGAGGCGCGCTGCACGCACCGCGTGATGGTCTGAGGAGCGCTGCACGGGTGCCGTGAGCTGCGTGCCCGCACCCGGCACCCTCGAGACCCGCGCGCACCCTCGTGCGCGCGACAGGGTCTGCACAGGTCCCGCGGGTGCGGGCAGGTGCGGTGCCGCAGGAGGCGCGCTAGCGGTCGAAGAGACCGCCGAGGTCGCCCAGCCCGGGGATCGGGAAGCCCTCGCCGAGACCGCCGACTTGCTCGCCGAGGCCGGTGAGGTACTCCTCGCCGCCCTGTGCGATGCCGTCGACGCCCTCGGTCAGGCCGCCGAGGCCCTCCGAGAGGCCCGCGATGCCCTCGAGCCCGAAGTTCTCGGCGAGGCCGCCGAAGTCGACGCCGTTCGCGAGCGCTCCCGAGAGGAGCGGGCCCGCGACGCTGCTGACCGCGGCGCCGCCCGCGACCGCGAGTGCGAGGCCGCCGAGTGCGGCGACCCCCGCGCCGGCTGCGGCGCCGGCGGCGAACTTACCTGCACCGGAGCCCTGACGGGTACCGGTCGCGTGGCCGCCCGCGCTCTGGCCGGGACGGCCGTGGCCCCCGAAGACGCGATGCATGAGGCCGGGGTGCACGGTCTCGCCGCGGGTGGCGGCCCGGGCGAGGTCGTCGGTGCTGCCGCTGCGGGGCTGCTCGTGCGCGGGCAGCTCCTCCGTGAGGCGGGCCTGGACGAGCTCGCGCTGCTGGGGGGTCAGGCGGGAGAACGCGTCGCGGTGCACCTGCTCGAGCTGCTCGGGCTCGGCCGTGCGGAGCAGGTAGTCGTACTTGCCGAGGGCGACGCGGTCGGCCTCGGTGGCGCGGGGTGCGCCAGCGGCGCCGTGCTGCTGGGCCGGGCGCTGCTGCTCACCCTGCTGACGCCCGTCGTAGCCGCCCTGGTGGCGCTGGTCGTAGCCCTGCCCCTGCTGCTGGCCGTAGCCGGCCTGCCCCTGCTGTGGGCCGCCTCCTCGCTGGTCGCCCTGCTGCTGGTTGCCGTCGCCGGTGAGCTTGTCGGCCGCCGTGCGGACGAGGTCGCGCCAGTCGGTGCCGGAACCCGCGCCCGAGCCGGAGCCGGAGCCTGCGTTCGGTCGCGGCGGCTGGCCGTTGCGGGAGGACGAGGAGGAGTTCGAGTCGCCGAGCGCTTTCGCGGCGGCGCCCAGGAGGCGCTTGAAGTCGGGCATGACCACATCGTGCTGGCCCACGATGTGCAGACCCCCGGGAGGACCTGCGGAAGTCATCCGAACTGCCTCGTCTGCTCGCCCGCCTCCTCGGCTCGCGTGCTCGTCGCCTCCTCGGCTAGCGCGACCGATCGACCACGGGCGTCTTCGTCGGGAGCGGGCCGTAGCGACAGCCCGGCGACGACGAACCCGCCCGTGCCCAGGAGGCGTGCCGCACCAGGCAGAGACGCCCGCCCCGGGCGCCGACCACGAGAGTCCGTGGTGCCGCCCGGGGTGGGCGAGGTGCAGCTGAGGTGCGGTGGAGCGGTGCGGTGCTACTCGGCCGAGTCGACCGTCAGGGCGCGGCGGCGACGGGCGGCGACGAGCAGCCCTCCGCCGGCGAGCAGCAGCAGCGCGGCGCCGACGACGCCCCGCGACGCCTCGGAACCGGTGTAGGCGAGACCGGCCGGACGCGCCACGGGTGCGGCCGGGGTCACGACGGGCGGCGCCACGGCGGCGGCGACGAGCGAGAAGGTGACGGTGTTCGAGAAGTCCGACACGGCTCCTGCCTCGTTCACGGAGCCGTCGGCGTTCAGCTCGGCCGCGATGGCCTGGGTCGCGTACGCACCGGGGAGCAGCGAGACGGTGACCGTCCAGTTGCCCTGGGCGTCGACCAGGATCGGGTCGGCGAGGTCGGTGATGTAGAAGCGGCCGACGGCGGGGGTCTCGGTGGCGGTCCCGTCGAGGAACGCCGAGTCGGCGACGGTCAGGACGATGCCCGTGCCGACGGGCCCGGTGCCCGAGATCGTGACGGTGCCGCCCGTGACGACCTGCCCCTCCGTGGGGCTGGTGATCACCGGGGTGGGCGTGAGCAGGACGACCTCGTCGGCGACGGTGACGTCGACGGCCTGGACGATGCCCGAGCGGACGCCCGTCAGCGTGATCGTGTAGTCGTCGGCGAGCACGTCGTCGGCGAAGACGATCGTGTCGGCGTAGGCGCCCACGGTGTCGTCCGCGTAGTAGTTCAGCGCGCGGTCCGCGAGGTCGACGACGGTGCCCTCGGAGTCGGTCACGACGGTGCGGACCTCCTCGCCGGGGCTGAAGCCGGTCGCGGCGATCGCGATGCCGGTGGTGGTCGCCTCGTCGACGGTGACCTCGTCGGGCGTCGCCGTGATCGTCGGGGCGATCGCGGGCACGGGCGCCGTGGCGAACGTGAAGGCCACGCCGAGCGAGCCGACCTGCGCGGCCGGGTTCGACTGGGTGACGTTCGCACCCGAGCCGAGCGAGCCCGGTGCGAGGTCGAGGAACGTCGTGGGGACCGAGAAGGTGCCGTCGGGGTTGGCCGTCGCCGTGCCGGCGACCGAGTTGCCGAGGTTCTTGTTGCTGTAGGTCACCGTGACGGTGCTGTTCGGCGCTGCCACGCCCGTGAAGACCGGGGTCGTCGTGTCGACGACCGTGCCGACTCCGGGGTAGTCGACCCTGAAGGGGAAGGCGGGGTTCGGCGCGACGGCGAGCTCGATGGTGTAGTCGGTGGCCGTCACCTCGGGATCGACGACGCGGGTCGTGGCGTCGACGGCGGTGAGGACTGCGTCCACGGTCGTCTCGCCGGGCAGCAGCTCGCCGACGTTGGCCGTGACGCTGAAGGTGCCGTCCGGGTTGTGCGTGGTGCCGACGTTGATGCCGTTCGCCAGCGTGCCGTCGCCCCTGTCGTACGTGAAGACGAGGTCGTCGGCGGCGGGCAGGCCCGTGCCGGCGAGCGGCAGGAGCTGGGTGAAGCCGGTCGAGTTGTCGTAGGTGGAGCCGGGCGCCGGCGACGTGATCGTCACGGGGGCGGCCGCGGAGGCGGGCCCTGCGGCGAGCAGGACACCTCCGAGGGCGAGTGCGAGGGCCGTCGGCGCAGCGACGAGGCCCCTTCTGGCTGATGAGCGCAAGGGCGTTCTTTCTGTCGAGTCGGATACGTGCGTCATTGCAAGTCCGCCCGGGCCCAGCACCTCGAGGAGACAGGGGACCAGCCCCTGTCCGGAACATAACAGAACCTCAAGGATCCGGTAAGAGGGTCCTGTGAGTCTGTTCGCTCTTGACGGGGTCGAGCTCAGAAGGCGTTGCCCAGGGCGTCGAGGAACGCCTCCAGGGGGCGCACGACCCAGCGGTGCAGCCAGCGGCGCAGGCGGGGGAACCGGCGCGGGGCGCCTCCTCGGGCTCGGGCGTCCTCCGCCTCGCGACGCTCACGTCGGCTGAGCGGACGGCCGAGGTGCGCCGGCCCGCCGTGCAGGGGCCCGCCGTGAGCGGGCCCGTCGTGCGCCGGCCCGCCGTCAGCGGACCCGTCGGGCACGCGAGCGCTCCCTGCGTCATGAGGCCGTCGATCCACGGAGGCGACGCTATCGTGACGAGGTCCGCCTCCCGACCCCTTGCACCGGAGTCCCGCATGCCCACCCGCACGACCCGCGAGATCGTCGACGCCGCCCGCGCGCGCTTCGACGACGGCGAGCACCGGGCCGCGTGGGACTCGCTGCTCGTCCACGCCCGTCGCCACCCGGACGAGCGGGCCTACCGCGACGCCCTCTCGGAGTTCTACCGCCGTGCCGGCAACCCCGACCAGGCGGCCCGCTGGGGCGCCCACGACCTCGGCTCGCTCGATGCCCGTGAGCGTCACGCGCTGCGCCGGTCGCTGCTGCAGTTCGAGACGGAGAAGGAGGTGCGTGACTACCTCGTCCTGTCGGGCGGCCTTCCCTCGGAGACGACCGAGCACCTCGGGTCGCCCCGGCAGCAGCGGCTGATCCGGTGGGAGCCGACGTCGGAGCTGTTCCTCTTCATCGCCTGTCTCAGCGGAGTCATCGGGGTCGTCTTCGTCATGACGCTGCTCGTCTGCGTCGTCGTCACGGCGTTCACGGGCGACCCGGAGACGCAGTCCGTCGCGCAGGTCGCGGTCTTCATCGTTCTCGTAGTCGTCACCGTCGCGGGTGCAGCCGGCTCGGCCGGGTTCCTGCTGAGCGAGCGGTGGTGGCGGGGCGGGCTGCTCGGGGTGGTGGCCGTCGCCGCGGCCGTCGTGCTCGCGCACACGGACCTCACGTCTCCGCTGCCCTTCGGCTGACGAGGAGGACGGGACGCGAGTTGCCCCGGATGGTCGCCTCCTGCTGGTGGAGGCGACCATCCGGGGCAAGTCCGCGCATGAGCAGCTCGGGGGAGTCGAGCGGTCGGGGGAGGCGCGCTAGAGCACGTCGGCGACGAGCTCGAACACGCGGTCGGGCGCCTCGAGGTGCATGTCGTGATGCACGCCGGGCAGGCGGCGCAGCTCCCAGCCGACTCCCTCGAGCGAGCGGGCGACGGGCTCGGGCAGCACGGCCGGGCTGTCGTCCGAGAGCACGACGACCGAGGGCACCGCAGGAGGCGCCACCTCGATCGGCGCGTGAGCCACGTCACGGAACACCCCGATCGCCATGGACGTGTCGAACCGCTCGCGGGCGTCGTCGAGCAGCGCGACCGTCGCCGCGTCGTAGCTCGCGCGCACCGCCTTGGTCGTGCGTGCCTGCGCGAGGCCGGCCACGGCCAGCGTCAGCGGCGGCACGGCCCAGAACAGCCGACCGGCGAGGCCGCTGGTGGGCAGCGCCAGGTGGAAGCCCGGGTCGAGGTAGATCGCCCGGAGCGGCTGCAGCCGCGCGACCGCCCGGACGAGCACGGCCCCGCCGAGCGAGTGCCCGACCACGCTGTGCAGGCCCGTCGGCAGGGCCTCGACCAAGTCCGTCGCGAACTCGTCGAGGCCGTACGACGCCGCCCGGCCGCTGTGCCCGTGGCCCCGCAGGTCGACGGTCGTGACCGTGTACCGGCCCGTCTCGAGCATCCGGTCGACGAGCGGTCGCCACGTGTCGCCGTCGCCGCCGAGCCCGTGCACCAGCCCCACGTGCCGCTCGCCGTCGCCGGTGGTGGTCGTGTGCAGCTGCATGGGGTTCCTCGGGATTCGTGTCGAGCGGGGCGGAGCGGGTGGGGCAGGTCGATCAGGGGCGGGCGGGCGGGCGGGGCAGGCGATGCGGGTCGAAGGGAGTCGGGCGGGTGCGACACCCCGTCAGCGCACCGACTTGATCGGGATCACCGCGAGGGCGCCGAGCACCACGAACACGATGCCCGAGATGAAGAGCACGGGGTAGCCCCCGGTGACGGAGACGAGGCCGGCGGCGATCGAGGGGCTGAGGGCCTGGGGCAGCGTGGTGGCGAGGCCGAGGATGGCCAGGTCGCGTCCTGCGGAGCTGGCGCCCGACGTCAGGGAGGCGGGCAGCACCTCCGTCATGAGGGCCAGGTCGATCGAGATGTAGGCGCCGAAGCCGAGGCCGAGCAGGAAGCTGTAGATCAGGATGCCGGTCGTCGTCGGCATCACGAGGGGCACGACCAGGCCGATCGCCATGACGACCGAGGCCCAGACGATGAACGGCTTGCGGCGGCCGATCCGGTCGGACAGCACGCCGCTGGTCAGCGCCGAGATGAGCACGCCGAGCAGCAGCACGACGCCGATCTGGGCGGCGAAGGCGTTCGAGGCGGCGTCGCTCAGCCCGATGTAGTCGCGCAGGATGTACAGGCCGAAGGTCTGCGCGCCGTAGAAGCCGATCACCATGAGGAACCGCGCCGCGAAGGCCCACGCGAAGTCGGGGTGCTTCCGCGGCGAGACCCAGAAGCCACGGGCGAACTCGCGGAACGTGGGTCGGGGCGCGGCGGGGCCGGCCGCCTCGTCGAGGCTCGAGCGGTCGGGGTTCACCACGACGAACACGACGACGACCACGAGCACGAGGGCGGCGAGCACGAGGTAGAGCAGGGCTCCCGCACCGGAGGCCGAGCCGGCGACGACGGCCCCCACCGCGTTGCCGACGGTGATGCCGAGGCCGATGAGGCCCGAGACCCCGCCGCGCTTGGCGGCCGGGAAGCGGTCGGGCACGAGCGCCGTGGCCGCGGCCTGCAGCGCGTTGAGCCCGAGCTGCACGACGAGCCAGATGAGGGCGACGGTGACGATCGAGCTCGCCAGCGGCAGGCCGGCGAAGAAGCCGGCGGCGAGCAGCGCGCCGCCGACCATCCAGGGCGAGCGCCGGCCGAAGCGCGAGCGGGTCGCGTCCGACAGGGCACCGGCGATCGGCTGCGCGAAGACGTTCGCGAGGAACGCCACCGTCGTCACGATCGCCAGGTTGCCGATCTTCGAGGCCTCGTCGATGTCGGCCACCAGGTTCGGGATGAGGATGCCGAGGCCGCCTGAGTTGATCGCGAGGATCGACACGTAGACGAGCGCGAGGCCGATCGAGAGCCGGCGGAGGCGCGGCGGGCCGACGCTGACGTCGGTCGCCTCCGCGACGGCGGCGATGCCGGCGGGCCCCGCGGAGCCGGGGGTGGGCGCGACGAGTGAGGCGGCGGTGCTGCCGATCGTGCCGGGCACGTCACCGGGCGTGCCGGAGGCGGTGCCGGGCGTGCTGCCGGCGGAGGCGGTGGTGCGGTCGACGTCGGTCATGGGGGACTCCTGAGCTGAGGGGCGGCGCTGCCGCTCGGGGACGCTCAACCCTGCGCCTCCGCCCCCTGCCCCCACAACGGCTGTTCCGTCTACTCTCGACCCATCGGATGGAGGGAACAACCATGACTGAGCGCGACCCGCAGGCGACACGTGACCCGCAGGGGCCCGGGTGGCTGCAGCTGCTCGCCGACCAGGCCGGCGTGCCCGAGCTCGAGGCGCACCGCCGCCTCCTCGTCGCCGACGGTGCCGACGAGGCCCGCACCGACCAGGAGGCGCGCACCGCGGTCGAGGTCGCGTCGCTGCTGCAGGAACGCCGACAGCGCGCGGTCGAGCTCGCCGCCCTCAACGACGTCGCCGGCCGCCTGGCCGCCGTGGCCGACCCGGCCGACCTGCTCGTGGAGGTCGTCGACCAGGCCCGGCGCCTCCTGGGGGTCGACCTCACCTACGTCGCGCTGCTCGTGGGCGACGACCTCCGCATCGAGGTCGCGAGCGGCGACCGCTCGTCCGCCCTGGTCGGCACGCGCCTGCCCCGCACCGCCGGGCTCGTCGGCAGCGTCGCCGCGAGCGGGACCCCGCGCTGGACGTCCGACTACGCAGCCGACCCCGAGCTCGTGCACGAGGAGAGCGCCGACCGGGCCGCCCGGGCGGAGTCGATCCGCGGGCTGCTCGGCGTCCCGCTGGCCGTGCGGGGCCGGGTGCTCGGGGTGCTGCTCGCCGCCAAGCGGGAGGAACGACGCTTCGGCGCGCACGAGATCAGCCTGCTGACCGGGCTCGCCGCCCACGCCGCGGTCGCCATCGACAACGCGCGGACGGCCGCCGAGCTGCGCGACGCCAAGGAGGGGCTCGAGTCGACCCTGCGCCTCGACGCCGACCTGACCCGGGCCGTGCTCGCCGGGGGCGACCCGGAGTCGCTCGTCGAACGGGTGCAGGCGCTCACCGACGTGCCCGTGCGGTGGGTCGAGCACCCGGCCGACGGGCCCGTGGGTGCGGCGCTCGCCGGGGCGGCCCGCAGCGGGGAACCCGGGCCGGTCGTCGTGGGGGCCGAGACGGTGCAGCCGGTGGCGGCCGCGGGGCAGGTGTTCGGGGCGTTGGTCGCCGGGCCAGCGGGCCTGGGTCTCGGTCTCGGTCTCGGGGACGCGGCGGGCGCGGTCGCCGGCACCGCGCCTCCTCGGGGCGTGCTCGCGGACGCCGGGACTGCTGGTGCGGGGTCGACCGGTGCCGTGCCCGCTGACGCCCTGCTGCTGCTCGAGCGGGCCGCGCCCCTGATCGCGCTCACGCTCGTGGGGGCGAGGGCCACCGCCCGCGCCGCCCAGCTCGGCCGTGACATCGCCACGGTCGACCTGCTCAGCCGCGGCGAGCCCGACGCGGCCGCCGACCACCGACGCTGGCGCGGCGCCGGGCTCGACCCGCGCCGGCCGCACGTCGTCGTGGTGGTCGAGGGCGACCCCGAGGCTGCTCGGCGCCACGTCGCGGGGCTCGGGCTGGGCGGGCACGTCGCGTCCGCGGTGCACCGCGACCGGTTCGTGCTGGTCGCCCCGGCCTCGCTCGAGCTCGAGGGGCGCTGGGGAGCGCAGGAGGCGCCCGTCGCCGGACTCGCCGGCCCCGTCGTCGAGACGGCCGGGCTCCGCGCCGCGTGGGGCGAGGCCGCCCGGACGGCCCGGGCCCTCACGGCCCTCGGCCGCCGCCCGGGGAGCGGCGGCGGGCTGTCGCGGGGCGACGACCTCGGGGTCTTCGCCGTGCTGCTCAGCCGCGCCGGCACCCGTGAGCTGCACGAGCAGGTCGAGCGCGAGCTCGGGCCGGTCCTCGCCGAGGAGGCCCGGCGGGGAGTGCCCCTCACGGAGACGCTCGAGGTGTTCCTCGACCAGGGACGGCGCCCGACGGCCACGGCGTCCGCGCTGCGGGTGCACGTCAACACGGTCTACCAGCGGCTGGCGACGCTCGACGGGCTGCTCGGGCCGGCGTGGCGGGAGCGGGCGCTCGAGCTGCAGGTTCTGCTGCGGCTGAGCCGGGCAGCGCAGGAGCTGGACGGGCCAGGGGCTGCGCACTCGCCCGGGCCCGCGTAGGCGCTCGCGCCGAGTCGCCCGGACCCGTCGAACCCGCGCGCACCCTCGTGCGCGCGGGTGGGTGCGCGCAGGTTCGAGGGGTCCGGACGCGCGCCCGTGCGGGTTCGAGGGGTGCGGACGGGCTCGGACGAGTCGACGTGGGCCCGCCCGGCCTCAGAGGCCCGCGACGAACGCGAGCAGCACCCCGTTGAACTCGTCGGGGCGGTCGAAGTTCGTCGCGTGCCCGGCGTCGTCGATGACGACCGACCGGCCGAGCGCGTGGTCGCCGACCGCCGCCTCCGCGTGGCTGCAGGGCCAGAGCTGGCTGTCGCGGCCCGCGACCATCGTGAACGGCACGTCGAGCCGGGCGATCACGTCGCGCCAGTCCTGCAGGCCGTGGTCGCGGAGCAGCTTGCGCGTCTCGGGCGCGTTCGCCTCGCGCACGGCGGGCGGACCGCCGAGCCGTTCGAACAGCCGGGCCACGCCGGTGTTCGCCGGGTCGACGCGGGCGCCGCGGCCGGTGTCGGGGATGCCGTCGTCGAAGAAGGTGCCGCTGTTCTCGGGCGTCATGCCGTAGAAGCCGTGGCTCCACCCGCCGTCGTTCACCAGCTTCGGCGTCTGGTCGATCGTCAGCACGCCCGTGACCCGGTCGGTGCCGAAGAGATCGATCGCGGCCCAGACCGTGCTCGCGCCCATCGACTGGCCGACGAGCACGACGTCGTGGAGGTCGAGGTGCACCAGCAGCTCGTGCAGGTCGGCACCGTGGCGGGCGATCCGCTGGCCGTGCAGCACGTCCTCGCTGGCGCCGTGCGAGCGCCGGTCGAACTCGACGACGCGGTGGCCCGCCGCGAGCAGCGCGTCGGTCTGCAGCGCCCACGCCGCGGCGGGCATCGCGTAGCCGGCGACGAGCACGACGGTGCGGGAGGCGGTGGTGCGGGAGGCGGTGGTCGCGGGGGAGGCGGCGGCCGCGTCGGTCCTGCCGGTCGCGACGGGCGCCTCCCCCGAGTCCGTGTAGGCGAGCGTCACGCCGTCGGTGCTGACGAACGTGCCGGCGGTGCTCATCAGAAGGCCTTCCCGGGGTTGAGGGTGCCGGCGGGGTCGAGAGCGTCCTTGACGGAGCGGTGCATCGCGAGCACGCGCTCGCCCAGCTCCTCGCGGAGGCCCGGCAGCTTCAGCAGGCCCACGCCGTGCTCGCCGGTCACGGTGCCGCCGAGGTCGAGGCAGTCGGCGACGATGGCGTCGAACGCGATCTTCGCCCGGGCCTTCGCAGCCTCGTCTCCCTCGGGCGCGATGATCAGCGGGTGCAGGTTGCCGTCGCCCGCGTGCGCGATGTTCGCGATGACGACGTCGGCGCTCGCCGCGGTCGCCTGGATGCGCCGGAGCATCTCGGGCACGGCCGATCGCGGCACGCAGATGTCCTCGGTGAGCACGGGGCCCAGTCGCTCCAGCGCGGGGTAGGCGAGCCGCCGCGCCTGGAACAGCCGGTCGATGTCGGCCGGGTCCGTGGCCAGCTCGACGTCGGTGCCGCCCGCCTCCGCGAACACCTGGGCGACCTGGTCGGCGAGCTCGTCTCCGGCCGCGCCGCGCTCGTCGACGCGGGCCAGCAGCAGCGTGTCGACGTCCGAGGGGAGCCCCAGGTGCACCCAGTCGTCGACCGCCCGCAGGCAGGTGCGGTCGAGCATCTCGAGCGCGGCGGGGATGATCCCGGCCTTCGAGATCGCCGCCACGGCGTCGCCCGCCGCGACGAGCGAGGGGAAGTACCCGATCACGGCGCGCTCGTCGCGCCCGGCGAGCGGCAGCAGCCGCACGGTCACCGAGGTCACGACGCCGAGCGTGCCCTCCGACCCGACCATCAGGCCCACGAGGTCGTAGCCGGCGACGCCCTTGGCGGTGCGCCGTCCGAGCTCGACGATCGAGCCGTCGGCGAGCACGACGGTGAGGCCCAGCACGTAGTCGCGGGTCACCCCGTACTTGACGCAGCAGATGCCGCCCGCGTTCGTGGCGACGTTGCCGCCGATCGTCGAGATCGCCGAGCTGGCCGGGTCCGGCGGGTACCAGAGCCCGTGCTCGGCCACGGCCGCGCGCAGGGCGTCGTTGATCACCCCGGGCTGCACGACGGCGTACCGCTCGTCGACGTCGATCTCGGTGACGGCGTCCATCAGCTCGAGCGACAGCACGACGCAGTCCGCGACGGCGTTCGCGCCGCCCGAGAGGCCGGTGCCCGCACCGCGCGGCACGACCCGGACGCCGGAGGCGGCGGCCAGGCGGAGCACCGCGCTCACCTCGTCCGTGCTGCGGGCGAGCACCACCGCGAGGGGCGCCTCGAACGGCGCCCACTCCGCGTCGTCGTGGCTGTACCGGGCGAGCGACTCCGGGTCGCGGAGCACGCGGTCGGCGTCGAGCGCCGACGCCAGGTCGGTGACGAACGCGTCGACCGCCTCGGCAGCGAGGGCAGGCGCCGAGCCGGCGGGGGCCTGCGCGGCTCCGGGCTCGGAGGTGGGTGCGCTCGCGTTCGCGGGTGCGGCTGCGGAGGAGGCGGCACGTGCGTCCGCTTCGGTGGTGACGGTCATGCGGGGGCGTCCTCCTGGCTCGGCTCGGTGCGGACCGACTGTAGCCCCGCTCCCCGGACCGCGCCTCCGGCTGGGCAGCTCTCCGCGTGCGCGGTGCGGCCGTTCGTGCGCCCGCGTGCGGCGGGTCAGCGGGCGGTGCCGCCGCCGGCGTCGCGGCCGGCCCGCGCGAAGCCCGACTCGTAGGCGAAGACGGCGGCCTGCACGCGCGTGCGGGTGCCGGTCTTCGCGAGCAGGTTCGAGATGTGGGTCTTGACGGTTGCGATGCTGAGGTAGAGCTCCTGGGCGATGTCGACGTTGCTGAGGCCCCGCGCGACCCCGTCGAGCACGTCGAGCTCGCGGTCGCTCAGCCCGTCGAGCGCGGCACGGAGGAGCGGCGGAGCCGGCCGGGACGCGGCGGTCCCCGCGAGCGCGTTCGCCTGCGCGGGCGACAGGGCGGACGCCTGCACGGGCGCCTGGGCGGGCAGGTGCGCGGGCGAGTCGCCCGACGTGCGCGCCGCCTCCGTCGCGACGGTCTGCTCGATCAGCGCCCGGGTCATCGCCGGGTCGATCAGCGAGTCGCCGCGGGCGGCCGAGCGGACGGCGGCGGCCATGAGGTCGGGCCCCGAGTCCTTGAGCAGGAACCCCGAGGCACCCGCGGCGATGCCGTCGAAGAGGTGCTCGTCGTCGTCGAAGGTCGTGATGAGCACGACGGCCGTCGAGGGCTCGGCGACGATGCGCCGCGTCGCGTCGATGCCGTCGAGGCGCGGCATGCGGATGTCCATGACGACGACGTCGGGTCGCAGCGCGAGGGCGTCGCGCACGGCGTCCTCGCCGTCGCGGCTCTGGCCCACCACCGTGAGGTCGTCCTCGGCGTCGAGCATCGTCGCGATGCCGGCGCGGGCGATCGCCTGGTCGTCGACGACCAGCACCCGGAGGGTCACGACGCGCCTCCGTCCGACGCCGCCACGAGAGGACCGCGGGCGTCGGTCGCGGCCGCAGCCGCCGCCTCGGCCGCCGTCGCGGGTCCGACCGAGAAGGAGGCGCCTCCCCGGGGCAGCTCGGCCCTCACGGCCCAGCCCGTCCCGGCCGCGTCGTGCCCGGTGACGAGCACGCCGCCCAGGCCGACGATCCGCTCGCGCATGTTCGCGATGCCCGCGCCGCCCCGCGGCACGTCGGGGAACCGCTCGGCGGCGGTCCCGGGGTCGGTGACGACCACCTGCCAGGCCGTGGGGCCCTCCGTGATCGCGACCCGCACCTCCTCGGCGGACGAGTGCAGCATCGTGTTGGTCAGGCACTCCTGCACGACGCCGAGCACCGCGATGCGCTGCGCCGCGGGCAGCTCGCCGTGCACCAGCACGGTGCAGTCGACCTGGTAGCCGATGGCGCGCAGCCTCGCCGCCATCGCCTCGAGCTCGACGTCGAGGTCGCCGGTCGCGTCGGCGAGCGGGCCGACCGGTGCGGCCTTGAGCACGCGGACGACGGTGCGGATGCGGGTGAGCACGTCCTTGCCGCCGAGCACCACGTCGTCGAGGGCGGCGACCAGCCGGTCGGGGTGCTGGTCGGCGACGCGGACGGCCGCCTGCGCTCCGATGACGAGCGCGGCGACGTGGTGCGCGACCTCGTCGTGCACGTCGCGGGCGATCCGGGTGCGCTCGCGCTCGGCGATGCGCACCGCCTCCTCGGCGCGGAGGGCGACCAGCTCGCGGTTGCGCGCCGCGAGCTGGGCCGTGGCCCGTCGCTGGTGCTGCAGCGCGAGCGCGGCGGCGACGACGAGCGCGCAGCCGACGAGGTAGCCGAACTGCGTCGAGCGGTCGTAGAAGACCGCCCAGTCGAAGGCGTCGAAGACGGAGCCGGCCGACAGCCACGAGTCGACGACGACCTGCCACGGCACGATGGTGAGCACGGCGAGCACCGCGAAGGAGGCGGCCGGCGCGAACACGGGGAGCCCGTTCGACACCGAGATGAAGACCGTCACCGCCAGCGGCACCAGCAGCTCGGGCGCCCGGACGTACCAGTCGCCCGGCACGGGCCCGAAGGCGATGGCCACCGTGATCGCCGAGACGACGGTGAGCGAGGCCAGGGGGAAGCGCTTCGTGGTCGCCGCCGCGACGAGCGCCGTGAGGCCGACGATGACGTAGCCCGGCAGGCTGGAGGGATACCAGTTGAACTGCAGCGCCACGATCAACGCCGTGAGGTAGGCGGCGACGCCGAGCCCGAGCAGGAGCACGCGGCGGAGCCCGGGGCCGAGGTCGCGGAGCGGCGCGACGGCACGGAGGCGGGCGACCAGTGACGGCTCCCGGGGCATCGTCGAGGCCCGCCCGGCGGCGGCCTCGGCCTGCCCGTCTGCCGCCCTCACGTCTGCTGTCTGCACGTCCACACGCTAGCTCCGGGCCCGCGTGCGTTTCTCGGCCAGAGGGATGAACGACATTCGTGCAGTGAGTGCACGATCAGGGACATGACCCGTTCCGCGAAGTTCTTCCTGCCCCTCGTGCTGGCCTCGTCGCTCGGCCTGCTCGTCTCGGGGTGCACCTCGGGCGACCCCGACGCGTCGGCGACCGGCGCCTCCTCGGGGCCGTCCTCGTCCGCCTCGTCGTCGGCGTCGACCGCACCCGGCGGGTCGGCCAGCCCGTCGGCGTCGGCGTCAGCGCCGGCCGAGCCGAGCGCGACCCCCGGCCCCGACGGCGCCTCGGGCGGCGGGGGAGACCTCGGCGACGGCGCCTCCGGCGATGCGTCGGCCCGCTGCACGGTCGACGAGCTGAGCGCCGAGATCGCCGACGGAGGCGGCGGCGCGGCCGGCAGCTACGGCATCGCGTTCATCTTCACGAACACCGGCGACCGCACCTGCACGCTGCAGGGCTGGCCGGGCGTCTCGTTCGTCGGGGGCGGGGACGGCACCCAGATCGGTGCCTCCGCCACGCTCGACCGCGGGACGCCGCACGAGACCCAGAGCCTCGCGCCCGGCGGCGAGGTCCAGGCGCTCGTGAAGATCGTCCAGGCCGGCGGCTTCGACGCCGCCACCTGCCAGCCGACCGCGACGGACGGCTTCCGCATCTACCCGCCCGGGTCGGTCCGCTCGATCTTCGTGGGCGCGTCGGGCTCGAGCTTCGAGGCGTGCGCGAACACGGCCGTCCAGCAGCTCTCGACGAGCGCGCTGGCGGCGTTCTAGGGGCCGCGAGTTGCCCCGAAGTGCTGCTTCCGCGCTCGCGGGGCAGCAGTTCGGGGCAACTCGTTCAGCTGCGGGTGCGTGCGAGCACGAGCGCGAGGAGCTCGGCGTCGGCGCGGGCGGGAGCCACGGAGGCGGCGGTCGTCGGGTGCGGGAGGGGCGCCTCCTCGAGGCAGCGGTCGAGCAGGGCCTCGACGAGCCGGGCCCGGCCCGTGATGGCGGAGGCGGAGAGCGAGCCGGGC
This sequence comes from Frigoribacterium sp. CFBP 13729, assembly GCF_014841875.1. NCBI lineage: Bacteria > Bacillati > Actinomycetota > Actinomycetes > Micrococcales > Microbacteriaceae > Frigoribacterium > Frigoribacterium sp. CFBP 13729. Next base: position 8,016 of record NZ_JACYUR010000006.1, on the reverse strand, counting down.
AGGATCCGCACCTCCACGGTGTCGCGCGCGGGGCTGTCGGTGAGCAGGGCCGTGAGGTTCACGTCCATGTACTTGAGCAGGCCGGTGCGGGCGGCAGCCTGCTGGAGGTGGTGCCAGCGCTGGGCGGAGGCGGCGCCTCCTGCGGTCGTCACGTCGTCGCCGGCTGCGGTTGCCACGACGTCGTCGTCGTCGTCGTCTTCGGCGCCGGTGCCGGTCCGGGCTCCGCTCGTCGCCGCGGCCCACGCGGCCGCCTCCTCCTCGACCAGCGCGAGCACCGCGGGCGGCATCGGCGCCAGCCGGGTGCAGGCGGGGTTCGTCTCGAGCAGCTCGTGCAGCGCCCCGCGCCAGTGCCCGAAGAGCCGCACCAGGTTGGCGAAGGCGTGCGCCGACCGGAACGGCGCCCCGTCGACGTGCAGGTGGACGGCGGCCTCGACGGGGACGGTGAAGCCGAGCTCCCTCGCGGGCCGGAGCAGCGCCTCCAGCACGGCCTCGTGGTCGACGGTCAGGGGCGCCGTCACGATCTCGCACGGCCGTTCGCGGCCCGGGGCGAGCGGGGCCGCCATCGCGATGCTCGCCCCCGAGCGGTCGCGCAGGCGCCGGACGCCGCCGACCACCTCCACGTCGGTGCCGAACAACCGCGCGGCCACGTCCAGGGACTGATCGAAGGGGGTGGCCGGGTCGCTGTGCTCGGCCACGAGGCGGAGGAGGCGCGGGTCGTCCGAGAGGACGCGCCACAGGTCCGGGGACGGCGCCGCGGAGGTGGCGGCCCCTGCCCTCCCGGCCCGCGCCTCCTCGTGCTCGCGTCGCAGGTCGTCGGCGATCGTGATGTCGTCCACGAAGGAGGCGACGGGCGCGCCGTGTGCGTCGGACACCTCCCACGCCGGTGTCAGGTGCCAGAAGTGGCCCATCCCCGGCACGAGCGAGGGCTCGGAGTCGGTGTGGAAGACCCGACGGGCCGCCCCGCCCGAGGCGAGGGCGACCCGTCGGGCGAGCACGCCGCGATCGACGCCGGGCGGGGCGATCAGCTCGATCTCGACGCCGATGCGGCGGCGCAGCGCCGGGCCGGTCCGGCCGTGCGTGGGCCCGGCTGACTCGTGCGTCGACTCGGCACCACCGCCCGGTGCGGGCAGGACGCCACCCGGTGCAGCCCCGTCGCGACCACCCCGTGTCGTCACGGCGCGGCTCAGGGGACGACCGGCAGGCTGTCGCCGGCGAGCAGCGCCGCCCCGGCCCGGGCCTCGGCCTCGCGGACGGAGCCGCTCTGCCAGAGGGCGGCGAGCTCGGCCGCGTTCGCCTCGGTGTAGCCGCTCGCGCTGAACGCGGCCACCTGCTGGTCCTCGGTGAAGGTCGCGGGCGCGGGCTGCACCTCCTCGTGGGCCAGCAGCGAGCCGCCGATGGTGCTCTTCACGGAGTACACGCTGGGCTCGCCCCAGGCCACGGCGAGGCCGAGCGCCTGCTCCCAGCTGCCGCGTCCGAGGACGAACGCCACGAGCCGCTGGTCGTCCGTGTAGGTGGCGCCGGGCGCGTCGTCCGGACCGAACGGCAGCGGGGTGCCGGCCGTGATCGCGGCCCCGGCCTTGCCCTTCGCCGTGGCGACGTCGGGCGTGCCCCAGACGACGGCGAGGTTGAGCGCGTCGTCCGCGTACGGCGAGGCGGCGAACGCCGCGAGGTCGGCCTCGCTGTACGTGATCTTCGGGGCCGGGGCCTCCTCGCCCTTCGCGGTGCTCGCGGCCTGGGCTGCGGCGGCGTCGGCCGCGACCTGCGCGGAGGAGGTGGCCGGGGCCGCCCCGTCGGTGGCGAAGGCGCCGGCTGCCCCGAGCCCCAACGCGGAGCCGGTGACGGCGCCGGCGACGACGGCGACGACTCCCGCGCGGCGGAACGAGGCGCCGCGGCTCGTGCCGGGCCTGGTCGGGCCGGTCTCGGCGGTCGGGCTGAGCGGGGCTGTGGTGCGGTCCTGGTCCATGAGGTGCTCCTCCATCGGGTCGGCGGGGTGCGACGGTGCGTCGCGGTGCCGACCCTCCGGACGCTACGAGCACGAGGAGGCGCGGGTCGAGCGATCCGGGCCGGTCCCGTCCGCACGGCGTCCGGTTCGGTCCGGAGGGATGAGCCGCACGCGCCGACCGCCCTCGCCCGGCTCATCCGAACGACCGATCGTGGCGCGTGCGTGCGAGCGCCCGCACGAACGAGTTGCCCCGAACGGTCAGTCCGACGAAGCCGGAGCGACGGTTCGGGGCAACTCGACGCCGCCCGGCGTGCGCGCTACGGGACGATGACCGCCCGGCCGCGGACCGTGCCGGCCGCGAGGGCCTCGTACGCTGCCGGGCCGTCGTCGAGCGAGTACCGCTGCGTCTCGACCGAGACGCGGCCCGACCGGGCGAGGTCGAGCACCTCGATCAGCTCGGAGCGGCTGCCCCAGTACGGCACCCGGACGGCGGCGTCGTAGGCGATCGAGCCGAAGCCGACCTGTGCGGTCCCGCCGCCGATCCCGACGAGGGTGACATCCGCCTCCGAGGCGGCGACCGACGTGGCCAGGGCCACCGTGGGAGGCGCCCCCACGAAGTCGAAGACGGCGTTCGCGCCCAGCCCGCCCGTGAGCTCGCGGATGCTGTCGGCCGCGTGCTCGTCGCTGATCAGCACGTGGTCGGCGCCGACGTGGGTGGCCAGCTCGAGCTTGTCGTCGCTGACGTCGAGGGCGATGATCTGCGCGCCCGAGAGCGCCTTGAGGATCTGGATGCCGACGTGGCCGAGGCCGCCGGTGCCGATGACGACCGCGAAGGTGCCTGCGCCGAGCTTCGGCAGCGACGTCTTGATCGCGTGGTACGGCGTGAGGCCAGCGTCGGTGAGCGACACGTTCTGGACGGGATCGAGGTCGCCGAGCGGCACGAGGTGGCGCGGGTCGTCCACGATCATGTACTCGGCCATCGAGCCGGGGGCGCCGAGGCCGGGGGGCTTGATGCCCTCGGCTGACGCGTTGACGCAGTAGTTCTCCTTGCCCTGCGAGCAGGGGCGGCAGCGGCCGCAGCCCCACGGGCCGTAGACGGCGACGGCGTCGCCGACCTGCAGGTGCTCGACGCCCTCGCCGAGCTCGTCGACGACGCCCGCGCCCTCGTGGCCGAGCGTCAGGGGGAGGGGGTAGCCGCCCGCCGTGTAGTCCTCCTCGCTGAGGCCCATGACGAACTCGTCGCTGTGGCAGACGCCGGCCGCGGTGATCTTGAGCAGCACCTGCCCGGGGCCGGGCGACGGCTTCTCGATCTCGACGACCTCGGGGTGCTGACCGATCTTCGTGTACTGGAGTGCCTTCATGGCCAGAGGCTACGCCGGGCGCGTCACCCGTGCCCGACACCTGTCGGCTTGCTGGCCGGCCGGGTCAGGCGCGCGAGGGCAGCTCGCGCAGGATCAGGTTCATCATCACCTGCGACATGACGACCTCGTCGCGCTGGTTCAGGACTTCGATGCGCGTCCGCACGAGCCCGCGGTCGGGCTTCGAGGTCGACACCCGCGACGACAGCACGGTGAAGCGCGCCCGGAGGAGGTCGCCCGGCCGCACCGGCAGCAGCCAGCGCAGCTCGTCGACCCCGGGCGAGGCGACGCTCGCCCGCTGGTTCAGGAACCCGCCCACCATCAGCCGCATCATCAGGGCCGTCGTGTGCCAGCCGCTGGCGATGAGGCCGCCGAACGGGCTCCTCCTCGCCGCCTCGGGGTCGACGTGCATGTCGTGGGGGTCGAACGAGGAGGCGAACGCCACGATCTCGGACTCGGTCACCTCGAGCGGACCGTGCGTCTCGACGAGCCCGGGCACGTAGGCGTCGAAGGTGCGGTCGGCGAGCGGGGGCGTGGCGTGTGCGGTCATCATGGAGATCCTGCACCTCCACGATCGAGCAGGCTCGCGGAACTCCCCCCCGATCAGTCGGAGCGCAAGTCCCGTTCATCACGATCGGGACTCGATCGCGACGAGTCGGCCTCGAATCGGGGATGATGATCGGTGAATGGCTGTTCTACCGGTCATGTCGAACACCCGGCCACCACGGTTCCGACAGGCAAGGAGAACAGATGATCACGTTCGAGGGCGTCAGCAAGGTCTATCCCGACGGCACGGTCGCCGTCGAGCAGCTCGACATGACGCTGCCGACCGGCGAGCTCACCGTCCTGGTCGGCCCCTCCGGCTGCGGCAAGACCACCTCGCTGCGCATGATCAACCGGATGGTCACCCCGTCTACCGGCCGCGTGCTCATCGACGGCGTCGACGTCGCCGGCCAGGACGAGGCGCTGCTGCGCCGCGGCATCGGCTACGTCATCCAGGCCGCCGGCCTGTTCCCGCACCGCACGATCGTCGAGAACATCATGACGGTCCCCGCCCTCGTCGGCACGAGCAAGAAGGCGGCCCGTGCCACCGCGGTCGAGCTGATGGAGCGGGTCGGGCTGACCTCGGCGATGGCCGACCGCTACCCGGTGCAGCTCTCCGGCGGCCAGCAGCAGCGCGTCGGCGTCGCCCGCGCCCTCGCCGCCGACCCGCCGGTGATGATCATGGACGAGCCGTTCAGCGCCGTCGACCCGATCGTCCGCGAGGGCCTGCAGGCCGAGTTCCTCCGGCTGCAGCGCGATCTCGGCAAGACCATCGCGATGGTCACCCACGACATCGACGAGGCGATCAAGCTCGGCGACAACGTCGCCGTGTTCCAGGAGGGCGGCCGCCTCGCCCAGTTCGCCACCCCGCGCGAGCTTCTCGCGAACCCGGCCGACGACTTCGTCGCGGGCTTCGTCGGCCGCGACCGCGGCTTCCGCAGCCTCTCGTTCGACTCGGCCGCGAGCCTCGACGTCGCGCCGCTCTCCGAGGTGACGACCGGCCCCGAGCAGCTCGTGCTCGACCAGGCCGGCCGGCCTCTCGGCTGGACGGGCGCCGGTCTCGGGTCGACCGCCTCCCCGACCCCCACCGGAGGCGCGTTCCAGACCACGGACTCGCTGCGCCTCGTGACCGACCTCGCGATCACGTCGCCGGTCGGCGTCGTCGTCCGCGTCGACGAGGACGGGGTGGCCGACGGCGTGATCCGCCACACCAGCCTCATGCAGCAGCTGGAAGCCCGTCGTCGACGGGAGGTCGACCCGGCGTGATCCAGTACCTGCAGAACAACGTCGCGGTGATCCAGGCCGCCCTGTCGCAGCACGTGTTCCTCGCGCTGGTCCCGGTGCTGATCGGCATCGTCGTGTCGCTGCCCATCGGCTACCTCGCGGTCCGCTTCGGGTTCCTGTACCACCCGCTGCTCAACCTCAGCGGCATCCTCTACGCGGTGCCGTCGATCGCGCTGATCGTGCTCGTGCCGACCATCGTGGGCATCCGGATCCTGTCGCCGCTCAACATCATCATCGCCCTCAGCGTCTACACGATCGCGCTGCTCGTGCGGGTCGTGGCCGACGGGCTCAAGTCGGTCGACCCGCTCGTGACCGAGGCCGCCTCGGCGATGGGCTACCGCCGCCTCCGGCGCCTGGTCTCGGTCGAGCTGCCGATCGCGCTGCCGGTCATGCTCGCGGGGCTCCGGGTCGCGACCGTCGCCAACGTCAGCCTCGTCAGCGTCGGCGCCCTGATCGGCGTCGGCGGCCTCGGCGCCCTCTTCACCCGCGGGCAGCAGCTGAACTACACCCCGCCGATCGTCGTCGGCATCGTGCTCTCGGTGCTGCTCGCCGCCGTGTGCGACGGGATCATCGTGCTCGTCCAGCGACGCGTGACGCCCTGGACGCGTGCGGCAGGGAGGATCGCCGCATGAGCGACGGACTGCTCGGCTACCTGCTCGACCCCGCCAACTGGCAGGGCGGCGGCGTGCGCGCCTCGATCCCCGAGCTGGTGCTGACGCACCTCTGGTACACGGTGCAGGCGCTCGTCGTCGCGGCCGTGATCGCCCTGCCCCTCGGCCTCTACATCGGCCACACCGGCAAGGGCTCGTTCATCGCCATCAACGCGGCGAACGCCGGTCGGTCGCTGCCGACGCTGGGGCTCATCATCCTGCTCGTCGTGATCATGGGCCTCGGCTTCGGGCCGGTGCTGATCGCCCTGGTCATCCTGGCGATCCCGCCGATCCTCACCACGACGTACGCGGGCATCCGCGCGGTCGACCCGGCCGCGATCGACGCCGCCCGGGGCATGGGGATGCGGCCGCTGCAGGTGCTCTTCAAGGTCGAGGTGCCGATCGCGCTGCCGCTGATCTCGTCCGGCCTCCGCAACGCGCTGCTGCAGCTCGTCGCCACGTCGACCGTCGCCGCGTACGTCGGCATCGGCGGCCTCGGCCGGCTGCTGATCGACGGGCTGTCGCTCAACGACTACGGCCGCGTCGTGGCGGGCGCCGTCGTCGTCGCCGCGCTGGCGATCGTGCTCGACCTGCTCGCCGCGGGCACGCAGCGGCTCGTCGTGTCGCCCGGCCTCACCGGGCGCATCCCGAAGCGCCAGCTGCGGCGCACCGCCCCTGCCGCTCCTGCACCGGCACTCGCTCCCGTCGACGGGGTCGCGGCGACGACCTCGGTGCACGGACCCTCGACGCCCACGACCTCGACCCCCGAGCCCGCCTCCTCGGCGCGCGACCGCGCGTCCTCCTGACCCGGCGCGCGCCTCCCGGCCCGCGCCTCCTCGACCCGGCCGGCACCTCCCGGTCTTCCCCCTTCACCCACACCCCGCACCCGAACGAATCGTCGTCAGGTGCACGAGAGCAAAGGCTCACACCCCATGAAGAAGACCCTCCTCGGCGCCATCGGCGTCATCGGCGTCGGCGTCCTCGCGCTGTCCGCCTGCTCCGACCCCACCGCCAGCACCGGCGGCGGCTCGTCGTCCGACAACGACACGATCGCCATCGGCTCGGCGAACTTCCCCGAGAGCGAGCTGCTCGGCGAGATCTACGCCCAGGCACTCGAGGCCAAGGACGTGAAGGTCAGCCGCACCTTCAACATCGGCGCCCGCGAGGTGTACCTCAAGGCGCTCGAGGACGGCTCGATCGACCTGCTGCCCGAGTACAACGGCGCCCTGCTCGCCGCGCTGTCGACCGACGGCGTGGACGAGGGCGTCACCTCGCCCGACGACGTGTACGACGCGCTGCAGGACGTGCTGCCCGAGGGCATCGTCTCGCTGCCCCAGTCGGACGCCGAGGACAAGGACACCCTCACCGTCACCCGCGCGACCGCCGACCAGTACGGCCTCGAGACCATCGAGGACCTCGAGCCCGTCGCGGGCGAGCTCCGCCTCGCCGGCGGCCCCGAGTTCGCGGAGCGCCAGCAGGGCGTCGTCGGCCTTGAGTCGGTCTACGGCCTCACCTTCAAGGAGTTCGTGCCCCTCGACGCCGGCGGACCGCTGACGCTCGCCGCGCTCGAGAACGGCGACGTCGAGGTCGCGAACCTCTTCTCGACCGACTCGGCCATCACGACGAACGACCTCGTCACCCTCGAGGACACGAAGAACCTGTTCCTCTCGGAGAACATCGTGCCGATCATCCGCGAGGACAAGTCGAGCGACACCGTCGAGGAGGCGCTCAACGCCGTCTCCGAGGCGCTCACCACCGAGAACCTCACGGAGTACCTCGCCATGGTGCAGGTCGACAAGAAGGACTCGGCGAGCGTCGCCACCGCGTTCCTCACGGAGTACGACCTGCTGTAGGTCTCGCTTCCTGGGTCGCTCGCGCGAACCGACGAAGAAGGTCCTCCCCGGTCTCGGGGAGGACCTTCTTCCTCGTCTCGCCCCCGTGTGTCCCCGGTCGTGTGTCTCCTCGTTCAGGAACATCGGTCCTGGGTCGCGCAGCGGGGGGAGCGAGAGTCCTGAGTCGTGCACCGTTCAGGAGGTGCGGCCTGTCTTCGCCTGCATGACGCGGTGCCGAGGAGGTGCGGGCCGGGGAACGCGGGAAGCCCCGTCCCGCAGGGTGCGGGACGGGGCTTCACCGGGAACGTCGGCGGGTGCCGACGGGGGCGCCAGCCGGGTGGCTACTCGGTGGCGACGGTGATCTTCGCGACGCCGACGAGCATCTCGTCCTGGACGGCGTCGGTGTT
>NZ_JACYUR010000005.1:0-190507 GCF_014841875.1 Frigoribacterium sp. CFBP 13729 | reverse complement strand
AACACCGACGCCGTCCAGGACGAGATGCTCGTCGGCGTCGCGAAGATCACCGTCGCCACCGAGTAGGGTCCGCCCTCACCCGAGTGACGACGACACCGGCCCCGACCCTGCACGTGGGCCGGTGTTCCCGGTGGGGCCCCGCTCCACGCTCCGGCGTGGGGCGGGGTTCTCCCTCCGTTCGCTCGTGAACCGTCAGAAAAGGTCCTTTCCCTTCTGGGAAAGGACCTTCTCTGTCGTCTCGTCGCCCGGCGACGGGACGGAGACGGGACCAGCTCGGCACTGTCACCGTTCAGGAGGTGCGGGCCCGCGCCTCCTGAACGGTGCACGAATCAGGACTCCCGCTCCCCCCGTTGCGCGACTCAGGACAGATCTTCCTGAATGGGGAGGGCCCGGGCTAGCCGGTGACGACCGCGATCTCGTTGGCCGCGACGCCGAGGTCGCCCGTGGCCGTGACCTCGCCGGTGGCGACGTCGACCGCGTGGATCGAGCCCGACGCCGGGTCGGTCACGAACGCGGTGTCGCCGACGACCGAGAGGCTCGGGTGCGAGTCCTGCCACTCGGCGGGCCCCTCCCACGCCTGGATCACGGGGTACGAGGCCCCGAACGTCCCGGCGGCGACGTCGAACACGTGCAGCGCTCCGTCGGTGCCGAGCACGAGCGCGTCGTCGTCGGCGGTGCGGCCGACGCCCTTCCAGGTGTACGCCACGCCGTCGGGCAGGTCGAGCACCTGCGAGGTGGCCGCGGCGGTGTCGACCGCGGTGAGCTGCGTCAGCTCGTAGCCCTCGGAGTCGGGGTCGCTGTTGTAGTCCCCGAGCATGACGGACGACGAGTCGGTGACGTAGGCGTTGCCGGTGCGGCCGTACTCGTCCGCGGCGGCGATCTTCGTGAACGCGCCGTCGTCGTACAGCAGCACGCCGTCGCTGCAGCCGAACACCGCGACCTCGTCGGCCGTGGTGCCCTCGCCGTGCACGGAGGGGCACTCCTCGCTGCGCGCGGTCTCCTCGCCGGCGGCGTCGAGCGCGCGCACGCCGACCCGCGACTCGGAGTCGCCGATCGTGGTGAGCAACGTGCCGTCCTCGAGCTCGATCGAGACGCCGTGGTGGGCCTCGGGCGACGAGATCGTCTCGGTCGCGGGCAGCTCCCCGGTCGACGAGACGTCGAGCAGGTCGGCGGTGTCGAAGACGGTGGTGTCGCCGGTCCCGTCCGAGAACAGGACGGTCTTGTCGCCGTGGCGCACGACGTGGCCGGGCGTCGGCGCCTCGAACACGAGGTCGGTGAGCTCGGGCTCTGCGGTGTACGACGTCCCGTCGGCGGTCCAGGCCCCGGTGTCGAGCACCTGGAACCCCTCCTCGGTCGAGACGAGGACGTGCCGTCCGTCGCCGGCCGGGTTGACCCTGTTGAAGCCCGCCAGCTCGATGTCGGCGACGGTCTCGAGGGTGGTCGCGTCGAGCACGAGCACCCCGCCGTCGTAGGTGGCCGCGATGCGGGGCTGCGCCGAGGAGGCGGTGGTCGCGCCCGTCTCGGAGGCCGCGCCGGTCGCGGCGTCGCCTCCCGCACCTCCTTGGCCCGTGCCGCTGCACGCCGTGAGGGCGAGGGCGGCCGAGGCGGCGAGCGCGAGGCCGGCGAGGGCCCTGGTCTGGTGTCGGGAGATCTGGTGTCGCGGGGTCATGTGATCCGTTTCCGTGTTCGGTGATGGGGGTGGTGCGGGCCGGTCAGGGCGACAGGCCGGTCGCGATGAGCTGCTCGTTCGAGCGCATCATCTCGAGGTAGGTCTCGGCTCCCCCGCCGGGGGCGCTGAGCGACTCGGTGTGCAGGGCGACGACGTCGACCTCGACGTCGGCCTCGTCGGCGAGGACCTGCACGAGGCGGTCCGGCTGGGAGGCGTCGGCGAAGATCGTGCCGACCCCCGCCTCCTCGATCGCGTCGGTGAGCCCGGCGAGGTCGGACGCGCTCGGCGCCGCCAGCGTCGTTCCGCTCGGCAGCACCGCCCCGACGACGCGGAACCCGTACCGCTCGGCGAGGTAGCCGAAGACGTGGTGGTTCGTGACGAGCGCACGGCGCTCGGCCGGGATCGCGCCGAAGCTCGCCGCGAGGTCGGCGTCGAGCTGCTCGAGCTGTCCCCGGTAGGAGGCGGCGGCCGACTCGAGCGCACCGGCGTCGAGGCCGTCGACCTGCGTCGACAGCTCGCGCTCGAGCCCGTCGACGACGTCGAGCATCCGCTGCGGGTCGGTCCAGAAGTGCGGGTCGAGCTCGCCCTCGGCGTCTCCCTCGGCGTAGGCCAGGGGCTCGATCAGGTCGCCGGCCTGGACGACGGGCACGCCCGCCGCGGCGGCGGAGTCGACGTGCTGCCGCAGGCCCTCCTCGAGGCCGAGGCCGTTCGAGACGACCAGGTCGGCGTCGCGGAGGTCGGCGGCCTCGCGGGCGGAGATCTCGACGCTGTGCGGGTCGGCCCCCGGGGGCATCAGCGTGACGACGTCGGCCTGGTCGCCGATCAGCTCGCCGACGACGTCGCCGAGGATGTTCGTCGTGACGACGATGCGCGGGGCGCCTGCGGGCGCTGCGCCGGCGGGGCCGCCTGGGCCACCCGGGCCGCCGTCGGCGAGGGCCGAGCAGCCGCTCGTGACGAGCAGCACGGCCAGGGCGGCGGCGGCAGCGGCAGTTGCTGCTGCTCGTGCGGGTCGCCCTGCCCGCGCGGGTCGCGGTGCTCTGACACCCCCGAGTGGACCATGCACCCCGGAACGACGGGGTGTTCCGTCCACTCCGGGGTGTGGGAGGACGGCGGGCGCGGGCGCGGCGGCGGCGGAGCCGGCGCGGAGGCGCGCGCGGCTCATCGGCCCGTCTCCACGACCAGGCGGCCGGGCAGCGGCAGCGTGCGGGCGACGCGAGCGGAGTCGGCGTGGTCGATCTCGTGCACGACTCCCGCCGACGGCGAGTTGAGGTAGCTGCGCGACGCGTCGACCTCGAGCACGACGCCCGCGGGCAGCTCGGGGCCGTCGGCTCCCGCGACGAGGTCGGCCGCGACGAGCGGCTCGGTCTGCGCGAGGACGCCCTCGGGCGAGAGCACCACGACGCGTCCGGAGGTGTCGACCGCCACGACCGTGTCGTCGGAGTCGCCGACGGCCGTGGCGCGCAGCAGCGGCTCCGGGGTCTCGATCAGCGTCCAGGTGCGGGCCCGCGTGTCGAGCAGCCAGGCCCCGCGGGTGCCGGCGACGGAGGCGACGGCCGGGCGTCCTGGGCGTGCCTGGAACGAGGTGGCCACGTCCGACGTCGCTGTTCCGGCCGGGTACGGGATGCGCTCGAGCGTCACGTCGCCGGCACTGTCGGCGGTGGCGAGCACGGCGCCGTCGGCACAGCCGACGACCACGCCGACGCGGGTCGCTGCCGAGCCGCGGAGGGCAGGGCAGGGCTCCTCGAGGCCGTCGACGGGCTCGCCCTCGGCGGTCGTGACGACGACCGTGTCGGCACGCACGGGCGCGGCCGGCCCGGACGCGTCGGCGGACCCGGACACGGACGTGTCGGCCGCGTCGCTGACGACGCTCGCGATCAGCTCGTCGCCGAGCGGCACGAGCACGCCGTCGTGCGGCGTCCCCTCGATCCGGCCGACCGCGTCGAGCTCGCCGTCGGCCAGGGCGTCGCCGTCGAGCACGAGCCCCGTGCCGGTGGCCGACCAGGACGCGGCGGTGAGGGAGGCGCTGGAGGCAGCCCGCACCTCCTGTGCACCGCCCTCGGACGCGCCGGCCGCAGCGGAGCCGGAGCCGTTCCCGGTCTCGGTCTCGGCGCCGGTGCCGGTCTCGACGCCGAGGTCGGCCAGGTCGTCGGGCTCGGCGACGACCCGGGGATCCGCGAGGTAGTAGTGCGAGTGGTCGCCGTGCGGCACCGTCCAGGCGCCGCCGTCGACGACGGTGAGCCGCCCGTCCGGGGTCGCCGCGAAGAGGTGCCGGCCGTCGGTCGTCAGCGAGGAGGCCTCGCCGAGCGAGCCCCCGGACGCCAGCTCGACGATCTCGCCCGAGGCAGGGTCGAGGGCGCTCAGCACGTCGCCGTCGAGGGCGACGAGGCGGAGCTGCGGCTCCTGGAGCTCGCGGGCTCCCTCGACGTACCCGTGCGGGACGGCGGTCTCGTCGGCACCGGTCGTGCCGGCGTCGTCGGCCGAGTCGGTGCCGGGGCTGCAGGCCGCGAGGGCGAGCAGCGTGACGAGGGCGGCGGGGAGGAGGGCTGTTCTTCTGGTCACGAGTGCGGGGTCGCTTCCTGTCGTGCCGGGGGCGCGAGGTCGAGGGTCGGGCGGTCAGGTGCGGGGTGGGGGGCGACGGAGGCGACGAGCGCGGACGCCGTCGCCGTGGGTGCAGGTGCAGATGCGGGCGTCGCTCCGGCGGTCGCGTCAGGCGTCGGTGCCGAGGAGGCGCGGTCCCCGACCACGGCACGAGCCGCGGCCGACAGCCCGGCCAGCGCCACGGCGCACGCGGCGATGCTCGCGCCCGCCGCCGTCGAGGCGTGCCACGAGACGAGCAGCCCGACGAGCACGGCCAGGGCGCCGACGAGAGCGGCGGCGGCCATGGTGGTGGGGATGCGACGGGTCCACTGGGCGGCGGCCACGGCCGGGGCGATCAGCAGGCCGACGACGAGGAGGCTGCCGACCGCCTGGTACGAGGCGACGACGACGAGGGTGACGAGCCCGACCAGCACGACGTGGGCGAGCCCCGGGCGGAGGCCGGACGTGCTCGCGACCCGAGGGTCGAAGGCGAGGGCCACGAACGGGCGGTGGAACGCGGCCGTGACGGCCACCCCGATGACGACCGCGACGGCGATGAACACGAGGTCGCCCTGGTCGACGGCCAGCACGTCGCCGAACAGCACAGCCGTGAGGTCGGTCGCGAACGAGCGCGAGCGAGAGACGATCACGACCCCCACGCTGAGCATCGCGACGTAGAGCAGGCCGATGGCGGTGTCGGGAGAGACCCGCGAGCGTCGCGTGACGAGACCGACGCCGGCCGTCATCACGGCGGCGCTGACGGCGGCGCCGAGCACGGCGGGCAGCCCGAGGAGCGCGGCCAGGGCGACGCCGGGCAGGACCCCGTGGGCCATGGCCTCGCCGAGGAACGCCATGCCGCGGACGACGACCCACGTGCCGACGACGCCGCAGAGCACGGCGACGAGCACGCCGCCGACGAGGGCCCTGAGCATGAACGCCGTGCTGAACGGGTCGAGGAGGAAGGTCACGAGGCACGACCATACATGAAAACGATTATCAGTATGATCAAGGTATGGACATCGCACCGGGACCCCTCGCGCCGGCCTCCGACCTCCCCTCCCGCCTCGCGGAGCCGACCTCGGGGACGGTCGCGCGCCTCCTCGGCGTCAGCGCCCACCACGACGGACGCACCGCGCTGCGGGGCGTCGACGTCGACGTGCTGGGCGGCCGGCTGACGGTGCTCGTGGGCCCGAACGGCTCGGGCAAGTCGACGCTGCTGGGCGTGCTGGCCGGCATCCACCGCGACGTGGAGGGGCAGGTCGCCCTGCCCGCCTCGGGCACGACGGCGTTCGTCGTCCAGCGGAGCGCGGTCACCGACCGCCTGCCGATCACCGTGCGCGAGACGGTCGCGATGGGGAGGTGGGGGTCGCTCGGTGCCTGGCGGCCGCTGGGGCGTCGGGACCGCTCCGTCGTGGACGACTGCCTCGAGGCGCTCGACGTCGCCGACCTCGCCCGGCGTCCACTGGCCGCGTTGTCGGGCGGGCAGCGGCAGCGCGTTCTCGTGGCCCAGGGACTGGCACGCCAGGCCGACCTGCTGCTGCTCGACGAGCCGACGGCCGGGGTCGACGCCGCCGCCACGGCGCTGATCCGCGCCGCCGTCGACGCCGAGCTCGCCCGCGGAGCGACCGTCGTCGAGGCGACGCACGACCACTCCCTGCGCGGGCCGGGCATCGACGTCGTGCATCTCGTGGACGGTCGCCGCGTGGCGTGAGCGCGGCTACGCGGGTGCGCGCCACGCGTGCGGCACCGCCACCGCCGGACATATCTCGACGCACCCCCGGTCGTGCACCGCACCCTCGAATTCGGGGGTGCAGTGCACGATCGGGGGTGCAGCGCGTCGTCGGGGCTGCACTGCGTGCGGCGCCGGCGCCGGCGCCGCGGCGCCAGCTGCGTCCGCACCCCTCGAACCCGCGGGCACCCTCGCGCGCGCCGAAGGGTGTGCGTGGGTCCGCGGGGTGCGGGCAGCGCGAGCTCCGTGCTCGAGACGACGACGCGCACCGACCCCGGATCACGCCCGCACGCGGCGCTGATCGCCGAGCCCCGCGTCGCCCGCTGAACCGGCAGCCCCTGAGCTGCCAGCATCGCTCGGGCTCGGACACCGCCGAGTGGGCGCGACACCGGCAGACGAGCAGGTGTTCCGTTGACTCGGCGGCGTCAGAGGCTGTGGGCGGCAGGGGCGGTCGGCGGCAGGGACATGACCTCCGAGAACGACGGACGCCCCGCCGCCGGGTCGGCAGCGGGGCGTCCGAGAGACGCTCAGGGACTAGTACGAACCGGCCCCCGAGGAGGCGGCGGCCGAGTCGGCGAGGAGCGCCCGCGACCCCGAGACGCCCAGGCGCGTGGCACCGGCGGCGACGTACTCCTGCGCGTCGGCGAGGGTGCGCACGCCGCCCGAGGCCTTGACGCCGAGGCGCCCGCCGACGGTCTCGGCCATCAGCCGGACCGCGTGCTCGGACGCACCGCCGGCCGGGTGGAACCCGGTCGAGGTCTTGACGAAGTCGGCGCCGGCCGACTCGGCGGCCTTGCAGGCACCGACGATCGCGTCGTCGCTCAGCGCGGCCGACTCGATGATGACCTTGAGCACGGTCGGGGCCGGCACGGCCTGGCGGACGGCGGCGATGTCCTCCTCGAGGGAGGCGTAGTCGCCGGCGACCGCGGCGCCGACGTCGATGACCATGTCGACCTCGTCGGCCCCGGCACGCACGGCCTCGGCCGCCTCGGCGGCCTTGACCGCGGAGGTGTGCTTGCCGCTGGGGAACCCGGCGACGACGGCGACCTTGAGGTCGGCGCCCTCGGGCAGCACGAGGGGCAGCATCGACGGCGAGACGCAGACCGAGTACGTGCCGAGCTCGACGGCCTCGGCGATCAGGGCGTCGACGTCGGCGCGGGTCGCCTCGGGCTTGAGCAGGGTGTGGTCGATGAGGCGCGCCGCGTCGGCGCTGGTGAGGGTCGTCTCGGTCATGAGACCAGGGTACGGCGGTCAGCCGCACCGTCCTGCGCCGCGTCGCCGTCGGCCCCGCCGTCACGCACCTCGACGACCGAGGCCGTCGGGTGCTGGGAGAGGAACCGGTCGGCCGTGCGGAGCGACATCGCCATCTGCAGCAGGGCGGGGTTCGCCACGACGGCGCTGGGGAACGTCGAGTTGTCGCAGACCCACAGGTTGGCCACGTCGAAGCTGCGGCCGTCGGGGTCGACCACGGCGTCGGCCGCGTCGTCGCCCATGCGGCAGGTGCCGAGGGTGTGCGCCGTCCGGGCCAGGACCCGGATGTCGGTGCCGCCCGCGGCCTCGACGATCGACGTCATCGTGCGGATGGCGTGCTCGTCGATGGCCTGCTCGTTCGGGCCCGCCGTGAACGAGATGCGCGCCTTGGGCACGCCGACCTCATCCAGCTCGTCGGAGAGCACGAGGCGGTTGTCGTCGCTCGGCAGGCACTCGGCGTTGATGCCGATGCCCGACAGGTGGCGGTAGCCCCCGATGACGTCGGCCAGCTCGTCGCCCCAGAGCCCGCCGCCGCGCACCAGCGTCGTGGCCAGCGTGAGCGGCGGGACGCCGAGGCTCTGGATGAGGTAGCCCCCGACGAAGTCGGCATCGGCAGGCGCCCGTAGGTCTTCGGTGATGATTGACGACGGGTAGCCGCGGTGCCCGCGCATCTCGCCCTCGAAGGTGCCCCAGACCTGGGTCGCGCCGTGGGCCATGAAGTTGCGACCGACCTGGCCGCTGCTGTTCGCGAGGCCGGTGTGCAGCAGCAGCCGCGGGGTCTCGACGCCGCCGGCACAGAGGAACAGGGCGGCGGTTCGCTGCCGGTGCTCGACGCCGTCGTGCACGTAGACGACGGCCGTGACCTCGCCGCTGTCGTCGGTGTCGATCCCCGTCACCGTCGAGTCGGGCCGGATCTCGGCGCCGTGGGCGACCGCGCTCGGCAGGTACGTGACGTCCATGCTGACCTTGGCGCCGTTTCGGCAGCCCTGGTGGCAGCTGCCGCAGCTGACGCAGGCGTGCCGGAGGCCGGCGTGCTCCTGGTGGTGGTCGTGCGTGATGAGCGCCTCGGGGGCGTCGGCGGTGCGGATGCCGACGGCGTCACAGCCGCGCACCATCATGTCGGCCGCCGCGTTCCGCCCCGCGGGCGGGTAGGCGTAGTGCCGCGAGGGATCCCACGGGTAGTCGCTCGGCCCCGAGACGCCGACGAATGCCTCGACCTGCTCGATGTAGCGCGTGACCTCGGCGGAGTCGACGGGCCAGTCGACGCCCTTGCCCGTGACGGTCTTCAGGTGCAGGTCGCGCTCGTCGGGCCGGGGCACGAAGGCGCCCCAGTGCAGGGTCGAGCCGCCGACGCCACGGCCCGAGTTGTTCGGGCCGAACGCGTTCGGGTCGTCGCCGTCGCTGAGGCGCTCGTCCATCCAGTTGATGGCCGTGCCCGCGTCCTCGTCGTTCGTGTACAGCTCGGGGTCGAAGTTCGGCCCTGCCTCGATCGCGACGACGCGCAGGCCGGCCGCCGCCAGCTTCGCCAGCAGGGGCGCGCCTCCCGCGCCGGTGCCCACGACGACGGCGTCGACGACCTCGTCGTGCCCGTAGGTGGTCATGTCGTCGAGCTTCATCGTGCTGCCTCCATGGTCGGTTCCCACGCTTCTCGGGCATCGGCGGCCAGCAGCTGGAAGCCCTGGAACCGCGGCCCGTCGCCGCCGTTCGCGTAGCCGTCGTAGCCGATGCGCGACATCGTCGCCGGGTGCGACAGCCACGTGCGGACGAGGTCGACCCGGCAGTCCTCGAACCAGAGCGTCAGCTGCTCGGCCGTGAAGTCGTCGGCGCGGGGCTCGTGCTCGCCGGCGACGACCGCCGTGACGAGGGCGTCCTGATCGGCCCGCGGCAGGTCGCCGAAGCCGGCCAGCTCGTCGAGCCCGCGGCGGTAGGCCTCGGGGTCGGGCGGCAGGGCGGCGTTGCGCCAGCCGTCGCCACGACCGGAGCCGACCTGGGCGTCGACGCGGGCGGCCAGGTCGATCGCCTGGCGAGGCTCGGGCGCGCGCTGCGGGACGACGCGGTCGCTCAGCTCACGCAGGGTGCGCAGCTGCACCTCGTCGAGCACGACGGGGGCGTAGCGGGGGTCGTCCGCCAGGACGCGCCGCGCGTGCAGCGCTCGGGTCTGCGTGCTGACACGGGAGGAGGCGAGGGTGCGGACCACGTCGACGGGCACGACCGGGCCGGTGCCGGCCTCGTCGCGCCAGAAGTCGCGGATCGCGGCGGCGACCTCGTCGGGACGCTCGAGGGGCAGCAGGTGCCCCGCACCCTCGAGCACGTGCACCTGGGCCCGCGGGTAGACGCGGCCGTTGAGCTCACGCTGCGCCGCCTCGCCGAGGTCGCCGTCGCTGCCGCCCGCGAGGATCACGGCGGGCACGTCGAGCACGCCGACCGCCTCGGACCAGTCTTCACGGCTGCCGCGGTCGAACCAGGCCGTCCAGGCCTCGGCGGAGGCGCGCTGGACGTCGCCGACGGCGGTCGCGTCGGACGTCGGGTCGAGCGGCGCACCCACGTTCGCGTCGACGAACGCACGAGCCGAGGCGGCGTCGAGCGCCCCGCCGTCGGCCATCGCGCGCTTCTCGGCGCGGTCGTCGTCGCTCATCGGCTCGGGCGTCGGCGGCGAGGCCGCGAGCAGCACGACGCCGCTGAGGCCGAAGAGCCCGTGCTCGCCGGCGAGGGCCCGGGAGGCCACGACGGAGGCGATCTTGCCGCCCATGCTGTGGCCGACCAGCAGCCAGCGGCCGGGCGCGTGGCGCCGGACCTTGCGGACGACGAGCGCGGCCATGTCGTCGACGGAGACGCCGGAGGCGGCGCTCGCGTCGCCGAAGCCGGGCAGGTCGAGCGCGACCACGTCGGCCGTGTCGGCGAGCCGGGCGGCGACGCCGTCGAACTCGCGCGCGCTCATGCCCAGGGCGTGCAGGAAGAAGATGGTCGGACGGGACGCGTCGACGGGTGTGTTCACGGTTGCTCCTCGAGGGCCTCGGCGCGGTGCCCCCGGACGGCGGGGCCACGACGAACGCTACGAGGCACCGCCGACACTACGAACGCGCGGCTGACGGACCTCCCAGACAGCCGCCTCCCGCCGGGGTACGTCGGGCCGGGCGAGCGCGAGCGCGCGCACGCGGCGCCGGGTCGCTCAGATAGCGGCCGGCAACGCCGCCAGCCGTCGCTCGAGCTCGTCGACCGTGCCGAGCCGCCGCTCCGGCGACACGTCCCGCAGGCGCCCGACGAGCCGGCGCGCCGCCGCGACCACGGCGGGCTGGTCGGAGCCGTACGTCTCGACGCCCGCCACGACCGAGTCGACGAGCGACTCGACCGACGGCAGCCCGACGACGACGCGGAGCGCCCCGTCGGCGTCGCGGTGCCCGGTCACGCGGTCGCGTCCGCGCCACACGGGCACGAGGACCGCCGTCGACATGTCGAGCGCGCTGACCGCCGTGTAGGGGTCGTTGGTGCCGGAGGCCAGGCCGCGCACGGCGATCTCCACGAGCTGCTGCAGCGCGTAGTCGACGTCCTGGTGCGGGGTCCGCGACGAGCCGAGCGTCACGCAGGCGCGGATCGCCGTCGCCGTGGCGGACGACGCGGTCGTCGTCGTGCCCACGAGCTCGTCGCCGACGATGACCCAGCTGCCGGGCATCGCGCACACGACCACGACCGTGTCGGCGTCGGCCGCCACGCGGACGAGCCGAGGCCAGTCGACGGCCTGGACGTAGCCGTCCCGGTCGGTGCGCACCGCGGCCGTCGTGCGGGGCGCCTCCTGTGGGTCGGTCGTGACGCGGACGCCGGGCGAGGCCGGGTAGGCGAGGTCGGCCGCCGCGCGCAGGTCGCCGAGCACCTGCTGCTGCAGCGACGTGATCTGCACCGACGTCGCGATGTGGTGGATGAAGAAGACGAGCACGCCGACGTCGACCACGCCGAGCAGCACGGCTCCGTGCACGGCGAGCAGCGGCACGAACGCGTCGGCGCCGTCGACCTCGGTGTGCACCGAGCGCATCACGACGATCGCGTAGAGGAACGTCGAGGTGAAGGCCGAGAGCACGAGCTGGTTGGCGCGGTCGGCCATGAAGTTGCGGACGAGCCTCGGCCCGTAGGTCGACGACGTCGTCGCGAGCACCGAGATGGTGATCGAGAACGAGGTGCCCGCCACCGTCAGCATCGACGAGCCGATGATCGAGAGCAGCGACCGTCCGCCGCTCGCGCTCAGCGCATCGAGGAACGGCAGGCCGACCGTGCCGCCGCCGATCAGGCCGCGGTCGACGGCGACGAGCAGCTCGGCCGCCGCGATCGCGACGACGCCGAGCAGCGCCGGGAAGAACCAGAACGACTCCCGCGCGCGGAGCAGGACGGCCCTCACGGCCGGGCCTCGAGGGCGGAGGAGGCGCGGACGCGGCAGAGGAGCATGCCCCACACTGTGCCCGGTCGTGCCCTCGACGGCCCGGCCCAGGTCGGGCACGCAGACGAGGAGGCGCGGCGCGGCAGGGTGCCGCACCGCGCCTCCGCGACGCTGGTGGGGCCGTGGCCCGGGGGACGGGTCAGGCCCGGTGGGCGCCGTCCCCGTGGTGCCGGGTCGACGTCTCGGCATCGACGGGCGCCTCGGCCGCGACGTGCGACACGGCCTCCGACGAACCAGAGCCGGAGCCGGACCCAGAGCCCGAGCCCGCACCCGCACCGCCGTCAGCACCCGCAGCCGGGTGCGACCGCTCGAGCGACGCGCCCTCCACGTCGACGTCGGGCAGGATGCGGTCGAGCCACTTCGGGATCCACCACGCGGCGTCGCCGAGCAGGTGCATCACCGCGGGGATCAGCAGCAGGCGGACGACGAACGCGTCGACGAGCACGCCGAGGGCGAGCCCCAGCCCGATCGACTGGATCATCACGGAGTTCGAGAAGACGAAGCCCGAGAAGACCGCGGCCATGATGAGCGCCGCCGCGATGACCACGGTCCGCCCGGCGTGGACGCCGCGCTGGACGGCGAGGCGTGCCGGCGATCCGTGGGCGTACGACTCGCGCATGCCGCTGACGAGGAACAGCTGGTAGTCCATCGCGAGCCCGAAGAGCACCCCGACCATGAGGATCGGCAGGAAGCTCAGGATCGGGCCGGGGTCGTGCACCCCGAACACCGGGCCCAGCCAGCCCCACTGGAACACCGCGGTCACGCCGCCGAACGCGGCGAACAGCGACAGGACGAACCCGAGCGTCGCCGTCACCGGCACGAGGATCGACCGGAACACGAAGATCAGGATGATCAGCGACAGCCCGACGACGACGAGCAGGTACAGCGGCAGGGCCGCGGCGAGCTTCTCACTGACGTCGATGTTGCCGGACGCGTTGCCGGCCACGCCGAGCGACGAGACGCCCTCGACGTCGAGCGAGCGCAGGTCGCGGACCAGCTGCTCGGTCGACTCGGCCGTCGGCCCGCCCTCGGGCACGACCTGGAACGCGAGCAGGGTGTCGTCGTCCGAGGCGCCGATCGGGGCGATCGCGGCGACGTCGTCCTGGGCGGCCAGCTCGGTGCCGACGCGCACCTGCTCGGCGACGAGGTCGTCGTCGGAGACGGCCTGGTCGAGGTCGGCGACGACGAGCAGCGGCCCGTTGACGCCGGCGCCGAACTTGTCCTCGACGATCTTGTACGCCTGGTAGGCGCTCGAGTCGACGGGCTCCGACGACCCGGCCGGGAGGCCGAGGCGCATCGACAGCGCCGGGATGGCGATGATCAGGAGCACGGCGACGCCCGCGATCAGCGTCAGCACGGCACGGCCGGTGCCCATCGGCTTCGACGGCACCTTCACGGCGCCGGTGCGGCCGACCGCGGCACGCGCCTTCTTCGTGAGGATGCGCGGGCCGACCAGGCGAAGCAGCGCCGGGGTCAGCGTGATCGCGATGAGGATGGCGACGAACACGCAGACCGCGCCGACGGTGCCCATCAGGCCGAGGAAGGGGATCCCCGTCAGGTTGAGGGCGAGCAGGGCGATGAGCACGGTCGAGCCGGCGAACACGACGGCGTTGCCGGACGTGCCGTTGGCCAGCCCGATCGACTCGTCGAGCGGCACGCCGGCCTTCAGCTGCGTGCGGTGCCGGTTCAGGATGAACAGCGAGTAGTCGATGCCGACCGCGAGGCCGAGCATCACGCCCAGCACGGGCGTGACCGAGAGCATCTCGACGGCGCCCGAGAGCGACAGCGAGGCGAGCACGCCGACGCCGACGCCGACCAGGGCGTTGAGCAGGGGCAGGCCAGCGCCGATCAGGGTGCCGAGCATGACGAACAGGACGATCGCGGCGATGATCACGCCGCCGACCTCGCCCGGGCCGAGGATCTCGGGGATCGTCGCGGCGATGTCGTTCGAGACCTCGACGTCGACGCCGGCGATGTCGGCGTCCTCCAGGTGCGAGACGACCGCCTCCTTCGCCTCGGAGGGCACCAGGTTGAGGGCCTTGTCGAACTGGACGGTGGCGACGGCCGTGGTGCCGTCCTCCGACACCTGGCGGATGCCGGACGAGAGGTCGAGCAGCGAGGCGCCGTCCTCGAGGGTCGTCTCCTGCGTCTCGAGCTCGGAGAGGCTCGAGTCGAGGGTGGACTGCTGCGTGTCGATCTGCTGCTGACCGGTCGTGATCTGGGCCTGCTGCGCGTCGAGCTGCGCCTGGGCGGCGGCGAGCTGGCCGGCGGCCTCGGCCTGCGCCCGTGCGGCGTCGATCTGCTGCTGGCCCGCGGTCAGCTGCGCCTGGGCGGCGTCGATCTGCGCCTGGCCCGACTCGATCTGGGTGCGGCCGTCGGCGATCTGCTGACGACCGGCGTCGATCTTCGCCTGCTGGTCGGCGAGCTGTGCCTGCGTGGCGAACGGGTCGACCGTGCCCTTGACGTCGTCGAGGTCGGTCATGCCGCCGAGCAGCGAGACGATGTCGGCCTGCTGGTCGGCGCTGAAGGCGCTGTCGTCGCTGGTCGTGAACACGACCGAGCCCGTGCCGCCGCTCGCCTGCGGGAACTTGTCGGCGAGCTGGTCCGACACCTCCTGCGTCTTCGTGCCGGGGATGCTCACGGCGGTGGTGAGCGTGCCGCCGAAGAGGGCGAACGAGCCGCCGGCGAGGCCGAGCACGACGATCCAGGCGGCGATCACCACCCAGGCGCGTCGGGCCGACAGCCGGCCGAGTCGGTAGAGCAGGGATGCCATGGGCGGTCGTCCTCCTGGTGGTGCGGTGGGCCGGTGGTCGGTCCGTGGGGTGGTGGAGCCTCGCGTCGCGTCGTCGGGAAGGAGGTGGGGGTCGGGCAGGTCAGGCAGGAGGCGCGTAGCCGCTGCGCACGGTCGCGATCAGCCGGTCGAACAACTCGGCCCAGACCTCACGGGAAGCGTCGTCGAGCGAGCCGTCCGTGCGCCTGACCCAGTGCACCGCGATGACCGCGATGCCGTGCATGACCGAGCTGACGAGCAGCTCGACGTCGAGCTCGTCGACGTCGATGCTGCGGCGGGCCGCGTCGGCCGAGAGCTGCTCGGTCGCGCGCGAGAAGACGTCCTGCATGACGTTCGGCGCCCCGTTGCCCTCAGCGTCTCCGTCGAGCACGCGCCACAGGTAGGCGATGACGGCGGGCAGGTCGATGCCGCGGAGGGCGAGCGCGACCTCGTCGAACAAGGAGGCGCGGGTGCCGGCGACGGCAGGCGTCGCGACGGCCGCGGTGGCCGACTGGAACTCGTCGACGGCGTCGGTGATCGCCACGGTGCCGAGCGTCATCACGACCTCGTCGAGGCTCGCGAAGTGGTTGAAGATCGTGCGGCGCGACACGTCGGCACGGTCGGCGAGCTCGTCGACGCTGAAGCGCGGGGCGCCGCGCTCGGCGATCAGCGCGTCGGCCGCGTCGAGGATCGCCTGACGGTGCCGCGCCTTGAGGGCGGCGCGTCGGTCGAGGGCGGGAGCGGTCGTGGGCACCTGCCTACACTAAGTGCAGCGACGCACTCGGTGCACGGCGCCCAGGTGGGGAATCGCTGGGAAGTTCGGCCGGGCCCCTCAGCGGCCGAGGGCCCGCGCGAGGTACGGGGCCGTGCGGCTCGCTCGCGACGCGGCGACCTCGCCCGGCGTGCCCGTCGCGACGACCTGCCCGCCCGCGTCTCCCCCGCCGGGGCCGAGGTCGATCACGTGGTCGGCGGCCGCGACGACGTCCATCGCGTGCTCGACCACGACGACCGTGCTGCCTGCGTCGACCAGCCGCTGCAGCTGCGCGACGAGCAGCTCGACGTCCGCGGGGTGCAGGCCGGTCGTCGGCTCGTCGAGCAGGTACAGGGTGTGGCCGCCGCGCATCCGCTGCAGCTCGGTCGCGAGCTTGATCCGCTGGGCCTCGCCGCCCGACAGCTCGGGGGCCGGCTGCCCCAGCCGCAGGTAGCCGAGGCCGACCTGCCGCAGCGTCGAGAGCGCGCGGGAGGCGGCCGGCACGTCGCCGAGGAACCCCTCGGCCTCGTCGACGGTCATCCCGAGCACGTCGGCGATCGTCGCGCCGTGCCAGGTCACCTCGAGCGTCTCGGCGGTGTACCGCGCGCCGTGGCACTCGGGGCAGGGCGCCCAGCTGCCCGGCAGGAACAGCAGCTCGACCGTGACCGAGCCCTCGCCCTGGCAGACCTCGCAGCGGCCGCCGACCACGTTGAACGAGAACCGTCCGGCTCCCCAGCCGCGGGCCCTCGCCTCGTCGGTGGCCGCGAAGGAGGCGCGGACCGCGTCGAAGAGGCCGGTGTACGTCGCGAGGTTCGACCGCGGGGTGCGGCCGATCGGCGCCTGGTCGACCTGCACCACGCGGTCGACGAGCGGGTGCTCGGTCGCGCGCTCGGCGAGGACGCCGCCGACGAGGCTCGACTTGCCCGAGCCGGACACGCCCGTGACGGCGGTGAGGACCCCGAGCGGCACGTCGACGTCGAGGGCACGGAGGTTGTGCCGGGCGACGTCGCGCAGCTCGAGCCACGCGGCGGGGACGCGCGGGGCACGGGAGGCGGGCGCGTCCTGGGCGGTCTCGCGCGCCTCCTCGGGCTTCTCCTCGTGCCCCGGGGCCGACGTCGCGACCGCCGCGCGACGCGGCGTGAGGAACCGGCGGGTGACCGACGCCTCGACGTCGGCGAGGCCGTCGACGGGGCCGCTGTAGAGCACCTCGCCTCCCCCGGTGCCGGCGCCCGGCCCGACGTCGACGACCCAGTCGGCGCGACGGACGATCTCCATGTCGTGCTCGACGACGAACACGCTGTTGCCCCCGGCGCGGAGGGCCTCGAGCACCTCGACCAGCGACTCGGCGTCGGCCGGGTGCAGGCCCGCGCTCGGCTCGTCGAGCACGTAGACGACGCCGAAGAGCCCCGAGCGCAGCTGCGTCGCGATCCGCAGCCGCTGCATCTCGCCCGGCGAGAGCGTCGGCGTCGCGCGGTCGAGGCTGAGGTAGCCGAGCCCGAGGCCGGTGAGCACCTCGACCCGTGACAGCAGGTCGCGCGCGATGGTGACGGCCACCTCGGTGCCCTCGCCCGAGGAGGCCCGCGAGGTCGCCGCGGTCGCGTGCGCCAGCGAGGCGGTCGGCCGCAGCACCTCGGCGACCTCGGACAGGGGCAGCCCGTTCAGCTCAGCGATCGTGCGGCCGGCGAAGGTCACGGCGAGCGCCGCCCGCGTCAGTCCGGTGCCGCCGCAGAGCGAGCACGGGCCCGACTCGACGAACTGCAGCACCTTGGCGCGCTGCGTCTCGCTCTGCGAGTCGGCGAGGGTGTGCAGCACGAAGGCCCGGGCGCTCCAGAACCGGCCCTTGTACGGCTTCGCCACTCGGTCGCGCTGCGGGACGACCTCGACGACGGGCTGCTCCTCGGTGAAGAGGAGCCAGTCGCGGTCGGCCTTCGGCAGCTCGCGCCACGGGCGGTCGATGTCGTGGCCGAGCACGGCGGTGACGTCGCGCAGGTTCTTGCCCTGCCAGGCGCCGGGCCAGGCGGCGATGGCGCCCTCGCGGATGCTGAGCGAGTCGTCGTGCACCGCCGACGCCTCGGTCACCTCGTGGGCGATGCCGAGCCCGTGGCAGCGCGGGCAGGCGCCCGCGACGGTGTTCGGCGAGAAGGAGTCGGACTCGAGCCGCTCGGCGCCTTCGGGGTAGCTGCCCGCGCGCGACCAGAGCATGCGGGTCGAGTTCGAGAGGGTGGTGAGGGTGCCGACGGTCGACCGCGAGCTGGGCGCGCCGCGACGCTGCTGCAGGGCGACGGCGGGCGGCAGGCCGGTGATCGACGCGACGTGCGGGGTGCTGCCCTGGGCGATGAGGCGGCGGGCGTAGGGCGCGACCGACTCCAGGAACCGGCGCTGCGCCTCCGCGAAGATCGTGCCGAACGCGAGCGACGACTTGCCCGAGCCGGAGACGCCGGTGAACGCGACGATGCGGTCGCGGGGCACGTCGACGTCGACGTCGCGCAGGTTGTTCTCGCGGGCGCCGCGGACGCGGACGAAGCCGTCGGCGGGCGCGGCCGCCGGTGCGGCCACGGGTGCGTCGGCGGGTGCGTCCGCGGTCGCGTCGGCGGGTGTCGAGGAGGCGCGCGAGCGTGAGGAGGGCATCCGGGCGATGGTAGGCGGTGCTGCGGCAGCGGGTCCGGGCCGGCGGGTCGCCGAGACCGACAGCTCGCTGCGAGAGGCGCAGACGACCTTGTCCGTCCGCCCCGGCGTGGCTACCGTGGAGGCACGGCACCGGGGGGTGCCGGACGCGAGGCAGCGCTGCTGCTCACCGACTCGCGAGCACGACGCGATCAGGGAGACGGACCATGTCGACGACGACGAAGACAGGCAGCGGAGGCGGCACCGGCGCCGCCGGCAGCGGCAGCAGCAGCGCAGGCGGCGCGACCGGCGGCCGACCGGACCGGTTCGCGACGACCGCCGGCCGCCTCCTCCGCGCCCCTGCCTCGGCCGCGCGGTACGCGAGGCTCCGCGCCAGGGCGACGTCGACGCCGCGTCCGAGCGACGTGCCCTTCGGCGCCGGCGCCGGCGTCGACCCCGACCGGGTGCTCGTCGTCGGAGCAGGGCCGGCCGTCGGCTGGGGCACCAGCTCGCACGACCTCGCCCTGCCGGGACGCGTCTCCCGTCGGCTGGCTCGCCGCACGGGCCGCGGCTCCCACGTGGCCTCCCTCGCGGAGCCGACCCACCGCCTCCCCGCGATCCGTGAGGCCCTGGACGACCTGTTCCTCGAGAACTGGGACGTGGTCGTCGTCACGCTCGGAGCTGCCGACGCCGTGACGCTCCGCTCGCCGCGCGCCTGGGGCCGCGAGCTCGACGCGCTCGTGACCTCGCTCCTGGCCAGGCTCCGGCCGTGCGCGCGGGTGGTCGTGGTCTCGGCCCCCCTGTCGGACGCCCTCTCGACGTTCGGGCTGCACCCGTCGCCCGCCGCCGACCGGCACGCTCGGGTGCTCCGCGACGTCGCCGATCGCGTCTGCGCCGATCACGCGCGCGTCACGCACCTCGCGCTGCCTGCCGTCCCTGCGGGGCACGACGGGTCGGCCGCATCTGCCGCGCCGCACAGGATCGGGGCCCAGGAGGCGCCCGGCGGCGTCGACGACCCCACCGGCCGTCTCTACGAGCAGTGGGCCGACGCGCTCAGCGAGCACGTGGCGCCGTTGCTGCACGCCCAGCGCGCCCGGACCGACTCGCCGCAGCGGGCGCGGAACCGGCCCCAGCCCGCGCGGGTCAGGCTCGACGCGATCAGCTCCTCGGGGCTCGTCCAGGCCGAGCCGACGGCGGCCCTGCACGACATCACCGACCGGGCCAGGGAGGCGTTCTCGACCGACGGGGCCGCCTTCGACCTGGTGCTCGACGACCACCAGTGGGCCGTGGTCAGCACGCTCGGGTCGGCCACGGCCATGCCCCTCAGCGAGTCGTTCTGCGTCACGACGATCCGCTCGGAGGAGCCGTTCGTCGTGTCGGACGCCTGGCAGGAGGGGCTCGACCTGCCCCGCAACGACATCCGCTTCTACGCGGGCTGGCCCGTCCACACGGCCGACGGCACGCGGATCGGGGCTCTGTGCGTCTTCGATCCGCAGCCCCGCGACGTGTCGGACCTCCAGGTCGAGCTGCTCCGCGGCTTCGCGCTCGACATCGAGCGCGAGCTGTTCCGCCGAGCGGCCGCCTGAGACTTCGTCACGTCCACGTAGACTGACGCCGTGCTCCGTCGCCTCGCTCCCCTCGCCGCCGTCGTGCTCTCCGCCGCCCTCCTCGCGGGGTGCTCCACCGCCGACGACGAGCCCGACCGTCCGTCTCCGAGCTCCACCCGGTCGGCCACCGCGCCCGCGCCGACACCGACGCTGAGCGCCGCCCCCGCCGTCCCCTCGACGTCGACCGTCGCGAGCGTCACGGGCCGGTCGGTCGAGGTGCACGACGCCCCCGACGGCGCCGTGACGACCACCCTGGACAACCCGCAGGCGTCCGGGGCACCGCTCGTGCTGCTCGTGCTCGGCCAGGAGGGCGACTGGGTGAACGTCTCCGTCGCGCAGCGTCCGAACGGGAGCAGCGGCTGGGTGCCGGCCTCCGCCGTGACCCTGACCACCACCTCCTACGCCCTGGTCGCCTCGACGACGAGCAACACGCTCGTGCTCTACGACGCCGGCGTCGAGAAGAAGTCGTTCCCGGTCGCGACCGGCACCGGCGGCACGCCGACGCCGACCGGGTCGTTCTACCTGACCGAGCTGCTCGCCCCGACGAACCAGGGCTACGGGCCGTTCGCCTACGGGCTCTCCGCGTTCTCGGACGCCCTGAACTCGTTCGGCGGAGGCCCCGGGCAGATCGGCCTGCACGGCACGGACGACGAGGCCAGCATCGGCCAGGCCGCCAGCCACGGCTGCATCCGCCTCTCGAACGCCGACATCAGCGAGCTCGCCGCGATGCTCCCGCTCGGCACGCCGATCACGATCACGTAGCAGGCCCGGCCGCGCGCGCGCTCGGCGCCGGGCCCGGGCTCCTCCTCGGCGTGGGGCCCGCAAATGCCGACCGTTCGCGCCGCACGGGCCCTGCAACACCCGGATATCCACGTATTGCGGCGCCCACGGTCGGCATCTGCGCCGCGCGAGCCCGCCATGGCCGACCGACCGGCCCGCCTCAGAGGACGATCAGCACCACCACGACCGCAGCCGCGACGACGACCTCCAGCACGACGTCCGCCACGATCCGCCGACGCGACCGGTCGGGCCGCAGCCACGGCAGAGCCGGCCAGCGCAGCACCGCGCCCACCACGCCGGCCGCGACGAGCAGCACCGGCAGCAGCCAGAGCGCCACGGGGACCGAGCTCCAGGGCAGCAGCTGGTGCAGCACCACCAGGACCACCACCGAGTTCAGCGCGGCGATCAGCAGGTCGACGCGGCTGCGGGTGCGCCGCGCCTCCTTCGCGGTCCAGACCGAGAACGCGAAGGCCCCCGGCACGAACAGGGCGAGCACGCCGACGACGACGGCCGAGATCCAGGTCACTTCTCCTCCTCCAGCAGCTCGAAGGCGAGGTCGTCGAGGCTGACGGCCGAGCTGCTCAGCACGACCACCGCACGGTCGGAGTCACGGTCGAAGCCGACGAAGCTCGCGTAGCCGCCCGTCATCCCGTTGTGCCAGGTCGAGGTGCCGTCGCCGTCGTGCGGCGTCGTCATCCACGCCCAGCCGATCTCTGCGCCCCCGCCGCCCGCCTCGACGAGAGGCTCGGTCGCGATCACTCCCGGGGCCCGGTCGTCGCGCTGCGCCATCGTGTAGGCGACCATGTCGTCGAGGGTCGAGCGGACGCTGCCGGCGGGGCCGAAGGCCCGCATCGTCCAGGCGTCCGCGTGCCGCCCGCTCGACGTGAAGCCGGTGGGCGCGTCCGCGCGGAGCCCGTCCGGGTCGCCCGGCGCGTACGTGTCGGCCAGGCCGAGCGGCTCGGCGACGCGCTCGGCGACGAGCTGCTCCCAGGGCGTGTCGGCCGCCGCGGCCAGCGCCTGCCCGAGCAGAGCCATCCCGAAGTTGGAGTAGCCGTACGGCTTCTCGTCGTCGACCTCGGCCCGCGAGGCCTGCCCGACGAGCGCGGCGACGTCGTCGGTGTACGGGTCGGCACCCGAGAAGTTCGAGAGAAGCACCCGCCCCGTGAACGGCAGGTCGGCGGGGAGCCGCGGCAGGCCGCTGTGCTGCGTCGCCAGCTCCTCGAGGGTGATCGAGGAGGCGTCGCCCGTCACCCCGAGGAGCTCGCCGAGCGTGCTCTCGCGCTGCACCTCGCCGCGCTGCTGGGCGACCGCGTACAAGGAGGCGGTGACCGTCTTCGTCACCGACCCGATCTCGAACTCGTCGGCCCCCGGCCCCGTGGCCGTGCCGAACTCGGCACGGGTGACCTCGTCGCCGTCGACGACCGCGACGGCGAGCCGGTCGAAGGCGCCGGCGGGCAGCTCGTCGCGGACCCGCTGGATCAGCGCCTCGTCGCCGGTCGCCTCGGTCGAGAGCGACGGCGGGCGCGGGATCGCGGCGGCGCCGAGGCCGAGCGTGACGACGCCCGCGACCACGGCGGCGACGACGCGGCGCCCGCCACGGCCGCCACGGCCCGTGCTGCCGACGGTGCCGCCGGTGGTGCCGCCGGTGCGACGCTCGGCCCCGCTCACGAGGTCCTCCCCGCGGCGCCGAGCACGACGAGCAACGGCACGACCCGCTCGGGCGGCACGGCGTAGCGCCCCCGCCCCACGGCCACGAGCCACCCCGTCGCGACCAGCTGCCCCAGGTGGTGGTACAGCTGCCCGGTCGACCCGAGGCCTCCCTCGGCCGAGATCTGCGCGACCGTGTCCGCACCTCCCACGACCGCCTGCAGCAGGCCGAGCCGTGTGGCGTTGCCGAGCGCGGCGAGCGACGGAGCGACCTGCGCCCAGTCGGCGGAGAGCAGCCCGTCGGTCGTCAGCGTGATCTGCCAGTCGACGGGGCCCGCGGGCACCGCGACGGAGCCCGCGAAGACGATGCCTCCCGGCGGGTCGAGGCGCTGCTTGACGCCGTCGAGCGCCCAGAACACGTCGGCCGAGGAGCCCGCGGCAGCAGGAGCCGAGGAGGCGCCCGCCGCCTCGCCGGCACCGGCGCCGGCACCGGCCGCCTGCTCGAGCACGTCGAGGCGCGCGAGGGCTCCGGCCAGGGTCTCGCGCAGCTCGTCGAGCTCGGCGCGGAGAGGATCGGTAGGGATCATCACTCCACCATAACCAGAATTACGGAGGAAGTCAGCAGATGTGGAGGCTAGGGCGTCCTGCAGCGGAAGGACCCGGCGGTCACCGGCCGACGACGAACGTCTCGACCGCCGCGACCGCCGCGCCACGCGCCCACCGCGTGAACCCGGTCGCCTGCAGGTCGACCGTCACGGGCTCCGCGTCCGCAGCCCGACGAGCCCGCATCGCCGTGTCGACGACGTCGCGGCCCGCCAGGGCCAGCCCGATCCCGTCGCCCGTGACGACGATCGCGCGCGGCCAGGCCAGGTCGGCGACGAGCGCGAGCAGCGCACCCAGCGCCTCCGCCGCCTCCTCGACGACGGCCGTCGCCCCGGCCTCCCCGGACGAGTGCGCGGCCAGCAGGTCGTCGAGCGAGACGTCGCCGCCCCGCCCGAGGGCCCCGGCGGCCCGGTCGAGCACGGCCGGCAGGGCCAGCACCGAGGAGGCGCACCCCCGGTGGCCCTCGTCGCACACGCCGTCGCCGATGCCGAGCGGCACGTGGGCGATCGGGCTCCGTGCGCTCGACGGCAGCTCGAGGATCTCCCTGCCGACGACGAGCGCGTAGCCGAGGCCGGCGCCGATCGTGACCAGCGCGAAGCGGTCGAGGTCGCGCGCGGCCCCGAGCCAGCGCTCGGCGCGGACGAGCGAGACGACGTCGTTGTCGACGACGACGGGCAGGTCGATGCGCTGCCGGAGGGCGGCGCCGAGGTCGACGTCGACCCAGCCGAGCAGCGGCGCGACCGAGACGCGGCCGTCGGCGTCGAGCTGTCCGCCGACGCTCACCCCGACCCCGTGGACGGCCCGGTCCGGGCACAGGGCGAGCAGTCGGCGCACGAGATCGGCGACCGCGGCGACGACGACGCCCGGATCCGTCGAGGGGAGCTCGACGGACGCGTCGTGCAGCACCTCGGCGCGCAGGCCGGCGACCACGCCCCAGACCCGCCCCGTGGTGATCTTGACGCCGACGACGACGTCGCGGTCGACGACCAGGTCGAGCGGGGTCACCGGGCGGCCGAGGCCGGGGCCCAGCACCGGGCCGAGCTCGGACACCACCCCGGCGTCGAGCAGGGGCCGGACCGCGCGCGTCACCGAGCCCGGCGTGAGCCCGAGCGCGAGGCCCAGCCCGCCGCGGGTCAGCGGGCCGTGCAGCAGCAGCTCGACGACCACCTGGTGACCGGTGCCCCGCCGCGGCAGGAGGGAGGCGGGCGTCGCGGCAGGACCCGTCCCGGTCTCGTCTCCCACGGTGCCTCCTCCGACGATCAGCAGTGTAGTGACGGCCCACCTGCTTGACCGATCAGATCGTTGCGCACTACAAATAAGCGTCGAGGTCGACCCCCTCGGCCGCACGCGACCCCGCCCGAGGAGCACGATGACGACGCCGTCCGACCCCACGACCACCCCCGCGACCGGAGGGTCGACCGCTGCCGCGGTCCCCTCGGTAGTCCACCTGACCTCCGGCGGCGTGAGCGTCGTGCTCGACCTCGGCGCGGGCCGCCTGCCCGTCGTCGCCTGGTGGGGCGCCGCACTGGGCGACCTGTCGGCGGACGAGCTCGACGCCGTCGTCCGCGGCGGTCTCGCCGGCGTCGTGCCGAACGAGCTCGACGAGCCCGAGGTCGTCGAGCTGCTGCCGCTCGCCTCGGGCGGCTGGCGGGGCCAGCCCGGCATCGAGGGGCACAGCGCGGGGACGGCGTGGACGCCGCTCTTCCGGGCTGAGGCCACCACGCTCGAGGGCCGCGTCCTCACCGTGCACGGCGTCGACGAGCAGTCGGGCCTCGCGGTCGACGTCGTCGTCGAGCTGCTCGGGTCCGGGCTGCTGCGCAGCCGTGCCGCGGTCACCCGCACCTCCGGCGACGAGTTCGTCGTCGACTCGCTGCAGATCGCCCTGCCCGTGCCCCGGCGCGCCCAGGAGGTGCTCGACCTCGCCGGCCGGTGGGGCCGCGAGCGCGCCCCGCAGCGGCTGCCGTTCGTCGTGGGCGCGCACCTGCGCGACTCGCGGCGCGGGCGGACCGGGGCCGACGCCTCCCTGGTGCTGGCCGCCGGCACGCCCGGCTTCGGCTTCTCGTCCGGCGAGGTGTGGACGCTGCACGTCGCGTGGAGCGGCGACCACCGCGAGTACGCCGAGCGCATGGCGAGCGGCACGAGCGTGATCGGCGGCGGCGAGCTGCTCCTGCCCGGCGAGGTGCGGCTCGCGGCCGGCGAGACGTACCAGGGGCCGTGGGTCTACGCCTCCTGGGGGCGAGGCCTCGACGCCGCCGCGGCACGGTTCCACGAGCACCTCCGGTCGCGCCCCGGGCACCCCTCGTCGCCGCGGCCCGTCGTCCTCAACACCTGGGAGGCCGTGTACTTCGACCACGACCTCGACCGGCTCGTCGAGCTCGCCCGCGCGGCCGCCGAGGTCGGCGCCGAGCGGTTCGTGCTCGACGACGGCTGGTTCCGCGGGCGACGCGACGACACGGCCGGCCTCGGCGACTGGTTCGTCGACGAGACGGTCTGGCCCGACGGCCTCGAGCCGCTGATCGGCGCCGTCCGCGAGCTCGGCCTCGACTTCGGCATCTGGGTCGAGCCCGAGATGGTCAACCCCGACAGCGACCTGGCCCGCGCGCACCCCGAGTGGATGCTCGCGCCGGCCGGCCGGCTCCCCATGACCGGGCGCAGCCAGCAGGTGCTCGACCTCGGGCACCCCGAGGCGTACGCGTACCTGCTCGAGCGGCTCACCGACCTGCTCGGCTCGCACGACGTGGCGTACGTCAAGTGGGACCACAACCGCGACCTGCTCGAGGCCGGCCACTCCCCCACCGGCACGCCGGGCGTGCACGAGCAGACCCTCGCGCTCTACCGCCTGCTCGACGAGCTGCGCGGGCGGTTCCCGGCCGTCGAGATCGAGTCGTGCTCGTCCGGCGGCGCCCGAGCCGACCTCGGTGTGCTCGAGCGCACCGACCGGGTCTGGGCCAGCGACAACATCGACCCGCTCGAGCGCCAGCAGATCCAGCGCTGGACCTCGCAGCTGCTGCCCGGCGAGATCGTCGGCTCGCACGTCGGCTCGCCGCACTCGCACTCGACGGGCCGCACGCACACCCTCGCGTTCCGCGCGGGCACCGCGCTGTTCGGCCACTTCGGCATCGAGTGGGACGTCTCCCGCGCCTCCGCCGACGAGCGCGCCGAGCTCGCCCGCTGGGTCGACCTCTACAAGGAGGTGCGTCCGCTCGTGCACACCGGTCGCGTCGTGCGCGCCGACCACGTCGACGAGTCGTCGCTCCTGCACGGCGTCGTGTCGCAGGACGGGTCGGACGCCCTCTTCGCCTTCGTCCAGCTGACGACGCCGCTCACCTCGGCGACGGGGTCCGTGCCGCTGCCGGGGCTCGACCCGGCACGCCGGTACCGCGTCGAGCTGCAGGCGCCCGGCGACGTGCCGCGCACGCGGTCCGACTCGCCGCCGCCGTGGATCGTGGACGGGGGCGTCGTGCTGTCGGGCGGCGTGCTCGCCGAGCAGGGGCTGCAGCTGCCCGCGCTGCACCCCGAGCAGCTGCTGCTGCTGCGCGCGACCGCCCTGTAGGAGGCGCGGGCCGGCCCCGACCCGCCCCTCGCGAGTCGTAGGCGAGAAGGGACGACATGGACGTGGGCGCCCGTCCATGTCGTCCCTTTTCCCCCATGAAGCGAGCGAGTCCCTCGGAAGGCGATCACCGCCTCCTGGGTGTGGCCCCTCGGGACACGGCGTACGCTCGCGCCCATGACCAACGACGATCACACCACTCGCCCCTCCGAGGCGAAGCACGAGACCGACGACCCCACCACCTCGACCGCGACCAGCGAGGAGACCGTGGAGGAGATGCAGTCGACGCCCGTGTCGGACTCCCCCGCGATCGACGACGACATCGACAAGGACGCCGTCAAGACCCTGCCCGGCTCGGGCGGGCCCGACGACGTCGGCACGATCGACGTCGACCCCGCGGACCTGAACCTCTCGGGCGACTCGATCCCCGGGCACCCGAAGCCGGGCCCGCCCAAGCAGTAGTCCGCTGCAGGCGCGGACCTCGGGCCCAGGCCTCAGGCGCCGACGCCGTCCCGGAGGAGTCGGACGACGCCGTCGATCGACTCCTCCGTCAGCTCCCGCCGCGTCACGATGTGGTAGCTGAGCAGACCCACCAACGCCTCGACCGCCGTCGCGATCGGGGCGTCCGCACGTACCTGGCCTGCCTCCGCCGCGCGGTCGAACCGGGACTCGAGGGCCACCCTCGTCACCGTCGTGAGCTGCTCGTCGTAGCGAGCCGCCACCTCGTCGTCCTCTGCCGTGGCCGCCGACGTCGCCCTCAGCAGGGCGGCCGTCGACGGCGTCGCGAGCGCCCGGCCGAAGTCGCGCAGCCACCCGGCGACGTCGGCCCAGACGTCGTCGCTGTCGGTCTCGGGGCTCGGCACGGCGAGGCCGGGCATCAGGTGCCCCTCGAGGACGCCCTCGGCCACGAGCGCCGCCTTCGACGACCACCAGCGGTAGATCGTCTGCTTGCCGACGCCGGCCGCCGCCGCGACCCGGTCGAGCGAGAGCTTGTCGTATCCTCGCTCGGCGAGCTCGTCGCGGGCCGCCAGCAGGATCGCGAGGCGCGCCTCCTCGCTGCGAGCCCGGCCGGGTCGTGTCGTGGTCATGGCTCCAGCTTGGCCGATCGCCGCTACTGCACCGACCAGCCGCCGTCGCTCGCGAGGATCGCGCCGTTGATGTTGACCGCGTCGTCGCTGAGCAGGAACGTGATCGACGCCGCCAGCTCCTCGGCGGTCGCGACGCTCGGGATCGCCGCCTGGAACGGCCGCAGCCGGGCCGACCCGACCTCGGACACGGCCGCGGGGAACGGGATGCCCGTCGCGACGCCGCCGGGCGCCACCGCGTTGACCCGGATGCCCTGGCCCGCGTACATGAAGGCGGCCGACTTCGTCAGGCCGACCACGCCGTGCTTCGACACCGTGTAGGCGTTGCCCGAGGCGTTGCCGCGCAGCCCCGCCTCGGAGGCGACGTTGACGACCGAGCCGCGGCCCGCCTCCTGCATGAGCGGCAGCACCGCCCGCGAGAGCTTGAACGCGCCGGTGAGGTTGACGGCGATGACCTTGTCCCACATCGCGTCGCTCGTCTCGTGCAGCGGCGAGAAGTCGTCGTTGATGCCCGCGATGTTCGCGAGGGCGTCGATGCGCCCGTCGGCGGCGGCGACGATGCGGTCGACGTCGTCCTGCGCCGTGATGTCGCCGACGACCGTGACGAGGGGGACGTCGATGCCGGGCAGGTCGGCGACGAGCGCCTCCAGCTTGTCGGCGAACAGGTCGACGGCGACGACGCGGCCGCCCTCGCGGGCCACGCGGGAGGCGGTCGCCCGGCCGATCCCGGAGGCCGCGCCGGTCACGACCACGGTCTTGCCCGTGAACCGGCCCGGCGTGGCCTTCTCGCGCCAGGGGCCGGTGTCGTCGTCGCCCGCCGCCTCCTCGGGGACCACGCCGCCGTTGGCCCGGAGCACGAGGTCGTCGACGAGGGCCTGCGGCAGCTGGCCCTGGCTCAGCGCGACGAGCTGCTGCAGCGGCAGGCCGCGGACGGGAGCGAGCGACGACTCGTCGAACGCGCCTCCCTGCCCGAGCACCTCACGGACGAGGGCGCCGCCCTCGGGGTGGTCGAGCCAGTCGCCGATGGAGGTGGAGCCGGTCAGCGGGCGGTCGTTCGTGGTCATGGTGTCTCGCTTCCTCGCGTGTAACGAGACTGATCGTCTCGTTTTGAGGAGCGTAAGGGCGGAGGCTGAGCGTCAGCCGCGCGACGGGTCAGCCGCGCGAGCTGTCGCAATTCAGGACCCGAGCCTTCCGCTTTCCTGATCCGTGCACGATTCAGGACTGCGCCTCCCCCCGCCGCACGGCGCAGGACTGATCTTCCTGAATGAGGAGACGACCAGGGGCGTCAGCCGCGCGAGTACCGGACGACGACGCCGGGCGACCACGTCGTGAGGTCAGGCTCGCGGTCGACGAGGCCGGGCAGGCCGGCCGCCGCGAGCAGCTCGTCGTCGAGGCGGGTCACCGTCGCGGTCCGCAGGGGCCAGGGCTCGTGGGCCCTCCGCCACCAGCGCGTCGAGCCGAAGGAGGGGGCGTGCACGCCCCAGCGCTCCGTCAGGAACTCGAGGGCCGGGTCGGGCGCGACCGCCTCGTCGCCCGGGGCGACGCGCACGAGGCTGCCCGCACCTCCTCGGTGCCGCTGCGTGCGGTGCGCGACGTCGTCCGGCCGCACGCGGGACCCGGCCCGGGCCCAGACGTAGGGCAGGCCGATCGTGCGCGCGGCGAGCACGGCGGGGAGGTGCTGCGTGTCGATCGACCGGTAGGCGACGCCCTGCCTGCCGGCGTCGTCGACCGTCGCCAGCTGCACCACGACCTCGGTCATGGTGCCGAGGCGGCCGAGCCTCGGCAGGGGCGGCACGGTGCTGTCGACGAAGCGGTAGGCGACGAGGCTGGCCCAGGCCGCGCCGTCGTGCTCGTCGGGGCGAGTGCCGGGCGGCACGAGCGGGGCGACGCGGTCGGGCTCGACCCGCCAGTGCAGGCCGACGACCTCGCGCCAGTCGTGCTGCGTGACAGGTCGGTGCGGGAGCGGCGGGGCGGCGGACACGCGTCCGTTCTACGCCCCGCCGCGCGCCACGTGCCGCAGACGGGCGGGTTCGTCGCGGCCGGGCGACCACGACGGCCCGAGACCGACGAACTCGCCCGTGCCCGTGCCTGTGCCCGTGCCGGCGACGACCCTCGGGAGGCGGCGTCAGTACGCCGCGGACTGCCCGCCGTCGATCGGCACGACGGCCGCGTTGACGTAGGAGGCGTCGTCCGAGAGGAGGAACGCGACGACCGACGCGATCTCGGGGGCCTCGCCGTAGCGCTTCGTGGGGTTGGCCTGGATGAACTGCTCGGCCGCACCGCGGGGGTCGTCGGCGCTGATCTGCGTCATGGAGGCCTCGACCATCGGCGTCCAGATGGCACCGGGGGCGATCGCGTTGATGCGGATGCCGAACCGACCGTACTCGACGGCCGAGTTGCGGGTCAGGCCGACGACGCCGTGCTTGGCCGCGGCGTAGCCGGACTGGTTGCCGACGCCGCGGATCCCGCCGACGCTCGCCGTGTTGACGACCATGCCCGAGCCCTGTCGGCGCATCACCGCGAGCACCTTCTCGAGACCGAGGAACACGCCGCGCAGGTTGATCGCCACGACCTTGTCGAACTCGTCGGCCGTGAAGTCCTCGGTGAGGTTCTGGCGGCCCTCGATGCCGGCGTTGTTGAAGAAGCCGTCGATGCGCGAGAAGCGCTCGAGGGTGGCGGTGACGTAGGAGTCGACCTCCGCCTCCTTCGACACGTCGGCGACGACGGTCAGCACCTCGGCGTCGGGCGTGGACGACCGGATCGCCTCGACGCTGTCGGCGAGGCCCTTCTCGCTGACGTCGACGAGGGCGAGGGAGGCGCCCTCCGCGGCCAGGCGGACGGCGGCGGCACGGCCGAGGCCGGAGCCCCCGCCGGTGATGAGGACGACCTTGCCGGCGAAGCGGTCGACGGCGGGCGTGGGGGCAGGTGCGGGCGTGGTGGTCATGGTGCTCTCCTGACTTCGACGATGAAGGGCTCGGAGCTCAGCGGTGCGGCGAGTCCTGACCGCGTGCTCGCGCACGAGATCGGCTCATACGCTACACCTGTCGCTATCAACATCACCTGTCGCCCTGCACGACGGCAGGCGGACGCGTCGTCCCCATGGAGGCGGCGGCCGGCGTCCCCGCAGCTGGCGGGGCGGCGTCCGCGTCAGCGGTGCGGCAGCTCCACGCCGGTGGCCTCGGCGAGCGCGACGAGCAGCTCGTCCTGGAACGCCTCGTCGAGCGCCGCGGCCTCCGGCTGCTGCTGCCGATCGTGGTGCCAGTACGCGCCGCTGACGCCGGAGTCGGCGCCCTCGCCGACGACCAGCCTGTCCTGCGTGCGGTGGCCCAGCTCGAAGTCGTCGGGGGCCGAGGGGCCGCCCATCTTCGTCGCGACCCACCCCGGGTCGACGGAGGCGGTGAACAGGCCCGGCGACCGGCGCGCGACCGCGGCCGAGAGGGCCGTGACGAACAGCTTGCTGTCGGAGTAGCTGCCGGTCGCGCGCCCGCCGGCCCAGTCGATCCCGTCGAGGGAGGCGGTGCCGCTGCGGTGCATCCCGCTGCTGAGGTAGACGTGCCGCGTCGGGTGCTCGAGCAGGGAAGTGAGCAGGTACGGCGCGACCACGTTGACCGGGATCAACGGCGCGCCCGAGTAGACGCCGGCGTTGTGCACGACGCCGTCGAGGGCCGGGCCGTCGTTCAGCTCGGCGACGGCGCGGAGGACGTCGTCGCGCACCCCGAAGTCGGCGACGAGGAGGCGCGCGCCACGCTCGAGGAGGCCGGCCACCGCCTCCCTCCGCTGCTCGCCCCGCACGTGCACGACGACGTCGTGCCCCTGCTCGAGGAGGGCCGCGGCCGAGCCGTGCCCGAGGCCGTCGGAGGAACCGGTGACGAGGAGGTGTGCCATGCGGCCCATCCTGCACCCTGCCCCCGACACCGCCCCCCGCTCGGCTACCGTGGAGCCCGACCCCCAGGAGGCCCCCGTGGACGCACGCCGGCAGCGCATGCTGCGCGCCGCCCTGTCCGCGGGCGTCAGCACCCTCGTCACGGCCGCCGCGCACGCCCTCGGCGGCGGCACGTTCCCTCCCGCGCTGCTGCTCGGCACCGCCGTCGTCGTCAGCGTGCTCGTCTGCTTCGCGCTCGGCGGCCGCCGCGTGACGCTCCCTCGGCTCGTCGTCGCCGTCGCGGCGACCCAGGGCCTGCTGCACGCCGTCTTCACGCTCGCGGGCGGCATGGCCCCGATGACCGACGACCAGGGCGCAGGAGGCGCGGGCGGCACGCACGCCGGCCACCACCTCCCCGGAGCCGCCGTGCTGCCCGAGCTCGCCGCCGGAGCCCACGACGGCAGCATGGTCGGCGCGCACGTCGTGGCCGGACTCGTGACGATCGCGTCGCTCCGCGCGGGGACGTCGGCCGTGCGGCAGCTCGTCCGCGCGCTGGGGCTGGTGCTCGTGCGGCTCGTCGTCCGCGTGACGGCGCTCGTCGTGCCGCACCGGCCGCGCGGCGCCGTGCGCGTCGAGCGTGCCCCGCGACCGCTCGTCACCCTGCTGCTCGCTACCACGCGAGCCCTGCGCGGGCCGCCCGCGCCGGCGACGACCTAGAGCCGCGCACGCCTCCTGACGGCGGGCGCGGCGTCGTGCGTGCCCGACCGCTCCCGCCGGTCCGGCCCGGACGGCCTCCCCTGTCGCCGCGGGGTCCGCCCCGCCTGCCCGAAGGACACCTCCATGCGCCCACGCGCCCGCACCACCTCCCCTGCCCGCACCCTCGTCGTCGGCACCGTCGTCGCGTCCGCCGCGGGGCTCGCCCTCGCCGTCGCCACGCCGCTCACGGCCCAGGCCCACGTCGAGCTCGAGGCCTCGTCGACCGCGCCCGCGGCGCTCAGCGTGCTGACCTTCGCGGTCGGCCACGGCTGCGAGGGATCCCCCACCACCTCCCTCGCCGTCACGTTCCCCGCCGAGGTCCAGGCCGTGACGCCGACCGTCAAGCCCGGCTGGTCGATCACCGAGGTGCCGGCCGTCGCAGCAGTCGGTGCCGACACCGCCGAGACCGACACCGGCACCAGCACCAGCACCAGCACCAGCACCGACACTGGGACGGCCACCGGCACGACCGTCACCTGGACGGCCGACCCGGGCTCCGCCCTCCCCGACGGCTTCCGCGACACGGTCGCCGTCTCGGCCCTGCTCCCGGTCGGGGGAGCGGCAGGCGACCTCGTCGCGTTCCCCACCGTGCAGACCTGCGAGGTCGGCTCGTACGACTGGGTCGAGGTCGCCGAGCCGGGCTCCGAGGCGGAGCCCGCGTCGCCGGCCCCCGTCCTGACCCTGACCGATGCGGACGGCGGCGGAGCGGGTGCCAGCGGCACCGACGACGGGACCGGCTCGCAGGAGGCAGCCGCCGCCTCCTCGGCACCTGCTCCCGTCGACGAGACGGCCAGGGCCCTCGCCGTGGGTGCCCTCGTCGTGGGAGTCGTCGGGCTAGTCCTGCTCACGACGACCCTGCGCCGTCGCGCCGCGGAGGCCCGCCGATGAGCGCGAGCGCCCCTCCTGTCCCCGCTCCCGCTGATCCGTCACGAGACGGATCAGCCCGGGCGAGGGACAGCGCCCCCGCTCGCGAGCCCCGCGCACCCGGCGGGATCGGCAGCTGGCTCGGCCCGCTGCTGCTGCGCCTGCACTTCTGGGCGGCGATCGTGGTGGGGCCGTTCATCCTCGTCGCGGCCCTGACCGGCGCGGCCTACGCGCTCGCGCCGACGCTCGAGCAGGTCGTCTACGCCGACGAGCTGACGGCTCCGGGCACCGGGCCGGCGCTGCCGCTCGCCGACCAGGTCGAGGCGGCCGAGCGGGTGGTCGGCGACGGCGGCGAGCTCGTCGCCGTGCGTCCCGCACCCGAGCCGGGCGACACCACGCGCGTGCTCTTCAGCGGCGACGACCTGATCGAGAGCCAGACCAGGGCGATCTTCGTCGACCCGGCGACGGCGGAGATCCGCGGCGACCTGCCCGTCTACGGCACGAGCGGGTCGCTGCCGCTGCGCACGACGATCTCCGACCTGCACCGCAGCCTCGGGCTCGGCGACGTCGGCCGCCTCTACAGCGAGCTCGCCGCCAGCTGGCTCGGCGTCGTCGTGCTCGCGGGCCTCGGCCTGTGGATCGCCCGCCGCCTGCGCGCACGTGGTCCGGGACAGGCCCGTGCACGGGCGCGGCGCGACCTCGTGCGGCCCGACCTGCACGCGACGGGCCTGCGTCGGCTGTTCTCCTGGCACGCGTCCGTCGGCGTCGTGCTGACGGTCGGCGCGCTGTTCCTCTCGGCGACGGGCATCACCTGGTCCCAGCACGCCGGCGACAACGTCACCGCGCTGCGCGCCGCACTCAGCTGGACCGCCCCCACGCTCGACACCGCACTGCCTGCCGAGGGCACCAGCGCAGGCACAGGCACGACAGGAGGCGCTGCATCCGACGCCGCGGGCGTCGCGGCCGACCCCCACGCCGGTCACCACGGAGCGGCCGCCCCCGGCGTCTCCGGCGTCGACCCGGCCCTGTTCGACGACGTGCTCGCCGTCGCGCGCACGGTGAACGTCGACACCGGCCTCGTCGAGATCAAGCCGCCCGCCGACGCGGACAGCACCTGGACCGTGACCGAGATCAAGCGGAGCTGGCCGACCCAGGTCGACTCCACGGCGGTCGACGGAGCGACGCTCGCCGTCGTCGACCGGACCGACTTCGCCGACCACCCGCTGATGGCGAAGCTGGCCCGCTGGGGCGTCGACACGCACATGGGCACCATGTTCGGCCTGCCGAACCAGCTCCTCCTGGTCGTGACGGCCCTCGGGGTCGCCGCGATGGTCGTGTTCGGCTACCTGATGTGGTGGCGTCGAGGCCCCGCAGGAGGTGCCGGCCGCCTCCGTGCCGGACGCCCTGCTCCCGCAGGCGCTCTCGTCCGCGCCCCGTGGCAGGGGCTCGTCGCGGTCGTCGCCGTCGGCCTCGTGGTGGGGCTGTTCCTGCCCATGGTCGGGCTCGGGCTCGTGCTGTTCATCGTGGTCGACGCCCTCGTGACGGCGGCCCGCACCCGCGCGTAGCGCTGCCGGGACACCCCGGGACCCGCACGACACCTTGATCACTCGGGGTGTGGTGCGGGTTCCGGGGTGTGGCGCGGTGCGGGGAGGGGGCTCGAGCTCAGCCCAGCTCGGCGGCGGTCGGCACGACGACGGCGTAGAGGTCGCCGATCGTCGCCAGGGCGGCACGGTGCAGGTCGCGCGCCGCCACGGGCCCGTCGACGCCGGGCAGCGACCGAGTGGCCGAGGCGTCGGCGACGACGGTCGGCCTGTTCCCGCGGAGGAAGGCCCCCTCGGCGGTGAAGGTGACGCACATGTGCGTCATGAAGCCGGCGACGACGACGTCGGCGTGGCCCGCCGCGTCGACGACGTCGCCGAGGTCGGTGCCCACGAAGGCGTTCGGCGCGTTCTTGACGACCACCGCCTCCCCGTCGATCGGTGCGACGCGCTCGTGCACCTGGCCGATCGGAGCGCTGATGTCGTAGGGCGTGCCCGAGCCGCCGTCGTGGACGACGTGGACGACCGTCGAGCCGGCGGACCGTGCACGAGCGAGGAGGTCGGCCGCGGCGGCGAGGGCCGGCTCCCAGCCCTCGAGCTCCATGACGCCCGTCGTGTAGGTGACCTGGTAGTCGACGAGGATCACGGTCGAGTCGGCGAGGACGGCAGGTGTCGTCGGGAGGTCGTTCACGTCGCGGAGGGTGGTGGAGGGTGACATGTCATGTCCTTTCAGGTCGGTGAGTTAGATTCTGGGCCACCTGGCGCGACCTGCCCAGGTGCATCCGGGTCGACCGACGCCAGGATCGGATCGGACTCGAGGAGGGGCCCGTGTCGTCACGCTCCGTGGCCGTCGTCGCGTTCGACGGCATCAGCCCCTTCCACCTCTCCGTGCCGTCGCTCGTGCTCGACCACGACCCCGGAGACGACCTCGTCGCTCGCGACGGCGACGACTGGCGCCTCGTGGTCTGCACGACCACGCCCGGCACGCTCACCACGAGCGCGGGCTTCGGCATCGTCGTCGAGCACGGGCTCGAGGCCCTCGAGACGGCCGACGTCGTCATCGTGCCCTGGTGGGGCGACCCGTCCGCTCCGGCGCCCGCCCTCGTCGTGGACGCGATCCGCAGGGCCCACGCGGGAGGCGCGACGATCGTCGGGCTCTGCCTCGGCGTGTTCGTCCTGGCCGAGGCCGGCGTGCTCGACGGCCGCCGCGCGACGACCCACTGGCGGTGGGCCGACGCCTTCCGCCGTCGCTTCCCCGCCGTCGAGCTCGACGCGACGGCGCTCTACGTCGACGAGGGCTCGGTGCTGACCGGCGCCGGGGCGAGCGCGGGCATCGACACGTGCCTGCACCTCCTCGCCGAGCACGCGGGCCGGTCCGTGGCCAACGGCGTCGCGCGTCGGATCGTCGCCGCGCCGCACCGTCCCGGCGGCCAGGCGCAGTTCGTCGAGCAGCCCCTGCTCCTCGACCCGACCGACGACGCGGTCGGGCGTGCCTGCGCCTGGGCCACCGCCCACCTCGCCGAGCCGCTCACCATCGACGTGCTCGCCGGGGTCGCCCACCTGAGTCGCAGCTCCCTGACCCGGGCGTTCCGGGCGCGGACCGGGTCGTCCGTCTCCACCTGGATCGCGCGCCAGCGCGTCGCCCTCGTCCGGGACCTGCTGGAGGCGACGGACTGCCCGGTCGAGACGGTCGCCACCACGGCGGGGTTCGGCAACGCCGCGGTGATGCGCGAGCACTTCACCCGCGAGGTCGGCGTCTCGCCGGGTCGCTACCGCGAGGCGTTCCGCACCGGGTGACGGGGCGGGGCAGTCGGTACCGTGGGTCCGTGCACCCCCTCGAACAGGACGTCGTCGAGCTGGCCCGCCGCGCGGCGGGCCGCGTCCCGTGGGACGGCCTCGACGTCGTCTTCGGCGAGGTCGCCGGCATCACGACCTGCCGGATCTTCGCGTCGCACCCGCAGCACGGGCGCCGGCTCGTCCCGGTGCCGGACGAACTGCGGTCGACCTTCGTCGACCTCCGCCGCGAGACCGCGACCGCCGACCGGGGCGCCTGGTTCGTCGCGTCGCTGCACGTGAGCCGGAGGCTCACCGGCGAGACGGTGCACGAGACGTTCTCCTACGACCACGACGGCCGCCCGGAGTTCCTCCGCGACACCGCCCGCGCGGGCGCGTGGCCCGTGCCGCCGCTCCCCTACGACACCGACTTCGTGCTGGACCTCGCCGACTTCCCCCGGTCCCGCAGGCACACGCCGGCGTGGCTGACGAAGGCCGTCCGGCGGCCCGTGAGCTCCGACGACGAGCTGCTCGAGCCCGGGACGCGCGGCGAGGCGCGCCTCCTCGTCCGCCAGCTCGCCATGGACGTCGTCGACGCGCACCGGGGCCTGGCCTGGTCGCGGACCGACCACGAGTTCGTCGTGCTCGACCGGAGTTCCTGGAGCACCGGCACGACGCTGCTGCGTGACGGCACCGTGCACCGCGGCGACCCGCTCGTGGGGGCGAGGGTCCACGACCTGCTCCGCGAGCTGCGGGAGACCACGACCGACCCGGACCGGGGCGCCTGGCTGAGCGCGTTCCTCACCGTCTTCCCGGACGCCTCCTTCGACCTGCGGCTCAACCTCGACATGCGGCCGCACACGCACCTGCAGGCGACCGACCGCTGGCGCGCGCCCGAGCGTGCCGCGGACGCGCGCCCCGGCGACGCGGAGTGGGTCGCCGACCTCGAGACGCACCCCCGGTCGCCGGAGCACCTGCCCGCCTGGTACGCCGCGATCGTCGAGTCGGAGCAGCGACGTGCCGAGCTCCGGACCGCGACGCCCTTCGCCCGGACGCGGGTCGGCGCCGCCGTCGCCCGGAGCTCGCCCGGGCTGCCCACGTCCCTGCAGGACCTGGCCGGGACGCCGCCCT
The DNA here is from genome assembly GCF_014841875.1 of Frigoribacterium sp. CFBP 13729. NCBI lineage: Bacteria > Bacillati > Actinomycetota > Actinomycetes > Micrococcales > Microbacteriaceae > Frigoribacterium > Frigoribacterium sp. CFBP 13729. Next base: position 153,534 of record NZ_JACYUR010000005.1, on the reverse strand, counting down.
GGAGGACGCTCTTCTCGTACGTGGAGCCGGCCCTGCTCCACCAGCTCACGACGGGGTGGTGGGAGCTGCTCGACGACCCGGAGCAGGAGGATCTGTGGCCGCACACCCTCGACGCCGTGGCGCCCCTCGTCCTGGGCGACGTGCTCGACGCCCTCGGCCGGGACGGCCACACCGTCGGGCTGCTGGTGGACGCGGCCGAGGTGCTGGTGCAGCGCGGGCTCGCCGGCGCAGGGGGCGACGAGCCACTCGACCGGGGCGAGCCTGTGGGGTCGGCGATGTCGGACGCCGCCGAGACGGTGTTCATCGATGTCGGCGACGTCCTCGCGGAGGCGATCGACGCGCAGCTGGACGCGCGCTTCCCTGGCGTCCGACCCGGCCGGACTCAGCGGTAGAGCGCGTCCCGCCCCAGCCGCGGTCGGGCTGAGCACGGCGCGAGCTACACCCCCGATTCGGCGCTGCACCCCCGGATCACGGGGTGCAGCTCCGGTTCAGGGGTGCAGCTCGGGGCCGGGCCGCGTGCCGGCGGGCCGGGCTCAGTGCAGCTCGACCTCGACGGCGACGACGCGGGCGTCGCCCGGCCCGACGAGGTGCACCGGCCCGGTGATCGCGAGCGACGCCTCCGTCTCGCGCTCGGCGCACGAGGCACCGACCCAGAGCTCGACGGCGCCGGGCTCGACCACGCGCCGCATCCGGCGGTCGCTGAACGCGAGGCGCTGCGTCGGCACGCGGAACGTGACCCGCGCCTCCTGCCCCGGCTCGAGCTCGACCCGGGCGTAGCCGAGCAGCTGCGCGACCGGACGGGTCACCGAGGCGACGACGTCGTGCGCGTAGAGCTGCACCACGTCGGCGCCGGCCCGGCCGCCCGTGTTCCGCACCGTCACGGTCGCGGTGAACGCGCCTCCTGCGGGCACCTCGCCCGACCGGCCCGACGCCCCGTCGCGGTCCGCGCGGCCCGGACCGTCGGCCGCCTCGACGACGAGCCCCGACCGCTCGAAGGTCGTGTACGACAGGCCGTGGCCGAACGGCAGCACCGGGGTGCTGTCGGCGCTCGTCACCTCGCTCGGGCCGCCGAGCGGCGGGTGCAGGTACGAGAACGGCTGCGCACCGGCCGACCGCGGCAGCGAGACGGGCAGCCGGCCCGACGGGACGACGCTGCCCGAGAGCACGCCGGCGATCGCGGGGCCGCCCTCCTCCCCCGGGAAGAACGCCTGCACGACCGCCGCTGGGGCGCTCGGCCCGGAGACCGCCCAGCCGATCGCGTAGGGACGACCCGAGAGCACGACCAGGACGACAGGGGTGCCGGAGGCGACGACCGCCTCCACCAGGTCGCGCTGCGGTCCCGGCAGCTCGAGGCTCTCGACGTCGTTGCCCTCGCCGACGGTGCCGCGGCCGAAGAGCCCGGCGCGGTCGCCCACCACGACGACGGCGACGTCGGAGGCGGCTGCCTCGCGGACCGCCTCGTCGATGCCCGCGCGGGCGTCTGCGTCGAGAGCGCCCTCGACCTCGCAGCCGGGCACGACGACGAGCTCGGCGGCGGGCAGCTCCTCGCGGAGCGCCTCCGCCACGGTCGGCACCGCGATGCCCGTGGGCACCCCGGGGTGGTGCGCGAGGACGTGGTTGACGAACGAGTAGCAGCCCATCAGCGCCTCGGCGCTGTCGGCGTTCGGGCCGATCAGGGCGACGCGGGCCGGGCCGGCGCTCGGGCCGGCCCCGGCGCCGCCGCCGAGCGGCAGCACCCCGTCGTTCGTGAGCAGCACGACCGACTCGTCGGCCAGGCGGCGCGCGACCGCGCGGTGCGCCGGGCTGTCGAGGTCGATCTCGGTCGGCGGCCCCGCGGCCTCCGCGGCGTCGAGGGCGGCCTCGTCGAGCAGGCCGAGCTCCTCCTTCTCCGCGAGCACGCGGGCGACCGCGAGGTCGACCAGCGTCTCGTCGACCAGCCCGGCCCGCACGCGCTCGGCGAGCGGGGCGAGGTAGGCGTCGCCGGTGGGCAGCTCGACGTCGATGCCCGCCTCGAGGGCGAGCGCGGCGGCCTCTCCGCGGTCGGCGGCGACGGCGTGCATGACCTCGAGGAAGGCCACCGCGAAGTAGTCGGACACGACGACGCCGTCGAAGCCCCACTCGCCGCGCAGCAGGTCGGTCAGGTACTCGGGCGTCGACCCGACGGGCACGCCGTCGACCTCGGCGTAGGAGTTCATCACCGAGCGGACGCCGCCGTCGCGCACGGCCATCTCGAACGGCGGCAGCAGCACGTCGGCGAGGTAGCGCGGCCCGACGTTCGCCGGGGCGTGGTTGCGGCCCGCGTCCGAGAGCGAGTAGCCGACGAAGTGCTTGAGCGTGGCGTGCCCCCCGGCCGACTGCAGGCCGCGCACGTACGCGGTGCCGATGGTGCCCACGACGTACGGGTCCTCGGCGATGCACTCGTCGACGCGTCCCCACCGCGGGTCGCGGACCACGTCGAGCACCGGCGCGAGGCCCTGGTGCACGCCGAGCTCGCGCATGGAGCCGCCGATCAGCGCCGCCATCCGCTCCACGAGGTCGGGATCGAAGGAGGCGCCCCACGCGAGGGGCGTCGGGAACGTCGCGGCCTGCCAGGCGGCCAGGCCCGTCAGGCACTCCTCATGCACGATCGCCGGGATGCCGAGACGCGTCTCGGTGCGCAGCCGGCGCTGCTCCTCCCACAGCCAGGAGGCGCGCTGCACCGGGTCGACCGGCCGCGTCCCGTAGACCCGGGTCAGGTGCCCCAGCCCGTGCTCGGTCGCCGCTCCGTAGTCGTCGCTGGGGGTCATCGCGCCCTGCATCGGCGCCACGGCGCCGCCGCCCTGGTCGACCCACCAGCCGACCAGCTGGGCCAGCTTCTCGTCGAGCGACATGTCGTCGAGGAGGCGGCGGACGCGGTCGCTGAGGACCAGACCGGTCGCGCTCGTCGCGGCCCGCGCCTCCCCGGCCCGGCCCTCGTCGCCGCGGCGATCCGTCTCGTGCTGCATCTCGATGGTCATCCCTTCACCGCCCCCGTCAGGCCGCCCACGATGCGGCGCTCGAACAGGCTGAAGAAGATCAGCGCGGGCAGCATCGACAGCGCCGTGAAGGCGAGCACCCGTGCCGTGTCGACCGAGTACTGCGACGAGAACGCCTGCACGCCGAGCGGCAGGGTGAACGTCGACGGGTCGTTGAGGATGAACAGCGGCAGCAGGTACGAGTTCCACGCGCCGATGAACGCGAGGATGCCGACCGTGATCACCCCCGGCAGCGACAGGCGCACGACCATGCGGAAGAAGAACCCGAGTCGGCTGCAGCCGTCGATGAACGCGGCCTCCTCGATCTCGTCCGGGATCGCCCGCAGGAACGGCACGAGGATGATGATCGTCGTCGGCAGCGCGAAGGCGATCTGCGGCAGGATCACCCCGGCCAGCGAGTTCGTCAGCCCGAGGTCGCGGATCACGAGGTAGAGCGGCGTGATGGCCACGGTCATCGGGAACATCAGCCCGGCGGCGAAGAGCGCGTAGAGCACCCCGCGCCCGGCGAACCGGTAGCGCGCCAGCACGTAGCTCGCGGCGAGGCCGAGGGCGACCGTGCCGATCGTCGTGGCCCCGGCCGAGATCAGCGAGTTGCCGACCTGCCGCCAGAAGGTGCCGCCGGTCAGCACGTCGAGGTAGTTGCCGACCTGCCAGGGGCTCGGGAACCCGGAGGGGTCGGTCGTGATCTGCGCGTTGGTGCGGAAGCCGCCGATCACGATGAACGCCACGGGGGCGAGCATCGCCACGATGACGACCGCCGCGACCACGTACGCGACGCCGCGTCCGGGGTCGGCGATGCCGCGCCTCCTGGGGGTAGGCCGGTCGGCCGTGGACCGGGGCGTGCGCGCTGGTGTGCCCGCGCCTCCGCCGTCCGGGCCCGCCGCGCCGCGGGGGCGCACGGGCAGGGTGCTCGCGGTCATGACTCGTCTCCTGACGTGGTGAGGGCGCCGGCCGTGTCGCGCCGCAGCACGAAGCGCTGGTAGACGAGGGCGACGACGAGCGAGATGAGGAACAACACGACGGCGACGGCGTTGCCGTAGCCGTAGCTGCCCGAGGTGCGGCCGTTGGCGACCATGTACGTCGCCATGGTCGAGGTGCCGGCGGTGGCCGCGATGTACTGGCCCCAGATGATGTAGACGAGGTCGAACAGCTGCAGCGAGCCGATGATCGACAGGAACGCCCAGATGCGCAGGGTCGGGCCGAGCAGCGGCAGCGTGATGCGGCGCTGGATCTGCCACCAGCTCGCGCCGTCGATCGCCGCCGCCTCGCTGAGCTCCTCGGGCACGCCCTGCAGGCCGGCGAGGAACAGGATCACGGCGAAGCCGACGTACTTCCAGGTGATGATGACGAGCAGGGTCCAGATGGCGATGCTCGGGTCGGCGAGCCAGTCCTGCGTGAAGGCGCCGAGGCCGACCTTCGTCAGCACGTCGTTGACGGCGCCGCTGCCCTGGAGCATGAGGCTCCAGCCGGTGCCGACGACGACCTCGCTGATCACGTAGGGCACGAAGATCAGCACCCGGATCAGCGATTGCCCGCGCAGCTTGCGGTTGAGCAGCAGCGCGAGGCCGATCGCGACCGGTCCCTGCAGCACGAGCGAGAGCACCACGATCGTGGCGTTGTGGCGCAGGGCGTCGAGGAACGTCGTGTCCTGGAAGATCGTCAGGTAGTTGCGGAACCCGACGAAGTCGGTCGGCGGGCCGAAGCCCTGCCAGCTGAAGAAGCCGTAGTAGGCGGCCATCACGATCGGGAAGACCACGAAGGCCAGGAAGACCACGAGGGCCGGGCCGACCAGCAGCGCGATCTCGAGACCGCGGGCACCACGCCCCTGCCGGGACACGGCCCGGGAGGCCGCCGGGGGCGAGGCGACTGCCTCGCCCCCGGCGGTGGCGTGAGCCCCGGCTGGTGCGGCGGGCCGCACGGGGGGTTCGCGGAGGCTCACGAGGGGCCTACGCCTTCTTGGCGGCCGCGTCGACGGCGTCCACGAACTCCTGCGGCGTGCCGTCGCCCGAGAGCAGGTCGACCACGGCGACGTTCATCGCGTTGCCGACGTTGAGGCCGTAGACGGTGTCGAGCCACTGCGAGACGAACGGGGCGTCGTTGTAGGCGGCCAGCACCTCCTGCAGGTACGGCTCCGTGACGGCCTCCTGGGCGACCGTGTTCACCGGAGGCGCGTTGAAGGCCTTGTAGTAGGCCTCCTGCACGTCGGGGGTGGCCAGGTAGTTCAGGAAGTCGACGCACGAGTCGGGCGCGCCGGCCGAGCACGAGTACCCGTCGACGCCGCCCATGATCGCGCCGGGCTCGCCGTCGCCGCCGTCGATCGCGGGGAACGGGAACCAGCCGAGGTCGGGCAGGGGCTTCGCGTCGGGGGTGAGCGAGGCGATGACGCCGGGGTCCCACGCGCCCATCAGCTCCATGCCGGCCTGCTTGTTGGCGATGAGGCCGGCCGAGCTGCCGGCGCCCTGCTGGGCGGCCGTGGTGAGGAAGCCCTCGTTGAAGGGCTCGGTGTCGCGGAAGTCGGCGAGGTCCTGCGCCGCGTCGACCCAGCAGGGGTCGCTGAAGTCGCGGTCGGTCGCGGCCTGCTCCAGGGTGTCGCTGCTGCAGGCACGCAGGGCGAAGAAGAAGTACCAGTGCGCGGCGGGCCAGGCATCCTTTCCGCCGAGAGCGACGGGCTGGGTGCCCGAGTCCTTCAGCGCCGTGACGGCGTCGTCGAGCTCGTCGATCGTCGTGGGGGGCGTCGTGATGCCCGCCGCGTCGAAGACGTCCTGGCTGTACCAGAAGCCGCCGGGCAGCACGGCGATCGGCATCGAGTAGACCTTGCCGTCGATCGAGCCGGCCCCGAAGGTGCCCTCGCTGATGTCGGCGCGGGCGTCGTCCGAGATGCCGTCCGTGATGTCCTTCACCTGCCCGGCCTGGACCATCGCCTGGAGCTTGCCGCCGCCGCGCTGCAGGAACACGTCGGGGGCGTCGCCCGAGTTCAGGGCGGTCTGCAGCTTGCTGTCGAAGTCCTCGTTCTGCACGGTCTGGACGTCGATGTCGACGTCGGGGTTGGCCGCCGTGAAGTCGGCCGCGGCCTTCACCCAGAAGTCCTGGCCGGGGCCCGTGGTCGAGTTCTGCCACAGGGTGAGGGTGCCGTCGTCGGCTCCCCCGGAACCGCCTGCGCTGCAGCCGGTCAGGAGTCCTGCTCCCACCAGCAGGGCTGCGGACCCCGCCAGGAGTCGTCGGGTCGTCGTCGTCATCAGTGCCACCTGTTCCTCGTCGTTGAGCGGCCGTGGTCGGCCCGGGACGCAGCGCTCCGATGTGCTGCGTCGGACCAGTGTCAGAAATGGCCGAGAGGGTGTCAAACGTTTTCGAAAACCATTTCGACAGGGCTAGGCTCGCGCTCGTGAACGCTCGTCCGACCATCCACGACGTCGCCGCGGCGGCGGGCGTCTCGCTCGCGACCGTGTCGAAGGCGGTCAACGGCCGGTACGGGGTCTCCCCCGAGACGACGGCGAAGGTGATGGCCGTGGTCGACGCGCTCGGCTACGAGTCGAGCCTCGTCGCCAGCAGCATGCGGGCCCGCCGCACCGGCGTGATCGGCGTGCTCGTGGCCGACTTCGAGCCGTTCAGCTCGGAGGTGCTCAAGGGCGTCGGCACCGCCGTGCGCCAGCTCGGCGCCGAGTACGACCTGCTGGCCTACAGCGGCGCGCACCAGGGCGGCGCCGACGGCTGGGAGCGGCGCTCGCTCAGCCGCCTCAGCGGCACGCTCATCGACGGGGCGATCCTCGTCACCCCGTCGGTCCTCACGACCACCACGAGCGTGCCGGTCGTCGCGGTCGACCCGCACAAGGGGCGCGCCGACCTGCCGAGCGTCGAGGCCGACAGCCGAGGAGGCGCGGTGCAGGCGGTCGAGCACCTCGTCTCCCTGGGGCACCGGCGCATCGGGTTCCTCGCCGGGCGGCCCGACCTGCGCTCCGCGTCGCTGCGCGAGGCCGGCTACGCGGACGCGCTCCGCTCGGCGGGCATCACGCGCGACCCGGCGCTGACCCGCGACGGCGACTTCGAGATGGGCGCCGCACGCCGTGCCGCCCGCGAGCTGCTCGACGTCAGGCCGGCCGACCGCCCGACCGGCGTGTTCGCCGCCAACGACTTGTCGGCGATCGCCGTGCTGCGCACGGCCCACGAGCTCGGCCTGCGGGTGCCGGACGACCTCAGCCTCGTCGGGTTCGACGACATCCCCGAGGCGTCACGGGAGCAGCCCGCGCTGACGACCGTGCGGCAGCCGATGCACCGGCTCGGGACCGTCGCCACGACGATGCTGTTCACGCTGCTCGAGGGCGGGGTCATCGACCGGCCCGAGGTGCAGCTGCCGACGAAGCTGGTCGTCCGCGGCACGACCGGCCCGGTGCCGGCGCCGAACGGCCGCTAGCGGGCGGCAGGGGACGGCGAAGGCCCCCGCCGCAGAGCGACGGGGGCCTTCGGGTGCTGCGGGTCGGGTCAGCGCTTGGCGCCGCGACGACCGGTGATGAGGCCCCAGATGAGCAGGACGACGATGGCGCCGACGATGGCGATGAGCCAGCTCTGGATGGAGAAGAAGCCGTCGTAGCCGACGTTGAACAGCGCGCCGCCGACCCAGCCGCCGATGAGGGCGCCGACCACGCCGAGGACGAGGGTGGCGAGCCATCCGCCGCCCTGACGGCCGGGGAGGATGAGCTTGGCGATGGCGCCGGCGATGAGGCCGAGGAGGATGAAGGCGAGGAAGCTCATGGTGAGCCCTTTCTGAAGATGATGAGGGGCCGCTTCGGGGCAGGCGACCCGAGGTCGACCACCAGCTTGCTCCCAGACGGGCACTTTGTCCGGAATCAATCAGGAACACCCCCTTGTGCGCCGACGGCACGAGGGCTAGGTGAACGGGAGGTGTCCGGAGCCGGGGCCCCTGATGAGCCCCCCTGGCAGGCTCGTGCGTCGCCCTTGACGCAGGAGCCCGTGCCGAGAGTCGGGGCTCTCGGCGCCCACCGGGAGTTCGGGCTCCCGGAGGTGCACGGCCGCGAGCCGTGCCGGGTGCCTAGGGAACACCCGGGCATGTCTTCGGAGCCGAGGCACCCCCCGATCGGGTGACTTTCCCGCTCGTCGCAGGAGGCGCCTCCCGCGAGCGCGCACACGCCCGGCGGAGCATGCTGGAGGCCTACCGAGGGGGACCATGAAGTACATCGTCTACGGCGAGAACCGCGTGATGACGGGCGACGCGATCGCCGAGGCCGTCATCGCCTACGCCGCGGCCCTCGGGCAGAACGGCACGACCGACATCGTCGACGTGCCCACGAGCGACGAGCACGGGTCGGCGGCGACCGCCGAGCTGCTGCTCGGCCCCGCCAGCCAGCTGATGATCGAGACCGCCCCCGACGACGAGCTCGAGCCCGAGGACGAGGCGCTCGTCGCCGAGCTCGTGCGCCGCGCCGCCGCCGTGGGCGGGGCGCGCTTCGTGGACGCCGCGTCCGGCAGCTCGGTCGACGAGGAGGAGCACGCCGCGGAGTCCGCCGACGACGCGCCGCTCCGCACCCGCCCGCCCGAGCCTCGCGACCCCGACGACCGCACGCAGCCGGCTCCCGCGTTCCGCCCGGCTCGACCGGCACGGCCCGCGGGCTACGCCGACGACGCGCCGACTGCCTGACGGCCTGAGCCGCGGCACTTCCTCGCCCTCGGCGCCTGCTCCTCTGACGGCCGGGGCCGCTACACCCTCTGCTGCCGCGGCACGACGACGCGCTCGAACACGACGACCCCCGCCGTGGCGATCGGGATCGCGACGAGCGCGCCGAGCACGCCGCCGAGCGCACCTCCCCCGAAGGCCGCCACGATGACCAGTGCCCCCGGCACGGCCACGGCCTTCGACATGACCCGCGGCGTGAGCACGTACGCCTCGATCTGCGCGTAGACCAGCAGCACCACGCCGACGACGATCGCGGTCACCGGCGAGACGCTCAGGGTCGCCGCGATGATGATCGCGTACGCGACCACGGTGCCGACGACGGGGATGAGCGCTCCGAGGAACGCCAGGGCGGCGAAGAGCACGGGCACCGGACCGCCGGCGATGGTCAGCACCACGAAGACGAAGACGGCGTTGATCGCGGCGAGCGCCACCTGCCCCGCGACGTAGCGGCCGACGGACAGGAAGATCTCGTCCGAGATGTCCATCACGCGCTCGCGGTGGCTGCGCGGCACGGCCCGGCTGAGCGAGCGGAGCATCTGCGGCAGCGTCACGGCGAAGTAGATCGTGAGGATCGCGACGATGATCACCGCGGTGATGCCGTTGGTGATGCCCTGGCCGACGGCGAGCACGCCGCCTCCCAGGGCGAGCAGGCGGTCGGGGTCGAGCAGGTACGAGCTCACGGCGGCGACCGCGTCGTCGACGTCGACCTCGAGGCCGAGGGTCTCGACGGCCTGCTGCACCCACGGCTGGCGCGAGATGTCCTGCAGGGCGGCGGGCGCCGTGCGGATCACGTGCCCGACCTGCTCGACGAGCGCGGGCACGACCGCGGCGAGGATGCCGACGACCGCGCCGAGCACGAGCACGATCGAGACGACGACGCCGACCCAGCGCGGGGCGCCGGCCCGGGAGAGGCGCCGCACGACGGGCTCGAAGGCGAGGGCGAGGAAGAACGCGAGGCCGATGTAGACGAGGATCGTCGAGAGCGCCATCAGGGCGACGATGATGCCGACGCCGAGCCCGCCGCCGAGGGTCGCGATCAGGCCGAAGCGGAACGCGCCGGGGCGCCGCAGCGGGCTGGACGACTGGTCACGAGACGCAGTCGAGCGCGCGGACGACGAGGCGTCGGACGGGCCGGACGCACCGGACGGCGCCGTCGAGCGGCGGACGGAGCGGGCACGGTGCGAGAGGGCCATCCGACCATCCTGGCGGTCGCCGCCGCCGGAGGGCCGACGGAGGGCTGCCTGAGGTCCGACGCGGCTGCGCCGAGGCCGAGCCGCGTCGCCGCTCAGATCGGCTTCTCGACCATCCCCCAGGGCGAGTCGTGCCCCTCGGGCGAGGCGAGCAGGTCGAGGAACGGCCCGGCCGGGAACGCCTCCGGCCCGAGGATCCCGACGCCCGACCAGACGCCCGTGGCGAGCAGCTCGAGGGCGATCACCGGCCCGAGCGCCGTCTGCCACACGACGGCCTGCGAGCCGTACTCGCGCATCGAGGTCTCGTTGTCGGCCACGTGGTAGAGGTACGTCGACCGCGGCCTGCCGTCCTTGCCCGTGCCCCGCACCCAGACGCCCGCGCACGTCTTGCCCGACATCACGTCGCCGAGCGTCGCCGGGTCGGGCAGCACGGCCGCGACCACGTCACGCGGCGAGACCTGCACCCCCTTGACGTCGACCGGGGCCGTCCTGTCGAGCCCGAGCTTGTTCAGCGTCCTCAGCACGTCGATGAACTCCTGCCCGAGGCCGTACTTGAAGGTGACGCGCTTCGCGCTCGTCCAGCGGGGCATGAGCAGCACCTCCTCGTGCTCGACGTTGACGCACTCGACCGGGCCGATCCCCTCGGGGAAGTCGAAGACCTCGGGCTCGCTGAACGGGGCGGTGGTGTACCAGCCGCGCCCCTCCTCCCAGACCACCGGGGGGTTCAGGCACTCCTCGATGGTGGTCCAGATCGAGAACGAGGGGGCGAAGTCGTAGCCCCTGACCACCAGGTCGGCGCCGTCGCGCACGCCGAGCTCGTCGATCTCGCTGAAGAGCTCGTCCTCCGCCCAGCGCGCGAACACGTCGGACATGCCGGGCTCGACGCCCATGCCGACCAGGGCGAGTCGTCCTGCGTCCCGCCACCGCGCCTCCTGCGCGAACTGCTCGTCGCCGAGCTTGACGCCGGTCAGCGCGTGCGGCTCGTCGGGGTGCGGCCGCGACAGGCTCATCGCCATGTCGAGGTAGACCGCTCCGCCCGCGAAGGCGCCCTCGAAGATCGGCATCACGAAGCGCGGGTCGACGGCGTTCAGCACGTGCGTGATCCCGTGCTCGCGGATCAGGGCCGTGACCGAGTCGGCGCTCGACGCGTCGACCGAGGCGCCGAGGAGGCGCGGGTCGGCCAGCGAGTCGACCAGCGCCTGCGGGCGGGCCGGGTCGTAGTCGGCGACGACGAGCAGCTCGAAGAAGGCGCGACGCACGGCGATGCGGACCGCGGCCGAGCCCACGCCTCCCGCGCCGACGATCAGGATGCGGGCCGGTGCCGCGGCGACGTCGCCGGGTGCGGGTGTGGTGGGTGCCGTCGTCATGCCAGTCCTCCGTCGATCGAGCGGGTGTAGATCTCGGGCTCGTCGGGCACGAGCACCTCCGTGTCGCGGTTCAGGCTCTCGCCGCGGAAGAACGGACGGGACTCCGCGAAGGCCGACCAGACGACCATCAGCACGGCGCCGAGCAGCAGCGAGCCGATGCCGATCACGAAGGTGCCGCCGATGCCGAGCAGCACCGTGTAGCCGTAGTCGGGCGCGAGCATGTCGACCACCGACTGCACGAAGGCGTACGTGAGCATCAGCGCGCCGAGCAGCGGGAGCAGGCCCTTGAAGAGGAACGCCTGCCACGACGACGTCAGCTCGCGCCGGAAGTACCAGACGCACGCGTAGCCGGTCAGCCCGTAGTAGAAGGCGATGGCGAGGCCCAGCGACAGGATCGAGTCCTGCAGCACGTTCGCGCTCACCAGCGTCATGACGACGTAGAAGACGATCGCGACGACGCCCATCACGAAGGTCGAGAACGACGGGGTGCGGAACCTCGGGTGCACCCGGCCGAACCGGGCGGGCAGGGCGCCGTAGACGGCCATGGCGAGCGTGCCGCGGGCCGTCGGCAAGATGGTCGTCTGGGTCGACGACACGGCCGAGACGAGCACCGAGATCACGAGCACGACGGAGAGCGGGCCGAGCACCGGGTCCTTGAGCGCGAAGAAGACGTCGTCGGCGTTGGCCTCGTTCGCGAGGCCGATGCCCGTGCTGCCGAGGCCCGCGAACGACATCGCGACGACGGTGACGCCGACGTAGGTGACGAGCAGGATCGCCGTCGACAGCACGGCGGCGCGGCCGGGGGTGCGCTGCGGGTCCTTCGTCTCCTCGGTGAGGGCGAGGCAGGCGTCCCAGCCCCAGTAGATGAAGAGGGCGAGCAGCACGGCCTCGACGAACCCCGACCAGTCGGTGAACGCCGTCGGGTCGAACCAGCTCCACTCGACCGGGGTCGCGTTCGGGGCGTCGCCCGTCGCGATCTTGTAGAGCGCGACGACGACGAAGAGCGCGAGGGCCACGTACTGGACGCCCAGCAGGACGTTCTGCACGCGCTCGCCGAGCTCGAGGCCGCGGTAGCTGATCCAGGTCATCAGGGCGATGAACACGACGCCGGTCGCCGTGACGAGCGGCACGTTCTCGGCCAGCGAGCCGTCGCCGACCATCAGCCAGGTGTACTGTCCGGCGATCTGCGACAAGTTGGCCAGCACGACGATGCCGGCGATCGCGACGCCCCAGCCGCCCATCCAGCCGACGCGGGGGCCGAAGGCCTTCGTCACCCAGGTGAAGGTCGTGCCGCAGTCGGGCACGGCCCGGTTCAGCTCGCGGTAGGCGAAGGCGATGAACAGCATCGGGATGAACGCCACGATGAACGCGATCGGCGCCTGCGCCCCGACCGCGGCGACCACGAAGCCGAGCGTCGCGACGAGCGAGTAGACGGGCGCGGTGCTCGCGAGGCCGATGACGGTCGAGCCCCAGAGGCCGAGGGTGCCGGCCGCGAGGCCCTTGCCTGCGGACGGGGCGCCAGGGGCAGAGGTGTCGGGGGCCGTGGCGGCGGGCCCCGGTGCACCGGGGGCGGCCGGGCGCGAGGAGGGGGTCGGCACGCGGCCGGGAGAAGCGTCGGGACCGCTCATGGCCAGAACGTAGTCCCGCCGCCCGGGCGTGTCAACGAGCCTGTGTCGCTGTCGCCCGGGCTGCCGCCCGGCCCGCCGCGCGTGCCCGCCGCGCGTGCCCGTGAACCGCGTTCCGAACCATGAACCGCGCTCTGTCGCGGTTCATGGTTCGGAACCCGGTTCTTCGTGAGCGCGGCGGGCAGGTCAGCGAGCTGTGCGCAGCCCGGCGACCAGCCACGCGACCGCCACGAGGAGCAGGGTGATGATCGTGAGCACCTGCCCGCCGTACGCGAACGCCGTGATGGAGGAGGCGCCGAGCGCGAACCCGACCGGGGTGGAGAACACGACGGTGCGGACGAGGGCCACCACCGCCCACGGCAGGAGAACCCAGCCCGCGACGCCCCGGACGCTGCCGGAGCGCGCTGCCAGCACGGCGCCCACGAGGGCCGCGACGACGGACACGACCGTGAGGAGGAGGACGACGAGCGACCCCGGACCCGCAGCGAGGACGGCCGGGATGAACGCGAGGACGGCGACGAGCACCTGGGTGACGGCAGCGATGCGCAGCGCGACGCGTCCGGCGGACGAGGTCGCGCAGATGCCCCCTCGGCCGCTGACCAGCCAGAGCCCCGCGGACGTGGCGAGGGTCGCGATCAGGGCGAAGACCGGCAGGACCGCGTACAGCGAGGTCGTCGAGAGAGCGGCCAGGCCGATCAGGAAGCGCGCGGCCGTGACCAGGGCGGCCAGCCCGACGAGTGCGCCCGCGACGACGAGCGCCCTGCGGTCGATGCCCGCGGACGCCGAGGCTGCGGCCGGAGGGGGGACGTGGGCCGAGGGAGGAGTCACAGGATCGCTCATGCCCCGACGCTACCGACAGACCGTCCCGTGAGGCACGGCCCACGGCACGGGCGCAGACGAGGAGGTGCCCGTCCGGCACGGCCGGACGGGCACCTCCTGTGGTCGCTGAGCGGGCTCAGCTGCGGCGCGACCTCCTCCGCAGGGTGAGGAACCCGCCCGCGACCATCAGCAGCAGCGCGGCCAGCAGGACCGGCGCGGTGTCGCTGCCCGTGAAGGCCAGCGGGCCGCTGCCCGCGGTGCCGCTGTAGTAGCCGCCCGAGCCCGAGCCGCCGTTGCCGCCGGTGCCGGGCGTGCCCGCGCCGGGCGTCCCGGCACCGGGTCCGCCGGTAGCCGGCAGGTCGACCGCGAACCGGACGGGAGCCGAGGCCGCCGAGGCGACTCCGTCAGGACCGGTCTGCGTGGCCGTCAGCGTGTACGTGCCCTCGGGCAGCCCGCCGAGCGGCGAGCAGGCCCAGGAGCCGTCGGCCGCGACGACCGTCGTGCAGAGCACCCGGCCGGGGACGGTCACGGTGACCGTGTAGCCCGGCGTCCCCGTGCCCGTGACGACCGGGTTCGGCGTCGTGACGACCTGGCCCGGCACCGGCGACGTGACGACGGGCGGCGCGCCCGCCTCGGCGTACACGAAGGGCAGCGGGGCGCTGGTCCCTGCGGCGTTCGTCACGGTGACGGTCGTGCTGCCCGCCGTGCCGGCCGGGGTCGTGAACGTCAGCGTCGTGCCGTCGGCCGAGATGCTGTCCGGCGTGATGGGTGCGGAGCCGCCGACCGAGACGGTCGAGCCCGGCGTGAACCCGGTGCCCGTCACGGTGACGACGGTGCCGCCTCCGACGGGACCCGTGGGAGGCGTCAGCGACGTCAGCTGGGGAGCCAGCGCGGCCGCGGCCTGGTACGAGTACGTCAGCGGGGCGCTCGTGCCCGTGGCGTTCGTGACCGTCACCTGCACCAGCCCGGCGACGTGTGCCGGAGTGGTGAACGTCAGCGACGTGCCGTCGGCGCTGATCGTGGCGGGCGTGATCGCTGCCCCGCTGTCGACCGAGACCGTGGACCCGGCCGCGAAGCCGGTGCCCGTGATCGTCACCGTCTGGCCGCCGCCGACCGGGCCGGAGCTCGGCGTGAGCGAGGCCAGCACCGGCGCCCCGGCGGGAGCCGCGACGTAGGTGAAGGTCAGCGGCGCGCTGGTGCCGCCGGCGGTGGTCACCGTGACCGGCACCGGGCCGGCCGTGTCGGCCGGGGTGGTGAAGGTCAGCTGCGTGCCGTCCAGCGAGACGAACGAGGGCGTCAGGGCGGCGCCTCCGTCGACCGAGACCGTCGTCACGCCGACCACGAAGCCCGAGCCGGTGACCGTCACGACGGTGCCTCCGCCGACCGGGCCGGACGCGGGCGCCAGGCTCAGCAGCAGGGGCGCCGTGGACGCCGGTGCCAGGTAGGTGAAGGGCAGCGGCGCGGAGGTGCCCGCGTCGTTGGTCACCGTGACCTGCACGGGGCCCGCGGCGTGCGCCGGGGTCGTGAAGGTCAGCGACGTGCCGGCACCGTCGATCACGGGCGTGATCGGCGCGGAGCCGTCCACGGAGACCGTCGACCCGGGGGTGAAGCCGGTGCCGGTGACCGTCACCGTGGTGCCGCCTCCTGCCGGGCCGCTCGTCGGCGACAGCGTCGCCAGCACGGGCGCGCCGGCCGGGGCCGCCTGGTAGGTGAACGGCAGGGTGCCGCTCGTGCCTGCCGGGGTCGTCACCGAGACGTCGGACTGGCCCACGGCGCCGGCCGGCGTCGTGAAGACCAGCGAGGTGCCGTCGGTCGAGACGGAGAGGGGCACGATGCCCGTCGTGGTGCCGACCGTGACCGTCGAGTCGCCCGTGAAGCCGGTGCCGACGATCGTGACCGGGGTGCCGCCTCCCGCAGGGCCCTCGGCGGGCGTCAGGCTCGTCAGCGTCGGTGCGACGACGGGCGCCGCCTGGTAGGTGAACGTCAGGGGCGCGCTGGTGCCCGTCGCGTTCGTGACGGTCACGGGCACGTCACCGGCGGTGCCGCCGGGGGTCGTGAACGTGAGCTGCGTGCCGTCGGGCGAGAGGGTGCCGACGATGCCCGTCGCGTCGCCGATCGTGATCGTCGACCCGGGGGTGAAGCCGGTGCCCGTGATCGTCACCGGAGTGCCGCCCGCGGCCGGTCCGGCGTCGGGCGCGATGGCCGTCAGCACGGGCGAGCCGACAGGAGGCGCCAGGTACGTGAACGTGAGCGGCGCGCTCGTGCCCGCCAGGTTGGTCACCGTCACCGGAGCGTCGCCCGCGGCGCCGGGAGGCGTCGTGAAGGTGAGCGTCGTGCCGCCGACCCCGATCGTGTCGGGGACGATGCCGGTGGTGCCGCCGACCGAGACCGTCGATCCGGGCAGGAAGCCCGAGCCGGTGATCGTGACCGGGGTGCCGCCGCCGGCCGGGCCGGTCTCGGGCGTCAGCGACGTCAGGACCGGTGCGCCCGCCGGGGCCGCCTGGTAGGTGAAGGTCAGCGGCGCGGAGGTGCCGCCGTCGGTCGTCACCGTGACCGGCACGCCTCCGGCGACGTTCGCCGGGGTCGTGAAGGTCAGCTCGGTGCCGTCGTCGGAGACGTCGTCCGGCACGATGCCGGCCGTGCCGCCGATCGAGACGGTGGCGCCGGGCGTGAAGCCGGTGCCGGTGATCGTCACCGGGGTGCCGCCGCCGACCGGGCCCGAGTCGGGCGCCAGCGTCGTCAGCACGGGTGCGGTGACGGGTGCGGCGACGTAGGTGAAGGTCAGCGGAGCACTGGTGCCGGCGTCGTTCGTCACCGTGACCGGCACGGGACCGGCGACGTTCGCCGGGGTCGTGAAGGTCAGCGACGTGCCGTCGTCGGCGACGTCGTCGGGCACGATGCCCGCCGATGCGCCGATCGACACGGTCGACCCGGCCGCGAAGCCGGTGCCGGTGATCGTCACCGGGGTGCCGCCGCCGACCGGGCCCGAGGTGGGGTCGATCGTCGTGAGCACGGGTGCGCCGGCGGGGGCCGCCACGTAGGTGAAGCCGAGCGGGGCGCTGGTGCCCGCGTCGTTCGTCACCGTGACCGTCACGGGTCCCACGGCGTTGGCCGGGGTCGTGAAGGTCAGCGACGTGCCGTCGTCCGCGATGTCGTCGGGCACGAGGCCCGTCGTGTCGCCGATCGTGACGGTGGAGCCGGCCGTGAAGCCGGTGCCGGTGATCGTCACCGGGGTGCCGCCGCCGACCGGGCCCGAGGTGGGGTCGATCGTCGCGAGCACGGGGGCGTCGGCCGGGGCCGGCAGGTAGGTGAACGGCAGCGCGGCACTCGTGCCGGCGGCGTTCGTGACCGAGATGCTCACGGGGCCCGCGGCGTTCGCCGGGGTCGTGAAGACCAGCTGGGTGCCGTCCGTCGAGATCGAGTCGGGCACGAGGCCGACCGTGTCGCCGATCGAGACCGTCGAGCCGGGCGTGAAGGCCGTGCCGGCGACGGTGACGATCGTGCCGCCTCCGACCGGGCCCTCGGCCGGGGTGGCCGAGATCAGCACCGGCGCGTCGGCCGGGGCAGGCAGGTAGGTGAAGCCGAGCGGTGCGCTCGTGCCCGCCAGGTTCGTCACCGTGACGGTCACGGGGCCCGCGGCGTTCGCCGGGGTCGTGAACGTCAGGGTCGTGCCGGCGACGTCGATCGCGTCGGGCACGATGCCCGTCGTGTCGCCGATGCTGACGGTCGAGCCGGGCAGGAAGCCCGAGCCGGTGAGCGTCACCACGGTGCGGCCGGCGACCGGTCCCTCGACAGGGTCGATCGTCGCGAGCACCGGAGCACCCGCAGGAGGTGCGGTGTACGTGAACGGCAGCGGTGCGGAGGTGCCCCCCTCGGTCGTCACCGTGACGGTCACGTCGCCCGCGGCGTTCGGCGGCGTCGTGAAGGTCAGCGACGTGCCGTCGTCCGAGACCGCGTCGGGCACGAGGCCCGTCGTGTCGCCGATGGTGACGGTCGAGCCGGCGGTGAAGCCGGTGCCGGTCACGGTGACGACGGTGCCGCCTCCGGCCGGTCCCTGGGCAGGGTCGATCGTCTCGAGCACCGGGGCCGTAGGAGGAGCAGGCAGGTACGTGAAGTCGAGCGGGGCGGAGGTGCCGCCCGCGTTCGTCACCGTGACGGGCACGGTGCCGGCGACGTGCGCCGGAGCCGTGTACGTCAGCGAGGTGCCGTCGGCGGCGATCGCCGTGGGCGTGATCGGGGCGGACCCGTCGACCGAGACCGTCGAGTCGGCGGTGAAGCCGGTCCCGGTGACCGTGACGGCGGTGCCGCCTCCGGCCGGTCCCTCGTCGGGGGCGATCGTGGCGAGCACGGGCGCCGTCGGCGGGGCCGGCAGGTAGGTGAACTCGAGCGGCGCCGACGTGCCGCCGGCGTTCGTCACCGTGACGGGCACGGTGCCGGCGACGTGCGCCGGAGCCGTGTACGTCAGCGACGTGCCGTCGGTCGCGATGGCGTCGGGCGTGATCGGGGCGGAGCCGTCGACCGAGACCGTCGAGTCGGCGGTGAAGCCGGTCCCGGTGATCGTGACGGCGGTGCCGCCTCCGGCCGGTCCCTCGTCGGGGGCGATCGTCGCGAGCACCGGCGCGGTGGCCGGGGCGGGCGTGTAGGTGAAGTCCACCGGCGAGGACGTGCCGCCGGCGTTCGTCACCGTGACGGCGACGGTGCCCTCGACGTGCGCGGGCGTCGTGAACGTCAGCGACGTGCCGTCGTCGGCGAGCGCGTCGGGCGTGATCGGGGCGGAGCCGTCGACCGAGACCGTGGAGCCGGCGGTGAAGCCGGTGCCGGTGATCGTGACGGAGGTGCCGCCTCCTACCGGGCCCTCGTCGGGCGTGATCGTGGCCAGGACGGGAGCGGCGAGCGGAGGCGCGAGGTACGTGAACGTCTGGGGCGCCGAGGTGCCCGTGCCGTTCGTGACCGTCACCGGCACGGGGCCGGCGGCGTGGGCGGGCGTCGTGAACGTCAGCGTCGTGCCGTCGGTCGCGATCGTGTCGGGCGTGATCGGGTCGGACCCGTCGACCGAGACGGTCGAGCCGGCGGTGAAGGCCGAACCGGTGATCGTGACGGGGGTGCCGCCTCCTGCCGGGCCCTCGACCGGCGTGATGCCGGTCAGGACGGGCGCGCCGACGGGGGCGGGCTGGTAGGTGAAGGTCTGCGGGGCGCTGGTGCCGCCGCGCGTCGTCACGGTCACGCCGACCGGCCCGACGGCGTGCGCCGGGGTCGTGAACGTGAGCGAGGAGCCGTCGCCGGCGATGCTGTCGGGCGTGATCGGGGCGGAGCCGTCGACCGAGACCGTCGAGCCGTCGAGGAACCCGGAACCGGCGACGGTCACCGTGGTGCCGCCTCCGACGGGGCCCTGGGCGGGGGTGAGGCCCGTGATCGCGGGGACCGGGATGTAGGTGAAGGTCTGCGGGCCGGAGGTGCCGACGGCGGTTGTGACGGTGACCGGCACCGGGCCTGCCGCGTGGGCGGGCGTGGCGAAGGTGAGCGAGGTGCCGTCGTCCGAGACCGCCGTGGGCGTGATCGGCGCGCCGCCGTCGACGCTCACGCGCGAGTCCGCGGTGAAGGCCGAGCCGGTGAGCGTGACGGCGGTGCCGCCCGCGACCGGGCCCTCGACGGGCGTGATGCCGGTGAGCGTCGGCGCGGCGAGCGGGCCGGCGTTCGGGCCGACCGAGGCGGAGGCGAGCTCCACGGCGGTGCCGGCCTGGAGGACGCCGAGCAGGCCGACGCGGAGGGCGCTCTGCGTGAAGGTGCCGCCGGCGGTCGTCTTGTTGTTCGCCCGCAGCGACACGACGCCGGTGAGGGCGCTCGCGAGCGGGGTGATGACGGTCGTGCCGAGGCCAGCGATGACGGTGTTCACCGGCGCGACGGCGAGGGCGAGCGCGTCGGCGAGCACGGGCCCGAGCACACCGACGTTGACGGGGACCCGGAGGCCGAGCGCGTTGACCGTCGCCGTGACGCCGTTGAGGCTGCTGGTGATCTGCGTCACCAGGGACTGCAGGGCGACCGTGACGGCCGGGAGCAGCTGCGTCGTGAGCGCGGTCGTGATGTAGGGCGTCAGCTCGGTGCCGGCCGGCAGCGTGTTGATGTCCAGCCCCTGGGACGCGAGGACCGTGGGGACGTCGACCGTGATGGCGCCCGTCTGCAGGTTCGCGGTGATCGACCCGTCGGCGCTGGTCACGGTCGTGAGCGAGTTGCCGAGGGTGGTCAGGTTCGGGAGGCCGGAGACCTGGACGGTCGGGCCGAGCAGGCCGGTCAGCGTGGCGGGGATCGCGTCGACCGTCGGCTGCAGGCTCGTGAGGGTCGAGCGGAGGCCGTTGATCGTCGTCGCGAGGACCGGGCTGGTGAGGCTGAGGTCGAGGTCGGCGATCTGGTACGCGCCGGTCTGGACCCCGTTCGGCCCGGCGGCCTGCGCTGCGGTGGCCGAGAGGGCACCCGTCGTGACCCGGAGGTTCGCGAGCGCCTGCGTGTTCGCCAGGCGGCTGAGGTTGAAGCTGGCGTTCGCCTGCGGCACCCCGGCCTGCCCGCCGACGCCGATCCCGCCGGCGTTCGTCACGGCGCCGGAGGCGGCGGTCGAGCTGCCGTTCGCGTTCGCCTGCGCGAACTCGTTGACGGCGCCGACGGTGAGGAGTCCGTTGGGGCCGAGCAGCTGGATGCCGCTGCCGAGGTCGGCGCGGGCGGCGTTGAGCACCGTCACGTCGAGGGGCGTCGACTGCGTCACCGGGGCCGGCTGCCCCGTGTTCGTGGCGGCGGCGGGCTGCAGCAGCAGCACGTTCGCGAGGTCGAGCCCGAGGGCGGTGCCGTCGAGGAACCTGCCCTCGGCGATCGAGGCCGCCGGGGCGGCCGTGGCCGGGGCCGCGGCGAGCACGCTGCCGCCGATGCCGAGCAGGGCGGCCGTGAGCACGGCCACGCCCTGCTTCGCCCTGGAGTGGTGACGGTGCGCGGTCGGTCGCCCTTTTTCGGCGCGCGCGAGTGCTTCAGTCCTCATGGACTCGCTCCTGATCCTCATGGCAGCGGTGGTTGGCGCCTGCGCCGTCGGTTGGTGAGACCGAGGCAGCAGACTCGCTACCTGGCCGACGATAGGGCACGTCGGCGAGGATCGCTCGACCTATTTCGCCGCATGTCCCCCGATCCGGCCGATCGACCCCCGGAATGGGGGTCCAGGAGGAGGTGGGCGAGGGGGGCGCCGGCGGCGCGGGTGACCGGCCGTGCGCGCTGCGTGACGGGCCTCCCGGGTCACCGCCGTAGCGTGGTCCCGTGCACCTCCTCCACGACCTGCGGCACGCGACGGTCACCGTCGTGGGGGCAGGCCAGGCCGGGCTCTCCGCGGCGCACCACCTGCGCCTCCGGGGGTTCGTCGCGGCCGAGGGCGGTGCGGGCTCGGGCTCTGGCTCTGGCTCTGGCTCTGGCTCTGCGGACGCTGCGCCGACGTTCGTCGTCGTCGACGCCGGCGAGGCACCGGGAGGCGCGTGGCAGCACCGCTGGGAGTCGCTGCGGATGGCCACCGTCAACGGCATCTTCGACCTGCCGGGCATGGCGCTGCCGCCCGTCGACGAGTCCGAGCCGAGCCGGGTCGCCGTGCCGCGCTACTTCGCCGCCTACGAGGAGGCGGAGCAGCTGCGGGTGCACCGTCCCGTGCAGGTGACGAGGGTCGACGCCGTCGACGACGACCCCGCGGGCCTGCTGCGGGTCGAGAGCGACGCCGGCACGTGGACCACGCGCGCGCTCGTGAACGCGACGGGCACCTGGGACGAGCCGGTGCTGCCGGACGTGCCCGGCGCCTCCTCGTTCGCAGGTCGTCAGCTGCACACGCGCGAGTACGTCTCGGCGGCCGAGTTCGCGGGAAGGCGCGTCGCCGTCGTCGGCGGCGGCATCTCGGCGGTGCAGCTGCTCGACGAGATCAGCCGGGTCGCGACGACGCTCTGGTACACGCGGCGTGAGCCGGTCTTCCTCGACCACGACTTCACCTCGGGGTCGGACGGCGTCGACGTCGAGCGACGCGTCGCCGAGGACGCTGCGGCCGGCCGCCTGCCGGGCAGCATCGTGTCGTACACCGGGCTGATCTGGACGGGCTACGCCCGCGAGGCAGCGCGGCGCGGCGCGCTCCAGAGGCGTCCGATGTTCACGGCGATGGGGCCGCGGCACGTCGTCGAGGCCGACGGCTCGTCGACGAGCGTCGACGTCGTGCTGTGGGCGACGGGGTTCCGGCCGAGCGTCGGGCACCTCGACGGTCTCGACCTGCGGGGGCCGCTCGGGGGCGTCCCGCTCGTCGGCACCCGGGCCGCCCGCGACCGGCGGGTGCACCTGATCGGCTTCGGGCCGTCGCAGTCGACGGTGGGCGCGAACCGCGCCGGCCGCGCCGCGGTGCGCGAGCTCGCGCGCGACCTGCTCGGCCCTGCCTGCTGACGGAAGCTCCGCGAGACGCGCGCGAAGCTCCGTCGAAGCGCCGAACCTGCGCGGCACATCGCGTCGCTTCGTCGCTCTCGCGGAGGGACGCGTCGTGAGGGATGCGCGGGCGGGACTGCCGCCTCCTCGGGTCCGTCGAGTGGGGGAAGTCGCTGCCGGCGCTCCTGCCTAGCCTTGGACGATGGACGAGGAGCGACCCGAGACCGAGGCAGGCGCGGACGCCGTCACCGAGAAGAAGAAGCGGAACGACAACGTCGGCGTCGGCGTGGTGTTCGCCCTGGTCGGCGTCGCCCTCTTCCTGACGCTCGACAGCCCGTGGGCGGGCGTGCCGATGCTCGTCGTCGGCGTCGTGCTCGTCGCCCTCGGGATGAAAGGCAGCAGACGCCGCAGCACCGACGACTGACGCGGGTTCCACGCCGAGCCGCGGCCGGCGCTCAGCGGCGGCGCAGCCGGAACCGCTCCGGCGCGGGGGTGCCCGTCGCGACCCCGGCCAGCAGCTCGCCGAAGACGGCGCCGAACTTGAAGCCGTGCCCCGAGAACCCCGTCGCGACGGTGACGGCGCCGACGCGGTCGAGCACCGGGTCCTCCCTCGGGGTCGTGTCGTAGAGGCAGCTGATCGGCGCGAGCGTGTCGACGTCGACGCCGGGCACCCACTCGGCGACGTAGTCGCGCAGCACGGCCTGCCCCTCCGCGCCGGGCGAGGCCAGACGGGCGTCGGGGTGCACCTCGCGGCCGGTGCCGTGGGTCCCGACCTTGACGCCTTCGCCCGGGGTGAGCAGCCCGTAGATCGTGCTGACCCGGGCCCGCAGCGCCGGGTCGGTCGGGTGGTGGACGAAGCTCGGCCAGGCGTCGTCGGGCAGCTCCGTCGCGAAGTGGGCGGGCTCCTCCTGCGTGACCCTGACCTCGGGCAGCGCCGCTCCCCCGCGCCGCACGAGGTCCCCGGCCAGGTACCGCGCCCAGGAGCCGACCGCGAGCACGACGCTGGTCGACACGACCGTCGAGGAGGCGCCTCCTGCGCCCCGGAGACGCAGCACCACGTCGCCGCCCTCGGTCTCGATCTCGGCCGTCTCGATCCCGGCCACGGCGGTGTCGAAGCGGAGCTCGGCGCCCGCGGCCGCCGCGCTGTCGAGCAGCGCCTCGACGGCGTCGGCCGAGCGGACCCGCCCGGCCTGCGCGTGGAACAAGACGCTCGTGTCGAAGCGGAGCCCCGGCCAGCGCGCCGCGGCCTCGTCGGGCGTGAGCCGCTCGTGCGCGACGCCGCCGCGCTCGAGGGCCGCCTGGATCTCGTCGAGCACGACCGCGTCGCCGTGGTCGAGCGCGCCCGTGAAGTCGAGCAGGGTGCGGCCCGTCTCGGCCTCGAGCTGTTGCCAGGCCGTGATCGCGTCGCCCGTCAGCGCGACCCGGTCGTCGGCGGTGTAGCCGCGACGGAAGATCCGGCTCGCGCCGTGCGACGAGCCGCGGTCGTGGCCGCGGCCGAACTGCTCGACGAGCAGGACGCGCGCGCCGCTCCTGGCGAGCGAACGAGCAGTCGCCGCCCCGATCACGCCGGCGCCGACGACGACGTGGTCGAAGCGCTCGCGGGCAGGAGCCGTCGGCTCGACCTGCTCGGTCGGCTCGACCTGCTCGGCGGGGGCGGCGGGCTCGGCGCCGTCTCTCGTGGTCACGGGGCTCCTCGTGGTCGGATCGGCGGCGCCGGCGCCGGGGCCGGGGTCGGGATCGGCGGCGCCGGGCTCGGCGCGCGCGGCTGTCGGGTCGCGGTCGAACAGGACGTGCGTCACGAGCACGGCCGCCGCGCTGAGCCCGCCCGTCCAGAGCGCGACGGCGAGGTCCGACGGCAGTGCCGCGTCGGGGTCCTCGAGGAGCTGCAGCTGCGCCGAGCACACGGCGAACGCCCCGAAGGCCAGCACGCCGGCGGGCAGCGCCGCCCTCAGGCCCGACCCGGGCAGGCCGTTCCGGAACGCCGCGTCGAGGAGCCACAGGATGCCGAACGCGGGCACCCCGGCCACCGCCGCACCACCGAGCGGACCCGTCAGGAGGGAGACGAGCACCGGCACGACGAGCGCCCACGGAGTCGCGACCGCGACGGCGGCGCCGACGACCAGCGCGTGGACCGCCGCCATGGCGACCGGCTTCGTGCTCCCCACGGCGACCTCCCCTGCCGACCCCCAGCGTAGCGACGCGCTCCAGGCTCGCGGCCCCCGCTCCGTCCCGGCTGCACCCCTGATCCAGCGCTACGTCCCCGGAACCGAGGGTGTGAGGCCGATCCGGGGGTGCAGCTCGCGAGGCGACCCCCCGCGCACCCGCACCGGCACGACGAGCGGCGCCCCGGTCGACGGGTCGGGCACGATCGTGACCGGGTGCCCGTACACCTGCGACACGCGCTCGGCCGTGAGCACCTCGGCCGGGGTGCCCGCCGCGACGACGCGGCCCCGCTCGAGCAGCACGAGACGGTCGGCCCAGGCCGCCGCGAGGCTGAGGTCGTGCAGCACCACGACGACGGAGGCGCCCGCCGAGGCGAGGTCGCGGAGGGTGCCGAGCAGCTGCTCCTGGTGGCCGAGGTCGAGGGCGGCGGTGGGCTCGTCGAGCAGCAGCACCGGCGTCCGCTGTGCCAGCAGCCGGGCGAACGAGGCCCGGGCGCGCTCGCCCCCCGACAGCGACGGGAACCGGCGGTCGCGCAGCTCGGTCGTGTCCGTCGCGGCGAGCGCCTCGTCGACGACGGCGTCGTCGCGGTCCGCCTCCGGGCTGCGCGACCACGGGGCACGGCCGAGCGCGACGACCTCCGCGACCGTGAAGGGGAACGCGACGTGCGCCTCCTGCGTCATGACCCCGCGACGACGCGCCCGCTCTCCCGAGCTGAAGGAGCCCAGGAGGCGCTCGTCCAGCTCCACGGTGCCGCGAGCGGCCGCGACGTCGCCGGCCACGCAGCCGAGCAGGGTCGACTTGCCCGCGCCGTTCGGGCCGAGCAGGGCCACGACCTCGCCGGGGCGGACGTCGAGGTCGACGCCGTCGAGGATCGTCGTGCCCTCGAGCTCGACCCCGAGGCCGCGGACGCGCAGCGCGGCGGCGGGGATCTCGCGCTCGCCCTCCGCAGCCGCCGACCTCCCGGCCCTCATGCCCAGCCCCCGGCCCGGCGCCGGGTGCGTCGCAGCAGCCAGAAGAAGAACGGCCCGCCCACCAGCGAGGTGAGCAGCCCGAGCGGCAGGTCGGCGTTCGGCACGACGACGCGTGCGGCGGTGTCGGCGACGAGCACGAGCAGCGCCCCGGCGACCGTGCTCGTGGCGAGCAGCCCGCCGTGCGACGGGCCGACGACCATCCGCAGCAGGTGCGGCACCACGAGCCCGACGAACGCGATGATGCCCGTGAACGCGACTCCGGCCCCGACGAGCAGGGCGACGAGCACGATGGCGACGATCCGCAGGCGCTCGACGTCGACGCCCAGGTGCGAGGCGCTCCGCTCCCCGAGGGCCAGCAGGTCGAGCTTGCGGACGAGCAGGGCAGCACCGCCGACACCCACCACGACGATCGGGAGCGCGACCGCGACGTCGGTCCAGAGCGCCCCGTTGATGCTGCCCATCTGCCAGAAGACGATCTGCTCCCGCGCCTGCGTGTCGGCGAGGAACGTCAGCAGCGCGATGCCCGCCCCCGCGACCGCGTTGACGGCGATGCCGGTGAGCACGAGCGTGACGACCTCGGTCTTCCCTCCCGAGCGCGAGAGGCCGTAGACGAGAAGGGTCGTGACCAGGCCGCAGGCGAAGGCCGCCGTCGGCGTCACCCAGAGCCCGGCCGACACCCAGCCGAGCACGACCGTCGAGGAGGCGCCCAGCGCGGCCCCGGAGCTGACCCCGATCACCGCGGGCTCGGCCAGCGGGTTGGCGAAGACGGCCTGCATCAGCGTGCCGGCGGCGGCGAGCGCGGCGCCCACCACGAGGGCGAGGGCCACCCGCGGCAGCCGGATGCCGGTGACCACCTGGTCGACGAAGCGGGCGTCGGGGTCGCTGGGGGCGCCTCCTGCGCCCCAGGCCCTCAGCACCGCGCCGACGACGTCGCGCGGCGCGACCGGGTACTGGCCGATGCCCGCCGAGAGCACGGCCACGACGAGCACGAGCGCGAGCAGCACGACGAGGGTGAGGGCGACCAGGCGGCGGTGCCGGGTGCGGTGGCCGGTGCGGTGGGCCGCGCGGGGGTCTGCGCGCGGGTCTGCGTAGCGGTCGATGCGGAGGGGCACTCGGTAAGGATAGCCTTACCTACATGTTGCCCCTCGATCTCCCGTGCTCGCCGCTGTCGCCGGCCCCCACCTCGGCTCCCCCGTCGCGCCGCGACTCGAGGCAGGCCGGACGGCGGCGGGCGGGCGTCGCGACCGCGCTCGCCCTCGGCATCGCCCTCGTCGCGACCGGCTGCACATCGGGCGACGCAGCGAGCGGTGACGGGACCACCGGCGTCGGCACCGGCACAGGCGCAGCAGCAGCGACCCCGCTCGACGAGCTCGACGTGCCCGCCGACCTGCGCGCGGTCGAGGGCCCGTCGACCGCGGTGCTCGCCTCCGACGAGGTCGTGCCGCTCGTCGACCCCGGCACCGCGAGCCTCCCTGCCCAGGTGACCTCCCACGACCTCACCGGTGACACGACCCAGGTCGTCACCGAGACGTCGCGGCTGCTCGCCCTCGACATCTCGGGCGCGCTCGCAGCCACGGTCACGGGGCTGGGGCTCGGCGACCTGCTCGTCGGACGCGACGTCTCGACGACCTTCGACAGCGCCGCCGACCTGCCCGTCGTCACGAAGGAGGGCCACTCGATCAACGCCGAGGCCGTGCTGGCGCTCGAGCCGACCCTGGTGATCACCGACGGCAGCATCGGACCGACGGACGTCGTGCAGCAGCTCCGCCAGTCGGGGGTGACCGTCGTCTACGTCGAGAACGAGCCGTCGCCGGCCGGGGCGGGCGACCTGGCGCGCTCGGTCGGGGCCACCCTCGGGGTGCCCGCGGCCGGCGAGGCGCTGGCCGACGCGGTGGGCGAGCGCACGAAGGAGGTGCAGGCCCAGATCGCCGGGCTCGCCCCGGCCGCCGAGGCGGACCGGCTGCGCATCGCGTTCCTCTACCTGCGCGGCAGTGCGGGCATCTACTACCTGCTCGGCGAGGGGACGGGCGCCGACGCGCTCGTCGACGGGCTCGGCGGGGTCGACGTGGCGGCCGAGATCGGATGGGTCGGCGCGAGGCCGATGACCGACGAGGCGCTCGTCGCGGCCGACCCCGACGTGTTCCTCGTGATGACGGGCGGCCTCGAGAGCGCCGGGGGCGTCGACGGACTGCTCGCGGCGAAGCCCGCGGTCGCGCTGACGGCGGCCGGCGAGCACCGGCGGTTCGTCGACATGGCCGACGGGCAGGTGCTCAGCTTCGGCCCCCGCACGCCGGAGGTGCTCGAGGCACTGGCCCGCGCGGTCTACGCGCCCGGCCAGTGAGCCGCACCCGGCAGCGGCCCGAGACCGAACGTCACGGTCCGGTAACGACGGAGGGCAATAGTTAGGTAAGGCTTGCCTTAATGAGGCTTACCTAAATACGGTGCAGGAGTCCCCGGCGGTCGAGTCCGACCTGCCCCTCCGACATCTCTGGAGCCCCTCTGTGACACCACTCCCGCGCGCCTCGGCGCGCCGCCACCTGTCCCTGCTCGTCGCCGCGTCGCTCGTGGCCGGCGCCGGCCTCGTCGGCCTCGCGGCCCCGGTCGAACCCGCGGCCGCAGCACCGGTCGACGCGACCGCCGGCTCCCTCAGATGGGGGATCGACGCCGACTACCGGGCGACCTTCGCGAACTACCGCACGGCCACGGCCCCCGCCTCGTTCGTCGACGACCTCGCGACCTTCCCGCTCTCGGGCGGCACGTGGGACGACGCCTCCCAGCAGGGCGAGCTCGCCTTCTCGGGCACCGCGCGCATCGGCTACGTGCTCGGCAGCGACGCCCAGGTCGGCACGGCCCAGGGCAACTACGTGCACCTCGGCTCCCCCACGGTCTCGATCTCCGGGGGCGTCGCCACGATCTCCGGCACCACCGCCGGTTCGTCGCACGACCTGAACCCGGCCCTGCCGACGGCGGCGAAGGCCACGCGCACGTTCGCGACGGTCGACCTCTCGGCCGTGCAGGCCGTCAGCACGCCGACCGCCATCACCTGGACCGCCGCCCCCGCCGCGATCACCGCGCAGGGCGCCCAGGTGCTCGCGCTGCTCGAGGGCTCCGACGCCTCGCAGACGCCTCAGGTGCGCGCGACCGGCTCGTCGCTCGACCCCGTCACGATCACGGTCGACCGCACGCTCGCGGCCGAGCCCGAGCCCGAGCCCGAGCCCGAGCCCGAGCCGACCCCCGACCCCGAGCCGACGCCCGACCCGACCGCGGACCCCGACCCCGTCACGACGCTCGAAACGACCACGAAGGTCGCGGCGACGACCCCGGCCCCGGTCGTCGCGCCTGCCCCCTCGACCTTCACCGCGACGGTCGCCTCCGACGGCACGTCGACGCCCACCGGCGCCGTCGCCTTCAGCGCGACCCCGGCCGGCTCCACGACGCCGGTCGACCTCGGCACCGCTCCCCTCGTCGACGGCGTCGCCACGCTGACGACGCCCCTCGCGCCCGGCGGCCACGCGATCTCGGCCGCCTACGCGGGCGGCACCTCCGGCAGCACCGCGTTCCGCGCCTCCTCGGCTCCGCTGATGGGCACCGGCCAGGGCGCGACCTCAGCAGCCAACTGGTCCGTCGTCGACGCGACGCAGCCCGCGGCCTGCACGCCGGGCAGCGCGGCCGTCGCCACCTCCGACGACGTCACGGCCCGCTGGGGCTGGTCGACCTACAGCTCCGGCTGGACCAAGACCGCAGGAGGCGGCATCTCGCTCGCCGAGGACGGCCAGACCTTCGCGCTCACCGGCGGCACCGCCATCGGCGACGCGGACTGCGTCGTCGTCGACTTCACCGGCACGATGAGGGTCGCGGCGTACGCGAGCTTCTTCCCGCCCGCCGGCCAGTGGGTCGAGCTCGTCGACCCGTCGCTGTCGATCGCCTCCGACGGCACCGGCACCTGGAGCGCCGGCGTCCGCACCGGCGTCGGCGCGGAGAACGCCTCCGCACCGGTCGAGACCGTCGTCGCCGCCGTGACCGGGGCCGCGTTCCCCGACCTCGCCGCCGACGGAGAGCTCACCGCTCCCCTGGCCTACGAGGGCACGACCGCGCAGGGCACCTGGAGCCGCGACTTCGACGACGCCTGGTCGAACGCCTTCGTGCTGCAGGTCCCGAGCGCCGTGCGCGCCTTCTACTACACGTCGGGCACCACGGCCGCGAACGCGACCAAGCCGCCGTCGCCCGTCTCGCTCGCCTGGGGCGCCGCACCCGTGACGACGCCCGAGCCCGAGACGCCCGACCCCGAGGTCCCCGGCACCGAGCCCGAGGCCGGGCAGGGCAACCTCGCCTGGGGCTTCAAGGACTCCTGGCGCGGCTACCTCGCGACCGTCGCGGCCGGCACGACGGCGGTCTCCGGAGGCGCCACCGTCGCCCCCGACGGGCGCTTCGTCTTCGACCAGGTCGACGGCGGCGACTTCGACCCCGCCACGGGGCTCGGCACCATCCGCTACACGGGCGCCGTGCTCTTCACGAGCGCCTCGCACGGCTTCAGCATCGGCTTCGCCGACCCGTGGGTGACGACGACCGCCGACGGCGGCTCGGTGCTCACCGCCCGCACCTCGACCAACGACACGGCCGGCCTCGACTCGACCGGGCGGATCGAGCTCGTCCGCCTGGCGCAGAGCACGGCGGTCCCGAGCGCGACGAACCAGAGCACCGCGACCGGCGCTCCCGCCGTGAGCCTGCTCGCCGCCCTCGACGCCGCCGCGGCGCCGACCGCCCGCTGGGACTCGGTCGCGGGCACCTTCAGCGACACCCTGTCGCCCGCTGGCTGGGCGCAGTACCGCGGGCAGGCCGCCGACCCCGTCTCGTTCGGCTTCCGCACCGCGGTCGCCGAGC
The DNA here is from genome assembly GCF_014841875.1 of Frigoribacterium sp. CFBP 13729. Classification (NCBI taxonomy): domain Bacteria; kingdom Bacillati; phylum Actinomycetota; class Actinomycetes; order Micrococcales; family Microbacteriaceae; genus Frigoribacterium; species Frigoribacterium sp. CFBP 13729. The sequence goes on along the minus strand of NZ_JACYUR010000005.1, from coordinate 123,400 downwards.
CCGGCGGCGACACCCCGATCGTCGCCCCGCTGCCCGGAGGAGGCGCGGGCACCGGCCCCGGGAACGGCGTCGTCCCGACCGGCACCGGCACGCCGACCGGCGCGGCCGCCGAGCAGGACCGCTGCGTCGCCCGCGCGGTCAGCGGCGCGACCCTCAGCTGGGGCGTCAAGGAGAGCTACCGCTCGTACATCACGGGACCGATCGCGAAGGGCGCAGTGTCCCTCGACGGCGTGACCACCACCTCCGGCGGGGCTTATGCCTGGTCGGGCGGCTCGGGCTCGGTGAACACCGAGGCCGGCCGCGGCTCGGCGAGCTGGCGCGGCGGAGTCCACTTCACCGGCCACGGAGGCTCGCTCGACATGACGATCTCGGCACCGCGCGTGCAGCTCGTCTCGGGCAGCCAGGCGACCCTCGTCGTCGACATGACGAGCAAGCCGCTCGCCGGCGGGGCCGCCGTCACGACGAAGGGCCTCGCCCTGGCGACCCTCGCCCTCGGCCAGGGCTCGCGGACGGCCACGGACAGCGCCCTCGGCTGGTCGGGCGTGCCCGCCACGCTCACCGCGGCCGGCGCCGTCGCGTTCGGCGACTTCTACGAGGCGGGCGAGGCGCTCGACCCCGTGTCGTTCTCGATGCCGCTCGGCGCCACCGTCGCCTGCGACGGCAGCACCGCACCGGCGGGGTCCGCCCTCGCGTTCACGGGCGGCGACCAGGGCCTCGGCGGCCTGCTGCTCGGGTCGCTGCTGCTGCTCACCGGGCTCGGGATGGTGGCCGTGCGCCGTCGTCGCGCCGGTGCGCTCGAGGGTGCAGCTGTGCTCGAGGCCTCCCGTGCCTGAGGCTCGGGTGCGCCGTGCGGACGGCGCGCGCACTGCCGGCGGCGCGCGTGCCGCAGGCGCCGCTCGGCGCCGCACCGCCGCGGTGGTCGTCGGGGCTCTCGCCCTGGCGGCCGCCGCGGCGGTGCTGCCGGCCCCCTCGGGGGCCGTCGCCGGTGCTGCCGCCGCGACGGGCGCCTCCTCGTGCACCGTCTCGGGGGCGACCCTGAGCTGGGGCGTGAAGGAGTCGTTCCGGTCGTACATCAGCGGATCGATCGCCAAGGGCGCCTGGACGCCCGAGGGAGGCGCGACCTACGCGACGCCGTCGTTCGGCTGGTCCTCCGGAGCAGGCCAGCTCGGCGACCCGACGGCCGGTGCGGCCGGCGACGTCGCGTTCGGCGGCAGCGTCCGCTTCACCGGCCACCAGGGCGTGCTCGACACGACCATCGCCGACCCGGTGCTGCGCTTCACGTCGGCCACCTCGGCCCAGCTGCTGCTCGACGTGGCCGGCACGACGCAGGAGGGGGTGGCCGTCAGCTCGCCCGACGTCCCTTTCGCCGACGTCGACCTCAGCGCCTCGCCCGTCGATCCGTCCACGGGAGCGCTCTCGTTCGCGGGGGCGCCGACGACGCTGACCGCCGAGGGAGCCGCCGCGTTCGGCAGCTACGAGCCGGGCACTGCACTCGACCCGCTGACCGCGGACGTGCCGGTCGCCTGCACCGCACCGGTCGACGCCGAGGAGGCGGCGGTCGCCTCCGAGGACGAGGCCGACGCGTCGCCGACGGCCACGTCCGCCCCTGCGGCGGCGGGCTCGCCGGACGCGAGCACCGGCACCGCGACGGACACCGGCCCGACGCCGGCCGCCCTGGCCTGGTCGGCGGTCGCCGCGGCGGCGCTGCTCGGGGCGCTCGCGTGGCTCCTCGTGCGCCGTCGTCGGCGGGCCGCCGGCGCCTCGACGACCGGCGGCTCGACCGACAGCTCGACGACGGGAACGTCCCACACCGCGCACGACGACGAGAAGGAGACATCGTGACCACCACCGCCGCACCTCCCCCCACGATCGCCGCCGAGCCCCTGGGCGCGCCCCGCGCCTCCCTCGGCGACACGACCGTCGACGAGCTCGATCCGGCCGTGCCGCCGGCCCCCGTCCCGTTCTCGGAGCGGCTGCGCACCCGCACGCGCAGCGGCCACGGCACCAGCAGCCGGGCGGGGTTCATGTCCGACCTGATGCGCGGCACCTGCACCAGGGACGACCTCGTCCGCCTCCTCGCCCAGTACTGGCACGTGTACCGAGCGCTCGAGCAGGCGGCCGTCGGCGCGGCAACGCACCCGGTCGCGGGCGCGTTCGTGACCTACCGACTGACACGGCTGCCGTCGCTCGAGGCCGACCTGGCACACCTGGCCGGCCCCGGCTGGCGCGACCGTCTCGACGCCGTGCCCGCGACGGTCGAGTACGTCGACCGCCTCCGGGGCCCTGCCTCGTCGTCGCCGACCGCGTTCGTCGCGCACCACTACACGCGCTACCTCGGCGACCTGTCGGGCGGGCAGCACATCGGCCGTGCCCTGCGGCAGCGCTACGGGCTGCTCGACGAGGCGACGACGTTCTTCACCTTCGACGGCGTCCCCGACCCGACCGCCTTCAAGGACGAGTACCGCGCCCGGCTCGACTCCCTCCCCTGGGGCGAGGAAGACGAGGAGGCGATGGTCACGGAGGTCCTGCACGCCTACGACCTGAACGCCCGCCTCCTCGCGGAGCTCGACGCCGAGCGCGGCCTCGGGGCTGCGCCGGGCCCGGCCACTGCGGGCCCGTCCACTGCCGTCGCGACGGGAGCCTCCTCGTGAGCCGCGCCGACGCCGACGCCCGTCGGCTGCCCTTCGGCGACGACGTGGTCGAGGCGGTGCTGGCGCACATGCGCGACGACCACGCCTCCGACGGGGTCGTCATCGTGGGTCGACACGGGGCCGCGGGGGCGACGGCCGCGCTGATGCTCGGGTTCGACGCGCTCGAGACGACCTGGTCGGTCACCGACGCCGACGGCGTCGAGGGAGTGCTCACCGTGCCGTGGCCCGCGCCGATCACGGACCGCGCGTCCGTGCGACGGCAGGTGGTCGAGCTGTTCGACGGCCGCTGACGCCCGCGGCCGCGCCGGGCCGGTGGCGGTCGCGGCCGGGTGTGCCGACGCGAAAACGACGAAACAACGCGGGCCCCGCGTCCCTTCGTCGCTTTGGCGTCGGGACCCGGGCGGCACCGGGCGCCGGACGCGTCGGCACCCGGCGGCGGCCGTCGGCGCGCCTACGCGGCGTCTGCCAGCGCGCCCCCGAGGAAATCGGCGAGCGCCGCCGTCGCCGACACCGACGACTCCCGCTCGACGTCCGGGTTGTAGTTCGTGTTCGTGTTGACGTCGTAGGGCACGACGCGGCCGTCGACCGTCTCGATGAACTCGACGCCGGCCACCTCGATGCCCTGCGCGGCGAGGAACTCCTCGAGCCGGACCACGAGCGGGTGCTCGGCCGTCACCGACGGACGCACCGCGAACGGCGCCCAGGTCGCCGGGTCCTCACCCGCCGGGACGACGCAGGCGTCCGCCGGGCACAGCTCGAAGCTGCCGGCGGACGTGTCGACCCTGACCGCGTAGACGAAGCGGCCGCCCACGAACTCGGCGCGGGTGACGAACGGCTCCTCGGCCTGCAGGTACTCCTGCAGCAGCGTGACGCCGTCGGCGGGCTGCTCGAAGTCGGGGCCGTCGACGTACGCGTCGAACGACTCGTGGTCGTCGAACCGGCGGACCCCGATGCCCTTGCCGCCTTGGTTGTGCTTCGTGATGAACGGCGTCGGCAGCTCGCGCGCTCGCTCCTTGAGGTCGGCGGTGCCGAACACCGCGACCGTCCGCGGCACGTCGAAGCCGTGCGCCGACAGAGCCAGGTACTGCGCGACCTTGCTCACCTCGAGCTCGACCACGCCGCTGCCGTTGACGACCCGGCGACCGTGCCGCTCGGCCCAGCGCAGGGTCGCGCGCGCCACCTCCTTCGCCGTCGCCCTGCCGCGGGTCGCGGCCGACGCGCTCAGACGCGACCAGAACACCCCCGCAGGAGGCGCGGCCGACAGGTCGAAGGAGGTCCCGTCGAGCAGGTGCTCAGCGTGCGGCACCCCCGCGGCGTCGAGCGCGGCGAGCAGCGGCGGCAGCCACTCCTCGTTGTCGTGCAGCACGTGGACGACGGGTGCCAGCTCGGCGGTGTCCGGGTCGGGGGAACTCATCCCCCCACCCTGCCCGCCGCCGCCGACACCCGCACGACGGTGACGAAGCGTGACGTGACGCGAGGTCGTGCAGGCTGCGGTCGAGGACGGCGAATAGCCTGTCCTCGACCGTCGTCCGGGAAGGAGGCACGATGACCACGACGTCCGTCGCCTCGTGTGCACGCTCGTCGTCGTCGCGCCGCAACTCGGACATGCCCGCCCGTGGCTAGGAACCGGGGCCGCGCCCGTGAGGCCAGGGTCGTCGCGACGCCGCCGCCCCCGCCGAACCCCCGCAGCCTGGCCGTCCTCGGTCTGATCCTCGCCTGCGTCGCCGGTCCCGTCGGCGTCGTCGTCAGCGTGGTCGCCCTGCTCCGCGCTCGCCGGGCAGGCGAGAAGGACACCGTCGCCCTCGTCGGGATCATCGTCGGCCTCGCGACGACCGCCGCGTTCATCGCCGGGGTCGTCTACTTCCAGGCCGTGTTCGCCGGCCAGGCTGGTGTCTGCGCCGACCTCGGCCCGGGCGTCCACGAGGGCGCGTCCGGCACCTTCACCTGCCCCGCCGTCTAGCTCGTGTCAGGCGTGCCGTCCCGGCCGACGGTCGCCTCGAGGCGGGCACCGTCAGAGCACGCTGAACAGGGCGACGAAAGCCGCGGCCCCGACGGCCGTGAGCCCGACGGCGAGCGCACGCTCCCGCCACCCGTCGAGTCGCCGGACCACGACCCAGCCGAGAGCCGTGACGCCCACGGCGATGCTGATCAGCCACCAGGTCGTCCCGGTCGTGTCGGCGACACGGACCATGCCGGAGACGCCGTCGCCGATCATCACGGCGGCGAGGACCGCGATCCCCGCCGCACGGAGCACGGGGCTCCGCGACCACCACCACAGCCCGGCGAGCCCGATGACCGGCCCGGCCAGGGTCGCCGCCGTGAACCAGAAGTCGCCCGGACCGTACGAGTCGGGGAAGCCCCGCAGGGTGGACACGACCACGTAGCCCTGGACCGCGGCGTGGAAGACGACGAGACCGAGCCCGGCTGCCGTCCCCCACCTCCGGGCGCTCGGCCTGCGGGTGACCACAACGACCGTCGCGAAGGTGAGGATCGTCCAGCCGCCGCTCGAGTTCGCGAACGAGCTCAGCCCGCCGGGCAGGTACTGCTGGCCGGGTGAGGTCGCACCGCCGAGCACGAGCCCCACGGCCGCGCCGAGCAGCCACCACGCGAGGGTCGTCACCAGTGAACGGGTCATCCAGCGAGCATCACAGGTCGGCGGCCGCGCGCCGACCCTCTCGCGCGGACGATGCTCGCCATCCTGGAGGAGGACCCGCTCGCGGCCCGGCCCTTGAGCCGGCGAGGGGGCCCGACGTACGGTGGAGAGGTCGACGACGACGAGGGGACCACGACGATGGACGACGAGACGAACCGCGACCAGGGGCGACTCCGGCTGCAGAAGCCGACGTTCCGCGGCTCCTCCGTGGGCTGGGGCATCGCCGCGGTCGTGTGGCTGTCCTGCGTGGTGAGCGTCATCGTGAGGATGGCGACCGACGAGGGCGGCGCAGCCCTCGTGGACGTGCTGATCCTCGTCGCGCTGCTCGTCGCCACGGCCGTCTGCGTGACGGGCACCGTCGCGACGATCCGGCACCCTCGCCCCGCGCCTCCGGCCGTCAAGGACTAGCTCAGGCGGAGCGCCTTGGCCAGGAGCCGCCCTACGACGGCGAGCTCGTCCTGGTCGAGCGTGCTGAGCGGACCGTGCGCGATGACGGCGTCGATCATGGCTTCCCTGACGTCCGTGCCTCGCTCCGTGAGCGAGACGACCCTCTGCCGACTATCCGACGAGTCGGGCAGGCCTCGAGTCCCCTGACGGCCGCTCGCGGCGGTTCAGGCCAAGCTCGTCCAGACGGTCTTCGTCTCGAGGTAGCTCTCGAGGTTGGCGTGCCCCATGTCGCGGCCGTAGCCCGACTGCTTGTAGCCGCCGAACGGTGCAGCGGCGTCGGTCTGGCCGTACATGTTGATGTAGACGGTGCCGGCCTGGAGCAGCCGCGCCAAGCGGTTCGCCCGGGCGATGTCGCGGGTCCAGATGCCGGCAGCCAGACCGTAGGGCGAGTCGTTCGCGCGTCGAGCGATGTCCTCGAGGTCGTCGAACGGCTGGGCGACGACGACGGGGCCGAAGATCTCCTCGCGCACGGCGGTGAAGGTGTCGTCGACGTCGGTGAGGACGGTCGGCTGCACGTAGTAGCCGCGGTCGTCGACCCCGCGGGGCATGCTCGACCCGCCGGCGGCGAGGGTCGCACCCTGCTCGAGCGCGCCGTCGATGTACCCGCGGACGCGCTCGTGCTGGCGATCGCTGATGACGGGCCCGAGGTCGCTGCCCTCGGCGAGGCCGTGTCCGATCCGCATGCCCGAGGCGATCTCGCTCAGCCGGCCGACCACGTCGTCGAACGACTTCCGCTCGACGTAGAGCCGGGTGCCGGCGGAGCAGGCCTGACCCGCGTTGCCGAAGATGGACGCGGCGCCGAGCGCGGCCTCCTCGACGGGGCTGTCGGCGAAGACGATGTTCGGGCTCTTGCCGCCGAGCTCGAGGGTGACGCGCTTGACCTGCGACGCCGCCCTCTGCGCGATGCGGATGCCGACGGCGGTCGAGCCGGTGAAGGCGACCTTGTCCACGCCCGGGTGGTCGACGAGCGCCTCCCCCGCCTCGGCGCCGAAGCCGGTGAGGATGTTCAGCACCCCCGGCGGGATGCCGGCCTCGAGAGCCAGCTCGCCGAACCGCATCGCGGTGAGCGGAGTGTTCTCGGCCGGCTTCAGCACGATCGTGCAGCCCGCGGCGAGCGCCGGGGCGATCTTCCACATGGCCATCAGCAGCGGGAAGTTCCACGGCACGATCTGCGCCACGACGCCGACGGGCTCGCGCTCGGTACGGACCATGGTGTCGGGCACCGACACGGGGATCGTGTTCCCTTCTATCTTCGAGGCCCAGCCGGCGAAGTAGTCGAGGTGCTTCACCGCCAGCGGAAGGTCTCCCGCGACGACGGCCCCACGCAGCTTGCCGCCGTCGAGCACCTCCAGGGCGACGATCTCGTCGGCATGCTCCTCGAGCAGGCGGGCGAAGCGCTCGATGCGGCGCCCGCGGTCGAGGGCGGACATGGTCCGCCACGGCGCGCCCGGCTCGAACGCACGACGCGCCGCACCGACGGCCCGGTCGGCGTCGAGCGCGTCGCCGGCGGCAGCCACGGCGATCTTCTGCCCGGTGCCCGGGTCGACGACGTCGAGGGTCCGGCCGGACCGGGCCTCCACCAGCTCGCCGTCGATGAGGAGGCGCGGGGGGCGTTCGAGGAACGCGCGGGTGGTGGCGTCGATCTGGTCGTCGACGGTGTGGGGCGCGGCGGTGGTCACGATGTGGGTGCTCCTCGGCGACTCAGGCGTGGTGCAGCGCGTCGAAGGCCGCTGCGGGGAAGGTGGTCGTGGTGTCCCCGAGCTGGAGCGCACGGAACGTCGCGGTCGCCGCCTCCTCGAGGTTCAGGGCCCGACGGAACGCCATCTCGATGCTCTCGCCGAGGGCCGAGCAGCCGTGGTGGCCCATGATGATGCAGTCGTGCTCCGTCGCCTGCTCCGCGGCGGAGTCGGCTAGGGCGTCCGAGCCGTTGGGGTGGAAGTCGGTCCTGCCGACGCTCTTGACGTAGTACGCGTGGTCGAGAGTGAAGAGCCGGACCTGGTGCCCCAGCGCGTCGAGCAGCACGGCGGCCTGCGGGTGCACGTGGACGACGGCGTTCACGTCGCTGCGCACCTGGTAGCTGCGCTGGTGCAGCTTCCACTCGCTCGACGGCTTCTCGGCGCCGCCCAGGTGCTCGCCGTCGAGGCCCATGAGGGCGAACTGCTCCGGGGTCAGCCGGTCGAGCCAGGTGCCGGCGCCGGTCACGACGAACCGGTCCGCGCCCACCCGGGCGGAGAGGTTGCCGCCCGAGGCGAGGACGAGGCCTCGGTCGACGGCGGTGCGGCCCACGTCGATGAGCTCAGCGATCGTCGCGTCGAGGTCGAGGTCGACGTCGGTGGTGGTGGTGGTGGTGGTCACGGTGGTTCCTTCCGAGGAGGCGGTGGCCGGGCGCAGGGCGCACCCGGCCGGACGGGGTGCGGCTAGACGGCGGCGACCAGGGCCGCCTCCTCGTCCGAGATGGCCCGGGCCTCGTCCCGCTCGGCGTCGTTCTGCCGCAGGAAGAAGGTCAGGACGAAGCCGACCAGGTAGAACGACGCGATGATCCAGACGGTCCCCTGGACGCCGAGCGGGGTCACCAGGCCGGCGATGACGGGCCCGGCGAACTGGCTGAGGCCGGCGCCCAGGTTGAGGATCGCGACCGCGGCCGCCTTGTTGCGCGGGGCCAGGAGCGGGACGACCGCCGACAGAGGCACGAACATGCCGAGGGCGAGACCGTAGAAGATGCCGATGACGAGCGTGACGCCGAAGGCCGGGCCCAGGGCCGTGGGCACGTAGAACAGCGCGAGGACGGTCGCGAAGCAGCCGATGCCGCCCGCCCACGCGATGACGTTGATGCGGCCGATCCAGTCGCTGAGGTACCCCGAGATGAGGTTGGCGGCCACGTTGGCCGCGAGCATCGTGCCCCAGATGACCTGCCATTGCCCCTGCGTGAAGCCGATCTCGCGGACCATGTAGGTGCTGAGGAACACGACGAAGGCGTAGAACGACAGCGTGTTGATGATGCGCACGACTCCGCCGATCCCGACCTTGGGTCGTGATCCGACGATCGTGATGCTGCTGACGACTCCCCGGACGCTGTTGCTCAGGGTGACCGGCTCGCGGACGGGATTTCGCAGCAGGAACGCGACCATCAGGCCGCCGACGGTGACGAAGGCCAGCGACGTCCAGAGGGTGCCGAGCTCGCCGAGGGTGCCGATGACCGCGCCGGCGAAGTACGAGCTGATCACGCCGAGGCCGAGCGTGGAGAAGAACCAGTACCAGCCGACCGCCCTGCCCATCACCGGCTCGGGGGTGCCCATCGTCACCCACACCAGGAACCCGTACGAGAACATCGGGTAGCCGAGGCCTCGGATGCCGAACGCCAGGAGCATGACCGCGAAGTTCTGCTGCATGACCCCCAACAGCAGGAACACGATCTCGAAGACGAACCAGATGCCGAATCCGAGCATCATCACCCGCTTCGGGCCCCAGGCCTCGGCGAGTGCCCCGCTGAGCCAGGCGGCGACCGCGACGACGATGCCGTACACCGAGAAGAGCAGGGCGATGTCCCCGTTCGAGAAGCCGAGTTCGTCCAGGTAGGGCGAGAGGAACCCCGCCTCGATGCCGTCGCCCACCATGAAGATCGTGACGGCGACGAAGCCCCAGGCGATGGGGCGGGAGATTCCCTGGGTGCGCAGCAGCCGCGCGAAGCGGCCCTCGCTGACGGGGGCGGGGGTGCTGACCATGTCGTACTCCTCGTTGAGTGGATCGGTGGCCGACCTGATGGTGAACATATGTTCAAGGTTCTGAACCGATGCACTTATCCTGGGGCGGCACGGCGTCGGTGTCAAGCGGGTGGGAAGATGGCCAGATGCTCCTGGGTCGCGTCGCACGCATGTACTACGAGCTCGGCATGACGCACCAGGAGATCGCGACGGCCCTGGGGCTGTCGCGCATCCGGGTGACACGGCTGCTCGCCGATGCGCGGGCACAGGGAATCGTCGAGATCACGGTGCACAGCGACGAGCCGCTCTTCGCCGACGAGCAGCATGCCCTCACGGACCGGTTCGGCCTCTCCCAGGTGTGGCTCTCGCCGTCGATCGGCGACCAGCAGAAGGACGCCCGCTCGTTCGCGACGGTCGGGGCCGAGGCCGTCGAGTCGGTCACCGACGGAGAGACCGTCGTCGCCCTGAGCCTGTCGAGCGCCGTCGCGGCGGCCGTCGCGGCGTTCGGGGACCATCCCCGGCCGGGCGCGGAGTTCGTCCCTCTGGGCGGCTCCACGGGCGGTCGCGCCGTCGCCTCCAATCCCCACGAACTCGCGCTGCAGCTCGCCGCCCGCACCGGCGGGCAGGCCTTCCACGTCCCCGCGCCACTGGTGGCCGCGACGCAGGAGGCAGCGCGCCTCGCCCTCAGTGATCCGTCGGTGAGAGCCGTGATGACACGCGCCGCCGAGGCGGACGTCATGATCTCCGGCCTCGGCGGGATGTCCCTGGGCGAAGGCCTGCTCCTGCCCTCCCTCGACGAGGAGGTGCGGAACGACCTGACGAAGAGGGGCGCGGTCGGCGACCTCGCGGGCCGGTACTTCGACCGCTCGGCCCGCCCGATCGACAGCGATCTCGACCGCCGCGTGGTGAGCCTCACCCTCGACGCCCTGCGGCGCATCCCGCGTCGCCTCGTCATCGCTCGCGGGCCCGCCAAGGTCGAGCCCCTCCGGGCCGCGCTCGAGGGCGGCCTCGCGACGGCCCTGGTCACCGACGTCGAGACCGCCCGGGTGCTCCTGCGCTGACGAGCGGGCGCGGACGGGTCAGGACGACACGGCTGCCGCGAGGTCGCGCTGGTTCGCGACGGCTCGGACGGGCTCGTCCGCGTGCCACGCCCGCAGCGCCTCCGCCGCGATCCTCGAGTGCTCAACGATGACGTCGTCGGAGGCGCCGGCGATGTGGGGCGTCAGGGTCACGTTCTCGAAGGTCCGCAGTTCGGACTCCGCGGGCAGCGGCTCCTGGTAGTAGACGTCGAAGCCGGCGCCTGCGATGCGCCGCTCGCGCAAGGTGTCCATCAGCGCCTCCTCCTGGATGATCGCGGCCCGGCCTGCGTTGACGAGGAACGCGTGGGGCTGCATCATCGCGAGCTCCGCCGCCCCGATCAGGCCCTCGGTCTCCGGCATCAGCGGCACGTGCACGGTGACGACGTCTGAGGTCGACATGACCTCCTCGAGCGACACCACGGTCGCCTCCGAGCCGAAGTGGTCCGCCGGCAGGAACGGGTCGTAGACCTTGACCGTCATGCCGAAGCCGCGGGCGCGCCGCAGCACGCGCGCACCGACGGCTCCGCCGCCGAGGATGCCCAGCGTCCGGCCGCCGAGGCCGATGCTGCGGAAGCGCTCGTAGGGCTCGAAGACGTCCTCCTCGCTCCAGTGGCCGTCCCGCAGCCAGCGCTCGGCGGCGCTCACGTGGCGGACGGTGTCCAGCAGGAGGGCGAAGCTGAGGTCGGCGGTGACCTCGGCGTTGCGTCCCGGCGTCGTCGCGACGGGGATGCCCCTGGCGGAGCAGGCGGCGAGGTCGACGTTGACGGGCGCGGCGCGGCACGAGACCACGAAGCGGAGCTGCGGCGCCGCGGCGAGGGTCGCGGCGTCGACGAGGTCGAGCTCGGCCACGATCGCGTCGGCCTCCGCCAGCTCGGTGCCGAGCCCTCGGTCGGCCAAGCTCGTGCCGTCCGTGCGCGGGGCGACCGTGCGGACGGTGAAGACGTCGCCGAGCGAGGCGGCGACGTCGGCGTCGAACGACGCCGTGACGAGGACTGTGGGCTTGTCGCTGGTGGTCATGGTTCCTCCTAGTGGTGTGACGGGGCTAGCTCGGGCCGTTCGGCCACGAGATCCGGGACCAGGCCACGGAGCACCCGCAGCTCGGGCCAGGAGGGGCGGAGCGCGTCGCGGGTCGCGATGAAGGTCGAGAAGGCGCGGCGATAGAGCTCGGCCCTCTCGGCGCGGGGGGCGAACCGGGTGGTCGTCGGCGCGAGCGCGGCGACGCCGCTCGTGAGGTCGCCGAAGACCCCGGCGGCGACCCCTGCGAGCGTCGCCGCGCCGCGTGCACCGACCTCGGGGGCATCCTGACGCACGACGGTCCGGCCGGAGACGTCGGCGAGAACGCGACAGAAGAGGTCGGAGTCGGAGCCTCCCCCGCAGATCGCGAGCACGCCGTCCAGCCGCAGGACGTCGAGGCACTCCGTCAAGGCGAACGCGAGTCCCTCGTAGACGCTGCGGAGCAACTCCGCCGACGACGTCGTGACGCTCATCCCGAGCCAGGCGGCCGAGGCAGCGCCGTCGGAGAACGGGGCGCGCTCGCCGCTGGGCGAGCCGTACGGCAGGTAGAGGACGCCGCCGCTGCCGGGCGGCACCCCGGCGGCGGCGCGCTCGATGTCGGCCCAGTCCTCGGCCCCCCGGCCGAGGCACTCGCGGACCCAGTCGAGGTTGGGCGTCCCCGTCATCGGCGCGAGCGACTCGAGCACCTGACGGCCTCGGCCGGTGGCCAGGACGATGCTCTGGTCGGACCGGACGTGGTCGCGGGACGGGTGGTTGACGCCGACGAAGCCGGTCGTCCCGAGGATCGCGTAGCCATCGCCGTCGGCCACCGCACCGATGCCGACGCCTGCGGCGGCCGTGTCGACGAGCCCGACAGCCACCGGGATCCCCTCCGACAGGCCTACGACGTCGGCGACGTGCCGGGTGAGGCGACCGGCGACGGACGACGGGGACAGGACCGGTGCGAGCCAGCCGGCCACCTCCTCCTGCGCCACCTGTCCGAAGAGCTGGCCGGAGTACTCGAGCGTCGCCGTGTCGAAGTAGGTGCGAGAGGCCTCGCTGGGGTCGGTCGCCCTTTTGCCGGTGAGACGGAACCGCAGCCAGTCCTTGCAGTTCAGCTGGTGGACGCCGCGGTCGCGATCGAGCGATCCGTCGGCGTCCAAGGCGTCGACGAGCACGGGGAGAGCCCCCGGGAACAGCGGGGATCCGGTGGCCTCGGCCACCGCGGCGCCGCGACCGTCAGCCGACCACGCTTCGACCACGCTGGAGGCGCGACCGTCGAGCCAGAGCGCGGCGGGGCGCAGCGGCCGGCCGTCGTCACCGACGAGCCAGGCGCCGTCACCCTGGCCCGTGAGGCCGATGGCGATGACGTCCCCGCTCAGCTCGCCGAGCTGGTCGACCACAGCGCTGACGGTGAAGGCGGTGGCCTGCCACACCCTCTCCATGTCGACCTCGGCCTCGCCCCGGGGCCCTCGTGTGATGTGCACGGTCGATCGGGCGACGCCGACGATCGACCCGTCGAGCGTGAAGGCCACGGTCTTGACCGACGTGGTGCCCGCGTCGATGCCGAGGATGATCTGGGTGCGTCGTTGCACATGGACTCCGATGTCTCCGCTGCACTGGGAACAATTGTTCGTAAGCTGATCTGTTGTTCAGCCTACGCCCTCGTCGTCATGTCGCCAAGACGCTTGTGGAGTTCTCGCATCGAGGTGGCCAGCCCAGGGTCGTGGGAGGCCACGACAGAACCGAGGCACTGCCCAGGGTGCGTGCAGCTCGGCGCCGAGACCTCCGCCGGGGGGCGTCCACGTCGAGCGAAGGACGAGCAACCCCGAGAAATGAAGAAAGCCTGGCTCATGGCCAGGCTTTCCCTTGTGTTCTGTGCGCCTGGAGGGACTCGAACCCCCAACCTTCTGATCCGTGGTCACGTGCTCCGAGGGAGCGACCTAGTGCAGGACGTGCGGCCCTACGGACAACGACAGCGGTTAGCGGGCGCGCCCCGTTGCCATCGAGAACCATCGGGATGCATTTGCGTGGAGCTGTTTAAGTCGACCAAAAAGGTGAGTCAGTTCGGACTGATGGATGACCGACCTCAATGAAGCGTCACTAGGACTCCGAAGTAGGTCACTAGGACTCCGAAGTAGGTCACTAGGACTTCGAAGTAGGCTCGAGGCCTGCGAGTTCGGCGACCTCCTCGCTCTCCTGCAGCCCACCTGGCAATGCCGCCGGCTGCTCGATCTCGAGCGTCTCGACATCGCGTAGCTTCCGAGCGACAGCACGGGTACGAACACCCGCCTCCGAAACAGTCCTTTGAGCAGTCGCAAGCTGCTTCTCCAACTTGTCCCACACGTCGCCGTACTTCTGGAATTCGTCCTTTGCTGCGCTCAGCACCTTCCAGACTTCCGAACTTCGTTGCTCGATCGCGAGCGTTCGGAAGCCCATCTGAAGGCTGTTGAGCAGGGACATGAGCGTCGTCGGTCCCGTGATGAGAACTCGATGGTCGTTCTGCAGTTTGCTGGCAAGTCCAGGTTGACGGACCACTTCGGCGAAGAGCCCCTCGGTCGGCAAGTACATGATCGCGAAGTCGGTTGTCTTGGGAGGAGAGATGTACTTGGACGAGATGAGCTTCGCCTGCGTGAGAATGGCCCTTTCTAGGGTCTTTGCGGCCACGTCCACGAGAGCTTTGTCCCCCGCCTCCTGGGCATTCAGCAAGCGCTCGTAGTCCTCCTGCGGCAGCTTCGAATCGATAGGCAAGTAGACGGCTTCATCGGGAGTGCGCCCAGGAAGCTTGACAGCGAACTCGACGCTCTCGGTTGTCCCCTCTTTCACGACGAGGTTCTGGACGTATTGCTCGTGCGTCAGCAAGTCTTCGAGCTGCCGAGACAACTGGACCTCCCCCCAGCTGCCGCGACTCTTCACGTTCGTGAGTACGCGCTTGAGCCCCCCGACATCCGACGCGAGTGCCTGCATCTCGCCAAGACCCCGCTGGACGAGCTCAAGACGTTCGCTCACCAACGCGAATGACTCACCGAGTCTCTTCTCCAAGGTGCCTTGCAACTTCTCGTCGACCGTCTCGCGCATCTTCTCGAGCTTGGCTTCGTTGCCGGTTCGCAGCTTGTCGAGCTCCTGACGCATCGACTCTTGAAGCTGACCTTGCTTGTCCGCATTGCTCACCTGTAGTTGCTCGATGGTGGCCTTAACCGCCTCGAGCTTCCGTTCGTTACTCGACTTCATGCTGTCGAACTCGACCCGGAGAAGATCTTGAAGTTCTTGCTGCTTGACCGCGTTCTGGTCCGTGAGCACCTGTACCCGCTCGGCATTCTTGGCCAGAGCCGCGGTGTTCGATTGCTCCAGCCTCTCAACGGCCTCTCGAATCTTCTCGAGTTTTGCCTCGTTTGCAAGGCGCAGCTCGTCGAAGTTCGTGCCGACGGACGTGCGAAGGGCGGCATCACCGGCGAGCACTGCTTGCGCATGCTCGTGGAACTTGTCACGAAGGTGGGCGAGCCCTTGGTCCAGGTTGCCGCGCAGCTCGGACTGCGTTGAGCGCTGAAGTTCGACCGCTTGGTCGGCTGCGACCTTGTGCTCGCGCAAAGTGGTCGACACCCGGGCATCCAGGGCTCGCTGCCCCTCGTTGATGGCAGCACCGAGCTCTTGCCTCTGGGCACTGAGGTCTTGACGTATGTCAGCCCCCAGGGACGAGAGGGCTCTCTCGTCGGCTGGCGACGCGGGGCCGACGCCGCCTCCTGGGCGGCGGACAGCCAGCATGATCAAGACAAGGATCGTCAGGACGAGATTGATGATGAGCACAATCGTGCTGATGTCGAGCAAAGCCGCCCCCAGGTTCCGCGCCTGACCCCCAGGCGGGCCTACTTTAGACCGACTTGGCCCAGGGCATCGCCCCCCAACGGTGGGCATTCGACGATGGAAGGTGGACCGGGGTCGATCAGTCAGGCCCGCGGCCCTCCTGAGGCAAGATGCTGTCGACGTACGCGTCCAGCTGGTCTCCGATTCCGCGGAAGTCCCCGTCGCCCAGGGCCTGGATCTGGAGCCCCTCCCACAAGCCGACCAGCTGGACGGCAGCGACGGCGGGCGGCATGAAGCCGTCGCGTCCACCTTCACCGCGAGCGTCCCCGATCAGTCGAGTGAAGTAGGCGATGGCTCGTCGATACCGCTCGGCGAGGTAGCCGTGGGCAGGGTGCCCGACGGCGACGGCCTCGGAGGCGACCCTCGTGTGCAGCTCGATCAGGCCCGGCTCGTCTCTCGCGTCGAGTCGCGCGTCGGCCCCGATCGCCGCGAGTTCCTCGGCGGGCTCGACATCCTCCTGCGCCCGGCTCGCGAGCATCTCGTCTCGACGACGCAGCACGGCCGTGAGCAGCTGCTCCTTGGAACCGAAGTGGTACAGCAAGGTCGACGGACTCACGTTCACCCCGTCCGCGACATCCCTCACACTCGTCCCGTGGTACCCGTGGCGAGCGAAGCGGCTGGTGGCGTCAGAGAGGATCTCTTCTCGCCGCTTCTCCCCCGGGGCGTAGCCGATGCCGCTGCGCTCAGCCATGTCGGCCAACGTCACGACCACCTCCGGGACGCCCACCGACTCGAGGCGGACTCCGAGACCAGCCTCGGCGTCGAGGAACCCAGCCGGCTGGATGTCCCCGGGCAGGTACTGAGCCAGGAGGCGCAGCCCGGTCCACAGCACGAGCGACTGCTCCAGACCCAATGCGGCCACCGACGGCGATCCGTCGAGCCTGCGGCTGATGTCGGCCCATCGCTTCCCGAGCCGCGCACGCGCCTCGACTGCACCGTCGGCGGTCTCCAGCATCGATGCGAGAGTGTCGAACGAGGGCACCGCAGCCGTCGCCCTGGCCACTGCGCCCAGGGACATCTCACCGGCGGCCATTCCGTCGAGCACACGACCGAGCTCGTCGTCGAGCCCCTCGAAGACAGCAAGGATCAGGGACGCTTTCGAGCTGAAGTGACGCAGGAGCCCTGGGTGACTGACGCCCGCACCTGCGGCGACGTCACGCAGGGACACCGGCACCAGGCCACGTTCGACGAACGCGATCCGGGCAGCTTCCACGATGTTCCGCCGCGTCTGCCGAGCTCCCGCCGCTCGCCCCTGCACCACGTTCGCCACGCCCCATCGTCCCACCTCAAGTAGTTACCAGTTAATCAGGATTCAGTTACCAACTGTTCCAAATTGCCCTATGCTCGCGTCATCCACCACTGGACCCCGAGAAGGAACCCCATGACAGAGACGTCACCGGCCGACGCCGAGACCTCCCCGCAGCCGTCAGGAACGACAGCCAGCAAGGGCGGCACCGCCAGTCCCACCTACTTCGCCACACTCGGATTCGCGACCTTCGGCTTGTACTTGGCACTGCTGACGCCGGTCTTCGTCTCGATGGCGTTCAAGCTCCAGCACATCACCTCGTCCCCCGAGGCAGCCGTCGGCGCCCTCGGTCTCGTCACGGGTGTCGGCTCCCTGTTCGCTCTCGTCGCGAACCCGCTCGTCGGCCGCCTCTCGGACCGCACGACCTCTCGTTGGGGTCGTCGCAGGCCCTGGATCCTCGGCGGCGCACTCGTGGGCGTCTTGTCGTGCTTGCTCATCGGAGTCGCCGACGAAGTCTGGGTCGTGCTCGTCGGGTGGTGCCTCACCCAGGCCGCGATCAACGGCGCCCTGGCTGCGACGAACGCGACGGTCCCTGACCAGGTGTCGCCCGCGAGGCGCGGACTCGCCTCGGGGATCATCGGCGTCATGACCTCCGTCGCCATCCTCGGCGGCAGCTTCCTCGTCAACTTCATCGCCGGCGACGTCGGGCGGTTCCTCGCGCCCGCGCTCGTCGCACTCGTCGCTGCCGCCGTGTTCGTCATCACCCTCGACGATCGCAAGCTGACGACCGCGCCGCGCGAGCGCTACGGGATCCGCGACTTCTTCGGCTCGTTCGCGTTCGACCCCGTCCGGCACCGGGACTTCGCCCTGGCGTGGCTGACCACGTTCCTCGTGATGTTCGGCTACGCAGGCGTGGCTACCTTCCTGCCCCTCTACCTCAGCGACCGCTTCGCACTCCAGGAACAAGAAGCCATCGGGATCGTCCTGCTCTGCAACCTCGCCTCGACGATCGCCACCGCTGTCTCCGGCGCACTCGCGGGCATCGCCTCCGACCGGACAGGCCGACGGCGTGTGTTCGTCACGGCAGCCGGCGTCATCATGGCAGGAGGGCTGATCCTCATGGCCGTCGCCCCCTCAGTGCCCGTCGTCATCGTCGGACAAGGACTGATCGGCCTCGGCGCGGGCGCGTTCCTCGCCGTCTCGCTCGCCCTGGCGACCCAGGTCCTGCCCGACCCCGCCGACACGGCCAAGGACCTCGGTGTGCTCAACATCGCCAACGCCCTGCCCCAGTCCATCGCGCCGGCGATCGCACCGTTCATCATCGCCGTCGGTGCGACGACCGTCCTCGGCGGCTACACCGTCTTCTATCTCTTCGGCGCCCTCGTCGTCCTGGCTGGCGCCTTCGTGGTCTACCTCATCAAGGGAGTCCGATGACCCACCGTGCCCCGACCACCGTCCCGGACAGCTCCGACCACGAGGTCGAGCACGACATCGACCGTCGCTACCGCGACCCCGATCTCCCCACCGCGGAGCGGGTCGAGATCCTGCTGCGACAGATGACCCTGGCCGAGAAGGCCGGCCTGTTCTTCCACGACATGATCAGCATGGGCGAGGGCGGCGAGCTCTCCGAGGGCGACGAGGAGTTCCACCTGCCCTCGAACGCGACGTTCGTCCTCGAACACCAGATGTCCCACTTCAACCTGCTCACGGGCGGCGACCCCCGTCAGATGGCGGCTTGGCACAACCGCATCCAAGAGCTCGCTGCCTCCACTCGGCTCGGCATCCCCGTCACCATCTCGAGCGACCCCCGGAACTCCTACAGCGACAATCCCCTCGCGGGCCTCCTCGCGGGCAGCTTCTCGGTCTGGCCGGAAGCGCTCGGCCTCGCCGCCACGCGCGACGCGGACCTCGTCCGCCGCTTCGGGGATGTCGTGCGCCGCGAGTACAGGGCTGTGGGCATCCGCGTCGCCTTGCACCCCCAGGTCGATCTCGCGACCGAGCCGCGATGGGCGCGGCAGCTCGACACCTTCGGTGAGGACGTCGAGCTCACCTCGCGCCTCGGCACCGCCTACGTCGAGGGGCTTCAGGGCGACCGTCTCGGCACCGAATCGGTGTCCGCCATGATCAAGCACTTCCCCGGAGGAGGCGCCCAGAAGGACGGCGAGGACCCGCACTTCGGCTACGGCCGCGAGCAGGTCTACCCGGGCGGGCAGTTCGAGCTCCACCTCAAGCCGTTCGAGGCAGCGTTCGCAGCAGGCGTCAGCCAGGTCATGCCGTACTACGGCATGCCCGTGGGCACCGAGCACGAAGAAGTCGGATTCGGGTTCAACCGCTCAGTCATCACAGGTCTGTTGCGGGAGCGGTACGGCTTCGACGGCATCGTGTGCACCGACTGGGGCCTCCTCACCGACTCCGAGGTCTCGGGCGAACCGTTCCCCGCCCGCGCCTGGGGCGTCGAGCACCTCGACCAGAGCGACCGCATGCTCAAGGCGCTCGACGCCGGCGTCGACCAGTTCGGCGGCGAGAAGTGCCCCGACGTCCTGATCGGGCTGGTCACGAGCGGCAGGGTGGACGAGGCCAGGCTCGATCAGTCCGTCCGCCGCCTCCTCCGTGAGAAGTTTATCCTGGGGCTCTTCGACCAGCCTCTCGTCGACGTCGAGGCGGCAGGTCGGATCGTCGGATCACCCGAGTTCATCGCGGCGGGCGAGGAGGCGCAGCGAGCCTCCCTGACGCTCCTCACGAACCGAGCTGCCAACGGAGGCGAGGGAGCAGCCGTCCTGCCGGCCCCGCGCGGCAGCCGACTCTACGTGGAGGGCATCCCACGCGAGATGGCGGCGCTCTACGCCCAGGTGGTCGACACTCCGGAGGCAGCCGACATCGCCGTCATCCGGACGCACGCGCCGTTCGAGACCCGACCGACAGCGTTCGAGAACTACTTCCACGCGGGATCGCTCGAGTTCGCCGCGGAGACCTCCGCCCACCTCCGTGAGATCGCATCGGCCGTCCCGACGATCGTCGACGTCTTCCTTGATCGGCCCGCCGTCCTGACGCCGATAGTCGAGGACGTCGCGGCGATCATCGGCAACTGGGGAGCCGGGCCAGGAGCCCTCCTCGATCTGGTCTTCGGCGAGGCTGCGCCCCGAGGACAGCTCCCCTTCGATCTCCCGTCGAGCACTGAGGCTGTCGAGGCAAGCCGCCCCGACGTCCCGTTCGACACGGCGTCGCCGCTCTTCCGGTTCGGCCACGGACTGACCTACGACGCACCTCCGACTCCCTAATGCCCACCACGCCAGACCACGAGAGGACAACGATGCTCACCCTCGAGTCCGCCACCCAGAGGTTCACCGAACGGTTTGCCGCGTCGGCCCGCGCCACCGAACACGGCAAGGGGCTCATCCCCGGGGGCTACAGCCGTACGTCCTTCAACTTCGGTCCGCACGCCGTCTTCGTCACAGGCGGCAACGGGGCCTTCATCGACACGGTTGACGGCCATCGCCTGATGGACTTCAACAACAACTTCACCGTGAACATCCTGGGACACGGCCACGAGGCCATCTCCGATGCCCTGATCGCAGCGATCCCCAGCGGGGCCTCGTTCGGGAATCCGGTCTCGGAGGAGGCCGAACTCGCGGCGATCCTGATCGACCGCATCGCATCGGTCGAGAAGGTGCAGTTCTCGTGCTCGGCTTCCGAGTCGGTGATGACCGCGGCGCGCATCGCGCGGGCTTACACGGGCAGGACCAAGATCGCGAAGTTCGAGGGCGGTTACCACGGGTTCACCGACCCCGTCAGTGTGTCCGTGCACACGCACGAGGCACCTGAGTACGGGACGGACGGGAATCCGCGACCGGTCGCGGACGATTCCGGCGTGCCGCAGCAGACCGTCGATCTCGTTGTGGTCCTCACGCAGAACGACCTCGTCGGGACCGAGCGCATCTTGCGTGAGCACGGAGCCGACCTCGCTTGCGTCTTCGTCGAGCTGGAGTCAGGAGCCGGCGGCCACGTGATGCTCTCTGACGAGTTCGTGCACATGCTGCGCCGTGTCACCAACGAGCTCGGCATCGTCCTCGTCATCGACGAGACCGCGAACCTCAGGGCGGCTTACCACGGCCTGCAGAGCGTCTACGGCGTCGAGGGCGACCTGACGGTCATGGGCAAGATCATCGGGGGCGGCCTGCCGCTGGGCGCCGTCGGAGGGCGAGCCGACATCATGAGCGTGCTCGAGACCGGACGGGTCGCCATCTCGGGCACTCACCACGGTCATCGCCTCGCCCTGGTCGCCGGCATCGCGTGCATGCGTGCGCTCGACATGGCCGCCTACGACCGCCTCAACTCCATGGCCGGGCGCATCCTCGCCGACCTGAGCTCCTGGGCGGCAGAACGGAACAGCCCCTTCACCATCTTCGGCCGGGGTTTCTCGTCCCTCGCCTACGCCTACGCCTACTGCAACGAGCCTGGCCAGCAGGTCACGACGCACCGCGACTACTGGCACAAGGTCGATGCGGAGAGGACGCAAGCGCTCTCTCTGGAGCTGGCAAACCGTGGTTTCTTCCCGGTCGCCCGTGGAGAACTGTCACTCTCCCTCGCGATGACCGACGACGACATCTCCGCGTTCATCCAGACCGTGAAGGACATCGTCACGGATCTCGAGTCCTGACCGGGTCGGGAGCTGCCGAGCAGGGGCACACCAGGCCTTCTCGTCACCGGCCCACCGGCGCCGTGACGAGGTGCGGGCGCCCGGTCAACGGGTGCTCGGTGATCGCCGAACGGCAGCCGAAGACTTCTTCCGTGAGCCCTGAGGTGAGCACCTGAACGGGGTGCCCGGAGGCGCGGATGCGCCCTTCGTGCACGACGAACAGATGATCGGCGTGGGCGACGGCGTGGTCCAGGTCGTGCAGCACGACGACCCTGGTCAGGTCGACGTCCTCGAGGAGGGCGAGCAGGTCGTGCTGCGCCCGGACGTCGAGGTGGTTGGTGGGCTCGTCGAGCAGGAGCACAGGCGCGTCCTGGGCCAGGGCCCTGGCGAGGAGCACTCTCTGACGCTCGCCACCGGAGAGCGTCAGGTAGCGACGGTCGAGGAGGTGCACGGCGCCGCATTTCTCGAGGCACAGCCGCATGATCTCGCGGTCCGCCGCGGACTCCACGGCGAACCATCTCTGGTGAGCATGGCGTCCGGTCGCGATCACGTCTCGGACGAGGAGGCTGTCGTTCGTCGTCTGGTGCTGGGTGACGACTGCGCGGAGTCGTGCGGCGTGGCGAGGGGTGATCGTCGAGACGTCGGTGTCACCGATGAGGATGCTTCCCGAATCGGGCTGCAGGGCTCGATACATCGCGCGGAGGAGGGTCGACTTCCCCGAGCCGTTCGGGCCCACGATCGCGACGAACGAGCCCTGCTCCACCTCGAGGCTCAGGTCGTGGATGAACGGGCGTCCGCCCAGGCTGATGGTGACGTGGTCGAGGGAGACCCTCATGCTCGCTTCCCCTCGGAGTTCATCAGCCAGAGGAAGAAGGGGCCGCCGATGAGGGCGGTGAACACGGTGAGCGGGTACTCGTTGGGGCTGCCGACAGTGCGTGCGACGAGATCGACGAGGATGAGGAACAGCGCCCCCGCGATCGCCGAGACCGGCAGCAGGCGCCTGTGGTCTGACCCGACGAGCAGCCGCATCGCGTGCGGGATGATGAGGCCGACGAAGCCCACTCCCCCGGCCACGCTCACCGCCACCGCCGTGAGGACTGCCGAGACCAGCAGCAGCCCGAGTCGGGTGCGCCGCAGGTCGACGCCGACTGCGGTGGCGTCGTCGTCGCCGAGTGCGAGAGCGTTCAGGCCTCGCGACTGAGCGAGCAACCACGCCCCCGCGACGACGAGGACCACCGCGGGCAGGACCAAGGCCGACCACCGTGCCCCGGCGACACTTCCCATCATCCAGAACAGGATGCCTCGCAGCTCACCGGGATCCGCGTGGAGCTGGACGAAGCTCGTGCCGGCCATGGCGACGTAGCCCAGGGCGACCCCCGACAGCACGAGCCTCATGTCGGTGAACGAGCCAGACCGCTGCGCGAACGCGAAGACCAGTCCGAGCAGCCCGATCGCCCCGACGAAGGCGGCGACGGAGGTCGTGACGCCCAGCAGGGCGGCCGACCCGAAGGCCATCACCAGGACGGCCCCGAAGGAGGCGCCCGAAGACACCCCGATGATGTACGGGTCCGCCAGGGGGTTGCGGAGCAGCCCCTGGAGAGCTGCCCCCGCGAGGGCGAAGGATGCCCCGACGATCCCGGCGAGGACGACCCGGGGAGCTCGCAGCTCCCAGATGATCCTCTGGTCGAGGGGATCGATCGAGCCCCTGTCCCCGCTGAGGTTGCCGACGACGGTCCGCACGACCGCCTCGGGGCTCACGGAGACGCTGCCGATCGAGACCGCCACGACGGCGACGACGGTCGTCGCGGCGGCCAGGACGACCATCCACGCGAGCAGCGAGCCCTGTCGCGTCGGCGACGTACGAACCTCCACGAGCCCCGGCCGATCAGAAGGCGTCGGGGTGCGCAGCGCGAGCGATCTTGTCGATCGCGGCGGCGTTCGTCGGCCCGACGTACACCCCGTCCGACACGGTCACGTAGCTGTTGTTCTTGGCTGCGTCCCACTGCGGGTACTCGGCGAAGAGCGCTGCCGCCTCAGCGTCGAGGTCTTCTCCCCGAGTGAACCCGCCGACGACCAGGATGTCCACATCGGCGGAGGATAGCTGCTCTTCGTCGATGGCCGAGGTGAAGGTCAACCCGCTGTCCTTCAGTGCGCCCGAGACCCCTGCGCGGGCGAGGACGTCGTCGAAGATCCCCCCGAGGAACACGGCGGGCATCCCGTTGGGCGTCATCATCGACATGCCGGGGAACACGATCAGCCCCGTGGGCTCTTCCTTGCCCTCGACGGCTGCCGACACGGCGTCGATCTGACCGCGCAGGTCATCCACGAGGACCTGCGCCTCGTCCTGCACGTCGAAGACGTTGCCGACCAAGTTGAGAAAATCGAAGGACGACTCCACGGTGGCCTCGTCGAACGCGCCGAGTTCTTCCTCTGTCGCGTCCTCCTTGCCCATGGCGCAGTTGGCAGGGTTGACGAGGGTCTCGATGCCCGCCTCGGCGAGCTCCTCCCGTGACGACTGACCGGAACTCGGGTCGAACCCTCCCGAGGTCGTCGCGATGACGAGGTCCGGCTCGAGCGCGAGGAGCTGCTCGGCGGGGATCTCGAAACTGCCGGCCATGTCGACGTCTCCCGTCGGGAGCGCGTCGATCTGCTCGACCAGTCCCGGCATGTCGGACATGCCGTAGTTCTGGGTGTTCGCGAGGATCGTGTCCTCGAGATCGAGCATCACGAGTGATTCCACCTCGGAGACCGACGCTCCGTTCATCAGGACGACTCGAGAGGGCCGCTCGTCGAACGTCTGGGTGAGGCCGCAGTTCTCGACGCTGAGGGGATACGACGTCGGCCCGCCGGTGAGCGTCGTCCCGTCGCCGACCGGGCCGGCTGAATCGGCAGGAGACGTAGTGGCCGAGCACCCCACCAGGGCGGTGAGGGTGACGAGTGATCCGAGGGCCAGCGCGGTACGTGATCTGGCGAAGTGCATGGGAAGGCCTTTCTTCAGAGGGAATGATTGACTCTACAAGTTGTAGAACACAGCGACACGCGGATTCCTCCACGTCGACACACCGTGCGCCGCATGGCGAACGGATGCCCGTGCAGTGTCAGCGTGCGGGGGCGCGGAGCTCTTCGACGAGCGGTGCGAGGAAGTCGCGAGAGAGGTCGGTCAGTGCCGGGCCGGCCTTCTCGGGAGTGCCCGTGTCGATTGGGGGCTCGGGGGCGTACTCGGCGCCCAGAACGGCGAAGCGTGCCATCTCGTCCCCGCACAGGTACGAGACCAGCTTGATGGCGAGGTCCATCCCCGCGGTGACTCCCGCCGCGGTCAGCCGGTTGCCGTCCTCCACCACGCGCTCATTCACCTCGACGGCGCCGTAGCCGGCCAGGAGGTGCCGGACGGACCAGTGCGACGTCGCACGTCGTCCCTCGAGGAGGCCTGCGGCGGCGAGAGCGATCGAGCCGGAGCAGACGCTGGTGACGTAGGTCGCCTGGTCGCCGAGGCGTCGCAGGTCGGCCATGGCACGGGCGTCACGGAGGAGGATGCCCGTGTCGCCACCGGGCACGAGGAGGACTTCCGGGGCGACACGCATGTCGTGGAGCGCCAGCGCGGGCACCAGGGCCACACCGCTGCTGCTCAGCACCGCTTCATCCGCGGAGCCCGTCGTGACGAAGTGCACGTCCGCGCCCGTCGCTGCCAGGAAGTGGAAAGGACCGACGACGTCGAGAAGCTCGAAGCCGGGGTGCAGGACGATCAGGATCGTCTTGCCCGTGGCGAAGCGCATCCCGGGCCGCGCGGCGAGGGTGTGGTGAGCGGCGATCGAACGGTCGATGGCGTCCTGCTTGGCGGGGTCGTCGCCGACCACGCTGAACAAGGTGCTCCCGGTCGGGTCGTTCCCTGCCGTGTGTCCGGGCAGCGCCGCAGTCTCGGCGGTGTCGTTGAGTTCGTCGTTCACGTGTGGTTCTCCTTCTCGTAGTGGTCGTGACCGGTCGGGGTCGGCCGTCAGCTGTCCGCGTAGACGAGCTGGAGGCGGCCGGTGAGCGGGTTGACGAGCGTGTCGGCGCGGACGCCGAACACGCGCTGCAGCAGCTGCGGGGTGAAGACCTCGCCCGGCAGTCCCGAGGCGACGACCCGGCCGTGTTCGAGCACGACGATCTCGTCGCAGTAGGACGCCGCGAGGTTCAGGTCGTGCAGCGTGACCAGGGTCGTGACGTCGAGCGCCCGGACGAGAGCGAGCAGCTGGAGCTGGTGTCGGAGGTCGAGATGATTGGTGGGCTCGTCGAGAACGAGGAGCCGCGGCTCCTGCGCGAGCGCGCGGGCGAGCTGCACGCGTTGCCGTTCTCCACCCGAGAGCGTGCTCATGCCACGGTCGGCGAAGTCCTCGACACCGGCCCTCCTCATCGCCAGCTCGACGACTCGCCCGTCCTCGGCACGGCCCGATCCGAGCAAGCTGCCGTGCGGTAGGCGTCCGGTCGTGACGCAGTCGACGACGGTGAGTTCGAGGTCGACGGGGCTGTCCTGGACGACCGCTGCGGTGATGCGCGCCGCCTCCTTGGCCGACATCGACCACACGTCACGATCCTCGGCGAGCACGGTCCCCTCGGCCGGCCGCAGCATGCGGTAGATCGTCCGCAGGAGCGTCGACTTGCCGCTCCCGTTCGGGCCCACGAGGCCGACGACGTTCCCGTGGGCACTCAAGGCCACCTCTTCGATGATCCGGCGTCCGGCGAGGTCGACGCTGACGCCTTCGACGCGGAGCGCTCCGCCTGCCCTGACGCTCATCGTCCGCTCCGCCCGGAGCGGCGCAACAGCCAGAGGAAGAACGGTGCACCGACGACGGAGGTGAGGAGGCCGACCGGCACCTCGGTCGGCGCGAGAAGCAGCCGGGCACCGATGTCCACCAGCACCAGGAGGAGCCCTCCGGCGAGAGCGGACGCAGGAAGCACCCAGCGGTGGTCGGAGCCGATCACCATGCGGACGGCGTGCGGCACGACGAGTCCGACGAACCCGATGGAGCCGCTGACCGCCACGACGACGCCGACGAGCAACGAGGTGATGACGAACAACCCCAGTCGCACCCGGCCGACGTCGACACCTAGGCTCGCGGCCGTCTCGTCACCAGTGAGGAACGCGTTGAGGACGGGAGCGAGGAGCACCAGCACGGCCGTCGACGCGACCAGCACGAGGGCCGGCACACCCAGGTCGCTCCAGGTCGCCGCGGCGAGGCTGCCGGCGAGCCACGAGAGCACCGGCCCGACGCCCTGGTTCGTGCCGCTCGACCGGAGGACGAGGTAGCTCGTGACGGAGCTCAGCAGGTACGACAACGCGACGCCCGCGAGCAGCAGCCTGTTCGGTGTGACGCGCCCTCCCTGCTGGGCGAGCACGAAGACGAGGAGTGTCGCGACGAGAGCTCCGACGAAAGCGGCCAGCGGTGTGGACACGGAGGCGAGGGCACCGGTCGTGAGGGTGAGCGCTGCGACCGCGGCGACGGAGGCGCCCGACGAGACACCGAACACGAACGGGTCTGCCAGGGGGTTCCGCACGACGGCTTGGAGGACGGCACCCGCGACCGCGAGGGCCGCTCCGACGACGAGGCCGAGCAGGGCGCGAGGAAGACGGAACACCCACACGATCTGGTCGTCGAGACCGTCGACCTGGCCGAGGGCCCACGGCGCCAGGCGCCCGCCGACGACCTCGAGGACTCGACTCGGCGCGATGCCGACGCTGCCGACAGCCACGGACAGGACGACGGCGACGAGGCAGGCGGCGACGAGCGCGCCGACCATCAGCTTCGGGCGACGGGGAGCCGGTCGCCGAGTCACGGCGGCCCCTTCGCTCACGACGAGGGAACCGGGAGCTTCAGGTCGGGGTGGATCGCGTTGGCGATCTTCGTCAGCCCGACCATGACCGAGATGGAGGAGTCAGTCTCCTGCGTGGGCACCTCGGTGATCTTGCCGGCCTGCACGGCGGGCAAGTCGGGGAAGTTCTCCTCGAGGAACGCCTTCTGGGACGCGAAGTCCTGTCCGGGGAAGGTCCCCACCAGGACGACGTCCGCGTCGGAGGCGGCGAACACCTCCTTGCTGACGTAGACGGAGTCCGACGAGAAGACGTTCTCACCTCCCGCGGTGGTGATCAGGTCGTCGTAGATGCCACCCGCGAGGACGATCACCGGGCCGGTCCCGCCGTTGAAGTAGGCCGTCCTGGTGATCGGCTCGTCCTCGACGGCCGAGACGACGGCCGACCTGTCAGCCTCGAGCTCCGCGACGACCTCGTCGGCCCTGTCGGCGACGTCGAAGATCGTCCCGTAGTCGCGGAGCGTCTTCTCGACGGACTCGATGTTCCAGGTCTCGGTGCTCTGCGAGTCGGTCGAGCCGCAGAGGTTGGCGCCGTAGACGGCCGCCCCGGCCTGTTCGAGCTGCTCGACGGATGCGTAGCCCTGCGAGGCGTCGAACGCGAAGCCGTCGAGGACCTGACCGGTCACGAAGTCGGGCTTCTCGCTGAGGAGGACCTCCTTCGAGGGGAAGCCCATCTCGCTGCCGACGTTCTTGAGCCCGGTCGCCTGCGACGCGACCGACTCGGGATACGGCGCGTAGTTCTCCTGGACCGCGACGATCCGGTCGCCCAGGCCCAGGGCGAGGAGCGCCTCCGTGTTCGACTGCCACAGGCTCACCACACGCTCCGGCGGGGCGTCGATGGTGATCTGTCGACCGCAGTTCTCGAGGGTGAGGGGGTATGCGCTCGACGTCGCGTCAGTCGACGTCGCACCGGCAGGCGGACTCGCGGGCGTCGCCTCGTCGCCCGTGGCAGTGCACGCGGTGGTCAGGAGCAGGAGCGCGGCCGCTGCCCCGGTTCCGGAGAGGACGCGTCGGACAGTGGGCCGCATGGGACTCCTTCAGTCGGTGATGACGTCTATTCTACGTATCGTAGAAGGGGCTCGGGCAACACTTCTCGACCATGAACTACATTCTGTAGAACACCGTCGCGACGACACCGACGAACGATTCGAGGGAGCATCGATGACCACCGCCAACGAGGTCGACCACCTCCCGTGGCTCGACACGGCGACGAGCCTCACACAGGTGGTCGCCATCGCCGTCTTGATCGTGTTGGTGCTCGCTCGACCCACGCCGGACGACGACGACCCGCGGGCCGTGACCCTCGGCGACGACGTCGCCTCCCTGAGGCACCTCGCCGACCGGCTCGCCTCCCGATTCGCTCGAACGCGTCGAGCACCGAGAGACCCGTCGTGACCCCGCCGCTGTTCCGGGCCCTGCGCGCCCGCCGGACGCCCAGCTCCTCGACTCGGGGAATGACCCGGCCTGCAAGACAGTCAGTACGCGTGCACGACATCACCCGGGCGGCCCGCGACGCGCTCCTCGTCGAGCTCCGGCCCGTGCATCCGGACCAGGAGCTCGAGACCTTCGAGGCCGGGGCGCACGTCGACCTCCACCTCGACGAGCGCCTCGTGCGCCAGTACTCACTCGTCAGCCACGGCGACGACACGGCGAGGTACCTCGTCTGCGTGCGCCACGACCCGAACGGTCGCGGCGGCTCGGCGGCGGTGCACGAGCGGCTCACCGTGGGCGACGTGGTCGACGTGTCGAGGCCCCGCAACACGTTCCCCCTCGGCCGGTCGGACTCGATGGCGGTCCTCCTGGCAGGAGGTGTGGGCATCACGCCGTTCGTGACGATGGCCGAGCAACTGCACCGGTGGGGCACGCCTTTCGAGCTCCACGCCTGGTCCCGCGACGCCGATGCCCTCCCCCTCCTCGCCGTCCTCACCGCCAGCCCCTGGCGTGATCGCGTCACCCTGCACCACAGCGATGAAGGCGACTCCTTCCGGACGAGCTGGCCACGGTCGCTCGAGACGGTCGACGACGGAGGCGCGGTGTACGCCTGCGGGCCCGCGGGCTTCGTCAGCGTGGCCCGGGACCGCGCCCTCGCGGCGGGCTGGCGGGCGGACCAGGTGCGATCCGAGAGCTTCGACCCACCCGCCGAGACGCCACGAGACGGCGATCGGAGCTTCACCGTCGTGGCCCGCTCGACGGGCGAGAGGATCGAGGTCGGGGCGGACGAGTCCCTTGCGGAGGCCCTGGAGCGGCGAGGCTATGAGACCTACCGTTCCTGTGGCCAGGGTCATTGCGGGTCGTGCCTGACCGCCGTGCTCGCCGGCGTCCCCGATCATCGGGACGATTTCCAGACGGAGGCGGACCACACCGCAGGGACCCACATCAACACCTGCTGCTCGCGGTCGCTCTCTTCCGTCCTCGAACTAGACGTGTGAGCCGTGGGCGGTCACGCGGGCCCGTGGGCCTGGGCCTTGGGCGGCGGGAGGTGTTCTCTACACGTTCATCAGGACGAGCATCCACGCCATGCCCGCGGCCATCACGACGTGGCAGAGCAGGTGGACGCGGTGCCCTCGGCTGATGAACATCTGCACGAGCCACCAGAGGGCCGCCACCGCTGAGACGACGACGAAGAGGACGTTGACGACGTCGGCCCAGATCGGGGTCGCCATCAGCATGTCGGCACCGGCATCCGCTCCGGCGTGCTCGGCGTGGATCGATCCGCCGGCGGCACTCATGGCACCGGCCATCAGCAACGGCATCGCGGCGAGCATCCAGATCATGGCCGCGTCCAGCGCGATGTGGCCCACGAGCTCGGTGCGCCCACGCCGGGACGACGCGCGCAGGAGGGGCGGCACGAGCGAGAGGCCGAGGATCACGAACAGGAGGACCTGCGCCCAGGTCACGACGTCCATCGCGAAGAACCAGGTCATGGCGATCATGGCGATGCTCATGACGCCGTGGTTGACGTCGACGAGCTCGCCGTCGGTGATGGCTGCTCGCCGGTCCGTGGCACGGAGCCTTCCCACCAGGGCGTCCCCCACGCAGACCACGAAGGTGAACGCGAAGGCGATGGTCAGGACGATGTTCCAGGGGTAGTCGATCACGTCGCCAGGCTAGTTCTACATCTTGTAGAGTGCCAACTCGACGACCGGACGACCCCGGTCCCGATCGAAAGGCTGGCATGACCGCGACCGAGATGGACCGCCGCACCGGAGCCGACGTCCCGAACAGACCGACAAGCCGAGTTCACCGTCCAGGCAAGCGTCCGACGAACTGGTTCGCTGCTTTCTGGCGGTGGCACTTCTACGGTTCCATCATCGTCGTCCCGGTCCTGTTCATCCTCTCGATCTCGGGCCTGACCTACATGTTCCGAGCCGAGGTCGATTCGTTCACCCATCCCGGCGTCCTCACCGTCACCGCCCCCGAGGGCGCAGAGCGCGCCTCCCTGTCGAGCCAGGAGGCCGCTGTCCGGGAGGCCTTCCCGGACAGGGAGATTCTCTCCGTCGTGGACGCGACCGGCGACCGTTCGACCGTCTTCGTCACGGAAAGCGCCGACGGTGTCGGGAGCAACGTCTACGTCGACCCGTACTCGACCACCGTGACGGGGGACCTGACCGAGAACGAGCTCGTGTCGAACCGGGCTGAGCGCATCCACGGCGACCTGCTGCTGGGCGACGAGCAGATCGGCGACCGGATCGTCGAGCTCGGGGCCAGCTGGGCGATCGTCCTGACCATCACGGGGTTCATCATCTTCTTCCTGGGTCGCCGCCCCCGAGGCGCCGCTCGGGCGAAGAAGGTGCCGGGCTCCAGGCTGCGCGGAATGCACGCGATCGCCGGCCTGCCGGTCGGGCTGGGCATCCTGATGTTGGTCGTCTCTGGCCTACCGTGGACGGGCGTCTGGGGTTCCCTTGCCGAGCAGGTCGCGGCGGGCGACGGAGAATCCCTGTGGGGCGCAGACCCCGGCGCCGAGTCGACCCTCGGCGACCTGATCGAGGACACCAACGGCACGACGGCGCCGGCCGGCTGGGCGATCGCAGGCGGCCCCCTGGGGACGAGCCAGGGCGCCGGCCCGATGATCTCGATCGACGAAGCCGTCGCGGCCGCTCGCAACGAAGGCGCGCCCGAGCCGTACTCGATCGTCTACCCAGAGGGGGACGACGGCGTCTTCAGCGTGATGGGCAGCCAGTGGAACGACAACGGCAACCCCTCCGAGTCCGACGTGGCCCTGGAGAAGACCGTCCACGTCGACCAGTACACCGGCGACGTCGCCGGCACCTATGGTTACGACGACTTCAGCGCCACCGCCAAGACGGTGTCACAGGGCGTCGCGCTGCACGAGGGACGTCGCTTCGGCACTGTCAACACGGTCCTCACGGTGCTCTTCTGCCTCGCCGTGATGTTCCTCTGCATCTCGGGGCCACTCATGTGGTGGACCCGTCGAGGACGCGCCTCGGGACTCTCAGCCCCCCGGGCAGCGCTCCCCGTCTGGAGCAGCAGGGTCCTGCTCGTCGCGATGGTGGCCTTAGGGCTCTTCCTACCGGTCTTCGGACTCTCCCTGATCCTCGTGCTGGCACTGGACCAGCTGCTCATCCGCAGAGTCCCGCGCCTGCGCAAGTTCTTCGGCTCGGTCTGATCACACAGCCGAGTCGCGAGATGTCGGACGAGACTGCCGACGACCGCTCGGGCATCACGCCCGCGCGGCCCACGATGGAAAGGAATGCATGATGACCACTTGGACAGGGCCCGTGAACGGCCTCACCTGCAACGGCTGCGTGACGACGGTCACCGAGACTCTCACCGGCCTCGACGGCGTCGACTCGGTCGACGTCGACCTCGCCCCCGGGAAGACCTCGACGGTCACCGCGCACGGCACGCGCGAGCTGAGCGACGCCGAGGTCGGCGCCAGCCTCTCGGCGGTCGGAGCATTCTCGATCGCTCGCTGAGGAACCGGTCGACGTCGAGAGAACACGCTCCCCACCGCGTTCTACAGCACGTAGAGTAGGAGGTGCGTGAGGCGTCGACCGGGAGGCCTCCATTTGAGAGGACCCCCTGTGCAGACCACGTTCACCGTCGCCGGCATGACCTGCGAGCACTGCGAGAAGCGAGTCGCCGGGGAGGTGGGCGATGTCTTCGGTGTCGAGTCCGTGACCGCCGACCACGTGACGGGCCTGATCTCAGTGACCAGCGCCTCTGCGCCCGATCCCGAGGCTGTCCGCGAGGCGGTCGAGGAGGCGGGCTACACCGTCGTCGATGGCTGAGACGGTCTCGCCACAAACGGCAGCCGACCCCGCCCAGCGAACTCGCGATCGGCGCACGGCCCTCGGCTCCGTTTTCGTCGGCATCCCGCTGCTCGCCGTCGTCGTGACCGTCGTCGTGATGGGCCCGTCCGGGTACGAGTCCCTGCACCGACCTGTGCCCGACCTCGTCACGTCCCTGACGAGCGGCCTGCTCCGGGTCGTGGCCGAGTGCGCCAGCTCCGTGACGGTGGGCGCCTTGTTCTTCGCCGCCTTCGTCCGAGCGCGTTCGGGCGCACGCCGGCTGGTCGTCGACAACGGTCGTGACCTCGGCACCATCCGGTGGGCCTCGCTCCTCTGGGCCCTCAGCGCGACGAGCCTCGCAGCCGTCGACGCCGCCGACGCCAGCGGCCAATCGCTCGACCGCCTGCTGGAGCCTGGCTCGCTCTCGTACCTGATGTCCGCCTCCTACTTGCCCGGCGCGTGGGTGGTGGCAGCTGTAGTCGCGTGGACCATCTACCTGATGGCGAACTTCCTGGGCACATGGCAGCCGCTTCTCGTCATGCTCGCCCTCAGCCTCATCGCCGTCCTCGCCCCTGTCGTCGTCGGGCAGGTCCTAGTCGGACCGCAACACGACTTCGGCGGCGACGCTGCCATCATTGGCACACCCGCCATGACCATCCTCACGGGGCTCGTGTTCCTGGTGGCCTGGGCTGCTGCGCGGGGGGATGCCCTCGGCGCCGTCGAGTCCCGCCGCCTGCGGTGGACGGCGGTCGTGACCGGCGCGATCGCCGCGGGCACCCAGGTGATCATCGCCGCGTTCATGTTGGCGGGCTCGGCTCCGTGGGAGACAGCGACGGGGTGGCTGTTCCTGGTGCGGTTCGCCCTCCTCGGCGCCCTCGGCGTGCTCGGTTGGCGGGCGACACGACCAGATGCCGCTCCGAAGCACTCGACCTGGACGATCACGTCACTCACTGCCCTGCTGCTCTCTGCACACCTGGGGATCGCCAGCGCCATGACGCGCATCCCGCCTCCTCAGTACTTCGTCCCCACCTCGGTGGACCAGGTGTTCCTCGGCTACGACGTCGACAGCGAGCCGAGCCCGCTCGTGCTCCTCCTGGAATGGCGGCCCAACATTCTCTTCGCCGTCCTGACCGCCGCCGGGATAGGCCTGTACCTCTGGGGTGTCCGACGGCTCCGACAGCGAGGCGACGCCTGGCCCGTGGGACGCACGGTCGCATGGGTGCTCGGCTGGGCCACGGTGTTCCTCACGACGTCCTCCGGCCTCGGCAAGTACTCCAGCGTGTCCTTCAGCCTGCACATGATCCTGCACATGTCCCTCAACATGCTCGGGCCGCTGCTGCTCGTGATGGGCGGCGTCGTGACGCTCGCCCTGCGAGCCAGCACCGCGCACCGGAGGAACGAGCCCGCAGGCGTGCACGAGTGGATCACCGCGGTGCTGAACTGGCGCCTGACCCACGCGTTCTACCACCCAGTCCACGTCTTCGTCTCGTTCGTCGGCACCTACTACCTGCTCTACCTGACGCCGATCTTCGGGGAGGCACTGAGGTACCACTGGTCACACCAGCTGATGAACCTCGACTTCCTCGTCATCGGCTACGTCTTCTACAGCCTCGTCATCGGCGTCGACCACCCGCCACGTCCGCTGCCCCACATCGGCAAGCTCGGCCTCGTCCTCGCCGCGATGCCGTTCCACGCCTTCTTCGGCGTCGTCATCATGTCGAGCGAGACCGTGATCGCACAGAACTACTACGAGTACATCGGCAAGTGGTGGATGACCGATCTCGCCCACGATCAGTACGTCGGCGGCGGCATCGCCTGGGCCGCCGGCGAGCTTCCCCTGATCGCAGTCGTCATCGCCCTCGTCACCCAGTGGTCGAGACAGGACTCCCGACGCGCGAAGCGGGTCGACCGCCACCTCGACAGCGGCATCGACGACAGCTTCGAGGCCTACAACGACATGCTCCACCGGCTCTCCGGCCGGAGCACCACCCCCTCGGGACCGCCCGAGACGACGGCGACCGCCGAGCGGGTGCCCGAGATGAAGGACCAGACGTGACCACCACCTCCCAGCCCACGGCAGCCGTCGACACGACCACCGGCCCGTCGGAGGCGTACTTCGAGCTCGACGTCGGCGGCATGACCTGCGCTTCGTGCGCGAACGCCGTGGAGCGGAAGCTCAACAAGCTCCCCGGGGTGACCGCCTCGGTAAACTACGCCACCGAGCGCGCGCTCGTCTCGGGGCTGGCCCCCGCGCAGGTCGACACGGCCATCGCCGCGGTCGAGAAGGCGGGCTACGCCGCCGCGATGCGACAGGGCGACGACGACAGCTGGACCGCCAGGGCCACCGAGACCACGATCACGTCGCTGCGTCGCCGACTCGCCGTGGCGGCGCTGCTCACCATCCCGCTCTGCGACCTGACGATCCTGCTCGCGCTCGTGCCTGGTTTCCGGTTCCCGGGCTGGCAGCTCGTCTGCGTCCTGCTGGCCGTGCCCATCGTCACGTGGGCGGCGTGGCCGTTCCACAAGGCGACCTGGCGCAGCCTTCGTCGAGGCACGTTCGGCATGGACAGCCTGGTCTCGCTCGGCAGCATCGTGTCCTTCGGGTGGGCTGTCTACACGCTCGTCTTCGCCCCGAGCACAGAGCCGGGCTACTGGCTCGGCTTCGGCGTGACCCCCGCCGGCGCCGACGCCATCTACCTCGACGTCGCCGCCGGCATGGTCACGTTCCAGCTCGGCGGGCGCTACTTCGAGACCCGCTCGCGCCGCCGCGCCGGTGACGTGCTGAACGCCATCGGGAACCTCGCCGTCCGGCAGGCCCGCATCCGAGACGCCGACGGTGCCGAGCGTGTCGTGCCGTCGACCGAGCTCCGTGTCGGAGACACGGTCGTCGTCCTCCCTGGCGAGCGCATCGCCGTTGACGGGACCGTCTCGTCCGGGACATCCACCGTCGACACCAGCGCCATGACCGGTGAGTCCGTCCCCGCAGACCTGGCACCGGGAGACGACGCCATCGGCGGAACGGTCAACGTCACCGGGCGTCTGGAGATCACCGCAGTCACCGTCGGCGCCCGCACCCGCCTGGCACAGATGGCGGCCCTCACCGAGGACGCCCAAAGGCGCAAGGCCGGGGTGCAGACCTTCGCCGACAAGGTCTCGTCCGTCTTCGTGCCCTGCGTGATCGCCCTCGCAGCCATCGTGACCGCCATCTGGCTCCTGACCGGCGCCGAACCCTCGACGGCCGTCGGCAACGGCATCGCTGTCCTGATCATCGCGTGCCCCTGCGCCCTCGGCCTCGCCACCCCGACCGCGCTCATGGTCGGCATCGGCCGCGGCGGCCAGCTCGGCGTGCTCATCAAGGGACAGGACGCCCTCGAGGCGAGCGGCGTCATCGACACCGTCGTCCTCGACAAGACCGGCACCGTCACCACCGGCGGCATGCGCGTCGTCGACGTCGTCGTCACCGGGACGCT
This sequence comes from Frigoribacterium sp. CFBP 13729, assembly GCF_014841875.1. Lineage (NCBI taxonomy): Bacteria > Bacillati > Actinomycetota > Actinomycetes > Micrococcales > Microbacteriaceae > Frigoribacterium > Frigoribacterium sp. CFBP 13729. The sequence continues at coordinate 87,567 of NZ_JACYUR010000005.1, read as the reverse complement.
CGATCGGGAGACCCTGCTGCACCTCGCCGGCAGCGTCGAGACCGCCTCGGAACACGCTGTGGCCCGCGCCGTCACGGCGGCAGCATCCGCCGAGGTCGGTGCCCTGTCCACGCCCGAGGGCTTCACGGCGCTGACCGGCCTCGGAGCACGCGCCGTCGTCGACGGCCACCAGATCCTCATCGGCAACGCCCGCCTCCTTCGCGAGAACGGGATCGAGCTCGACGCCGTGCTCACCGAGGCGGTCGAACGGCTCGGCTCGACCGGCGCCTCCGCGGTCCTGCTGGCGGTCGACGGCATCGCCTCGGCAGTGTTCGGGGTGCACGACGACATCAAGCCGTCCGCACCCGCCGCGGTCGCGGGCCTCCGAGCACTCGGCCTGCGCACCGTGCTCCTGACCGGGGACACGGACGGCGTGGCACAGACGGTCGGCGCAGCCATCGGAGTCGACGAGGTAATTTCGGGCGTCCTGCCGACCGACAAGGCCGCCGCGATCTCCGCCCTCCAGGCCGACGGGCACAGGGTCGCGATGGTGGGCGACGGCGTGAACGACTCCGCTGCCCTCGCGACCGCCAACCTGGGGCTCGCGATGGTGCAGGGCACCGACATCGCGATGAAGGCCGCCGACATCATCCTGGTCAGGGACGACCTCCGGGTGGTCGTGGACGCCGTCCAGCTGTCACGCCAGACGCTCCGGACGATCAGGCTAAACCTCGTCTGGGCGTTCGGGTACAACGTCCTCGCCATCCCGCTGGCTGCGGTCGGCTTGCTCAACCCGCTGATCGCGGCGGCGACGATGGCCCTGTCGTCGGTGCTCGTCGTGTCGAACAGCCTGCGACTGCGCTCGTTCGAGCCGAACCGCAGCGGAGGCGCACCTCGCGGGTGATGCGCCTCCGCTGACGTCGGTCAGCCCTGCACGCGTACCGCCAGCAGAGACCGCCGGTGGGAGGGTGCGTGCCGGTTGCTGGCGTCCACGAGGCGACGAGCGCGGAGCGTCAACGACTCGTCCTCGGCCAGGTGCGCCATCTTGACCAGCGCGTTGGCGGTGTGCACGGCTCCCAGGCGCCGCGCGGCCGCGTCGTCGGCGATGAGCTCGACGAGCATCCTGGTGGTGCGCTCGAGGTGACGGGCTCCAGCCAGGCCCGGAGTGCACGCCCTGTTGAGCTGCGCGAGCTGCGCGATCACGCCGTGGTGTTGCCGCAGATGCGTCCGCTCGTGCTCGACGACCGCCGCCAGCTCGACAGCGGTCAGAGCCCGCTCGAGCGCCGTCGTGACGAGCACGCGGTTGCTCGGGGCCGGGATGCTCATCGCGAAGGCGCGGTCGAAGGGCACCACGGTCACGTCCACCCCTCGCACCCGTGTACTCGGGTGGCAGGCAGCCACCAGCGCCATCTGCTGGTGCAGGGCCCGGTCCGTCGCCGCTAGCGGCTCGAACCGCGTCGTGACGAGCGCCACCAGCCCCCCGACGGCGACGAGACCGCCCCAACCGACCACGACCAGCACCGTCGACGCGAACCAACCGCCCATCGGGCCCGACGGGGCCTCCCGAGAGAACGCGACCGCTGCCATCGAGTTGACGAGCCCGAGAGCAGCCGCAGCAATGCCGCCAAGGAACGCGGTGTACCAGGAGGCGAGCGCCAGCCGCGGGAAGCGGAACCGCCAGCGGCCATGGGCCAGTACGAAAGGTGCACCGACGATCAGCACAAGTGACGCCCCGATGCAGGCGAGCACGGTGACGGCGACCGCCACCTAGATCACCCCGCCCGAGGTGAGTCGGCCGGGGGTCAGTTCACCAGGGGTCAGTCGGCCTCGAGCGCCGCCCGTAGCGCCTCGACGTCGCGAGGGTCGAGCTGCCCGGCGAAGCGCAGCAGCGCAGCGCTGCGGTCGCTGCTCGCGACGAGTGCAGAGACCATCGTGCTCGCCGCAGACTCCGACTCCGACTGTGCCGCCGAGAAGACGAATCCGCCGCCCGCCGCGGGTGCCTTGTTGACGGACCCCTTCTTGTGGAGCCGATCCAGGATCGTGAGCACAGTCGTGATCGCCGGGGTCGCGTCGTGCTCGAAGGTCGCCTGGATCTCCTTCGCTGAGGCGGGCGCGCCCGCACGCCAGAGGGCTCTCATGACCTCGTTCTCGAGCTCGCCGCGAGAACGCTTGGCGGGAGTGTCGGACTTGTCGGTCATCGCTCGATCTTATCCGGGCAAGGGCCCCCTCGATCGTCACGACGGCTCGGGGTTCCGCGGCACTCACGGCGCCTCCGTGCCCGTTGCCCCACCCGACACCTGCGCCACGAACTTCGCGAACGCGGCGGCGTCGGTCGGCGAGCCCTGGTACTGCTGGCCGTTGACCAGCACGGTCGGCGTCGCGGACACCGCGGCGAGGTCGGAGTTCGGCACCGGGTCGTTCAGCGCGCGCTCCGTCGCGGAGGCGACCCAGTCGGTGAACTGCCCGTCGGTGATGCAGGAGGCGATGTCTGGGTCGTCGGCGCCGGCGCCCTGGACCAGCGTGACCAGCTCGTCGTTCGTCAGGCCGGTCGTGTTCTCGGCCGGCTGCTGCGCGAACAGGGCGGTGTTGACGTCGAGCGCCGTGTCGGGCTGGTAGTTCGCGACGCAGGCCAGGGCGTTCGCCGACCGGGTCGAGTACTTCGACCCGAGGCTCGCGTTGTCGAGGAACCCGAGGGGGTGGATCTCGAGGTCGGCCACGCCCTGCGTGACCCAGGTCTCGAGCTGCTCGGCGTTCGTGGTGTCGAACTGGCCGCAATAGGGGCACATGTAGTCGAGGTAGACGACGATGCTCGGCTTCTCGGCCGTGCCGGCCGCGGACGGCGTGGGGGAGCCGTCGGCGGGCGTCGCGTCCGTCGACAGGGCGGAGACGGTCGCGCCGTCGCCCGAGAGCACGATCCCGTCGCTGGCCATGTTGAGGGGGCCGGGGCCCGCGGGTGCGATCGACCGGGTGATCACCAGGGCGACGACGGCCAGCACCGCGAGCACGCCGACGACGAGGCCGCCCTGCAGGGCCCACTTGTTGCGGCGCCGTCTCTTGGCTTCTGCCTCCCGGGTGATGCGGGCCTTCTCGCGGGCCGACTCCCGTCGTTCGCGCTTGGTCTCAGAATTCTGTGTTGTCGACAAGATGACTCGTCTCGTTCTCGTCGGCACGGGGTGCCGGAGTGTCCATGAGGTCTCGTCCGGTCGCAGGGACGCAGACGGGCGCATGCCGGGACGTCGTCCACGGCGAGGATGCGCGGGGAGCTTCGCCTGCGCGGACGCTTCGGCGAAGCACACGAGGCGCCTTCTCGGCGCATCGTGCATCAATTCGGATCAGGCGGGGAGCGGCGGCCCTCGGAGGGGCTGGGCGGGCACCGCGGCGCGGAGCGCATGGGGGACGATCCGTGCGACTCGCGGCACGAGGTGCCGCACTATCTGCGGTGCTGTGGTCGCCGCGATCCCCGAGACCGTGATCACGGTCAGGAGTACCTGGTCCGCCAGGCCGACGGCAGCGCAGACAGCCCTCTCGCCACGCCAGAGACCGACGACGGTGACGAGCGCAGCCGCGGCATGCGCGATCCACATGGCGCCGCCGTGGTGCATGGCGGGCATCGTGCCCGACGACATCGATGTGTCGGCCGCGAGCACCATCGTCTCGTGCGCGTGGTGCCCGCCACCTGAGACGTCGACGCGCGCGGCGCCTCCTCCGCCCAGGGAAAAGAGCAGATGGAAAGCCGCCTGGGAGACGGCGACGACGATCGAGAGCCGGACGAGCGACGGCCCTCGTCCCGCCAGGGCGACGCTCAGCGGCAGCGAGAGTCCGATCGCGAGGACGACACCGAGCACGCCAGGAGAGGAACCCCCACCCGCGACGTGCGAGAACGCCGCCAGGGTCACCGCCGCCAGGGTCGCCGATGAGCCACGCGCCAGGCGTCCCCATCTCGACTGCACTGTGGCCGCCTCCCGCTCGTTCCGGCTCTCAGCCTAGATGGCCGACACCGCGCGCTGGTGGGCGTTCGTCGTCGAGGCGTCGTCCTCGGTGTCCGCGACGGCAGGGACGGCCAGGGCCCAGGCGTTCATCGACTCGAGCACGGGCCGGAGACCCAGGCCCGTCGGGGTCAGCTCGTAGACGACCCTCGGGGGGATCTCGGCGTACACCGTCCTGGTGACGAGGCCCGACGTCTCGAACTTGCGGAGGCGGTTCGTCAGGGTGTGAGCGCTGATGCCCGGCAGCGACTCCTTCAGCTCGGAGAACCGCGCCGGCCCCTCGAGCAAGTTCCGGACGATGAGAGTCGCCCAAGGGCCATCGAGCAGGGTCAGGAACTTCGCGATGCCGCACTCGGGCCAGATATCCCCACAGAAAGCCATGAAAAGCGAGCTTAGGCTATTAGTGCAGTTGACGTAACCGATGCACCAGATGCACTAATGGTTTCATGACCTATCTCATCCACGGCGCCACGGGCGCCCAGGGCTCCCCCGTCGTTGCCGCGCTCACCAAGTCCGGCGCCTCCGTTGCCGCGGCTGTCCGCGACCCCTCCACCTACTCGGGAGACGGCACCGCCGTCGCCGTCGACCTCACCTCCGTCGCATCGCTGGCGGCCGCCTACGAGGGCGTGGACGGCGTCTTCGTCCACCTACCGATCGGCACTGGTGAGCAGCAGCTCGCTCACGCCCGCAACATCGTCGCCGCGGTCGACAAGGCACGGCCCGCACGGGTGGTCGTCTCCACCAGCGGCTACTCGGCCGAGGACGACGGCTCGGGTGAGAACCCCGTGGCCGCGCTGGCGGCCGGGCTGACGGCGACGGGCGTCTCGGTCGCGATCGTCGCGCCTCGCCTCTTCCTCGAGAACCTCCTGCTTCCTCCCGTCACGTCTGTCGTCGAGAGGGACGGCGTGCTCCGCTACCCGATCCGAGAGGACTACGCCGTGTCGTGGAGCTCGCACCTCGACGTCGCGGATGTGGTCGCACGACTGCTCGCCGACACGTCGGTCACCGGCATCGTCGGAGTCGGCGCGCTTCCGGGACTGCGGGGAGCGGACCTCGCGGCCGGCTTCGCAGCGCAGCTCGGGCGCGAAGTGCACTTCGAGTCCCAGGAGCCCGACGACTTCGGGAGCCTGATCGAGCCGCTCTTCGGCAAGGCCGGCTCCGACCCGGTCGTCGACTCGTACCGCTGGCGCGCCACCCAGGAGTCCGAGCTGATCGCCCCGGCGACGAGCGCTCAGGAACGCCTCGGTCTCAGCCCTCGCTCCGTCGAGAAGTGGCTGGTCGACCTGCAGGGCTGACGCTCAGTACGGTTGAGCGCCGGGCCTGCTGAACGACGGGATCACGATGGACGACACGTATGCACTCCGCGCGATGAGCGAGGCGGACCTCCCCGCCGTGCTCTCGATCTACCAGCAAGGGATCGACGGAGGCGTTGCGACGTTCGAGTCAGCACCCCCGACTCCCGGCGAGTTCGACGCCTCTCGGCTCGCCGAGCACCGGATCGTCGCGGCCTCAGCCTCCGGCCGCGTCGTCGGCTGGGCTGCTGTCTCTCCCGTGTCTCGCCGGGCCGTCTACGGCGGCGTCGTCGAGCACTCGGTGTACGTCGACGCCGTCGCGCGAGGCAAGGGAGTCGGGCGAGCTCTGCTCCTGGCCCTCGTGGAGTCGACCGAAGCGTCCGGCATCTGGACCCTGCAGGGCGTGGTGTTCCCCGAGAACACGGCCAGCCTCGCGCTCCACGCCGAGCTGGGGTTCCGGGTGGTGGGTCGGCGAGAGCGGATCGCCGCACCCCTGTCCGGGCCTCAGGCGGGGCGCTGGCGCGACACGATCCTCATCGAACGTCGATCTCCGCTCGTCTGACGAGGTCGTTGCCAGCTCCGGGGCGAGTCGCGACAGGTGCCCCGCGGGCTTGCACGCAAGCCCGCGGGGCACGTGTCGTCACTGCGGGACGGACCCGCCCAGGACGAGGTCTCCTACTCGTCGAGGCGCGGCCGCCGTCATCCGTGCGCCCGCGCGGTGGAGCTCATCGGCAGTCCCGAAGCCGTAGAGCACGCCGATCACGTCGACGCCGTTCTCCAGGGCGGCTTCCACGTCGTGCTCGCGATCGCCGATCATCACTACCTGTTCCGGCGCAGCGCGTCTCGATTGCATCGCGCGGCGGAGCGTGACGACCTTGGCGACCACGTCGTCGGGAGCACGACCGTGCACCGTCGTGAAGGAGGAACGGAGTCCTGCCGTCTGCAAGGCACCCTCGGCGAATTCCTGGATCTTGGCCGTCACCACGCCGAGTTCGACCCCGGCAGCGAGCAGGCGCTCGAGGAGTTCGCCGACGCCCGGGTACGGACGGTACTGGGAGATCCCCACGTCTGCGTAGTGCTCGCGGTAGTGCCCGACAGCTTCGGTCACAGCCGCCGCGTCGAACCCGTAGAGATCACGGAACGAGTGCTCCAGGGGCGGGCCGACGAATCGACGCAGAGCAAGGGGGTCGTTCTCGACGAAGCCCATCTGGGCCAGGGCGTGAGCTGCAGCGTCCGTGATGCCCGAGCCCGGGTCGCAGAGCGTTCCGTCGATGTCGAAGAGGGCTACGTCGTACCGCCGGTGTTGCATGTGGTCTCCTGACCTCGCGACGGGAAAGCACCTGTCATCCCCTTTCTCGAGAAAGAGAGAAGCGGAACGTCAGAGGACCGTCGCGAAGCGCTTGCGATAGCTCGACGGGGTGCTGCCGAAGGTGCTGACGAAATTCTGCCTCAAGGTCACGGCGTTGCCGAAGCCACATACTGCGGCGACTTGTCCGATGGGAAGCTCCGATGCCTCCAGGAGGCGTCGCGCCTCGTCGAGTCGGCGCGATCTGACCCACGCGGCGGGTGTGGACCCGGTGGCCGCCCGGAAGGCACGGATGAAGGTCCGTCGACTCTGGTGAGCGGCGGCAGCGAGCTTGTCGACCCCCAGATCGTCGCCGAGGTTCTGCAGTGCCCAGGCAGTCGCTCGCGCGATCGGATCGTCCGCCCCGTCCTGAGGAACCGGGCGCTCGATGAACTGCGCCTGGCCACCTTCGCGGTGAGGGGCGACGACCAGGCTCCTGGCGACCTTGTTCGCGGCCTCGGCGCCCAGGCGGGTCCGGACGATGTGCAGGCACGCGTCGATGCCCGAGGCTGTTCCTGCCGAAGTGATGACGTCCCCGTGATCGAGGTAGAGGACGTCGGGGTCAACATCGACCCGCGGGTGCTTTCGGTCGAGGGCGTCGATCGCATGCCAGTGCGTAACGGCGCGGCGACCGTCGAGGAGGCCGAGGTCCGCCACGGCGATGGCCCCGAGGCAAAGGCCTGCGATGGTGGCGCCGCGGTCGTGGGCTGCGAGCAGAGCTTGCCGGAGGATCGGTCTGGGTTCCCGGCCGTCCGCGATCCAGGAGGGCACGACGACGACGACGGCGTCCGACGTGGCGTCGACTCCTTGCACGCCACTGATGGCGTAGCCCTCGGCCGTCCGGACCGACCCCGCTCGGTCGGCGAAGAGCACCGTTTCCCAGTCGGCGAGGCCCTGCCTCCTCACTTCGTCGAAAACCATCTGGGGAACGGCGAGATGGAACATCGTTACACCGTCGAACGCATGGATGGCGATCCTCACGATGCCCCTTCCTGTTGGCCTGGAATCATCGTAAGTGTGCACGCGTGCCAATGGCAGACGTTCTGTGAACACCGCAGGATCGTTGTCATCCCCCGAAGTTGATCTGTTAGGAGCACACCATGACCACGCCCGCTCGCGCCCTCGTCCTCGTCGACATCCAACAGGAGTACTTCACCGGCCCGCTGGAGATCCAGTACCCCGCCCCGACGGATTCGCTCCCGCGGATCATCGCCGCCATCGATGCCGCTGAAGCGAACGGCATCCCCGTCGTCGTCGTCCAGCACACATCAGGCGACGACGCCCCGGTGTTCAACCCCACCCTTCCCGGGTTCGCGCTGCACCCCGAGATCGAGCAGCGCCGCACCCCCGCCTGGAAGGCGATCACGAAGCAGTACGGCTCCGTCTTCGCCGGGACCGACCTCGTCGACTGGCTTCGGGAGAACGGCGTCGACACTGTCACCCTCGTCGGCTACATGACCAACAACTGCATCATCGCCTCCGCTGCCCAGGCAGAGACCATCGGCATCGCCGCTGAGGTCCTCTCTGACGCGACCGGAGCCATCAGCATCAGCAACGACGCCGGCCACGTCGACGCGGAGACCGTCCACACGACCCTCATGGCCTTGTTGAACTCGAACTTCGCCGCCGTCGAGTCAACAAACGCCTGGATCACCGCACTGGCCGAGGGAGAAACGCTCCCGAAGGACAACCTGCCCACCTCCGCGACGTCCGGTGCCGAGCGCTTTCCGCGGTAACCCGGTAGGCCCTGCTCGACTGAGCCGCGTGCCCCGACCGGTCCAAGAAGTGTTCGACCGAATGCGTGTTCCGAACGACTGCCTAGCTCGACGGACTCGTCCGCGAAACGGCTTCAGGTGGCCACTGCGCAGGGAGGGATGCGTGCGTGCCGCGGCGAGGTGCCCGCGCGCACGGCGGGGTGCCGCACCCCGAAGTGGACGATGCACCCCGGAACGACGGGGTGCATGGTGCCCGACCTCGTCTTCGACCGAGCAGACGAAGTGCTCGAGAAGATCCGGGCTGCGATCTCCCGGCGAGACCCCCAGCAGTCACCCGCCGATGCCCTGCGCTCCCTCATCCTCGAGGACATCGACAGGTACGTCGAGGACGACGAGGGATTGGCCAAGGGCGAGTTCCCCGCGCAGTGTCGGCTCAGTGCGCTGCTCCGACGTCGGGCCCTGGAGTTCTACGACGACGTCACGACCGCGGTGGCAGCTGAACTCGCAGGCACGGGACCGAACGCGATGTCCGAGCGGGCGTACGCGGCCGCCCTCGTCTCGGTGGTGCAGCAAACCACCGCGAGCATCGGCGATGCGGTCCTCTCGGATGCTCATCGGGGAGACACTCGCGAGCGTCTGGACGGCGCAGCCACGGCGACCCTTGACCACTTGTCGGCCTGGTGGCACAGGGAGTACGCCACCTGAACGCATCGCTAGGGACCATCCCCTACTGGGACGATATTCGATGCCGGATCATGTCGTGGGGCATGCTCGTCCTATGAGCGACGATGAAGGACTATCGCGTGCTCGCTCCGTCGATGCGACCGCAGTGACTGAGCGCCCGACGCCGTGGCTGCCGGCAAGAACCGTCCTCCTCAACCTCGCCTTGATCTTCGTCGGCGGTGGCCTCTTCTGGTTTCTCATCGACCGCGTGCAACCGCCCGTCTGGGTCGCCTTCCTCGCCTAGGCCGCCATCTATACAGCCGGATCACTCGCCATGCGCTTCATTCGAAACGCCCGAGCCGATCGCACTCATAAGTGACGGTGGTGGCCAAGCCACGCGATCCGGTGAGCGATCTTTCTCCGGGCGCAGGCAGCCACCTAGGCGCTGCAACGGAAGACGCACTCGGTCGAGCACCGCTCAGACCGATCTGGGCACTCGGCCAGATCGTGCTCCGCACGAGCGAGACGCGACCGAAGCCGGTCGAGGCGCGCCTGCTTCGCCTCGATCTGACGCATCTGCTCTGCCAAGAGCGGCCGTAGCGCCTCTCGGACATCGGTACAGGACGTCGACTCCATGGTGCTGAGGTGCGCGCCTATCTGATCGAGGGGCAGGCCGAGTTCCTTGCTGGCTTCGATCAGGTCGAGGCGGCTGAGCACGTCCGGGCTGTAGTCGCGATACCCGTTGTGGGCCCTGGCTGGGGTCAAAAGCCCGATGGACTCGTAGTACCGGAGCGCCGTGGCGGAGACGCCGCTGCGCTTACTGACCTCGGAGATTCGCACACCGCGACCCTAGAGCCGCCGACGCCGCTTGACCTTCAAGCGGCTTGAACCTCTACGGTCACTGACGTGCCTACCTCCTCCACATCGGTCCTGCCGTGAACGCGGTCGTTTCCTGGCTCGAACACCGGCAGATCGGCCTCTACCTGGTGGCGATCGCGGTTGCCAGCATCGTCGGCCTCACCGTGCCGGGAGCACACCACCTAGAGGCAACGATCGAGCCTGTGCTCGCGCTGCTGCTGTTCGCGACGTTCCTCGGAGTCCCGTTCGCCGCGATCGGGAAGTCCCTCCGAGACGGACCATTCCTCGCCGCGGTCGGGGTGCTGAACTTCAGCGTCGTCCCCCTCGTTGCCTACGGGCTGTCCCGGTTCGTTGCGGCCGAGCCGGCACTGCTGTTCGGGGTGCTGCTGGTGCTGCTGACCCCGTGCATCGACTACGTGATCGTCTTCGCCGGCCTTGCTGGCGGCGCGTCAGAACGGCTCCTCGCTGCGGCACCGCTGCTCATGCTGGCGCAGATCCTGCTCCTGCCGCTGTACCTGCTGCTGTTCATCGGCCCAGAGGGCGTCGCGGTAGTCGAGGTCGGCCCCTTCGCCCGGGCCTTCCTCCTCCTGATCGTCGTCCCGCTCACCGCGGCCGCGCTCGTGCAGGCACTCGCCCGGCGACACCGATCCGGTGTCGTGATCGAGCGGACGATGCTGGGCCTGATGGTGCCGCTGATGATGGCGACCCTGTTCACCGTCGTGGCCTCGCAAGCGGGAGCCGTCGGGGACTCCCTGGGGCAGCTGCTCGTGCTGGTGCCGATCTACGCCGGGTTCCTCGTCGTTATGGCAGCGCTCGGCGTTGGTGCCGGCCGCATCTTCCGGCTCGACGTGCCAGCGACCCGTGCTTTGGTGTTCAGCGGTGCGACCAGGAACTCGCTCGTGGTTTTGCCGCTCGCGCTGGCCTTGCCGTCATCGCTGTCGCTTGCTCCGGTGGTTGTCGTGACCCAGACGCTCGTCGAACTCATCGGCATGGTGATCTTCGTCCGGCTCATCCCTCGCCTAGTCCCGAGCCAGGGCCGCGAGACTAGACCCGAGCCAGCCAGCGAGCCAGAGAAGCGTCTCGATAGACGGTTTAAGACGACCAACTCCCGACGGTAAGCGTCCATGTCCCGACTGCCCTAGGACTGCGCCGCGTGCGAGCGAATGCGTGAGGCGAGCTTCGTGTCCCGAGCCAGCGCAGTAACCGGGGATCCCCAACGGCCCTGCCCCCACCGCTCCTCGGTCACGGCCACAGCCAGTCGTGCCCGCCCCCACACTCTGACTCAGCATTCGGCGGTCGCCGAACCATGACGTCAGAGCCTTATGACAGGAGGATATTCCGGCTGAACGTCGTGAGTCCGAGCCTGCACTCATCGTGCAGAACGCGCGAACCCGCTTTTCGCGAGTCGCATTGCCGCGCATGAACCGAGATGCAGTTCGCTACCGATTGCTCTCAACGAGACCCAGAACTTATAGAACTGTCGCAGGCAGCCGAAGCCGAGGTCCGATGGCGATTCCCAGAGTCTTCTGGAATGACCCCGTGGGCAACCGTGCGTCACTTCGTCGACGGGGTCGGTTCAGGGTTCGGCAGACGGTGAGCCAGCCGGGGCGACGATCCCTACGCCGCTGTCGAAGCCCACCTCGACGAGTAGTGGAGTGCGGCTGCCGCCGGTGCACTGAGCCCATCGGTACGTGTCGCCCGTCTTGACGGCGGGCTCCACGATGAGGAATCCCGCTCGCGCTCTGCTCAAGGGCGTCGGTGCGGTCGACTGCATCTTTCGACGCGCGGAGCACGCCGATCTTGTCCGCGATTGCCGTTGCCGTGTTTCGAGCGGCGCTGGCGGCGAGCTGCGTTGCAAGTTGGGCAACCTGGGGGGTTACGACATCATCCATAGGCTCAGCTTCCCAGCAAGCACCGACAGCTGTGCTCACGTGCTGCTGATGATTTTCGCTACTCGAGCCATCTGTACCCCTGGGTACTTGGACTCGGGTCCGCTCAGCTGCCGGTCAACTTGGCTAGCCTGGACCGCGACGGTTGTTTGACTACAGACGACGATGCTGGACCGAGCATTGTCGACCGGCACGCCCGCGGCTCGTCCATCCTTTGGCGCTGCCGTCGTAAATGAGAACTCACCGCCAAGGCGCACGTCTGGCAGCTGATTAACGCTGACAACACGATCGCCCTGCCCGTGAGCAACAGCGTCGGAGTACCGGCGAGAGTAGTTCAGCGCTACCGGTTTAGCGGTAAGCGTGCCCATTCCCGAAAATTCTCCCGCCAGAGCGAGACTGGACGAGAGCAAGCATCGGCGCGAAGACCTGACGTTTAAGGCGAGTTTTGTGCGACCGGGCCCTGAAATGACGAATGACCCGATCTCAGATCGGGTCATTCCTGATGTTCTGTGCGCCTGGAGGGACTCGAACCCCCAACCTTCTGATCCGTAGTCAGATGCTCTATCCGTTGAGCTACAGGCGCATTTCCTCGGCCGAATGGCCGGGGGAAACACTACACGACCGAGGGCGTCCTCGCGAATCGAGGGCGCTTCCTCGTCTCGGTCCTGCTCTGTAGCGAACCATGTGACGCGACGAGGGCATCTGCGGCGAGCAGACCCCTCACACGCGTCACATCGATCGCGAGCTACGGGGCGCGCGGGCCCTCGTGGTCGTCGTCGCGGTCCTCGCGGCGGCCGAGCAGGTCGTCGACGTCGGAGGCGTCGACCGATCCCGTGCGGTCGAGCACGTCGCCGGTGGCCTCGCGACCCGTGAGGTGGTCGGGCTCGTCGTCGGTGCCGGGCGCGACGGGCTGCTCCACGTCGCCGTGGTTCTCGGTGCTGCCCGCGACGGGGACCTGCGAGCGGTCGCCGAACTCGGCAGTCTCGTCGGTGACCCCGCCCTGCTGCGGCTCGTTGCTGTTCGTGGTGCTCATCGAGCGCCTCCTCGTGTCGAGCCGACCGTGTCGGCTGATGTGCGTCGATCATGCTCCGGCGACCTCCGCGCCTCCCAGGAGGACGGCCAGGACGCCGACCCGAGCGAGAGCACGGGCGACCGACCAGGTGGGTCGACGGGTGAGCGTGCGCGTCCGCAGTCGGCGCGGGTGTCCGACCGTGCCAGGGTCGACGGGTGGACGAGCGGCGCGGCTGGATCAGGGAGCACGTGCTCGAGGCGCCACGACGCCGCACGTTGCTCTTGCTCTTCCTCGCGATGACCGTGGTCTTCGGCGGGGCGATGGCCGCCGTCGTGGCCGTCCTGGCTCCCCTCGCGGACGTCCCGTCCGGGGTGGGCGTCGCCGCCGCGGTCGCGACGGGCCTGGCCTCGGGGCTGTCGTTCAGCGTCACCATGACGTTGCTCATCGCCTGGACCTGGTCACAGCAGGGAGGCGCGGACCAGGCCGTCCGGATCGCCCGCGCCGTGAAGACCGGCCGCGTCCCCCACCGCGCTGACGTAGCGACCTGGGATCCGATCCTCGCCCGGCAGGAGACCTGGGCGCGGCGCGGCATCTGGCTCTTCACCCTCGAGTTCGCCCTGTTCGTCGGCCTCAACGTGGTCCTGCTCCTTCTCCCGCGGGCACCGGACGACGCGCCCCTCCCGACCTGGATCCCCTGGGCCGGCCTCGTCTTCTTCGGGCTGCTGACCGTCGTCTCCCCGTTCGCGAGCCTGCACCGCCTCCGTCGCGTCCGCGTGCTCCGGGCCGAGCTGCGCCGGGCCGACCGCTCCCTGTGAGTCCACAGCCCTTCTCGACGCATCACCAGGCGGGTGTGAGGCGGCGTCCAGGAGGGGTGCTGTTCTATGGGGAAGTGACTGCAGCCCCCGTTCTCCCGACCTCGAGCGCCGTCCGGCGACACGGGTCGGCCCGGTGGATCGTCGCGGCGAGCGCCTCCGTCGTCGCGTTCGGCGGCGTGTACGTCATGGCCGTGCTGACCGAGACGGGCCAGTCCGTCGAGGACAGCATCCTCAGCTCGGTCGACGACGACCGCCTCCTCGGCTCCGGCTCCGCGCTCGACGCGATCTCGCCCGCGGCGCTCATGCTGCTCGTCGGCCTGACGATGCTGGTCGCGTTCCTCCGACGACGGCCGGGCGCGGCCCTGCAGTCGGGCGTGCTCATCATCGGCGCGACGGTGACGACCCAGGTGCTCAAGCAGCTCGTGCCGCGCCCCGACCTCACCGGCGAGCTGTACGGCAACAGCTTCCCGAGCGGCCACACGACGATCGCCGTCGCCGCCCTCTTCGCCGTGATGACGGCGTTCGGACGCCACGTGCGCCCCCTCGTGTTCCTCATCGGCACGGCCTTCGCCGCGATCGTCGCCGAGCAGACCGTCGCCTACGGCTGGCACCGCTCGAGCGACATCGTCGGCGCCTGCGCCGTCGCCCTCTTCTGGCTCGCCGCCGTCCGCTTCACCGCCTCGCGCCTCGCAGGGAGGGCCCGCGGCCGCCTCCGCAGCCCCGCCGCCGTCGACGCGGTCGGGCCCAAGGCCTTCGCGCTCACCTCCGGCCTGCTGGGGCTCGCACTCGTCGCCTGCCTCACGATCTCGGGTCTCGTCTGGGGCATCGGGATCGGCAGCGACATGAGCGTGACGACCTCCACCGGCAGCGGCGTGCTGACGGGCGCCCGGCTCGCCGCGGCCGGGGTCGTGCTCGTCACCGCCTGGGTCGGCTGGAAGCTCGACCGCCGCTCGTGACCGACGGGACGGTCGTGACGGCCGACGCCCCGCGCTACCTCGGCGTCGACCTCGCCTGGCGCGACTCCACCCCGACGAAGCCCGCGAACGAGACGGGCCTGGCGGTGATCGCCGCCGACGGGACCGTGCTCGACGCCGGCTGGGCCCGCGGCGTCGACGAGGTGACCGAGTGGGTGCTGCACTGGGCCACCCCGGGGTCGCACGTGGCGATCGACGCCCCCGTGCTGGTGCCGAACGCGACCGGCATGCGGCCGAGCGAACGGCTCGTGGGCCGGGCGTACGGACGGTGGCACGTGTCGGCGAACGCCTCCAGCGCCTCCTTGCCGTGGCTCGGCGGACGCACCCTCGGCGAGCGTCTCGCCGCTGCCGGTGCCGGTGCCGTGTACGACGACGGTGTCGCGACGGTGCCGGCCGACGCCGTCTCCTACTTCGAGTGCTACCCGTACACGACGCTCGTCGGCGCCCCGGAGCTCGGCTACGACGAGCGCCGGCCGCGCTACAAGCGTCCCGACACGACCGTCGCCGCGGAGGAGCGGCGCGGCGCACGCGCGGTCGCCTGCGACGACCTGATCTCGCGCCTGGCCGCCCTCGAATCGGCCGACCCGCCGCTGCGGCTGCTCTCGCACCCGGTGTCGCGCCTCCTCGTCGACGAGCCGTCGCCGCTCGTCGACCGGCCGTACAAGCACCGCGAGGACCTGCTCGACGCGCTCGTCTGCGCGTGGACGGCGTCGATGCGCGCCCGCCGCCCGGAGCGGATGCAGGTGCTCGGCGCGGCCGCCGAGCCCGATGCGCTCGGCCGGCGCGCGACGCTGATCTCACCCGCGCGCGAGGTGCAACGGCTCGCCGCGCCCGAGGGCACCGTGCCCGTCGGGCGCGCCCCGCGCTGAGCCGCGCGCGGCACTCGCACAGCGCGTGGCACGCTGGGCGCATGAGCCCGCGCGTCCCGAGCACCGTCACGATCCGCCGCACGACCGCCGACGACTGGCAGCAGGTGCGCGACCTGCGGCTCGAGATGCTCGAGGACACCCCGATGGCCTACGGCGAGACCCTCGCCACCGGGCTGACGCACGGCGAGGCCGAGTGGCGCTCGCGCGGCGCCCGTGGGCAGGCGCCGCACAGCGTGATGGTCGCCGCGATCGACGACGAGACCGGCGAGTGGCTCGGCACGATGGGCGGCTACCTCGACGCGCCCGGCAGCCCGATGCTCGTCGGCGTCTACGTGCGACCGAGCCGGCGAGGCACGGAGGCGGGGGTCGCCGACGCCCTGCTCGACACGGTGGTCGAGTGGGCGCGCACCGAGGGCTCGGCGCTGACGCTGCACGTCCACGAGGACAACGCGCGGGCGATCGCGTACTACCGCCGTCGGGGCTTCGAGCCGACCGGCGTCACCGTGCCGTACGTGCTCGACCCCGCGAGCCGCGAGCTGGAGCTCAGGCTGCCGCTCGCCTGATCCCGGGCCGGGCGGTCCCTCTCGGCCTCGCGCGGACGCCGTCCGACGTCGTGCCTCCTCCACAGGAGATGCCCAGGCGGATCCAGGGGTACAAATGAGGGATCTTCGTGGACATCTGCGGCACACCGGCGTAGAAAAGGGGCACAGCGGGGGCCACCACCCCCGTCGGCCGGGCCCAACCACCCCGGCAGCAGCTCAGCGACCGAAGAAGGTGTGCCGTGGATCAGACGGCCGAGGGGACGATGCGGCGACCGGCCGCGCTCTCCTTCGTGCGCCTCCTCGTGGTCTCCGGCCTCGTCGCTCTGGCGGCAGTCGTGCTGAGCCTGTTCTTCTCGTCGACGTCCGCGTCGGCGGCACCGGCCGCTCCGTCGGCCGACTCGTCGCTGCTCGGCGGCGTCACGTCCGCGGTCGGGGGCGTCGCGCAGTCGCTCGACGCTCCCGTCGCCGCCGTCGGGACGACCGCAGGAGGTGCGGTGTCGACGGTCACGCAGGTCGCCACCCAGGCCACCGCGGTCGCTCCCCCGGTGCAGCAGGTCGTCCAGGCCGTGGCGCCGGTGGTGCCGCAGGCCGTGCAGCAGGTCGCCGCGGCGGCTCCCGTCTCGAGCGTCGTGGCCCCGGTCGCGCAGGTCGTCGACACGGTCGTCGCCGCCACCCCCGTCGTCCCCGCCGTCGTCGGCCAGGCACCGGTCTCGACCGTCACGGCCCCCGTCGCCGGCGTCGTGGACACCGCGCTCGGCAGCACGGGCGACGCCGCGGCAGCACCTGCTCCGGGCCTGCCCGGCGTGCCGGTCCCGCCCGTGACGACTCCCCTGCCCGACCGGCCCGGCACGCCCGGTGCGCACGTCGGCGGCTCGCTCCCCTCGACTCCTGCCAGCGGCATCGCGGCCGGCGACGACGCGGCCGCCGCGGCCCTGGCCGACGAGGCGACGGCCGGCTCTGCTGACGTGGTCGCGGCCGACTCCGCCAGCATCCTGCGCGACCGCATCGCGGCGCATGGGGCCGCTGCCGGTGCTGTTCTTCCCGCAGGCGCGGGCACCCCGGCTCCGGTCTCTCCCCTGCCCGGCGACGACCGCTCGCCCCTCGGCGACGACGGCCTCCCGGGCCTGCCCTCGGGCGGCACCGGGTCGACCGGCTCCGGCTCGGCCGGCGCGGGTGCCGGCTCGGCGGGAGCCGTCGTCGGCGACGCGGCCCGCCCCTCCTCACTTCCCGGTCTCGCCGTCTCGGCGGGCTCCGCGGACGGCGACGACGATCTCCCGTCGACGCCCACGTACGACACCGACAGCTCCCCCGACTGAGGTCGGTCGCGTCGTCAGGGCCCTGCTGCACCCGCAGCCGGCCCGACAGCAGGCACCTGCCTGCCGACGACACACGCGACCACGCCGCGAGACCGCGGCACCACACCTCATCTCACTCTTGGAGTTCGTCATGAACAAGTACGTCTCGAGAGGGCTCACCGGAGCGCTCTTCGTCGGGGGCATCTGGGCCCTCGGAACCACCGCCGCGAACGCGGCACCTGCCACCACCGGAGACGACGGGCTGCTCTCGGGCACCCAGGTCCAGGCCGTCGTCGACGCCCCGGTGTCGGCACTCGGCAACGCGATCTCGGTCGTCGGCGACAGCGCCGCGACGGCACCCGCCGCGCCTGCTGCTGCTGCACCTGCTCCTGCTCCTGCCCCTGCTCCTGCCCCTGCTCCTGCTCCTGCTCCCGCACCGGCACCGGCACCTGCTCCCGCACCCGCACCCGCCCCGGTCACGACGACCAGCGGCGACTCGGGTCTGCTCTCGGGCACGCAGGGCATCGTCTCGGTCGACGTGCCGATCACGGTCACCGACAACGCGATCTCGATCGTCGGCGACACGGCCAGCACGGCTCCGGCCGCGCCCGCTCCTGCTGCTCCGGCACCGGCTCCGGCCGCACCGGTCGAGGCCCCCGCGGCGACCACCTCCGGCAGCGACTCGATCGGCGGCGGTACCCAGGCACTCGTCGACGTCGCCCTGCCGGTGACGATCTCCGGCAACGGGCTGTCGCTCCTCGGCGACAGCTCCAGCACGGGCGTCGGTGCGCCGGCGACGACGACCCCGACCACGTCGACCCCGGCGACTTCCGGGGCGACGACGAGCGGTGAGGACTCCGTCCTCGGCGGCACGCAGATCGTCCCCGGCGTCTCGGTGCCGGTCACGATCGGCGGCAACGCGATCAGCGTCCTCGGCGACAGCAGCTCGACCGGCACCACGCCGGCCGTGGGCACGACGCCCACGACGGGCTCGGGCTCGTCCGGAGCAGGCTCGGCGGGCACCACCTCGGGTGACGACGGCATCGCCGGCGGCACCCAGATCGTGCCCGTCGTGACTGCTCCCGTCACCGGAGGCGGCAACGCCGTCAGCGTCATCGGCGACAGCAGTTCGACCGGCACCACCACCGGCACGGGCACCACGCCTGCGACCGGCACGGGCAGCACCACCACCGGCACGGACGGCATCCTCGGCGGCACCCAGGTCCTGCCCGTGATCACGGCACCGATCACCGGAGGCGGCAACGCCGTCAGCATCATCGGCGACAGCAGCAGCACCGGCACCACCACCGGCACGGGCACCAGCACCACGCCCGGCACCGGCACCGGCACCACGACCTCGGGCACCGACGGCATCGCCGGCGGCACCCAGATCGTCCCCGTCGTGACCGCTCCCGTCACCGCCGGCGGCAACGCCGTCAGCGTCATCGGCGACAGCAGCAGCACCGGCGGCATCACCGGCACGGGCACCAGCACCACGCCCGCCACCGGAAGCACCACCACGGGCGACGACGGCATCGCCGGCGGCACCCAGATCATCCCCGTCATCACCGCGCCGATCACCGGAGGCGGCAACGCCGTCAGCATCATCGGCGACAGCAGCAGCACCGGCACCACCGGCACGGGCACGGGCACCACCACCACGCCCGCGACGGGAACCGGCACCGGCGGCACCACCTCGGGCGACGACGGCATCGGCGGCGGCACCCAGATCATCCCCGTCATCACGATCCCGATCGACCTCGGCGGCAACGCCGTGACCGTCGTCGGCGACAGCAGCACCGACACGACGGGCACCACCGGCACCACGCCCGTCGACCCCGGCACCCCCGTCGACCCGACGGACCCCGGCACCCCGGTGGTCCCCGTGACGCCCGCCTTCCCCTTCGACCCGTCGGACCCCACCACCCCGACGACCGAGGGTGACGGCGACGTCCCGACGACCGGCGGCGGCGAGGTCGTCGTGACGACCGACTCCGGCACCGGCGTGGTGACCGCCTCGACGGCGGGACGCACCGTGTTCGTCTCGACCGCCTCCTCGGCTGGTCAGCCCGTCGCCGCGGCGGCCGACACCTCGGCCCTCGCGTTCACCGGCAGCGAGTCGACGGGCGGCCTCGCGGCCGGCCTGCTGGCCCTGCTCGCCGGGCTCGGACTGCTGCTCGCGGCTCGCCGCCGGGCACGCGCCTGAGCGACGACGCGATCGCACCTGCGACCGCGACGGCAACAGCAACGGCGGCAGCAACAGCGACAGCTCCGCACGGCGGCGCACCGCAGACCGGTTCAGGGCCTGCGGTGCGTCGCCGTGCGCGGACGCGTCCGAGCACGGCGCGTGGCGCTAGGTTGTCGCTCGGAGCCCGCTCGGGCGACAGGGGAACCACACGGGGGACGCATGGCCGACAGCAGCTACGACTACTTCTTCACGGGACCGCACGACGACTCGCGGAGGCTCGTCGACCACGTGGCCCAGGCGCAGGGGTTCCGGCTCGAGCAGATGCCGAACGGCAGCACCAAGGCCGTGCGCGGCGACCTCACCAAGACGCTGTTCCTGGGGGTCTTCGCCGGCAAGGCGTTCCACGTCGTGCTGTGGCTGCAGTACTTCGTCGACGACTCCGACCGCCTCGTGGTGCGCCTCAGCCGCGACCTCGGCACCGGCCTCGTCAAGGGCGGGGCGCTCGGGGCGGCCCGGTCGCAGGAGGCGTTCGCCGAGCTCGCCCACGCCCTCGGCCGTGCGTCGACGGGCGGGCAGCTCGACCCCGGCGCGCACCCGCAGGGCACCCCGCAGCCCTAGTCCAGGCCTCAGCCCGTTTAACCGGCGAGAACTGCCCTCGGCGACACCTCGGAGAGCACTTCTCGTCGGCTCGGCCAGCCGAGCGCCGGCTAGCCCGCGCCGCCGAGCGCCAGCTAGCCGGGCACGCCGTCGACGTACAGCCATCGGCGCGAACGGTCGCGGACGAACCGGCTGACCTCGCGCTGCACCTCGGCGTCCCCGTCGACCCGGCGGTGCGCCGCGAACTCGACGACGCCCTGGTCGTCGAGGGGCCCGCCGCGCTCGGTCCGCAGCACGTCGAGCCGGAACCACCGCGCCGTCGGGTCGAGCTCCAGCTCGTCCGGGCGGGTCGACGGGTGCCACGTCTCGAGCAGCCATGCGGCGTCGCCGACGGCGAACGCGGAGTACCGCGAGCGCATCAGCCGCTCGGCGGTGGGAGCCGGCACGACGTGCGCGTGCAGGGGCCCGCAGCACGCCCCGTAGGTCTCGCCGCTCAGGCAGGGGCAGCGTGCGGAGTCGTCCATCCGTCCATCATCGCCGACCCCGGCGGGCCGACGTGCAGCCGACCGAGCGCAGGAGGTGCTGCGCGGCTGCCCGGCCGCCCCGCACCTCCTCGGCTCCCTCGCCCTGGGTCGACCTCGGCGCCTCAGGCCGCCTCGCCGCCGATGTTCACCATCCAGTGGATGCCGAACCGGTCGTCGAGCTGGCCGAAGCTGTCGCCCCACGGCGCCTTCGCGAGCTGCTCGTGGACCGTGCCGCCCTCGGCGAGCGCAGCGAACCAGCCGGTCAGCCGGTCCTCGTCCTCGGCGGCGCCGAAGAGCGACAGCGAGATCGCGTTCTCGCTCTCGAGCGGGACCGAGTCGGGCCGGTCGGCCGCCATGAGGAGGAGCCCGTGCGGGGTCGCGAGCTGCCCGTGCATGACCTTGTCGCCCTCGCCCTCGCCGCCCATGCCGAACTCGGAGTAGCTGCTGTAGGTGGGGACGCCGCCGAACACGGAGGCGTAGAAGTCGAGCGCCTCGCGGGCCTGGGCGCGGAAAGCGAGATACGGCGTGAGCTGGACGGACATCGGTGCTCCCTCGGTCGTGTCGCCGGCACGTCGGGAGGGCGGCGTGGGCCGGCGGCCGCGCTGCCTCCCGGCATGATGGCAGCGTCGAGGAGGCGCCACCACCCCCGGCCGGGTCGGCCCCGAACTGGGCGTGACCGGGCGTCGCGCGCCCTGCCACAGTTGACGGATGGCCACCCCTCCGCCCCCGGGCACCCACCCCGTGCTCGAGCCGGAGCTCGTCTTCGCGCACGTCCGGGCCCGCCTCGAGGCGAGCACGATCCACGGCGACCCGCGCGGCGGCCGGGAACGACTGCCGCGGCTCTCCCGGTCGGCGACCGCGAAGGCGCTGACGGCGGGCGGGTTCCGCACCCTGACCGGCCTGAACGTGTCGCCGTCCGACCTGAACAAGGACGGCACGCAGTTCCTCGACGACACCGAGACCGTGCTGCTCGAGACCCTCGCGCTCGGCCGCCGTTTCTACGGCCTCTACGTCGAGCCGCAGAACCCCTCGCACGAGCAGTGGGACGCGGTCACCGCGATGTTCGCCGAGCTCGGCGCCAAGCTCGACGCGCGCCTCGGGCCCGTCGAGCAGTTCCTGGCCTAGCCGCGCCGACCCCTCGTCCGGTCGTGCGGTCGGTCGAGGAGGAGGCGGTGGCGGCCAGTAGGGTCGGCGCATGTTCGCCCTTCCGCCCGGAGCCCTGCGCGTCGTCCACCTGAGCGACTCCCACCTGAGCGGCGACGGGAGCCTGCACCAGGGCTCCGTCGACACGCTCGCCGCCCTCGACCGCGTCCTCGCCGAGGCGGCCCGGGTCGACGGCGTCCGGCTGCTCGTCGGCTCGGGCGACCTGTCGGACGACGGGAGCACCGCCTCCTACGCCCTGCTGCGCGACCGGGTCGAGGCCTGGGCCACGAGCCGGGACGGTCAGGTCGACGTCGTCCTCGTGCCCGGCAACCACGACCTGCGCGCCGGCTTCACGGAGGTGCTCGGCGACGGCCACCTCGCGCACGGCGCCCGGCCCGACGCCGGCCAGCCAGCCCGCGAGCGACCTGACGCCGCGCGCCCCGTCGACGGCGTCTCGCTCGTCGACGGCTGGCGCGTCGTCACCCTCGACACCTCGGTGCCGCGGGCCGGCTACGGCCTGCTGCGGCCGGAGCAGCTCGACCGCCTCCGCGACCTGCTCGCCGAGCCCGCGCCGCGCGGCACCGTGGTCGTGCTGCACCACCCGCCGCTCCCCGCGCCCACCACCCTGCACCAGTCGCTGGCCCTGCAGGCCCCGGAGGCGCTGACCGAGGCGGTCGAGGGAACGGACGTCCGCGTCGTCCTCGCCGGCCACTACCACCGCCACGTGGTCGGCTCGCTGGCGGGCCTGCCCGTGCTCGTCGCGCCCGCCGTCGCCAACGAGACCGACGTCTGCGCGCCGCACGGCACGGAGCGGGCCGTGCGCGGGTCGGGGTTCCTCCTCGTCGACCTGCTCCCCGACGGCTCGGTGCGCTCGACGCCGGTGCGGGTGCACGACGAGCACGACGGCGACGAGGTGTTCGTCCTCGACGAGGAGGCGGTGCGCGCGATCGCCGCGGCCGCCGGTGCCCCGGCCCCCTCCTCCTCCTCCTCCTCCTCCTCCTCCTCCTCCTCCTCCTGACGAGCGTGATCGAGTTGCCCCGAACGGTCGCCTCCTCGACGGCCAGGCAGCCGTTCGGAGCAACTCGACGTGCCCGCGACGGGGGCGGGCGACCCCGGGCGGCGGGCGGTGCCGGGCGTCGGCCCAGGCGCGCCGCGTAGGGTCGAGGCGACGTCGGGTCCGCGTGGGCGGGCCGAGGCGTCCACACCTGTCCGAGAGCTATGCGAGGGAGACCGCAGCATGCGCGTGGTCGTCGTCGGAGCCACCGGCAACCTGGGCACGGCCCTGTTGACGCGGCTCCAGTCCGAAGCCGACGTCACCGAGCTGGTCGGCATCGCCCGTCGTGCGCCCCGCACGGCCTCGCCGCCGTACGGCGACGTCCAGTGGTTCACCCTCGACGTCGGCGACGACGCCTCGCCCGACCGGCTGGCCCGCGCCTTCGTCGGCGCCGACGCCGTCGTGCACCTCGGCTGGGCGCTGCAGCCGAGCCACGACCGCGACGCGATGTGGCGCACCAACGTCGTCGGGACCCGCCACGTGCTCGACGCCGTCGCCCTGGCCGGGGTGCCGCACGTGCTCGTCGCGTCGTCCGTCGGCGCCTACAGCCGCGGCCCCAAGTCGCGTCGCGTCTCGGAGTCCTACAAGACCAAGGGCGTGCGCCGGTCGAGCTACTCGAAGCACAAGGCGGTCAACGAACGCCTGATGGACGCGTGGGCAGCGAAGCACCCCGACGTCGTCCTGACCCGGATGCGTCCCGGGCTCGTGTTCCAGCCTGCCGCCGCGAGCGAGATCATCGGCCTGTTCCTCGGCCGCTGGGTCCCGACCCGGTGGATGCAGCACCACCGCCTCCCCTTCCTCCCCCTCGCGCCGCGCTTCGTGTCGCAGGTCGTGCACGCCGAGGACGTCGCCGACGCCTTCTGGCGCGCGATCGACCGCCGGGTGGGCGGGGCCTTCAACCTCGCGGCAGAGCCGATCGTCGATCCCCAGATGGTGGCGGAGGCGTTCGGCACGCGGCTGCTGCCCGTGCCCTACCGCGTGATGCGCGCCGCGGCGCTCGTGACGTGGCTGCTGCGCCTGCAGCCGACGGAGCCCGGCTGGCTCGACATCGCCGCGAAGGTCCCCGTCATGTCGACGGACGCCGCGCGCGAGCAGCTCGGCTGGACGCCCCGGCACTCCTCCGGCGACACGCTGCGCGCCTTCGCCCGCGCGATCGGCCGGCGCGACTCGCACGCCGGCTCGCACCCGCTCAGCGGCTGACAGCCGCGCGGGCGCTGCCGCCTGGGCTCAGAGCGTGATCGTGATCAGCCCGTCGTCGCCGAGCTCGACCGCGGCACCGCGGTAGTCGGCGATGCGCGTCAGCCCCTCGGCGGCCGGCCCGTCGTGGTCGCCCACGACCACGACCTGGGCCCCGGAGGCGCGCGCAGCCTGCAGCCCCGCCTCCGCGTCCTCGAAGACGACGACGTCGCCCGGCTCGACGCCCAGCAGCTCGGCCGCCCGCAGGTACCCGTCGGGAGCGGGCTTGCCGACGGGCACGTCCTCGGAGGCGAGCACGACCGCGGGCAGCCCGACCCCCGCGACGGCGGTGCGGCTCCGCGCGATGGTCCCCGGGGCGCTCGTCACCAGCGCGACGAGCTGCACGGGCAGGGCGGTGACGAACGCGGCCGCGCCGGGGATCTCCACCACGCCGTCAGGGGCCTCGCCCTCGACCGACAGCAGCGCGTCGACGTGCCGGAGCACCGCCTCCTCGTCCAGCTCGGGCAGGAACCGCCGGACCGTGTCCGCGGTCTGCCGACCGTGCGCGAAGGCCAGCACCTCGCCGGGGTGCAGGCCGAGCGGGCCGCACCACTCGGTCCAGATGCGCTCGACGAGGGCGGTCGAGTCGACGAGCGTCCCGTCCATGTCGAAGACGACCGCCCGGGCGGTCAGGGTCGTGCGGGGCTGCTCGGGACTCATGGCGTCAGTCTGGCGCACGACCCAGGCGGGACGGTCGTGGACGGCCCTGGACGGCCGTGGACGGCACGGTGATGGACGGCACGGTCGTGGGCAGGACGGGGGACCTCGCCGGGGAACGGGCCCGGCCGGGCTGCTCCGTGCAGCCTGTGCATGCCGTGCACGTCGACTGGCCCCCTTCCGGGGGACTCGACGGAACGCGTAGCCTTGTCGTGTCGGGACCTCACCGGTCCCACAGGATGTCGCTCCCCGCGAGCGTTCCCTGCCCGTGAAGCTCACGCTCGCGGAGCGGCATCCGGGTCGCGCTCCTCGCTCGAGGGGCGCGGCCCCTCCTCGGAGGATCGGCCAGACGGCGGCGTGAGGCCGGGAGGCGACGGGCCCGGCGGCGACGTGTCGCGTGCCTGCCCCTCGTGACCCTCCGCAGCGATCGTCCCTGCGTGAAGCTCCGACGGTGCGGAGAGCCACGTGCCTGCTCGAGGCGGGCTCCGCCAGCCTACGGCCGCAGGCGACTCCCCGACAGGGGTTGACTCTGACGAAAAAGCCTGGTCACCATCCACTTTCGTTAGACGCTCTGACTAGTCCGTCTAGCGACCACCCCGTGGACCTGGGGCGCTGCTAGCGTCGCCCCCATGACCGACGCCCCGCCTCCCGTGCTCGTGATGATCGACCGAGCGGCCGCGGGCGGACCCCCGCTCGGTCCGGGCGAGACGGGCTGGCGAGTCGTCGAGCCGTCCGAGCACACGATCCACGTCACCGACCTCGGCGTCACCCGCGGCGACGGGATCTTCGAGGGCCTCGGCGTCTCGCACGGCTCGATCCAGGCACTCGAGCCGCACCTCGCCCGGCTCGCCCGCTCGGCGGCCCTGCTCGACCTGCCCGAGCTCGACCTCGACGTGATCCGGGCCGCCTGCCTCGAGTCGGCCAGGCTGCACGAGCCGGCGCCGCTCCTCCTGCAGAAGCTCGTCGTGACGCGAGGGATCGAGGGAGGCGACGGGTCGCCCACGGCGTGGGTGCGCACCGAGCTGATGCCCGACCACGACGCCGAGCGCGTGCACGGCATCCGCGTCGTGTCGCTCGACCGCGGCTACCGGCACGACGTCGCACAGACCTCGCCGTGGCTGCTGCAGGGCGCCAAGACGCTGTCGTACGCCGTCAACAAGAGCGTGCTGCGCGAGGCCGCCCGCCGGGGAGCCGACGACGTGCTCTTCGTGAGCAGCGACGGCTACGCGCTCGAGGGGCCGTCGGCGTCGCTCATCGCGCGCCTCGACGGCGTCTACGTCACGCCGCGCACCGACCAGGGGATCCTGGAGGGCACGACCCAGGCCGCGGCCTTCGAGGTGCTGCGCTCGCTGGGGCACGAGGTCGCCGAGGTGTTGCTGCCGATGGACGAGGTGCGCCGGGCCGACGCGCTCTGGCTCGTCTCGAGCGGCCGGCTGGTCGCGCCGCTCTCGTCGCTGGACGGCGAGCCGGTGGCGATCGACGCCGAGGTCACCCGGCAGCTGGCCGACGCGCTCGTCGACCGGCGCGTCTGACCGGGCTCGTCCGACGCGGCGGATGCGACGCCGCGAGGCCGACCGGGCGCGCGACGCGAAGCGGCCGACCGGCCATGAGGGCGGCTCACGTGGTAGTGCGGGTATCCGCGACGCGAACAATGCTTAGGTGAGCTAGACACTTCCGGGGTCGACTGCGATGGTGGGGACGTGCCGATTCACGGCGGCGCAGCCATCATCCGCAGTTCGATCAGGCGTTCGCAGGGCGCCAGGAATGAGCCGAACATGTCCGCATCGACCCCCCGCTCCCCTCTCCGCTCCGTGTCGGCCCGCGACCTCGCCGGCCTCGTCCCGGAGCAGCTCGTCCAGCACGTCCGCTCCCGGGTCGACGTCACCAGCGACAGCTCCTACCGCCGCGAGTCCAGCGTCGCGCCGGCCCGCATCGGCGCGTACCCGAAGCGCCGCCGCACCTCGCGGGCGCCGCGTGTGCCCGTCGTCGCCGCACGCCCTTCCTACGCCGACTTCTTCGTCGAGCCCGCGCGGCACCTCGCGACGGCCTGACGCCTCCGACCCGACCACACGCCGGAGGGCGGGCACCCCTGGGTGCCCGCCCTCCGGCGTTCTCGTCCGCGGTCCTGTTCCCGGGACCGGCGTGACCCGACCCGAGGAGGCGACGCCCGCCTCCTCGGGTCGGCTCTCGCCTGGTGCCCCCTAGGAGGCGCGGCTCCGGAGCAGCGTGAAGCTCGCGTCGCGCACGAGCAGCGTCGTCACCGGACCCTCGACCTGCTGGTCGGGATCGCTCGAGCTGGCGAGCTCCCACTCCCCGTGCGGCGCCTCGGGCACCTGGAACTCGACGACGCTCGTCGAGCCGTTGGTGAGGTAGGCGAAGGCGTCGGCGTCCTTGTGCGTGAGCACGAAGGTGATCGCCTTGTTCTCGCCCTGCTGCCAGTCGCCCGTCGAGAACGAGTGGTCGTCGGCGCGGCGCACCTGCACGTGGTCGTCGCTCTCGACCTCGGGCGCGTAGCGGAACCAGTCGGGGCGCAGCGCCGGGTTCTCGCGACGCAGCGTGATCAGCTCGGTCGTGAAGGCGAGCAGGTCGCGGTCGGCGCGCTCCCAGTCGAACCACGAGATCTCGCTGTCCTGGCAGTAGGCGTTGTTGTTGCCGCCCTGGCTGCGCGCGATCTCGTCGCCGCCGAGGATCATCGGCACGCCCGCGCTGATCAGCAGCGTCCCGAGGAAGTTGCGGCGCTGGCGGTCGCGGTACTCGTTGACGGCGCCGTCGTCGGTCGGGCCCTCGACGCCGCCGTTGAACGACTTGTTGTCGCTCTCGCCGTCCTGGTTGTCCTCGCCGTTGGCGTCGTTGTGCTTCTCGGCGTACATCGTCAGGTCGGCCAACGTGAAGCCGTCGTGCGCGGTGACGAAGTTGACGCTCGAGAGGGGCGAGCGGCGCGAGTCCTCGTAGACGTCGGGGCTGCCGAGCACGCGGTCGGAGAAGGTCGACAGGACGCCGGGCTCGCCGTTCCAGAACTCGCGGACGTCGTCGCGGAACTTGCCGTTCCACTCCGACCAGTCGGCCGGGAAGCCGCCGACCTGGTAGCCGGCGGTGTCCCACGGCTCGGCGATCATCTTGACGCTCTGCAGCACCGGGTCCTGGTGGATCAGCGTGAGGAACGCGCTGTGCTCGCTGGCCTCGCCGCCCTGACGCGTCAGCGTCGTCGCCAGGTCGAAGCGGAAGCCGTCGACGTGCATCTCGGTGACCCAGTAGCGCAGGCTGTCCATGATCAGGCCGAGCGCCGCCGGGTGGCTGACGTTCAGGCTGTTGCCGGTGCCGGTGGTGTCGAAGTACGCCGACTCCTCGCCCTCGACCAGGCGGTAGTACGACGCGTTGTCGATGCCCTTGAACGAGATCGTCGGGCCCATGTGGTTGCCCTCGGCCGTGTGGTTGTAGACGACGTCCATCCACACCTCGAGGCCGGCCTCGTGGAAGGCCTTGACCATGGCCTTGAACTCCGCGACCTGGCCGCCTCGCGTGCCTGCCGCCTCCGAGGCGTACTCGTCGTGCGGCGCGAAGAAGCCGATGGAGTTGTAGCCCCAGTAGTTGCGGAGGCCCTTCTCCTCGAGGTGGCTGTCCTGCACGAACTGGTGCGTCGGCAGCAGCTCGACGGCGGTGACGCCGAGGTCGGTGAAGTACTTGATCGCGGCCGGGTGCGCGAGGCCCGCGTAGGTGCCGCGGATCTCCTCGGGCACGTCCGGGTGCTGCTGCGTGAAGCCCTTGACGTGCACCTCGTACACGACCGTGTCCTCGAGGGCGGTCAGCGGGCGCTCGTCGGAGCCCCAGTCGAAGTCGCGGTCGGCGATCACGTTGCGCGGCATGGCCGACGCGGAGTCGGTCGTGTCCATCGTCCCGGGCTCGTCCATGTCGTGGCCGAAGACGGCCTGGCCCCAGTCGAAGCGGCCGTCGAGGGCCGTGGCGTAGGGGTCGAGCAGCAGCTTGTTCTCGTTGTGGCGGAGGCCGGCGGCCGGGTCCCAGGGGCCTGCGACACGCAGGCCGTAGCGGGAGCCGACGCGCGCCTCCTCGACGACGGTGTGGAACACGTGGCCGGTGCGCTCGGTGAGCTCGAAGCGGGTCTCGGTGCCGCCGGTGCTGCCGGTGCCGTCGGTGCCGTCGTCCGCGTCGTCGAACAGGCAGAACCAGATCTTGTCGGCGGTCTCGGAGTACACGGCGACGTGGGCGCCGCCGCCCTCGAGGGGCGTGACGCCGAGGGGGTAGGGCAGGGAGCGAGAAGCGGTCATGCACCAGACATACAGGCTGCGCGGCTGCGGGGGCCAAGCTGAGCGCCCGGCCCGCTGTACCCCGCCGCCCTGCGCGCGCTCCGCGCCGCCGCGCCTCGCGACCCGCCTGCCCCTGCTCCCCGCCCCGCCCCGCCCTTCTTGACTCCGTTCGGACAAAGTGCCGCGCTACAGCGCGTCATCCTGTCCGGAACACATCCCGAAGGCGATTCCTCCCCAGCAGCCTTCACAGGTCGCCTCTCCCCAGCA
The DNA here is from genome assembly GCF_014841875.1 of Frigoribacterium sp. CFBP 13729. Taxonomy (NCBI): domain Bacteria; kingdom Bacillati; phylum Actinomycetota; class Actinomycetes; order Micrococcales; family Microbacteriaceae; genus Frigoribacterium; species Frigoribacterium sp. CFBP 13729. Next base: position 58,405 of record NZ_JACYUR010000005.1, on the reverse strand, counting down.
GCAGCCTCCTGCGACGCGGGCGTCCTCCCGGAGACCGACACTCGGCGCATGACTGCACCTGACCCGTTCCGCGTCCCGCTGAGCTTCGCGGCGACCCACGGCGACGCGAAGGAGGCGCGGGCGCTGAGACGAGGCCACGAACGGGGAGACGTGCATCGTGTGCGCCGAGGCGTGTACGTCGCCGCAGCCGCCTGGACGGCTCTCGACGATCGTGGCCGTCACGTCGTCGCCGTTCGTGCCGCGTTGGCAGGACATCCTTCTCGGCTCGTCGCATCTCACGACTCAGCCGTCGCCGTCCACGACCTGCCGCGCGTCCACCGCGTGTTCGGCGAGGTCGTGCAGCTCATCGATCCTCTCCGCGCCGAGGCCCGCCGCGCTCGTCTCGTCCACGTGCGTCCGGGCGAGCTCGCCGCCCGCGACGTGGTCGACGTCGCGGGCGTTCCGTCGACGTCGCTCTTGCGCACCGTCATCGACGTGGCCAAGTGCTCGGCGTTCGGAGACGCCGTCCTCTGTGCCGACGCGGTCCTCCGGCGCATCGTCCTTCGCAGTCGGCACGATGCCGGGCCCCACGTCGACGAACGGCTCGCCCGGGTCCGAGCCGACCTGCTCGCCTCGGTCGGCCCCGGTGACCGTCGAGGGGGGAGCGCGGCAGCACGCGTGATCGAGTTCGCGTCTCCGTGGTCCGAGAACGGCGGCGAGTCCCTGGCCCGGATCGCGCTGCACGAACTCGGCGTCGAGGCACCCGTCCTCCAGAAGGTCGTCACGGTGCACGGCCGGTTCGCGGGGCGAGGCGACATGCACCTGCCCGACGACGGCGCCCTGCTCGAGTTCGACGGCATGGAGAAGCTCGTCGACGGGAGGATGCTCGCCGGACGTTCGACCGCTGAGGCCCTCCGACAGATGAAGGCACGCGACCGGGAGCTGCTGCGGTCGGGAGAGGTGCGCACGGTCGTGCACTTCGATCTCCTGGACGTCGTCCACCCCGCGCGGCTGGCAGAACTGCTCCGTGCAGCACATGTCGCCGTCGATCCCCGCCGCGTGCGCACGGCAACGCGCCTCGCGGCCGTCCGGTTCGCGCTTCCTGACTCGGCAGACGGACGCGTTCCGGACAGGATGACGCGCTCTTGCGCGTCATCCTGTCCGGAACGCGTCGGATGAGGGGGCAAGGGGTGCCCGGGCACGAGCAGGCGAGAAACCGAGCTGGCCGGCGGGGCGGCGGTTAGCTGACGTGCACGTCGGGGCGGCGCGAGCGGTGCGGCTCCGCCTGCCTCAGCACCTCGCGCGTCACGGGCGCCACCTCGCCGGCCCCGGTCACCAGGAACCGTCCCATGTTCGACAGCGGGCTGCCCTCGGTCCACTCGAAGTAGACGTCGGGCACGACCCCGGTCTCGTCGCGCACCGCGAGCAGCACCGACGCGATCGTGTTGGGCACGGCGCCGCTCGTGACGCGCAGCACGCGGTAGCCGTGCACGACGCAGCCGGTGACCTCGAGGTCCTCCTCGAAGTCGGACGAGTCGCCCGGGTGCACCTCGAGGAAGATCACGGGCGAGCGCTGCGGGATGCCGCTGTACTTGCGCTCCGCGCTCAGCTTCTTCTTGTAGATCTCGGCGACCTCGCGACCCGGCTCGTGCGCGATGATGCGGATCGAGCCGTACTCGTCGGCGTCCTCGCGGACGTAGCCGAGCGACGTGTCGTCGAACGAGATCGACGTCGCGCGCAGCTGGAACGACCGCCGCACCCGCGAGATCAGCGACACCGCCATGATGCCCACGATGAAGATCGCGGCGATCCGGACGCCGTCGGGACGCTCGACCACGTTGACGACGGTCGTGTAGACGAAGACGACCGCGATGACGCCGAAGGCGACGGTCCGCTTCCGTTGACGCGCCCGGCGCGCGGACAGGGTCACCGCCACGGAGGCGCTGGTGATCAGCACGAGCACCCCCGTCGCGTACGCCCCGCCCTGGGCGTCCACGTCGGCGTCGAACACGATCGTGATGACGAAGGCGATCGCCGTGAAGACGAGCACGAGCGGCCGCACGGCCCGCGCCCACTGCGGCGCCATGCCGTAGCGCGGCAGGTAGCGGGGCACGATGTTGAGCAGCCCCGCCATCGCCGAGGCACCGGCGAACCAGAGGATGCAGATGGTGGCGACGTCGTAGAGGGTGCCGAAGCCGTTGCCGAGGTAGGCGTGCGCGAGGTAGGCGAGGGCACGGCCGTTCGCCTCGCCTCCCGACTGGAACTCCTCCTGCGGGATCAACAGCGTGGTCACGAAGCTCGACAGGATGAGGAACGAGCTCATGATGATCGCGGCCGACGTGAGCAGGCGGCGCGCGCCGCGGATCCGGCCGACCGGCTGCTGCGGGGTGTCGCTCGCGTCGCCGGTGATCTGCGGCATGACGGCGACGCCGGTCTCGAACCCCGACAGGCCGAGCGCGAGCTTCGGGAACACGATCAGCGCGATGCCCACCATGACGAGCGGGTTGCCGTGCTGGACGGTCAGCGCCTGCCACCAGTTCCCGATGACGACCGGGTTCTCGGCGACGTGGGCGAGCGCCACGGCGATCACGACGAGGTTCAGCGCCAGGAACACGCCGACCAGGACGACGGCGATGCCGATCGCCTCCTTGAACCCCCGGAGGAACACCGCGGCCAGCAGCGCGACCAGGAACAACGTGATCGGCACCTCGGCGCCGTGGAACCACGACGGCGCGAAGGGGTTCTCGACGGCGTGCGCCGTGGCGTCGGCGGCTGAGAGGGTGATGGTGATCATGAAGTCGGTGGCGGCGAAGCCGAGCAGAACGAGCACGAAGACCTTGCCGCCCCACCAGGGCAGCAGGCGCTCGAGCATCGCGATCGACCCCTCGCCGCGGGGGCTCTCGCGGGCCACGCGGCGGTAGACGGGCAGAGCGCCGAAGAGCGTGAGCACCACGAGCACGATCGTCGCCAGCGGCGAGAGCAGGCCGGCCGCGACGGCGGCGATCGCCGGCTGGTAGCCGAGGGTCGAGAAGTAGTCGACCCCGGTGAGGCACATGACGCGCCACCACGAGTGCGTCTTCTCGACGGTGGTGGCGTGCGGGCCCTGGTGGGCACCGCTGTTCTCGGAGAGGCCGCCCAGCAGCCAGCCCCGGAGGCGCGACCCCGACGTGCGGGAGAGCGCCGGTTCCAGCGCGTCGGCGTCGCGCTGCTCGGACGTCGTGGACACGGTGACCTCTCGTCGCTCGTCGCACCCGGGACGGCTCGACGGAGCAACGCTACGCCCGCCGTGGGGCGGCACGGGGCGGTCGGCCGTAAGGATGTCGTGAGGACTTCGGACGTCCGCAGCAGGCGCCCAGCGGGCCCACGGCGGGCCCGCAGGTCACGTGCGGGGCAGCCCGGCGACGGTCTCGGCGGGCAGGCTCCTCTGAGGTCTGGCTCCTCTGAGGTCTGGCTCCTCTGGGATCAGGGCTTCTCGGCGCCTCCGTCCGGCACGAAGCGGTAGCCCATGCCCAGCTCGGTGACGAGGTAGCGCGGCTCGGCCGGCACCGGCTCGAGCTTCTTGCGCAGCTGCGCGAAGTAGAGGCGGAGGTAGCCCGTGTCCTTCGCGTGGAACGCGCCCCACACCTGCGTCAGCAGGGTCTCGCGGGTGACGAGCTTGCCGGGGCTCTGCAGCAGCAGCTCGAGCACGCGCCACTCGGTCGGCGTGAGGCGCACGAGCTCGCCGGCGCGCGTCACCGTCGTGGCCGACAGGTCGACCCTCACGTCGCCGAACTCGACCACGGGCGCGTCGTCGTCGCCGGGTGCGAGGCGGCGGGTGAGCGCTCGGATCCGCGCGAGCAGCTCCTCCATCGCGAACGGCTTCGTCACGTAGTCGTCGGCGCCGGCGTCGAGCGCCTCGACCTTGTCGGCGGCGTCGGTGCGCCCGGAGACGACGAGCACGGGGGCGGTCGACCAGCCGCGCAGGCCCGCGATCACCTCGACGCCGTCGAGTCGAGGCATGCCGAGGTCGAGCATGACCAGGTCGGGGTGCTGCGTCATGGCGACGTCGAGGGCCTCGCGACCGTCGGACGCCGTGTGGATCTCGTAGCCGTGGGCGCCGAGGGTCACCTTGAGCGCCCGCAGGATCTGCGGGTCGTCGTCGGCGATCAGGATCTTCACGGGCCCTCCTCGACGACGGTACCGCCCGCAGGAGGTGCTGTTCGCGCTCCCGACGTAGGGATCCCGTGAGGATCCGCGCCGGCACCAGGGGCAGGGGCCTCCGGCAGGGAGACGACGGCGGTGAGGCCGCCTCCCGGGGTGTCGTCCATCGTGAGGGCGCCGCCCATCGCCTCCGTGAACCCCTTGCTCAGCGCGAGGCCGAGCCCGAGCCCCGTGGAGTTGTCGGTGTCGCCGAGCCGCTGGAACGCGACGGTGATCTCGTCGCGGCGCTCCGGCGGGACGCCGGGCCCGCGGTCGACGACCCGCACCTCCACCCGGCCGGCGAAGCCGCTGGTCGAGATGCGCACGAGCGTGCCGTCGGGCGAGTGGCGCAGCGCGTTGTCGAGCAGGTTGACGAGGACGCGCTGCAGCAGCACGGCGTCGGCGACGACGGCCGGCACCGAGGCGCGCAGCGCCAGCTCGACGTCGGCGGGCCCGAGCCCGAGCTCGTCGAGCGCCCCGAGCACGACGTCGTCGACGTCGACGACCGCCGTGCGGACGGCCAGCGCGCCGGCCTGCACCCGGCTGACGTCGAGCAGGTTGGTGACGAGGGACGACAGCGACTCCAGGCTCTCCCACGCGGTGGCGAGCAGCTCGTGCCGGTCGGCGTCGCTCCACTCGACGCCGGGCTGGCGCAGGCCGCTGACGGAGGCGGTCGCCGCAGCGAGCGGGCGGCGCAGGTCGTGCCCGACGGCGGCCAGCAGCGCGCTGCGCATCCGGTCGACCTCGGCGAGCGGAGCGACCTGGCCGGCCGTGCGGGTGAGCGCCGAGTGCTCGAGCGCCGCCTCGACCTGCGCGGCGACCACGGCGAGGAGGCGTCGGTCGCCCGCCTGCAGCGGCTCGCCCGTGAGCTCGAGCACGCCGTGCTCCCCCGCGGGCAGCGTCGAGACGTCGGCCGAGGCACCCGCATCAGGCGCACCGGCACGCGCACGAGCAGCAGCCCCACCCGCACGTGCACCACCACCACCAGCAGCCGCAGCAGCAGCACCAGCACCAGCACCAGCACCGTCGCCCGCCACCCCGCTGTCGCCGAGCACCTCGTCGCCCGACAGCACCCGCACCCGCCTCAGCCCGAACGCCTCGCGGGTGCGCGCGACGAGCGCCTGCAGCGCGTCCTGCCCCCGCAGCACGCTGCCCGACACGGTCGCGAGCAGCTCGGTCTCGGCGAGGGCCCGGGCCGCCGACCGGCTGCGCCGTGCCGCCTGGTCGACGACCCAGCTGACGATGGCGGCGTTGAGCACGTAGAGCACGAGCGCGAGCAGGTGCAGCGGCTCGGCGATCGTGACGCTGTAGATGGGCGCGATGAAGAAGAGGTCGAGCGTGACGCCCGACAGCAGGGCGGCGAAGAGCGCCGGCCAGACGCCGCCGGTCACCGCCACGACGACGACGAGCAGCTGGAACAGCAGCACGGTGCCTGCGATGCCGTCCTCGGTGCGGTGCCCCGCGAGCAGCCAGGTGAGCAGCGGCCCGACGACGGCCGCGAGCACGAAGCCCGTGGCGACCCGCGACCGCGACAGCGCCCCGCCGAGCTTGGGCAGCGACCAGCCCCGGCCCGCCGCCGAGTGCGTGACGATGTGCACGTCGAGCTGGCCCGACTCGCGGATCACGGTCGCGCCGATGCCCGGCCCCGTGACGAGCGACCCGAGCCGGCCGCGTCGGCTGACGCCGATCACGAGCTGGGAGGCGTCGGCCCCCTTGGCGAAGTCGACCAGCGCCCTCGGCACGTCCGAGCCGACGACCTGGTGGTAGCTGCCGCCGAGCTTCTCGACGAGGGCGCGCTGGGCCGCGAGCGCGCCGGGCGCGCCCTGCCGGAGGCCGTCGGGGGTGCTCACGTGCACGGCGATCAGCTCGCCCCCGGCGCTGCGGGCCGCGATGCGCGCGGCGCGACGGATCAGCGTCTCGCCCTCCGCGCCTCCGGTGAGGGCCACGACCACGCGCTCGCGCGCCTCCCACGCGGCGTCGATGCCGTGCTCGACGCGGTAGGCGCGCAGGGCGCTGTCGACCTCGTCGGCGAGCCAGAGCAGGGCGAGCTCGCGCAGCGCCGTGAGGTTGCCGAGCCGGAAGTAGTTCGAGAGCGCCGCGTCGACCCGGGCGGCGGGGTAGACATCGCCCGCCGCGAGCCGGTCGCGGAGCGCCTGCGGCGCCAGGTCGACGACCTCGATCTGGTCGGCCGCGCGCAGCACCGCGTCGGGCACGGTCTCGTGCTGCGCCGCGCCGGTGATCTGCTCGACGACGTCGGCCAGCGACTCGACGTGCTGCACGTTGACGGTCGACACCACCGAGATCCCGGCGTCGAGCAGGGCCTGCACGTCGCGCCAGCGCTTGTCGTGCCGGGAGCCCGGGGCGTTGCTGTGCGCGAGCTCGTCGACGAGCGCGACCTGCGGCGCCCGGGCGAGCACCGCCTCCAGGTCCATCTCGTCGAGCTCGACCCCGCGGTGCACGTGCCGCTCGCGCGGCACCACCTCGAGGTCGCCAAGCCGGGCGGCGGTCGCTGCCCGGCCGTGGGTCTCGACCACGGCCACCACGACGTCCTTGCCCTCGTCGCGCAGCCTCGCGCCCTCCTCGAGCATCGTGAAGGTCTTGCCGACGCCGGGAGCGGCACCGAGCAGCACCCGCAGCCGACCTCGTGTCATGCGCCCAGCTTCGCACGCGCCGCCGACACGTCCGGGGCCGCGCACACGGCGACGCCCGCGGCACGCGCCACGCCCACGGCACGGGCCGCACACGCCGCGCGCGTCGCACCGGCCCCGCCCGCCGCCCTCACGACCCGAGCTCCGCCAGCGCGGCGTTCAGCTCGAGCACGTCGACCGTGGGCTCCCCCAGGTAGCCGAGCTCGCGGCCGTGCACGTGCTGCTCGACGAGCTCGCTCACCTCGTCGACGGGCAGCGACCGCGCGGCGGCGACGCGCTCGACCTGCTGGCGCGCCCACTCGGGCGAGATGTCCGGGTCGAGGCCCGAGGCCGAGGCGGTCAGCGCGTCGACGGGCACCGACGCGGGGTCCACCCCGTCGAGGGAGGCGACGGCGGCGCGACGCTCCTCGATCGCGGCGATCAGGTCGGCGTTCTCCGGGCCGAGGTTGCTGCCGCTCGAGGCGCCGGCGTCCCAGCCGTCGCCCGCCGCCGAGGGACGCGACTGGAACCACTCGGGCAGGGCGGCCCCGTCGGCGTCGACGAACGACTGGCCGAGCAGCGACGAGCCGACGACCTCGCCGTCCACGGTGAGCCGGGAGCCGTCCGCCTGGTGCGGCAGCACGAGCTGTCCGACGCCGGTGACCAGCAGGGTGTAGCCGAGGCCGAGCACGACGGTCGCGACGACCATCGCGCGGAGGGCCGTGCCGTACTGGCGCAGCGTCGAGCGGGTGTCCATGGGGTTCCTTCTTCTGGTGGTGCGGGTGCGGTGCAGGAGGCGGTGGTGCAGGAGGAGCGGGCCGAGCAGGAGGCGCGCGCTCAGTAGCCGGGGATCAGCGCCACGACGAGGTCGATCAGCTTGATGCCGACGAACGGCGCGACGACGCCGCCGACCCCGTAGACCAGCAGGTTGCGGCTGAGCACCTGCGAGGCCGACGCCGCGCGGTAGGCGACGCCCCGCAGCGCCAGCGGGATGAGCACGACGATGACGAGCGCGTTGAAGACGATCGCCGAGAGGATCGCCGAGGCCGGCGAGCTCAGCTGCATCACGTTCAGCACCCCGAGCCCCGGGAACACCCCGGCGAACATGGCCGGGATGATCGCGAAGTACTTGGCGACGTCGTTCGCGATCGAGAACGTCGTCAGGGCGCCGCGGGTGATGAGCAGCTGCTTGCCGATGCGCACGATGTCGATCAGCTTCGTCGGGTCGCTGTCGAGGTCGACCATGTTGCCGGCCTCCTTCGCGGCCGACGTGCCCGTGTTCATCGCGACGCCGACGTCGGCCTGGGCCAGGGCCGGGGCGTCGTTGGTGCCGTCGCCGGTCATGGCGACGAGCGCGCCGCCCTCCTGCTCGCGGCGGATCAGCGCGAGCTTGTCCTCCGGTGTCGCCTCGGCGAGGTAGTCGTCGACGCCGGCCTCGGCCGCGATGGCCTTGGCGGTGAGCGGGTTGTCGCCCGTGATCATCACGGTGCGGATCCCCATCGTGCGCAGCTCGGCGAAGCGCTCGCGCAGGCCGTCCTTGACGACGTCCTTGAGGTGGACGACGCCCAGCACCCGGCGCTCGCCCGTGGCGTCCGCGACGGCGACGACCAGCGGCGTGCCGCCCGCCTCCGACACGGCGTCGACCAGGCCCCGCAGCTGCTCGCGCCGGTCTGCGGGCAGGGCGCGCGCCTCCTCGGCCCAGGCGACGACGGAGGCGGCGGCCCCCTTCCGCACGACGCTCCCGTCGGGCAGGTCGAGGCCGCTCATGCGGGTCTGGGCGGTGAACGGCACGACGACGCTCCCGTCGCCCGCGGAGCCCGACGCGCCTCCCTCGTGCCAGCCCGTCGTCAGGGCGAGGTCGACGATCGAGCGCCCCTCGGGGGTCGGGTCGCTGAGCGACGCGGTCGCCGCGGCGTCGACGAGCTCGCCCGGGGCGACGCCGTCCAGCGGCACGAACTCCGACGCGCGCCGGTTGCCGTAGGTGATGGTGCCGGTCTTGTCGAGCAGCAGGGTCGTCACGTCGCCCGCGGCCTCGACGGCCCGGCCCGACATCGCGAGCACGTTGCGCTGCACGAGGCGGTCCATGCCGGCGATGCCGATGGCGCTGAGCAGCGCTCCGATCGTCGTGGGGATGAGGCAGACCAGAAGGGCGATCAGCACCGGGATGCTCACCGACGCGTCGCTGTAGGCGGCGATGGGGTTCAGCGTCAGGGTCACGACGACGAAGACGACCGAGAGGCTCGCGAGCAGGATGTTCAGCGCGATCTCGTTCGGCGTCTTCTGCCGCGAGGCGCCCTCGACGAGCCGGATCATCCGGTCGACGAAGGTCTCGCCGGGCTTGCTCGTGATGCGCACGACGACGCGGTCGGACAGCACGCGGGTGCCGCCGGTGACGGCGCTGCGGTCGCCGCCGGACTCGCGGATCACCGGGGCGGACTCGCCCGTGATGGCCGACTCGTCGACGCTCGCGATGCCCCAGACGACGTCGCCGTCGCCCGGCACGACCTCGCCGGCCACGACCACGACGACGTCGCCGAGCACGAGGTCGGACGACGACACCTGCTCCGAGGAGGCGCGCTCGGCCGAGGGGTCGCCGGTCTCGTCCCACGAGGCCACGCGTCGCGCCGTCGTGCTGGTCCGGGTCGCCCGGAGCGTCTCGGCCTGCGCCTTGCCGCGGCCCTCGGCCACGGACTCGGCGAGGTTCGCGAAGACGACGGTCGCCCAGAGCCAGAGCGCGATGGCCCAGGTGAACGACCCGGGCACGGCCGAGCCGCCGGAGGTCTGCGGTCCCGTGAAGACGCCCGCGACGGCGAGCACCGTCGTGTAGGCGGCGCCGACCTCGACGATGAACATGACGGGGTTCCGCCACATCAGGCGGGGGTCGAGCTTGCGGAGCGCGCCGGGCAGCGCCGCGGCGAGCTGGGCGACGCTGAAGGCGCCGCCGCCCCGGGACGAGCCCGAGCCGGCAGAGCCGTCCGTCGCGCCGTCGGCGCCCTGCTCGGGGGTGGTGGACTCGACGGACGAGCCGGTCGGCGAGTCGGTCGGTGTGTCGGTGGAGGTGGCCATGGTCAGTTCAGCCCTTCGGCGAGCGGCCCCAGTGCGAGCACGGGGAAGTAGGTCAGCGCCGTCACGATCACGGAGACGCCGGCGAGGAGGCCCACGAACTGCGGGCGGTGGGTGGGCAGGGTTCCCGCGGTCGCGGGCGCCTTGCCCTGGGCGGCGAACGAGCCGGCGATGGCGAGCACGAGCACGATCGGCACGAACCGGCCGAGCAGCATCGCGACGCCGAGGGCCGTGTTGAACCAGGGCGTGTTCGCCGTGAGCCCGGCGAAGGCCGAGCCGTTGTTGTTCGCGGCCGACGTGAAGGCGTAGAGCACCTCGCTGAAGCCGTGCAGGCCGGGGTTCCAGATCGACGTGCCCTCGACGTCGGCGCGCACCGCCGGGATCGCGAAGCTCAGCGCCGTGCCGGTGAGCACGAGGGTCGGGGTGACGAGGACGTACAGGCTCGCGAGCTTGATCTCGCGCGGCCCGATCGCCTTGCCGAGGTACTCGGGCGTCCGGCCGACGAGCAGCCCCGCGATGAACACCGTGATGACGGCGAGCACGAGGATCCCGTAGAGCCCCGAGCCGACCCCGCCGGGGGCGATCTCGCCGAGCATCATGTCGATCATCGCGACCATGCCGCCGAGCGCCGTGTACGAGTCGTGCATCGAGTCGACGGCGCCCGTCGAGGTGAGCGTCGAGGTCGAGCCGAACAGGGTCGATCCCCAGACGCCGAACCGCACCTCCTTGCCCTCCAGGGCACCGCCGGCGAGCTGAGGAGCCGTGCCGGCGCCCCGGACCTCCGCCCAGGTCATCGCGGTGAGCGAGACGACGGCGATGGTGGTCATGACGGCGGCGATCGCCCTGCCCTCGCGGGCCGAGCCGACCATGCGGCCGAAGGTGCGGGGCAACGAGAACGGGATGACGAGCATGAGCACGACCTGGAACAGGTTGGTCCAGGCGGTCGGGTTCTCGAACGGGTGCGCGCTGTTGGCGTTGAAGAAGCCGCCGCCGTTCGTGCCCAGCAGCTTGATCGCCTCCTGCGAGGCCACCGGCCCGCCCGGGATCACGGCCGAGCCTCCGGTGAGCGTGCCGACCGTCTCGGGCGCGGCGAAGGTCTGAACGACGCCGCCGGCCAGCAGCACGAACGCTGCGACGACCGCGAGCGGCAGCAGGATGCGCGTCACCGAGCGGGTGAGGTCGACCCAGAAGTTGCCGAGGGTGCCGCTGCGAGCGCGGGCGAGGCCGCGGATCAGAGCGACGGCGACGGCGATCCCGACGGCCGCCGAGACGAAGTTCTGCACGGCGAGGCCGGCGAGCTGCACGGCGTAGCCCATCGTCAGCTCGGGCGAGTACGACTGCCAGTTCGTGTTCGCGACGAAGCTCGCGGCGGTGTTGAACGCGAGGTCGGGCGGCACGGCCGGCAGGCCGAGGGAGGCGGGCAGCAGCGCCTGCGTGCGCTGCAGCACGTAGAGCAGGACGAGGCCCACGACCGAGAAGGCCAGGACGCCGCGGAGGTAGGCCCGCCACGTCTGCTCGGACGAGCTGTCGACGCCGATGACGCGGTAGAGCAGCCGCTCGGCCGCGAGGTCGCGGGTGCTCGTGAAGGTGCGCGCCATGTGGTCGCCGAGCGGCCGGTGCAGCACCACGAGCACCAGCACGACGGTGGCGATCTGGAGGAGGCCCGCGAAGGTGTCGTTCACGCCGGCCGCCTAGAACTTCTCGGGCGCGACGAGCGCGACCACGAGGTAGACGAGGGCGGCGACGGCGAGGACGACCGCGACGATGCCGAGGGCGGTCACAGGCGCTCCACCCCCTTCGCCACGAGGGCGACGACCGCCATGACGGCGACGATGGCGAGCAGGTAGACGAGGTCGAGCACGGTGGTGACTCCGAGTCCAGGAGGAGCGGGTGCGGCCGGCGGCGCCGGTCGCGTGCCCGACGGGGGCACGGTCACCCAGCAGACACCGGCGCACGGGTCCGCACGGCCGTCCTCACGGGTTCCCTACGGCGGCGGGCGGCATCCTCGCGGTTCGCTGACGCGGTGCGGCTGACTGGCGACGCGGAGCGGCCGGTCGGCGACGCGGAGCGGATGGCTCGCACGCGTCAGGGCAAAGAAAAAGGCCCCGTGCATCGATCTGGCGAGATCACAACGCGACGGGGCCCCGCGGAGCCGGTGGGATTTGAACCCACGGTTCCCACAAAGGGAACTCCACCTTAGCAGGGTGGTGCACTAGGCCGAACTATGCGACGGCTCCATGCGCAGTCTCGTGCGGGACGTGACGGCGCACCCACGATCATAGCGGGCCGGACGCGATCTGCCGAACCATGCCTCCTCGGCGGGCCGAGCCGCACCTCCTCGGCGCGACGAGCGGGCCTGCTCACCCGTGTTTCACCCGCTGATCCCCCTTTCGGGGGGCGTCCCGGCCTTGTCCACCTATATGCCGACTCATAGAGTACCCCTGGCGCCGGAGACGGCGGAGTCGTGCACCACCCGGCAGCACGGGGCGTCCCCGGACGCGACGGCTCCCCCCTGACAGCGCCGACCCCGACCTCCGACGCACTTCCCGACGCTGTGCCGCTCCCGACGCGGCACCGACCGGAGGCATCTCTGTCGACGACGACGTCGACGTCACACCCCCTGCGGTGCCGAACCCCTGATCCCGGCACCGCAGGGCCCCCCACGGCGCGTTCGGGCGCCCGCGCGGGGATCCCCGGTCGTCCCGGCGAGCTGGTTACTCGCCGGGGCGCCCTCTCTCCCGCCTTGCCGGGCACCGCGCCGGCGCCGGCGCCGGCGGCAGGACTACTTCTGCAGGAAGCCGACCGAGCAGGTCTGCTCGGCCGCCGACTGGCCCGTGAGGCCGGAGATGACCTCCGGGCCGGCAGGGGCCACGGCAGGGTCGGTCGGAGTGCCGGTCGCCGGGGTCGTGGGGGCAGGCGTCCCGGACGCGGAGGCGGCGGGAGTCTCGGGAGCCGCGGAGGCGCCTCCTGCGACGTCACCCGCAGCCGCGTCGCCCGCAGCCGCGTCGTCCATGGCGGCGGACGCCGCACCGAGCCCCTCGCTCCCTGCCTCGAGCGTGAACGGCTGGTCGGCCCGGACCGCGTCGAAGAGCTTCGTCGCGACCGACGTGATCGGCTGCACCTTGCCCGCGTAGACGCCGGTGCCCTCGGTCGTGCCGGGGTACTGGACGAAGTTGACCTGGTCGAGCGGGAGGTCGCGCAGCGCCGAGCCGATCTGCACCATGGTGCCGAGGTCGGTGAGCTGCTCGGACAGGGTCATGTTGCTCGCGGCCGCTCGTGCGAGGGAATACAGCTTGGTCGGGTTCGTGAGGGTGTCGGCGCTCTTGACCGTGCGCAGGAGCGACGACAGGTAGACCTGCTGGCTGCTGATGCGGCCGAGGTCGGATCCGTCGCCGACGCCGTGGCGCGTGCGGAGGAACTGCAGCGCCTGCTCGCCCTGGAGCACCGTCTCGCCGGCCTGGATGTCGAGGCCGGTGTAGCGGTCCTTGATCGGGGTCGCGGCGCAGACGGGGACGCCGCCGACGGCGTTCGACATCTCGATGACGCCGTTGAACGAGATCATGCCCGCGAAGGGGATGTCGAGGCCGGTCAGCTCGGACACGGTCGACACGACGCAGCTGAGGCCGCCGTACGAGTACGCCTCGTTCATCGGCCGGGCGGACATGGCCGAGTAGTAGCCGCTGCCGTCCTCCTTCGCGCAGGCGGGGATCGGGACCACCATGTCGCGCGGGATGCTCACGGCCGTCGCGTTGGAGTGGTCGGCCGACACGTGCAGCAGGATGTTGACGTCGTTGAGGGTGGCGTCGCGCTTGCCGAACGCGCCCTCGTCCTGGGCCGCGTCGTTGTCGGTGCCGACGACGAGCACGTTGAAGCCGCCCGGGTAGGCGTCGACGGACGGCGGGGACGCGACGACCGGGGTCTTCCCCTTCGCGGCGGGCAGCGCGACGCCCGTGCCGAGGTCCGAGCGCACCTGGTAGGCCGCGATGGCCCCGACGGACGCCCCGCTCACGAGCACGACGGCGAGGGCGCCGGCGACGACCTTGCCGATCGTGCCGAGCGGACCCGTGGCCCGGAGGCGCCCGTGACGGGCGACGCCTCGGCCCGAGGTCTCGGCCGCGCGGCGGCCCGTACGGCTCTCGGTGCGGCTGGCGGTGCGGTCGCGGTCGTCGGTCACGCGGAGTCCTCTCGGTCGACGCGGGCACGACGCGGACCCGGTGACGGTCGGCGGGGATCGTGCCTGCGCGATGGGCGGGCAGAACGGCATCGTAACGGGCGGAACCCGACGAAACGGTCCGTCGCCCAGAACGGGGGGCTCGTGGGGTTCAGGGGTAGCCGACGAACCAGAGCAGCACGACGGCGACGGGCTGCAGCACGACGCCGACCCCGAGCAGCACCCACCGGAGGCGCGGCACGGCCACGACCACGGGGTGGCCGAGCAGCGGCGCGACGGGCAGCAGCAACCTCGGCAGGCTCTGCTGCGGCAGGAAGACCGCGACGAGGTAGAGCAGGTAGCTCGCGGCGTACGACACGACCTCGACGCCCATCGCCTGCGTCGAGCGACGGGTGAACGCCCAGGCCACGACGCCGAGCAGCACCCCGACGAGCACGATCCCCGCCACGCCGAGGAACGTGCCCGCCATCACGAACCAGGGCGTCAGCGGGGCGAAGTGCTGGCGCCCGACGAACCCGACCCACCACGAGAGCTCGGTGTCGAGGTAGGCGCCCGAGCGGCCGGTCACGTGGTCCGCGATCACGGGCCACGCGAGACCCGCCGCCGAGATCAGCAGCCCGGCCACGACGACCGAGACGCGCTCGCGCCTCCTGAACCCTCGACCCTCGCGTCGCAGCCGCACGATCGCGGTCACGGCGAGCGCCAGGGCGAGCGCCAGCACGCCGGGCCGGGTGAAGGCGGCGACGACGCCGAACGGCACCATCAGCAGGTACTGCCGGCGCACCAGGGCCAGCAGCGCCGCGAAGGTGAGCAGCAGCATCAGGCTCTCTGCGTAGGCGACCTGCAGGACGAACGAGAGCGGCCCGAAGCAGAACAGGGCGACGGCCCAGAGGGCGCTCTGCGGGCCGACCGTCTCGAGGACGACCCGGTGCAGCAGCACCGCGGCGCCGCCTCCTGCGACCACGGCCACGACGAGGCCGATCGCGAAGAAGGCGTTCCCGGCGAGCTCGACGCCGAGCACGGACGCGACGCCGCGCACGAGCCCCGGGAACACCGGCAGGAACGCCCACGGGTTGGGCAGCACGTGGCCGTCGTCGTCGACGGGCAGCTCGGTCGGGTAGCCCTGCTGGGCGATGGTCCGGTAGAAGCTGGCGTCCCACGAGCCCGAGAAGGAGGCGAAGCTCGGGTCGGCACGATGGCTCGCGAAGGCCCAGCCCTGCGAGATCGCGAGCGAGAAGAGCCCGCCGAGCCAGGCGCTCGAGACGAGCCGCGAGAGGGCGTACAGCACGAGCACGACGACCACGGGAGGGGCGCCCTGCAGTCGGGGGCTGAGTCGCAGGCGCACCCCGTCAGCCTAGGAGGCGCCTCCTCGATCCCGAGATCCGTCCTGTCGATCGTCGGGAACCTTTTGTCATGGGTCGACAGAAGTGACAGAGTTGACGTGCACGCCCTCGATCTTCCTCTCCGGCCCTCCGGCCACCACGAGATCCACCACGACAAAGGAGTTCGCCATGACCTCGTCACCCTCCGTCCAGCTCTACACGGTCAGGGACGCCATCTCGGCCGACCTGCAGGGCGCCGTCGCCCGCGTCGCCGAGATCGGCTTCACCAAGGTCGAGCCCTACGACTTCGTCGCCCGCGCCGACGAGCTCGAGAAGGCCTTCGCCGCCTCGGGAGTCACCGCCCCCTCCGCCCACGCGCCGGTCATCGACTCGACCGAGCCCGAGCGCGCCTTCGCCGCCGCCGCCCAGCTCGGCGTCGGCACGGTCATCGACCCCTTCATCCCCAGCGACCGCTGGCAGACCGCCGACGACGCCCGCGCGATCGCCGACCGCGTCAACGAGCTGCAGGTGCAGGCGGCCGCGACGGGACTGAGGTTCGGCTACCACAACCACCAGTGGGAGTTCGCGAACAAGGTCGACGGGCGCCCCGTCTACGAGTTCTTCCTCGAGCGCCTGAACGACGACGTCGTGCTCGAGATCGACACCTTCTGGTCGACCGTCGGCGGCATGGACACCCCCGCGCTGTTGCGGTCGCTGGGCGACCGCGTCCAGTTCCTGCACGTCAAGGACGGCCGCATCTCGGGCGACATCGCCACCGCGCTGCCCAGCAGCGAGAGCGCCCTGGAGGTGCCCGAGGCCCTCGCCGCCGCGTTCAAGAACCAGACGCCCGCCGGCCAGGGCGACGTCGACGTCGCCGCCGTGCTCGCCGCCGCGCCGCACGCGCTGCGCGTCGTCGAGTTCGACGACTACAGCGCAGACGTCTTCGACGGCATCGCCGAGTCGCTCGCGTGGCTCGCGGAGAACGACAAGTGACCGGCGTCGAGACGGACGCCACCGGCGGGACCGGCCGCACGGGCCGCGTCGGAGTCGGCGTCATCGGCGCGGGCGTCATCAGCGGCACCTACCTCGAGAACATGACGAGGTTCCCCGACCTCGAGGTCCTCTTCGTCGCCGACCTCATCGCCGACCGCGCCCGGTCGCGCGCCGAGGAGTACGGCGTGCCCCGCCACGGCACCGTCGAGGAGCTGCTGGCGATCGACGAGATCGAGATCGTCGTCAACCTGACGATCCCCGCCGTGCACGCCGAGGTCGGCCGCAAGATCGTCGCCGCCGGCAAGAGCGTCTGGAGCGAGAAGCCGCTGGCCCTCGACCACACCTCGGGCAGCGACCTGCTGGCCGCGGCCGACGCCGCGGGCGTCCGTGTCGCCTGCGCACCCGACACCGTGCTGGGCGCCGGCATCCAGTCAGCGATGCGCGCGATCGCCCGCGGCGACATCGGCGAGCCGCTGACCGCGACGACGCTGTTCCACGTGCCAGGGCCCGACGCGTGGCACCCGGACCCCGAGTTCCTCTTCGCGAAAGGCGCCGGCCCGCTGTTCGACATGGGCCCGTACTACGTGACGACGCTCGTGCACGCGTTCGGCGCCGCGAGCTCGGTCAGCGCCGTCTCGTCGACGTCGCGCACCACGCGCTCGATCGGCAGCGGCCCCCGTGCCGGCACGGAGTTCCCCGTCGAGGTGCCGACGCACCACGCGGCGCTCATCTCGTTCGAGGGCGGGCAGTCGGCGCAGTCGACCTTCTCGTTCCAGAACGCGCTGCCCCGCATGGGCTTCGTCGAGATCAGCGGCACCGAGGGCACCATCGTGCTGCCCGACCCCAACACCTTCGAGGGCGACTCGACGATCTGGCGCTTCGGCCAGGACGAGCCGAGCACCCTCACGGCCGCGGGATCGACGTACGGCCGAGGCTCGGGCGTGCTCGACCTCGCCCGGGCGCTGCGCGGCGGCGACGCCGAGCGTGCGAGCGGCGCCGTCGCCTCGCACGTGCTCGATGTGCTGCTCGCGGTCAGCGAGGCCGCGGAGTCGCGCTCGGTCGTCGAGGTCGCCTCGACCGTCGCGAAGCCGCAGCCGCTCGCCGAGGCCTGGGACCCGTCCGAGGCCACGCTCTAGGTCGGCCCCGCCGGGACGACCCGGCCGCCTGCAGGAGGCGCGGTGCGAGCGAGGCTCGCGCCGCGCCTCCTGCGCGTCTGCGGCCGGGCGACTGCGCAGCCCATGCTCGGACCAGCCCGTCCTCCCCGGAGCGCGGCGGGTCTGCTTTCCGCAAATGCCGACCGCGCCCCCTGCAACAGCGGGTTTTCCCGTCACGATCGGAGCTGCAGGGCACCTGCGGTCGGCATCTGCGGCTCCGAGCGCACGCGGGCAGGAAGCCGATCAGCGCGCGACGGGCCCGAGGGACTCCCGCCCGGCCCGAGCCTCAGCGCCGGTTCGCGACCAGCGCCGTCGCGTACGACGGGAACCACACGCCCGCCGCGGGCCCGCCGTTGCACGTGCCGTCGCTCGCGCCGGGCGTCTTGACCCACAGCAGCGCGTCGAGCGCGCTCGTCCCCGAGGTCGCCACGCGGGGCGTCTGTCCGAGTCCGGCGCCGGGGGCGTTGCACCAGGTGCCCTTCCACCCGCGCCCGTTCCGGGACACGTCGATCACGTACCGAGCCCCGCCCGTCGCGGCGGAGACTGCGTCGGCGTAGGCCCGCTCCTGGTCGACCGTGTAGTAGTTCGCGACGTTCGTGTAGAAGCCGCGAGCCTTGTCGATCCCCGCCGCCTTGAGCCTGACGGCCATGTCCGCGGGCTTCACCCAGTTCGAGTTGCCCCCGTCGAGGTAGGCGGGCACGCCGGCGCGCGAGAAGGCGGCGACGGCGCTCGCGATCGTGGCGGTCCGGGTCGCGGTCAGGGCCGGGCACGAGCTGAGGTGCCCCAGCGAGTCGGGCTCGACCAGCACGACGGCACGGTGCCCCGCGAGCGCGGTCGCGACCTTCTGGTTCCAGGCCAGGTAGGCGGCGTCGCTCGCCGCGCCTCCTGCGGAGTGCCCGCCGCAGTCGCGCCCGGGGATGTCGTACGTGACGAACACCGGCGTCGTCCCCTTCGCCTCGGCGGCGGCCAGGTTCCGCTGGATCACCTTCACCAGCATCGCGTCGTCGTACCAGGAGCCGAGCCAGATCGCGATCGGCTGCGCCGCGATCGTGCGGGCCGCGGCGGCGTCGACGGTGCGCCCCTGGGCGGCGAGCTGGCTCGCGGCGGTGGCCGCGGGACCGTACTGCTCGACGTGCAGCCCGCCCTTGAAGACGGTCGCGGCCGACGCGGTGCGGATCGTCGAGGAGGTGGTGGTCGCGGTCGTGCGGGGAGCCGCGGCCTCCGCAGCCGAGCCGGGGAACGAGGAGGCGGGAGGCGCGACGACGAGACCGGCCGCGAGCGCGACGACGGCCCCGGCGACGACGCCCGCGCGGGCGAGGTCGATCACGGGAGGGTCCTTCGGGGTGAGGAGGTGGTGTGCGGGCAGGTGCGTGGAGGGTGCTGACGAGGAGGTGCCGGTCACGCCGGCCCGCTCGGCGAGCGCCGCGACTGGCTCAGTGCACCACGACGGCGCGGCTGCCCCTACCCCCCGTCCGGAGGCGCACGTCGCCCGTCTTCGGGGGTGGGGGTACGTCGCGCGTCCCCGCTGCGCAGGACTGGGGTGCGGGATCCTGCACGTCGGGTGGGCGCCTCCTCGACGCTCACGGTGCGCGCACTGTCCGCGCGTGGACCCGGCGCGGCAGCGTGCGGGTCAGAGGCGCGCGGCGGCGGCCTCGACGGCGGCGACCGCGGCGGCGACTCCCCCGCCCCAGGGGGCGCCGTGCCCGGGCAGCACCCACGTCGCGCCCGTGTCGACCAGGGCGCGCAGCGACGCGACGGCACGCTCGGGCTCGTCGGTGAAGGGCGCCGGCTGCGGCCCCTCCGCTCCGGTGAGCACGTGCCTGGTCGTCAGCGCGTCGCCCACGAACAGGGCGTCGGCGAGCGCCACGTGGACGGCGATGCTGCCCTCCGAGTGGCCGGGCACGCTGATCACGCGCGGCGAGCCGGGCAGGTCGAGCACGTCGCCGTCGTGGACCTCGACGACCTCGCTGAGCCAGGCCGAACGTGCGCCGCCCTTGCGGACGAAGTACGTGAGGAACTGCAGCATCGCGCCGATCTTCATCTGCTGCTTCAAGCCGGCGGGCTTGTCGCCGCCCTTCGCGCGGGAGGCGTCGGCCGCGTGGACGAAGACCGGCACCCCGTGCTCGCGGCGCAGCCACTCGGCGAAGCCCATGTGGTCGGAATCGCCGTGCGTCAGGACGACGCCGGCGACGTCGGCCGGTCCGAGGCCGAGCGAGGCGAGCTCGGCGAGCAGCTCGCGGCGGTGGCCGGGCAGGCCGGCGTCGACGGCGGTGACGCCCTCGGGCGTGACGACGAGGTAGGAGGCGACGATGTCGTTGCCGAGGCGGTGGACGTGCTCGCTGATCTTCATGATGGCTACGATACATAGCCATCATGGCTATGGTCAATAGGTATGGTGGACGGATGCCGACTCCCGACCGCACCTCCTTGGAGGCCATCGTCACCGCCGCCCGCGACCTTCTCGAGACGGAGGGGCTGGCCGGCCTGACCATGAAGGCGGTGGCCGAGCGGGTCGGCGTGCGCGCCCCCTCCTTGTACAAGCGGGTGCAGGGGCGGGACCAGCTGGTGCAGCTGGTGGCGGAGGCGACCCTCGAGGAGGTGGGCGCGCGGCTCGAGGAGAGCGCCGACCTGGGCGACCTGGTCGACCGGTTCCGCGCCTTCGGGCACGAGCGGCCGGCGGCGTTCCAGCTGGTCATGACGCCGGGGCCGGGCGTCCCGACCGCGCGGCCCGAGTTCGGTGCGGCGACGAGCCGGCCGATCCTGCGTCACGCGGGCGCCCTCGCGGGCGAGGACCGGGCGCTGGAGGCGGCGCGCACGGTGACCGCCTGGGCCGCCGGCTTCGTGAGCATGGAGCTCGCCGGCGGCTTCGGCCTCGGCGGCGACGTCGACGCTGCTTGGCGGTTCGGTGCGGAGCGGATCGTGGCGGCGGTGTCGACCGCCTGACGGCAGGTCTGCCGTCCCCGCTTCAACTGGTCGCCTGGCCTCCTCCGCGCTCGCCTGCCGGCTCGGCTGCCTGCCCGGCCGCCTGCCGGCTCGGCCGCCTTGGCCGCCTACGGCGTCGGCGGGTAGTCGCGCCGTTCGGGGATCACGCCCCGGACTCCCCCGCGGGGCGCAGGCACGTCGCCCGCCCACCGGGGGATGACGTGGACGTGGAGGTGCATGACCGTCTGGCCGGCCGCCTCCCCGACGTTGACGCCGAGGGTGTAGCCGTCGGGCGCGAGCTCGTCGTCCAGCTGGAGCCGCACCTCCTCGACCAGGGCGCCCAAGGCCGCGTGCTCGTCCACCGTCGCGTCGAACCAGGTCGCCACCTCGCGTCGCGGCACGACCAGCGTGTGGCCGGGCGAGACGGGGTTCGCGTCGCGCACCGCGAAGGCGAGGTCGTTCGCGGCGACGTGCTGGTCGGCGGGGATGCGCGTGAACGGCGACGACATGTGCACACCCTAGGGGCGCGCACTTGTGGTGCCGGGGGTGCGCGGCCAGGATGAGCCCGACCCGCTCGCGGCTGCCGTGCGCGTGGCTGCGGCTGCGGCTGCGGCTGCGGCTGCGGCTGCGGCTGCGGCTGCGGCTGTGCGAGCAACGGCGACGGGTCCACGACGAGAGGAACACATCATGGCGTCAGGCGAGCAGGGCTTCAGCAAGGAGGAGCGCGCGGCGATGAAGGAGCGCGCGGCCGAGCTGCGCGCCGAGGCGAAGCGGCAGAAGTCCGCGGACAAGGCGGCGGCCGAGCTGCAGGCGGTCCTCGACGCGCACGCCGCGATGCCCGAGGAGGAGCGGGTCGTCGCCGAGGGACTGCACGCCCTGGTCCTCGAGCACGCCCCGATGCTCGCCCCCAAGACCTGGTACGGGTTCCCCTCGTACGCCGACGCGGACGGCAAGATCGTCGTGTTCTTCCAGCCCGGCTCGAAGTTCGGCGGCCGCTACTCGACGATGGGCTTCCAGGACGCGGCCCAGCTCGACGACGGCGACATGTGGCCGACGTCGTACGCGCTCGCGAGCGTCGACGAGACGACGAGCCCCGTCATCGCGGCGCTGCTGCGCAAGGCGACCGGGCAGGGCGCGTAGCCGCGCCGCCCCAGCCCCACCCGCGCCTCCCTCACCGCCCGCGCCTCCCTCGTGCGAAGCTGACCGCATGGACCTCGTCGTGTCGCGTGCGCTCACCGTGCCCGCGGCCGAGCTCGTCTGGCGGTTCTCGCGCTCGTCGGGCCCGGGAGGTCAGCACGTGAACACGTCCGACAGCCGGGTGCAGCTCTCGTGGGACGTCGCCTCCTCGGCCGCCGTCAGCGACGACCAGCGCGACCTGCTGCTCGCCCGCCTCGGCGACCGGCTCGTCGACGGGACCCTGACGGTCACGTCGTCCGAGCAGCGGTCGCAGCTGCGCAACCGCGAGACCGCGCTGGCGAAGCTCGCCGACGTGGTCGCGGCCGGCCTCGCTCCCGACGCGGCGCCTCGACGTCCGACCCGGCGCACCCGCGGCTCGGACCGCCGTCGACTCACCGCGAAGAACGAGCGCTCTGCCACGAAGCAGCAGCGCCGCCGCCCGAAGGACGACTAGCGCGTCTCGACGCCGGCCGTGCGGCCGTGCTGGCCGCGGTGGCAGGGCGAGTCGTGTTGGCCGTGCCGGCCGTGCTGGCCGCGGTGGCGGGACGAGTCGTGGTGGCGGAGGGCGTGGGATTCGAACCCACGAGACATCTCTGCCCACTTGTTTTCAAGACAAGCTCCATCGGCCGCTCGGACAGCCCTCCCGGCACACCCGCCGGAGCCGGTGCGACCGCGCCGAGTCTAGCCGAGGAGGCGCGACACCAGCCGGGCAGGATCGCCGCGCTGCCGCCCTCCTCGTCGGGCGCCGCGGGGCTGATGCGTCCGCACCCGCCGAACCCGCGCGCACCCCTCCGCGCGAGCGAGGGTCCGCGCGGGTCCCGCGGGTCTCGGGGGCAGCAGGCCGCCGCGGCCCGCGAACCCGCGCGCGAGGACACCGCACCGGGTTTCGTACACTGCACCGGGTCTAGACGCGGTGCAGTGTACGAAACCCGGTGCGTGCGCCGCGCGACAGCGCCGCAGCGGCAGCTCAGAGCTGCGCGAGCGCCTCCGCGAGGCCGTCGTCGAGGTCGGTGCGGGTGCGCTCGTTGGCGACCTCGTGCACGTCGTCGGGAGCCTGCCCCATCGAGACGCCGCGGCCCTCGGCAGCGGCCCAGTGCAGCATGGCGATGTCGTTGCGGCCGTCGCCCACGGCGAGGACGCGCTCGCGCGGGATGCCGAGCTCGGCACGCACGCGCTCGAGGGCCGTCGCCTTCGTGACGCCGTCGGGCGCGATGTCGAGCCAGGCCGTCCAGCCGACGTTGTAGTTCACCTTCTGCAGACCCATTCGCTCGACCACCTCGAGGAAGTCGTCGGTGTCGTGCGACGGCGACACCACGACGACGCGGGTCGCCGCGATGTCGAAGAGCTGCTCGAACTCGACCTTCTCGGCACCGCCCGTGTGCTCCACCTGGGGGAACGAGCCGCAGTAGCGCATGACCCCGTCGCGGTCCTCGACGGCGTAGGCCGCCTCGTTCAGTCCCTCGCGGATGGTGGTCAGCACGTCGGTCGGGTCGAACTCCTCGACGTGGAACTGCGAGTAGCCGGTCGGCGCCGACTCGTCGCGACCCAGCGTGATCGCCCCGTTCGCGCAGACCACGTACTCGGACACGAGGCCGAGGCGGTCCATCACGGGCAGCGTCATCGACACGGACCGTCCGGTCGCGATCATCACCGCGTGCCCCTGGGAGGCGAGACGGGTGATCTGGTCGGCCACCGCCTCCGAGATGGTGCCGCCCTCTTGCATGATGGTGCCGTCGACGTCGAGCGCGACGAGCCAGCGCTCGTCGGCCGAGACGACACCCGGGCCGGACACGGCGCCCGAGCCAGCAGGCACGGGTGAGTCCGTCGCCACGTCGCCCCCGCTCACGCGACCGGCTCGATGACCTCGAGGCCGCCGAGCCACGGACGCAGCGCCTCGGGCACGACGACCGAGCCGTCGGCCTGCTGGTGCGTCTCGAGGATCGCCACCAGCCAGCGCGTGGTCGCCAGCGTGCCGTTCAGCGTCGCGACGGGCGCCGTCTTGCCGCTCTCGGTGCGGTAGCGGGTGTCGAGGCGACGAGCCTGGAACGTGGTGCAGTTCGAGGTGCTGCTGAGCTCTCGGTAGGTGCCCTGCGTCGGCACCCACGCCTCGATGTCGAACTTGCGCGCAGCGCTCGAGCCGAGGTCGCCCGCCGCCACGTCGATCACGCGGTAGTTGAGGCCGAGCGCCTGCATCATCGACTCCTGAAGGGCCACGAGCGCGTCGTGCTCCTGCTCGGCCTGGTCGGGGTGCACGTAGCTGAACATCTCGAGCTTGTTGAACTGGTGGACGCGGAGGATGCCGCGGTTGTCCTTGCCGGCGGCGCCCGCCTCACGTCGGTAGCAGGTCGACCAGCCGGCGTACCGGATGGGCCCGGCCGTCACGTCGAGGATCTCGTCGGAGTGGTACCCGGCGAGGGCCACCTCGCTCGTGCCCGTCAGGTAGAGGTCGTCGGCGGGCAGGTGGTAGACCTCGTCGGAGTGCGAGCCCAGGAACCCGGTGCCGGCCATGATCTCGGGCCGCACCAGCGTCGGCGTGATCAGCGGCGTGAAGTCGTTCTCGATCGCCTTGTCGAGCGCCATGTTCATCAGCGCGAGCTCGAGGCGGGCGCCGATGCCGCGGAGGAAGTAGAAGCGCGAGCCCGACACCTTCGTGCCGCGCTTGATGTCGATCGCGCCGAGCTTCTCGCCGAGGTCGGCGTGGTCGAGGGGCTCGAAGTCGAAGGAGGGGCGGGTGCCGACCTCGCGGAGCGTCGCGAAGTTCTCCTCCCCGCCGGCGGGCACGCCGTCGACGACGACGTTGCCGAGCGACCGGACGGCCTTGTCGAAGGCGGTGTCGGCCTCGGTCGACGCGGCCTGCGCCTCCTTGACCTTCGCGGCCAGCTGCTGGGCCTGCGCGACGAGACCGGCCTTCTCCTCCTTCGGCGCCTTGGCGACGGTCTTGCCGAACGCGTTCTGCTCGGCCCGCAGCTCCTCGAACGAGGCGATGGCCGAACGGCGGGCGGCGTCGGCGGCGACCGCGTCGTCGACCAGCGACTCCGACTCACCTCGGGCACGCTGGCTCGTCTTGATCACGTCGGGGGCATCGCGCAGCAGCTGGGGATCGATCACGGGTCCATCTTATGGACGCCCCCTGACGCTCGGCGCTCTCCCCAGGCACAGGTGCGGGCCGCGCATCCTTCCACAGGCGGTGCAGGAGGCAGGCCTCGCGTCGTGCCCGCCCGTTACGGTGGGCGGATGACGACCTCCCCCGCTGCCTCGCCCGCCGAGTCCCCCTCGGCGCCCGACGCCGCGACGGCCCAGAAGACGGCTGCCGTCGTCTACAACCCCATCAAGGTCGACATCGCGAAGCTCCGCGCGGCCGTGCTGCGGCACGAGGCCGAGGCCGGCTGGGGGCCGACCCGCTTCTACGAGACCAGCGTCGAGGATCCCGGCGGCGGCATCACCGCGACGGCCGTGGCCGAGGGCGCCGACGTCGTCATCGCGGCCGGCGGCGACGGCACGGTCCGCGCCGTGGCCGAGGCGCTCCGGGGCTCGCACGCCGCCATCGCCCTCCTGCCGAGCGGCACGGGCAACCTGCTGGCCCGCAACCTGGACCTCGATCTCGACCACCTCGACGGCTCCGTCGCCACCGCGTTCTCCGGCCGCGACCGCGCCATCGACCTCGGGCTCGTCGACGTCGAGCGCGAGAACGGCGAGCGGGAGCGCTTCGCGTTCGTCGTCATGGCCGGCATCGGCCTCGACGCCAAGATGCTCGCCAACACCAACCCGAAGCTCAAGGCCCGCGTCGGCTGGCTCGCCTACGTCGACGCCATCGCGCGCTCGCTCCGCGACGACAACAGCATGGTCATCCGGTACGACCTCGACGGCCAGGGCCGCAAGACGATGCGTGCCCACACGGTGCTCGTCGGCAACTGCGGGCTGCTGCCCGGCAACATCATGCTGTTGCCCGACGCCGCGGTCGACGACGGCGTCTTCGACATCGTCGCCCTGCGCCCCGACGGCTTCTTCGGCTGGGTGCAGATCTGGGTCAAGATCGTGTGGGAGAACGGAGTGCTGCGTCGCAGCTCGGTCGGACGCAAGATCATGGCGCACAGCCGCGAGGTGCGCACGGTCCGCTACTCGAAGGGGCGCGAGATCGTCGTGCGCCTCGACGAGCCGCAGGACTTCGAGATGGACGGCGACTCGGTCGGCAAGGCCGTCGCCATCAAGACGTGGGTCGACCCCGGGGCGCTGACGGTGCGCGTCCCGGCCTGACGACCGGCGCCTCCTCCGCTCCCCCGGCCGGGCACGCCGGACCGAGGGACGCGCTCGACCCCAGGAGGCGCGGCTCAGGCTCCCGAGACCAGCCCGCGCAGCCAGTCGCGCGCGTCGACGAACGCGTCGTCGTCGTAGCGCGGCACGACGACGACCGGGCGGGCGTCTGCCCGGGGGTACGACCCGAGGAACATGACGTTCGGGCTGAACCGCTTGAGGCCGAGCAGCGCGTCGGCGACGCGCTCGTCGAGCACGTGCCCCTCGAGGTCGATCACGAAGCGGTACCGTCCGAGGGCGTCGCCGATCGGCCGCGACTGGATCAGGCTGAGGTTGATGCCGCGGGTCGCGAACTGCTCGAGCATGTCGACGAGCGCGCCCGCGCCGTCCTCGGGCAGCTCGACGATGATGCTCGTCTTGTCGGCGCCCGTCGCGGGCGGCACCGGCACGGTGCGGCTGACGAGCACGAAGCGGGTCACGGCGTTGCGGTTGTCGCCGATCTCGCGGGCCAGCACCTCGACGTCGTGGTGCTCGGTGATCGTCGGCGGGGCCACCGCGGCGTCCGCGCGGCCTGCGCCGGCCGGCGTCGACAGCAGGTCGGCCGCCGCGGCGACGTTCGAGGTCGCCGGCAGGTGCCCGTGCCCCGGCAGGTTCGCCTCGAGCCAGAGGTGGGTCTGCGCGTAGGCGACCGGGTGCGCGTTGACGACCCGCACCTCCTCGAGGCGGGTGCCCGGACGCGCGACGAGCACGAAGTCGACCGCGACCAAGTACTCGCCGACGATGCGGAGGCCGGGCACGGTGGCCAGGGCGTCCTGCGTGGCCGAGACGCCGCCCTCGACGCTGTTCTCGATCGCGATCATCGCGGCGGCGCTGCGGCCGGAGACGACGTCGGCGAGCGCCTCGCCCACGTTGTTGACGCTGCGCCACTCGGCGCCCGCGGCCTCGGGCACCTGCTTGAGGGCCGCCTCCGTGAAGGTGCCGGCCGGGCCGAGGTAGCTGTAGGTCGACGAGGAGGCGGGGGTCGGCATGACGGAGAGCCTACTGATGGCAGATGGCGTGCTGACGACCGGGGGCCTGCTGATGTCCGAGAGCCCGCTGATGTCCGAGAGCCTGCTGAGCGCCGTGGCCGGGCAGCGACGGAGGTCGGCGGCTGGTGCCAGGATGAGCGCATGACCGATCGCGCAGGCACCCCCGCACTCGACAGCGACCTCATCGACACCGGTGAGCTCGTCGACGCCTACTACTCGCTCGTCCCCGACGTGTCGGTGCCCGAGCAGAAGGTCGTCTTCGGCACCTCGGGCCACCGCGGCTCGTCGCTCGACACCGCGTTCAACGAGACGCACATCGCCGCGATCACGCAGGCCATCGTCGAGTACCGCGCCGGCCAGGGCATCACCGGCCCCCTCTTCATCGGGCGCGACACCCACATGCTCAGCGCCCCCGCCGAGCGCACGGCGATCGAGGTGCTCGTCGGCAACGGCGTGCACGTGCTCGCCGACGCCGACGGCGGCTACGTGCCGACACCCGCGCTGAGCCACGCGATCCTCGTGCACAACGCCGACCCGGCCAACACCGAGAAGGCCGACGGCATCGTCGTCACCCCCAGCCACAACCCGCCCCGCGACGGCGGCTTCAAGTACAACCCCCCGCACGGCGGGCCTGCCGACAGCGACGCCACGTCGTGGATCGCGAACCGCGCGAACGAGATCATCGCGGCGGGCAACGTCGACGTCGTCAAGGCCGACGGCAGCGCCGGACGCCACGACTTCCTGCGCGGCTACGTGGGCGACCTGATCAACGTCATCGACATCGACGCCATCAAGGCGGCCGGCGTGAAGATCGGCGCCGACCCCCTGGGCGGCGCGAGCGTCGAGTACTGGGGCGCCATCCGCGACGTCTACGGCCTCGACCTGACGGTCACGAACCCCGGCGTCGACCCCACCTGGCGCTTCATGACGCTCGACTGGGACGGCAAGATCCGGATGGACCCGTCGAGCGCCTCCGCGATGGCCAGCGTCGTGCACCGCAAGGACGAGTTCGACGTGCTCACGGGCAACGACGCCGACGCCGACCGCCACGGCATCGTCACGCCCGACGGCGGCCTGATGAACCCCAACCACTACCTCGCGGTCGCCATCGACTACCTCTACACCCACCGCCCGCAGTGGCGCGACGACGCCGCGATCGGCAAGACGCTCGTGTCGTCGAGCATCATCGACAAGGTCGCCGAGAAGCACGGTCGTCGCCTGTGGGAGGTGCCGGTCGGCTTCAAGTGGTTCGTGCCCGGCCTGGTCGACGGCTCGGTCGCCTTCGGCGGCGAGGAGAGCGCCGGGGCGTCGTTCCTGCGCAAGGACGGCACGGTGTGGACGACCGACAAGGACGGCATCCTGCTCGCGCTGCTCGCCAGCGAGATCATCGCCGTCACGGGCAAGACCCCCTCGCAGCTCTACGCAGAGCTGACCGAGGAGTTCGGCGACCCCGTCTACGAGCGCGTCGACGCCGCCGCCAGCAAGGAGCAGAAGGCACGCCTCGGCAAGCTGAGCGGCGACGACATCACCGCGACCGAGCTCGCCGGCGACCCCATCACGGCCAAGCTGGCGGAGGCGCCCGGCAACGGGGCTGCGGTCGGCGGCCTCAAGGTGGTCACCGACAAGGCCTGGTTCGCGGCCCGCCCGAGCGGCACCGAGGACGTCTACAAGATCTACGCCGAGTCGTTCGAGGGCCCCGAGCACCTCACGCGTGTGCAGGCCGAGGCGAAGCAGATCGTCGACGCGGCGCTCGGCGCCTAGCCAGGCGCCGGACGGCGGGTCTGGCTCGACGGGCGAGTTCGGCGTCGGCGCGGTCCGTCACGACGGACCGCCGGCGCCGGACTCGCCCGCCGTCGCGTCCGGGCTCAGCCGGCGTAGGTCGGCGCGGCCGGCAGCCCGAAGAACTCCTCGAGCGTCGTCACTCCCGTGGTGTGCAGCTCGGTCGCGAGCGGCACCCCCACGTAGCGGAAGTGCCACGGCTCGTAGGTGAACCCCGTGACGGCCGTCTTGTCGGCCGGGTAGCGCAGCAGCCAGCCGTAGCGCCAGGCGTTGGCGGCGAGCCACTGCCCCTGGGCGGTGTCGCCGAAGCAGGCCTGCAGGGCGCAGCTCAGCGGGATCGGGCTGATGTCGGCGACGAGGCCCGTCTGGTGCTCGCTGTGCCCGGGGCGAGCGCTCTGGATGTCCGCCTGCGCCTGGCCGAGCCGGTCGACCCAGCCCTGGTAGACGCTCACCTGCGTGGCGTACGACCGGTACGCGCTCTGCACCTGGAACTGCCCGGCCCCCTCCGCCTCCCCCGCGGCGAACAGCGCTAGCAGGGCGTCGCCGGCCTCGCGACGGAACACGGGAGGGTTCTGCGACGCCACGTCGATGGTGACCAGGTCGCTCGGCACGTAGTCGATCGGGCTCAGCGGCCTCAGCTTGTCGCTCACGACCCAGAGGCTCGCGGGGTCGTCGATCGACATCGCCGACTTGTCGAAGGCGGGCGCGGCAGGCGTCGGGGGCTCGGCGGGGCTGGTCACGGGGGCAGGCTCCTCGGAGGGCTCGGCGGTCGCGGCGGGAGCAGAGGACGACGGAGGCGCGCTCGGCCTCGCACTCGTGCTCGCGTCCGGCTCGGCACCCGAGGTGCACCCCGCGAGCGCAGCCGTCACCAGGGCCAGCGCCAGCGCGGCCAACGGGGCCGACGCCGATGTGCGGTGACGCGACGGGCGGCGGCGGGAGGACGGCATCGCACCAGGCTAAGGCTCCTCCCCCGACAGCCGCTCGGCCTGCTCCGTCCCCAGGCTCATCACGACGTCTGGTGGAAGCCGTGCCGGTGCAGTACTTTTGCGGTCTGCGCACGTTCGGTGCGCCTCCCTCGGCTGCAGCGTCGCCGCCTCGCCCCCTCCCGTTCCGCAGCCCACGCCCGGTCCCGCAGCCCCCGCCCTGCTCCGCAGCCTCACCACCTCGTGCCCTCCGAAGGACGCCGCGCCATGTCGAGAACCACCGCCTCCTCCTCCCCTGCGACCACCGCCTCCTCGGCACCCGCGGAGCGACAGGGGCTGATGACCCACCGCCAGATCCTCTTCGTGATCTTCGGCCTGATGGCGGGCATGTTCCTGTCGGCGCTCGACCAGACGATCGTCGGCACGTCGATGCGGACCATCGCCGACGACCTCGACGGGCTGAGCCTGCAGGCGTGGGTGACCACCGCCTACCTGATCGTCTCGACGATCTCGACGCCGATCTACGGCAAGCTGTCCGACATCTTCGGCCGGCGGCCGCTGTTCCTGATCGCGATCTCGATCTTCCTGCTGGGCTCGCTGCTGGCCGGCTTCTCGACGAGCATGTACCAGCTCGCGCTGTTCCGGGCCGTGCAGGGCATGGGCGCCGGCGGCCTGATGGCGCTGCCGCTGACGATCATGGGCGACATCCTCGCTCCGCGCGAACGCGCCAAGTACCAGGGCTACTTCCTCGCCGTGTTCGGCATCTCGAGCGTGATCGGCCCGCTGGTGGGCGGGCTCTTCGCGGGTGCCGACCAGATCCTGTTCGTCACCGGCTGGCGCTGGGTGTTCCTCGTCAACCTGCCGATCGGCGTCGTCGCGCTCGCGGTCGTCGTGCGGTTCCTGCACATCCCCGGCCAGGTGCGTCGCGAGAACGTCCGCATCGACTGGTGGGGCGCGGCCTCGGTGATCGTCGCCGCCGTGCCCCTGCTGCTCGTCGCCGAGCAGGGCCGCGAGTGGGGCTGGTCGTCGCCCGGCGCCTTCGCCTGCTACGTGATCGGCGCGATCGGCATCGTGTCGTTCGTCATGGTCGAGCGGGCGATGGGCGACGACGCGCTCATCCCGCTGAAGCTGTTCCGCAACGCCACCTTCTCGATGGCGACCGTGCTCGGCGTGCTGGTCGGCTTCGGCATGTTCGGCGCGCTGCTGACCGTGCCGCTCTACCTGCAGCTCGTGCTCGGCTCGACGCCGACCGAGAGCGGGTTCCAGATGCTGCCGATGATCGCCGGGCTGATGATCTCGTCGATCGTCTCGGGCCAGCTCATCTCTCGGACGGGCCGCTACCGGATCTTCCCGATCACGGGCACCGCGTTCATGTCGCTCGGCTTCTTCTGGTTCACGAACCTCTCGTACGACAAGCCCTACTGGTTCATGATGATCGGCATGCTGCTGATCGGCCTCGGGCTCGGGCAGCTGATGCAGACGCTCACCATCGCGTCGCAGAACTCGGTCGGCCCGCGCGACATCGGCGTGGCCACCTCGGCGTCGACGTTCTTCCGCCAGATCGGCGGCACGCTCGGCACCGCCGTGCTGTTCTCGGTGCTCTTCTCGCGCATCCCGCAGACGATCGCCGCGGCGTTCGCCGACCCGGCCCTGCAGCGCGACGCCCAGGCCGCGCTCGCCGACCCGAGCGTCACCGCCGACAGCGCGAACGCGAGCATCCTCGGCCTCTACCAGGCGGCACAGAACGGCGACACGTCGCAGGTCGGTGGAGCGCTGAACGGCAACACGTCGTTCCTGAACACGGCCGACAGCCGGCTGGCGGCGCCGTTCCTCGACGGGTTCGCGCAGGCGACCGTCACCGTGTTCTGGGTCGCGCTCGGCATCGTGCTCGTCGCCTTCGTGCTCAGCTTCTTCCTCAAGGCGACGCCGCTGAGGCAGAAGTCGGCCATCGACGAGGCGAACGACGACCGGCTCGCGGCCGAGCTGGCAGCGCAGGAGGCGGCGGCCGCATCGGGCGCGCTGGTCGCGCCGACGACGGGCAGCGTCCCGGTCGTCGAGGGCGACGGGCCGTCGGCGGAGCGACCCGCGTCGGGCGGGCCGTCCTCGGACCGCCCCGCGTCGGGCGGGCCGTCCTCGGACCGACCCTCCTCGAGCTGACCGGGGCTGGTCGCACCCGCCATGAACTGACTGGGAACCCCTCGCGACGCTCGCCGCAGGCTAGGACTCCCTGATCGGCTTAGCTACACTCTCTAGCATGCCTCCCGAGCCGACCCGGCGTAACTACGACGCGACGGGGTACTGGTACGGCTCCAGCGCCAGCGAGCGCGGAGTCGCCGTGCTGAACGCCCTCCGTCGTTACCGCGCCGCCGAGTCGGACATGCGTCGTCGCACCCGCGACAGCATGAAGATGAACGAGACCGACCTCGCCGCGCTCCGGTTCCTCGTGCGGGCCGGCCGCAAGCACGAGCCCGTCAGCGCCAAGGTGCTGGCCGAGCACCTCGCCATCACCTCCGCGTCCACGTCCGTGCTGATCAACCGCCTCGTCGCCAGCGGCCACGTCGAGCGCCTGCCCCACCCCACCGACAAGCGCGGCGTCCTGCTGCGGGCCACCGAGGGCACGCACGCCGAGGTCACCGACACGCTCTCCGGCATGCACGGCCGCATGATCACCGCGGCCCAGGGGCTCTCGCCCGACGAGACCGCAGCCGTCGTCTCGTTCCTCGAGGCCATGACGGCCGCCGTCGACGTCGACGACCACGCCCTCGCCGAGATCGCCCTGGCCGAGGCGCGGGCCGAGGCAGAGGCCGAGGCACTCGCCGAGCTCGAGGGCCGCGACGCCGTCCCCGCTGGGACTGCCGCCGCCGAGCCGTCGCGCGACGCCCACGCCGGCTCGGAGCCCGTCTCCGCCTGACCGGACCCGCTGGCCGCAAATGCCGACCGGGCGCGCTGCAATACCGGCTTTTCCCCTTGTTGCAGGGGCGATTTCGGGCAGATGGTCGGCATTTGCGGAGCTATAGCCGCCATGACGGCAACTCGGGCGGCTGCGGCCGCAGGTCAGCTGGCCGAGGAGGCGCGGGGCGGCTCGGCGACGACGAACGTCGCGTCCGGGAGGCGTCTGCGCATGACGGCCACCGCCTCCTCGTTGCTGTCGACCAGCACGTAGCGACGACCCAGCGCCTCGGCCACCGCGCCGAGCGTGCCGCTGCCGGCGAAGAAGTCGAGCACCCAGTCGCCCTCGCGCGACGACGCCTGCACCATGCGCCGCAGCACCCCCTCGGGCTTCTGCGTCGGGTAGCCGGTCTTCTCGCGTCCCGTCGGCGACACGATGGTGTGCCACCAGACGTCGGTCGGCAGCTTGCCGCGCGCGACCTTCTCGGGCGTGACCAGGCCGGGCGCCATGTACGGCTCGCGGTCGACGGTCTCCGAGTCGAAGAAGTACCCCTTCGGGCTCTTCACGTAGACGAGGATCGTGTCGTGCTTCGTCGGCCAGCGGTTGCGGCTCTTGGCGCCGTAGTCGTAGGCCCAGATGATCTCGTTGAGGAACGAGTCGCGGCCGAACAGCGCGTCGAGCAGCACCTTCGCGTAGTGCGCCTCGCGGTAGTCGAGGTGCAGGTAGAGCGTGCCGTCGTCGGCGAGCAGCCGCCACGCCTCGGCGAGCCTCGGCTCGAGGAACGACCAGTAGTCGTCGAAGCGGTCGTCGTAGCGCATCAGGTCGCCGCGGATCCGCTCGTAGCCGAGGCCCTTGAAACCGGTCACGGCGGTCACCGAGTCGGGCACGCTGCGGACCGACGTCGTCGAGCGCCGCGTCTGCGGCCGGCCCGTGTTGAACGGAGGGTCGAGGTAGACGACCGTGAACGCGCCGTCGGGCAGCGTCGGGGTCACGTCGAGGTTGTCGCCGTGGACCACGAGACTCGAGGAGGCGCGGGTCCAGTCGACGGGCATGGTCGCCATCCTCTCGCACCGGTGGACACCCCCGGAGCCACCCGGCGTACCGTGTCGGGATGAGCACAGCAGTCGAGAACCGCCCCGATCAGAACCAGTACGTCCTCGTCGAGGACGGCAGCACGATCGGGCTCGCCGCCTACGACGTCGTCGGCGACGAGATCCGCTTCACGCACACCGAGATCGAGCCGGCCCGCCGCGGCGCCGGCCTCGGGGCACAGCTCGTGCAGGGCGCGCTCGACGACGTCCGCTCCGAGACGTCGCTGCGCGTCGTGCCGATGTGCCCGTTCGTCGTCGACTGGGTCGACGAACACGTCGACTACCAGGAGCTCCTGACGCGCTAGGCCCTGGCCTCGGGGACGGGCCCGGCCTCAGGCTCGGGGACGGGCACGGGCACGGGCTCGGGCCGCGATGGCCCGGGCGTCACGTCGAGTGGTCAGTTCCTGTCGTTCCCCCGCGCGGGACGGACAGTTGCTGACCACTCGAGGGTCCCGAGCTCGGGGCCGGGTCCTGGGAGGTCGGCGACCGGTCCCCGGGGCCGAGCCCGCGCCTCCTTCGGTCAGGCTCTGCTGCTCAGGGGACGCGGCGGAGCCACTCCGGCGTCGCGAACTTCGTGGTGACGAGCTGCTCGGCCGCCTGCAGCTCGTCGTCGGTGACGTGGCCGACCTCGGCGCCGTAGAGGCCGGTGAACGTCTGCTTCATGCGCTCGATGATCTCGGCGCGCGGCAGCCCGGTCTGGCTGCGCAGCGGGTCGACGCGCTTGGCGGCGCTGGTCGTGCCCTTGTCGCTCATCTTCTCGCGGCCGATGCGGAGCACCTTCACCATCTTCTCGCCGTCCATGTCGTACGACATCGTGGCGTGGTGCAGCAGGGCCCCGTTGCCGAGGCGCTTCTGGGCGGCCCCGCCGATCTTGCCCTTCGCGCTGGTGATGTCGTTCAGCGGCTGGTAGAACGCGTCGATGCCGAGCGACTTCAGGGCGGTGATGACCCACTCGTCGAGGTACGCGTAGCTGTCGGCGAAGCTCATGCCCTGCACGAGCTCGCCGGGGGCGTAGAGCGAGTAGGTGACGATCGACTGGGCGTCCATGAACATGGCGCCGCCTCCGCTGATGCGCCGCACGACCTCGAAGCCGTGCTCGGCGGCCGCGTCGAGGTCGACCTCGTTGCGCAGCGACTGGAAGCTGCCGATGACGACGGCGGGCTGGTCCCACTCCCAGAAGCGGAGGGTGGGCTGGCGGCGGCCGGCCCCCACCTCCTCGGTCAGGACCTGGTCGAGGGCGAGGTGCATGTTCGGCGAGACGGGCGCGTCGTGGATGATCTGCCAGTCGTGGTCGCGCCAGTCGGTCGCCTTCGAGAGGCTGCGGCGGATGGCCGTCGCGACCGCGTCGGGCGAGAAGCCGAGCAGGACGGCGTCGTCGGGGAGGCCCGCCTTGATCGCGGCGGCGATGGACACCGCGTCGGACTCGACCGGCAGGCCGTTCACGGCACGGTCGATGGCGTCGAGCGCCGTGTCGGGCTCGAGGAAGAAGTCGCCCGCGAGCCGGAACTCGGCGATGCGTCCTTCGCGCACCTCCAGGTCGACCACCACGAGCTTGCCGCCAGGGACCTTGTACTCACCGTGCATGGCTGCAGCCTATGCCTGCGCGCTCTGCGTCGGGGCTGTGGCAAATGCCGACCGCAGCAGCATGAACGGCCCCGCAACCCTTGGATATCCCACTATGCGAGGTCCCGCGGTCGGCATTTGCGGCTTGCGCACGGCGACGGCGCGCCGCGGGTCGAGGGGCGCGGCAGGGCAGGTCAGGGGCGCGGGAGGCGGGCGTCGAGCCACGCGACGAGGTCGGCGAAGACCTGGGCCCGGTTCGTCTCCTTGAAGACCTCGTGCCGGGCGCCGTCGTAGACGACGAGCTCGACGTCCGTGAGGCCGCTGCGCGACACGTAGGCCTCGGCGAGCTTGCGGGCGCTCTCCTCGCCGCCGAGAGGGTCGTCTCCCCCGACGAGGATCAGCAGCGGCACGTCGCGGTCGAGCTGCTTGGCCGGACGCCCGAGCAGGCGCAGCGCGTCGCGCCAGCCGAACAGGGTCGCGACCTTCGCGTCGACGGCCAGCGGGTCGGCCGCCATCTCGGCCGCGACCGCCGGGTCGCGGCTCAGCCACTCGAAGCCGGTCGTGCCGAGGTGCGCGTGCCGGGCGTTGAGGTCGCCGCCGTTCATGCTGCCGGGCACCCGGTACGCGGTCCCGCTGAGCACGACGGCGTCGTAGAGCGAGGCCCGCTCGTCGACGATCTTCTGGAGCATCAGCGACCCCCACGAGTGGCCGAGCGCCACGAGGGGGAGGCCGGGTGCGTCGTCGCGGATGATCCCCGTGAACTGGACGACCGCCTCCACCGCTCCCCGCAGCCCCGACGGGCCGAGGCGGCCGAGCTTCGTGTGGTCACCGCTGTGCTGCCCGAGGCCGGTCGCGCCGTGGCCGAGGTGGTCGTCGGCGTAGACCGTCCAGCCGGCGCGGACGAGCTCCTGCGCCAGCTCCTCGTAGCGGAGCGCGTGCTCGCCGACGCCGTGCATCAGCTGGACGGAGCCGCGCGGGTCAGCCGCCCGCCAGACGTACCAGTGGACGGTGACGCCGTGGGCGTCGACGAACGTGTGGTCGCCTCGCGCGGCGGAGAAGGTGGGCACGGTGCCATCCTCGCATCAGCGGGCCGTGGGCGGCGGGCGGCTCGGCGCCTGGGGCGACTCGGGCTGCAGGACCCGACCGGAGAGGCTGCAACCACCGGATATCGCGGTCTTGTAGCCGAAGTAGGGCCCGACCAGTCGGCATTTACGGAACCGGAACAGAGCCCGGGCCTACGCCGCGCACCCTCCGGCGCGCACGGGGGCGTGCGCAGGTCCGGAGGGTGCGGAGGAGGCGCGGAGCGCGCCGGGCAGGTCAGCGGCGGTCGTCGACGTCGGTGCGGAGCACCCCGAAGGAGGCGTCGAGGTCGACGTCGACCTCGGTCCCGTCGTCGAGGCGCACGTCGACCTCGTACGCGGTGTCGCCGTCGTCGCTGCGGTCGGCGTCGGTCACGGTGCCCCCGCCGGCAGCGGCGATCGCGGCGGCGGCGGCCTGGTCGAAGTCGGCTCCGACGAGGTCGTCGTCGCTGCCGGAGGTGCTGCCCGAGGTGCTGTCGGAGCCGGGCGTGCTCGAGGAGCCGGGCGTGGCCGTCGAGTCGTCGGAGAGGTCGTCGTCGCCGCGGCCGTCCCGGCCGGAGTCGTCGTCGCCGTCGCGGTCGTCACGGCCGGAGCGGTCGTCGCGGCCAGAGCGGTCGTCGCGGCCAGAGCGGTCGTCGCGGCCGGCGCTGTCGTCGTCGATGCGCGACGAGGAGACGCTGAAGTCGTCGCCCAGCAGCACGGTGCTCTCGCGGCCGTCGGGCAGCACGACGTCGACCTCGTAGCCGGGCAGGCCGTCGTCGAGGCGGTCGACGTCGGTGACGGTGCCTCCGCCGGTCTCGGCGAGCGCCGCCTCCTGCGCCCGGTCGTTCGCCGCGCCGCCGACGCGGTCGTCGAGGGTCGACGCGACGGCCACGCCGCCGCCGCCCAGCACGAGGATCCCCACGACCCCGCCGGCGACGAGGAGGGACTTCTTGCTCTTCAGGACGTTCTTCACGGTGTCTCCGATCGTGGGCCGCGGTGCGGCAGGTGGTGCTCTCTCGAGCGATGACCCCACTGTCTCGGGCAGGCGCTGAAGCGCCCCTGAAGCGACCTGAAGGAACGTTCAGCGAGCGTCGCCGCCCGCCCGTCAGTCACCCGCCGCCCGTCACTGCGCGCCGCACCCCGTTGTGGACGATGCACCCCGTCGTTCCGGGGTGCATGGTCCACTCCGGGGTGTCTCGACATCGAGGAGGCCAGGAGGCGCTGGTCACGCCGACAGGTCAGATCAGGTCGGCCTGCAGGTCAGGCGGCGTCGGCCGGCAGGTCGACGACGAAGCGCGCCCCGCCGAGCGGTGACGTCTCGACCCGCACCGACCCTCCGTGCACTCGCACGATCTCGGCGACGATGGCGAGCCCGAGGCCGCTGCCTCCGGCGTCGCGGTCGCGGGCCTCGTCCAGGCGGACGAAGCGCTCGAAGATCCGCGCGCGGTCGTCCGCGTCGACCCCCGCACCGTCGTCGTCGACCGTCAGGACCGCGCGACCGTCGGCCGTCTCGACGAGCCCCACGGCCACCGCCGAGCGCGCGTGCCGCGAGGCGTTGGCGACGAGGTTGCGGACGACCTGGCCGAGCAGCCCCTCGTCGCCGCGCACACGTGCCGGTCCCACGGCCGTGGCGTCGACGGAGACGCCACGACCGACGCCCTCGCCCGAGCCCGAGGTCGACCCCGAACCCGAGGCCGCACCCCCACCCGCGCCCGCGCTCGTGCCCGTGCCCGTGCCCGACCGCAGGCGAGCCGCCTCCGTCAGCACGAGGTCGTCGAGGTCGACCGGGCGGCGGGCGACGCCGAGCGCGCCCTCGTCGGCGCGGGCGAGGACCAGCAGGCCCTGCACAAGTGAGGTGAGGCGCGCCTCCTCGCCGAGGACGGTGCCGGCCAGCGCCCGCCCGTCGATGCTCTCGGGGTGCAGCAGCGCGACCTCGGCGTGCTGGCGGATGGTCGCGAGCGGCGTCTTGAGCTCGTGCGAGGCGTCGCCGACGAAGCGCCGCTGCGCGGTCGCGGAGGCGTCCAGCCGGTCGAGCATGCCGTTGAGGGTCGAGGCGAGCCGCGACACCTCGTCTCCCCCACCTGGGTCGGCGAGGCGGTGCGACAGGTTCGCGGCGGTCACCTCGGCGACCTCGCGGCGCATCGACTCGACCGGGCGCAGCGCCCGCCCGACCACGAACCAGGTCGTCACCCCCAGCACGAGCAGCGCCACGGGGACGGCCACGCCGAGCGTCAGCAGGCTGGCCGAGGAGGCGGCCTGCGCCTCGTCGAGGGAGCGCGCGGCCACGACGTCCCACCGTGTCGTGACGGTCTGGACGTCGAGGTCGTCGTCGCCCTCGGCGGCGGCGGCAGCGGCAGCCGCAGCGCTCGCGTCCTCGGCTGCCTCACGCGCGTCGTCGGCCGCGTCGCGAGCGGCCTCGGCGGCGTCGTCCTCGTCGAGTGCGTCGTCGTCGTAGGACGGGGACTCCGACGGCTCCGGCGCGGTGGACGGGCTCGCGCTCGGGCTCGACGACGGCGAGGGAGTCGACGTGGTCGTGCTCACCGACTCGGCACCGTCGGTCTCGACGACGAAGTCGTCCCCGTCGAGCGAGACCCGGCTGCCCGAGGCGGCCCCTGCGAGCTGTCGCGCGTACCCGGCGAGGTCGTCGTCGCCGCCCGTCGCGACGAGCTGCCCCGCGGAGTCGAAGACGGCCACGAGCGCTCCGTCCGCGTCGCCGGAGACGGCGACGGCCGGGCTCGACCCGCCCGCGAGCGCGGCGACGGCCCGGTCGACGTCGGCGGACGCGGCCGAGCGC
The DNA here is from genome assembly GCF_014841875.1 of Frigoribacterium sp. CFBP 13729. Classification (NCBI taxonomy): domain Bacteria; kingdom Bacillati; phylum Actinomycetota; class Actinomycetes; order Micrococcales; family Microbacteriaceae; genus Frigoribacterium; species Frigoribacterium sp. CFBP 13729. The sequence goes on along the minus strand of NZ_JACYUR010000005.1, from coordinate 19,439 downwards.
GGGGCGTCCGCGAGCACCGCCTGCTGCACCAGCGCGAAGACGAGCGCGAACGCGCCGAGCGTGAGCGCCACAGCGAGCACGGCGGCCGCGGTGATGCGGAGGCGCAGCGAGCCACGGCGACCGGTGCGGGCCTGTCGACCGGCGCGGGCCGCGCGGCCACCGTCGTCGTCGCGACCACCGGGGCCGACGCGACCGGCGTCGTCAGCCACCCCGCGCCTCCAGCCGGTAGCCGGCGCCGCGCAGGGTGACGATCGACTCGCGGCCGAAGGGCCGGTCGACCTTGTTGCGGAGGTGCCGGACGTACACCTCGACGATGTTCGGGTCGCCCTCGAAGTCGTCGTTCCAGACGCCGTCGAGCACCTCGCGCTTCGTGACGACGCTGCCGGCACGGCGCATCAGGAACTCGAGCACGGCGAACTCGCGGCTCGTCAGCTCGATCTGCTCGTCGCCGCGGTGGACGTCGCGCGACGCCGGGTCGAGCCGCAGGTCGCCCGCCTCGAGCACGACCGGCCGCTCGCGGGCCCCGCGGCGCACGAGCGCACGGAGGCGGGCGAGCAGCACCGCGAACGAGAACGGCTTGGTGAGGTAGTCGTCGGCGCCGGTGTCGAGGGCCTCGACCTGGTCCCACTCGCCGTCCTTGGCCGTGAGCATGATGACCGGTGTCCAGTCGCCTCCTTCACGCATCGCCCGGCAGACGGCGTAGCCGCTCATGCCGGGCAGCATGATGTCGAGGACGACCACGTCGTAGCTGCCCTCGCGCGTGCGCCAGAGCGCGTCGGTGCCGGTGCCCGCCACGTCGACGGCCATGCCCTCGGCCTCGAGCCCGACGCGGAGCCCCTCGGCCAGCGTCGGCTGGTCCTCGACGACGAGCACGCGCACGACAGCCCCTTCCTCGCGCGCACCCTGCCCGCGTGCCCATCCTGGCGCGGGTGCGCTGAAGCAGGGCTGAAGCGGCGCGCGGGGCGGATCGCAGGAGCCGCGCGCTAGTGCGCCGAGTAGCCGCCGTCGACGAGGTGGTAGCTGCCGGAGATGAACGACGCCTCGGGGCTGAGGAGGAACAGCACGAGCGCCGCGACCTCGGAGTCGGTGCCGAGGCGGCCCGACGCGTGCTGGCCCTCGAGGGCGTGCAGCTCGTCGGTCGACATCGACGAGCGGACGAGCGGCGTGTCGATGAAGCCCGGGCCGACGGCGTTGGTGCGGACGCCCTGCGCCGTGTACTCGAGCGCCGCGACCTTGGTCAGGCCGATCAGGGCGTGCTTGCTCGTGACGTACGCGGCGTTCTTCGCGATGCCGACCGAGCCGAGCACGGAGGCCATGTTGACGACGGCTCCGCCGCCGGCCTCCACCATCGCGGGCAGCTGGAACTTGAGGCCGTAGAAGACGCCGTCGAGGTCGACCGAGCGGACCCTGTCCCAGGCGGCGATGTCGTAGTCGCCGATGGTCTGCGGCGCGGCGCCGATGCCGGCGTTGTTGACGGCGAGGTGCAGGGCGCCGTAGGTCTCCTTCGCGAACGCGACGGCCGCCTCCGAGTGCTCCCACTTCGCGGTGTTCTGCTCGAACGGGGCCGCGGTGCCGCCGGCCGAGGTGATCTCGTCGACGATGCGCTGTGCCGCCTCGACGTTGATGTCGGTCACGACGACCGACGCCCCCTCCGCCGCGAGCTGGCGCGAGACCTCGGCGCCGATGCCGCTCCCGCCGCCGGTCACGATCGCCGTCTTGCCGCTGAACTTGCCCATGCTGTCGCTTCTTCCTCGTGTCGTGTGGGGCTCTTCGACGAGCCGCCCTCGACGATACGCCTGCATGGACCTGACAGCAACAGGTGTCGTACATCGAGGCGAATCGTTTACTTAGGCGAGCTAAATGATTAGGCTGGTGGGCGATGACCGAGACCACCGCACCCGCAGCTGCAGCACCCGCCCGCCGCTCCGTCCCGCACGCCCAGCTCGCCTCCGACGTGCGCGGCTCGGTGCTCCGCCTCGCCCGCCGGATGCGCCAGCAGAAGGCCGACGTCGACGTCTCCGACGCGCAGATGACGGCCCTGGGCTACGTCTTCCACGAGCAGCCGCTCACCATCGGGGCCCTGACCGAGCACGAGGGCGTCACTCCCCCGTCGATGAACCGCACGGTCGGCAAGCTCGTCGACGCCGGCCTGGTCAGCCGTCGGGTCGACGACGACGACCGTCGCCGGGTGGTGCTCGAGACGACGGAGGCGGGTGCCGCGTTCGTGCTCGAGACCCGACGCCGCCGCGACGAGTGGCTGGTGCCGCGGCTGGCCGCGCTGACCGCCGACGAGCGCCGCACCCTGGCCGACGCCACCGAGATCCTGCGGAAGCTGAACCGGTCGTGAGCGCGATGTTCCGCTCGCTCGGCCTCTACAACTACCGGCTCTGGTTCGGCGGCGCGCTCGTCTCGAACACGGGCACGTGGATGCAGGCCACCGCGCAGGACTGGCTCGTGCTCACCCACCTCACCGACCACGACGCGACCGCGGTCGGCATCACCATGGCGCTGCAGTTCGCGCCGCCCATCCTGCTCGTGCCCGTCACCGGCCTCATCGCCGACCGGTTCGACCGGCGCCGCATGCTGATGCTCACCCAGGGCACGATGGCCCTGCTCGGCCTGGCCCTCGGCCTGCTGGTGCTCACCGACGTCGCGCAGCTCTGGATGGTGTGGATCTTCGCGCTCCTGCTCGGAACGGTGAACGCGATCGACGCCCCGATCCGACAGAGCTTCGTGTCGGAGCTCGTCCCCCCGGGGCACCTCTCGAACGCCGTCTCGCTGAACTCGGCCTCGTTCAACGGCGCGCGCCTCCTCGGCCCGGCCGTCGCCGGCGTGCTGATCGCGAGCGTGGGCACCGGCTGGGTGTTCCTGATCAACGCGGCGTCGTTCGCGGCGGTGCTGCTGTCGCTGCGGTTCATCCGGGTGTCGCAGCTCGAGCACAAGCCGCCGGTGTCGCGGGCCAAGGGCCAGATCCGCGAGGGGTTCCGCTACGTGAAGGGGCGCCCCGACCTGCTCGTCGTCTTCACGATGATCTTCGTGATCGGCACCTTCGGGCTCAACTTCCCGATCTTCACCTCGACGATGGCGAGCGTCGAGTTCGGCGTCGACGCGAGCGGGTTCGGCCTGCTGTCGTCGTGCATCGCCGTGGGGTCGCTGACGGGCGCCCTGCTCTCGGCCCGACGCGAGCGCCCGCGGATGCGGGTGCTGGTGCTGGCCGCCGCCTCCTTCGGGGTGACCTGCACCGTCGCCGCGCTGATGCCCAGCTACTGGACGTTCGCCGCCGTGCTCGTCGCCGTCGGGCTGTCGTCGATCACGCTGATGACCACGGCCAACAGCACGGTGCAGCTGTCGACCGCGCCCGAGATGCGCGGCCGCGTGATGGCGCTCTACATGGCGATCTTCACGGGCGGCACGCCGCTCGGCGCCCCGATCGTGGGCTGGGTCGCCGACACGGCCGGGCCCCGCTGGGCGATCGGCGTCGGCGCCGCGGCCGGCTTCGTCGCCGCGGGGATCGCCGTGGTCTGGCTCGTGCGCCGTCAGCACCTGCGGGTGCGGCGCGTGGCACCGGTCGCCGCGGCCGCGGACGCCGGGGTCGTGCGGCGGATCGCCCCGCGGCTCGTGCCGCACTTCACCGTCGAGCACGACGGCGACGGGGGCCGACCCGCGCGCGAGCGGCGCGACGAGGCCGCCGCCGTGCTGGCCGCCGACGAGGTCGCGTCGCGCACGTCGTGAGCGCGTGGCCGCTGAGCGCAAGGGGCTACCACGGTCGGGCCGCCCGGCGTACAGTCCGCCCATGACGAGTCCTCGGGTCTGATCCGGCCCCGCGGCGTCCCGTCGTGGAGGGTCCCGACATGGGCAGGACAGCGCGGTGCGCGGCAGCGGCTCTCGCCGCCGTCGTCGCCGGAGGCGCGCTCGGCCTGGCAGCGGACGCCCGCGCCGTCGACGGCCCCTACGACTACGTCGCGGTCGCGTTCCTGCTGCTGGCGTCCGCGCTCGTCGTCGGCGGCGTCGTCGTGCTGCTCGTCGCGCTGGCTGACCGCCTGCTCGGGCGACTGCCGACGTCGAGCTCGGAGACGGCCCCGACCCCGGTCCCCGCCGCGACCGTGCTCACCCCCGAGGAGGCGGTCCGCACGTCGGCCTCGGAGCCGGCTGCTCTCGCGGCGGCCTGGACGACGACCCGCCGGCACGCGGCCAGGGCAGGGCGCGCGGCGACCTCGGCGACCCACCGAGCGGCTGCGGCGCGGCGTTCCGCGACGAGCTCCCTCACGGACGCGGTCACGCGGTCCGTGGCCGCTGCGCGTGCCGCCGGGGCGGCGAGGTCGACGGCTGCGCACGCGACCTCGGCTCCCGGACCACTCGAGGACGAGTCCGAGCGGACCGCCGTCGGCGCGGGCGTCCCGCTCGCCACGTCGTCGCCCGCGGCAGCCCGGGACCTGGACCGTCCGCAGCACGACGACCAGAGCCCGGCCGAGCCCCCTGAGCGCCCAGACGGCCCAGGTGCCCTGGCGGGCGGGCACGGTGCAGCACCCCGCGGGGCCGCGGCTCAGCGCTTGCTGTAGTCGAACGACAGCCGCATCCGGTCGCCCCGGAACACGATCGTCGAGTACTCGAAGGCACCGCCTGCGGCGTCCGAGATGACGTCGGTCAGCTGCAGGACCGGGTCGCGCGGCTGCAGGTGCAGCAGCTCGGCGTCGACCGCGGTGACGGCCACCGCCTCGAGCGACTCGGCGACGTCGTGCATGGCCAGGTCGAACGCCGACTCGAGCACGACGCAGAGCTGCTCGCCCACGACGTCGAGACGGTCGAGGGTCGGTGCGAGGTCGGCGGGCACGAACGAGCGGTGGACGCTCAGCGGCTGCCCGTCGACGGAGCGCAGCCGGACGATCGCGAAGACGAGGGCACCCGGCGGCAGCCTCAGCCGCTCGCGGACGCGCGTCGGCGCGGGCTCGCAGACCAACGAGACGAGCTCGGTCGAGATGTCGTAGCCGAGCACCTCGAGCTGCTCGCGGATGCCCTGGTAGGCCGGCGAGACGGCCGTGATCTTGTCGGGGGCGACGTAGGTGCCCTTGCCCTGGACCCGCACCAGCAGCCCGTCGGCGGTGAGCTTCGTGAGGACCCCCCGGACGGTCATCCGGCTCAGGCCGAACAGCCGGTTGAGCTCGTTCTCGGACGGGATGCGCTGGCTCGGGGCCCACTCGCCGCTCGCGATGCGCGCGCGGAAGATCTCTTCGAGCTGCTGGTAGAGGGGGACGAGGGAGTCCCGGTCGACGACGTCGGACACGAGCACCACCCTCCCAGATCCCTCACGGCGAATTCTTGCGGAGTCTACTTGTCTAGCCCTGTATGGACATGTACATTCCGAGCAGGTGCCGGAGGCGGCACCACCCCCACGAGGAAGTGAGGTCGAATCCGTGGTCGCATCGACACTGTCCATGACCCGGACCGCGCGGGACGCCGGCTACGCGGTGCCCGCGGTCAACGTCTTCGACGAGATCAGCATGCGAGCCGTGCTCGCCGCCGCGGAGCGGACCGCGTCCCCGCTCATCGTCCAGATCTCGACCAAGACCGTCCGCACCGCCGGCTGCGCGTTCGTCACCGACCTCTTCGCCGCCCTGGCCCGCGACGTGACCGTGCCGGTGGCCCTGCACCTCGACCACTGCCCCGACCGGGCGGTCCTCACCGAGGTCATCGCCTCCGGCTGGTCCTCGGTGCTCTTCGACGCCTCCGACCGCGACCTCGACGACGCCGTGCGCGAGACGCACGAGGTCACCGCCGAGGCCCACGCGGCCGGCGTGGACGTCGAGTCCGAGATCGAGAACATCCTCGGCGTCGAGGACGGGGTCGGCAGCGACGAGTCGCAGCACGCCTACTCCGTCGAGCAGCTCGCCGAGATCGCGGAGAGCACCGGCAGCGACCTGCTGGCCCCGCAGCTGGGCACGAGCCACGGGCTCTACAAGGCGCACCCGCAGCTGCTGCCCGAGCGGGCGGCCGAGCTCGCGGCGCTGACCGACCGCCCGATCGTGCTGCACGGCGGGACCGGCCTGTCGGAGGCGGACTTCCGGTCGTTCATCGACGCGGGGGTCTCGAAGATCAACATCTCGACGGCGGTCAAGCACGCCTACATGCAGGCGTCCCTGGCCCACCTCGAGGTGGCGCGCGCGAAGGACCGCTGGGACCCGCCCCGCCTGATCGCCGACGTCTCCGCCGCCGTGACCGACGTCATCGCCGAGCACGTCGCCTGGTTCGGGGCCGACGGCAAGGCCGCCGGCACCGGGAGCGCACGATGACGAGGGCCCTCCTCTTCGACTGCGACGGGGTGCTGGCCGACACGGAACGCGACGGCCACCTCCCCGCGTTCAACGAGACGTTCGAGCACTTCGGGCTGCCCGTCCGGTGGAGCGCCGACGACTACGCACGGGTGCTGCGCATCGGCGGCGGCAAGGAGCGTCTCACCTCGCTGCTGACACCCGAGTTCGTCGAGCGCGCCGGCCTGCCCGACGACGAGGAGGCGCAGCGCGCGACGATCGCGGAATGGCACGCGGAGAAGACCCGCCGGTACACCGCGAAGGTGCGGGCGGGCGAGATGCCCGGCCGCCCGGGCATCGCCCGCATCGCCGACGAGGCGCACGCCGCCGGCTGGCTGCTCGCGGTCGCGTCGACCTCGGCCGAGGAGTCCGTCCGGGCCGTGCTCGAGCACGTGGTGGGGCCCGAGGCCGCCTCGCGGTTCGCGGTGTTCGCCGGGGACGTCGTCCCCCGCAAGAAGCCCGCCCCGGACATCTACGAGCTCGCGCTCCGCGAGCTGGGGGTGCCGGCCGACGACGCCGTCGTCGTCGAGGACAGCGCCAACGGCCTGCGTGCTGCGGTCGCCGCTGGCCTGTCGACGGTCGTGACGACGAGCAGCTTCACCGTCGACGAGGACTTCTCGGGAGCCGCGCTCGTCGTCGACAGCCTGGGCGACCTGCCCGCCTCCCCGAGCCGGGTGCTCGCCGACCCGCGCGGCGTCGGGCCCCTCGACGTCGTGGACCTCGGCACCCTCGTCGCGCTGACGCACTGACCCGACCGAACCCGAACCCCGAACACAGGAGACCGAGGAACACATGAGCAACGACGCTCCCCCCGCCGACACGAACTCGTCCCGTCTCGTGGACGCCGTCCGGCTGATCGCCCAGACCTGCGTCGACAACGAGGCGTACTTCTGCGACCTCGACGCGGTCGCGGGCGACGGCGACTTCGGCTACTCCCTGGCGCGCGGCTTCGAGACCGTCCTCGCCGACCTCGACCAGTTCGACCACGACGACCTCGGGGCGTTCCTGCAGAAGGTGGCCACGACGATGAGCAGCCGGATGGGCGGCACCTCGGGCCCGATCTGGGGCACCGCCTTCCTCCGTGCCGCGATCACGATGAAGGGCAAGAGCGAGACGACGCCCGACGACGCGGTCGCGATGCTCCGGGCCGCGATCGAGGGCATCAAGAAGCGCGGCGGCGCCGACGTCGGCGACAAGACCCTGCTCGACGCGCTCGTGCCCCTGACCGACGCCGTCGAGGCCGACGTCGCCGCGGGCACCGACGCGGCCGGGACTGCGCGGCACGCCGCCGAGGTCGCGCGGGCCGCCGCCGAGGCCACCGCGAGCCTCCAGGCACGACGGGGCCGCGCCTCCTACACGGGCGCGCGGAGCATCGGGTCCCCCGACCCCGGAGCGATCGCGGTCGCCGTGCTCGCCGAGCGCGTCGCGGGCGCGTGGTGACCCGGCACGTCCGACCGACTTCCCCTCCCCCTCCCACCACGGCGACACACGACGAAGTGAGGCACCCGCAATGAAGAAGTTCATCAACGACCCGAAGGCGTTCGTCCCCGAGATGCTCAAGGGCCTCGCCCTGGCGAACCCCGACACGCTCACCTACGACCCGAAGTACAACCTGATCGTCCGCGCCGACGCGCCGGACCAGGACAAGGTGTCGATCGTGCAGGGCTCGGGCTCCGGCCACGAGCCCGCCCACGTGATGGTCGTCGGCAAGGGCATGCTCGATGCTGCCTGCCCCGGAGACGTCTTCGCGGCCCCGCCGACCGACTACGTGGTCGAGGCGGCGCGTCGGGTCCAGAGCGAGAAGGGCGTGCTGCTGCTGGTCAACAACTACACCGGCGACAAGATGGCCTTCGAGATGGCCGAGGAGCTCGCCGACGCCGAGGGCATCAAGGTGAAGACCCTGTTCATCGACGACGACGTCGCCGTCAAGGACTCGACCTACACGATCGGCCGTCGAGGCGTGGCCGGCAACTTCTTCGTGATCAAGGCGGTCGGGGCGGCGGCCGAGGAGGGCGCCGACCTCGACGAGGTCGTCCGCGTCGGCGAGAAGGTCAACTCGGTCACGCGCACGATGGGCGTCGCCCTGACGGCCTGCACGCCTCCCTCGAAGGGCTCGCCGCTGTTCGAGCTGGGCGACGACGAGATCGAGGTCGGCGTCGGCATCCACGGCGAGCCGGGCCGGGCCCGTCAGAAGATCGTGCCCGCCGACGAGATCGTCGACCTGCTGCTCGAGCCCATCGTGTCCGATCTGCCGTTCTCGGACGGCGACGAGGTGGCTCTGATGGTCAACGGCCTCGGCGGCACTCCGATCAGCGAGCTGTACCTGCTCTACGGCATCGCCCACGAGAAGCTCGTCGCCCAGGGCATCACCCCGGTCCGCAGCTACGTCGGCGAGTACTGCACGTCGCTCGACATGGCCGGCGCGTCGATCACCCTGGTCAAGCTCGACGACGAGGTGAAGCGCCTGCTGGAGGCGCCGGCGGAGATCCCGCTGCGCACCTTCTAGGGACCGGGCACGGCCGTGGCCGCAGCTGCGGTCGCGGCTGTCCGGGGACCTATGCTCGCTGCATGCGCAGACCCAGGACAGCCGCGGCCAGGGCGCTCGGCACAGCCGCCGCGGGCATGGTCGTCCTCGCGCTCTCGCTGACGGGCTGCACGCCGGGCGAGTCCGGCGCCAGCGCTCCCCTCCTCGTCGAGACGATGCCGGCGGCCACGCCGGACCCGGACGGCTTCCCCGTCGGCGCGGCGCTCGACTACCAGCTCGGCGGCTCCTCCGACCCGCCGAGCGGCACCGGGATCGTCGTGCGGGACAGCACCGAGCAGCCTGCCTCCGGGGTGTGGAACGTCTGCTACGTGAACGGGTTCCAGACCCAGCCGGGCGTGGAGTGGCCCGACGAGTGGCTGCTGCACCGCTCCTCCGGCGAGCTGCTGGTCGACCCCGGCTGGCCCGACGAGCACCTCTTCGACCTCGCCGACGCGACCACGAGGGAGGCGGTGGCCGAACGGATGCGCGCGACCGTCCAGGGCTGCGCAGACGACGGCTTCGACGCCGTCGAGTTCGACAACCTCGACTCGTACACCCGGTCCGACGGCGCCTTCGACCTCGACGACGCGGTCGCCTTCGCGACCCTGCTCGTCGGCGAGGCCCACGACACCGGGCTGCTCGCCGGGCAGAAGAACACCGCCGAGCTGGAGGCGCGGGGCCGCGACGAGATCGGCTTCGACTTCGCGGTGGCCGAGGAGTGCGACCGCTACTCGGAGTGCGACGCCTACACGTCCGTCTACGGCGACCACGTGCTCGCGATCGAGTACACGGACGACCTGCGCGACACCGTCGAGGGGCTCTGCGCCCGGGCGACGACCCCGCGCAGCACCGTCGTGCGCGACCGCGACCTGGTGCCGGCCGACGACCCCGGGTACTCGTTCGCTCGCTGCTGAGCCGGCTACGCCTCGCGCGTGATCTCCACGGTCACGAACAGCGACGACGCGCCCGACCCCGCGTACACCCCGCGCAGCGGCGGCACGTCGCGGTAGTCGCGGCCGTGGCCGACGACCACGTGACGGTCGCCGATGTCGATCAGGTTCGTGGGGTCGTAGCCGTGCCAGGCTCCGCAGAACCACTCGATCCAGGCGTGCGACTCTCCCGTGACGGTCTCGCGGAGCTCCGCCGACGGCCGCGGGTGGAGGTACCCGCTGACGTACCGCGCCGGGATCCCCGCCGCGCGGAGCGCCCCCACGGTCACGTGCGCGATGTCCTGGCAGACCCCGGCCCGGGCGGCCCAGCTCTCGGCGGCCGTCGTCTTCACGTTGGTGACGCCGGGCAGGTACCGGACCGCGCCTCCTACCCTCTGGCAGATCTCCATCGCGGTCGAGCAGGGCGAGGTCGACGCCCCCTTCGCCTCGAGGGCCAGGTCGACGAGGTCGGCCGGCGGCGCCGTCAGCGGCGTCTGCTCGAGGTGCTCCACGAACTGGGCGGTGGCGCCGGCGACGCGGGCCAGGTCGTCCCAGCCCGTCGTCGTCTCGGGGTGCAGCACCGGCCGCAGCTCGACGGTCGAGGTCGCCGTCAGCGACAGCTGCCGGTGCGGCAGCAGCACCTCGAAGGCCGACACCCGGGTGCCCCAGTAGTCGACGTACTCGTGGGTCCCTGCGGCGGGGTCGATGCGGAGGTGCGACGAGAGCACGAACTGCCCCTCGGCGTGCGCCGGCAGCATGCGCGCCTCGTTGTAGCTCGCCACGGCCTCGCCGGCGTAGGAGAAGCCGGTGTGGTGGCGGATCCGCAGCCGGCTCACGATCGCTCACCGACCCAGGTCGGGGCCGCGCTGGTCGGGAAGTACCGCTGGCGGATGGCCTCGGAGGCGGCGCTCGTCGCCGCCTGGACGGCGTCCATCTGGGCCGGCAGGTCGTCGAGGATGTCGCCGATCGGCCGGAACTCGAGCTCGCTGCGCATCTGCCCGAGGATCCGCACTCCCCCGTCGGTCGCGATCACCCGCCCGTTCGACGGCTCGACCTCGCGGAGGCACGCCTCGGCACGGCTGACCGCGAACATCACGCTGCGCGGGAACAGCCGGTCGAGCAGCAGGAACTCCGCCGCGTTGCGGGCGCTCGGCACGCCCCGGTAGGTCCGCAGGTAGGCCTCGTAGGCACCGCACGAGCGGAGGATCGTCGTCCACGACGGCCCCGACGCCTCGGTCAGCGTGCGCGTCGCGAGCAGCCGCGCCGTCATGTCGGCGCGCTCGATCGACCGGCCCAGGGTGAAGAACTGCCACACCTCGTCGCGGCTGGTCGCGCTCTCGATGATGCCGACGGCGAGCGCGCTGCGCTCCCGCACCCAGGCGAAGAACTCGTGCACCTTGTCGTCCGCGACCTTTCGCGGCATGCGGGCGCGGGTCGTGTTGAGGCACTCCCACAGCTCGGTCGAGACGATCTCGCGGGCCCGTCGGGCGTTCTCCCTGGCGGCGCCGAGCGAGTAGGCGATGGAGGCCGGGTCGTGCCGGTCGACGGCCAGCCGGGCGAGCACGTCGCCGCGTGTCAGCGCCTCGTCGGAGGCGGCCTCGCTGCCCATCACCGCGAGCAGGCTGCGGCAGGCGGTGTCCTCGTCGATCCACGGGTCCTCGAGCAGCAGCTGCAGGTGCACGTCGAGGATGCGCGCCGTCCCGTCGGACCGCTCGATGTACCGGCCGATCCAGAAGAGGCTCTCGGCGATGCGGCTCAGCATGGTCGTCCTTCAGTCGTGGTCGTGGGTCTCTGCTGTTGCTCTTGCTGCTGCTGCTGCGCCTGCTGGTCGTTGCGGGGGTCGTCCTGGGGTGCGTGGTCGGGCGTGTGGTCCGCGGCCGCCGCTGCTGCCGCGGCCGCCGCCTCCGGCGTGATCACCGGGATCGACTGCGTCGGCGTCGTCTGCTCCGCGATGAGGGCGCTCACGTCGTGGCCTGCCCAGGCCGCCACGTCGCCGCCGACGATCCAGGTGTCCTTCGACCCGCCTCCCTGGCTGCTGTTCACGACGAGCTGGCCCGCGGGCAGGGCCACGCGCGTCAGCCCGCCCGGCAGCACCCAGACGTCGTCGCCGTCGTGCACGGCGAAGGGCCGGAGGTCGGCGTGGCGGGGCTGCAGGCCGTCGTCGACGAGGGTGGGGATGGTGCTCAGCTGCACGACGGGCTGCGCGATCCAGCCGCGCGGGTCCTGCTGCAGGCGGGTGCGCAGCTCGTCGAGCTCGCGTCGGCTCGCGGCCGGCCCGACGACCAGCCCCTTGCCGCCGGAGCCGTCGACCGGCTTGACCACGAGCTCGTCGAGGCGGTCGAGCACCTCCTCGAGGGCGCCGGGATCCTCGAGGCGCCAGGTGCGCACGTTCGGCAGCAGCGCCTCCTCGCCCAGGTAGTAGCGGATCAGCTCGGGCAGGTACGTGTAGACGAGCTTGTCGTCGGCGACGCCGTTGCCGACCGCGTTCGCGATGGTGACGGTGCCGAGGCGCGCGGCCATCAGCAGGCCGGGCGAGCCGAGCACGGAGTCGGCACGGAACTGCAGCGGGTCGAGGAACTCGTCGTCGACCCGGCGGTAGATCACGTCGACCCGCTCGGGACCGCCGGTCGTGCGCATGAACACCCGGCCGCCCGAGCAGTACAGGTCGCGGCCCTCGACGAGCTCGACGCCCATCAGCCGGGCCAGCAGGGTGTGCTCGTAGTAGGCCGAGTTGAAGACCCCGGGGGTCAGCACGACCACCGTCGGCTCGTCGACCCCCGACGGCGCGCTCTTCTTGAGGGCGGCGAGGAGGCGGGCGGGATAGTCGCCCACGGGGCGCACCTTCATCGAGACGAAGAGCTCGGGCAGCGTCTGTGCCATCACCCGCCGGTTCGAGATCACGTAGCTGACGCCGCTGGGCACGCGGACGTTGTCCTCGAGGACGCACCAGGCGCCGGCCTCGTCACGGATCAGGTCGATGCCGCTGACCTGGATGCGCACGCCGTTCGCGGGGTCGATGCCCGCGGCCTGGCGGTGGAAGTGGCTCGAGCTGGTGATGAGCCCCGCGGGGATCACCCCGTCGGCGACGGCGCGCTGCGGCCCGTAGACGTCGGCGAGGAACGCCTCCAGCGCCTTGACCCGCTGCTTCACGCCCTTCTCGACGTCCAGCCACTCGTCGTGCTCGATCACGCGGGGCACGGCGTCGAGCGGGAACGGTCGCTCCTCGCCCGCGAAGTCGAAGGTGACGCCCTGCGCGAGGTACGAGTCGGCGAGGGCTGCGGTGCGGCCGCGCAGGTCGTCCTGCGTCATGCCCTCGAGGGTCGCGTGGATCTCCTGGTACGCCCGGCGGACCTCGCGGTCGGAGGCGAACATCTCGTCCCAGGCGGGCGCCGGCTGCCTGATGGAGGAGCCCCGGGCCGGGGTCGCCGCGGCGTAGCGGTCGAAGAGGTCTGCCATGGCTCGACGCTACTGACGGGGTGTTGCCAGGGTGTTTCCGGGCGGTTGCGGGCGGGGACGGGGCTCCCGGCGGGGCCAGGTCGGGGCCGGTCGGAGCTCGCCGGGGGCCCGGTCGAGCCGCCGAGCGAGTTCTCGGCGGTCTCATCCGCACGGGCGAGACGCCGCACAGGCGCGGGGACTACCGTCGAGGCAACACGTCAACGTTCCCTGGGAGGACCCATGAGTTTCCGATTCTTGCTCATCGCCATCATCGCGTTCATCGCCTACACCTTCGGCGCGAAGGCCGGGCACGGTCGCTACAAGCAGATCTCGGGCTACGTCGGCTCGTTCTGGAACGACCCCCAGGTGAAGAAGGCGCGCAAGAGCGCCAAGAAGAACGTCGCTGTCGCCCGCAAGGCCGCGATCAAGAAGGCCAAGAAGGCCTCGCGCTGACCTGAGCACGCGTACGTCGACGAGGCCCGTCCCGCTGAGCGGGGCGGGCCTCGTCGTGTGCGCGGCAGGCGCCGCCAGTGCGTCCGGACCCGCGGAACCCGCGCAGACCCTCGCGCGCGCCGAGGGGTGCGCGCGGGTCCGAGGGGTGCGGCCACGTGGGCGCCGCCGCGGTCGGCGCCGCGCTGCGGGCGCTGCGGGCGCTGCGGGCGCTGCGGGCGCTGCCGTAGCGTGGGCGGATGATCCCCGACGCGTCCTCGGCCGGTGACGACCGCCTCCTCGTGGTGCCGGAGCCCGTGCTCGCCGCGGCCGACGGCGACACCGTCACGCCGGTGTGGCTGAACGAGGCAGGAGGCGTGACGTACCGCCTCGGGGACGGTCCCGACCGGCGGTTCGCCAAGTGGGCGCCGCACGGCAGCGGGCTCGACCTGCACGCCGAGGAGATGCGCCTGCGCTGGGCCGTCGAGCACGCCGTCGTGCCGCGGGTGCTCGAGATCGGCAGCGACGACGAGGGCGACCACCTCGTGACCGCGGGCCTGCCGGGCCGCAGCGCCGTCGACCTGCGGTGGGTGCGCGACCCGGAGCGTGCGGTGCGGGCGGCGGGGCACGGGCTCCGCGTGCTGCACGACGCCCTGCCGGTGGACGGCTGCCCGTTCAGCTGGTCGGTGGAGGACCGGATCGCGACGAGTGCGCGGGCGCGCACCGCGCCTCCGTCGTCGCACCCCGACTCGCTCGGGCCGGCCCCCGAGGTCGACCGGCTCGTGGTCTGCCACGGCGACGCGTGCGTGCCGAACACGCTGCTGCTCGACGACGGGACGTGGTCGGGCCACGTCGACCTCGACGCGCTCGGGGCCGCCGACCGCTGGGCCGACATCGCCGTCGCGACGATGAGCCTCGAGTGGAACTACGGCCCCGGCTGGGACGCCGTCTGGCTCGACGCCTACGGGATCGACCCCGACCCGCTGCGGACCGCCTTCTACCGGGGGTTCTGGGACGCGACCTGAGGCGCTGGCCGCCGACTACGCGCCGAACCGCGCAGCCCAGGCGTCGAGGTGCTCGAAGACGGCGGACTGGGCCGCGAGCGACGCACGCCAGTCGTCGCCGAGCGTGAGCCCGTGATCGGCCCCCGGGACGGTGACGACGTCTGCTCGGGTCACCAGCTCGGCGGGCCGCCAGAACGGGTCGGCGTCGCCGGCCACGACGAGGTGCTCCGGGCCGGCGTCGCCGAGCGCCGTCCGGACGGCGACGTCGGTGCTGAGCGGCGTGAGCCACGCGCCGGCGAGGCCCTCGCGGAGCGCCCACGGCAGGGCGAGCGTGCCGAGCGACTTGGCCACGACGACGCACGGGCCGTGCGCCCCGGCGGCGCGGGCCGACTCGCGAGCCGCGACCGCCTCCTCCTCGATCAGCGGGACGGGGTCGCCCTCACCGGAGCGGGCGTCGAACGACCACGTGACCGCCTCGACGTGCCAGCCGCGGGCGGCGAGGACGGCCCCCGACCAGGCGAGCAGCGGCGCCGTGACCGCGTAGCCGGCTCCGGGCAGCAGCAGGGCGACGGGCGACCGTGGCTCACGGGCGGCGGCGAGGGTGCGCGACGACATGCCCCGAGCCTAGGAGGCGCGGTGTCCACCGGCGAGGACAGGACGCCGGTCAGGCGGCGGTGCGGCCGCGAGCCCGCCAGCGGCGGGCCAGGTCGCGGCCGTAGAGCACGGCGGCGACGTAGTGCCCGACGAGCCCGAGCAGCAGCACGAAGCTGCTCACGACGACGAGCAGCTGGCCGAGCGCCTCAGGGCCGTCGCCGCCCTCGGAGCCGCGCCACTGGGCCACGACCGCGACGCCGACGAGCAGCATCAGCAGGCCGACGAAGATCAGGGCGGTGCGGACCTTGCCCACCCACGTCACGGGGAAGGAGGCGCCCCCGAACGCGATCAGCGCGATCAGGCTCAGCACCACGTCGGGCAGCAGGATCAGCACGAACACCGGCCAGCTGAGCAGTCCGCCCAGCCAGAAGGCCAGCACCACGACGATGACGGTGAGCCGGTCGGCCACCGGGTCGAGCCAGGCGCCCAGCTCGGAGGTGGTGTGCGTGCGGCGCGCGACGAAGCCGTCGACGAAGTCGGTGAGGAACACGACCGCGATGACGACCATCGACGACCAGTAGTGCTCGCCGACGATGAGCACGACGAAGACCGGCAGCAGGAGGAGGCGGAGGGCCGTGATCGCGTTCGGCACGGTCCGCCACTCGTCGGTGCGGAAGAGGCGGTCGACGAGCTGCACGGGGGCTCCTGGGTTCAGGCTCCCTGCGGGCTGCCGGGGCGCATCCGATCCTACGGGGACCACCGAGTCGGTCGACGCACCGGTCACGCGTGCACGAGAGGTCACGCGTGGACGGGAGGTCTCGGGAGGCGCGGACGGGGCCTCGGGGGGACGCGGCGGGTCAGTACCCGTAGTCCTGCAGGCTGCCGGGCGACGTGTCGCCGTACAGGTACACGTAGCACAGCACGCTGTGGTCGCCCTCGCTCCAGCTCTCCTCCGTGGGGGTCAGGTAGAGGTAATCGACTTCGGACTCCTCCCACGGGAGCCCGACGTAGCCCTCGAACGCGCCGTAGCAGAGGTCGTCGGCCTCGACCGCGGTCTCGTCGTCGCCGGGGTAGGCGGCCGTGCCGCTGAGCTCGTCCTGCAGGAAGACCTCGTTCTGGTGGTCCTCGTCGCACGAGCGGAGGTCGACCATCGAGACCTGGTCGGCCGACGCGTCGGCAGCGCCGAACGAGAAGCAGTCGCCGACCGTGAGCTCCTCGATGCCGGTGTCGGGGACGGCATCGGGGTCGACGCCGGGGGCGGAGCCTGCCACGACCTCGCTCGCCAGGGATCCGACGCCGTGCACCACCGCGGCTGAGATCCCGCCGAGCACGAGGACGGATGCCGCGACGATGCCGCCGATGAGCAGGCCCCGGTTGCGTGGCCTCGACGGTGCGGCCGGGGGCCAGGCCCCGTGAGGCGGGGCCGCGCCGTAGACCGGGGCCGCGTGGGGGACGTAGGCGTTCGGTGCGGGGTAGCCCGGCCACGCCCCGGCCGGCGGCGTCGACGACGCCTGGGGCGCGTAGGGCGCGGGCGCCGGCGCGCCGAACGCGGCCGGGCCGGGGATCGCGGGAGGAGCGGAACGGGACGTGCGCGTGAACGGAGCGTCCGCCTCCTGCGCGCCGATCGCCTCGACCCAGCGCCAGACGGAGGCGACGACCGCGGTCGCGACGACGGGGGCCTCGGCCTGCAGCGGCACGGCGAGGAACTCGCGACGGCGCTCGCCCGGAGGGGTCTCGCCGCCCTGGTCGGCCCAGAGGCCCGCGACGAACCAGGACGCGCCGTCGTCGGCGAGGTCGAGGAACGCGCGGTGGCCGAGACGGACCCGGACCGCCCCACGCGGGTCGGCCGAGTACACGGACGGGACGACGGCGATCTCGGCCCCCGTCAGGCCGTGGCGCAGCAGGCCGGCCAGGCGCTCGAGGTCGGCGGGCGTGGGAGGGATCGACGGCGACACGGGCTGCTCCTGACGGGCGGGGCCGGGTGCGACGGCTCCTCGACGGCGGACCGGGTACGTCCGCCGCGAGGATCGTATCCCGCGCCGCCGACCTCGGACAGACCTCGATCGGGGGCGGACGCACGACGGCGTGCGCCCTGCAGGTGCAGGGCACACGCCGTGGCGTGGCCGGAGGTGCCGGGCCGGGGCTCTCGCTCCGTCTCGGCGAGCGTGCCGAGGAGGCGCCCCGAGGTCAGCGCGAGACGGACTCGAGCGTCGGGTAGTCGGTGTAGCCGGTCGCCCCGTCGGCGTAGAACGTGGCCGGGTTCGGCTCGTTGAGCTCCGTCTCGCGCTCCCAGCGGGCGACGAGGTCGGGGTTCGCGATGGCCATGCGGCCCACGGCGACGGCGTCGGCGTGGCCGTTCTCGACCAGGTCCTTCGCCTCGGCCAGGTCGGTGACCGTGCCGAAGCCGCTGTTGAGCACGACCGCCTGGCCGAAGCGGCGACGGAGGCGCTGGACGAGCTCGCCGCGCGGGTCGGAGTGCAGCACGCTCATGTAGGCGAGGCCGAGAGGGGCGAGGCCGTCCATCAGGGCGTCGTAGGTCGCGGTCACGTCGTCGAGGTCGGTCTCGACGACGTCCTGGATGTTGTGCATCGGCGAGATGCGGATGCCGACGCGGCCGGCGCCGATCGCGGCGGAGACGGCCTCGGCCACCTCGATGCCGAGGCGGGCGCGCGCGGCGGGGCTGCCGCCGTACTCGTCGGTGCGGACGTTCGACACGGGCGAGAGGAACTCGTGCAGCAGGTAGCCGTTGGCGCTGTGCAGCTCGACACCGTCGAGGCCGGCCTCGAGGACGGCGCGCTTCGAGGCGGTGACGAAGTCCTGCACGGTCTGGCGCACCTCCTCGGTGGTGAGGGCGTGCGGCACGGGGTAGGCGGCCTTGCCGGAGGGCACGTGCAGCTGGCCGTCGATGGCGACGGCGCTCGGGCCGACGATCCGCTCGGTGCCGGTGACGTCGGGGTGCGAGACGCGGCCGGCGTGCATCACCTGCATGACGATGGTGCCGCCCTTCGCGTGCACCTCGTCGGCGACGCGCTTCCAGCCGGCGACCTGCTCGTCGGTGACGATGCCGGGCTGGCCGGTGTAGCCCTTGCCCTCCTGGGTCGGGTAGGTGCCCTCGGTGACGATCATGCCGAGGGTGGCCCGCTGGCCGTAGTGCTCGACCACGATGTCGCCGGGCACGTCGCCCGCGTCGGCGCGGGTGCGGGTCAGCGGCGCCATGGTGACGCGGTTCGAGAGGACGAGGTCGCCGAGGACGGCGGAGGAGAAGAGATCCACGAAGGGGTCCTTTCCGGTGGTGAGGGAGGAGGTGGCCGCGTCGCCTCGCGACGCGTCAGGGAGAGTGCCCGTCGTCGCGCACCTGCGACCCAACCCGGGTCACGGCGCGGTCATTCCGTCCGACGAGCACGGAGGAGGAAGTTCTCAGGAACGCAGCCTCAGGAACGCAGCCCCGGGGAGGCAGCTCCGGGGGCGCGGCCTCAGGGAGGCAGCTCCGGGAGCGCAGCCCCCGGGAGCGGTCACCCGGTGAAGGCGGTGTGCACCGCAGCGATGTCGTCGCCGCCGTGCCCTCGGTCGGAGGCGGTGCCGTAGAGACCGGCCAGCGCCTCCAGCAGGGCGGTGTCGAACCCGGCGTCGGCCGCGGTCGCGGCCTCGCGCATCAGCGAGACGTCCTTGCGGAGACCGTCGAGCGCGAACTGCGCGGGGAACTCGCCGGCGATCATGCTGGCGCCCTTGAGGTGCGCGTAAGGGGTGTCGGCCTGCCCGCCCTCGATCGCGTCGAGGAACAGCTGCGGGTCGAGCCCGAGCGTCCGGGTCAGGGCCAGCGACTGGGCGGTCGCGGCGGTGACGGACGCGATCCACGCGTTGGCGGCGAGCTTGAGCGCCGTGCCCTGGCCGACGGAGTCGCCCGCGGCGATCGTCTTCGCGCCCATCGCGTCGAGCACGGGCTGCACCCGGGCCAGGAGGTCGGGGGCGCCGGCGGCGAGCATGACCAGCGTGCCGGTCTCGGCGGGCTTCTTGGTGCCGAGCATCATCGCCTCGACCAGCGGCACGCCGCGCTCGGCGGCGAGGTCGACGACCCGCGCGGTGTCGGCGGCGCCGATCGTGCTCGCCTGGACCCAGACGGGGCCGTCGGCCTCGGTGCCGGCGGCGGTCGGGTCGGAGGCGGCGGTCGCGTCGGCCGTGGAGGTCGCCTCGCGCAGCACGCTGAGCACGGCCTCGCCGC
>NZ_JACYUR010000004.1:0-258000 GCF_014841875.1 Frigoribacterium sp. CFBP 13729 | reverse complement strand
TTGCTCTCGCCCGGGTCGATGCGGAAGTCGCTGAGCTCGACGACGGTGCCGTCGGCAGCGGTCAGGGACAGGCCGGAGCCGTCGTGGTCGATCTCGCCCTGGACGTAGGGGCGCACGTCGGACGAGGGGTCGTAGTAGTCGACGTTGCCGCCGGTGATGGGGAAGGAGAAGGTGCCCGTGGTGGCGTCGAAGCCGGCGGTGCCGACGACTCCGGGGGTGAGGCCGAGGCTGGTGAGGGCCTCGACGAAGGACGCGTCGACGGCGACCTGGGTGTCGACGCCCTTGCTGAGGTCGGGCAGCGACGCGACGGGCTCGGTCGACGCAGCGGACGACGAGGACGACGGGGCGGCGGAGGACGACGAGGTCGAGCCGGCGTCGGTGGAGGAGCAGGCGGCGAGGCTGAAGATGAGGGCGCCGGAGGCGACGATGCCGAAGGCGGACTTGGTGATGGTCTTGCGTGAGATGTTCACGATGGTTCTCCTTGTCTGTGGTTCCCGGTGGGGAGTTGACAGGGGTTCGCCACCCTCGCTGGATGAGTTTGGTGCGTTACCTGACCGTGACCTCGGCGGTCCGTCGGCTCCGGTCAGGAGTCGAGCAGGACGCGCATGGCCTCGGTGAGCACGCGGTTGCCGGCACGGAGCGCGGCGATCTCCGCCTCGAGGGCAGCGATCTCGCCGGTGCGGGGCGTCCGGGCGGGTGCGGCGACGGCGGTCGGAGCAGGAGGCGCGGGTCGAGTGGGGACGTCCGGCTCGGCGGCTGCGTCAGGGGCGCTCGGCTGCGGCTCCGACTGCGGCTGCTGCTCCTCTTCCCCATGCGCATCCGGCTCCGGCTCGACCTGCGGCCCCGCCGCGACGTCCGGCCCCGCGTCCGGATCCGCCTGGATGTCCGACTCCGGGTCGTGGTCCGCCTCGGGCGCCGGCGCAGGCTCGATCCGCGTCGTCACGACCTGCGAGAACTTGGGGCGGGGCTTCCGGGCCGGCTTCTCGGGCTCGGGTGCCGCCTCCTCGACCCAGGCGCGCAGCGTCTGCTGCGGGATGCCGAACTCGTCGGCGACCACCGTGAGCACGTTGCGGTCGCCCGGCTTCGTGGCCCTGCGCTCGAGGACCCGCGCGGTCGCCGCCTCGCGGGTGTCGTCGTCGTACCACTCGTCGTAGGGCATGCGCCGATTCTAGGGACGGCTGCGCCCCGGCGACGGCCGCCTCTCGGCACGGCCGCCCCTCGGCACGGCCGCACCGCCGGGGCCGGCCTCGCCCTACGCCGCGATGTCGAAGACGACGACCCGGGCGGCCGAGTCGCGCAGGAAGCCCGCGACCGGCAGGTGCTCGGGGTGCGGGAGGTACGCGTCGAGGGCGGCACGGTCGCGGAAGCGGACCACGAGCATCCAGTCGAAGCCTCCCTCGAGGCCCTCGCCGCTGACGGTGGGGCCGCTCGACACGGACAGCACGCCGTCGATGGTGGTCAGGTGCTCGTCCGACATCGTCGTCGCCCGGGCGGTCTCGTCGACCCCGTCGTTCCACTCCGCCAGCACCACGTGCAGCACCTCTGTCGTCTCGGCCATGTCGCGTTCCTCTCGTCGCCGACCGGCTCCCGGTCGCTCGTCCCAGCCTGGACCCCGAGGAGGCGCGGCGCCGGGAGCGCGGAGAGCTCGGGCACACAGAGAGCTCGGGCACACAGAGAGAGAGGAGCGACGCACCCGTGTCCGGACGCGGCTGGCCGGGGGGCGAGTCCCGGGCCGCGCGAAGCTGGGAGCCAGCCGGAGGCGCGTGACGGCAGGGGAGCGGGACACGACTTGATGGGGAGCCCTGCACCGCGCCTCCCCCGGGGAGCTGCGGGCGAGCAGGGCCGATACCAGGAGGAGCCCCCGTGGCCGAGAAGGACACCACCGACACCGGCGCAGCCGAGCCGCGCACCGAGGACGGCCGCACCGGAGCGCGCCTGCGCGACCAGCTGAGCAGCCGGGCCGACCAGCTGGGCAGCCGCGCGATCGAGCCGATCGTGAAGGCCGTGCGCGGCGAGATCGGCAAGGCGAAGGCCGAGGTCGCCGACCGTGCCCGGAGCGCGCGGACCGGACTGGTCCTCGTGGGGGTCGGCGCCGTGCTGGCCGTCGTCACCGTTGGGCTGCTCGCGGCCGTCGTCGTCGCGGTCCTCGCCGTGGCGCTGCCGCTTTGGGCCGCGACCCTCATCGCCTTCGCCGTGTTCGCGATCGCCGCGGCGGTCGTCGTCAAGGTCGGCGTCTCCGCCCTCGGACGCGGCGTGCCGCCGGTCCCCAAGGACACGATCGCCGGGCTCGCGTCGCGCGGCGACGAGTCCACCACCGGCCGCGACTGACCAGCCGTCCGCTCACACGCACCACCGCACCCGACTGCGCCACCGCACCGACCGCACCCGACCGCACCACGCACCCGAGAGAACCGCACCCATGGCACGTCAGACCCCCGTCAGCCGCTCGACATCGGAGCAGCGCACCCAGCACGCCGAGACCTGGTCGAGCGGCGCGCGCTACGCCTCCGAGGCGCTCGGCGCGTTCCTCCTCGTGCTCGGCGGCGTCGGCACCGCCGTGCTGGCCTCGTCGTTCCCCGACGACGGCAACGCCGTCGGGGTCGGGTTCCTCGGCGTCGCCCTCGCCTTCGGCCTGAGCGTGATGGGCGGCATCTACGCCGTCGGCCACATCTCGGGCGGCCACTTCAACCCCGCCGTCACGGTCGGCTTCGCGATCGCCGGACGCACCGAGTGGCGGCACGTGCCCGGCTACGTGGTGGCCCAGGTCGTCGGAGGCCTCGCCGGCGCGGGAGTCGTCGCCGCGGTCGTCGCCGACGGCCCCTCGGGTGCCTTCGCGGCCGCACGCGAGTCGGGCTTCGCCTCCAACGGGTTCGGTGCGCACTCGCCCGGCGGCTACGGCCTCGGCGCCGTGCTGCTGATCGAGGTCGTGCTCACCGCGGTCTTCGTCGGCGTGATCCTCTCCGTGACCGCGAAGAAGGAGTACGCCGCCCTGGCACCCGTCGCGATCGGCCTCACGCTGACCCTGATCCACCTGGTCAGCATCCCCGTGAGCAACACCTCGGTGAACCCCGCCCGCTCGATCGCCGCGGCCGTCGTCGCCGGGCCCGACGCGCTGGGCCAGGTCTGGGCGTTCATCGTCGCGCCCCTGGCCGGCGCGGTCGTCGCGGGAGTCGCCCACCGCCTCCTTCGCCGCCCTGCTCGCAAGGGCTGATCCGGGCCTACCATCCCGACGACGCCCACCCCGCACCGGACGCGCTCGGGGACGCACACCACTGACCACTCACCGCACGACACCCCGCGACACGACGCCCGCACCGCGGGCAGACCAGGAGACACCCCATGAGCGAGTCCTTCAGCGACAAGGCCAAGCGCGCCGCCAGCCGCGCCCTCGACGAGGCCGAGCGCCGGTACGCGGCCCCCGGCGGCCGGGACGGCGGCAGCGCCGGACCCGACAGCGACGGCCGCGGCGGAACCGGCGGGCTGAGCAGCACCGACCGGCTGCTGCAGAAGGCGAAGGAGGCGGCCTCCGAGGTGCTGGACCGCGCCCAGGACCGAGGCGAGCGGTTCGCCGACAAGGCCGGCCGGGCGACCTCGGACGTCGTCGACCGCACCGTCGGAGCGCTGGACACGGACGACGAGGGCACGGGGGTCGCGGCGTTCGTGCGCCGGAACGCGCGGCGTCGGCCCGTCGTCACGGTCGTGGCGGCCGTGCTCGTCGGGGTCGCCGTCGGCAAGACGATCAGCAGGTAGCCGGGCACCCGCAGGGGGCCGGGGGCTCGGCTGATCCAGGGCGCCGAGCCCCCGTGCGTGTCGACGACGGGTCGGGTCCGTCAGTCGAGCAGGGGCAGGCGGGGTCTGGGCCTGACGGGACAGATTTTTCCGCATCCTCCCTCTCGTGGCAAGACCCGGGAACGACGGATACGCATTGGTTCGTCACAGGACTTCCCAAGCGGCCGCAAATCAGTGACACTTGCTCAGAACCTTTCTCGATGCGACGGCGCACCCCTGCGCAGACGCCGTGATGGGGGGATCACCGTTCTGCCGCCCCTCACCCGGCGCGGCTCACTCTGAGAAAAAGGATCACCAGTGAAGCAGTCCCGCATCTTCTCCGTGGCCGTGGCGTCCGCCGCGGTCATCGGTTCCGTCGTCGCCGTCTCCGGCACGGCGAACGCCGCGTTCGACCCCGACGCGGCCGACCGCGTCACCACGAACGATCAGCTCGGCGTCGAGGGCGACACCTACCCCGCGACCGGCTGGTTCCTCGGCGACGTGGCGGCTCCCGCCGGCACGGTCACCTTCGACGGCGCGGGCCTCAACTCGACCTTCGGCAACGTGCAGGTGCTGAACGCGTACGACGCCCCGGCCAGCACCTTGACCGACCTCGTGCTCGACGCTGACTTCGTCTCGTTCGGCTCGGCCACCTTCCAGGTGCCCATCTTCGCCAACGGCACCGGCACCGGCACCGAGTTCACGACGCTCCGTCCCGTCGCCGTCGGCAACGAGGGCTTCACCGCCACGAGCCAGTGGGTCACCTCGCAGGCCCTCGGCACCTACGCCGCCGGCGCCGTCGCGACGCTCGCCGAGTTCCAGGCCCAGATCGACGCTATCGACGCCGCCGGCGACCCGGCTGCCGACGCGACGATCCTCGCCTACGGCTTCATCACGCCCAACCCCGCGTCGTCGTCGGTCCAGGCCGTCGCCTTCGGGACCGAGAGCACCTGGTTCACCCCCGAGCCCAGCGGCACCTACGTGCCCGCGACGCTCACCGTCTCGCAGGTCAGCACGACCGGCATCGCGGTCGAGGGCGCCGGGTTCTTCCCCGGTGAGACCCTGTCCGTGCTGTTCGCGAACGAGAACGCCCAGAGCTCGGGTGACCAGGACATCGTCCTGACCGCCGACGCCCAGGGTCGCATCGCCGCGAACATCGTCATCCCCGCCGACCAGCTCCAGGGCCCCGGCACCTACTTCATCACCCTGGTCGGCAACGACTCGGGCGTCCTGCTGCAGGGCACCGTGACGGTCACCGCCGACGCCGTCGTCGCACCCGTGCCCGTGCCCGCCGGCCCGACCGCCCCGGTCGCCGTGCCCGTGCGCGCGAACGCCGCGTTCACCGGCTAGTCAGCACCGCACCACCCGCACCACCTGCAGCATCTGCACCGCCTGGAGGGCCGTCCGACGAGAGATCGTCGGGCGGCCCTCCGTCGTTCGCGCCGCCGCCAGCAGGCGAAACACGTCGATGCAACACGGTGTGGTCCGCACATGCCGACAACGCCGTTCGCGAGAACGGGATCTCCAGGTGTTGCAGCCCACGTTCTCGCCCGGCCGTCGGCATCTGCGGGACGCGCCCGCGCCTCCTGCGGTCGGAATTCGCGCCGCCGGAATCGAGCCCGTAAAAGCCGACCTGAGCGCCTGCAATGACGGGATATCCAGGTGGTGCGGGCTGCGAGGGGGCCTGAAGGTCGGCATTTGCGGAGATGCGGACTTCCGGAGGCGCGGAACGGCCGGCAGAGGAGGCGAAGGAGGTGCGCGAGCGGCGGGCGGGACGCACCCGCGCCTCCTACGGCGTCGGCTCGGACGAGGACCCGCGGCGCACGGGCCCCTCGCCCACGACGTGGTGCCGTCCGAGCGGCAGCATCATCGGCGCGCCCGTCGTCGGGTCGTCGACCACCCGGCTGTCGAGGCCGAAGACGGCCCGGACGCAGTCCTCGGTGAGCACCTCGTGCGGCGTGCCCGCGGCGTGCACCCGCCCGTCGGCCAGGGCGACGAGGTGGTCGGCGTAGCGCGCGGCCAGGTTGAGGTCGTGCAGCACCATCACGACCGTGGTGCCGCGGCTGCGGTTCAGGTCGGTGAGCAGGTCGAGCACCTCGACCTGGTGGCTCACGTCGAGGAACGTCGTCGGCTCGTCGAGCAGCAGCACGTCGGTCTGCTGCGCCAGGGCCATCGCGATCCAGACGCGCTGGCGCTGGCCGCCCGAGAGCTCGTCGACCGAGCGGTCGGCGAGGCCGGTGGTCTCGGTGGCCTCGAGCGCCTCCGCGACGGCGAGGTCGTCGGCGGAGCTCCAGCGCGAGAGCAGGCCCTGGTGCGGGTGCCGCCCCCGGCCGACCAGGTCGGCGACGGTGATGCCCTCGGGCGCGACGGGCGACTGGGGGAGCAGGCCGAGGGTGCGGGCCAGCTGCCGCGCGGGCGTCCGGTGCACCTCGGCGCCGTCGAGCACGACCTGCCCGGCACGCGGCCGGAGCAGGCGCGACATCGAGCGCAGCAGCGTCGACTTGCCGCAGGCGTTCGCCCCCACGATCGCGGTGATGCGGCCGGGCGGCACGACGAGGTCGAGGTCGTCGACGACGACGCGGTCGCCGTAGCCGAGGGTGAGTCGTCGGGCGACGAGCGAGTGGTCGGTGGTCACAACGAGCCTCCGGCACGGTTGGTGCGGACGATGAGGTAGATCAGGTAGGGGGCGCCGAGCACCCCGGTGACGACGCCGACGGGGAACCGGGTGCCGAGCGCGAACTGCCCCACGACGTCGGCGACGAGCACCAGCAGCGCCCCGACGAGTGCCGACGGCACGAGCAGCGAGCCGTGCGGCCCGACGATCCGCGCCGCGATCGGGCCGGACAGGAAGGCCACGAACGCGATCGGCCCGCAGGCCGCGGTCGCGAACGAGATCAGGCCCACGGCCGCGAGGATGACGACCAGCCGCGTGCGGTCGACCCGCACCCCGAGGGCCGAGGCCGTGTCGTCGCCGAGCTGCGTGACCGAGAGGTCGCGCGAGCGCGAGAGCAGCACGGGCGTCAGCACGACGAGCGCGACCAGCACCGGGACGACCTGCGGCCAGCTCGTGCCGTTGAGGCTCCCTGTGAGCCAGCGCAGCGCCTCCTGCAGGTCCCACTGCGCCGCGCCCGACAGCACGTAGGCCGTCAGGCTGTCGAGCATCGCCGCGACGCCGATCCCGACGAGCACGAGTCGCGTGCCCGCGACGCCGCCCTTCTTCGACAGCAGCCAGACGAGCATCGCGACGGCGAGCCCGGCGACGATGGCGAAGGCCGAGACCTGCGCGTCGTCGAGCGAGAGGGTGACGATGGCGAACGCCGCGGCGGCGCTGGCGCCCGAGCTGATGCCGATGATGTCCGGGCTCGCGAGCGGGTTGCGGAGCATCGTCTGGAACGTCACGCCGCCGAGCCCGAAGCAGAGACCGGCGGCGATCGCGAGCACGGCCCGCGGCAGGCGCAGCCGGCCGACGGTGAAGGAGGCGCCGGGCACGTCCTGCCCGAGGACCACGCCGAGCACCTCGCCGGGCCCGTAGGCGGTGCGCCCGACCATGAGGGTCAGCACGAAGACGACGAGCACGGCGGCGGCCAGCAGGCCGATCACGGCACGACGGCGGCGGCCACGACGGGCGCGGCCGCGGGCGACGTCGGAGGCGACGCTCGCGATGCGGGCGGCACGGCCGTCGCGGGTGTCGCCCGCGTCGAGGTCGGTACCGGCAGCCGTCGAGGAGGCGCCCCTCGCGGAGCGCAGGTCGGCGCCGCTCACAGCGCCCTCAGCTTCGCGCGCCGGACGATCCAGATGAAGAAGGGGGCGCCGATCAGCGCCGTGACGATCCCCACGTCGATCTCGGCGGGCCGGGCGACGACCCGCCCGATGACGTCGGCGGCGGTGAGCAGCACCGCGCCCCCGACCGCCGAGAAGGGCAGCAGCCAGCGGTGGTCCACGCCGGTCAGCAGCCGGCAGGCGTGCGGCACGACGAGCCCGACGAAGCCGATCGGGCCCGTGACGGCGGTCGCCGCCCCGCAGAGCACCACGGCGCCGAGGGCCGACAGCCCGCGGACGACCGCGACGCGCTCGCCGAGGCCGGCCGCGAGCTCGTCGCCGAGTGCCAGCGAGTTCAGCGCCTTGGCCGAGAGCAGGCAGACCACGAGCCCGACGGCGAGGAACGGCAGCACCTGGCCGAGGCTCGCGAACGTGCCGCCGCCCACGCCGCCGATCTGCCACGAGCGGATGTTCGCCGAGATGTCGCCGCGGGGCAGCGCGACGGCGGTGATGAACGAGGCGAGCGCGGCCGAGGTCGCGGCCCCGGCCAGGGCCAGCTTGAGGGGCGTGGCGCCTCCTCGTCCCAGGGATCCGACCGTGTAGACGAACAGGGCCGTCGCGGCGGCACCGACGATCGCGACCCAGACGATGCTGGTCGCGGCGCTCAGGCCGAAGAACGCGAGGCCGGTGACGACCGCGAGGGAGGCGCCGGTCGTGACCCCGAGGATCCCCGGGTCGGCCAGCGGGTTGCGCGTCACCCCCTGCATCACGGCCCCGGCGACGGCGAGGGCGGCCCCGGCAGCGACGGCGAGCAGGGTGCGGGGGATCCGCTTCGCGACGGAGGCGCGGTCGAAGCCGTCGGTCGCACCTCCCAGGGCGGCGAGGACGTCGTCGACCGACACCGACCGCGAGCCGATGGTCAGCGAGAGCACCATCACCACGACGAGCACGCCCAGCAGCGCGAGCAGCCAGGCGGCACGGAGACGCCTCGGACGGCGCACGGCGGCGACGTCCGAGGCTGCCCCGGAGGTGGTGGTGACGGTCACGCTGGCGCTGACTGCTCTCGACGGCTCGGCTGGTGGCTACTTCTGCGACGCCTCGGCGAGGAGGTCGGCGTACTCGGCGAGGATCCACGAGATCGACAGGGGAGTCGGGTTCGCGGCCGTGCCCAGCGGGCCGGTGCTCGGCAGCGCGACGATCGCCTCGTTCGCGACGGCGGGCATCTGCGACAGGACGGGGTCGCCCTCGAGCGTCTGGACGAGCTCGTCGTCGCCGTACGTGACGATCACGTCGACGTCGTCGAACGTGTCGGCCGTCTCGGCGCTCTGCGTGAGCGAGAACAGGTCGGTCGAGTCGGACGCCTCCTGGATGCTCGCGGGCTGCTGCAGGCCGAGGTCGTCGAAGAACTGCACGCGGGTGTCGTGCGTCGTGTAGAAGCTGACCTCGCTGAGGTCGGTCGTGTCGACGTGCGTGAGGAACATCGCGGTGGAGTCGGTCAGCTCGGGGTGCGCGTCGGCGACCTCGGCGATCTCGCCCTCGAGGTCGGCGACGAGTTGCTCGCCCTCGGCGGCCATGCCCATGCCCTGGCTGTTGAACGCGATCATGTCGCGCCAGGAGGTGCCCCACGCGGTCTCGGGGTAGGCGACCACGGGAGCGATCTCGCTGAGCGTGTCGTAGTCCTCCTGCGTCAGGCCGGAGTAGGCGGCCAGGATCACGTCGGGCTCGGTGTCGGCCACGGCCTCGAAGTCGACGCCGTCGGTCTCGTCGAACAACACGGGGGCCTCGCCGCCGAGCTCCCCCAGCTTCTCGCTGACCCACGGCAGGATGCCGTCCCCGTCGTCGTCGCCGAAGTCCGCACGCGCCATGCCGACCGGGACGACGCCCAGCGCGAGGGGCACCTCCTGGTTGGCCCAGTTCACCGTGGCGATCCGCTCGGGCTTCTCGTCGATCGTCGTCGTGCCGAGCGCGTGCTCGATCGTGACGGGGGTGAAGTCGCCGGCGGCGCCGTCCGACCCGTCGGTGCCGGTGCCGGCTCCGGTCGAGCAGGCGGTCAGGCCGAGGGCGAGGACGGAGGCGGCGCTCAGGGCGAGGAGGCGCGAGGTGCGGGACATGGGGGCCTTCCGGAGGTGGGGCGAGGGGGTGCCTGTCGCAGGCGGCATGCTGCGGGCACGACGGATCGCCCGGTGTCGGGAGGGCACGCCGGGTGCGTGCCGCGTCGACGGACAGCCCCTCTCGCCGGTGCTGTCCGGTTCGGGGGCCCTCACGGGTGATCGCCGTGTTAGGTGTGCCTTACCTTATCCGGGGCGACCGGTGTCGGCAACCTCGTCACAGCCGCACATGCCGACCGGGAGGCCGGGAAGCCGCGCGACACGCCGCGTGTGGAGCTGCATCCCGGGCGTGTCCTGGCGCCACGGTCGGCATTTGCGGGGGAGTGGGCGAGGAGGCGGGGCTAGCGGGCGAGGACCTCGCGGGCGGCCGCGAGCACCGCGGCGTCGTCGACGCCGCGGAGGCGCAGCAGCTCCGGGCCCGAGCCTGACTCGCCGAACTCGTCGATGCCGACGCTGATGCCGTCGAGCCCCGCCCAGCGGCCCCACGGCTGCCGCGTGCCGGCCTCCACCGTGACCCGGGCCCGCAGCGACGGCGGCAGCACCTCGTCCCGGTATGCCCGGGGCTCCTGCTCGAACCACTCGAGGCACGGCAGCGACACGACGCGCACGTCGACGCCCTCGTCGGCGAGCAGCCGCGCGGTGCGGAGCGCGACCTGCACCTCGCTGCCCGTGGCGATGAGGGCCAGGTCTCCACCGCCTGCCTGCTGCCAGAGGACGTAACCGCCTCGGGGCGTTCCCTGCTCCGTGGCGTCGCCTCCCTCGAGGTCGGGCAGGGCCTGGCGCGAGAGGACGAGCGCGGTCGGCGCGACCGTCCGCTCCGAGCCCGCGGGCCGGTCGCCCGAGCCCGAGCCCGGGCCGGACACAGAGTCAGCACCAGAACCGGACCCCGAGCCGAGGAGGCGCCCCCACACCGCGACGACCTCCCGCGCGTCGGCGGGACGCACGACGTCGAGCCCCGGCACGGTCCGCAGCGACGCGACCTGCTCGACCGGCTGGTGCGTCGGCCCGTCCTCGCCGACGGCGACGGAGTCGTGCGTGTACACGTACAGCGCGGGCAGCTGCATCAGCGCCGCGAGGCGGATGCTCGGCCGCGCGTAGTCGCTGAACGCGAGGTAGGTCGAGCCGTAGGGGCGCCACAGCCCGTGCAGCGCGACGCCCGACAGGATCGCCGTCATCGCGTGCTCTCGGATGCCGAAGTGCACGAAGTCCCCGCCGGGCCGGTCGGCGCCGACGGCCTCGCCCGGGATCGCGACGTTCGTCGACGACGAGAGGTCGGCCGAGCCGCCCCAGAGCCGGGCGGCGTCGTGCACCGCGCTGAGCACGGCGCCCGAGGTGGTGCGCGTGGCGGCGCCGTCGTCGACCGCGACGGTCGCGAGGGCCGCGGCCACCGCCTCCTGGTCCACGCCCGCGGCGACCACGTCGCGCCGGTCGGCCGCGGCCGGGTGCTCGCGGCGCCAGGCGGCCTCGCGCTCGTCCCACTCGGCGTGCAGCCGGGCTCCGCGGTCGCGGGCGCCGAGCGCCCAGTCGCGCACGTCGTCGGCCAGCAGGTCGGACAAGGAGGCGCCCGCCGCGAACCCGAGGGAGGTCGCCACCGCCGCGACCTCGTCGTCGCCGAACCCGCCCGCGTGCGCCGCGGAGGTGCCGCCGCGCAGGGCGGAGGGGGCGCCGATCACGGAGCGGACGGCGACGAGCGTCGGGCGGCCGGCGCGACCGCCGCCTCCCGCGGACCCGTCGGCTCCTGCTCCGCCGGCGTCGCCGCCCTCGCGCTCAAGCGCCTGCTCGAGCGTCGAGCGCAGCGCGTCGAGGTCGGAGGCGTCGTCGACCTCGAGCACCCGCCAGCCGTAGGCGCGGTAGCGGGCCCGGACGTCCTCGCCGAAGGCGATGTCGGTGCCGCCGTCGATGGTGATGCGGTTGTCGTCCCAGATCAGCACCAGCTCCTCGAGGCCGAGGGTGCCGGCGAGGCTCGACGCCTCTCCCGAGACGCCCTCCTGCAGGCAGCCGTCGCCCGCGATCACCCAGGTCGTGCTGCGGAAGAGGCCGGTGCCCGCGCCGTGCAGCGCCTCGTCGCGACGGGCGGCGAGGGCGAGTCCGACGGCCGAGGCGACGCCCTGGCCCAGGGGGCCGGTGCTCATCTCGACGCCGGGCGTGTGGTGCAGCTCGGGGTGGCCGGGGGTGCGCGACCCGAGGGTGCGGCTGAGGGCGAGCTCGTCGAGGCCCAGGCCATAGCCGGTCAGCGCGAGCTGCACGTAGAGCAGCAGGCTGGCGTGGCCGGCCGAGAGCACGAGGCGGTCGCGGCCCGCCCACTCGGGGTCGGCGGGGTCGTGGCGGAGCACGTGCTGGAACAGCGTGTGCGCGAGGGGAGCCAGCGCCATCGCGGTGCCGGCGTGGCCGTGGCCCTTCGCCTGGACCACCTGCGCGGGGATCATGATCGCGGCGGCGACGGCACGGGCCTCGAGGGCGTCGGCCGCGTTGGCCTCGTCGGCCTCGGCCTCGGCGGCCGCGTCGCCGCTCGAGGCGGCCGGGGCCGCGGCATCGTCGGTCGCGGCCTCACGGCTAGTGTCTGTCGGGGGAGTCGAGGGGACGTCGTCGGCCATGGCCCCACTTTCGTCTACACCTAGACTGAAGTCAACCGAGCTCGGCCCGACGAGTCGACGCCCACCGATCGCAGAGGAGCGCAGCGTGGTGATGACCCCCAGGACGCCCTCCACCGGCTCCGGCGTCGTGCTCGACCTGATCCGCCGGGGCGAGGCGACGACCCGCAGCGACCTGATCGAGCAGCTCGGCTGGTCGCGGGTGACCCTGGCCCGACGGCTCGACGACCTGCTCGAGGCGGGCTTCATCGTCAGCGCCGGCCAGCTCAGCAGCAGCGGCGGCCGCCCGCCCGAGGAGTTCGCGGTCGCCGCGGACGCGGGCGTGATCCTGGCCATCGACATCGGCGGCTCGCACACCCGCGTCGGCGTGACCGACCTCGTCTCGACCGTGCTCAGCGAGGACGAGGCCGACATCGGCCTGCACGACGGCCCCGACGAGATCTTCTCCTGGGCGATCCAGGTCTTCGACTTCCTCCTCGCCGACCTCGGCCGCAGCCGCGCCGACGTGCGGGCGATCGGCGTCGGCGTGCCCGGGCCGGTCGACGCGGTCACCGGCCGGCTCGGCAGCCCGCAGCTCGACCCCCGGTGGGAGGAGGTGCGGGTCGACGACTACTTCGCCGGCTTCGACGCCGTCTTCGCCGTCGACCGCGACGTCAACATCCTCGCCGTGGGCGAGTCCCGCCTCAGCTGGCCCGAGTACTCGCACCTCACCGTCGTCAAGGTCGGCATGGGCGTCGGCTGCGCCTTCGTGCTCGACGGGCACGTGTACCGAGGGGCCCGAGGAGGCGCGGGCCAGCTGAGCGCACCGCGCGCCTCCCACGAGCCGCTCCACCGCCTCGAGCTGGAGGCGAGCGGCGCGACCATCCGCAGCGCCCTCCGCGACGCCGGGCACGACGTGGCCACCAGCGCCGACATCGTCGCCGCCGCGCGGGCCCACGACCCGCTCGTGCTCGAGCAGCTGCACGCCGTGGGCACCCGCATCGGCGAGGCGCTCGCCGACGTCGTGGGGCTGCTCAACCCGCAGGCCGTGATCGTCGGGGGCAACCTCGCCGAGACGGGCGAGCGTCTCGTCGCGGGCATCCGGTCGGCGCTGCTCACGGGCACGCACGACTTCTCGCGCCGCGGCCTCGTCGTCGAGCGCGCCCGGCTGGGCGACAAGGCCGGGGTGCGCGGCGCCTCCCTCATGGCGCAGGACGAGCTCTTCGACGTGGCCCGCGTGAGCGCCGCGACGAGCCGGCGCGCCCCGGGCGCGTAGCCCGCGCCTCCTGCGCCGCCGACTTTGGAACACGAGTGGTCAAAAGGCTCGATCCGAGCTAGAGTCGGGGCGCGCCCGTCGACACCTGTCGGGTGACCCTGCTCGCGTGAGCAGGCACGCGCCCCGCGGCGCCGAGCGAAGGAGCCCGCCCATGACCGTCGACCTGGCAGAAGAACTCTCCGTCGAGGCCGTGACCACCGCGGCGCACGCCGCCGACTGGCGCGAGGCGATCCGCCTCGCCGGCGCCGGCCTCGTCGCCTCGGGCGCCACCACCGACGCCTACACGGACGAGATGATCGCGGCGGTCGACGAGCTCGGCCCCTACATCGTCATCGCCCCCGGCCTCGCGCTCGCC
Organism: Frigoribacterium sp. CFBP 13729; assembly: GCF_014841875.1. Classification (NCBI taxonomy): domain Bacteria; kingdom Bacillati; phylum Actinomycetota; class Actinomycetes; order Micrococcales; family Microbacteriaceae; genus Frigoribacterium; species Frigoribacterium sp. CFBP 13729. The sequence goes on along the minus strand of NZ_JACYUR010000004.1, from coordinate 244,164 downwards.
CACAGCCGGCCGTCGCCCGCCGTCACGCGCACCGGCCTCTCGTGGGTCGGCCTCGCCGAGCCCGTCGCCTTCGGCCACAAGACGAACGACCCGGTCGACCTCGTCATCGGCCTCGCCGCGCTCGACCACGACGGCCACATCGAGGTCATGTCGGCGCTCGCCGGCGTGCTCGCCGACGACGAGGGCCTCGCCCGCCTCCGTGCCGCGCAGACGCCCGACGAGGTGCTCGCCACGCTGCACGAGCTCGCGCAGGCCGCGGCCGTCTAGCCGACCGGCCTCCCGAGGCCGACGCGACCCGCGCCTCCTCGGGGCGGGCTCCGCACCACGACCCCACGAACACCCGAACACCAGCACTCGACCCCCCGGAAGGGACAGCACCATGAAGATCATCACCGTCTGCGGCATGGGCATCGGCACCTCGGTGCTGCTCAAGATGAACGCCGAGAAGGCGCTCCGCGCGCTCGACATCGACGCCGACGTGGAGGCCGCTGACATCGGCACCGCCCGCGGCGCCGCCCGCACCGCCGAGCTCGTGCTCACCAGCGAGGACCTCGTCGAGGAGCTCGGCCAGGTCCCCGCGAAGGTCGTCGTCATCGACAACTTCACGAACGTCGCCGAGATCCAGCAGAAGATCCAGGACTCGATCGCCTGACCCCCGGTCAGCCGAGCGAGAGAAAGAACTAAGGAGTCCCAATGGAGTGGCTGGTCGTCGTACTCGACTTCATCGGCAAGCAGATCCTCAACGTGCCTGCTTACCTGATCGGCATCATCACGGCGATCGGACTGATCGCCCTGCGTCGCAACGCCGGACAGGTCGTGGGAGGCGCGCTCAAGGCGGCCATCGGCTTCCTGATCCTGGGGGCGGGCGCCACCGTCGTCACGGGGGCGCTCGACCCGCTGGGCACGCTGATCCTCGCGGTCACCGGCGCCCAGGGCGTCATCCCCACCAACGAGGTCATCGCGGCCGTCGCGCAGGAGCAGTACGGCGCGCAGAGCGCCTACGTGCTCGTGCTGGGCTTCCTCGTGATGCTCGCGCTCGCGCGCTTCACGCCGCTGAAGTACATCTTCCTCACCGGGCACCACATGGTGTTCATGTCGGTGCTGCTCACCGTCGTGCTGTCGGTCGGCCTCGGCGACGGCCTCAGCTGGCTCACCGTCCTGCTCGGCGCCGTGCTGCTCGGCGTGATCATGGTCGTCATGCCCGCGTTCGCGCAGCCCTTCATGAAGAAGATCACCGGTGACGACTCGATCGCCATCGGCCACTTCGGCACCCTCGGCTACGTCGCGGCGGCCTCGGCCGGCATCGCGGTGGGCACGAAGAGCAAGTCGACCGAGGAGATCAAGTTCCCTCAGGGCCTCAAGTTCCTGCGCGACTCGATGGTCGCCACGAGCCTCTCGATGGTGCTGATCTACCTGGTCTTCACGATCTGGGGCCTGATCAGCCTGCCGCAGGCCGAGGCGTTCGAGATCTTCGGGGTCACCGACGCGGGAGCGTTCATCATGGCCGGCTTCGCCCAGGCGCTGCAGTTCGGCGTCGGCGTCGCGATCATCCTCTACGGCGTGCGCACCGTGCTCGGCGAGCTCGTCCCCGCGTTCCAGGGCATCGCCGAGAAGGTCGTGCCGGGCGCCAAGCCCGCGCTCGACATCCCGCTGGTGTTCCCGTACGGCGCGAACGCCGTGCTGATCGGGTTCCTCTCGTCGTTCGCCGGCGGCCTCGTCGCCCTGGGCGTGCTCGCCGCGTGGCTGAACCCGGTGTTCGGCCTCGCGCTGATCCTGCCCGGCATGGTGCCCCACTTCTTCACCGGTGGTGGAGCGGGCGTCTTCGGCAACGCGACCGGCGGACGCCGCGGCGCGATGGTCGGCGGCTTCGTCAACGGCCTGATCATCACGTTCCTGCCCGCGATCCTGCTGCTCGTGCTCGGCAACCTCGGCTTCGCGAACAGCACGTTCGGCGACGCGGACTTCGGCTGGTTCGGCACGCTGATCGGCGCCAGCTTCCTCGGCAGCCCGATGGTGGGCGTGATCCTCAGCCTCGTCATCGGTGCGGCCCTCGTCATCGGCGCCTCGATCTACCAGATCAAGCTCGTCGACGGCGGCTGGGTGCCCGGCGCGAAGCGCGACGAGCGCCTCGCGGCCGAGAAGGCCGAGTCGGACGCCGCGGCGAAGCGCGCCAAGGAGGCGGCAGCCACGTCATGAGCCCGAGCCCCGCGCGCTGCTGCTGAGGCAGGGTGCGCGGGGCAGGTGCGCGCAGGAGGCGCGGTGTCGGTCTGACCGGCACCGCGCCTCCTTCGTCTGTGCCTGTTCCTGTGTCTGCGTCTGCGTCTGCACGCATCTGCACTGCACCCGAGCGGCGGGACACCCCGTTGTGGACGAAACACCTCTTCGTTTCGGGGTGCTCGGTCCACGACGAGGTGTTCCGCGGGGGCATGGCCGCAGGAGGCGGCGGCCCGGGAACGGCAGAGCGCCGCGTCCCCGAGACGGGGACGCAGCGCTCTGCGGCGGTGCGGTGCGAGGAGGAGACGAGCGGTGCGGGCTAGTGCGCCGCGCTGTCGTCCTTCTTCGAGGCGGCCGAGCCGTGCGCGTGCGTGATCGGCTCGCCCTCGATCTTGTCGCGCTTCTTCTTCTCGGCGTCGCCGCGGGTCTTGGCGAGGCTCGCCACGGTCGCGACCGTGATCGTCGCGCCGATGAAGAGCAGCGACAGCCAGATCGGGATCTCGGGCACCCAGAGCAGCGGCTCGCCGCCGTTGATGAAGGGCACCTCGTTGACGTGCAGGGCGTGGAAGACGAGCTTGACGCCGATGAAGGCCAGGATGACCGCGAGGCCCTGCGACAGGTAGACGAGGCGCTCGAGCAGGCCGCCGATCAGGAAGTACAGCTGACGCAGGCCCATCAGCGCGAACGCGTTCGCCGTGAAGACGATGTACGCCTCGTTGGTGAGGCCGTAGATCGCGGGGATCGAGTCGAGCGCGAAGACGAGGTCGACGAAGCCGATCGCGATGACGCAGAGCAGCAGCGGGGTGACGAAGCGCTTGCCCGAGACCTTGACGGTGAACTTGTCGCCGTTGAAGTCGTCGTGCACCGGCAAGACGCGGCGGGCGACGCGCACGAACATGTTGTCGGCCGCGTTGCCGCCGTGGTCGCCCTTGAGCTGCTGGTAGGCCAGCACGAAGAGCAGGGCGCCGAAGATGTAGAAGACCCACGAGAAGTTCTCGATCAGCGCGGCGCCGGCGGCGATGAAGCCGGCGCGCATGATGAGGGCGATGACGATGCCGATCATCAGCACCTTCTGCTGGTACATCCGCGGGATGGCGAAGCCGGTCATGATCAGCAGGAACACGAAGAGGTTGTCGATCGACAGCGCCTTCTCGGTGAGGTAGCCGGCGAAGTACTCGCCGCCGAAGCCCCAGCCGCTCGTGAAGCCGATGCCGACGCCGAAGAGCAGCGCGAGGCCGATGTAGAAGGCCGACCAGCGAGCGGACTCGCCGATCGTGGGCTCGTGCGGCTTGCGCACGTGCGTGAAGAACTCGTAGACGAAGAAGGCGATCGTCACACCGATGGTGATGAGCCAGGTGGTCAGGGTGATGTTCACGGGAGGTCTCTCCGCAGAGGTCGGGCTGTGAGGCAGCGGGCCCTGCGCACGCGCGGCGAAGGGGGTCTGATCGACGGTAAGTCGATCGGCGCTGTCAGCGTGCCCCCAAGCTGCCCCGACACTGCTGTGAAGCTGCGGTCGCTGCAAGCTTCAGGCGGTAGGGCGGGCGGTGAGGGCCTGACCCGATTCAGGCGGTGGGAGCCTGGTCCGAGGAGGCGGCGACCCGGTCGATCTCGGCGGTCACGCCCCCGAGGACCTTCGTCATGTACGGCCCCCAGAGCAGCCGGACCACGGCACGCACCAGCAGCCCACGCCCGGGCTTCGCGTCGAACGAGTACTGCCAGCAGATGCGGGTGCCGGAGCCCTCCTCGTCCTGGCGGTCGAGGGGCTCGTACCACCACTCGGCGCGGCCGCGCTCGACGAGCGAGCGGAGCGGACCACGGAAGTCGGTCAGCTCGTAGACGAACAGCGCCGGACGGGCCACGGTCACGAGCGTCTCGACCAGCCGGCCGCCGCCGGAGAGCTCGAGGCGGCGGGTCTGGCCCGGGGCGTCCCAGGGGCCGGTCTGTCCGTGGACGGCGACGACGGCAGGCAGGGGGCCGGAGCGCGGGTAGAACCCGACCGGCGTCATCGGGGTCCCGATCTCCCACGCCCGCTCGAGGGACGCCGTCGTCACTCCCTCGCGGATCGCGCTCGCTGTGGTGGTCATGAGGATGGTTCGGAGTCACCCGCTCGGGGGACTGGTCGGCCTGCGGGCGCTGCCCCGCGCCTCCTCGGCTCGGCCTGCGGGGCCGCCGCGCACCTCCTCTGCCGGGGTCTCCGCCATCACAGAGCCGCCCGGGAGACTGCTGGGAGCCGCGCACCGCACCACGTGGTTCGTTCTGCCTGTCAGCCGTCGCACCCGCGGGGCCCCACAGAACGGACCACCATGGCAGGCCGAGTCGCCGTCTTCGCCCCCTCTCCCGTGCTCACGGTCACCGTCGAGGACCACGGCTCCAGCGCCGACGTGCACGTGCACGCAGGTGGGCAGGGCCTCTGGCAGGCGCGGATGCTGCAGACCCTCGGCGCCGAGGTCGTCGTGGTCGCCGCGCTCGTCGGCGAGACGGGCGCGGTCGTCGGGCACCTCTGCGACGACGAGGGCGTGCCGCTGCTGTCGGTCCGCCGCGAGGGCCGGGGCGCGGCCTACGTCCACGACCGCCGCGACGGCGAGCGGGACGAGCTCGTCGAGACCCCCGGCGACGCGCTCAGTCGGCACGACCTCGACGAGCTGTACGGACTCGCCCTGCGGGCCGGGCTCGAGTCCGACGTCACGGTGCTCAGCGGCCCGTCCGGCGACGACACCCTGCCCGTCGACGTCTACCGGCGTCTCGCCGCCGACCTGCGGGCCGTCGACCGCGTCGTCGTCGCGGACCTCGCCGGCGAGCGGCTGGAGGCGGTGCTCGAGGGCGGCGTCGACGTGCTCAAGGTCAGCGACCAGGAGCTGCTCGCCGACGAGCTGATCACCGAGAGCACCCCCGAGCAGATCGTCGAGGCGATGCGCGACCTGCGGCTGCGCGGGGCGTCGTCGGTCGTCGTCACCTGCTCGGACCTGCCCACCTTCGTGCTCGACGGGCCCGGCGCACGCGTGTTCGAGGTGAGCGTGCCGTCGATGCAGGTCGTCGACACCCGCGGCGCGGGCGACTCGCTCACGGCCGGCGTCGCCGCCGTGCTCGCCGCGGGCGGCGGACTGGAGGAGGCGGTGGTCACGGGCACCGCGGCCGGCGCGCTGAACGTGACCCGCCACGGGCTGGGCTCGGGCGACCCGGACGCGATCGCGGCGCTGCGTGCGGTCGTGAGCGTGCGCGACCTGTAGCTCGCCTCCGGCCGGCTCGGCCGGGCTCGGCTCCGCCCGACCCGGCTCCGCCCGACCCGGCTCCGCCCGACCCGGCTCCGCCCGACCCGGCTCCGCAAATGCCGACCGGGGACGCCCTCGGCGCCTCGTGATACCCAGATATCCCTGCATTGCAGGCCCTGCGGTCGGCATTTGCGACCGAGAGCGACCCGCACGGCTCCGGCCGGCTCCGCTCGACTCGGCTCCGCAAATGCCGACCGGGGACGCCCTCGGCGCCTCGTGATACCCGGATATCCCTGCATTGCAGGCCCTGCGGTCGGCATTTGCGGGCCGGGGTGACCCCGAGCAGCCTGGGACCGCTCGGCAGGCGCGGCGTACCCTCGACGGCATGTCAGCGGAGGAGGGCGCCCCGGCGGCCCGGGACGACCCGGCACGCAGCGACCCGCGCCGCAGCGACCCGCGCGTCGCCGCCGCCCGCTACCGGGCCGAGGGCGAGCGCCCGCCCGACGACGCCCCGCGCGACACCCGCACCGCCGCCGAGATGCGCGCCTGGGCCCGCACCGCGATCGATCTTGCGGTGCAGCGCGGCGAGTTCGACGACCTGCCCCTCGCAGGCAAGCCGCTGCCCGGCCTCGCCGGCGGCACGGTCGACCCGGACTGGTGGATCCGCGGCCTGATCGAGAGGGAGGGGCTCACCGGCCTGGCGCCTCCTGCGCTCTCGCTCCGCACCGAGCACCAGCAGCTCGACGACGTGCTCGACGGCCTCGGCACCGAGGCCGCGGTGCGCGCGCACCTCGACGACTTCAACTCCCGGATCGTGGAGGCGCGGCGCCAGCTGACCGGCGGACCTCCCGTCGTGACGCCCACCCGCGACGTCGACGACGAGCTGAGGAGGTGGCGCGAGCGCCGCGAGGACCGTCGAGCGGCCCGCGCCGCGGCGGTCCCGCCTGCCTCGCCGACCTGGCGCGAACGGCGCGCGCTGCGCCGTGAGCTGAGGAGGCGACAGCGCGACGGGTGAGACGGCTCACCCGCCGCCGCTGACCCGGATGAACCTGGGAGCGGACTCGGCTCGGGGGACGAACCGCGATACAGTCGAACGTTCCCTCCTGACCGACCTACCGTGAGGACCGCCCGCGTGACGACCACCGCCTCCCCGAGCCCGTCAGGTCACGACGCGCACGGACGAGGCGGAGAGGCTGCCCCGCTGCTGCGTCCCCGAGGTCGTCGTCGTGCCGAGGCCGCCGTGCTGCCGCAGAGCTGCCGGGCCTCGTTCGTGCAGCCCGAGGCGCTCGTCGACGCGTCCGTCGCCGCCGCCGAGGCCGCCGTCGTGACGGTGCCCGGGCTGAGCGGCCGACGCGCGGCCCGCGCCGCGCTGTCGGCCCGCGCCGAGCGTCGCGGGCTGCTCGCGCTGGCCCGACGGGACGCGCGTGCCGGCCGGTCGTCGTCCGCCGGGGCCCCGGCCTCGCCTGCAGCGGCCTCACCTGCTCCCGTCTCGCGCCGGCTCGTCGCCGTCGTCAAGAAGGTCTCCGTCGTCGCGGCGCTCGTGGGCTTCGCCGCGAGCGGCACGCTGCCGCTCGTCGCCGGCTCCGACCAGGAGGCGCAGGCCGCGGCCGGCGGCTCGGGCTTCTCCGCCGCCGCTTCCGCGAGCGGCCAGCAGCACCTCTCCGTCGACGCGGCGGTCGTCCTGGACGACGTCGAGCGCGACGAGTACTCCGCGACGTCGATGGTCGACGCTCAGACGCAGCTGCTCCGCAACGCGAAGGCGGCGACCTCGAGCGAGTGGGACGGCCGGACCACCGCCTCCTACCTGGCCGACCCGCTCTACGACACCCTCGACCGCGACCAGGTGCTCGCCGTCGCGATGCAGTACATCGGCACGCCCTACGTGCACGGCGGCGAAGACCCGACCGCGTTCGACTGCTCGGGCCTGATCACGTTCGTGTACGCCCAGTTCGGCATCGAGCTGACGCACTACGTGCCCACGCAGGACACGGAGGGCACGCGGGTCTCGGCCGCCGACGCGGTGCCGGGCGATCTCGTCGTCTTCGACAACCTCGCCCACGACGGCATCTACGCGGGCAACGGGATGATCCTCGACGCACCGAAGCCCGGTGGGTTCGTCAGCGTGCGGCCCATCTGGGACTCGCCGCACCACTTCGTGCGCATCGGCGCGTAGCGCGCCGCCGCGCGGCCCGCAGCGCGCTCAGCCGCCTAGCTGCCCCGTGAGGCGCCCGTGGAACGAGCCGCTGCGCTCGTCGAGGCCGACGAACTCGACGGCGAGGCCGTGCGCCGCGAACTTCGTCCCGACCGAGTCGAGGGCGGCGACGCTCGAGGCGTCCCACACGGAGGCGCGGCTCAGGTCGACGAGGACGGTCGCTTCTGGACGCGCCGTGCGCCGCGCCTCCTCGCCGTCGGGTGACGCTGTCGTGCTGACGCCGGTGACCTCGAGCGACTCGGCGTGCGTGTGGGCGCCGGCGACCCCCGAGGACTCGGCGAGCAGCGCGTCGTCCGCGTACGAGAAGTGCTCGACGAGGTCGTTGCTGCTGCCGAAGAAGAGCGGGCCGACGACGTCGTAGCGGACGCGGGCGCTGTCGCCGGCAGCCGGCTCGACGGTCCGCTCGACCCGGATGACGTGCGCGATGCGCCGGGCGAACAGCACCATGGCGAGCAGCACGCCGACGGCGACCCCGATCGCGAGGTTGTTCGTCGCGACGACGACCCCCACCGTGACCACCATGACCAGTGTCTCCGGCACGGGCATGCGCCTCAGCGTCGACGGCCGGACGCTGTGCCAGTCGACGGTCGTGATCGCGACCACCATCATCACGGCGGCGAGGGCGACCATCGGGATCCGCGCCATCACCGAGCTGAGCCCGGTGACCAGCAGCAGCAGGAACAGCCCGGCGGCGAGCGTCGAGACCCGCGTCCGTGCGCGGCCGATCTTCACGTTGACGACGGTCTGGCCGATCATGGCGCAGCCCGCGATGCCGCCGTAGGCGCCCGCGGCGATGTTCGCGACGCCGAGGGCCCACGACTCCTTGCCCTTGTGCGAGGGCGTCTCCGTGATGTCGTCGACGAGCTTCGCGGTGAGCAGCGTCTCCATCAGGCCGACGAACGCGACGCTGAGCGCGGTGGGCAGGATGATGCCGAGGGTCTCCGGGCTGAGGGGCACCAGCCACGGGGTGAGTCCCGGCAGGCCGCCTCCCATCGGTCCTTCGTCGCCGACGGTGTGCACGTCGGTCAGGCCTGCCGCCACGACGATGACGGTCACGACCACGATCGCCACGAGCGGCGCCGGGACGACGGTCGTGAACCGCGGCAGCAGGACGACGATCGCGATGGTCAGGGCGAAGAGCGGGTAGACGATCCACGGCACGTCGATCAGGTGCGGCACCTGCGCGACGAAGATCAGGATGCCGAGCGCGTTGACGAAGCCGATCATCACCGAGCGCGGGATGAACCGCATGAGGCGGGCGAGGCCGGCGGTGCCGAAGACGATCTGGATGACGCCGGCCAGCAGCACGGTCGGCAGCACGTACTCGACGCCGTGGGTGCGCACGAGCGGCGCGATCACGAGGGCGACCGAGCCCGCTGCGGCGGTCACCATCGCGGGCCTGCCGCCGAGCAGCGACATCACCACGGCGAGCACGACCGACGCGACCAGGCTGACCATCGGGTCGACGCCGGCGATGACCGAGAACGAGATCACCTCGGGCACGAGGGCGAGGGTGGTGACGATGCCGGCCAGCGCCTCCCGGGTGAGGAGGCGCGGCGAGCGGAGCACCGCGCGCACGCTGTCGTCGGGACGAGCGGGCGCGACGGCGCGGGGCTGGGGGGTATCGGCGGTCACGGCGTGCTCCGGGTGGGGGTGGTGGGAAGATCGGGGGACCGGCGACACTGCCGTGTGATCAACCCTACCCTCACGTGAGGGTAGAGATGGGCCAGTGACGATGACGGACGTCGACGCACCGATGATGCAGATCGGCGAGCTCGCCGACCGTGCCGAGATGTCGCTGCGCACGATCCGGCACTACGACGAGGTCGGGCTGCTCACCCCCTCAGGCCGCAGCGAGGGCGGGTTCCGCCTCTACACGGACGCCGACTTCTCGCGGCTGATGGTGATCCGGCGCATGAAGCCGCTGGGCTTCTCGCTCGACGAGATGGCCGAGCTGCTGCGCGTCGTCGACGCCCTGGGGGCGGCGGAAGCCGACAGCGCCGACAGCGCCGAGAGCGGAGGAGGCGCGGTGGACGACACCCGCGCCCGTCTCGACGCCTTCATCGCCGACGCCGCCGAGCGCCGGGCCCGGCTCGAGCGGCAGCTCGCCATGGCCGACGAGTTCCTGGAGTTGCTGCGCAGCCGCTGACGCGGTCCTGCGGGCCCGGCCCGCGCCTCCTGCGGGCTAGTCGCTCCGGCGCTCGACGAGGCCCTCGGCGAACGACGCCCACCACTCGCCGGCGGGCGGCCCGCCGTTGCAGGTGCCGTCGCTGATGCCCGGCGTCTTCACCCAGAGGAACGCGTCGAGGCCCTTGCTGCCGCCGGTGACGTGCGGGTCCTGGCCGAGGCCGGCTCCCTCGGGGTTGCACCAGGTGCCGCGCCAGCCCTGGCCGTTCCGCGAGACGTCGATGACGTAGCGGCTGTCGTCGGTGAGCTCGCTGACCCGCTCGGCGTAGGCGCGCTCGTCGTCGACCGGGTAGAAGCTCGCGACGTTCGTGTAGAAGCCGCGGGCGCGGTCGATGCCGGCCTGCTCGAGCCGCTCCGCCATCTCCCGGGCGGGCACCCAGTTCGAGTTGCCGCCGTCGAGGTAGGCGGGCACCCCAGCGTCGGCGAACGCGGCCACCGACTCGCGGATCAGGGGGATCCTCTCGTCGGCGAGGTCGGGGCAGCGCGTGAGCATGCCGAGCGAGTCGGGCTCGACGATCACGACCGCGCGGTGGCCGCGCAGGGTGTCGGCGACGAGCTGGTTCCAGGCGGGGTAGTCGTCGGCCGCGAGGCCCCCCGCGGAGTAGTTGCCGCAGTCGCGGTCGGGGATCGCGTAGGTGACGAAGACGGGCGTCGCGTCCTGGATCTCGGCCGCCACGAGGTAGTCGGTGATCTCGTCGACGAGCGCGGCGTCGTCGTGCCCGTCGCCGAGCCAGAGGGCGACGGGGCGCTCGGCGATCAGCTCGGCGGCCCGGGCGGCGTCGGCGTCGCCGTCGGCCGTGAGGCGGTCCGCGGCCCGGGCGGCGAGGGAGTTCGGCTCGACAGCCAGGCCGCCGTCGAAGACGAGGGTGTTGGGGGCGGAGCGGATCGTGTCCGGGGTGATCGCGCCGAACGGCCGCGGGGCTGCGTCCCCGGTGGGGGCGGGCGTGCCCGTCGTGTCGCCCGTCGGGCTCGCCGTCGCGTCCGCCGTCGGGTCCGCCGTGTCGCGGTCGGCGGAGGTGCACCCGACCACGCCGAGGGCCGCGGCCACGACGAGCGTGCCGAGGGCGGTGCGCAGGAGGTGCGGCGTCAGGTGCGGCATCGATCCCGTTCCCGGGCGCCGTGGGGAGGGCCCCGACGATGGTGGACCTCCATGACAACACGGCGCGCGCCCGGGCGCAGGGGGCCCTTCGGGGGACACCGGCTGTCCCCGGCGCCCGGTTCGCTTCCGCAGATGCCGACCAGAGGAGCTGCTATGACGGGAGATCCCGTTGTTCTGGGGCTCTCGAGGGGCTCACGGTCGGCATGTGCGGAGCCGACTCGGCGGGCAGGGGCATCCCTCCACAGGGGCGGGATGGTCCACAGGTGTCGTGTACCGCTCACGGGGGGAGGTGCGACGAGGAGGCGGTCGGTAGGGTGGACGGACCGCCGCGCCCGAGCAGCGTGATCACGACCGGCCCACCGCTGGTCCTGCCGCCGCCACACGACGAACCGAGAACCATGCTCCGCCGCCCTGCCCCCTCGTCCGCCCCGCTCCGCGCCGCTCCCCCCTCGTTCCGCGTCGGCGCCTCCCGCACCGCGTCGCGCGCGGCGATCGCCGCCCTGCTCGTCGTGGGCCTCGCGGCCGTCCCCGTGCTGGCGGCTCCCGCCTCGGCCCAGGCGGCCGGCCCGAGCTGGCAGCAGGTGCTCGACGCCCGCGGCTCCGAGCAGGCGAAGAAGGCGGCGCTCGCCGACGTCCAGGTCGCCCTCGAGGCCGCGTCGACCCGGGCCGCCGACGCCCAGACCGCGGCCGACGAGGCCGGTGCCGCCCTGACGGAGGCGCAGCTCGCCGTCGACGAGGCCACCGGCGAGTACGAGACGGTGCAGCAGGAGGCGGCGGCCGCACGGGCCGACGCCGACGCCGCGCAGGTCGTGGTCGGCCAGGCCGCTGCGCTGCTCGCCCGTCCGGGCAGCGGGGGGCTCACCGGAGACCTGCTGTCGTCCGGCGCCGACGCCGAGACGGTGCTGCGCGGCCTCAGCATGTCGACCAAGATCGGCGAGAACCTGAGCACGCTGCGCGAGCGCGCCGTGTCGGCCGAGAACCTCGCGACCTCGCTCGCCGACCAGGCGGCGGTCGCCCTGGCCGAGCGCGACGAGCTGGCCGACGAGGCCTCCGACGCCCTCGACGCGGCGGTGGCCGCGAGCGACACCGCCCAGCGCGACGTCGCGGCCGTCGACGAGGAGAAGGCGACCCTGGCCGCACAGGCCGAGGCGCTGCAGGACGACCGGCTCACCCTCGAGCAGGCCTACGNCCGCGGCCGCGCCCGCACCTCCTCGGGGCGGCGGCGGATCGCGCCCGGTCGGTCCCGGCTCGCCCGGCACGTCCGTGCCCGACCCGGGGACGGGCTGGGTCGCGGGCATCCGCTCGTACTCCTCGTACCAGGCGTACGGCTACCGGGTACACCCCATCACCGGTGAGTACAAGCTGCACGCCGGAGCGGACTTCGGCGCGAGCTGCGGCACCCCGATCTACTCGGTCGCGGCGGGCACCGTGACCTACGCGGGCGTGGCCGGCGGCTACGGCAACCTCATCATCATCGACCACGGCAACGGCATCAGCAGCGCCTACGGGCACATGGAGCGCTCGGGCATCTACGTCGCCAACGGCCAGTCGGTCTCAGCCGGCCAGGACATCGCGGGCGTCGGCACCGCCGGCGGCTCGACCGGCTGCCACCTGCACCTCGAGATCCGTCGCGGCGGCATCGCGACCGACCCGGTCGCCTTCCTCGCCACGAAGGGCGTGCGCTAGGCCCCTTCCGCGGGGCCTGCTGGCGGCGTACCGTCATCGGCAACGGGCCCCCGGGCCCGCCGCGCCGGTCCCCGTCCGGCGGCACGGCTCCCGACTCGTTTCCCGTGAGCCGGGGGCCATCCCTCGTCCCGGGCGACACGACCCGGCCTCAGCACGCCGCGACCCGGCCTCAGGAGGCGCGACGCGCCTCCTCGGAGGCGGCCTCGGTCGCCCGCGCCTCGGCAGCGATCTCCGCGACGACCGTCTGCACGACCGGCCGGGCCGCCCGCTCCGGACGCATCAGCGCCTCGACGTGACGGCCGGCCTGCACGCTGTCGAGCGTCGCCAGGCGGAACCGCCCCGGTGCCCGCCCGGCCGACGTGTGCCGGGGCACGAGCGCGACGCCGAGCCCCGCGGCGACCATCGCCTCGATCACGGGCAGGTGCACCGTGCGGTGCACGACCCGCGGCACGACCCCCGACTGCAGCGCCATCGAGACGAGCACGCGGTCGATGGGGTACCCCTCGGGCACGCCGACCCAGGGCTCGCCGATCACGTCGGCCACGGTGACGCGCTCGCGACCGGCCAGGGGGTGGTCGAGCGGCAGGGCGACCTCGAGGGGCTCGCGCAGCAGGGGCACGACGGTGAGGCCGGGGTGCTCGACCGGCACGACGCCGTCGGAGCGGTGCCCGATGACCACGTCGACGTCGGCCGTGAGCTGTGCGAACTCGTCCTCGGAGACGTCACGGTCGCTGATCTCGAGCTCGATCCCGGCGTGCTCGCGCATCCGCACGAGCAGGCCTGGCAGCAGCAGCTCCGCCGCCGAGGGGAACAGGGTCAGCCGCACCACGCCGACCCGGCCGCCGCGGTGCGCGTCGAGAGCCGCCTCCGCCTCGGCGACGGCCGTCGAGACCGCGATGGAGGCGCGTGCCAGCACCAGCCCCGCGTCGGTCAGCTGCACCCCGCGTCCCGACCGCCGCACGAGCTCGACCCCGAGCTGGCGCTGCAGCGTCCGCAGCTGCTGCGACACCGCGCTCGGCGACCGGTGCACGGCCGCGGCGACGGCGGTGACGCTCCCGCGGTCCGCCAGCTCGCGCAGCAGGTCGAGGTGCTGGATCTCCATGAAGGGACGCTACATCGTCGATGACGAGACCTGCGCTGGTCCTGCATCCGCACCTCCGCCAAGCTGGTCCCATGAGCCCCCGCGACCGCCTCCTCGCCCTCGTCGTCGTGGTGTGCTGGGGCGTCAACTTCCCCATGACGGCGCTGGCGCTCGACCACTTCCCGCCGATCTTCCTCGTGGCGCTGCGGTTCGCACTGCTCGCGGTGCCGACCCTGCTGTTCGTGCCGCGGCCGGCGATCCCGTGGTCGCGGCTGCTGATGGTGGGCCTCGGGCTCGGCATCCTGCAGTTCGGGTTCCTGTACCTCGGCATGGCCGCGGGCATGCCGTCGGGCCTCGCGTCGCTCGTGCTGCAGGCGTCGGCGCCCGCCACCGTGGTCATCGCGGCGATCTGGCTGCGCGAGCGCATCACGCGGCGCCAGGCGATCGGCATCGGCGTGGCCGTGCTGGCGCTCGCGGTGATCGCCGCGCACCGGTCGCAGGTCGCGGCCCTGTTGCCCGTCGTGCTCACGCTCTGCGCGGCGATCGGCTGGGGCCTCGGCAACGTCGCGGTCCGGCGTGCGGCCGCCCCCGACCCGCTGCGACTGACGCTGTGGATGTCGGTCGTGCCGCCCGTGCCGATGCTCGCCCTCGCGCTCGTCGTCGAGGGTCCCGAGCGCATCGGGGACAGCCTGGCCGGGGCGTTCACCGTCGCCGCGCTGCCGTCGGTGATCGGCCTGCTCTACGTCGTGCTCGTCGCGACGGTGCTCGGCTACGGGCTGTGGACCCGGCTGCTCGCGGCGTACCCGTCGAGCACCGTCGCCCCGTTCTCGATGCTCGTGCCCGTCGTCGGCGTGGCCGCGTCGTGGGTCGCCTTCGACGAGGTGCCCGACCTCGTGGAGGTGTGCGCCGGGCTCGTCGTCGTCGCCGGCGTGCTGTTCGCGAGCCGCCCGCCGCGCGGCGGGCGCGCTGCCGCTGCTGCGGCCGGGGCGCCGACCGCCGATGCCGAGGAGGCGCTGGCCGCGGAGGCTGACGGGGTGCTGGCCGCCGACGCCGAGGAGGTGGTGGCCGCGACCGCCGTGCCGGTCCCGTCGGCCCCGTCCGCGCCTGGCGCCCCGCCTCCCGCGCGCTGAGGCACGACGGCCTCGGGGCCGCTGCACCGCCTCTCGTGGGACGCACCGCGTCGGGATCGGGTGCGGTGCACGGAACGCGGTGCCCAGACGTGCGCGGAGACTACGCGCCGCCGCCGCCGCCGCCGCTGCTGCTGTTGCTGCCGCTGCTGCCGACCGGCTTGCGCATCTGCACCGCCGTCGTCTCGTAGCCGAGCGACTCGTAGAGCGCCCGGGCGGCCGTGTCGTAGCCGAACACGTTGAGGCCGAGGGTGGCGGCGCCGTGGCGGGCCGCCTCCTCCTCGGCGAGCTGCATCGCCGCACGGCCGTGGCCGGCGCCGCGGTGCCGCTCGTCGATCTCGACGTCCCATACCCACCAGGCGTCGCTGCCCTCGGCGAACGGCCCGATCCACAGGACGCCGACGACGGTGTCGTGGCCGCCACTGCCGCTGTTCTCGCCGGCTCCGGCTCCACCGCCGTCGCCGCCGGACACCGTCACCACCACGTCGTGCACGAGGTGCCCCGGCGCGGGGCGGCCGCCGGGGAAGTTCTGCTCGAACGAGGCACGCGCCGCCTCCGCCGCGATCTCGGCCGGCTCGCCCGACGCGAGCCGCGACTGCTCGTACGCGGCCTGCGAGCGGGCGATCCAGGGACCGAGCCGGTCGTCGGGCATGAGGCGCAGCACGGTCGTCATGCCCAGACGGTACCGCCCCGGGGCCCTACCCTGGGATGACCTCGTCACGGCTGCCGACGCCGACGCCCGCCGACCACGGGCACGCGACCCGCAGCACGCGCGCGACGAGAAGAACGCACGCGACGACCAGAGGGCAGGAGGCGACCGTGGCGCAGCAGCGCAGGGCCCGCGAGACGCGGGCGGCCATCTTGCACGGCGCCTCCTCGGTGTTCCTCGCCCGGGGCTACGCCGAGACGTCGCTCGACCAGGTGACGGACGCAGCCGGGGTCACCAAGGGCGCCCTCTACTTCCACTTCCGCTCGAAGGCCGACCTGGCCGGTGCGGTCGTCGCCGAGCAGCAGCGCCTGTCGGGGGCGTGGACCGAGCTCGCGATCGCGGGTGCGCCGTCCGCGGCCGGTGCGCTGATGCTGGCGTGCGCCTCCTTCGCGACGCAGCTCTCGACCGAGCCGATGGTCGCGGCCGGCCTGCGGCTGTCGACCGAGTCGATCGGCGAGGTGCCGAGCCGGGCGCCCTCGGCGCTCGCCTGGGTCGACGAGACCGCCGGGCACGTGGGGCGCGCGGTCGCGGAGGGGACGTTCCGCGACGACCTCGACGTCGACCGCGCGGCGCGCTTCGTCGTCGGCGCCTTCAGCGGGGTGCAGACATTCTCGGCCCTCAGCACCGGCCACGCGGACGTCTTCGAGCGGCTGCAGGACATGATGCGCTTCGTGCTGCCGTCGTTCCTGTCGCCGCGGTCCGCCGGCCTCGCCGACGAGCTCGCCGCGCTGATCAGGCCGACGGACCGTCCCCCGATCGACTGACCAGCGTCAGCCGACCGGCAGGCGCCCCCGCCCCGTCAGTGTTCCTCTGTACCCCATCATGCATACTCCACGACCCGTTTCGTAACCCCCCGTCGGAGGGCCGAGGCATCCTCGCCTCCTAGAGGCCGGTCGGCCGCTCGGGTCCGAGCCGCTCGATCGTGCGGTCGACGAGCTGCTGCGCCGCGACGAGGGGGCCCGTGTCGATCTGGGCGAGGCGCTCGCCGTAGTCGTGCGGCACGGTCAGCTGCTGCTGCCACTCGGCCTCGTAGAGCGCGTCGAGGTAGCCCGAGGCGGCACGGCAGGCGGCGTCGGTCTCGGCGAGGTCGCGCTCCTCGTCGCCGACGGGGGTCGCGGGGTCGTACGAGGTGAAGGTCTGGGCCATCCGCGTGGTGGGCATGTCCGCCGGGTCGTCCGGCAGGTCGTCGGCCCAGGGCCCGGCGTCGACGCCCTGGTCGAGCATGCAGGCGTGCCACGCGTCGGCAGCCCGGCGCACGGAGGCGTCCTGCCGGGCCTCGAGGAACGCCGCGTTGCTCAGCCGGATGGCGACGTCGCCCACTGATCCTGTGGTCGACGACGCGGAGGCGCCCGTCAGCAGCTCGGGGTGCTGGCGGTAGGCGCGCTCGAGGCAGGTCGCGCGGTCGGCCGCCTCGTCGGGCGAGGTCTCCCGGTACTCGAAGGCCCGCCAGGCGTCGGCACCGGCGTCGACGGTGGGAGGCACGTGGTAGCCGCGCTCGCGGGCGGCGGCGAGGTCGAAGGCGCGGAGCGGCTGGCGCTCGGTGGCGTTCGTGGCCGCGTCGACGTCGCGCCAGGGCACGACCGCGTCGTCGTGGCCGGCGTCGACCATGCAGTCCTGGATGAGCAGCTCGGTCGCGTAGTTGAGGCGGACGACGCCGACCCCGACGTACTGGTCGAGGGGCATCGTCCACGACGCCTGGTCCTTCTCGGGCAGGTCGGGCAGGGTCCAGGCGGCGTTGGCGGGGATGCCGACGGCCACGACCCCGGCGACGAGCGCGGCCACCGCGACGACGGTGACCCGCTTCGCGACGCGCTCCCGGCCGCCGGCCCTCACCGGCCGGCCCCTCACCGACCCGCCCCTCGGCGACCGGCCCTCACCGGCGCGGCCTCGGCCCGCCGTCGGAGGCGGGCACGAGGCCGTTCTCGTAGGCGAAGACGACGATCTGCACGCGGTTGCGCATGCCGAGCTTCTGCAGCACCGACCGGACGTGGCTCTTCACCGTCGCCTCGCTCAGGTACGCCTCGCCCGCGATCTCGATGTTGCTGAGCCCCCGGGCGACGAGGGTGAACATCTCGCGCTCGCGAGGCGACAGCGGCTCGAGCGGGTCGACGCGGGGGGCCGGGGTCGTCGGCACGGCGAACTCGTGCACGACGTCGAGCGCGGCCGCGGCGGTCGGCACGGGGTCGCCCGCCCACGCCGCGCGGATCGTCGTGAGCACCTCGTCGGGCGTCGCGTCCTTCGTGAGGAACGCGTAGGCCCCGGCCTTGAGGGCCCCGAACACGGCCTCGTCGCGCTGGATGGTCGTCAGGGCGACCACCCGGGGCAGGTCGTCGGGCGAGACCCCCTCGAGGATGCGGGCCGTCGCCTCCAGCCCGTTCATCACGGGCATGCGGAGGTCCATCAGCACCACGTCGGGGTGCTCGCGCTCGACCAGCGCCAGCGCTTCGCGCCCGTCGACGGCGGTGCCGACGCAGCGCAGGTCTGGCTGCGCCTCGATCAGCATCCGCAGGCCGGAGGCGAAGAGCGGCTGGTCGTCGACGACGGCGACGGTGATGACGGCCGGGCTGGCGGTGCCGGCGGCGGGCGAGTCGGTCATGGGGAGCTTCTCTCGTTGGGGGCAGAGGCAGAGGCAGGTGCGGGGGCAGGGGCGGAGGAGGCGTCGGGCGAGACGACCGAGGAGGCGCCGGTCGTCGGCACGAACGCGGTCACCTCGAAGGCGGTCCCGTCCGCTGAGGGCTGCGCCGTGAGCCAGCCGCCCGCGAGGCGGGCACGCTCGGTCATGCCGCGGACGCCGGCGCCGCGGTCGGCCCCGGTGCGGGCCGCGACGAGCGGGGCTCCGCGGCCCCGGGACGTGACCTGCAGCGTGAGCCCGCGGCCGCGCCAGTCGAGCTGCACGGCGACGCGGCTCGAGGTGCCCGCGTGCTTCAGCGCGTTCGTCAGGCTCTCCTGCACGATGCGGTAGACGGCGAGCTCCTGCGAGGGGGCGAGGGCGCCGGCCGGCCCCTGGGGCCCGGGGGCTCCCTCGGTCGTGACGTCCACCTCCATCCCGACCTCGCGCATCGCGACGACGAGGGCGTCGACGTCGGCGAGCGTCTCGCGCGGAGCAGTGACGTCGTCGTCCTGCGTGATGCGCTCGACCAGCCGCCGGACGTCGAGCAGGGCCGTGCGGCCGACCTCGGCGATGGTGCGGAGGGACTCCTCCGCGACCTCGGGGCGGGTCGCCTGCAGGGCGAGCCCGCCCTGGGCCTGCGAGACCACGACGGCGAGGGAGTGCGCCAGGGCGTCGTGCACGTCGCGGGAGATCCGCGCCCTGTCCTGGGCGAGCCGCAGCTCGAGGTCGGTCGCCTCGAAGCGGGTCTCGGTCGCCTCCAGGGCCTGCCGGATCACGAGCACCCGTCGGATGCTCGCGAACGCGACCCCGATCGCCCACGCACCGGCGAAGACGCCGAACAGGGCGGCGGTGAGCAGCGAGAACTCGATGCGGAGCCCCGTCGTGCCGGCGCCGACCCAGGTGCTCCAGCTCTGCGGCCGCGTCAGGGTCGGCACGGCCAGCAGCCACGCGGCGAGGCCGGCGGCGACGCCGGCGACGAGCAGCGCGGCGAGCCGGAGCCAGGGCGACGGCTTCACCGCCACGAAGGCCATCACCAGGGCGATGGCGACGTAGGCCGTCCAGGTGTCCTGCGACGGGGCCTCGGCGAGCCCGAGCAGCTGCAGCACCGGGACGACCACGACGAGCGCGAGCGACGTGGTCGGGATCCACCAGGCGAGGGCGATCGCGATCGCGAAGAGGCCGAACACCACCGTGTTGTCGGCGACGCCGCCGCGGCCCCACGAGCTGGCGACCCAGAAGACGAAGTAGACGAGGGCGGCGGCCGGCGCGACGACGTGCCGCCCCCACCGCCTCGCGTCAGCCATGTGCGCCAGGTTAGGTGCAGGGCCGCGTGCGGCGCGCCTCCTGCCCCGGGTTTTCATCCCGAGGTCGGACGCGTCGTCGCCTCTCCTCATTCAGGAAGATCGGTCCTGATCCTCGCGAGGAGGGGATGCATCGTCCTGAGTCGTGCACGGATCAGGAACCCGAGGCGGCGACTTCCTGAATTCCGAGGATCGAGGAGGAGGAACACGAAGGAGGCGCGGTGCAGGAGATCCCGCACCGCGCCTCCTCCGAGGACGGGCTGCTGCTAGAAGGTCAGCAGGCCCTGCGTCTTGCTGGTCGCGGCGGCGTAGCGCTGGCCGACGTTGTCCCAGTTCACGATGTTCCAGAAGGCCTTGACGTAGTCGGCGCGCACGTTCTGGTAGTCGAGGTAGTAGGCGTGCTCCCAGACGTCGAGCATCAGCAGCGGGACGAGGCCGAACGGCACGTTGCCCTGCTGGTCGAAGAGCTGGAAGACGCTGAGGCGCTGACCGATCACGTCGTACGCGAGCACCGACCAGCCGGAGCCCTGCACGCCGAGCGCGGTGGCAGTGAAGTGCGCCTTGAACTTCTCTAGGTCGCCGAAGTCGCGGCCGATGGCCTCGAGCAGGTCGCCGGTGGGCTCGCCGGTCTCGGGGGTCAGGTTCGTCCAGAAGATCGAGTGGTTGACGTGGCCGCCGAGGTTGAACGCGAGGTCCTTCTCGAGCTTGTTCACGTTCGCCAGGTTGCCGGTCTCGCGGGCCTCGGCGAGGGCGGCGTTGGCCGTGTTCGCGCCGGTGACGTAGGTGTTGTGGTGCTTGGAGTGGTGCAGCTCCATGATCGTCGCGCTGATGTGCGGCGCGAGGGCGCTGTAGTCGTAGGGGAGATCGGGGAGGGTGTACTCAGCCATGTGGGAGTCCTTTCGCAGTTGACCTCCGTCCACCGTACGACTCCCGTGGGGTGCTGTGTCGAGCAACTCCCAGCAGGGACGCAGCCTCGCGGGCTGGTGTCCGGCTGAGCGTGCAGAGTCTGCAACGATCTGGACCGTGCACATGCCGATCACCCGAGTCGAGGTCTTCGAGGCCGCCCGTCGTCGGCAGCTGCCGATCAACGTGCCCCTCGACCCGTGGCGTCGGGCACTGCGGCGTGAGCTCGGCACGCAGCGCTTCGCGCGGTGGTTCACCCTCGCGATGTCCGGCGTGCTGCCCGCGGTGCTGGCCGTGGGCATCGTCGTCACGAGCGCCTCCCTGTCACGTGCGCTCGGGGACCTCGTCCCGCTCGTGCTGTTCTGGTCGATCGCCGCCGTCGTCGTCCGCCTGACGGGTCGGCGTCGCCGGGGCATGCGAGCCCTGCTGGCCGTGCTCGACCACGCGCCCGTGCAGAGGCCGCGCGAGGAGGGACGCCTGACGGACCAGGAGCGGCACCTGATCCGCAGCCTGCCCGAGCCGATCGCCGCCGACGACTTCCTCTTCTGGTTCGGCGCCCCGGACGGGCGCGACCTCGGGCTCGAGCTGCTGGGCGAGGTCGTGCGGTCGCGGGTCGACGACGACCTGTGGGCCGCGCTGCGGGTCTGCTTCGTCTTCGGGCTCGACGGCGACCACGTGCCGCTGCTCGCCGAGCTCTGGGACGGCGACTGGCACGAGGAGCACCTCGACGTCGTCGCCGCCCTGGGCGCCACGGGGGCGGCCTCGGCGGTGCCCGTGCTGCTCGGCGTCGTCGACGACGTCCCGCGGCACCTCGAGGGGCTGGACGCCTGGCGCGTGCCCGTCGCCGTGGTCGACGCGCTGGGCACGCTCGACGTCGAGGGCGACGGCGACCTCGACGGCGACCTCGACGGCGGTGCCGACGTCGGCGACGCGCGCGAGCTTGCTCTTGCCGAGCTGACGGGGCACGTCGACCGCGTCGTCGCCGGGTACGCCTGGGTCCGCCTGGTGGACCTGCACCCCGACTGGTGGCAGCAGATGGTCGACGAGGGCTCCGAGGCCGACCGGGCCACCGCCTCCTGAGGCTCGCCTGCTCCTGGACTCGTCCCGACCGCGGTCGGGCACGGAGGAGGCGCGCGGCCGTGGACGGCCCTGGCACCATGGGTGCATGGCCCAGACGACACCCCACCGACGAGCTGCCGCCGTCCGCGCCGCTCGCCTCGCCCTCGTGGCGGTCGCGGCGACGTTCCTCCTGGGCGCGTGCGCCCAGGCCGGGCCGGGCGAGGCACACGACGCGGGGGCGGCGCCGACCGGGTCGTCGAGCCCGTCCGTCCCGGTGGACGACGGCGACGGCACGGACGACGGCGCCGCCGAGGGCAGCCCCTCGGTGGTCTGGCTCGACGAGGGGACGTCGTTCTCCCTGACCCTCTTCGGCAGCTCGACCTGCCCGCCGGTCGTCGAGTCGGTCGAGGCGGCCGGTGCCGACGCCGTGACCGTGCGGCTCGCGCCTGCCGACCCGGGCATGTGCACGATGGACTTCGTGCCGGCCGTGTCCGAGCACGCGCTCCCCGCCGGCGTGGACGGTCGCCCCGTCACGGTCGACGTCGTCCCCGCGGAGGAGGGCGCCGAGCCCGTCTCCCTCGAGCTGCCGTAGGACCCGCGGAGCTGCCGTAGGGCCTGAGTCGCCGACCGTTCGTCTCGACCAGGTGTCGGTCGGGGCGGCTAGCCTGGCGTCGACCACGAGGAGGCGCACCATGGCAGGTTTCACGGGCTTCGGCCGACGTCGCGAGGCCGACCCGCGCCTCCCGCCGGGGCAGCACCTCGAGAAGGGGTTCCCGGTGCTGTCGGCCGGCCCGACCCCGAACATCAAGCGGTGGGAGCTGCAGCTCGGCACCGAGCAGGGCAGCCGCTCGCTCAGCTGGGCCGACTTCCAGGCGCTGCCGCACGAGCAGATCGAGACCGACATCCACTGCGTCACGAGCTGGTCGAAGCTCGGCACGCACTGGTCGGGGGTCTCGCTCGACACCCTCTTCGACGGCCTCGAGACCACGCACGAGTTCGCGATGACGACGAGCTACGGCGGCTACACGACGAACCTGCCCCTGAGCGAGCTGCTGGGCGGCAAGGCCTGGGTCGTCGACACCTACGAGGGCGAGCCCCTGGGGTCCGAGCACGGCGGCCCGGCCCGGCTCTTCGTGCCCGGCCTCTACTTCTGGAAGAGCGCGAAGTGGGTGCAGGGCATCCAGACGATGGCCTCCGACCGCCGTGGCTTCTGGGAGAGCATGGGCTACCACGCGCTCGGCGACCCCTGGCGCGAACAGCGCTACGCGTGAGCTCGTCGGACGACGGCGCGCCTGCCTCCTCGTCGGCGTCGCTGCCCGCTGACCCCTTCAGGTGGATGCCGGCGACGATCGTCGCCGCGGCTGGGCAGACCCCGACCGGGCGCTCGATCGTGCTCGAGGTGCCGGGGCTGCGACCGGCCCGGGCCGGTCAGCACGTCGACGTCCGCCTCACCGCGGACGACGGCTACCAGGCCGTCCGCTCGTACTCGTTGTCGGACGTCACGCTGTCGGACGTCTCGTCGTCCGACGTCTCGCTGTCGGACGTGCGGGCGAGCGCAGGAGGCGCGGGCCGGGCACCGCAGATCGAGCTCACGGTCGAGGAGCTCCCCGACGGCGAGGTCTCGCCGTACCTCGTCTCGGCGGCCGAGGTCGGCGACCCGGTCGAGGTGCGCGGCCCGATCGGCGGCTGGTTCGTCTGGCCGCCGACCGAGTTCGACCCCGACTCGGCGGTGCACGCCGTGCTGCCCGAGCCGGACGGGGCACCGGCACCGGGCCGGTCTCCGGTGCAGCTGGTCGGGGGAGGGTCGGGCGTCGCCCCGCTCGTCGCGATGGTGCGTGCTCGGGCCGCGGGGGCTGGTGCTGGTGCTGCTGACGCTGCTGCGGCCGGCGCCGCCGGCTCGCTCGGCGGGCCGCCGCCGATGCGGCTGCTCTGCTCGGTCCGGACGCCGACCGACCGCTGGTTCGGCGACGAGCTGGCGGCGCTCGCCGAGGAGTCGGCGGGCGAGGTGCGGGTCGACTGGGTCTTCACGCGCGAGGCTCCCGCCGGGGCGACCCGCGCCTCCGGCAGGCTCACCCGGGACGAGCTGCTCGACCTCGTGCTGCCCGCGTCCGCGCACCCGCTCGTCTACGTCTGCGGCACGAACTCGTTCGTCGAGACCGTCGCCGGCTGGCTGGTCGACGCTGGGCACGACCCGACCCGCGTCCGCACGGAGCGCTTCGGCGGCGTCTGACCCGCCCGCACCGCCCGCGCCTGCCTCGAGTGGTCCGAAGTGGTCGGTCCCGGCTCGATCGAGGACACGTCGTGACCACTCGGCGCGGGGCCGGCCGAGAGGGCAGCTCAGCCGAGCAGCTCGCGCATCTTGGCGTAGAACTCGGCCGGGTCGCCGGCGAGCGACGCCTTCACCATCGCGCTCCAGTCGTCGACGACGACCTCGATCGCACCGGCGGCGAGGCCGTCGAACGAGCTGCGGGGCACGTCGCGCGGGTCGATCTTGGGCCCGTCGTAGTTCGCCGTGATGTCGGTGTCCGCGGCCCCGAGCATCACGCCCTGCACGAGCGTCCCCTGGGCGGCGAGCTCGAGCCGGACGGCGTTGGTCATGTTCCACTCGGCGGCCTTGGCGGCGGCGTAGGCCCCGCTGCCGGTAGCGGCGAACCACGAGAGGGCGGAGAGGACGTTGACGATCGCACCGCCCCCGTTGGCCGCGAGCACGGGGGCGAACTCGCGGATCACGTCGAGGGTGCCCCAGTAGTGCGTGTCCATCTCGCGGCGGGCGTCGACGAGGTCGCCGGTGATCAGCGACGCGCCGGTCGCGATGCCGGCGTTGTCGACGAGCACGGTCACGTCGTGGGCCGCGGCGGCGGCGGCCACCACGGAGGCGTGGTCGGTGAGGTCGAGCTGCAGCGGCACGACCCGAGGGTCGGCGAAGTCGAGGGTCTCGGTCCGGCGAGCCGTGGCCCAGACCTTGGCGGCTCCGCGCTCGAGCGCCTCGAGGACGAACTGGCGGCCGATGCCGCGGTTGGCCCCCGTCACGAGGACGGTCTGGCCGGTGATGTCGATGTTCATGCGTGGTGTCTTCCTGGTCGTGGACGGTCGGCCGGACAGTCTCGGCTGGCCCGGCGTCGGCTACGCTAGGACTTCACGTTGACGTCAAGGGCAAGTCCGACACGCGGACCAGGCCGAGACGCCTTCCAAGAAGCACAGGGGCACGGATGCGCATCGGCGAGGTGGCAGAGCGAGCGGGCGTCAGCACGCGCGCGCTGCGGTACTACGAAGAGCAGGGCCTGCTCGAGTCCGACCGCACGAGCAGCGGCCAGCGCAGCTACGCGGAGGCGGCGGTCGAGCGGGTGCAGCTGATCCAGCAGTTCTTCACGGCGGGGCTCCCGAGCCGCACGATCCTGCAGCTGCTGCCCTGCGTCGACTCCGGCACGAGCTCGCCCGAGGTCTTCGCCGTGCTCGAGGCGGAGCGTCGGCGCATCACCACGGCGATGGCCGACCTCGCCGCTGCGCGCGACGCCCTCGACCGCATGGTCGAGATCGCGCGGCACCCGACCCCCGAGCACTGCCCGGCGCTGCGCGAGCCCGCCGAGCCTGCCCGCGACGCGGCCTGACCGGGGACCGGGTCAGGCGCGCGGGTCGCCCTCGTCGAGCCACGACGGCCGTGAGGGGCGCGGGTGCCGGAGCGTCTGCACGACGCCGATCAGGCAGACGACGAACACGACCGCGACCAGCACCAGGAACACGATGCCGAACGGCGTGGGAGCCTCGCCGCGGCCGAGCGAGACGGCGGCCGTGACCAGGTGCAGGAACAGCGGGAACGCGAGCACGCCCCAGAGGAACGGCGACCCGCGGAAGGTCGGCCACTGCGGGCGCAGCCTGCCTCGCGACCGACCGTCGGAGGCGGGGCGCGTCGCACCGGGGCGCTCGGGGCGCTCGTGTCGGTCGTGCGTGCGGTGCTGCTCGGCGTCGCGGTCGCTCATGGAGTGCCCTTCGTGGTCGTCGTCGATCGGTCCACCGTACGCCGCGCCTCCCCCGCCCCTCGGGTCGGGTCGAGAGGCCTCGGATCGACGTCCGGAGGTGCTCCGAGGTCGATCCGGGGCCTCTCGTGGTCGCGAGGACGGGCGGCGGTGCAGGCGCTGCACCGGGGGAGGCGGCGTCCAGGGCGGTGCTGCGACCATGGAGGCCCACCGACCCCCTCACCAGGAGCCGCCATGTCGCCCCGCGCCCTCTTCCGCTCGTTCGCCGTCGCCGAGGTCGTGACCTGGGCCCTGCTGATCGGCGGGATGCTGCTGAAGTACGTCGCGAAGGTGGGCGACTGGCCCGTCAGCGTCGCAGGGCCGATCCACGGGTTCGTGTTCCTCGCCTACCTCGTCGCGGGAGTCGTCGTCGCCGTGAACCAGCGCTGGTCGCCGGGGGTGACCGTGCTCGCCCTCGCGAGCGCCGTCGTGCCGTTCGCCTCGCTGCCCGTCGAGCGCTGGATCGACCGCCGCGGCGGGCTCGACGGCGACTGGCGGCGCGAGGCGACCGGCGACCCGCGCGACCGCCGGCCGCTCGACCGCCTCCTCCGCTGGGTGCTCGGGCACCTCGCCCTCGCGGTCGTGCTGCTGCTCGCGGCCGTCGTGGTCGTCTTCGTGCTGCTGCTGATCGTCGGCCCGCCCGTCGGCGGCTGATCCGTCAGGGGGCTGACAGCGAAGGGGCTGACAGTCGAGGAGGCGGTCGCCTCGAGACCTGGACGTCCCGTTCGATACCCCCCTAGGGTATGGGGATGAGCACCCCGCACGACCACCACGCCCCCGTCGACGACGAGCAGGTCGGCACCGACCACTCGGGACTCGCGACGGCCGACCACTGCCAGGACGCCGCGGGCGTCGGCGCGGGGCACGACGCGCACGTGGGCCACGACGCGCATGCCGGCCACGACGCGCACGCAGGGCACGACGCGCACGCGGGCCACCACGGTCACGGAGGCCACGGCGACCACGCCGCGCAGTTCCGCGACAAGTTCTGGGTCAGCCTCGTCGTCGCCGTGCCGGTGGTCGCCTTCAGCTCGATGTTCGCCGGGCTGCTCGGCTACGACGTCCCGTCGTTCCCCGGCTCCGAGTGGATCTCGCCGGTGCTCGGCACGTTCCTCTTCGCGTGGGGCGGCTGGCCGTTCCTCAGCGGAGGCGTCGCGGAGGCCCGGGCGAAGCAGCCGGGCATGATGCTCCTCATCGCGATGGCCATCACCGTCGCGTTCGTCGCGAGCTGGGCGACGACGCTCGGCATCGGCGGCCTCGACCTCGACTTCTGGTGGGAGCTCGCGCTCCTCGTCGTCATCATGCTGCTCGGGCACTGGATCGAGATGCGGGCCCTGGGCGCCGCCTCCGGCGCCCTCGACGCGCTCGCCGCGCTGCTGCCCGACACGGCCGACCGCGTCGACGCCGGCGCAGGCACCGGCACCGGCACCGGCGCCGGCGCGACGACCGAGGTGGCGCTCGCCGACCTCGTCGCGGGCGACGTCGTGCTCGTGCGCTCGGGTGCTCGCGTGCCCGCCGACGGGGTCGTCGTCGACGGCTCCGTCGAGATGGACGAGTCGATGGTCACGGGCGAGTCCCGGACCGTCGCGCGCGGCGAGGGCGACCGCGTCGTCGCCGGCACCGTCGCGACCGACGGCGCCCTGAGGGTCCGGGTCACCGCGGTCGGCGACGACACGGCCCTCGCGGGCATCCGGCGGCTCGTCGCCGAGGCCCAGGCCTCGTCGTCGCGTGCCCAGGCGCTCGCCGACCGCGCCGCCGCCCTGCTCTTCTGGTTCGCCTCGGGTGCCGGGGTGGTCACCTTCGTCGTGTGGCTCCTCCTCGGCGACCTCGACCAGGCGATCACGCGCACCGTGACCGTGCTCGTCATCGCCTGCCCGCACGCCCTCGGGCTCGCCATCCCGCTCGTGATCGCGATCTCGACCGAGCGCGCCGCCCGGGCGGGCGTCCTCGTCAAGGACCGCCTCGCCCTCGAGCGCATGCGCACGGTCGACACCGTGCTGTTCGACAAGACCGGCACCCTCACGAAGGGCGAGCCCGGCGTGACGGACGTGGCCACCGCCTCCTCGTCCGGGGGGCTGACGGCCGACGAGGCCCTGCGCCTCGCCGCGGCCGCCGAGCGCGACAGCGAGCACCCGGTCGCCCGGGCGCTGGTGCGTGCCGCGGACGCAGCGACGTCGGCTGCCCCGCAGGAGGCGCGGGTCGAGTCGTTCCGCTCGCTCACCGGCAGCGGCGTCTCGGCCCGGGTCGACGGGGTCGACGTCGCGGTCGGAGGTCCCGGGCTGCTCCGCGACCTGGCGCTCGAGGCGCCCGCCGACCTCGCGGCCGCGACGGAGCCGTGGCGCGGTGACGGCGCGGCCGTGCTGTGGCTCGTGCGCTCGGGCAGCGTCGTGGCGGCCTTCGCGCTGCGCGACGAGGTCCGGCCCGAGTCGGCCGAGGCGGTGCGCCGGCTGCACGGCGCCGGGGTGCGCGTCGCGATGGTGACGGGCGACGCGCGGCAGGTCGCAGACTCGGTCGCGCGCGAGCTCGGCATCGACGAGGTCTTCGCCGAGGTGCGCCCGGACGAGAAGGACGCCCGCGTCGCCGAGCTGCAGCAGCGCGGCCAGCGCGTGGCGATGGTGGGCGACGGCGTCAACGACGCCCCCGCGCTGGCCCGGGCCGACGTGGGGATCGCGATCGGCGCGGGCACCGACGTCGCGGTCGAGTCCGCCGGCGTCGTGCTGGCCTCGAGCGATCCGCGTGCCGTGCTCTCGGTCATCTCGTTGTCCCGGGTCGGCTACCGCAAGATGATCCAGAACCTGGTCTGGGGCGCGGGCTACAACGTGCTCTCGGTGCCGCTGGCCGCGGGCGTGCTCGCGCCGGTCGGCTTCGTGCTGTCGCCGGCCGCCGGAGCCGTGCTCATGAGCCTGTCGACGGTGATCGTCGCCTTGAACGCGCAGCTCCTCCGCCGCTGGCGCCCCGCCGCCTGAGCGCCGCGCCTCCTCGTCCCCCCTGAGCGCATCTCCGCGCCTCCTCGCTCCGTGTGACCCGCAGATGCCGACCGAGGTCGCTCCAAAAGTGGAGAATCCGGGGGTTGTGAGGCCGTTCGCGCGTTCACGGTCGGCATTTGCGGCGACGAGGATTCCGCGAGGGGCGGGCGCAGGAGGGGCGGGCTGGGAGATCGCTGATGATTCAGTTGCTAAGAGATCGGGCGGGGATAGCGTCGGCGGCATGAGCACAGCAGCGACCCGTCCCGCCTCCGCCACCGCACCTCCCGCGTCCGTCGACGTCGTCCGTCAGGTCGTCGTCGTGGTGGGCGCCGTGCTCGCGATCGTCCTGGCCGCGATCGGCTCGGGGGCCTTCGGCGGCACCTCCGTGTCGGGAGCCTCGGGCGGCGCGCTCAGCGCCGACGCGACGCCGATCGCCCCGGCGACGACGGCCTTCTCGATCTGGTCGGTGATCTACGCCGGCCTCGTCGCCTACGCCGTCTACCAGGCGCTGCCCGGCCAGCGGGCCGTCGACCGTCACCGCCGCCTCGGCTACTGGGTCGCCGCCTCCATGCTGCTCAACGCGGGCTGGCTGTTCGCCGCCGTGCAGCTCGGCCAGGTCTGGCTCAGCGTCGTCGTGATCGTCGCGCTGCTCGCCGTGCTGGTCCGGATCTTCCTGCTCGTCGTGCACACGCCCACCCGCAGCCGGGTCGACGCGGTCGTCACCGACGGGACGATGGGCCTCTACCTCGGCTGGGTGTCGGTCGCGACGGCCGCCAACATCGCCGCGGCCCTCGTCGAGTCCGGCTTCGGCGGGTTCGGGCTGCCGAGCGGGCTCTGGTCGACGCTCGTCCTCGCGGTCGCCGGGCTCTCGGGCGTCGCGGTCGCCGTCGTCGGACGGGGTCGCATCGCCCCGATGCTCTCGCTGGTCTGGGGCCTGGCGTGGGTCGCCGTCGGGCGGTTCTCGGGGCAGCCGCTCGACATCGCTGCGGGAGTCACCGCGCTGGTCGCCGCCGCCGTCGTGCTGGTCGTCGTGCTCGTGCTCCGGGTGCACGCCGAGCGGAGCGGCTCCGCTCGCGCCCCCGGGGAGGCGACGCGCGCCTCCTAGGGGGCCTGTCCCTCCGGGGAAGCGACGAACCGACGTGGTCTCCCCCGTCGGTTCGTCGTTCTCGCGTCGCTCAGGCGCCAGCGCGGGTCACGCGGCTCAGCGGCTCAGCGGCCGCCGGTCAGCTTGCGGTCGCGCTGCGCGACGCCGGCGGTCCCGTACGGGTAGTCGTCGACGCGCGGGCTGCTCGACGCGTCGAGGCGGGCCAGCTCGTCGTCGGTGAGCAGCTTCGCGAGGTCGGAGGCGCCGAGGTTGTCGTCGAGCTGCGCGACCGTGCGCGCGCCCAGGATGACCGAGGTCACGGCCGGCTGCCGCAGCAGCCACGCGAGCGACACCTGCGACGAGGAGGCGCCGTGCGCGTCCGCGACGGAGGCGACGGCCTCGATGGCCGACCAGGTCCGCTCGTCGCCGTTGCGCGCCTCCCACGCCTCCATGCCGCGCTTCGGGTCCTCGCCCAGGCGGGTCGCGCCGGTGGGCGCCTCATCGCGACGGTACTTGCCGCTCAGCCAGCCGCCGGCGAGGGGCGACCACGGCAGCAGGCCGATGCCGGCGTCGAGCGACGCGGGGACGATCTCGTGCTCGATGTCGCGGACGAGCAGGTTGTACTGCGGCTGGAGCGTGACGGGGGGCGCGAAGCCGAGCGCCTGCGCCCGGGCGACGGCCTTCGTGAGCTGCCAGCCCAAGTAGTTCGAGAAGCCGTAGTAGCCGATCTTGCCCGCGGTGATCGCGTCGTCGAGGAACCGCAGCGTCTCGTCGATCGGGGTGAAGGAGTCCCAGGCGTGCATCTGGTAGAGGTCGACGTGCTCCACGCCGAGCCGGCTGAGCGACGCGTCGAGCGCCGTCGCGAGGTGCCGGCGCGAGAGGCCGACGTCGTTGGGTCCGTCCCCCATCGGGAACCGTCCCTTCGTCGCGAGCACGACCTGGGCCGCCTCCGTGGGGTGCGCGGCGAGCCAGCGCCCGATGATCTCCTCCGAGGTCCCCGCCGAGTACACGTCGGCGGTGTCGACGAGCGTGCCGCCGGCCGCGACGAACGCGTCGAGGATCTGGTGAGAGGTGGTCTCGTCGGCTTCTGCGCCGAACGTCATGGTGCCCAGTGTCAGCTCCGACACGGAGGCACCGCTGTTCCCGAGGGTCCTGTAGTCCATGCCCCGACGCTACGCCGCGAGCTCGGGGCCGTGCCCGAGGAGGCGTCGGCCCGGCACCCGGGAGACGCTCGATACCAGGCGGTCGGGTGAGAGTCGCCCGAGACGAGCCTGCGAGGTAGCATCGCGGCATCGGTGGATCAGGCCGATGCGTGCGAGGTGCGTCGACCACCGGCCTCGCCGCCCACGAGAGCACCTCGTGCTCCGCCGCACCGCCTGGAGGGGCGCATGGCCAGTCCTGCGACGCCCACGGCCTGGACCCGCGCGGGCTCCCGTCGCCCGGACTTCGACGACCCTCGGGTGCGCGGCGTCGAGACCTCGGACCCCGCGGTCGCGCACTCCATCATCAGCCGCATCTACCGTCTCCGCGACCTCACTCCCGAGGCCGGCCACGACTTCAGCTTCGGCCGGGTCGTCACCGGCGACGACCGGTTCGCGATGGGCCAGATCCACTACAGGGGACAGCTGCACGCCGTCAGCGAGCCGCTGCCCGAGTTCTTCTGCATCAGCCGCGTCCTGGGCGGCCGCTACGGCCTCGCGGACGGCAGGGCCGACCTGCGGGCACAGACGGGCGACCGCTTCGTGTTCCCCAGCGACCGCGTCAAGGAGCACCGCTGGGACGACATGCACCTCGGCCAGGTGATGCTCGACCGGGCCGCGGTGGAGCGCGAGCTCGCCGGCCTGTCGCTCACGACGCCGCCGGAGGGGCTGCAGACCCTCGCGATGGAGCCCGTCTCCGAGGCCCTGGGCGAGCACTGGGGCAGCACGACCCGGCACGTGCTCGACGGGGTGCTCTCGAACGACGCCGCGATGGCGAGCCCGCTGGTGCGGTCGGCCGCGTTCCGCTCGCTCGTGACGGCGTTCGTCGAGGCCTACGACACGAACGTGGTGGGGACGGGCCGGTCCTCCGACGCGCGTGCCCTGCCGTCCACCGTCCGTCGAGCGCTCGCCTTCGTCGAGGAGCACGCGCACGACGACATCGGGATCGTCGAGATCGCGGAGGCGGCCCGCCTGACCCCGAGAGGGCTGCAGCTGGCGTTCCGTCGCCACCTCGACACGACCCCGATGGCGGCCCTGCGCGCGGCTCGCCTGCGCGGTGCGCATGCCGACCTCGTGCTCGGCGACCCCACGCTCGGGCACACCGTGGCCGGCATCGCGCTGAGCTGGGGCTTCGCCAACCCCGGACGGTTCGCCGCGCTCTACTCGACGCAGTTCGGCCGGACGCCCCGCGAGACCCTCGAGTCCTGAGCCGCCGAGTCCTGAGGCCCGGTTCCCGGCCCCCTCTGCAGGAGGCGGCCGTCGCGATCCCGATCCGGCGCCTCCTTCGCTCCCTGTCCTCCTCCTTCGTTTCGTGACCACCTGGTGGTCAAGAGGGCCCGACACGACGCAGAATGAGAGTGCCTCGCGATTTGGGTTCAGGATCGCGAGTCGTCACGCGGCACGCTGAGGGACGTCGGGTCCCGTTCGCGGCTGCGAGGGGTGCGGGTGAGGGCGTCGGGTCCCCGCCCGCACCCCCTTCTCGTTCCGCCCTCCCTGCCCGCGGGCCGTAAGGTCGTCCCATGTCTGGCAGCACCTTCGGTGAACTCTTCCGCGTCACGAACTTCGGCGAGTCGCACGGCGTCGCCATCGGCTGCGTCATCGACGGGTGCCCTCCGGGCCTGTCCCTGAGCGAGGCCGACATCCAGGGGGAGCTCGACCGCCGCCGCCCGGGCACCTCGCGCCACGTCACGCAGCGCAGGGAGCCCGACGCCGTCGAGATCCTGTCCGGCGTCTACGAGGGGCAGACCACGGGCACGCCGATCGCCCTCATGATCCGGAACGTCGACCAGCGCAGCAAGGACTACGGCAACATCCTCGACACGTTCCGCCCCGGCCACGCCGACTACACGTACTGGCGCAAGTACGGCGTGCGCGATCCTCGTGGCGGCGGCCGCTCCTCCGCCCGGCTCACCGCGCCGATGGTCGCCGCGGGCGCCGTCGCGCGAAAGTGGCTGCAGGAGCAGGGCGGCATCTCGTTCACCGGCTGGATGAGCCAGCTCGACGACATCGCCGTCCCGTTCACCGACGAGTCGCAGATCTCGCAGAACCCGTTCTTCGCCCCCGACGCCGCGATCGTGCCGCGGCTCGAGGAGCGCATGGACGAGCTGCGCCGTGCCGGCGACTCGTGCGGCGCCCGCATCGACGTGGTCGCCCGCAACGTGCCCGCGGGCCTCGGCGAGCCCCTGTTCTCCAAGCTCGACGCGGACATCGCGGCCGCGATGATGGGCATCAACGCCGTCAAGGGCGTCGAGATCGGGGCGGGCTTCGACAGCGTCTCGCAGCGCGGCAGCGAGCACGGCGACGCCCTGACCGCCGACGGCTTCGAGACCAACGACGCGGGCGGCGTGCTCGGCGGGATCTCGACCGGGCAGGACCTGAGGGTCTCGGTCGCGATCAAGCCGACGAGCTCGATCCGGACGCCCCAGCGCTCGATCGACCGCGAGGGCAACGAGACGAGCGTCGAGACGTTCGGGCGGCACGACCCGTGCGTGGGCATCCGCGCGACGCCCATCGTGGAGGCGATGCTCGCCCTGGTCGTGATGGACCACGTGCTCGCGTTCCGGGCCCAGATCGGGCCCGTGCCCTTCACCCCTCCCGGGGCCTGATCGGCGCTGCTCGGCCGAGCGTCCTGCTCAGCCGAGCCGCGCCTCCTGCAGGGCTGAGCCCCCGGGGGTCAGTCGCGCGCGGACACGTCCGTGTGGACGAAGTTCGTGGCCGAGCGGCTCGCGGTCGGTCCGCGCTGGCCCTGGTACCGCGAGCCGTACTCGCCCGAGCCGTAGGGGTGGTCGGCCGGCGAGCTGAGGCGGAAGAAGCAGAGCTGCCCGATCTTCATGCCCGGCCAGAGCTTGATCGGCAGCGTCGCGACGTTCGAGAGCTCGAGGGTGACGTGTCCGGTGAAGCCGGGGTCGATGAAGCCGGCCGTGGAGTGCGTCAGCAGGCCGAGGCGGCCGAGTGAGCTCTTGCCCTCGAGGCGGGCGGCGACGTCGTCGGGCAGCGTGACGCGCTCGTACGTGCTGCCGAGGACGAACTCGCCCGGGTGCAGGATGAACGGCTCGTCGGCGGGCGTCTCGACCAGGCGCGTCAGCTCGGGCTGCTCGGCGGCAGGGTCGATGAACGGGTACTTGTGGTTGTCGAACAGCCGGAACAGGCGGTCGAGCCGCACGTCGATGCTCGACGGCTGGATCAGCGAGGAGTCGTAGGGGTCGAGGCCGATGCGCCCGGCGTCGAGCTCGAGCTTGATGTCGTGGTCGGAGAGCAGCACGCGGTCAGCCTAGTCAGCCGCCCCGTCCGCCTCGCTGCCCGGCGCCTCCTGCACCTCGTGGCTGACGATGGCGATGTGGGTGCGCACCTGGTGCTCGGCCGCGTCGCCGTCACCGTCGGCGACCGCGCGCGCGGCCGCGACGTGGGCGTCGAGGGTGCCCGGCCAGGGGACGGCCGGCGTGAGGCCGAGGTCGGCGCGCCCCTCCAGGATCTCGCGGACCGGGGCGGCGAGCTCGGCGTACAGGAGGTTGCCGCTGGCGGTGAGCAGCAGCGAGTGGAACGCGACGTCGACCGCGAGGTACTCGGACGAGTCGCCCCGCCCGGCCCGGCCGAGGTCGTCGAGCTCGGAGGCGAGGCGCACGAGGCCCGCCCGCTGGTCGTCGGTGGCGTTCCGGGCCGCGAGCCGGGCGGCGGCCGGCTCGAGCGCGGCGCGCAGCTCCATCAACTCGACGAGGTGTCGGTGCCGCAGCGGGCCGGCCAGGGTCCAGCGGATGAGCTGCGCGTCGAGCACCCGCCACGACGCGCGCGGCTGCACGGTCATCCCCACCCGTCGGCGCGACCGGATCAGGTCGAGCGACTCGAGGACGCGCACCGCCTCGCGCACGGCGGTCCGGGAGGCCCCGAACTCGAGCTCGAGCGCGGCGAGGGTGAGCACGGTGCCCGCGGGCAGGTCGCC
The DNA here is from genome assembly GCF_014841875.1 of Frigoribacterium sp. CFBP 13729. Classification (NCBI taxonomy): domain Bacteria; kingdom Bacillati; phylum Actinomycetota; class Actinomycetes; order Micrococcales; family Microbacteriaceae; genus Frigoribacterium; species Frigoribacterium sp. CFBP 13729. The sequence goes on along the minus strand of NZ_JACYUR010000004.1, from coordinate 209,567 downwards.
CGAGGCGATGCGGCCGCCGAGGGCGTGCACGAGCCGGGCGTGCGTCCCCTCGGCCCCGGGGCGAGATGTCATGAGGGTCATCCTGTCGTAGGCCGAGAGCTCGGCACGACTTGAAAAGTACTACCTTTGATGGCACCCTGGCCTTCACCGCGGTCGCGCACCTCTTGTGCGCCTCGACCGCGGACTCGACGGGCGCAGCCCACGGTATTCAACGGAGAAGATCGACATGGACGACTGGACACAGACCCTGGGGGCGGCTCCGCTCCTCGCGATCGCCGCGGGGGCGATCGCCTTGATCCTGGTGCTCGTCATCAAGTTCAAGCTGCACGCGTTCCTCACCCTCGTCATCGTCGCGGCGCTCACGGCCCTCGCGACGGGCATCCCCACGGGCGCCATCGCCGACCTGCTCGTCACGAGCTTCGGCAGCACCCTCGGCTCCGTCGCGCTGCTCGTCGGGCTCGGGGCCATGCTCGGGCGGCTCGTCGAGTCGTCGGGCGGCGCCCGGGTGCTCGCCGACCGCATGGTCGACGTCTTCGGGGAGAAGCGCGCGCCCTTCGCCCTCGGCCTCGCGTCGCTGATCATGGGCTTCCCGATCTTCTTCGACGCCGGCCTGATCGTCATGCTGCCGATCGTCTTCGCCGTGGCCCGCCGCATGGGCGGCAAGTCGCTGCTGCTCTTCGGCATCAGCTCCGCCGCGGCCTTCTCGGTCATGCACGTGTTCCTGCCGCCGCACCCCGGCCCGGTCTCGGCGACAGAGCTGCTCGGCGCCGACCTCGGCATCGTGCTCGTGGCCGGCCTCGTCATCGTGTTCCCCGTCTGGTACGTCTCCGGCTACCTGTGGGCCAAGTACGTCAACAAGCGCATCCCGCTGCCCGTGCTGTCCCTCTTCGGCAGCGAGAAGGACGACGTCCACGCCGCGAACCCGCCCAAGGCCGGCACGGTCATGGCCGTCCTCGCGGTCCCGCTCGTCCTGATCCTGCTGAACACCGGGCTCAGCTCGCTCGGCTCCGTGGGGGTCGTCGACCCCGACGCCACCTGGGTGCAGGCGCTCGTCCTGATCGGCACCAGCGGCATCGCGCTGCTCATCTCGGTGCTCGTCGCGGCCGTCGTCCTGGGCCGGGCCCGTGGCGTCGGCGGCAGCGCGCTCGAGAAGGTGCTCGACAGCGCGCTCGGCCCCATCTGCTCGGTCGTGCTCATCACCGGCGCCGGCGGCATGTTCGGCGGCGTCCTCCGCGCCTCGGGCATCGGCGATGCGCTCGCCGACGTGCTGGGCGACCTCGGGCTGCCCGTCATCGTGGCCGCGTGGATCATCGCCGCGATCCTCCGCCTCGCCCAGGGCTCGGCGACCGTGGCCCTCGTGACCGCCGCGGGCCTCGTGGCCCCGGCCGTCGCCCTGGCCGACCTCAACCCCGTCCAGCTGGCCGCCGTCGTGCTCGCCACGGCCGCGGGCTCGGTCTTCGCCGGCCACGTCAACGACTCGGGCTTCTGGCTCGTCGGCCGCCTGATGGGCATGGACGTGAAGACCACCCTGCGCGTGTGGACCGTGCAGCAGGGCGTCGAGTCCGTGCTCGGCTTCGCCGCGGCGCTGCTCGTCTTCGCCGTCGGCTCGCTGGTCTGACCGACCGCCCGGAACCACCAAGGAGAACCATGACCTCGTCCCTCTTCGACCTCACCGGCCGGCTCGCCCTCGTGACCGGCTCCTCCCGCGGACTCGGTCGCTCCTTCGCGCTGGCGCTGGCGGAGGCGGGGGCCCAGGTGGTCGTGCACGGCCGCGACGCCGGGGCGCTGCGCGAGACCCAGGACGCCCTCGAGGCGGCCACGGGGACCCGGCCCGCGACGACGGTCTTCGACGTCACCGACGCCGCGTCCGTCGAGGCGGCCGTCGGGGAGCTCGTGGCCGAGCACGGCGTGCCCGACGTCCTGGTCAACAACGCCGGCGTGCAGAAGCGCGCGCCGTTCACCGAGTTCCCCGTCGAGGACTGGGACGCCGTCGTCGCCACCAACCTGTCGAGCGTGTTCTACGTCTCGCGGTTCGTGGCGCCCGGCATGGTCGAGCGCGGCTCGGGCAAGATCGTCAACGTCGCGAGCGTGCAGTCGATGCTGGCGCGCGAGACCATCGCGCCGTACTCGGCGAGCAAGGGCGGGGTCGCCCAGCTCAGCCGCGGCATGGCGGCCGACGTGGCCCGGCACGGGGTCCAGGTGAACACCCTGTCGCCCGGCTACTTCGCGACCGAGATGAACACGGCTCTCTGGCAGGACGAGACCTTCGACTCCTGGCTGCGGCAGCGCACGCCGGCGCGTCGCTGGGGCCGCGTCGAGGAGCTCACGGGGACGCTGATCTACCTCGCGTCGAGCGCGAGCGACTTCGTCTCGGGGCAGAACATCTTCGTCGACGGCGGCATGACGAGCGTCGTCTGACGTGCGTCGTCCGACGAGCACGCAGGACCGGCCCGCCCACAGAGGAGAACGACCGTGAAGACCATCCAGATCGACTCCGCGACCGTCCTGACGGAGCGCGAGGTCCCGACGCCCGAGCCCGGAGAGGGCGAGGTGCGCATCCGCGTCGACTTCGTCGGCATCTGCGGCTCCGACCTGCACTACTACTTCGAGGGCGCCAACGGTGCCTTCGTCGTCGAGGAGCCCCTCGCCCCCGGCCACGAGCTGTCGGGACGCGTCGACCTCGACCCGAGCGGCGAGTGGGCACCCGGGACCCCCGTCACCGTGCACCCTGCCCGGTTCGGCACCCCGACCGAGGGCACCGAGGAGGCGCCGCACCTGTGGCCCGGCGGCTCCTACCTGGGCAGCGCCTCGACGCACCCGCACACGCAGGGCGCCCTCAGCGAGTACCTCGTGGTCGACGCGGGCATGCTGCGGGCGCTGCCCGCCACGCTGCCGCTCGAGCGCGCGGCCCTGGCCGAGCCCCTCGCCGTCGCCCTGCACGCGGTGAGCCGGGTCGGCGACGTCCGGGGCGCCCGGGTGCTCGTCTCCGGGGCCGGGCCGATCGGCCTGCTCGCCGCCGCCGCGGCCCGTGCCCGCGGCGCGGCGCGCGTGACCGTCGTCGACGTCCTGCCCGAGCCCCTGGCGCGGGCGCTCGCCGTGGGCGCCGACGAGGTCCTCCGCCTCGGGGAGGACGCCGTCCCCGCCGACTCGTTCGACGTCGTGCTCGAGTGCTCGGGCGCCGCGCCGGCCGTCAGCGCCGCCTTCGTCGCCGCCCGTCGCCTCGGCGTCGTCGCGCAGGTCGGGATGGTCCCCGACGTCGCCCGTCCGGTCAACCTCGCGCCCGCGATCTCGAAGGAGCTCACCGTGCTCGGCGTCTTCCGCTTCCGGGACGAGATCGACGAGGCCGTGCGGATGCTCGACGCCGACCCGTCGCTCGGCGCGGTGGTCACGCACGTCGTCGACAGCGCCGACGCGGTCCGGGCCTTCGACGTCGCCCGGGACTCGTCGGTCAGCGGCAAGGTGCTCGTCGCCGCCTGGCCCGACAGGCCGTAGGAGGCGCCGGCCGTTCCACGGGACAGGGCCCGCGAGCCTCGTCCCGCCCCGTGGGGGGAGGATGGGGGCATGCGCGCCGTCACCGTCCCCGTCCCCGGAGGGCCCTCCGCCCTCGTCGTCAGCGAAGTCCCCGAGCCCGTCGCCGGCCCTCACGAGGTCGTGATCGACGTCGCCGCGGCGGGTGTGAACCGCGCCGACGTCTCGCAGCGCGAGGGGCACTACCCGTCGCCGGCCGGGGCGCCCGCGTGGCCGGGGCTCGAGGTGAGCGGCACCGTCGTGAGCGTGGGCAGCGAGGTGACGAGCGCCTCCCTGGGCGACTACGTCCTGGCGCTGCTGTCCGGCGGCGGCTACGCCGACCGCGTGGCCGTCGACGAGGGCCTGCTGCTGCCCTACGCGAAGGGGCTCGACCTGGTCGAGGCGGCCGGGCTGCCCGAGGCGCTCGCGACCGTCTGGTCGAACGTCTTCATGTCGGCCGGGCTGCAGCCGGGCGAGACCCTGCTGGTGCACGGCGGGTCGAGCGGCGTCGGGTCGATCGCGATCCAGCTCGCCGCGGCCCTGGGCTCCACCGTCTACGCGACCGCCGGCTCGGCCGAGAAGACGGCGTTCTGCGAGCAGCTCGGCGCGGCCCGCGGCATCGACTACAAGCAGGAGGACTTCGTCGAGGTCGTCCGCGAGCTCACCGGGGGCCGCGGCGTCGACGTCGTGCTCGACCTCGTCGGCGGCGACTACCTGGCCCGCGACGTCGAGGCGGTGGCCCCCGGGGGCCGCGTCATGGTGATCGCGACGCAGGGCGGCACGTCCGCGACGATCGACGTGGGGCGCCTGATGGCCGCGCGCGCACGCATCTGGGGCACCACCCTGCGTGCCCGTCCGCTCCCGGAGCGCCGCGCGATCATGGCCGAGGTGCGCGAGCACGTCTGGCCGCTCGTCTCCGCCGGGACCGTGCGCCCGGTGCTCGACAGCGTCTACCCGCTCGAGTTCGCCGCGACCGCCCACAAGCGGATGGAGTCGGGGCAGCACCTCGGCAAGATCGTGCTCGCGGTGCGCTGAGGGCCGCGCGCCCGGCCGACACGTGAAGGAGGTGCGGTGCAGGCAGACCTGCACCGCACCTCCTCGACGTGGTCTCGTCGCCGGTGCGTCGGCGGCGCGTCGGCTCAGCGGACGCGGGCGTCCGACTGGTCGTCGTCCTCGTCGTCGTCGCCGGGGATGTGCACGTCGGCGACGGCCACGTTGACCTCGGCGACGTCCATGCCGACGAGCTGCTCGATGGCGGCCGCGACGGACTCGCGGACCTGGTCGGCGACCTGGCTGATGGCGACGGGGTACTCGACGACGATGGTGACGTCGGCCGCGACCTGGGTCTCGCCGACCTCGACGCGGACGCCCTGGCCGAGGTCCGTGCTGCCGACGACGTCGCGGAGGGCGCCGAACGCTCTTGCGGCACCGCCGCCGAGGGCGTGCACGCCGGGCACCTCACGGGCGGCGATGCCCGCGACCTTGGCGATCACGGCGTCCGCGACGACCGTTCGGCCGGGCGTCGTGCCGTCGGCCGGGAGGCCGTCCGGGGTCGTGACGGCGGCGGGGGAGGTCTGCGTGGTGTCGGCCATGATGGCTCCGTTCTGCGTGAGGCTGGTGTAGTCATGGATGAGACGCGTCCCGCGACACGATCGTCACGGAATCCGTCGAACTCGTCCCACCCACGCTCCTTCGAGAGCCGCCGCGCAGAGGAGGCAGCATGCCGATCGACCTCTCGGACGCCGCCGACGGCACGCTCGCGTCCCGTGCCGCGGAGGGCGACGAACGGGCCTTCGAGGTGCTGCTACGGCGTCACCTCGGCCTGATGACGGCGTACGCGACGCGGCTCACCTCGTCCCGGGCCGACGCCTCCGACGCGGTGCAGGAGGCGTCGATCACCATCTGGCGTGAGCTGCCGGGCCTGCAGACCCCCGACGCCGTCCGCGGCTGGATGATGACGATCGTGTCGCGCAAGGCGTTCGACCTGATCCGTCGTCGCCGTCCCGCCGCCGACGTCGACGAGCTGGAGGTGCCCTCGACCGACGGCGCCCACGACGACCCCGAACGACGGGCGCAGTCGTCCGACGCGATGGTCGCGCTGCGCCAGGCGCTCGGCCGGCTGCCCGCCGCCCAGCGCCGCGTCTGGACCATGCGCGAGGTCGGCGGCGAGTCGTACGCTGACATCGCGGAGCGGACCGGCTCGTCCGTGACCGCCGTGAGGGGCCAGCTCGCCCGTGCCCGAGAGTCCCTGACCCGAGAGATGGAGGCCTGGCGATGAGCGACCCGACGCACGTCTCGCCTGCCGTGCAGCCCGCCGAGAGCCCTCGTGAGAGCTCGGAGCCGGACGGCGGCTCGGTCTCGACCGAGCGGCTCGCCGACTACCTCGACTCCGGCCGGGAGCCGTACGACCCGCTCATCGAGGACGACCCCGAGTGCCTCGCCCAGCTCGTCGCGCTCGAGCGGCTGCGGGCGCTGTCGTCCGAGCTCGTCGAGAGCGACGTCGAGACGGCTCCCGCGCCCGACCCGTCGTGGATCGCCGGCGTCATGGACCGCGTGCGTCTCGAGTCGCGCACCGGCCGCGACATCCCCCTGGCGTCGCCCGACCCGCGCAGCACGGTGCACATCACCGAGGGCGCCGTGCGCTCGCTCGTCCGCGAGGCCGGCGACTCGGTGCCCGGCGCCGTCGTGGTCTCGTGCGGGCTCGCGGGCGACGTGGGCATCGCGGACGCGCCGATCCGGGTCGACGTGGCGATCAGCGTCGTCTACGGCGCCGACCTGCGGAGCGTGGCCGACCTCGTCCGCGAGGCCGTGGCGCGGGCGCTCACCCGCCAGACCGAGATCGTCGTCGAGGCGCTCGACGTGACCGTGCGCGACGTGCACCTCGGTGCCCGAGAGGCAGGACTGTGATGGACGAGGCGACGAAGGACGACGCGACGACCGTCGAGGAGGCGCCCGTCGCCTCCCCGGCACAGGCGCGGCTCGACGACCTCGCGCTCGAGCTCGGTGCGCTCGCCGCCGAGACGGACGGCGTCGCGCGGGTGCAGGCCCGGCCCGGCGCCGTCGAGATCGCCCGCCAGGCGCTCGACGGGCTCGCGGCGGCGGTCGCCAGCGTGACCGCGCGCGTGGGCACGGGTGCCGGCGCGGGTGCCGACGGTGCCGAACGTGCCGACGCGTCTGCGTCCGCGACGCAGCCCGCGGGGCGCTCGCTGCCCCTCGTGACGCTGGTCGTGACCGACGACGAGACCCGGGTCGTGCTCGACCTCGCCGTGGACGAGGCCGCCTCGGGGCCGGCCGTGGCCCGCGACGTCGCGGCGCGCCTCCTCGTGCACCTCGCGGAGCAGCAGCTGCCCGACCCCACGGTCGACGTGCGGATCGTGGGCGTCGCCTCCTAGCCTGCCGTCGGCCCGGCGGGGCGGGGCTCGAACGTCGGCACCCGCCGGACCCGCGCGGACCCTCGTGCGCGCCGAGGGGTGTGCGCGGGTCCCGAGGGTGTCGACGAGCCGGCTGTCAGCGGGTCATGCGGTCGAGCGAGAAGGCCGCCGAGGCGAACGGGCCGCCCTGCGGGCCGGCGACGGTGCCCGGGTCCGTCGGCGCGACGCCCTCGGCAGTCGGCTCGGGGAGGGGGCCTTCCGCCGCTACGGACGCGTCGTCCAGCGGGTGGTACCCCACGGCCTCGCCCGCCGCGAGGTCCCACCATCCCTCGGCGTTGGCCGACACCGCGTAGAACACGGCCGCGTGGACGTCGGTCGTCATGGCGGCGACGAACGCGCGCACGGCGTCCGGACGGCTGAGCCAGGTGTGCAGGTGGCGGGTGTCCTCCGGCGCTGCCCCGTAGCTGCCGATGCGGAGCGCGATGGTACTCAGGCCGAACTTGTCCGAATAGAGGCGGCAGAGGGCCTCGCCGGCGACCTTCGAGACGCCGTAGAACCCGTCGGGGCGGGGCGTCATGCCGACGTCGACGGTCGTGTCGGTGTCGTACGAGCCGGTGAGCCGGTTGCTGCTCGCGAAGACCACGCGGCCGACGCCTGCCCGTCGCGCCGCCTCGAGCACGTGGTACGTGCCGACCACGTTGACCGTCGCCAGGTCGTGGAAGTCGGCCTCGTCGCTGAGGCCGCCGAGGTGCACGACCCCGACGCAGCCGGCGAGGAGCGCGGTCAGGGCCTCCAGGTCGGCGACGTCGACGATCTCGCGCCGCTCGACGGCAGCGGCTGCGGCTGCGGCGTCGGGGTTGCTGCCGGAGACGAGGGCCGCGACCGGAGGCACCTCGACGACGTCGGTCGAGACGAGCTCGACCCCGAGCTCGTGCAGCGCGGAGCGGAGGTGCACCCCGATCCGCCCGGCAGCACCGGTCACGGCCCAGCGGGCTCCTCGGAGGCGGGTGGAGTCGGGCTCGGCGTGGTCGCTCATGCCCCCACCGTAGAGCCGACCCCCGACCCCCGACCCCGACCCCCGACCCCGAGCTCGGGCCGCACATGCCGACCGCAGGCGGGGATGCGCCCCCGCAACACAGGGATTTCCCGCTACAGCAGCTCGCGCGGTCGGCATTTGCAGGCACCACCGGCTGGAGGAGGCGCGATGGGCGGCCTGGGGGAGGGGACGGGGCGGGCGCGCACGGCACCGACCCCGGACAGCAGTCGAGCCCGGCACCTGTGCAGGTGCCGGGCTCGGACTGGGAGGGCGCGACGTGTCGACGCCCGGGTGGATCAGTGCTGGTCGCCGTCCTTGGCGCGCTCGGTGGCGAGACGGTCCTCGCTCATCGACTTGTCCTTCTGGCCCTGAGCGGTGAGCTCGGCGTCGTCGGTCTTCTTGCCGACGGCCTCCTCCACGTGTCCGGCTGCCTTCTGCACTGCGTCCTTGGCCTTGTCTCCGATGGACATGCGGTTCCTCCTCCTGCTGAGTCCCGGGATGTCCCGGCTGTGACGTGGACGGTAGGCCCGCCCGGCGACCTGCGCCCGCCGCTCGGGATGTTCCCAGGAGGCGGTCGGCCGGCGGTCAGCGCCGGCCCGGCGGCCTAGACCTCGCGGCCGGCGGGCATCTGCGTCTTGCGGGGGTCGGTCTCGGCGAGCCCCTCGAAGATCGACTCGATCTTCGCGAGCACGTCGGCCTCGAGCACGACGCCCGACGCCTTCGCGTTCGACTCGACCTGCTCCGGACGCGAGGCGCCGATGATCGCCGACGCGACGTTCTCGTTCGACAGCACCCAGGCCAGCGACAGCTGTGCCTGCGTGAGGCCGAGGTCGTCCGCGACGGGCTTGAGCTGCGCGACGGCGTCGAGCACGTCGTCGCCCATCCAGCGCTCGATCATCGCGGCGCCGCCCTTCTGGTCGGTGGCCCGGCTGCCCGAGGGCAGCTCGCCGCCCTTGGTGTACTTGCCGGTCAGCACGCCCTGCGCGACGGGGGACCAGACGATCTGCGAGATGCCCAGCTCCTTCGAGGTCGGGACCACCTCCTCCTCGATGACCCGCCAGAGCAGGGAGTACTCGGGCTGGTTCGAGACGAGCTGGATCTTCAGCTCACGGGCGAGCGCGTGCGCCTCGCGCAGCTGCTCGGCGTTCCACTCGGAGACGCCGATGTAGAGCACCTTGCCCTGGTGGACGAGGTCGGCGAACGTCTCCATCGTCTCCTCGAGGGGAGTCTCGACGTCGTAGCGGTGCGCCTGGTAGAGGTCGACGTAGTCCGTCTGGAGCCGCTGCAGCGAGCCGTTGATCGACTCGGTGATGTGCTTGCGGCTGAGGCCGGTGTCGTTGTGGCCCTTGGGGCCGGTCGGGCCGTAGACCTTGGTGAAGATCTCGACCGACTCGCGACGCTCGCCCTTCAGGGCCTCGCCGAGCACCACCTCCGCCTGGGTGTTCGCGTACACGTCGGCCGTGTCGAAGGTCGAGATGCCGACGTCGAGCGAGGCGCGGACGCACGCCGTCGCCGTGTCGTTCTCGACCTGCGAGCCGTGGGTGAGCCAGTTGCCGAACGTGAGCTCGGAGACCTTGAGTCCTGAGTTGCCGAGGTACCTGAATTCCATGGGGTTCTCCTTGTCGGGGGCGCTCCGCTGCGCACCGCCGTCGACGCTACGCCCCGGCGGCGTGAACGTTCACGCCCGGGGTACGGCGGCCTGGCGGCCTCGAGTGGTCAAGAAGTGTCCTTCCCGGCTTCGGGAAGGACAGATGCTGACCAGTCGACCTCCGCAGGCGACGGCTGCACGACGAGAGGCCCCGTTCCGACCTCCGCAGGTGCGGGCAGGTCGATCCGGGGCCTCTCGAGGAGTCTTCGGGGGTAGGGGCTCAGGCCTTGTCGGCGTCCGAGTCCTTGTCGTCGTCGACGAGGCCGTCCTTCGAGCCGTCGGCCAGCTTCTCGGTGTGCTCGGCCTGCTCGTCGGTGACGTTCGTCGAGCCGTCGGGGGCGGTGTCCGGTGTGGTGTCGTCGTGATCGCTCATGCGGGCGACGATACGCCGCACCGCGCCGGGCCGCCGGACCGGTCAGCCTCAGAGCGAGGGAGATCCGGTCCGAGGTGGGCAGGATCACGGGGCACTTGACCGGCCGACGGGCAGATCACTCTCAGATCGAGGGAGGCATGCCACGCACCGCACCGCACCGGCAACGGACGCAGGAGGCGCGGTACCGGTCGTGATGTCCAGGCACCTCTCGTGTCCGCCCTCCGACCTTGACCTGTCTTGCACCGCAAGGTAGCTTGTGACGCATGACAGCGGACGTGGGTGCGCAGCTGCGCAAGGGCGTCGTCGAGTACTGCGTCCTGGGCCTGCTCGACCGCGAGCCGATGTACGGCTGGCAGCTCTCCGAGCAGCTCGTCCAGGCCGGGCTCGTCGCCAGCATCGGGACGCTCTACCCCGTGCTCGGCCGTCTCCGGGCCCAGGGCCTCGCCACCGCCTTCGATCAGCCCTCGGCCACCGGCCCCGTCCGCAAGTACTACCGGCTCACCCCGCTCGGCCGGGCCCAGCTGACCGCCTTCCGCCTCCAGTGGGGGCCCTTCACCGCGTCGGTGCACCAACTCATCGGAGAGGACACCCATGACTGACACCACCCCCGAGGTCACCACCGCGTACCTCGCCCGGCTCGACTCCGAGCTCGACCAGCTCCCGGCAGACCTGCACCGCGACATCGTCGCCGGCGTCGAGGAGGAGCTGCAGGGCCTCGACGCCGAGTCGGCCGCTGCCCGCATCGAGCAGCTCGGCGACCCCGCGTTCATCGCCGCGGAGGCGCGCGCCGGGTCCGCGACGGAGGCGCGCGCCGAGTCGCCTACCGGAGCTCCCCTCGGGGCCCCGGACGCGCCTCCCCCCGGCCGGGCGTTCTCGATCACCGCCGCCGTCGTCCTGATCGCCGGCTCGCTCCTGGTGCCGGTCGTCGGCGCCCTCGTCGGCCTCCTCTTCGTCAGCCAGGCCCAGGCGTGGTCACGACGGGAGAAGGCCGCGGCGTGGCTCGCGTCCGTCGGCGTCGCGCTCCTCGCCCTCGCGGCGGCGGCCCTGATGTCCTCGTCGGGTGTCGGCGGCGGCCACCTCGCGCTCCTGGTCGGCTACCTCGTCATCCCCGTCGTGGGCATCGTGCTCGCCGTCCGGGCGCACCGTCGCGGCTGGCGCGCTTGACCGATCCCCAGGCCGAAGGCTCGCGCCGGCGCGCACGACCGTCGGCGCGAGCGACAGTCGGTGTGCGCACCCGCCGGCGGGGGCACTCGCTGGCTCGCGCGACCGTCGGCCGACGCACCCGCCGACTCGCGCACCCGCCGGCCCGCGCCTCCTGCGCTCGCCCCCTGCGCACCACACCCCCTACGGTGCACCGCACCCCTGATCTCAGGGGTGCGGTGCACCCGAGGGGGTGCGCCAGGTCGGGCGGCCGCGGGCTAGCGCGCGGTCTCGCCCGCGTCCGCGATGCAGCTGAGCGCCTGCTGGCCGGCGTCGGACTGCTCGGCCGACGAGTCGGAGGAGACGGGCCAGGTCGACGACGACTGCGCGTCCTCGTTGACCGACTCGAAGGTGCCGTCGAACTCGTCGGACTCGACGTCGCCGGTCGTGGTCCAGAGGCCGACCGTGTCGCTCAGCACGTTGTTCTCGCCGACGGGGGCGGCGACGTACCAGGTGCCGTCGTCCTCGCGGGCGTAGGCGAGCAGCACGTCGTCGTCGACCTCGTCGCCGAGGGCGTTCAGCGCGCTGTCGAGCACGCGACTGCAGTCGACCTGGTTCGACTGGGCGGGGCTGGTCGCCGTCTTCTCGCTGCCGGGCACGTCGCCGGCCGGGTCGGTGACCTGGGCGCCGCCGGTGCAGCCCGTCAGCGGCAGCAGCATGAGGGCGGCGAGGGGCAGCAGCGTCTTCTTCGTGATCATGGGGCGACCGTACGGCGGTGGCGCGCGGGCCGTCCGCATCCACAGGAGATCGTGCCCTGCGAGCACGGCCGACGCTCTTGCCCGGTGCCGCGGACGACCCGAGGAGGCGCGGGTCGGTATAGTAGGAGACACCTGCCTCAGAGCGGGTTCGCGAGTGTAGTTCAATGGTAGAACTCCAGCTTCCCAAGCTGGTAGCGCGGGTTCGATTCCCGTCACTCGCTCCACTTCCCCGTCGACGCGCCGTCGTCGCCGTCTCCGTCGCCGTCTCCCGTGTGACCGGGGCCCCTACCGCGACGTCGGCGGTCTCCCATAGGTTCGAGCCAGGCCGTCGGCGTCCCCGGACGACGCGGCCGCAGCTGCTCCGCCTCCCCGGAAGGACCACCATGGACATCCTCTTCGTGCACGGCGCCCTGGTGCGCGACGGCCAGTGGTGGTGGCGGCCGACGGCCGACCTGATGGAGGCGGAGACCGGCATCCGGAGCCGCTCCCTCGCCCTGCCCTCGTGCGGGGAGCGCCCGGCCGACGGCCGCGACGACGTGCGGGTCGGCTCCGATGCTGGCGGCGGCGCCGGCGTTGCCGGCGGTGCAGATGGCCCCGCGACCGGCCTCGTCGCCGACGCCGCCGCCCTGCGCCGCGCCCTCGACGAGGCGAGCGGGCCCGGCGAGGTGATCGTCGTCGCGCACTCGTACGGCGGCACCGTCGTGGCCGAGGCCGGTGCTCACCCGGCCGTGGCGCACCTCCTGCTGGTCTCGTCGTACCTGCCCGACGTCGGGCAGTCGCAGGGCGCCGTGATGAGCGGCGAGACGGACCCGGTGCCCCTCGGCGACGCCGGCGCCGGGCGGCTCGGGCTGGTCGGCGACCTCAACGCCCCGTGGTTCGGCGCCCGGTTCCTGCAGGACGGCACCCCCGATCAGCAGCGCGAGGCCTTCAGCCGGGTCGTGCCGCAGGACGCCGCCTCCTTCACGACGCCCACCACCCGGGCCGGCTGGCAGGGCGTCGACTCCACCTACCTCGTCTGCGCGGACGACCGCAGCACCTCGGTCGGGCTCCAGCGCGCGCACGCGGCCCGGGCGACCCGGTCGGTCGAGCTGCCGACCGGGCACCACCCCTTCGTGACCCGGCCGGACCTCGTCGTCGAGCAGCTGCGGGCGTTCGCGTGAGCGCGCGGGGCGCGTCGGGCGCGACGGGCGTGCCGAGCGTGCCGAGCGCGTCCAGCGCGATGTCGGGCTCGACCCGCACGACTCTGGTGGCGGGCGTGCTCGTGGGGCTGTCGGCGGCGACCGCCCTCGTCGACCTGGTCGTCGCCTCCTCGTTGCTGCGCACCGCGGGTCCGCTGCTCGCGCTCACGGGCGCGGTGCTGCTGGTCGTCGGCGTCCGGGACGAGACCGGACTCGGGCGGGTCTCGGCCGTCGCGTCGACGGGCGTCGTCCTGCTGTTCGTGCCCGACGTGGTCGACCAGGCGCTCTCGTCGACCTGGAGCGACCTGGCGACCTCGGCCTCCCCGGGGGCCCTGACGCTCGGCACGGCGCTCAGCGTGCTGCGGCTCGTGGCGGTCGGGCTCGCGGTCGCGGCCGCCGTCGTCGTGGTCCGCCGGCGCCTCCTCGAGCCGTGGGCGCGACGCGCCCTGGTCGCCGTGGTGGTCGCCGCGGCGTTCTTCGCGCTGATGCCGCTCATCCCGTCGTCGACGCTGGGCCTGATCGTGATCGTCACCCGCCTGTACCTGCTGCCGCCGGTGCTGTCGCTGCTGCTCGGCGTGGCCCTGGTGCTGCACGGGCGAGGTGGCCGGGTGCGCTCGCGGGTGGGGCGCGGCCTCGAGGCGTAGCGCTCGAGCACGGACGTCGTGCGCCGGTGAGCGCCGTCGGAGTCAGGCGGGGGCGAGCACGGCCGTCAGCGTGACGGCGAGGGCCGCGTGCTGTCGCTCCGCCGGCCAGGCGCCGGGGTCCCCGGCCGTGAGGGTGGCGATGCCCTCGATCGCGGCGACCAGCGCCGACGCCCGCGCGGCTGCATCCGCGGCTCTGTCGGGGTCACCGGTGCCTGCGTCACCGTCGACGTCGGTGCCGGCCGGGCCCCGGGCGGCCTCGAGGAGGCGCGAGAGCCGGGCGACGAACGACCGGTTCGCCGCGGTGTGGCGTTCCGCCAGCACGGGGTCGCCCAGCGCCGCGGCGACGAAGCCCACCCACACGCGGGCCTCGGCGAGCCCCTCGGCGTCGGTCGGCAGGGAGGCGCTCGCCACGGCCCGCACGGCGGCGGCGGGGTCGGCCGCGGTGTCGGCCTCGAGCCGTTCGGCACGCTCTCGCGACCGCTCGTGGAGCACGTCGCGCGCGTGCAGCAGCAGCGCCTGCTTGTCGCGGAAGGTGTGCAGCACCAGCCCGGTCGTGCAGCCGGCCCGCTCGGCGACGGCGCGCAGGGTCAGGCCGCCCGGCCCGAGCTCGGCGAGCGTCGCGAAGACCGCCTCGGAGAGCTGGAGGCGTCGGGCGTCGTCGTCGCGGAGGCGGGGCACCCCAGGACCGTAGCATCTGTTACCGTAACGCTTGCTACGGACGCCGGACGAGAGGGCATCCGCGAGAGGAGCCGCACATGACCTGGCAGATCGAGGTCGTCCCCTACGACCACCCCGAGGCCGACGAGCTGCGCCGGGCCCAGCGCCGCGAGCTCGACGAGCGCTACGGCAGCGACGACCACGAGCCGGGCACGCCGCCCAGCGCCTCGGACGTGCCCGTCTTCGTGGTCGCGCGCACCGCCTCCGGTGCCGCGGTCGCGTGCGGAGGGCTCCGCCCGCTGCCCGACGACGTCGCCGGGCCCGGCTCGGTCGAGGTGAAGCGCATGTTCGTCGATCCGTCCGCTCGCGGCTCGGGGGTGGCCGTCGCGGTGCTCCGAGCGCTCGAGGAGGAGGCGCGCGGCCTCGGCGCCCGCCGCGTCGTCCTCGAGACGGGCACGCGGCAGCCCGACGCGATCCGCTTCTACGCCCGCGAGGGGTACGGCGAGGTGCCGCTGTTCGGGGCGTACGTCGGCAGCGCCGAGTCGGTCTGCTTCGCCCGCGAGCTGTAGGAGGCGCGGCGCGCGTCGCCGAGGGCGGTCGCGTCTTCGTCCGGCCCGGCTCAGCTCGGCTCGGCTCTGCTCGGTGCGGTTCTGCTCGGTGCGGCTCTGCCTCGTGCGGCTGGCTCTGCGCCGAGGGCGGGTCTTCTGGCTCGAGGGCGGGTCGCGGGCGACCCGCCCTCGGCCCGGAACGCCCGCCCTCGGCAGGGGGCGCTGCCGCTCGCGTGCTGGCCGGCTGCCGCTAGCCTGGGCAGGTCGCGAGGGGCGACGGATCGAGGGGGACGACATGAGCGACGCACGAGACGACGAGCAGGGCCGGGCCGGGGGGCAGCAGCCGCAGCCGTACGGGCAGACGCCCTACGGGCAGCAGGCAGGCGGGGAACAGCCGCCCTTCGGGCAGCCGCCGCAGCAGCAGCACGGCGGGCAGCCCTACGGCCAGCAGCCCACTGGTCAGCCGCCCTACGGGCAGGCGCAGTCGGGTCAGCCGCCCTACGGGCAGTCGCAACCGCCCTACGGCACGCAGCCGCAGCAGCCGTACGCCCAGCAGTCGTACGGCCAGCCGCAGCAGCCCTACGCCCAGCAGTCGTACGGCCAGCCGCAGCAGCCGTTCGGCGCGCCTCCCGGAGTGTCTCCGCGCCTCGCCGACGGCTCGGTGCCGCTCTGGGCGCCGCTGTACGGCGCCGGTCCGCTCGAGTCGGTCGGGCGGTTCTTCCGCAAGTACGCCGACTTCAGCGGCCGCGCGAGCCGGAGCGAGTACTGGTGGGTGGCGCTCGCCACGGTCGTCGTCTGGTTCGGCCTCGGCCTCCTCGGGCTCCTGGCCGGTCTGCCCGGCATGGAGGTCCACGCCGACGGCTCGTCCGACCCGGGACCGGGCTTCTATCCCTTCGCCCTCGTCTTCGCGGCGCTCTTCTTCGGGACGATCGTGCCGTATCTCTCGATCGGGGTCCGACGGCTGCACGACGTCGACCTGAGCGGGTGGCTGCTCCTGATCAACCTGTTCCCGTACCTCGGCGGCATCGCGCTCACGGTGCTCGCGATCCTCGGCCCGAAGCCCGGCGGCGCGCGCTTCGACCGCCCCCGGCCCTAGGGCCCGCCGGCCCGCCCGACGTACCTGCCGTCTCGCACCCCTGAACGAGCAGCACACCCCCGAATTCGGGGGTGTGCTGCTCGTTCAGGGGTGTGACGTGTGCGCGGGTGGGCGGGCGTCAGCGAGGGAGCGTCAGCCGGAAGACGGCGCCGCCGGGGGCCGCACCTCCGGGCTCACAGACGAGGTCGCCGCCGTGCGCCCGCGCGATGCCGCGGGCGATGGGCAGGCCGAGGCCGGCGCCTCCGTCGCCCGTCCGCCGGGCCTCGTCGAGCCGGACCAGCCGGTCGAAGACGCGCTCGCGGTCGGCCTCCGGCACCCCGGGGCCGTCGTCGGCGACGAGCACGGCGGCCACCTCCGGCGACGAGCCGTCGACCGTCAGCACGACCGTGCCCGTCCCGTGCGTCGCCCGCGCTGCGTTGTCGACGAGGTTGCCGAGCACCTGCGCCAGCCGGCCGGCGTCGCCCAGGACGACCAGCGCACCTGCGCCAGCGCCGCCGCCTGCACCAGCGCCGCCGCCTGCACCAGCGACAGCGCCAGCGCCGACCCCAGCGCCCGCACCAGCACCAGCGCCGCCACCGCCGTCGACCCACGCCCCGGCCGCGGCGCCCGCCCCCCGCACCTCGACCCGCAGCTCCAGCCCCGGCCGACGCAGCCGCTGCCCCTCCACGACCGAGGCGACCAGCGCCTCCACGTCGACGGGCGCGACGTCGAGCTCGAGCCCGCGGTCGACGCGGGCCATCAGCAGCATGTCGTCGATGAGGCGCGACGCCCGGGCGGCCTCCCGGACGACGTGGACGGCCAGCCGCTCGCGCTCGTCGGGCCCGACGTCGGCCGACGAGCGGACCAGCGTGTCGGCGGCCGCGCGCATCCCGGCGACGGGCGTGCGCAGCTCGTGCGCCGCGTCGGACACGAACGCGCGCACCCGCTGCTCGGCCTCCAGCGCGGTGCGCTCCGCGGCGAGTGCCGTCCGCTCGGCCTCGAGCGCGGCCTGCTCGGCGCCCTCGACGCCGTCGAGCATCTCGTCGAACGCGGTGGCGACGCGGCCGATCTCGGTCGACTCCTTGGCGGGACGCAGCCGCCGACCCCGGTCGCCGTGGGCGATGGAGCGAGCGACGGCGGTCATCCGGTCGAGCGGACGCAGGGTCGCCCGCACCACGAGCACGAGCCCCGCGGCGGCCACGACCAGGAACACGCCCGACGTCCCGAGCATCACCCAGCGCAGCTGCGTCAGCGTCTGGCCGACCGAGCTCGAGTCGGCCGTCAGCGTGATCGTCGACCCGTCGCTGAGCTCGCTCACCAGCGTCGTCACCTCGTCGTCGGCCGTGACGCTCGAGGCGGTCACCGTGACGGCGTCGGAGTCGGCCGCGGCGCCGTCGGTCGCACCCGGAGCCGAGGAGGTGCCCGTCGCCTCCTCTCCCGGGGCCGCGGGGCCTGCGGTCGCGTCGCCGGGCGGCGTGTCCGTGCCCGCGCCTCCTGCGCCCCTGCCCGGTCCGGCCGGCAGGCCGTCCCCGAGTGCGGGCGGGCCCTCGCGCAGCTCGTCGGGGGAGGGACCGGCGACGATCGCGCCGCCGTCGGCGTCGCGGATCACGACGGACAGGCCCTGCGCCGACAGCCGGTCGGCGAGGTCGTCGCCGTCGACGGTGCCGACGAGCGCGGCGGCCGCCGAGGCGCGGTCGCGGAGGCGGTCCTCGACCTGGGCGCGGAGCCGCTGGCCCAGAGTCGCCTCGACCGCGACGGCCAGCCCGGCGAGCAGCAGGGCGAGCAGCACGAGCACGGCGACGACGGTGCGCGCCCGGAGCGACCCGGTGCTGAGTCGAGGCCCGTCGTGCCGCGCGGTGCCGTCTCGCGCCGCGTCGTGCCGCACCGTGTCGCGCCCGTCGCTCACGCGCTCATCCGGTAGCCGAGCCCGCGGACGGTGTGGATGAGCCGCGGCCCCTCCCGCTCCATCTTCTTGCGGAGCGAGCTGAGGTGCACCTCGACGAGGTTCGGGTCGTAGTCGTCGTAGCCCCACACCTGGGTGAGGATCTGCGTCTTCGAGACGGTCCGGCCCCGGCTCTCGGCGAGGAAGGTCAGCAGGCGCTGCTCGGTCGCGGTGAGGTCGAGCGCGACCCCGGAGCGGGTGGTGACCGAAGCCTCCGGGTCGACGACCAGGTCGGCCACCTCGATCACGGCGGGGATGCGCCCGCGGCGCCGAAGCACCGCGCCGATCCGGGCGAGCAGCTCGGCCACCGAGAACGGCTTCACGACGTAGTCGTCGACGCCCTCGGCGAAGCCCCGGAGGCGGTCGTCCAGCTCGTCGCGCGCGGTCAGCATGACCACGGCCGCGTCGCTGCTCGTGCGGACCGTCGCCGCGAGGCGGATGCCGCTCGCCCCCGGCAGCATCCAGTCGAGGACGACGAGGTCGGGGACGAACGCGCGGAGCGCCTCCGGCAGCTCGGAGCCGTCGGGCAGGCCCTTGACGGCGAAGCCCTCCGCGCCGAGGGCGGCGACGACGGACGAGAGCAGGGCAGGGTCGTCGTCGATCACGAGGACGCGGGCGGGGGAGATCACCGGCTGGACGGTACGGGGCCGAGATGCGCCGTCGCCGCCGGTCGCCTATGGAACTGCTGGACGCCCCGGCGACTTAAGCGCGGCTTCAGGTGCGCTCCCGAGGTTGGTCACAGCGGCGGACGACCGGTCCGCACCACCACCACCCCCTCGTCAGGAGACGACATGAACGACCAGCAGAACCCCTTCGACCGTGACGGCGACCTCGGCCGTGACGGCAGCGGCGCCGGCGACGGCGACCGTCACCGCGACCAGCGCGACGCGTTCGGCGCCCCCCGGCAGGACTCGACGGCCGACGACGCGACCCGCGAGCTGCCCCTCTCGCCCCGCGTCGCGTCGGAGCAGGGCGTGCCCGCCGCCCCGCGCCGACGGGTGACGAAGCGGCTCGGGATCGGCCTCGGCGTCGCCGCGGTCGGGCTCGCGCTCGTCGGCGGCACGGCAGCGGTGGCGTCGTCGGGCGGCGCGAGCACGCTCACGGCGGCGACGTCGAGCGCGTCGCCGAGCCCCAGCGCGAGCTCGGACGCAGGAGGCGGCACGGACTCCGCAGACGAGACCGGCCCTGCGGCCCCCGGCTCGGACGCCTCGGGGTCGCCGACGCCCGCCGCGCCCGGTGCGACCGGCGACGAGGCGGACGGCGACGCGCCGGTCGGCCCGCTCGCGGGCGGCCCCGGCTGCGCGTCGGGCACTGCCGGCGAGGGCGCCCCGGCCGCACCCGCGCCGGGCGACGCGCCCGACCCGGGCGCGAAGGGCGCCGACGGTGCCGACGGCGCCGAGCGCCCGACGCCGCCGGCCCCGCCGGCCGACGCCCCGGCCCCCGGCGAGGAGGGCTCCGGCAGCAGTGACCGCCCCACTCCTCCGACCGATGCGCCCACCCCGCCGACGGACGCTCCGTCGGCCCCCGCCGACGAGTCCGCCACCGGCAGCTGACCCGCTCCTCGTGCACCTCGAAGTGGACGATGCACCCCGTCATGTCGGGGTTCATCGTCCACTCCGGGGTGCCGGGCCGCCGCACCCGGCCGCGCCGCACCCGGCCGCCGCGCTCAGCCGTCCCGGCAAGCACAGCGCCGCGGCAGACCGCTCGGTCTGTCCGCAACGCGCAACCTCGGCGGCCGGCGCTGGCGCGTAGATGCGGCCGCATGTACCGTCAGCGAGCGCCACCGCGCCACCCGACCGGGACGGATCCCGGCACCGCACCGCCAGGACGGCCCATGCACACCCTCCGAGACCGCACAGCAGCGACCCTGCACACGCTCGCGCGCCCCTACCTCGCCCTCCACCTCGGGGTGCTCGGCCTCAAGATCCGCAGCGCGCCGTTCCCCCGGGACGAGGTCACCGCGACCCTCCCCGGGCCGAGTGCCGCCCGCCTCCTCGTCGTCGGCGACCTGGCCGCCTCCGGGTACGGAGTCCTCCTGCACGGCATGGCGTTCCCGGCGCAGCTCGCCGGCGTCTGGTCGACCCGCACCGGCCGCGGCTGCAGCTGGCAGACCGTCGCCGACCCGCTGCTGACCGTGCGCCGGGCGGCCCACCACCCCCGTCTCGGCTCGTCGGCGACGGGTGCCGACGCCGCCGTCGTCGCTCTCGGCATCCCCGACGTGCTGAGGATCACGCCCAGCGCGGACGTCGTCGCGTCCGTCTCTCGCCTCGTCGCCCGCGTCCGCTCGGCTGCGGGCAGGGACGTGCCCGTGCTGCTCGCCGGGCTGCCCCCGATGACGCAGTTCCAGGGCCTGCCGCCCGCCGCCGCGCAGCTGATCGGGTCGCAGCTGCGCCGCGTGGACGCCGCCCTCCGCCAGGTCGCCGCCGAGCACGTCGGCGTCGAGTTCGTCTCGTTCCCCGCCTGGGACACCGACGGCACGACCCTCCGCCGCGCCTTCTCGTTCCGCGCGATGCACCGCGGCTGGGCGCTCGCCGTCGCCGCCCGGCTCGCGGCGGTGCTGCCGGGCGCGGGGCCCGATCCGGCGACGGGGGTCGTCCCCGAGGCCGAGCTGATCACGAAGGAGGCGGTCGTCGGCCCAGACGGCGACGGCGCCTCCGTGACGCTGGTCGCCTAGGTCGCCGGGGCCGCCGCACGACCCGGCCCTCGGCGCTGTCGCCCCCGTAGGGTCGTCCCGAGGCCGCGCCCGCGGCCGTGACCGACGGAACGGAGCCGACGACCATGGCGATCTCCAACCTGCCCTACGACGACCAGGCGATCGTCGACGCGGTGAGGGCGCTGCCGGCTCAGGACGAGTCGGTCAGCCAGGTGTCCGTGAACTTCCTCAGCAACGACATCGAGGAGGGCACCACCGCGACCGTCACCGCGACGGTCACCTGGGTCGTCAGCGCGACCGACGCCGTCGCGATCCTCGATGCCGCACGTCCCCGTCCGGTCGGGCCGGTCGACCCCGTCGACCCCGGCAGGGACGACTCGCCCCTCGCCTGAGCCTGCCCCCCACCGCCATCGAGAGGAGACCCCGTGGGCTACCTGATCTACGACGGGAACACCGCTGAGATCCACATGGACGACCGCACGCTCGCGCACCTGCAGATCGTCATCATCAACAAGCTCCGTCGCCAGGAGAGCTTCGCGTTCTCCTGGAAGGAACCTGCCTCGGCAGGCGACGGCCGCAGCACCATCTGGCTCTACCCGACGGTCAGCCTCCGCTTCCGGTTCGAGGGGAGCCGTCCGCCGCTCGTCAACCAGGAATGGCTCACGACGCTGTCCGCCGCCGCGAACAGCGGGTCGGGGCTGCAGGTGCTGCCCGAGCCCCCCGACCGCGTGTCGGGCACGAATGCCGAGGGTCGCCGCGAGACGTCGAGCAGCACGGTCTGAGAGGCACACGAGCCAGCCCTCCAGCCGTGGAGCTGGCGGGCTGGTCCCCGGCGGGACGACCCGCGCCTCCTCGGCTCAGCCGACCTGGTGCACGGCGTAGCTCGCGACGAAGCCGAGCACGGTCACCAGCCCGGTCAGGGTCTGCGCCTTGCGGAACGCCTCCGGGATCATCGTGTCGCAGATCATCGCGAGGATCGCTCCGGCCGCGAAGGCCATGACGAACGACTGGGCTGCCTCCGGCACGCCGCCGAGCAGCACGTAGCCGCCGATCGCCGACAGGGCGCAGACCACGGCGATGCCCGACCAGAGCCCGAACACGTATCGGGCACCGCGCCCCGACTCCTTGAGGTCGGCCGTGCTCGACATGCCCTCGGGGAAGTTCGAGATGACCACTGCGACGAGCACGGCGACGCTCAGCGTGCCGCCGCCCGTGAGGCTGACGCCCTGCACGGCGGTCTCGGGCACGCCGTCGAGCAGGGCGCCGAGCGCGATCCCGAGGCCGGTGCCGCCGCCGGCCGCAGCGGCCTTCGCGCCGCCGCCACCGCCGCCGGTGCTCGCGTCGTCCTGGTGCCGGCGGTGTCGCTTGTGCCGGGACCCGCCGTGCTCGAGCAGCTGGTCGAGCACGACGTAGACGACAGCCCCGGCGACGAAGCCGGAGATCGTCGGCACGAAGCCGCCGCTGCTGGTCGCCTCGTCGACGAGGTCGAACGCGAGCGCCGAGATGAGCACGCCTGCGCCGAACGCCATCACGAGGGCGACGAGCTCGCGCGGGACCCTCATGAACCAGGCGACGAGGGAGCCGACGACCAGCGACAGGCCGGAGAGCAGACCGGCGAGGCCGGCGAGGAGGAGCGGTGAGGTCACGCGGTCCGGTGTACTCCCTGGGGGAGGCCTCCGTAGGGCGACGGCCGGTCCCGGTGGTGGAGACGTCCGGTCTCGGGCAGGGGCCGGGCCGGCTCCGTCGTGGAGGCGGGACGTCCCTCCGGACCTGTCCCTCCCGTACCCCGTTCCCGTGCTCCGCGACTTGTACCGCACCCCTCGTTCGGGGCGCAAGCCCCTGCCCGAGGTCGGTCTGCCGTCCTAGCCTCAGGACAGGACGAGACGGGTGTCCTCGACGCGGAGGGAACGGAATCGACATGAGCCTGTACGAGACCGACCCGCGGGTCCGACCTGCGGCGATCGAGGCCTACCCGAAGCGCCGGCCCCCCGTGCCGGCTCTGCCGCCGATGCGCTCGGTCCGGCCGCCCGAGCCGGCGTACGCCGACTTCTTCGAGGGGGAGCACGCGGCACTCGCGGTCTCTGCTGTCGCGACCCGCTGAGGTCGCGCGCCTCCTCAGCTCTGCCGGGCCGCGCCTCCTCGGCCCTGCCGGGATCGCGCCTCCTCAGCAGGACCGAGACCGCGCCTCCTCGGCCCACCGGCATCGCACCTCCTCGGCCCGACCGCATCGCACCTCCTCAGCCCGGCTGGGCCTCCGCCTCGGGCTGCGGCCGTGACCGCACCGCCAGCTGCACCGCCAGCCCGATGCCGACGAACGCGACCATGAGCCCGCCCATGACGAGGGCGGTCCCGCCGAGGGCTCCGGCCAGCGGCGTCGCGAGGCCGCCGAGCCCGAACTGCAGCCCGCCCTGCAGCGCGGCCGCCGAGCCGGGCCAGCGGTGCCCGAGCGCCTGCGTCAGCGTGATCGACCCGGGGATGACGAAGCCCCAGCCCGCCGTGACGAGCGCGAGGGCTGGCCAGATCAGCGCCGGTCCGACGCCGGTCGCCGCGCCCGCCAGCACGAGCGCCGACCCCACCGTGCAGGTGACGAGGCCGGCCGTGTAGAGGGAGTCCTCGGCGAACCGCCCCACCAGCCGCCGGAACAGCAGCGTCGACAGGATCATGCACGACGCGTTCGACGCGAAGACGAGGGTGTAGCCGAGCTCGCTGAAGCCGTACTGCTCCTGGAACACGAACGACGACGTCGAGATGTACGAGAAGAAGCCGATCGTGGCGGCACAGCCCGTGACGAGGTACCAGCGGAACCGCGGGATCCGCAGCAGCTCGCCCATGCGGCGACCCGCGGCACCGAGCGAGGCTCCCGACCGGGAGGCGGCGGGCAGCGTCTCGGGGAACCGCACAGCCGACAGCAGCGTGAGCACCAGGCCGAAGACGGCGAGCACCACGAAGAGCGACCGCCAGGCGGCGACCGTCAGCACGACGCCGCCGACCAGGGGCGCGACGACCGGCCCGAGCGAGTTCACGACGGCGAGCGAGGCGAAGAGCCGGCTGCGGCGCGTGCCCGTCGTGGAGTCGCCGACCATCGCCCGTCCCGCGATGCTGCCCGCCGCCCCGCCGAGTCCCTGCAGCACCCGCGCGACGATCAGCGTCGTCGCGTCGGGCGCCAGGGCACAGCCGAGGGAGGCGACGGTGAAGACCGCCGTGCCGATCAGCAGCACCCGGCGTCGGCCGATGCCGTCGCTGAGCGGGCCGATCACGAACTGGCCCAGCGCGAAGCTGACGAGGAACGCGGTCAGGCTGAGCTGCGCGACGGCCGTCGTGGTGTCGAGGTCGCGGGCGATGGCCGGCAGCGCCGGGACGTACATGTCGGTCGCGAACGGCGAGATGCCGACCACGAGGGCGAGCAGGGTGATCGACGACCGCCGACGGGTCCACGAGGAGGCGGGGGTCGCGTCGTCGTCGTCCACCTGACCGACGCTAGTCGTTCATCGTCCCGGCCCGCGCCTCCTGCGGGGTGCTCGTCGCCGGGGCGTCGTGAGCGTCGCGCAGCTCTCAGGAACTCTCCCCGCCACGATCCTGCATGGTGCACGGTTCAGGACTCCGGCTCCCCCCGTGGCGAGGATCAGGACCGGACTTCCTGAATGAGGAGCGGAACCGACATCGGCGCGGGCCGGCTAGCGCTCGGCGTCGGCGTCGGCGCGGGCGTCGGCGCGGGCGCGTTGGCGGACCCGCACCGTGAGGACGGCGGCGCCGATCAGCGCCGAGACCAGCGACCCGACGAGCACGCCGACCTTCACCACGTCGTCGCGTTCGCTGCCGCTGCCGAACGCGAGCTCTCCGACGAGCAGCGACACCGTGAAGCCGATGCCCGCGACGAACGAGAGGCCGACGATGTCGGGCCAGCGCAGGCTCGGGTCGAGGCGGATGCCGGGGAGGCGCGTCACGAGCAGCGACGACACGGTGATGCCGATCGACTTGCCGAACACGAGGGCCAGGACGATGCCCAGCGCGACGCTGTCGGTCAGCGCGTCGCGCAGGCCGGTGAGGCCGCCGACCGTGACGCCCGCCGAGAAGAACGCGAAGAGCGGCACGGCGACGCCGGACGAGACGGGGCTCCAGCGCTCGGCGAAGTGGTGCGTGAGCGGGTGCCGCTCGACGTGGCCGTCGGGGCCGGTGTGGTCGACGCCGGCCCGTCGGGTCGCGATCGCCGGCACGAGCAGGCCGAGCACGACCCCGGCGATGGTCGCGTGGATGCCCGAGGCGTGCACCAGGGCCCACGCGACGACGCCGAGGGGGATGAGCAGCCACCACGAGCGGACCCCGCGACGGACGAGCAGCGCGAACGCCGCGAGCGGGACGAGCGCGGCGAGCAGCGGCAGGAACAGGATGCCGGAGGTGTAGAAGATCGCGATGATCGTGATGGCGAGCAGGTCGTCGACCACGGCCAGGGTGAGCAGGAACGTGCGGAGCGCCGGCGGCAGCCGCTTGCCCACGACCGCGATGACCGCGACGGCGAACGCGATGTCCGTCGCGGCGGGGATCGCCCAGCCCTGCAGGGCGTCGCCGCCCGCGTCGAGGTTGACCAGCGTGTAGATCACGGCCGGCAGGGCGACGCCGCCGACCGCCGCGGCGATGGGCAGGGCCGCCGCGCGCGGGTCGCGGAGCGAGCCCGCGACGAACTCCTGCTTGAGCTCGAGGCCGACGACGAAGAAGAAGATCGCGAGCAGGCCGTCGGCGGCCCAGGCCCCGACGCTGAGGTCGAGGTGCAGGGCTGCAGGCCCGAACGTCGTGTCGCGGACGGCGCCGTACCAGTCGGCGGCGGGGCTGTTGGCGAGCACGAGCGCGAGCACGGTCGCGCCGAGCAGCAGCAGGCCGCCCGTCGTGTCGCGGCTGACGAAGCGGGCGAGGCGGGCCCCGCGGCCGAGCGGGCCGGGGGCGTGCGCAGGCGGCGCGGGCGTGGAGGGGGCCGGGCCCGTCGGGACGGGGGCGGACGAGGAGGCGTCGGGGACGTCAGGGGACACGGTGGCTCTCAGAGGGGGTCGGGGAACGGCGGGCGCAGGGAGGCGCCCGGGTCGTCGACGATCCCGGGCGCGGTCACGCCGTCGGCGGAGGGCATCCCGCGATCTCGCCGTGGGCGTTGCTGCCCCAGAGGCTCATCCAGCCGTTCGTGCCGCACGTGCGCTTGGTCAGCACGAGCCGGTTCGGGAACGCCTGCCGTGCCGCGCGCTGGCGGCGCGTGCTGCGGGCGATCGGGTGGCTGGTCACGTCCCGATGGTACCCGGGGGCGGCGTCAGCGGGCGGCGAGGCGCAGGTCGACGCCGGCGTCGCGCAGCGCGGCGGCGGCCTCGTCGCCGAGGGCGTCGTCCGTGATCACGCCGTCGAGCTCGTCGAGCCGCAGCGCCCGGTACCGGCCGAAGCGCCCGTACTTCGAGCTGGCGGCGACGAGCACGGTCCGCTCCGCGACCGCGAGGGCCGCCCGCTTGGCCTCGATCTTCGCCTCGACGGGGGTGGTGACGCCGTGGGCGAGGTCCCACGAGCTCGACGAGACGAACGCGAGGTCGAGCGACAGCTCGGCGAGGGCGACGCCGGTGAGGCGCCCCATCGTCGACTGGTTGGCCCGGTCGACGCGTCCGCCGACGCAGATCAGGTCGGCCGTGGGGTGGTCGAGGAACGCCTGCACCGTCGCGAGGTCGTTCGTCACGACGGTCAGGTCGGAGACGTCGTCGAGGTGCCGGCGCATCGCCTGCACCGTGGTGCCCGCGTCGAGGTACACGGTCATGTGGTCGTGGACGAGGGCGGCCGCCTCGCGGGCGATCGCCTCCTTCTCCGCGACGTCCGCCTCCTGCTTGACGGCCCGGCTCGGCTCCTCGACCAGGCGCGAGGCGAGCTTGGCGCCGCCGGCGGTCGCGCTGACGCGGCCGGCGTCCTCGAGGGCGGCGACGTCGCGGCGCACCGTCATCTGGCTGACGCCGAGCAGCTCGGTCAGCTGCCGGTAGCTCAGCACCCGCTCGCGCTGCAGGTGCTCGACGATCGACTCGCGGCGCTGCTCGGGGATCAGGGGGGTCGACACGCGCGCCAGCCTAGTTGTCGCGGCCCTCGCCGGCGGCGGGCGGGACGGAGGCCGAGGAGGCGGGCGAGACCGCAGCCGAGGAGGCGCCGCCCTCGTCCGCGGGACCGGTCCAGGGCATCCCCCACGCGGCCGTGATCGCCCGCACCTGGTCCGGCGCGATCAGGCGGCGCGCGGCGCCCTGGGTGAGGAGCGCGATGCGGCACGCCTCCTCGAGCTCGATCGTGCTCTGGACGGCCCGGTCGAGGTCCTCGCCGCTGACGACGGCGCCGTGGTTCGAGAGCAGCGCCGCCCGGAACGGCAGCGGGCTGTCGCCGACGAGCGCGCCCATCGCCGGGTCGCCGGGGGCGACGAACGGCAGCAGCGGCACCTGGCCGACCCGCATCAGCGCGTACGGCGTCAGGGGCGGGACGGCGCTGTGGGCCGACCACGGCTCGAGGCACGACAGGGCGACGGCCGATGGCGAGTGCACGTGGACGACGGCGGTGTGGGCAGGGTCCTTGGCGTACATGGCCAGGTGCAGCGCCACCTCCTTCGACGGCGCGGGGCCGCCGAGGTGCGCGCCCGCGAGGTCGAGCACCGACAGGTCGTCCGGCGCGAGGTCGCCGAGCTGCGTGCCGGTGCCGGTCATCAGCAGGCGGTCGCCGTCGCGGACGCTGACGTTGCCCGAGCTGCCGGGGCTCAGCCCGGCCGCGACGAGGGCGCGACCGGCGGCCACGAGGAGGCGGCCTGCCGACGCGTGCGCCGCCGCGGTCTCGAGGGGGTCGGGCTCCGCGGCCCGCGTCGTCGTCCGTGCGTCGGCGCCGCTCATGCCAGTGCCTCCCAGGCGCTCGAGAAGAGGTCGACCGCGCCGAAGTTGCCGCTCTTGAGGACGAGCGCCACCTCCCGGCCGTCGTCGGTGGTGGCCGCGCTCCAGCAGACGCCGGGGGCGAGCAGGGGCCCGATCGTGAGCAGGCCGACACCGAGGGAGCCGACGACGGCACCGCTCGTCTCGCCGCCCGCGACGACGACCTGGTCGACCGTGCCGTCGGCGACGAGGTCGAGCACGAGGCCCGACAGGACCGTCTCGACGACCTCCGAGGCGCTGACGGCGGCGCCCGCGCCTCCTGCGGGCAGTGCCCCTGCGGGCACGACGTCCGACGGCTGGCCGACGGAGTACACGACCGGCACGGAGGCGTCGTCGAGTCCGCGCACCCACTCGGCCAGCGAGGCGGTCTCGGCCTCGGGATCGGCGAGCGCCTGCGCGATGTCGACCTTGCGGGTCGGGTGCCCGGCGGCGACCGCGGCCGCGACCTGCGCCTGCGTGGTGGTCGAGGCCGAGCCGCACACGACGAGGCGACGACGGGAGAAGGAGGGGAACGGGACGGCGGCGTCGGCTGCGTCCGCTGCGCGCGTGCCCGCAGTGCCTGCGCCCGCCGCGACCGGCGTATCCGGCACGACCGGGTCGAGCCCGAGCGCGAGGCCGGCCCCGCCGCTGACGAGCCGGTGCCCGGCCGTCGCCTGCGCGATGGCCCTCAGGTCGTCGTCCTCGACGGCGTCGACGACGAGGTAGCCCGCGGGGGCGGCGTCGAGCGCCTGCCGCAGCGCGTCGGCCCCGCGGCGCACCACGTCGAGCCCGATCTCGGTGACCGTGGCCGTGGTCTGCGGCGCGAGCAGGTCGCGCAGCCGGGACCGCGTCATGGGCGTGAGCGGGTGGTGCCGCATGGACGAGTCCTCGAGCAGGTCGTCGCCGACCCACAGCGAGCCGTCGCGCACGGTGCGGCCGGTGCCGGGGAACGCGGGCACGACGACGCTGCGGTCGGTGCCGAGGCGCTCGCGGAGCGCGTCGAGCACCGGCCCGATGTTGCCCTCGTCGGTCGAGTCGAAGGTCGAGCAGTACTTGAGGTAGAAGCGGTCGGCACCCCAGCCGAGGAGGCGGTCGGCGGCCCCCAGGGACGCGCCCACCGCCTCCTCGACGGGAGCGGTGCGCGACTTGAGGGCGACGACGACGGCGTCGAGCCCGGCCACCTGCTCGTCGGGGACGGGCCGGTCGCCGATCACGACGGCGGCCCGCAGCCCGCGCGAGTGCAGGGCGGCGGCGAGATCGGTGGCTCCTGTGAAGTCGTCGGCGACGGCACCTGTGAGCATGGGGACCTTCCGGTGGAGACATGTCGTCCGTCGTCGGACGCGACGGAGCCATCTCAGCATATGTGACTATTTGGTGCGATCTTTGACAATCTGTGAAGTCAGGCTACGGTTGCCCACGAAGCCCCGGCCGACCGATCCCTCTCGGACGACAGGCCACCTCGAACGAACGGGAACAACGGTGATCCTCCACTCGACGTCGCGCCGCGCGACCCAGGCCCGCGAGACCCCGGTCCGCGTCCTCCTCACCGGAGCGAACGGCGGGTACGGCCGCACCCTGCTCGACCAGCTGCGCCGGCTCGACGACATGGTCGCGACCCAGCTCGTCGACCCCGACGTCGCGGGCACCACGCGGATGCTCGACGAGCTCGGCGTCCCCGCCGACCGCGTCGCGACCCCCTCCACCGTCGCCGAGACGGCCGCCGCGCTCGCCGCCGGCCAGGTCGCCGTGATCGCCGACGGCGCTGCCGTCGACTGGAGCGCCGCCGACGTGCTCGTCGAGGCCACCGGGCGCATCGAGGCCGGCCACGGCTACGCCGACACGGCCCTCGACCACGGCGTGCACGTCGTCATGGTCAGCAAGGAGATCGAGTCCGTCGCCGGCGTCGCCCTCAGCGCCAAGGCCCGCGCCGCCGGCCTCCGCTACCTGCCCGGCGACGGCGACCAGCCCGCGAACCTGCTGCGCCTCGTCGCCTGGGTGCTCGACTGCGGCTTCGACATCGTCGCCCTCGGCAAGTCGAGCGAGTACGACCTCGCCTTCGACCCTGCCACCGGCGTCGTCGACCAGGCCGGCACGACCGTCGACGCCCCCGGGCTCGCCGACCTGCTCGAGCTCGGCGACCGCCCCCTCGAGACGGTGGAGGCGCGGGCCGCCCAGGTGGCCTCGCTCAAGCGGTCCGCCGCGGCCGACCACTGCGAGATGACCGTGGTGTCGCTCTACACCGGCGCGCACGCCGACGTCGAGGGCATGCACTACCCCGTCGCCCGCCCGCACGAGCTCGCCGACCTCTACGCCACCCGCGAGGACGGCGGCCTGATCGGCCGCACCGGCAGCGTCGACGTGTTCTCGATGCTCCGTCTGCCGGGCGAGGCCAGCTTCGCCGGCGGCGTCTTCGTCGTCGTGCGCACCGGCGACCCCGTCACCTGGGAGACCCTGCGCGGCAAGGGCCACGTCGTCAGCCGCGACGGCCGGTACGCCTGCATCTACTGGCCGTACCACTTCATGGGCGTCGAGACCCCGCTGACCATCGCGGCAGCCGTCGACGGCGGGTCGCCCGTCGCCGAGCCCCGGCAGCACACGGTGCTCGCCGCACGGTCGAGCTCGGCGCTCGCCGCGGGCACGACGTTCCGCGTCGAGGGGCACCACCACGAGATCGCCGGCGTCGCACCCGTCATCGTCGATCCCGACGACCACGGCGTCGCGCCGTACTACCTGCTCAGCGGCGCACGGCTCGTGGCCGACGTCGCGCCGGGCGAGCTCGTGCGCCTCGACGACCTCGCCGACGTGCCCGCCGCCGCGCTGGCCGCGTACCGGACGGGCCTGGCCCTCGGGGCCTGACCCGCTCCTCCTTCTCGCTCCACACCCCTGCAGCACCCACCGCCCCCACCGCACAGGAGATCGACGACGATGCCCCTCAGCCCGACACCGCCCGCCCCCGCCCCGATCGAGGTGACCTCGTGAGCGTCGAGATCATCGCGCTGATCGTCCTGGTCGCCGTCTTCACGATCTCGGCCGTGCGCAACATCCACATGGGCGCCCTCGCGCTCGTCGCCGCCCTCGTGGTCGGCGTGCTCGTCGTCGGCGAGAGCCTCGACGACGTGCTCGGCGGGTTCCCCGTCGACGCCCTGCTGATCCTGCTCGGCATCACGTACCTGTTCGGCATCGCCCGGGTCACCGGCACCATCGACTGGCTGGTCGACCGCTCGGTGCGCCTGATCGGCGACCGCGTCGCGCTCATCCCGTGGGCGATGTTCGTCATCGGCACGCTCGTGGCCTGCCTCGGCACGTCGCACGCCGCGTTCACGATCGTCCCGATCGCGATGAGCCTCGCGCACAAGCACAAGATCCACTCGACGATGATGGGCATCGTCATGAGCTCGGCCATCGTCGGCGGCGCGCTCGCCCCGACGAGCATCAACGGCATCACCGTGATGACCGTGGCCCGCACCGCGGGCATCCCCTACAACCCCGCGCTGATGTTCGGGCTGTCGATCGGCATCAACACGCTCGTCGTGCTCGTCGCCTTCTTCCTGTTCGGCGGGCGCGAGCTGATCGCCCGGACGCGCGCCGCAGGTGATGCCGCCGCCGCGGGCTCGGGCTCGGGTTCTGGCTCGTCGCGTCGCCGTGCCGGCGGCCCCGGGATCGGCGGCTCCGGCCTCGCGACGACCGTCGCCACGAGCGAGGGCGCCGTCGGCACCGCCGCCACCGGTGCGGACCGCGCCCAGGCGGGCGCCGCCTCCTCGGCCACGACCGCCTCCGCGACCTCGACGGCCACCGCGACCGCCGCCTCCTCGGCCGTCTCGCTCGACGACGCCCCCGCCGAGAAGCTCAGCGGCTACCAGCTGCTCGTGCTCGTCTCGATCCCGGTGCTGATCGTCGGCTTCTTCACGATCACGCTGCTCGACGTCGACCTGAACCTCGGCGCCGTGGCGCTGACGATCGCCGTGCTGCTCGCCTTCGTGAACCCCGACGTGGGACGCCAGGCGCTCGGCCGCATCGACTGGGGCACCATCCTGCTGCTCGGCGGGATCATCACCTACGTCGGAGTCCTGACCCGCCTCGGCGCCATCGACCAGCTCGGCGAGGCCGCCCGCTCGGTCGACTCCCCGCTGCTCGCCGCCCTCGTGATCTGCGTGATCGCCGGGCTCGTGTCGGCCTTCGCGTCGACGATCGGCATCCTCGGCGCGCTCATCCCCCTCGCCGTGCCCCTGCTGATCCCCGGCGGAGGCCTCGAGATGACCGGCTTCATCTACGCGCTGGCCATCTCGGCGTCGCTCGTCGACTGTGCGCCGTTCGGCACGACGGGCGCGACGATCGTCGCCTCGGGCGTCGAGGAGGAGCGCCCGCGCCTCTACCGCCACCTCATGTTCTGGGGCCTGTCGATGGTGGTCATCGGGCCGGTCGTGACGCTGCTGCTGTTCGTGGTGCCCTTCCTCTGGGCCTAGCCCCGCCTGGCCTAGCCCCGCCTGGCCTGGCCCGGCCCGGCCGGGCCGGGCCGGGCTCGGCTGGCCCGTCGGCCTCGAGTCGTCCGAATCGGTCCCCCTCAGGCACCGGGAGGACCGAACGTGACCACTCGGCGACGTGAGCGGCAGGACCGAGGTGCCCGCGCCTCCTCAGCCGGCCCGGCTGGCCCGACCGTAGGGCTCGAGTGGTCCGAAGTAGTTTCCTTCATGCACGGGGAGTACCGATCGTTACCACTCGGCGACGTGAGCGGCTGACCTGAGGCGCCCGCGCCTCATCAGCTGGCGGCCGGCCAGCCGCCCGTCGGTGCCGAGTGGTCCGGATCTGTCCCCCGTCGACACGAGAGGGACCAATTGGGACCAGTCGACGCCTCGGCCCCGCGAGCCGCGACTGCAGGCAGGAGGCGCGGGTCAGGCCTCGGGGGAGCCGCCCGTCACGGGACGCAGCAGCGCCGCGACGACGTCGCCCATCAGGTCGCCGGGCGCGACGTCGCCGGTGGCGGGCGCGTCGAAGGCGGAGCCGACCGAGATGGTGATGAGGAGGCGCGCCAGCTGGTCGGAGGAGAGCCCGGTCGCGTCGGGCGTGCGTCCCTGGAACACCTGATCGACGAGGCCGCGCAGCGTGTCGAGCACGGCTCGTCGCTGCTCGACGAAGACCTCCATGACGCGCGGCTCGGCGAGCGCCTGGGAGCGGAGCTCGGACATCAGGCTGAAGTCATCGGCCGTGCCCGGGCCGTAGGGGGCGAACGCCGCACGGATCGCGGCGGGCAGGTCGGGCAGGTCGGTGCCGGGCACGCGCATCTCGTGCAGGGCCCGGAGCGCGCCGTCCGTCTCCCGACGCAGCAGGGTCACGACGAGGTCGGCCTTCGAGTCGAAGTTCGAGTAGACCGCGCCCTTGCTGAACCCGGCCGCCTTGGCCACGTCGTCGAGGGTCGTCGTGTGGACGCCGTGACGCGCGAAGAGCCGGCTCGCCGCCTCGATCAGGCGCTCGCGCACCTCGGCGCGCGGCGGGCGCTTGGTGGGGGCGCTCCCGGTCGTGGACATGTCGTCACCCTAACGTCCGGGCGACGGCTGTCGTCTGCGGCGCGCAGGGCCGGGATCCTTTGCATACTCACGGGTATCCACCCGCTAGGATCGTCCTGCCTGGTGGACCCGAGACACCAGGAACGACCGAGCGCGCGTCGAGCGAGGCCGCCCGAACGAGCCACCGCCCCGCGCGCTCGGTCCCGTCCCTCGTGCGGGCTGCCCGGTGCGCGGCCTGTCGCGAGGCCGTCTCGCGTGCCCGCCGCGCGTGCACGGCTCTGCTGTGGATGAAGGAGGCGCCGCACCTGTGCACTTATCCACAATGGGCAGCGCAGAAGAAGTCCTGATCACAGGCATGTGGATGAGTTACAGCCGTGTAATTTCCACACCGTAGTCCACAGCTTCACTCGGTTATCCCCCGAAAGAGTCGCTCTCGACACACGTTTTCCACATGTTTCTCCACACGCTGTGGGGAGGCGCGCGCGCCCGACGATCACCCCCGGGCTGGGTGCAGCTGCCCCTCGCGTCGAGGCCGGGGCGATCGCTAGGCTGCCGACCGTGTACGTCCTCTTCACCGTGGCGATGTTCGCCGTCAGCCTGATCGCCCTCGTCGACATCGTGTCGCGCGACGACTCGCAGGTGCGCGGGCTGCCCAAGCTCGTCTGGGTGCTGCTCGTCGTGTTCGTGCCCCTGCTCGGCAGCGCCCTGTGGTTCATCGTCGGCCACGACTGGAGCGCCGCCCGTGCGGCGGGGTCGTTCGGGGGGCGCTCGTCCGAGAACGTCTCGTTCGGGGACCCGCGCCGATCGGAGCGGGTCGGCTTCGGGGGCTCGCGTCGCGCCTCCTCGTGGTCGTCGCAGCCGACAGCCCCGCGGCAGAAGACGACCGAGGAGCAGCTCGCCGACCTCGACCGCGAGATCGAGTTCCACGAGCAGCAGGCCCGCCTGCGCGCCCTCGAGGTCGAGGTGGAGAAGCGCAAGCGCCTCGAGTGACCCCGGGCACGACGCGGCCTGACCCGGCGACGGGCTCGGCCGTGGTCGGGCCTCAGTCGTAGACGCGCCCGAGCACCCACTGCCCTGCGCCGTCGCGCAGCACCTCGAACATGTGCGTCGTGCCGACGCCGTCGGTGGCCTGGAACCGCCACCCGACGAACTGCTGCGGCGGGTGCGTGATCAGCGCAGGCACGAAGGCCGGCTCGTGCCACATCTCGGTCGGGGTGTCCGTCACGCGCCACCGGGTGCCGTCGTGCACGAGCCGGTCGGGCGTGCCGTCGACGAACCAGAGCGCGACGGCCGATCGGGTGGTGGAGATGTTCATCGGGGCCGCCTCTCTCTCGAACACGTGTTCGAACAGGAGGCGAGTGTAGGCAGGCCGGATCGGCTCGCGCAACCGCTCCGGCGTGTCGTCAGCGGCGCGCGGGCAGCGCCCCGAGCGGCATCCCGAGCGCGGCGGCGACGCCCGGCGCGACGACCGCTCCCGCGACGACGTTGAGCCCCGCGGCGAGGGCCGGGTCCGCCGCGGTCGCCGCCTCCCAGCCCTGGTCGGCGACGGCCACGACGTACGGCAGCGTCGCGTTGGTCAGCGCACGCGTCGACGTCTCGGGCACGGCGCCCGGCATGTTCGCGACGCAGTAGTAGACCGTGTCGTGCACGGCGAAGGTGGGGTCGTCGTGGGTGGTCGGCCGCGACCCCTCGAAGCAGCCGCCCTGGTCGATCGCGATGTCGACGAGCACGGCACCCGGCTTCATCGTCGCGACCATCTCGTCGGTGACGAGCTTCGGCGCCGCCGCCCCCGGGATCAGCACGGAGCCGATCACGAGGTCGGCCTCGCGCACCTGCGCGGCGATCTCGAACGGCGACGAGTGCCGCGTCGCGACCCGGCCGTCGAAGCGCGACTCGAGCGCACGGAGGCGCGGCAGCGACAGGTCGACCACGGTCACGTCCGCGCCCAGGCCGAGGGCGTTCGCGGCCGCGTGCTCGCCGGCGACCCCGCCGCCGATCACGACGACCTTCGCGGCCGGCGTGCCGGGCACGCCGCCGAGCAGGGTGCCGCGACCGCCGGAGGCGCGCATCAGGTGGTACGCCCCGACCGTGATCGACAGGCGACCTGCCACCTCGCTCATCGGCTGCAGCAGCGGCAGCGAGCGGTCGGGCAGCTGCACCGTCTCGTAGGCGATCGCGGTCGTGCCCGAGGCGACCAGCGCCTCCGTCAGGGGCCGGTCGGCGGCGAGGTGCAGGTAGGTGAAGACGACCTGGTCGGCCCGCAGGTGGCGGTGCTCGGACGCGATCGGCTCCTTGACCTTGAGCAGCAGGTCGGCGGCCGACCAGACATCGTCGGCGGTCGCGACGATCGTCGCGCCGACCGCGGCGAAGTCGTCGTCGTGGATGCGCGAGCCCAGCCCGGCGCCCGCCTGCACGAGCACCTCGTGGCCGCGACGCACCAGGGCGTCGGCCCCGGCGGGCGTGAGGGCCACCCGGTTCTCGTTGTTCTTGATCTCGGTGGGGACTCCGACGCGCACGGTTGCTCCGATCTTCGTCAGGAGCGCCTCGTCGCGACCCTGCTCATCCAGTGTGACCCGATCGTGGCGATCGTTCGTTTCGG
This sequence comes from Frigoribacterium sp. CFBP 13729, assembly GCF_014841875.1. NCBI lineage: Bacteria > Bacillati > Actinomycetota > Actinomycetes > Micrococcales > Microbacteriaceae > Frigoribacterium > Frigoribacterium sp. CFBP 13729. Next base: position 174,044 of record NZ_JACYUR010000004.1, on the reverse strand, counting down.
ACCTGTTTCGACCGAAGGATCTTCTGCGAGGATGCCCCCATGGCTGCATCCGACCCAAGGGAAGACCTCCCCGCGAGTCCGGGGCCGAACGATCTTCGCGCCTCCGGCCCGCTCGGCGAGCTCGACCTGCGCCTCCTCGACGTGCTCGGGACGGACGCGCGCATCTCGAACGCCGCGCTCGCCGCGGCGGTGGGCGTCGCGCCCTCGACGGCGCACGTGCGGCTGCGCTCGCTGATCGACCGCGGGGTGGTGACGGGATTCCTGACGAGCATCGACCAGCGCAGCCTCGGCTTGCCGCTGCAGGCGATCGTCGGCGTGACCCTGCGGCCGGGGTCGCGGCAGGCCGCGATCACTGCGTTCTCGGAGGCCGTGCGGAGCCTCCCGCAGGTGCTGCAGGTGTTCTTCCTCGGCGGGCACGACGACTTCATCGTGCACATCGCCGTGGCCGACTCGAGCGAGATCCGCACCTTCGTGGTCGACCATCTCTCGGCCCAGCCGTCGGTCGCCTCGACCCGCACCAGCATCGTGTTCGACTACCACCGCAACGGGGTCGCGGCGTCGTTCCGCTGAGGTCGGGCACGAGGAGGCGCGGGTCACGACCCGGCAGGAGGCGCGGGTCACGGTCCCCTGGGAGTCGCGGTCGGCCTCCGCACGCCTCGCCTACCGTCCGCCTCATGAGAACGACACGAGCAGCCCTCATCACCAAGACCCCTGCCCGCACACCCTCCAGCCGCACACCCTCCACCCGCACGCCGTCGGCCCGCGCGACCCTGACCGGCGCCGCGCTCGCCGTCGCGGTGCTCGGGGCCACGGCCGGCTGCACCTCCGCCGAGGCCGAGAGCACGACCCCCACGGTGACCGTCACCTCCGCACCCGACCCCGTCCCGTCCGAGTCGGCCACCTCCGCCGCCTCGCCGGCGGTCGAGGTCGTCCGCGAGTACCTCGACGCCGCGGCGGCCGGCGACGCGGCCGCCGCCTGGGCCCTGCTCACGCCCGAGGCGCAGGCTTTCTACCCGTCCGAGCAGCAGTTCGCGTCGACGTTCGGCCGGGACGGCACGGTCACGCCCGAGGCGGCCGGCCAGCTCGCCGGTGCGACCTTCCAGGAGGTGGAGGCCCTCGAGGGCGCCGTCACCGTCGTCAGCGCGACGACCGAGGCCGAGGCCGACGCGTGGGTCGTCCGCGAGTCGTCGGCGGGCCTCCGCCTCGACGACGCCGGGGTGCCCTCGACCGGCGACTCCGTCTACGAGTGGACCAACCCGGCCGCGGGGGCGGAGGACGTGCAGTCCGACGCGGGCGCCGCCTCCTTCGACGACTCGGCGCCCGCCTCCCTCTCGTTCGCGTCGCCGGCCTCGGCCGATGCGACCGGGCCGTCGACGGTCGGCTACCCGACCGGCCTGTTCGCCTTCGTGGACGGGGTCGAGACGCCCGTCGACGAGCCCGTCTCGGCCGGCTCGGGCAGGGAGTTCACGATCCCGGTGGGCTCCGCCTCGACCGACGCCGCACCCCGCGGGCTGACCGTCGTGTGGCAGGTGGGCGACGCGCCGGCGTCGTTCCGCAGCAGCACGGTGCTGCTCTGACCGCGGCCGCTGCCGTCGCTGCCGCGCCCGCCGATGTCCGTCCGGCGCACTGACCTCCGCCCTGCCCGCCGGGGCAGGTAGCCTCGCCCTCATGGACGACAGCGACCTCGCGGGATCCCTCCTCGCGGCCCTCCCCGTGTCGGGAGTGTCCGTCGCGACGATGGGCGGGCTGCTGCGCACCGAGACGGTGTCGGCGAGCGACCCGGTGGCGGCACGGCTCGACGAGCTCCAGTTCGACCTCGGCGAGGGGCCCTGCTGGGACGCCGTCAGCGAGCGTCGCCCCGTCTTCGAGGCCAACCTCAGGATCGCGCCGCGACGCACCTGGCCCGCCTTCTCGCGCGCCCTGCTCGACCACGACGCCGTCGAGGCCCTCCACGCGTTCCCCCTGCTGCTCGGCCCCCTCGCCCTCGGTGCGATGGAGCTCTGGTGCGACCGCCCGGGCGACCTCCCCGACGCGAGCGCACGCCGCGCCTCCGCCCTGGCCGGCCAGGTCAGCCGGCACCTGCTGCGGCGCGCGGTCAGCGACGTGGCCGACGACCAGGCCGAGGAGGTGCGGGTCGACAAGTACTCCCGGCGTCGCATCCACCAGGCGACCGGCATGGTGCTGGCCCAGGCCGACCTCTCGGCCGAGGACGCCGAGCTGCTGCTCCAGGGCCACGCCTTCGCGCAGGGCGTGCCGATGCGCGAGGTCGCCGACGCGGTGCTCGACGGCCGGCTCAGCTTCGCGTCCGGGGCCGACGGGATCGTGGAGCGATGAGCGCCGACGGCCGCGACGCCCACGGCGAGGCGAGCCGCGAGGCCGTCCTCGTCGACACCTTCGCGGCCCTCGCCGACAGCCTCGTCGCGGGCTTCGACGTCATCGAGCTGCTGCAGACGCTGGTCGAGACCTGCAGCCGGGTGCTCGACGTCGACGAGGCGGGGATCCTGCTGGCCGACGAGGACGGCGACCTCGAGGTCGTCGCCTCGACCAGCGAGTCGAGCACGCTCGTCGAGACCATGCAGCTCGACGCCCGCTCCGGCCCGTGCTGGACGAGCTTCACGACCGCCGCACCCGTCTCGCTGCCCGACGTCGAGGTCGACCGGGAGCGCTGGCCCGAGTTCGTCGAGGTGGCACGGCAGCAGGGATTCAGCTCGGCGCACGCGGTGCCGCTGCGCCTGCGGGGCACCGTGATCGGCACGCTGAACCTGCTCCGGAGCTCCGTCGGCGCGCTGAACGACCGCGACGTCCGGGTCGCACAGGCGCTCGCCGACGTCGCGACGATCGGCATCCTGCAGGAACGCACCCTGCGCGAGAGCGCCGTCGTGCAGCAGCAGCTGCAGGGAGCGCTCGACACCCGCGTCGTGATCGAGCAGGCCAAGGGCGTCGTCGCGCACGTGCGGAGCGTCAGCACGGACGAGGCGTTCGTGCTGATCCGCCGCCACGCCCGCGAGAACCGGCTGAAGCTGGCCGACGTCGCCGCGCAGCTCGTCGAGCGCCGCCTGACGCTGTAGCGCTGGGCGCCCGCGGTCTGCTCCGTACCCCGTGAACCCGCGCGCACCCCTCGGCGCGCGCGCGGGTCTGCGCGGGTCCCGAGGGTGCGGACGCCGCTCGAAGGGCGAACGGAGCAGCTGCTGCGCGCGCCTCCGTGAACCGCGACGGCGGCAGCGCCGTACATTCAGCAGATGCACCTCTCCCACGAGGTCGACCCCCGGTCGGCCACGGCTGTCGTCCGCGCCCGCCTGCCGCGCTCGGTCGCCGACTCCCTCGCCCTCGCCACCGACCTGACCGGTCGAGGAGGTGCGGCGCCCGTCCCCGGGGCCGGCTCCACCGCTGACCTGTGGCTGGCCCTCGCCACCCTCGCGGCCCACGACGTCGGAGCGGCCCGGGCCGTCGAGCCGCACCTCGACGCGACCGCGATACTCGACCAGGCGCGGGAGGCAGGCACGGTCGTGCTGCCGGCCCGCGCCTCCTCGGCGGAGGGGTTCACCTGGGGCGTGTTCGCGGCCGAGGGCCCGGGTGCGAAGCTCGTGGCCGAGCCCGCCGAGCCCGCCGAGCCCGCCGACCGCGTCGACCCTGTCGACCCTGCCGCCGCCTCCACGACCGGCGGGGGTGCCGGAGACGCGGCCCGCACCTCCTGGACGCTCAGCGGCACCAAGCCGTGGTGCTCGCTCGCGGGCGTGCTCGACGGCGCGCTCGTGACCGCCTGGGTCGGCGACGAGCGTCGCCTGTTCGCCGTCGACCTCCGCGAGGCCGGCGTCGAGGTCGTGCCCGGCGCCTGGCACGCGCGCGGCCTGGTCGAGATCCCGTCGGGCCCCGTGACGTTCGCGTCCGTGCCCGCGACGCCCGTCGGGGAGCCCGGCTGGTACCTCCGCCGCCCCGGCTTCGAGTGGGGCGGCATCGCCGTCGCCGCCTGCTGGTACGGCGGGGCGGTCGGCGTCGCCGGCGCCCTGCTGAGGTCCGCGGTCGCCCGCGACCCCGACCCCTGGGTGCTCCGTGCGCTCGGCGTCGTCGACGAGCGCCTCGGCGACGCACGTCGCGCACTCGAGGAGGCGGCCGTCGCCGTCGACTCCGGCCGGGCGGTCGGGCAGGAGGCGCGGCTCCTCGCGAAGAGGACGCGCGCGACGGTCGCCCACGCGGCCGAGGACGTGCTCGCCGCCGTCGGCGGTGCGCTCGGCCCGGCGCCGCTCGCCTCCGACCCGGAGCACGCCAAGCGCGTGGCCGACCTCGAGCTGTACCTGCGGCAGCGTCACGCGTCGAAGGACGACGCGTCGCTCGGCGGCGCCGTGCGCGACGCGGCCGTCGCCGCGGCCATGCCCGAGGCCGTCGAGGTGACGCTCCCCGGGGGTCCCGCGGCGCCGGACGCCCCCGGAGCGTCACCTCGAGGACCCGCCGACGTCGGCGGAACCGTCGCCACCGCCAGCTCCGGCGGCACGGGCACCGCGGGGATCGCCCCGTGGTGAGCTTCGACGCGCGCGAGCCCGGCACCTCCGTGGCGACCTGGCGCTCCGACCCGCGCTGGGCGATGATGCCCGCGCCGCGTCCCCTCGACCCCGCGATCGTGCCTGCCGTCGCCGAGCCGGACGCGCCCGGCGCGTTCGACCTCGTCGGCGCCTCCGGCCCGGTGGTGGTCCTCGCCGCGCACCCCGACGACGAGACGCTCGGCGCCGGCTCGCTGATCGCGCAGCTCGTGCGGCACGGCCGCGCCGTGACGGTCGTCGTCGTCACCGACGGAGCGGCGTCGCACCCGCGCTCGACGTCGACGCCGGCCGGGTCGCTCCGCGAGCTGCGCCTGGCCGAGGCCCGCGCCGCCCTCGACGAGCTCGTCGGGCTCGGCGACCCTGCCGGACTCCGCCACCGTGCCGAGCAGAGCGCGCAGAGCGCCCCGAGCGCCCAGAGCGCCCAGAGCGCCCAGAGCGCCCTGAGCGCCCAGAGCGCCCAGAGCGCCCTGATCGAGCTGGTCGCCCTCGGCGTCCCCGACGGCGGTCTCCGCGAGGCCCGCGACGACGTCCACCGGCAGCTCGCCGACCTTCTCTCGGAGCGTCGGCCCGTGCTCGTCCTCGCCCCGTGGCGGGGCGACGGGCACCGCGACCACCGGGTGCTCGGCGAGGTCGCGGCGGAGCTCGTGGGAGGCGACGGGTCCGCGCTGCCGGACGCCCGCCTCCTCGAGTACCCGATCTGGATGTGGCACTGGGGCGGGCCCGACCACCCCGACGTGCCGTGGGACGCGCTCGTGCGCGTCGACGGAGGCGAGGAGGCGGGCCTCGCGAAGCAGCGGGCGCTCGCGCGGTACTCCTCGCAGGTGCTGCCGCTGAGCGACCGGCCCGGCGACGAGGCCGTGCTGCGGCCCGACTTCGTCGAGCACTTCGTCGGCGGCGCGGAGGTCTTCGTCGAGGCGCCCGCACCCGCGCCCGAGCCCGAGCCCGCGCCCGAAGATCCCCTCGAGGGCGGGCATTCCGGGTCGAGGGCGGGTCGCGCGGAACCCGCCCTCGACGCGACCGACCCGCCCTCGACGGACAGCACGCTCGCACTCGCACCTGCGCCTGAGCACGTGCCCGCCGACACGCTCGCGCCGTCGTTCGACGCGACGCACGCGCGCCGAGACGACCCCTGGGGCGTCACGACGCGCTGGTACGAGCGCCGCAAGCGCGCCCTCGTGCTCGCCTCCCTGCCCGACGAGCGCCTCGGCCGGGTGCTCGAGATCGGCTGCTCGATCGGCGTCGTCACCGAGCAGCTCGCCCTGCGCGCGGACTCCGTGCTCGCCGTCGACGTCTCGTCGGTCGCCGTCGAGCGGGCCCGCGCGCGCCTGGCCGCCCAGCCGCACGTGCGCGTGGAGGTCGCCGACGTCTCGGCCGGGCTGCCCCAGGGCGACCACGAGCTCGACCTCGTCGTGCTCGGCGAGGTCGGCTACTACCTGTCTCCCGAGGCGCTCGGAGCGCTGCTCGTCGACGTCGACCGCGTGCTCGCGCCGGGCGGCTCGCTCGTCGCCTGCCACTGGCGGCACGGCGCCGACGACTTCGCCCAGGGCGGCGACGAGGTGCACGAGGCGCTCGCCGCCTGGGCCCGCGACTCCGGCCTGACGCGCGTCGTCGGCCACGTCGAGGAGGACTTCCTCCTCGACGTCTTCTCGCGCGACCCCCGGTCGGTCGCGAGCCGGACGGGCCTCCGATGACCCCGCAGCCCGTGACCCCGCAGCCCGCGACCCCGCCGCGGATCGCCGGCGTCGCGGTCGTCGTCCCCGCGCGCGACGAGGCCGAGCTGGTCGCCCGGTGCCTCGCCTCGATCCGCGACGCGCGCCTCCTGCTGGCCGGTCGTGTCGCAGCGAACGGCTCCGCACCAGACGGCGCCGCAGGGCAGGGCCCAGACGAGGAGGTGCGGGTCGTCACCGTCGTCGTGGCCGACGACTGCTCTGACGACACGGCCGCGATCGCGGCCGCCGTGCCCGACGTGACGGTGGTCGAGACCCGCCTCCGCTCCGTCGGCGCCGCGCGCTCGGAGGGCGCCCGGGTCGCCTTCGCCCGGCTCGCGGAGCTCGGCGTCGCCCCCGACGCCGTCTGGCTGGCCGCCACGGACGCCGACTCGGCCGTCCCGCCCGCGTGGCTGACGTCGCAGCTCGACCTCGCCGACCGCGAGGGGGCGGACGTCGTCGTGGGCACGGTGCGCCCGGACTTCGCCGACCTCTCGGACGCGCAGGTCGCGGCCTGGTTGTCGCGGCACACGCCCGGTCGGCCGAACGGACACGTGCACGGCGCCAACCTCGGCCTCCGTGCGACGGTCTACGAGGCGGCCGGAGGCTTCGGCGAGCTCGACCTGCACGAGGACGTCGAGCTCGTGGCCCGCGCCCGCGGCGCCGGGGCGGTCGTCGTCGCGTCGGAGGCCGGTGAGGTCCTCACCTCGGGCCGCCAGGTCGGCCGCACCCGCGGCGGCTACGCCGGCTACCTCGCGAACGACCTGCTCGCGTAGCGCCGTCAGCCCTGCGGCAGAGCCGCCTCGATCACGCCGACGATCGCGGGGTCGTCCGGCTCGGTCGTCGGGCGGAAGCGGTGCACGTCGCCCGAGGGCGTGACGACGAACTTCTCGAAGTTCCACTTGACCTTCCCGGCCTTGCCCTCGGCGTCGGCCGTCTTCTTGAGCTCCGTGTAGAGGGGGTGCTCCGAGCGTCCGTTGACACGGACCTTCTCCATCATGGGGAACGTCACGCCCCAGGTCGCCGAGCAGTACTCGTCGATGGCCTCGGACGAGCCGAGCTCCTGCAGGAACTGGTTGCTCGGGAACCCGACGACGGTGAAGCCACGCTCGCCGTAGGTCTTCTGCAGCTGCTCGAGCTTCTCGTACTGCGGTGCGAGCCCGCAGCGCGACGCCACGTTGACGACGAGCACCACCTTGTCGGTGAAGGCGCCGAAGCGGGTGTGCTCGCCGCGGAGGGTGGTCAGGTCGATGTCGTCGAGGTCGCTCATGGGCGCGACGCTACTCGCACACCTGACGAGCGACCTGCACCGCAGCACGACGCGCCTCCTCCCGTCAACCCCCTCTCGGCGACTTGTCCCGGCCTGTGTCTCCGGCCAAGATCAGAGGGATGTCCGCCGATCCCCGACGCCGTGTCCTGGTGGAGGCGCAGGGCGACGACGTCGACGGGGCGGCCCGGTTCTTCGGCTCGGGCTACGGCGAGGTGGGCGGCCTCCGGTTCGTCGCCTCCGACAAGCCCTTCCACTGGCGGCACACGACGCGCGGCGACGGCGAGCTGACGCTCCGCACGACGCACTTCTCCGGCGAGGTCACCGGCACCATCCAGCCGCGGGGCGAACGGATCATCCAGTGGATCGGCCGTGGCTCCGCCCTGATGGACATCGGGCGCGACGAGGTGACTCCCGAGCTCGGGCAGCCGATGCCGTTCCCCTGGGGCCGGCCCTTCTCGTTCCGCGTGACCGACGTCGAGCAGAACCTGCTGCACCTCTCCGACCGCGTGCTCGACGAGGTGGCGTCCGAGCGCGAGGACGCCTACCCCGGCTCCGTGCGCTTCGACCACACGGCCGTGATCGACGACGAGGGGCGCACCCGCTTCAACGCCGCCCTCCGCCACATCGCGCGGACCTACCTCGACGACGCGTCCGACGACGCGGTCCGGGCCGAGACCGCGCGCTACGCGGCGAGGGTGCTGCTCGACACGTTCCCGCACACCTCGCGTCGCCTCCCCGACGAGGTGCTGGCGCCGCGCAACGCGTCGCTCCGCGAGGCGGTCGAGTACGTCCACTCGCGCGCCCACGAGCCGATCACCCCGAGCGGCGTCGCGAAGCACGCCGGCCTCACGCCGCGCGGGCTGCAGCAGGCGTTCAGCCGGCACCTCGACACGACGCCGTCCGAGTACCTGCGGGCCGTGCGGCTCGACCGCGTGCGGGAGGAGCTCGTCGAGGGGTCGGCGGACACCGTGACGGTGGCCGAGGTGGCCCAGCGGTGGGCGTTCGCGCACCTGGGACGCTTCTCCGCCTCCTACGTCCAGCGCTTCGGCGAGTACCCGCGCGAGACGCTGCACCGGGCCTGACGGGCCTGCACCCGGCTCGCAGGAGGTGCGGGCGCGTACCGTGGGACGCTCAGCCCGTGGGACTTTCCCCCGAGTGAGCCGGAAGAGCCGCATGAAGCGCATCAGCTACGCCGAGGACCACCTGGTCACCGGCGACGACATCGCCGACGCGGTCCTGGCCTACGCCCAGGCCCTGGCGATGAAGGGGCGGTCGGACTCGATCGACGTCCCGGCGATCGACCGGAACGGCGCACCCCGGGTCTTCAGCATCCTCGTCGGGCCGGCGAGCCAGATGCTGACCTCCGACTCGCTCAGCGTCGACGAGGCCCGTGGCGACGAGATCACCGACGAGGGCCTCGTCGCCGACCTCGCGAGCCGCACCGCCGCGCTCGCCGGCCCGTCGCCCGTGTCGGTGCCGCAGGGCACCGACGCCGTCGACCTCGAGACGGAGCAGTTCGGCGTCCCCGATCTCGGCGGCGACGCGCCGGACGAGGACAGCGAGGGCGCCGAGGGCGCCGATGACGAGGGCGACAGCCCCAGCCGTTAACCCGACGGCCATCTCTGCGGCACGTGTCGTGCATATGGTCGTGGCGTCCCGACGCCCGACCGTCCCGAACGCACGACCTACCCGGTCGACCCGACCGCACCAGAGAGAGCTCCCGCATGCGCGCACGCCGCCCGGCCTCCCGCCCCACGACACCGACCTCCACACCGGCCGCGGCCTCGACCTCCTCGCGGGCCGCCCGCGTCCGGCGCCCGCTCGGCGCCGTCGCCCTCACCGGCACCGCGGCCCTCGCCGCCGCCGGCCTGATCGGCCTCTCGGCGCCCGCGAGCGCGGCCGTCGTCGCGGCCCCGATCGAGGTCTTCGCCGACCAGGAGGCCTTCGACCTCCAGCCGGTCGGCTCGTACGAGACCGGCACCTTCGACGCCAGCGCCGCCGAGATCGTCGAGCACTGGACCGGCCCGGCGCGGGACGCCTCCGGCACGACGCTGCACCGCCTCCTCGTCGTCAACGCGGCGGAGGCGGTCGTCGAGGTCCTCGACGTCGGCAGGCCCTCGGCTCCCGTCTCGGCCGGCTTCACCGTGCAGACCACCGGCGTCACGGCCGCCGACGGCTCCGTCGTGCCCGCGGGCGCCGTCGCCAACTCGGTCTCGGTGCGGGCCGACGGCCTCGGCGCCGTCGCCGTCGAGAGCGACGACAAGACCGACCTCGGCTGGGTCGTCTTCTTCGACGCAGCGGGCGACGGAGGCGCCCTGGGCGCCGTGCGCGTCGGCTCGCTGCCCGACATGGTCGCCTTCAGCCCCGACGGCGCCCGGGTGATCGTCGCGAACGAGGGCGAGCCCGCCGAGGACTACTCGGTCGACCCCGAGGGCACGATCAGCGTCGTCGCCGTGCCCGCGACCGTCTCCGCGCCCGCGCAGTCGGCTGTCAGCACGGCCGACTTCCACGACTTCGAGGTCGGCGGCAGCGCCGTCCTCGACCCCGAGGTGCGGATCTTCGGCGGCCGTGAGGACGCCGGCACGGTCACGCCCGAGTCGCCCCTGCTGTTCCCCGTGAGCGAGAACCTCGAGCCCGAGTACGCCACGTTCTCGGCCGACGGTGCGACCGCGTGGGTCTCGCTGCAGGAGGCGAACGCCCTCGCGATCGTCGACGTCGCCTCGGCGACCGTCACCGAGGTCGTGCCGCTCGGCACCGTCGACCGCGCGGTCGTGCCCTTCGACCCGTCCGACCGGGACGGTGCCGGCGGCGGCCCCGCGATCGCCATCGGCACCTGGGCCGGCGTCGAGGGCTACCTGATGCCCGACACGATCGCCAGCTACGAGGTCGGCGGCTCGACCTACGTCGTCACCGCCAACGAGGGCGACTCGCGCGACTGGGACGGCTACAGCGAGGTGTCGCGGGTCAGCGCCCTCGGCCGGGGCGGCGTCCCGCCGGTCTGTGCCACGTCGCCTGCCGCCGGCTCGCTGGCGCCCGCCGCGCTCGGTCGCCTCAACGTCACGACGGCGAACGGCCTCAGCGCCGACGGCTCCTGCTACGAGACGCTCTACACGTTCGGGTCGCGGTCGTTCAGCATCCTCGACGCGAGCGGTCAGCAGGTCTTCGACTCGGGCTCCGACTTCGAGGAGGTCACCGCGGCCGCCGCGCCCGAGTTCTTCAACTCGAACCACACGGAGTCGAACCTCGACGGTCGCAGCGACGACAAGGGCCCCGAGCCGGAGGGCGTCGCCCTGGGCGAGATCGACGGACGCACCTACGCCTTCATCGGCTTCGAGCGCGTGGGCGGGATCGCCGTCTACGACGTGACCGTGCCGACCGCCGCCTCCTTCGTGGCCTACGTGAACGACCGGGACTTCACGGCGCCGCCGGCCGACGCCTCGCCTGCCGCGCTCTCGGCGGCGGGCGACCTCGGGCCGGAGGGGCTCGCGTTCATCCCCGCCGCCGACTCGGCGACCGGCGAGCCGATGCTCGCGGTCGGCAACGAGGTCTCGGGCACGACGACTCTCTTCGCGATCACGGTGCCCGCGGCGGTCGAGCCGCCCGTCGTCGTGCCGCCGGTCGACCCGCCCGTCGTGGTGGACCCCCCGGTCGTCGCACCGGGTGACGGCGCAGGTGCTCCGGGCGCAGGCGCAGGCACCGGTGCCGGCACGCCGGGTGCGGGCGCCCCGGGATCGGGGAACGGTGCAGGCGCAGGAGTCGCGGGCACGTCGTCCGCAGCCGGCACGACCCGCGACGGCCTCGCCTACACCGGCTCGGAGCTGGCCACCTGGGCCCTGCCCCTCGCCGGCGGACTCGTCGCCCTCGGCGCCGTGCTGCTGGTCCGCGCCCGTCGCAAGGCGGCCCGCCTGCGCGGCTGACGCCTCCCCGGCTCTCACGAGAGGCCCCGGATCGACCTCCCCTCGCGGGCGACGGTCGATCCGGGGCCTCTCGCCGGTTCCCGGCCGAGGAGCAGGGTCGTGCGTGCCGAGTGGTCCGATCTGGTCCCCCGCGACCGACAGGAGGACCAGATCGGACCACTCGTCGGACGGACGGACGGACTGGCTGGCGGACAGGAGGGGACGGCGCGAGGCCCCTCAGGCAGGAGGCGTCAGGCGCGAGGCGCGCCCTCAGGCCGAGGCGGCCGGCGCGATGACGTGCAGCACGCCGGGGGCGACCTCGACGGTGACGGGCAGCGGCCCGACGCGCTCGCCGTCCGCGTAGGCGACGATGCCGTCCCCCGACTCGATGACGACCTTCCGCACCCGGTGCACGTGCACTCGGGGGTCGGCGAGGTGCGTGCCCTTCGCGACCTTGAGGAACAGCCGCAGGAACTGCAGCCGCCCGAGCCGCTCCACGATGAGCACGTCGAGCAGGCCGTCGTCGAGGCACGCGTCGGGCAGCACCGTCATGCCTCCGCCGAACGAACGCCCGTTGCCGACGGTCACCAGCGTGCCCCGCACCTCGCGGGAGTCGCCGTCGAGCTCGAGCCGGTACGAGAGCGGCCGCAGCCGCAGCAGCTCGATGAGCAGGGCGAGGTCGTAGCGGCGGCGGCCCTTGGGCCAGCGCAGGGCGTTCGTCCGCTCGTTGACCACGGCGTCGAAGCCGGCCGAGACGATGCAGCCGAACCAGGTGGACTCGTCACCGCGCGTCACCGTGCCCGCGTCGATCACGAGCGGTGGTCGGTCGAGCAGCGAGACGAGGAGGCGCGTCGCGGCCTCAGGGTCGTCGTGCGGGATCCCGAGGGTGCGGGCCATGTCGTTGCCGGTGCCCGTCGGCACGATCCCCAGCGCGACCGGCACCCCCACGACGAGCTGCACGCCGAGGTTGACGACACCGTCGCCGCCCACGACGACCAGGGCGTGGGGCAGGGTCAGCACCTGCGCGCGCGCGGCCGCCGCGAGGGCCTCGACCGTGGGCTCGCGGAGGGGGACCACGTCGTGCCCCGCCGTGCGGAGCGCGGCGACGACGGCGTCACCGACGCCGTTCCCGCTGCCGGCTGACGCGGACGGGTTGATCAGCACGACGACGCGGCGGCGGGGAGTCGGTTCCATGCCCCGATCATGTCAGCGCGGGCGCCGCGCCGCCCCGGCGGCTGCGCCGTGCGGCTGCGCCGTGCGGCCCGCCCGGCGGCCCGGCGGCCCGGCGGCCCGGCGGCCGCGCCCGGCGGCCGCCCGGCGCGGCGGCTGGCCGCCGGGCCGAAGCGTCAGCGGGGCTCTGTAGGCGAGAAGGGACGCAGGAGGCGTGGGCCCACACCGTCCCCGTCCCTTTTCCCCGTCGCTCCAGCCCCGCGTCGGCGGAAGCACACTGCACCGGGAAACGAACACTGCACCGGGTCTAGACCCGGTGCAGTGTACGAAATGCGGTGCGGTGCCGCGCGACAGCGCAGCGGTGCCGCGCGTCAGCGGCGGCGGCGCTCCGCGCCGATCGCGGTGAGCAGCAGCACGCCGCCGGCGACGAGGTGGGTGATGTCGTCGCCCAGGTTGAGCGCGAGGAAGTTGACCTCCGTGTCGCGCACGAGGAACCCGGCGACGCCGAGCACCACGAAGAGGAGGCCGACGGCCCCGTTGATCGTGCGGGCGGGGGCACTGCCGGAGGCGCCCGCGATGAGCAGCGCCGCGCCCGAGAGCACCCAGATGACGACGAGCGCGGGGTTGACGTTGAGGAACCCCAGCTCCGCTCCGGTCGTGTCGAAGAACGAGCCCATGTTCTCGGCGAAGAACCCGCAGGCGCCGACGAGCAGGATCAGCGTGCCGATGGTCAGGGCTGCGGCGCGGTTCGGCGACTCGCGGATCGTGGGCTCGTACGCGGCAGGGGTCGTCGTGGTCATCCCCCGATCATGCCAGAGCACCCGCGGCCGAGGTGCGGAGCGGCTCGCGCCGCGGCCCCTAGCTGGCGGCGTCCGGCGCCGCCGCGCCCGCGCCGTCAGCCGCGACGCCGCCGTCCGCCGCACCCACACCGCCGTCCGCCGCCGCGGCCGCGTCCTCCGCCGCGCGGATCGCGGGCACCCGCGTCGCCTGGCTCATGAACCGCCGCACATCGAGGTCGACGATGATGTCGGCAGGCCGCAGCGGGCGGGTCAGGTAGAGCCCGTCGAGGGCGGTGATGCGGCTGAGCGCGACGTAGGTCTGACCGGCGCTGAACACGCGGGTGCCCAGGTCGACGATGGCGCTGTCGTACGTCTTGCCCTGCGACTTGTGGATCGTCACGGCCCAGGCGAGGCGCAGCGGGAACTGGGTGAACTCGGCCACCACGTCCTTCCGCAGCTGCTTGGTCGAGGCCGACCACGAGTAGGCGAACTTCTCCCACACGGCGGGCTGCACCTCGTGCTCCTCGCCGTCGACCTCGACGAAGACGGTGTCGCGCACCTTCGTCACGGTGCCGGTGGTGCCGTTGACCCAGCGCTGGTCCTGGTCGTTGCGGAGGAACATCACGCGGGCGCCGCGCTTCAGCTCGAGCGCCTCGTCGGCGGGGAACGTGCGTCCGCCGAACTCGCCGCTGACCTCGGCCTTGGCCGTGAGCACGCGCCCGGGCAGCCGCTCGAGCTCGACCTTGTTGATGCGGGTGACGGTGTCGTTGCGGGTCGCGAGCGTGATGGCGGTGCCGTCGGTCGGCGCGGGTCGTGCCCCTGCTCCGTTCAGCGCGCCGGCGATCTCGGCGGTGACGCGGCCGTGGCGCACGGCGTTGAGCATCTCCTTGAAGTCGCCCTCGGTCTGCCGGTGGATGAACGCCAGCTCGTAGATGCGCAGCGACGCCTCCTGCCAGACGTGCGCGTCGAAGAACCACATCGACCGGTAGTTGTCGCGGAAGTACGCCCGCTCCTCGGCGTCGCCGGGCACCGGGGGCAGCTGGTACGGGTCGCCGAAGAGGACGACCTGCACGCCGCCGAACGGCTCGGACCGGCGCTGGCGGGCCTGGCGCAGCGAGCGGTCGATCGCGTCCATCAGGTCGGCGTTGACCATCGAGACCTCGTCGATCACGAGGGTGTCGATCGTGTTGAGCAGCTTGCGCAGCTCGCTCTTCTGCTCGATGTCGTGGTCGGCGATCAGCCCGATCGACAGCCGGAAGAGCGAGTGGATCGTCTGCCCGCCGACGTTGAGGGCGGCCACGCCGGTCGGCGCGCAGATGACGACCTGCTTCGACGTGTTCCACGACAGGTGGTTCAGCAGGGTCGACTTGCCGGTGCCGGCGCGGCCGGTGACGAAGATGTGCTCCTTCGTGTCCTCGATGGCGTCGAACACGGCCTGCTGCTCGGCGGAGAGGGCGACGGACACGGGCGGCACGGACCTTTCGGGCGGGGGAGGCGGACACCCAATCTACCCGCGCCTCCTAGGCTGCACGGCTGATCGTGACCTCGGCCGACCTATGCTGTGGACATGTCTTCGTCCGTGGGGGAGAGGAGGCGACCGTCGTCGTGGTGGCCCTTCGTCGCCATCTGGGGCGGCGCCGCGCTCTTCGTGGTCATCGGATTCGCCGTGACCGTCGTGGCGCTGAACGCGACCGTGTACAGCGCCGGCGGCTTCGCGCGCGGCTACCTCGACGCGATCGACCGTGGCGACACCGCCAGCGCGCTCACCCTCGCCGGCATCGAGCCGACGGGCGAGCTCGAGGACGCCCTGCTCACCGTGCCCTCGCTGGGCGGCCTCGCCGACGTGCAGGAGGAGAGCGAGCTCGACCTCGGCGACGGCACCCGCACCGTGACGCTCTCGTACACGCTCGACGGCACGCCCGGCCAGTCGCAGTTCGTCGTGCAGCAGGCCGGCGCTCGCCTCGGCTTCTTCCGCGCCTGGAGCTTCGCGCAGACCCCGACCGCGACCCTCGACGTCACGCCGATGAACGACCCGCGCTTCACGGTCGACGGCCGTCTCGTCACCACCGAGAGCGGCGACGTCGCGACGCGCTTCGAGGTGCTGGCCCCCTCGCGGTTCGTCCTCTCGCACGAGAGCGCGTACCTCGAGGCGCCGACCGTCCCCGTGACGGTGATCAGCGCGGGGGCCACCTCGTCGGCCAGCGTCGCGACCGTGGCCCGCGCCTCCTTCTCGCAGGTGCTGCAGGAGCAGCTCGACACGATGCTCGACACCGACTGCGTGACCCAGCCGGTGCTGCTGCCCGCCGGCTGCCCCTTCGGGCGGCAGGTCGACGACCGCGTCACGGGCGAGCCCGCGTGGAGCATCGTCGCCTACCCGCAGGTGGCCGTGCAGCCCGGCACGGTGTCGGGACAGTGGCTCGTCACCGAGGCCGCGGGCACGGCGCACCTCGTCGTCGACGCGCAGTCGCTCTTCGACGGGCGCCGCTACGCGATCGACGAGGACGTCCCCTTCACCGTGAGCTACACGATGAGCATCGGCACGGACGACGTCCTGACCTTTCAGTAGGTCAGCCGCTCTCGACGATCAGGAACCGACTGGTCGGATCTCCTGATCCGTGCACGATCCAGGACGCTGGCTCCCCCTCCCGCACCAGGCAGGACGCATCTTCCTGAATGAGGAGAGAGCAGGACCGGACACGAGGAGGCGGCCCCCGCCCCGGTGGGGGAGGGGGCCGCCAGGTGGTGCACCGGCCGGGCAGGCGGGGTCGCCCTACCGCGCGGCGACCTCGTGCCGGCGGCGTCGGCGGCGGGCCGCCTCGAGGGCGAGCACCAGCCCGCCGGCGGCGAGCAGCACGCCCGCGACCAGCCCGGCGTCGACGGCGGACTCGGGCTCGCCGCCCGTGTAGGCGAGCGAGCCGTCGTTCGAGCCGGGCCGCAGCGGGGCGCGACCGGCGTCGGCCGCCGCCGTGTCGACGACCCGGAAGGCCGCCCGCACCGCCACCTGCGACGTCGCGCCCAGGGCCTCGACCTCGTGTGCCCCGGTCGTCGCGGCGGCGGGCACCGTGAACGACCCGCGGACGATCCCGTCCGCGTCGGCGGTCAGCGTGCCGAGCGCGATCGGGTCGCTGAACAGCGTCAGCGACACCTGCTCGCCCGGGGCGAAGCCGTCGCCGTCGACGGGGACGACCGTGCCCCGCGTCGCCGAGTCGGCCAGGACCCGGATCGACGGCGTCCACGCCCCCGGTGTGCCGGGGTCGCCGGGGGTGCCCGGGTTCCCGGGCGTGCCCGGGTTCCCGGGGTTCCCGGGATTCCCGGGGTCGCCGGGGGTTCCCGGCTCGTCCGGGCCCGGGTCGACCGGCGCGGCCGCGATCACCGCGGTCGTCGTCGTGGCCGAGCTCGAGCGTGCGTCGTCGGCCGTGACCGTCACGGTGTAGCTGCCGGGAAGCGCGTAGGTGTGCGCCCCCGAGACCACGCCGTCGACGATCGTCCCCGACGTGACGGCGGTGCCGTCGCCCCAGTTCACGAGCGCGCTGACGCCAGCACCAGCACCAGCGCCGTCACCGCCGCCGACCCCGCCCGTCACGCTCGCGAGCGCGCCCGAGACCTCGACGCCGGCCGTCCCGGCCAGGCCGGCCTCCGCGCCCGTGGCGACCAGCGCCTCCGGCGGTGCGAGGCGCGTGCCGTCCGTGGCGATCGCGAACACGTGGATCCGCCCGGCCGACCGCGGGTCTCCCGTCTGCGTCGGCATCGTGAGCGACACGGCGCGCTTCCCCTCGGGCAGCGTGACGGGTGCCGTCGAGTAGACCCCTGCGACGGCCGTGTCGGAGCCGTTCGCCCCGTTCGTGCGGCCGTCCGACGTCGCGACGACGACGTTCCCGAACGAGGGCGTGGTCACGCCGCCCGTCCAGTCGCCGAACTCCATCGGCAGCGGCTGCGTCGTGCCGTCGTCGAAGGTCAGCGTGCCGACCGTCTGCTGTGGCTTCTCGGTCGCGGTGCCGATCACCGACAGCTGCGTCACGTCGTCGCCGAGGTCGAGCGGCAGCACCTGGCCCTGCCCCGTCGCGTTGTCCGGCTCGCCCGCGGGGACCGCCGGCAGGTCGAACGTCAGCTCGGTGCCGGGCACGGCCACCTCGGTGCCCTGCACGAAGCCCCCGCCCGCCAGCGACGGCCGCGAGAACCCGTTGCCCAGGTAGTCGCAGTTCGCGGCCTGTCCGGGCTCGCCGAGGCAGACGCTGTCGAAGGCGTCCTCGAACGCCGGAGCGGTCCGCGAGACGACCACCGAGGTCGTCGTGCTCGCGGAGTCGGTGCCGTCGGTCGCGGTCACGATCGCCGTGTACGTCGCCGGGGCGTCGAAGACCCTCGCCGGCGCCGTGACGTCCCAGCCGCCGAGCGCGGTCGGGGTCAGGGTCGCCTGCTGCGGTCCCTCGCCGTCGAGCCAGTCGACCGTCGCGACGAGTCCGTCGGGCACGGCACCGGCGTCGCCGCCGCCGGCCTCGGGCGACCCCGTCGAGGAGGCGCGGGTCACGGTGGCGACCGCGCTCTCGAACGAGGCGCCCGCCTCGCTCGTCAGGCCCGGCTTGCCGCTGACCGTGAAGGCTCCGGCCGGTGCCGTCGGGTCGGCCATGAGCTCGATCTCGCTGAGCGTGGCCGCGCGTCCGTCGGTGGTGCCGGTCGTCGCGATCCGGTACCAGGTGAAGGGCCGCGGGTCGGTGACGGCGAAGGGCCGGGTCTGCAGCGCGGAGGGGAACGTCTGCGCCGCGCGCTCGTCGAGCGGCAGCCAGGTGGTGCCGTCGGTCGAGCCCTCGAGCGTCCAGCCCGTGGGGGCCGCGGAGCCGCCCGGCCCGTTCGTCAGCGTGTACCGCGACACGGTGACCGGTCCGGAGGCCGAGCGCCAGGTGACGTCGGCATCGGGCAGGTCGAACGTCGCGGCGGTGCTCGCGGAGTCGTCGGCGAGGCGGGCGACGTCGGTGCCGTCGCTCGCGCTGAGCACGCCCTGGCCCGCCGTGGTGGCGTCGACCAGCGCCGCCGCCGGGTCGGCGGGGTCCGGTGCGTGGGCCGCCCAGCTGCTCGGCTGCTCGCCCATCTCGAACTCGAGCACGCCTCCTCGGCTGATGCTCTGCTGGCTGAGCGACGCGGTGTCGATCGCCTCGCCGTCGAGGGTCGCCGACTGCACGTAGACAGCCTCGGTCGAGTTGCCCTCGGCGCGGACCGTGAAGTCCTTGCCGTTCTCGAGGTGGATCGTCGCCTCGTCGAAGAGCGGCGAGCCGATCGTGTACGAGTCGGTGCCCATCGCGAGCGGGTAGAAGCCGAGCGCCGAGAACAGGAACCACGACGACATCTCGCCGTTGTCCTCGTCGCCGGGGTAGCCCTGCCCGATGTCGCTGCCCACGAAGAGGCGCTGGGTGATCTCGCGGACGACCCGCTGCGTCGTGGCGGGGTCGCCGTTCGCCGCCGAGACGTAGGGGATGTGGTGCGAGACCTGGTTGCTCATGCCGAGCTGGCCGATCCGCACGTCGCGGGCCTCGACCATCTCGTGGATGACGCCGCCGTAGCCGCCCGGCTTGTCCGCCTCCTCGGGCGTCGCGTAGAACTCGGCGAGCTTCGCGTCGAGGCCCTCCGAGCCACCGTAGAGCGCGGCGAGGCCGGGCACGTCGAACGGGGCGTGGAAGGCGAAGTTCCAGCCGTTCGTCTCGGTGTAGGCGCCGCCCCACGACTCGGGGTCGTAGGTCTCGGCGGGCTCCGCGAAGGCGCCGTCGGCGTCGCGCGCCTGGAAGAACCCGGTCGCCGGGTCGAACAGCGTGCCGTAGTCGCGGGCGCGGTCGAGCAGCCAGGCCGACTCCTCCCTCAGCTGCGCACGCCGCGCCTCCGGGGTGGCCGGGTCGTCCGCGAGCTTGGCCGCCATCTGGCCGAGGCCGAAGTCGTTGATGTGGCCCTCGAGCCCCCACGACACGCTCTCGCCCGTGCTCGACGGCGTCCAGCCGAGGAACAGCGACTGGTCGAGGCCCTTGCGGCCGACGCCGCTCTGGGTCGGCTGCACGCTGGCGTTCTTCAGCGCCGCGTCGTACGCCTCGAGCGCGAGGTCGCCGTCGACGGCGCCCTTCACGTAGGCGTCGGCGAACGCGACGTCCGAGCTCGTGCCGGTCATCAGGTCGGCGTAGCCGGGGCTCGACCAGCGGGCGATCCAGCCGGCGTCGCGGTGCTGCTGCACGAAGCCGTCCATCAGCTCGCCCGCGATCTCCGGGTAGAGCAGCGAGTAGGCGGGCCAGACCGTGCGGTAGGTGTCCCAGAAGCCGTTGTTGACGTACACCTTGCCGTCCTTCACGGCGGCGTTCGTCGTCGTGTCCGTGGCGGTGCCGACGGTCGGGGCGACCGGGCTCGCGTAGCGGTAGGTCGGCGCGGCGGCCGTGCCCGTGTTCTCGAACTGCGAGTTCGGGTACATGTTGAGGCGGTACAGGCTGCCGTAGAGCGTCGCGAGCTGGTCGTCGCGGGCGCCCTCGACCGTGATCACGCCGAGGCGGTCGTTCCACTGGCGCTCGGCGTCGGTGCGCACCTCGTCGAAGCTGCGACCGGTGAGCTCGAGGTCGCGGTTGTGCGCCGCCTGCTCGGACGAGATGAACGACGTGGCGAGGCGGAGCTCGACGACGCCGGCGGCGCTGCCGGCCCCCGCGGCGGAGACGTCGAACGAGGCGTACCGGGCACCCTTCCGGTCGCCCGCGGCCGCGCCGACGGAGGTGGGCGTGCGGTCGAACTGGCCGCTGACGAACATGCGGGTCGCCCCGGTCGACAGGCCCGAGCCGCCCTCGACCCAGCCGGAGACCCGGCCGTCGGCGGAGACGGCGAGGGCGGAGTTCCCGGCGACCTGGTCGACGAGCACGCTGCCCGTGCGGGTGCCCGCGGCTGCGCCGTCGGTGCCCGTGCCCTCGGGGGCTGTGCTCTCCGGGAAGGCGAACCGCAGCACGGCGCCGTGGTCGGTGGGCGTGACGGCGGCCTCGAGGCCGCTCGTCGTGTCGACGCTGTAGAGGTCAGGACGCGCGATCTCGGCGCCGTGGTCGAACTGGAGGGCCCGGGCGGCGAGCGAGGCGTCGGGCACGGTGCCGCCTCCTGCGGCTGCGTCCGCGGCGGTCACGGCCGTCGTCGAGGGCAGGATCGCGAGCTGGTTCCGGTCGCCCATCCACGGGCTCGGCTCGTGCGAGACGCCGATGCCCTGCAGGCGGGGCAGGTTCGCGTCGTCGTTGCCGCGCTGGTAGTCGTAGAGCCAGGTCTGGCTCGACGCGTTCGTCATCGGGGTCCAGAAGTTGAACCCGTTCGGCACCGTCGCCGCGGGCACGTTGTTGCCCCGGCTGAAGCCGCCGGTCGAGTTGGTGCCGCGGCGGGTGTCGACGTGGTTCACGAGGCTCGAGCCGTCGACCCGGGCGGGGGCCGGGTCGAGGTCGAGGTCGTCGAGCCAGCCCTGGAACGTCGTGCCGACCGCGCCGCCGGCGTTGTCGTAGTCGAACAGGACGCGCGTCACGGTCTCGCCGGCGAGGTCGCCGAGCGGCACCCGCACCGAGTTCCACTGGTCGGCGTAGAGGATCTTCGACGAGCCGCGGTCGGCGGCCGAGGTGCCCTCGCCGTGGGCGTCGACGACGCCCTCGACGCCGCTCACGACGCGGCCGTCGGCCAGTTCGAGGTCGATCGCGGCGTAGGTGGCGGGGTACTGCAGGTCGCCGCCCAGCTCGGGGAAGATCCGGTACGAGAACTCGGTGTCGTCGCCGATCTCGAGCTCGAGGCCCTCGAACAGGACGTTCGTCGCACGGCCCGCGGCGGCCGTGTGCTCGCCCGCGTAGCGCAGCGACTTGGTGCCGCTGAAGCCCGCGCCGGGCTTCATGTTCGGTCCGCTGACCGGGCCGCCGCCGACCACGGTCACCATCGGGCCGGACTCGGGCACGGCCTCCGTGCCGTCGCCGAGCGACCAGTCCGCGAGCTGGGTGAGGCCCGCGCCCGCGTTCTGCGTGATGTCGAGCCGGTACGCGTCGTAGGCGCCCGGGGCGGCGACCGCGTACTCGTTCGTCGCGCCCCGGCCCGTGAACGCCACGGCCGGCTGCGCGTCGAGGTCGACCCAGTTCGCACCTCCGTCGGCGGAGCCCTGCAGCGTGACCGCCCGCGGGTCGCGCTCGGGGGCGTCGTTGCCGCTCGTCAGCGACCACTCGGTCGCGGTCTGCGGCGAGTCGAGAAGGTAGGTGATCGTCGCGGTGCGCTGGAAGGCGAGCCACTTGCTGGCGGGGTTGCCGTCCGTGAGGTTCACGGCGATCTCGCCCGGGGCGTTGTCAGCGCTCGCCGAGGCCTCCGTCACGTGGCCGAGCAGGCTGCCGGGCGGGAGGCCGTTCGAGGCCTTCACGGTGCCGAGGTCGTCGGGCGTCGCGGGCGTGCTCGCGAGGGGCTGCGCGTCGTCCGCCTCGAAGCTGGTGCGCCAGTCGCTGCCGAGCACGGCTGCGGCCGCGCGCGCGTCGCCGCCGTTGCCGCCTGCACCGCCGCTGCCTGCACCGCCGGTGCCGCCGCGGCCTGCGGCGCTCGCCGCGTCCACGCCGACGAGGGCACCGGTCGCCGCCAGGGCCGTCGCGGTCACGATCACCCCCGCCCGCTGTGCTCGCGTGCGCCAGGTCGCCCTGGGTCGCTGCGGTCGCTGATCGGTCTGTGAACGGCCTGACGCCATCGTCGTGCTCCTGCGGGTGATCCCGTGATCTGGGTGAGGCCGCTCGGGAGCGGCCGCGCATGACGGGGTACACCTGTCGTCGATGACAGCGCCGTCAGCTCGTCATTCCTATCGGCACCGTGGCCCCCGGTCAAGGGGCGTCCACTGGTTCCGGGGTACAGGCGACGGGTCTCGGGTGCGGGGCGGCGCCTCCTCGGCTCGGCCCCTGCCCGCCGGTGAGCCGTCACGAAGTGCTCCCCCGGCGCGTGCGGGCAGCAGTTCGTGCCGGTTCGAGCCGAGGCCGGGCCGAGAAGGGCCAGGGGCGGGGCAGGGCGGGGGCCGGGCAGGGCCTGCCGGGCGGGCCGGCAGGTCAGGCGCGCGAGGCGACGTGCGCGGCGAGGACGTCGCGGGTCGACGTCCAGTCGCGTCCCTCGCCCCAGCGGTCGTTGTCGACGCGGCGCAGCTGGCCGTCGCCGCTGTACATGCTCACGAGGTACTGCATGCCCTGCCAGGCGGGGAACGCCTCGTCGGTCTCGCGCGAGAACCGGCGCATGCCCTTGCTCATCGCCGAGAGCAGGCCCGTCGTGCCGGCCCACTGCACGCGGAACGACTCGCCCGTCAGCGACGACATCGTGCGGGCGAGCTCGCGGGCGGTGACGCGGTCGCCGGCCACCTCGACGTACCGCGGAGCCGAGGCGTCGAGCGCGACGGCGGCCGTGACGGCGGCGGTGTCGTCCTTCGAGGTGAAGTCGAGCACCTGGTCGGCGTCCGACCAGAACAGCACCAGCTTGCGGTCGGCCAGCACGATGGGCGCCTGTCCGGTGAGCATGTCGGCGAACGCCCCGTTCAGCACCGAGGAGGCACGGATCGGGGAGGCGTCGAGCACGCCCGCGAACTCCCGCCGGAACTCGAGGTTCCGGTTCGACCGCGGCGGCAGGGACCGGTAGTCGGCCGAGTAGTCGGACGGGACGAAGCGCGGCACGCCCTCAGCGACCGCGGCCTCGAGCAGCGCGGTCTGCGCGTCGACGATCACGTCGCGCACCCCGCTGACGGTCGACACGACGACGTCGACGTCGCGGACCGCGTCGCGCAGCGCCGCCGGGTCCCCGTAGGAGGCGCAGGTCACGACCACGCCCTCCGTCCCGTCGAACAGGCGGTCGGCCGAGCTGCTCGCGGGGCGGGTGAGCACGCGGACGTCGGCGCCCCGGGCGAGCAGCTCGCGGACGACGCGGCGACCGAGGTCTCCGGTCGCTCCGGCGACGAGGACTGTGGGCATGGAGGGCTCCTGACGTGGGTCCTCCATCAGTACGCGCCCCGCGCCTCCGGCGCCTGTGCGCGCTGCGCCGCGCCGCGGCTGCGGCTGCCGCTGCGGCTGCCGCCCGCCGGAACCCGCGCGCACCCTCGAGACCCGCGCACACCCGCGCTCGCGCGGAGGGGTGTGCGCGGGTCCGGCGGGTGTGCGCGGTGCGCGGCGCGGCGACGGCTATCGGACGGAGGCGCGGCGCAGGAACGCGAACGTCCCCGCGATCGACAGCCCGGTCAGCGCGACGGCCGCGACGGCCAGCCACCAGGGGCGGAACGCCTCGGCGACCGCGGCGAACGAGGGAACCGTGGCGAGCACGACGACCGCGATCACGGCGACGGCGGTCACGCTGATCGCCAGCGGCCCGCGCGGCCCGAACCGCAGCCAGGAGGCGCCGAACACCCCGCCGACGGACAGCGCGAGCCACGACCCGAGGAAGGCGACCACGGTGAGCACGAGCGGGTCGGCTGCCCCCAGCACGTTCACGTCGAAGACGTAGAACTCGCCGAACCAGTGGCCCGTGAGCAGCTCGAGCCCGAGCATCCCGACGAACACCGCGGTGAGGAACAGCGCGGTCAGGGCGTGCGTCGCGGCCGTGCCGAGCGCGAAGTCGCGCCGGGTCGTGCCGAGGGCGGCTGCCAGCGGGAACGTCGACGCGACCGTCGCGACGCCCATCGCGACGAGGTAGCCGCTCAGCGCCCAGGCGACGCCCGGGTTCTGACGTGCTCCCGCGGCGTACGCGATCGTGCCGACGTCGACGCCCGCCCGCTGGATCGCGAGCTGGATGACGATCGACACCACGAGGGTCACGCCGATGACGAACAGCGGCACGAGCAGCAGGTTCAGGCGGCGGGCGAAGTGCAGGCGGACGACGGGCGCGATGCGGGAGGCGGCGCGCGCCTCCTCGGGTCGGCTGCGGGCGGTGAGCGGTGCGGTGGTCACGAGCGGGCTCCTTCCGGGGCGGTGCGGGGGGCGGCGTCGGCGGTCGGTCCGCCGAGGCCACCGCCGTCGAGGTCGTCGCCGTCGTCGGCGTGGTGGACGGCCGAGGAGGCGGCGCTCGCGGCGCCGAGGGCGGCCACGACCTGCTGCAGGCCGACGGGCGAGAGCTCGACGCCCGCTGCTGCGGCGTCGGCGCGGACCCGCTCGTCGGCGGCCCCCTCGACCACGGCCGTGGTGAGCCCGCCGATGCCGTGGCTGCTGAGCACGGTCCGCCCCGTGAGGAACGCGGTGACCGACCGGGTCGTGCCGGCGACCGAGTACGCCGAGGCGCGGGCGTCGTCGACGTCGCAGTCGAGCCGCACCTGCCCCTGGTCGAGCACGACGACGTGCTCGAGCAGCGACTCCATCTCGTCGATGAGGTGCGTCGACAGCAGGATCGTCCGGGGGTGCTCGGAGTAGTCGGCGAGGAGGCGGTCGTAGAAGAGCTGCCGGGCGGTCGCGTCGAGGCCGAGGTGCGGCTCGTCGAAGATCGTCAGCGGCGCGCGGGACGCGACGCCGATGACGATCGCGACGGCCGAGGCCTGCCCGCGCGACATCTTCTTCACCGGCGTCTTCTCGGGCACCCGCAGGTCGGCGGCGAGGGAGCGGGCCAGCTCGGCGTCCCAGCCGCGGTGGAACGCGGGCCCGACGGCGAGCACCTCGCGCAGGCGGAAGTCGTCGGGCCAGCGCTGGTCGTCTTTGACGAACGAGGTGCGGGAGGCCACGCGGGAGTCGTCTGCGGGGTCGTGCCCGAAGACGCGCACCCGGCCGCCGGAGGGGCGCTCCTGCCCGGCGACGACGGACAGGGTCGTGGTCTTGCCGGCGCCGTTGCGGCCCAGCAGGCCGCAGATCGTGTCCTGCTCGACGTCGAACGAGACGTCGGTGAGGGCGTCGGTCGATCCGTAGCGGCGCGA
Source organism: Frigoribacterium sp. CFBP 13729 (assembly GCF_014841875.1). Classification (NCBI taxonomy): domain Bacteria; kingdom Bacillati; phylum Actinomycetota; class Actinomycetes; order Micrococcales; family Microbacteriaceae; genus Frigoribacterium; species Frigoribacterium sp. CFBP 13729. The sequence continues at coordinate 148,822 of NZ_JACYUR010000004.1, read as the reverse complement.
GAGGTCGGTGATCTCGATCGCAGTGGTCATGGTGCGGTCTCCTGATCGATCATGCGCCGCAGGTGGGCGGCGTCGATGCCGAGGGCGGCTGCCTCGAGCACCAGGGGTCGGACGTACTCGGCCGCGAACGCCGCGCGGCGCTGCTCGGCGAGGCGCTCGCGGGCGCCCTCGGCGACGAACATGCCGATGCCGCGGCGCTTGTAGAGCACGCCGCGGTCCACCAGCAGGTTGACCGCCTTGCCGGCGGTGGCGGGGTTGATCCGGTAGAACGCGGCGAACTCGTTCGTCGAGGCGACCTGGTCGCCCTCGGCGTACGTGCCCGAGAGCACGTCGCCCGCGATGCGGTCGGCGAGCTGCTGGAAGATGGGCGTCCCGTCGTCGAACACGTCGCCTCCTTCGTCCCGGTCGGTGCACTGGTTAGTTGGTTCAGTAATGAACCTAGGAGGCGGTGCTCCCGCTGTCAAGGGACCATCGCCTCCTCGTCCCGTCGGTTCCCTCTCCCGCGTCCACGGATCGACGAGAGATGCTCCCTGCACAGGTGCAGGGAGCATCTCTCGTCGGTTCACGGCCCGTCAGGGCCGGGGCGGGTCAGTCGGCGTCGATGACGACCGTCGTGATGACGGGCGTGCGACGGTGGCGACGGAAGAACCAGCGGCTCAGGCCGTCCTCGATGGCGCGCTCGGCGGCCTCGCCGTCGACGTGGCCGCGGGCGGTGGCCTGCTCGAGGGCCTTGGCCGCGACGTCCTCGGCCTGGTCCTCCCAGCCGACGGCCTCGACGAAGCCGCGCGGGATGAACTCGACGGGCTCGACCAGCTTCTGCGTCGCGAGGTCGAAGATGCCGAGCACCGTGATGTGGCCCTCCTCGGCGAGCGACAGGCGGTCCTTGAGGGCGTCCTCGGTGGCGACGCCGATCGTGGCTCCGTCGACGAACACGTAGGGCGCGGGGATGCGTCCGGCGATGCTGGCGCGGCCGCGGTCGAGGTCGACGACCACGCCGTCCTCGACGACGAGCACGCGGTCCTCGGCGACGCCGGTGGCGATCGCGAGGTCGGCGTTGGCCGTCAGGTGGCGCCACTCGCCGTGCACGGGCAGGACGTTCTTCGGCTTGACGATGTTGTAGCAGTAGGTCAGCTCGCCGGCGCTGGCGTGGCCGGAGACGTGCACCTTGGCGTTGCCCTTGTGCACGACGGTCGCGCCCCAGCGGATCAGGCTGTTGATCACGCCGTAGATCGCGTTCTCGTTGCCGGGGATGAGCGAGCTCGCGAGCAGGATCGTGTCGCCCTCGCCGACCTTGATGATGTGCTCGCGGTTGGCCATGCGCGACAGCGCCGCCATCGGCTCGCCCTGCGAGCCGGTGCAGATCAGGACGATCTTGTTGTCCTGCATCTTGCTGAGCTGCTTGAGGTCGACGACCAGGCCCTTGGGGATGTTCAGGTAGCCGAGGTCGGAGGCGATGCCCATGTTGCGGACCATCGAGCGGCCGACGAAGGCGACCTTGCGGCCGTGCTTGTGGGCGGTGTCGAGCACCTGCTGGATGCGGTGCACGTGGCTGGCGAAGCTCGACACGACGATGCGCTTCGGCGCCTCGCGGAAGACGCGGTCGATCGCGGCGCCCAGGTCCTTCTCCGCGGTCGTGAAGCCGGGGACCTCGGCGTTGGTCGAGTCGGTCATGAACAGGTCGACGCCCTCGTCGCCCAGGCGGGCGAAGTGGTTGAGGTCGGTGATCCGCTTGTCCATCGGGAACTGGTCCATCTTGAAGTCGCCCGTGTGCAGCACGAGGCCGGCGCTCGTGCGGAGCGCGACGGCGAGGCCGTCGGGGATGGAGTGGTTCACGGCCACGAACTCGAGGTCGAAGGGGCCGGCCTGGTGGTGGTCGCCCGCGGCGACCTCGTGGGTGATCGGCGTGATCTTGTGCTCCTGCAGCTTCGCCGTGATGAAGGCGAGCGTGAGCTTCGAGCCGACCAGGGGGATGTCGGGGCGCTCCTTGAGGAGGTAGGGCACGCCTCCGATGTGGTCTTCGTGGCCGTGCGTCAGCACGATGGCCTCGACGTCCTTCAGGCGGTCGCGCAGCGGCGTGAAGTCGGGCAGGATCACGTCGATGCCGGGCTGCGTCTCTTCCGGGAAGAGCACGCCGCAGTCGACGACGACGAGCTTGCCCTTGTGCTCGAAGAGGGTCATGTTGCGCCCGACGTCGCCGAGGCCGCCGAGCGGGGTGACGCGCAGGGCGCCGCGCTTCAGGGGCTGGGGCTTCTTGAGGTCGAGGGAGTGCTTGGTCGCTACGTTCGGCATGCTGGCCGCTTTCTGTGGGGGAGTCGCGCGAGGTGTGCCCGCACGGAGGTGTCGGTGTTCTGCCGGCGTCGACCCGCTCGGCGGGCTGCCCGGCCCGCTGTGGCGGGACCGGCGAAGGAGGCTCAGGTCTCGGCCGGCGACTCGCTGTCGAGCGCCGTCGAGATCGACCACGTGGCGATCCGCCTCGCCGCCCGTGTGGGTTTCGGCGGAGGCGTCCGTTGCGTCCACTGGCGTGGTCGCGTCGACCACAGAGAGCGTGGCCAGACGAACTGTCGGACCGCAGTCTAGGCCACCCGGCTCGACGCCCGCCTCCTGCTCTCCTCGCTCTCCTCATTCAGGAACATCCGTCCTGATCTGCGCAGCGGGGGGACTCGCCGTCCTGACCCGTGCACGACTCAGGACCCGCGCCCCGCGACTTCCTGCACGCGGGACGGCCGGGGTCATTCGACGGCGCGCAGGTCCCGGCCGTAGGTCCGCATCGGACGACCGAGCAGCGAGTGCTCGAACGGCTCGCCGACCGCCTCCCAGCCCTCGCTCTCGTAGAGGCGGAGCGCCGCCGCGTTGTCGAGCAGCGCGTGGAGCACGACCCGCGTGTGCCCGAGCTCGGCGAGCTGATCCGTCACGTGACGGATCAGCGCTCGAGCGAGACCCTGCCCCTGCGCGGCCGGTGCGACGGCGAGCAGGCCCAGGACGGCGGCGTCCACCGGGTCGGACGGCAGGCCGCTCCCCGGCGCGGTCGCCAGGACGAACCCGCCGAGCGTGCCGTCGTCCTGCTCCGCGACGAACCAGCTGGTGCTGCGGCCGAACTTCGGGCGTGCCCGCTCGGCGACGCCCGGGAACGCCTGGCCGTCCCGGGCCGCGCACGCCGCGACCCAGAGCGCGACGCACGCCTCGGCGTCGGCGCTCGTGGCCGGGCGGAGGGAGGGGCTGATCGCACGGGTGTCGTCCACAGGTCGATCATGCCGGGGACGACCTCCTCGTAGGATCGCGTGCATGGGGGGCCAGAGCAGGAACGTCGACGTCGTCCGTGCGGAGATCCTCGGCGCGGTCGACGAGCTGCGGAGAGCGGCGGTCGCCGACGGTGACGACGCGCGCCTCTCGGTCGCCCGCCAGCTCAGCGACCGCTTCGCCGGCCTCGTGACCGCGCAGGAGGTGCGCGTCGCGTCCCGGGACGCGCTCGCCCTGTGGCGAGGCGGCATGGGCTCGTTCCAGGACGTCGGCAACGCCGACACGGAACACGCCGTCGAGCGGCTCCGTCGGGCCCTGCGTCGCGGCCGGTGGTCCCGGCCGACCCGTCCGCGTCGCTGACTGCCGCCTCGAGTCCCCGGGCGACCGCGTCGAGTGGTCAGGTCCTGTCCCTCAGGGCGTCGGCACCGGCCAGAACCGACCACTCGGCGCGCGGACGCGGCGCGGACGCGGCACGGACGCGGCACGAAGGCGCACGCTCGCCGACCCTGGGCGCCAGCCCCGCTCCCGCCGAGGCCCGAGGTATATCGTTCGGGCATCGCTCGACCCTCGACAGGAGATCATCATGGGCACCTCGCGCACACCCGGCACCTTCGGCATGGACCTCGACGGGATGTGGCAGGCCATGGACCAGCTCCGCTCCACCTTCGACCGTCGTGACGGCGCCCGCGCCCCGCGCGGCGAGGTCCGCGCCGCGATCCTCGCCCTGCTCGGCGAGCGGCCCATGCACGGCTACCAGATCATCCACGAGATCGACGAGCGCAGCGGCGGCGACTGGAAGCCCAGCGCCGGCTCCGTCTACCCGACGCTGCAGCTGCTCGCCGACGAGGGCCTGATCGTCGCCGAGGAGACCGACGGCCGCAAGGTCTGGTCGCTCACCGACTCGGGCCGCGCCGCCGCCGGCGTCGACCCCTCCGACCCGTGGGCCGCCCCGCGCTCCTCCGGCGACCGTCGCACCGCCCTGCCCAAGGCCGGCGTCGAGCTCGCCCGCGCGACCGCCCAGATCGGCCGCACCGGCACCTCCGCCCAGGTCGACGAGGCGGTGGCGGTCCTCGACGAGGCACGCCGGCGCATCTACTCGATCCTCGCTCGAGACTGACGCGGGTGGCGTCGCCCCGTCCCGACGAGGCCAGCTCCGCGGCAGGAGACCGCGGCTCAACGGAGCGAGACCGCGGCTCCGCGGAGCGCGACCGCAGCTCGGTGGCACGTGACCGCGACCCCGCGGTGCGCGACCGCGCCGGCCGCGCCCGGTACCGCCGGATCCTGCGCTTCGCGTCCCGCCACCTCGCGGTGACGTGGTGGTTCGAGCTCGTGCTGCCCCGGTTCGGGCTCCGCTGGGTCGCCGAGCGCACCCGCGCCCGGCGGATGCAGCGCTTCGCCCGCGGCTTCCACGGGCTCGCGCTCGACCTCGGCGGCCTGATGATCAAGGTCGGCCAGTACCTGTCCTCGCGCCTCGACGTGCTCCCGCCCGAGATCACCAAAGAACTCGAGGGGCTGCAGGACGAGGTCACGCCCGTGCCCTTCCCCGAGATCCGGGCGCTCGCCGAGGCCGAGCTGGGCATGTCGCTCGACCGGGTCTTCGCCTCCGTGTCCCCGGAGCCGATCGCGGCAGCCTCCCTCGGCCAGGCGCACCGCGCCGTCCTCGGCCCGGTCGACTCGGCCGACACCGGTCTCCGCGACGTCGTGCTCAAGGTGCAGCGCCCCGGCATCGACCGCATCGTCGACGTCGACCTGGCCGCGCTCCGCAAGGTCGGCGGCTGGCTGAGCCACGTCCGCCTCGTCTACGACCGCGTCGACGCCCCTGCCCTCGTCGAGGAGTTCGCCCGCACCAGCCTCGAGGAGATCGACTACCTGCACGAGGCCGCCAACTCGGCCCGCTTCGCCGCCGACTTCGCCGACGACGACCGGGTCGGCGTGCCCGACGTCGTCTGGGAGCGGTCCACCCGCCGCGTCCTCGTGCTCGAGGACGTCTCCGCGATCAAGATCACCGACGCCGAGGGCCTCCGCGCCGCGGGCATCGATCCTGCCGAGGTCGCCCCGGTCTTCGCCGCGGTCATGTTCGACCAGCTCTTCGGCAACGGCTTCTTCCACGCCGACCCGCACCCCGGCAACATCTTCGTCACGCCCGTCGAGGCCGCCGAGGGCGAGCGCCCGTGGCGGCTCACCTTCATCGACTTCGGGATGATGGGGGAGGTGCCCACCGGCACCCGGAACGGCCTCCGTCAGCTGCTCATCGCGGCCGCGTCGCGCGACGGCAGCGGCATGGTGAACGCGATGCGCGACCTCGGCGTGCTGCTGCCCACCGCCGACACGGTCGGCCTCGAGCGCGCCGTCACCGCGACCTTCGCCCGCTTCGGCGGCATGGGCTTCGCCGAGCTGCGCGAGGTCGACCCTCGCGAGTACCGCGAGTTCGCCGGGCAGTTCGGCGACCTGATCCGGTCGCTGCCGTTCCAGCTGCCCGAGGACTTCCTGCTCGTCCTGCGGGCCGTGACCCTCACCTCCGGCGTGGCCAGCGCCCTCGACCCGGTCTTCAACCTCTGGGACTCGGTCGAGCCCTACGCGGCCCGCCTGGTGCGCGACGAGCGCGGCAACGCCGTGCAGGACGTCGCCCGGCGAGCGGCCGACGCGGTCGGCGTCGCCGCCCGGCTGCCCGGCCGGCTCGACCACCTCGTCGGGCGCCTCGAGGACGGCACGCTCGAGGTCGGCAGTCCCCGCATCGAGCGGCAGCTCGGCCGGATCGAGCGGACGGCCCGCCGCGTGCTCGCCGCCGTCCTGTTCGGCGGTCTGCTGATCGCCGGTGCGGTGCTGCGCGCCGACGGCGACGTGCTCGGCACGGTGCTGATGGCCGCCTCCGCGGTGCCGCTGCTGTACGCGCTGCTCGCCGGCCGTCTCCCCGGCTAGGAGGCGGCACCTCCTGCAGGGCTAGGCCGTCGCGGTCTCGTGCAGCACCTTGCGGGCGACCACGTTGCCGAGCAGCTGCGCCACCTGCACCAGCACGATGATCAGCACGATCACGGTCACCATGACGAACGTGTCGAAGCGCTGGTAGCCGTACGTGATGGCGAGGTTGCCGAGCCCGCCGCCCCCGACGAGGCCGGCGACCGCGGTCGCGTCGACCAGGGCGACGAAGATGTAGGTCAGGCCGAGCACGAGCGGGCCGAGCGCCTCCGGCACGACGATCGTGACGAGCACCCGCAGGGGCGACGCTCCCATGGCGGCGCCCGCCTCCACCGATCCGCGGTCGACCGCGACGAGGTTCGTCTCGGCGATGCGCGCGATCGAGAACGTCGCGACGATGGTCAGCGCGAAGATGGCGGCGCCCGTGCCGATGCTCGTGCCGATCACGACGCGGGTCAGCGGCGAGATCGCGACGATCAGGATGATGAACGGGATCGGCCGGATCACGTTGATGACCGCGTTCAGGGTCGTGAAGACCGCCGCGTTCTGCAGCAGGTTGCCGCGTCGGGTCGAGTAGAGCACCAGCCCCAGCACGACGCCGAGCACGGTCGCCAGGACGAACGACACCGTCACCATCTGCAGGGTCTGGAGCAGGGCGGTCCAGATCTTGGGCCAGAGCACGGCCGGCTCGATGTCACGCACCGGCGACCACCTCCGTCACGCTCGTGGTGCGGCGCAGGTCGACCACGGCCGCGTCGATCGCCGCGTCGTCGCCGAGCAGCTCGACCGTGAGGTCGCCGAACAGCCGGGACTGCAGCTCGCTGACACCGCCGTAGACGACGTTGAAGTCGACGCCGTGGGTGCGCGCGACGCGGGAGAGGAACGGGTCGTTCGACTCGCGGTCCTCGACGTGGAGGCGCACGATGCGTCCCGTGTGCACCCTGCGGATGCGCTCGAGGACGCCGGGCGTCGCCTCGTGGTGCAGCACGGACGACACGAACCGCCGCGACGTGGGGTGCTGCGGGTCGGCGAACAGGTCGTAGACCGAGCCGGTCTCGACGACCTCGCCGCCCTGCATCACGGCGACGCTGTCGGCGAGCTCGCGGATGACGTCCATCTCGTGGGTGACCAGCAAGATCGACAGGCCGTACTCGTCGTTGACGCTGCGCAGCAGGTCGAGCACCTCGCCGGTGGTCTGCGGGTCGAGGGCGCTCGTCGCCTCGTCCGAGATGAGCACGTCGGGGCGGTTCGCCAGCGCGCGGGCGATGCCGACGCGCTGCTTCTGGCCGCCCGACAGCTTCGCCGGGTACTCGAGCGCCTTCTCGCTGAGCCCGACGAAGTCGAGCAGCTCCTCGACCCGGTCGAGCGTCTCGTCGCGCGACAGCCCCGAGAGGCGCAGGGGGTAGGCGACGTTGCCGTAGACGGTGCGTGACGAGAGCACGTTGAACTGCTGGAAGATCATGCCGATCCGGCGGCGGGCCGCGTAGAGCTCCTTCCCGCGGAGCGCCGAGACCTCGCGGCCGTCGACGACGACCCGGCCGCTCGTCGGCCGCTCGAGGGCGTTCACGGTGCGCAGCAGCGTCGACTTGCCGGCTCCGGAGTAGCCGACGATGCCGAAGACCTCGCCGCGCGCCACCTCCAGGCTGACGTCGCGGAGGGCGTCGAACCGGCGCCCCTGCACCGTGTACGACTTCGAGACGTGCTCGAACGAGACGACCGGGTCGGCGGTCACGAGGTCAGCTCGCGGGCGGCGGTCTCGAGGTCGGCGAGGGTGCTGCGCAGGTCGGCCGCCGAGACGTCGACGAGCACCGTGTTCCCGAACGACTCCTCCTCCAGGGCGGCGGCGACGCGCGGGTCGGCGTAGGCGTCGGCGAGCTTCGTCCACGCCTCGTCGTCGGCGTTGTCGGCCCGCGTGACGACCGCGTTGACGTAGGGCCGCGACTCCTCGCTGAGCGAGTCGTCGAGGTAGAGCGCGTCCTCGGCGTCGATCTGCTGCGACGGGTCGAAGTAGGAGGTGCCGACCACGACCGCGTCGAGGCTCGGGTCGTCGAACTGGGTGGGGATCGTCGTCGCGCCGATCGGGACGAACTCGAGGCCGAGGTCGTTCGACACGACGTCGTCGACGGTCGGGTAGACGCCGACGTCCGGGCCGAGCTCGATCAGCCCGGCAGCCTGCAGGATGAACAGCGCCCGGGCGCCGTTCGACGCGTCGTCGGGGATCGCGATGCGTGCGCCCTGGCCGAGGTCGTCGAGGTCGTCGACCGTCGCGGAGAAGACGCCCCACTGCGTGATGGTGGTCGAGAAGACCGGCGTCAGGTCGGTGTCGTTCGCGACGTTGTACGCGCTGAGGAACGCCGTGTGCTGGAACGCGTTCGCGTCGACCTCGCCGGCCACGAGGGCCGAGTTCGGCAGGGTCCAGTCGTCGAAGTTGACCCAGGTGACGTCGAGGCCGTCCTCGGCCGCGACCAGCTTGACCGCGTCCTGCAGGTCGCTCTCGCCGCTTCCGGCGATCTTCACGCTGATCCGGTCGCCGCCGCCTCCTGCGCCTCCGCCGGTCGCCGCCTGGGCGCCGTCGCCGGCTCCCGCGGTGGCCGATCCGGCCCAGAAGCCGCCGCCGACGAGGGCCGCGGCGACGACGACGCCGAGCCCGGTGAGCAAGCCGCGGCGACGCTTGCGGCGCGAGTCGTCGAGGGAGGCGCGGAGCCCGGCGGGAGCACCGGCGGGCGGGTCGGCGGCGGGCGTGGGCTGCGGTGCGTCGTGATCGGACACGGGGACTCCTCGGGGTGGTGGGCTGTGTGCTGTGGGTGGTGGGGCGGGCGTGCTCCCAGCGGTGTCGTGGAGCTCCGCCGGGGTGATGGCTGCCGACCCTGTCACGGCGGCGGAGCCCGCCGCGAGGACTCTTGCGACATGTGTCGTGACGTGTCGTCATGTGTCGTCGGCCCTGTCGCAGGAGGCGCGGGCATGACACAAAGGAGCGCATGACCGACAGCACGAGCGACCCCACGGCGGCCTCCGGCACGCCCCACCTCGACGACCGCATCGAGGCGGTCTTCGGCCCCCTGGTCGACGAGATCGCGGCGGGCGCGGTCGCCCGGGAGCGCGACCGCCGCCTCCCCGTCGACGAGGTCGACCTGCTGCGCCGGGCCGGCTTCGGCGCGCTGCGGGTGCCGGTCGAGCACGGCGGCTGGGGGGCGTCCCTGGAGCAGGAGTTCCGCCTCCTCGTGCGCCTCGGCGAGGCCGACTCGAACCTGCCGCAGCTGCTGCGCGGGCACGTCGCGTTCGTCGAGACGCAGCGGGCGCAGCCGGACGGGCCGCTCCGCACCGAGTGGCTCGGGCGGCTGGCGGCCGGCGACGTGCTCGTCGGGAACGCGCAGGCCGAGCGCGGCGACGCGACCGCCGTGACGACCCGGCTGACCGAGGTCGACGGCCGCCTCCGGCTCGACGGGCGCAAGTTCTACAGCACGGGCACCCTCTACGCCGACTGGATCTGGGTCGGGGCGCTCCGCGGCGACGAGCCCGTGGCGCTGGCCGTGCGCGCCGACGCGCCGGGCGTCACGCGCCTCGACGACTGGGGCGGCTTCGGCCAGCGCCTCACCGGCAGCGGCACGACGATCTTCGACGACGTCACGGTCGACCCGGCCCAGGTGCTGCCCTGGAGCGACAACGCCGAGCGTCGCCCGCTCGCCTACACGCAGTCGCTCTACCAGCTCGTGCTGCTCGCGGCCGAGACGGGGATCGCCCGGGCGGTGCTGCGCGACGCCGTCGAGTTCGTCCGGCCCCGCACCCGCACGTTCGGCGTCGCGGGGGTGTCGCTGCCGCGCGAGGACCCGCTCGTGCAGGGCGTCGTCGGGCGGCTGTCGAGCATCGCGTCGGCGGTCGAGGCGGTGACGCTGTCCGCGGTCCGGGCGCTGGAGGCGGCCGACGCGCGCGCCTCGGGCGACGACTACCAGGAGGCGCTGGCCACGGTCTTCGAGGCCCAGCAGGTCGTGCTGCCGCTCGTCCTCGAGGCCGCGACCGCCCTGTTCGAGGTGGGCGGCGCCTCCGCGGTGGACGCCGACCGGGCCCTCGACCGGCACTGGCGGAACGCCCGCACCATCGCGTCGCACAACCCCGCGATCCACCGCGAGCGGGCGCTTGGCGACCGCCGCCTCAACGGCACGCCGTTCCGCACGGGGCCGCAGGCGGCTGCCGCTGCGCCTGCGACGCCTGCCGCGCCCGCTGGGCCCGCCGCGCCCCCGGCCCCCGCGCCCGCTGCCGCCCACCCGGACCTCGTCCGCACCCCCTAGACCCGCGCGCACCCCCCGGCGCGCACGAGGGTGTGCGCGGGTCCCGAGGGTGCGGACGCGCCCCCGGCTAGCGGGACCCGGGAGGCGTGCCGCCGCCTCCTGCGCTCCCGCCCCCGCCGCCCGACGGCGCCGCGCCCGTCGTGGGCGTCGTCATCGATGAGCGCCCCCTGCGGCTCCGATGAGCCAGCCATGAGCGTCGACAGTGGCGCCGCCGGTGCGGGCGACCCGCCGAACCGACGCGAACTGCTCGGCACGCAGACGCGACGAGCGCTTCCCGCCGGTTCACCAGGTCCCTCGTCGTCAGGGCGGCGGCCGAGGTGGCGGTGGTCCCGGCATCCAGGACCCGCCCTCGACGACGGCCGAGGTCGTCGGTAGCGTGGGCGGACGCCGTCGAGGGGACACCGCATGAACACCGCCACAGTCGTCATCGCCCTGATCGTGCTCGCGATCGTCGCCGCCACCGTCGCGATCGTGCTCCGCGACCGGCGGGACCGCGCGCTGGCCGCCAGGCTCGACGAGTCCGACCCAGGGGCAGGCGTGCGGGCCCAGGCCGATGCTGAGCGGCAACAGGCCGGCCCGAGGGGCGAGGCCGGCGGTTCGTCGTGGTCGGCCGCCGGCGGGAACTCGGCCTGAGCCGGGGCACGGCCGGCCCCGTGGACAAGGACCCGCACCCGCACCTGCACCTGCACCCACACGACGACGGCCACGAGGCTGCTGCCGTCATGGAGTCGGACTCCTCTCCCGAGCCCGATCCGGACGAGGGAGCGCTGGTCTCCTTGGCCGCCCTGGCGGTCGAGAAGCTCGTCTCTCGCGCTCGCGGCACCCGCCAGGGCGCCCTCCTGCCCGGCGTCGACGCCCACGTCGTCCGGATCTGGGGAGACGGCGTGGACGTCGTCGTGCGCACGCCGCACGGCCCCGCCGGGTCGGCGCCCGACACCTACCCGGCCGAGCGATGGGCCGCCGAGCACGCTGCGCGCCACGGAGTGCCGACCCCTCGGGTGCTCGCCTCCGAACCCGAGTTCGGGGAGGCGCCCCTCATGATCGTCGAGCACGTCACCTCGATCGCCTCCGACCGCGACCCGTGGCACGACCTCGGCCGCCTCGCCGCGGCGCTCGCCGAGGTGCCGCTCGACCCCGCGACGGCGGGCGCGCCCGGGGACGACGACGCTCGCGTGCCCGACGCGCTCCTCACCCGTCTCGGCCGCGACCTGCCGGAGGCCTGGCGCCGCCACCTGCGGTACGGCCTCGACTCCCTGGTGCCCGGCGACCGCCTCCTCGACCTCGGCGTCTACGACGAGCAGCAGCGCGGCCCGCTGCGAGCGGCCCTCGAGCAGCTCGCGGTCGAGAGCGCGGGGTGGCGGCACGGACTCGTGCACGGCGACCTCGCGCCGCGCAACCTCGTGCCCCGGGGGGCCGACGACCCCGTACTCATCGACTGGGGGACGGCCCGGACGGGCCCCGTGCCGTGGCTCGAGCTCGACCGCGTGCACCGCTGGAGCGCCCTCGACGGCCTCGTCACGGTCGACGAGCTGCGGCGCTTCGCGGACGGCGTCGGGGTCGACCTCGACGACGCCCTGCCGACCCTGCGACGACTCGCCCTGCTGCACCACCTCGACCTGGTCCGCTGGGCCCTCGAGCGCCGGCCCGACCGGCTCGCCCGCGAGGTCGAGGAGGCGCGGCGAGCGATCGCGCGCTGCCTGCGCTGACAGCCCGGTCGGCCAGTCCTGACCACTCGAGGCCGCGCCGCGCCTCCGGCGGGCAGAGGGGCACCCGCACCCGTCGTCGCAGCATGTGCATGCCGTGCATGATTCTCCCGTTGTTCACCGACGCGGCCCGCCCGCGGGCCTAGCGTCACCGGTGCAGGAGCAGCGCCCGTCATCGCGACGGGACCCGCACCTCCTGCCTCCGGACGGGCACCTGCCCCGGAGCAGACGACAGAGGGGCGACATCGATGGACGTCTTCGTCACGGTCACGCTGGTGATCGTCGTGGCGCTCGTGTTCGACTTCACGAACGGGTTCCACGACACGGCCAACGCGATGGCCACCTCCGTCGCCACCGGGGCCCTGAAGCCCAAGGTGGCGGTGCTGATCTCGGCCGTGCTCAACCTCGTCGGGGCGTTCCTCTCGACCGAGGTCGCGAGCACCGTCTCGAACGGCATCATCCGCGAGGGCGACGGGGGAGTGCAGGTCACCCCGACGATGATCTTCGCCGGCCTCGTCGGCGCCGTGATCTGGAACCTCGCGACCTGGTACCTCGGCCTGCCCTCGAGCTCGTCGCACGCCCTGTTCGGCGGGCTGATCGGCGCCGCCGTGATCGGTGCGGGCGTCGGCTCGGTCGACTTCGCCGTCGTCCTCTCGAAGGTCGTGCTGCCCGCGCTCATCTCGCCCCTGGTCGCCGGCACGGTGGCGCTGGTCGCGACCTACGCGGCCTACCGCATCACGAAGCAGGCGACGCTGCGCGGCTCGACGGCCGGGTTCCGGCACGGCCAGACGATCAGCGCCTCCCTGGTCTCGTTGGCGCACGGCACGAACGACGCGCAGAAGACGATGGGCGTCATCACGCTCACCCTCATCGCGGCCGGCTACCAGGGCGCGGGCACGACGCCGCAGCTCTGGGTCGTCCTCGCCTGCGGGCTCGCGATCGCGCTCGGCACCTACCTCGGCGGCTGGCGGATCATGCGCACCGTCGGCAAGCGCATCACCGACGTCCAGGCGCCGCAGGGCTTCGCGGCGGAGACGAGCTCGGCCGCGACGATCCTCATCTCGTCGCACCTCGGCTTCGCGCTGTCGACGACCCAGGTCACCTCCGGCTCGATCGTCGGGGCGGGCCTGGGCAAGAAGCTCGCGACCGTGCACTGGGGGGTCGTCGGCAAGATCGCCTCGGCCTGGGTGATCACGCTCCCCGCGGCGGCGCTCGTCGGCGGCGTCAGCGCCTGGCTCGCCAGCACCAGCACCGTCGGGCTCGTCCTCGTCGCGGTCCTCGCGCTCGCCGGGGGCTCGGCCTTCGTGTTCCTCGCCCGTCGCCACCCGGTGACGCACGAGACCGTCAACGACAGCGAGGAGGCGCCCGCCGCGACCCAGCCGGCCGGCGCCTCGCGCGGACAGGGAGAGTGACCGTGTTCCTCGGAGTGGACTGGGGCGCCTTCGTGGTCGTCTTCGTCGTGGCGCTCGCCGCGACCGCCGTCATCGTCACGTTCTTCGCGCTCGGCATCCGGCTGTTCGCCGCGGGGGCGACCGATGCCGTCCCCGGCGGCCCGGTGCCGGTCGAGGCCGGTGCCGGAAGCGGTGCCGGCGGCGCAGGAGCTGCTGCGCTCGCAGGAGGCGCCGGTCACGCAGGAGGCGCCGGTCACGCTGGAGGCGCTGGTCGCCTCCCGGCAGCGCCCGCCGCCCCTCGCTCGCTCCCCGCCACCGTCGGGGGTGCGGCCTGCTTCGCGGTCGGGATCGCCGCCGTGCTCGCGGGCCTGTGGCTGATCGTGCCGCAGTTCCACTGACGCGGTCCTGCGGGGCCGGCCCGCGCCTCCTCGGCTCTCGCCGCGGGGCGACGGCGTCGGGTGGTCGGAAGCGGTCCTTCCCGAGCCGCCGGAGGACAGTTCGCGACCACTCGACTCTCGGCCCGCAGGGCAGGCGGCGAGCAGGCAGCGGTCAGGCGGCGTCGGCCGCGTCCGCCCCGCGGAACGTCGCCCGGTAGGCACGCGGCGTCGTCCCGAGCACCCGCGTGAAGTGGTGCCGCAGCACGGCGGCCGACCCGAACCCGGCCTGCCCGGCGACGGCGTCGAGCCCGAGGCCGGTCACCTCGAGGAGGTGCTGGGCCCGCAGGAGGCGCTGCCTCGTCAGCCAGGCGGCCGGCGTCGTGCCCAGCTCGGCCTTGAACCGGCGGGCGAAGGTGCGGGGCGACATGTGGGCCCGCGCGGCGAGGGCCTCGACGGTCTGCTCCTCGCCGAGGTGCGCGAGCATCCAGTCGGTGAGGGGAGTCAGCGAGGCGTCTGCCTCCTTCGGCAGCGGCGTCTCGATGAACTGGCTCTGGCCGCCGTCGCGGTGCGCGGGCACGACCATCCGGCGGGCGACGACGTTCGCGGCGGCGGCCCCGGCGACCCGACGGACGAAGTGCAGGCACGCGTCGATGCCGGCGGCGGTGCCGGCGCTCGTGATGACCTTCCTGTCCTCGACGAAGAGCACGTCGGGGTCGACGGTCGTGCCGGGGTGCTCGCGCTGCAGCCGCTCGGCGTACATCCAGTGGGTGGTGGCGCGACGGCCCTCGAGGATCCCGGCGTCGGCGAGCACGAAGGCGCCGCTGCAGACGCTGATCAGCCAGGCGCCGCGCGCCTCGGCGGCGACGAGCAGGTCGCGCACGGCGGGCGAGAGCGTGCCGTCGGCCCCGTAGCTGCCGAGCGCCGGGACGCACACGACGTCGGCGTCGGCCGCCGCCTCGAGGCCGTCGGGGACGGCGATGCCGAAGCCCTGGTTCGTGGCGACGACGCCCGGGCGCTCGGTGACGACGCGGTGCTCGAACGACGGGCCGCCGTCGGCGCTGCGGTCGAGGCCGAAGACCTCGCAGAGCACGCCGAACTCGAAGGGGGCGACGCCGTCGGCGACGAGGGTGACGACCTTCATGCGGTCCACGGTGCCTCCCGGCATCTGGCAGTGCTGACGTGTTCGTTGGCGATCCTGCCACTGGTCGGGGCCAGCGTCCACTCGTAGGTTCGGGGGCATGTCGTCCGTCCCGCCCTCGTCCGCCTCCGTGTCTCCGTCCGCCTCCTCGCCCTCGTCCGCCTCCGCCCCCTCGTCTCCGTCCGCCTCCTCGTCCGCCGTCGCGCGCCTCCTCGTCCCGCCCACCGACGTCGCCGCCCGCGCCCGGGAGGTCACCGCGGCCCACGCCAGCCCTGCCCTGCTGGGCCACAGCGTGCGCTCGTGGGCGCTCGCCGCCGAGCTCGGCCGCCGTGAGTCCGTCGCCTTCGACGCCGAGCTGCTCTGGGTCGCCTCGCTGCTGCACGACCTCGGCCTCGTGCCGTCGTTCGACGCGCACGCCGTCGACTTCGAGCACGCCGGGGGAGCCGTCGCCCGCGTCTTCGCCGCCGGAGCCGGCTGGCCGGAGCCCCGACAGCGACGTCTGGCTGAGGTCGTCGAGCGGCACATGTGGACGTCGGTCGACGTCGCGCTCGACCCCGAGGCGCACCTGCTCGAACGGGCGACCAGCCTCGACGTGAGCGGCACAGGAGGTGCGGACTGGGACGTGGCGTTCGTCGCCTCCCTGGTCGCGGCCGTCCCGCGGCTCGGCTTCGCCGCCGAGTTCGCCGCGGCGATCGGCGACCAGGCCGAGCGCAAGCCGGGCAGCCAGGCGGGCCGCACGGTGCGGGGCGGGATGCCCGGGCGCATCGCGGCCAACCCGCTCGACCGCCCGCTGAGCGCCTGAGCGCCTGAGCGGCGGCCGCGGTGGCGGCGGTCCGACGGGCTCCGCCACCGCGCGCCGTGGAATGCCCAGCCTCCGGTCACGGTTCATCCCGTAAGATCATGCACACGCATGAAACGCAGCGGATCGGAGCGCACCCCATGGCACACCCCCTCGAGTTCGGACTCGACACCTTCGGCGACGTCACCGAGCGTCCGGCCGGCGTCGACGGTGCAGGCGAGCTCATCTCGCACGCCCAGTCGATCCGCGACCTCGTCGAGCAGGCCGTGCTCGCCGACCAGGTCGGCCTCGACTTCATCGGCGTCGGCGAGCACCACCGCGTCGACTTCGCGGTGAGCGCGCCCGAGGTCGTCCTCGCGGCGATCGCGGCCCGGACCGAGAGGATCCGCCTGGGCTCGGCCGTGACGGTGCTCAGCTCGGACGACCCCGTCCGTGTCTACGAGCGCTTCGCGACGGTCGACGCGCTGTCGAACGGGCGTGCCGAGGTCATCCTCGGGCGTGGCTCGTTCACCGAGTCGTTCCCCCTCTTCGGCCTCGACCTGCAGGACTACGAGGTGCTCTTCGAGGAGAAGATCCAGCTCTTCGCCGAGCTCCTCAAGGACGAGCCCGTCACCTGGCAGGGCACCAAGCGCGGCGCCCTCAGCGACCAGTGGGTCTACCCGCGCCCCGAGAGCGGCACGCTGAAGACCTGGGTCGGCGTCGGCGGATCGCCGCAGTCGGTCATCCGGGCGGCCCACTACGGCCTGCCCCTCTTCCTCGCGATCATCGGCGGCCAGCCCGCCCAGTTCGCGCCCTACGCCGACCTCTACCGCCGTGCCCTCGGCGAGTTCGGCAAGGAGTCGCAGCCCATCGCGATGCACTCGCCCGGCTTCGTGCTCGAGACCGACGCCGAGGCGAAGGAGGTGCTGTTCCCGTACCAGGAGGCGCAGACGAACCAGCTCGGCAGCGAGCGCGGCTGGCCCCCCTACTCGCGGGCGCAGTACGAGCAGAGCGCGGGCCCGCAGGGCGCCCTCTACGTCGGCTCGCCCGAGACGGTCGCCGCGAAGATCGCCCAGAACATGGCGCTGCTCGGGGCCACGCGCTTCGACATGCGCTACAGCATGGGCCGCCTGCCGCACGCGGAGATGATGCGCAGCATCGAGCTCTACGGCACGAAGGTGGTGCCGCTGGTCCGCGAGATGCTGGCCTAGCCGACTATCGGACCCTGCGCCCGGCCCCGTGCACCTCGCACGCGGCCGGGCGCACTGCTGCCCACTCGGGCTCGGGCTCGACGTCGATGGCCGCAAATGCCGACAGCCAGGCATCAAAACGGCGTTCTGCGACCGGAAATGCCACTATTGCGGGCTCCCCGGTCGGCATTTGCAGTCCGCGCTGTGCCTAGGGCGCCGAGAGCGACGAGGAGGCGGGGGCCGTGTCGGGCGTCTCGCACACGTCGCCGGAGACCCCCACCGCGCCCACGGCTC
Organism: Frigoribacterium sp. CFBP 13729; assembly: GCF_014841875.1. Lineage (NCBI taxonomy): Bacteria > Bacillati > Actinomycetota > Actinomycetes > Micrococcales > Microbacteriaceae > Frigoribacterium > Frigoribacterium sp. CFBP 13729. The sequence goes on along the minus strand of NZ_JACYUR010000004.1, from coordinate 131,512 downwards.
CGACCCGCAGGAAGTCGAGGGCCGCGGCCGCCGGCGTGCCCTCGGCGGCGGTGTACGCGACGATCGCGAGCTCGCTGCCCGGCACCGTGAACACGTCGCAGTCGAGCTCGAGCGGTCCGACCAGCGGGTGGTCCATCACCTTGCGCGAGGACTCGTGCACGCCGACCGCGCCCCGGGCCCAGAGCTCGGCGAACGCGGGCTCGGACGCGAGCAGCCCGTCGACGAGCGCGCGCAGGCGGGGGTCGGTCGGGTGGTCGACGAGCACCCGGCGCAGGTCGGAGACGAGGGCGGCCCGGAAGCGGGCGCCGCCCGAGCCGTCGAGGTGACGGGTCCGCACTGCCGTGTCCGCGCCTCCTGCGCTCGTCCGTGTCCTGTCCTCCGCCGCGGCGGCAGCCGGGTCGGCCTCGCGACGGGCGTCGCGGAACGCCCGGACGACGATGTTCCGCTCCCCCGCCGGCCAGCCCTCGGGGTCGCCGAGCAGGCGCCCCCAGAGCGGGCTCCAGGTGAGCAGGTCCCAGGAGGCGCTGAAGACCGCGACGGGAGTCTCGCGCAGCCGTCCGACGAGCCGTTGCACGCCCGGGGGGATGTGCCGCGAGACGACGGCCGACGTCGGGGGCAGCAGGCCCGCGCTGCGGAACAGGTGGTCGCGCTCGGCGTCGTCGAGCTGGAGGGCGCGGGCGAGCGCGGTGGCGACCTGGTCGGACGGGTGCCGGGCCCGGCCCTGCTCGAGCCGGACGACGTAGTCGACCGAGAGCCCGGCGAGGGCGGCGAGCTCCTCGCGGCGGAGGCCGACGGCACGGCGTGGACCGCCGACGGGCAGGCCGGCGTCGGAGGGGGCGAGGCGGGCGCGCCACGTCTTCAGCAGCCAGCCGAGCTGGTCGTCCTGTGCAGGCATGCGCTCATCCTCTCCTCCCCAGCGAGGTGCTGCCTGGTACTGGCAGTCCTCCTGCCGGGGCGGGCCACGCGCGCGTCGGCGGCGGCGCGCAGACTCGATCCATGACCACGACACTCATCACCGGATCCAACAAGGGCCTCGGCCTCGAGACCGCCCGCCGCCTGCTCGCCGAGGGCCACACCGTCTGGATGGCGGCGCGAGACGCGTCGCGCGGGCAGCAGGCCGCCGACGAGCTCGGCGCCCGCTTCGTGCAGCTCGACGTCACCGACGACGCCTCGGTCGCCGCGGCGGCCGAGCTCGTCGGGGCCGAGGGCGGGCTCGACGTGCTCGTCAACAACGCGGGCATCACGGGGTCGCACGCCGACCCCGCCGACCTGACGGGCGCCGACGCGCTGCTCGTCCTCGACACCAACGTCGCCGGCATCGTCCGCACGACGCACGCGTTCCTCCCGCTGCTCCGCGCGTCCTCGGCGCCCGCGATCGTCAACGTGACGAGCGGGCTCGGCTCGTTCACCGCGGTGCACGACCCCGACCGCATCGAGTCGACCGTGGTGGCGCCCCTCTACACGGCGTCGAAGTCGGCCGTGACGATGCTCACCGTCCAGTACGCCAAGGCGCTGCCGGGCATCCGGGTCAACGCGGCCGACCCCGGCTACACGGCGACCGACCTCAACGGCAACAGCGGGCACCAGACCGTCACCGAGGGCACCGACGCGATCGTCGAGCTGGCGACGCAGGGGGCGGACGGGCCCACGGGCACGTTCATCGACCGCAGCGGCGTCGCGCCCTTCTAGGCGGTCGCGTGCGGCCTGGCAGCCGTCGCTCGGGTGCCCGGGCGCCCCGCGGTGTGCCGAGGTGCCCGGGTGCCGACCCGGTCGAGCTCCGCTCGACCGACGAGCCGGCGCGGGCTTCGCCTGCAAGCCCGGCCGAGCTCAGCTCGACCGTCGAGTCGGCGTAGGGCCCGGCGCCTAGCGCGTGCCTGCGTCGCTCGCCTGAGCCGCGTCGGAGGCCGACTGCTGCTGGTGCTGCGGCGTCGGCTGCGGTGCGGCGGACTCGCCCGCGTCGCGGTGCGGCAGCGTGCCGCCGAAGAGGGTCGCGGCGGCGATGCCGAGCACGACGACCCCGAGCTGAGTGCGTGCGATCGTGCTGGCCATGGGGCGTCCTCCCGGTCGGGGCGCCTCGTGACGTCCGCGTCCGATCCAAGCCGCCCCACGCCTCCCGCACGACCCCCAGAGCGAGCGCCCCTCGCACGGGGCGCAGCCAGCGCCGCGGCTCAGCCCCGGTCGCTCCGCGCCAGCGCCCCGAGCTGCTCGTTGTAGGCGGTCAGCTCGGCGTCGCCGTCGCGGTCGGCCTGGCGGTCCTTGCGCTTGGCCTCGCGGCCGTCGCTGCGGCTCCACATGATCGCGACGATGATCGCCATCGTGACGGTCGGGATCTCGCCGACGCTCCAGGCGATGCCGCCGGCGGCGTACTGGTCCTGCATCGGGGTCGGCCCCCAGGTGCGTCCCATGGCGCCGTACCAGTCGGCCAGGAACAACCCGGTCGCCGTCATGATGCCGATGCCGAAGAACGCGTGGAACCCCATGGTCGCCAGCAGCACGACGAGCCGCATCGGGTAGGGCAGGCGCCCCTTGACGGGGTCGATGCCGATCATCGACTGCACGAAGAGGTACCCGACGATCAGGAAGTGCACGATCATCCAGTAGTGGCCGAGGTGCGTCGTCGTCGCCCAGCTGAACAGCGACGTGTAGTAGAAGACGAAGAGCGACCCGGCGAAGAGCACGGCGGCGACGATCGGGTTGCTGATCACGTGCGCGTAGCCCGAGTGCACGAGGATCATGATCCACTCGCGCGGCCCCCGCGTGCCGTCCGTCCGCTTGCGGATCGCCCGCAGCGCGAGCGTGGCCGGCGCACCCGGCACCAACAGCAGCGGGATCACCATGCCGAGCACCATGTGCGACAGCATGTGCGCGCTGAACAGGTACGGCTCGTACACGTTCGGGGCGCCGCTCGTCACGTAGAAGAGCACGAGCAGCCCGGCGACCCACGAGGCCGTGCGGCCGAGCGACCAGCTGTCGCCGCGACGGCGCAGGCGCACGACGCCCGCGATGTAGAAGAAGATCCCGAAGGCACAGACGAGGGCCCAGAGCAGGTCGACGTTCCACTCCGTCAGGTAGCGGATCGGCGTGAGCTCGCGCGGCAGCGCCTCCTCCGTGAGGATCTCGGCCGGGGTCGGGGCGGCGAGGTCGCTGGCCGCCACCTCCTCGACCGGGGTCGCGGTGCGGGCGAGCGCGGACGCGACGCCGGAGGCCAGGCCCATGAAGGCCAGCTCGGCCGTGACGAACCACCAGAAGAACCGGGCTGTCCTGGCCGGCTGGGTCTCCATCCGCCTGACCAGGTACTGCCGCTGCACGACGCCGAACAGCCCGAGCGCGACCAGGGCGAAGGTCTTCACCAGCACGAGCACGCCGTAGCCCGTCGACAGCGCCGCCCAGTCGCCGATGCGCAGCGCCGCGCTGCCGACGCCCGAGACGGCCACGACGACGAAGCAGATGATCGCGAGGGTCGAGTACCGCGCCAGCACGACGCCGATGCGGCCCTTCTCGAGCGTGCTCCGCAGCAGCACGAGCGCGACGAGCCCGCCCAGCCAGACGGAGGCGCCCTCGAGGTGCAGCGCGAGGTCGGTCACGGCGGCGTCGTGTCCGCTCGAGCCCGCGGCGTGGCCCTGCTGGGCCAGGGGGATGAGCCCGCCGCCCGCGAGCACGGTCAGGGCGACGAGCGCCCAGATGTTCCGCAGCACGAAGCTGAGCACGGTGACCGCCGCCGCGATCAGGGTCGTGATGAGCCAGGCGCGGCCCAGCTCGGTGTCGGTGAGGAAGAAGGCGAGCGTCCGGCCGAACTGCTCGTCGAGGGTGACGGGCACGTTGGCGACGCTGAGGAACGTGAAGAAGCTGGTGGCCGCGGAGGCGACGGTCCAGAACCCGGCAGCGCCGGCGGCGATGTCCATGGCCCGCTCGAACTCGGGCCGGTCGCGGGACAGGGCGAAGCAGGTGAGGAACAGCGTGCCGATCGTGACGGCCGCGCCGATGTTGCCCAGCATCTTGGCCATCGGCAGCCCGTAGCGCACGACCTGCCCGGGGTCGACGACGAGCGGCGCGTCGGCGGCGCCGCCGAACTTCAGGGCGGCGACGAGGGCCGCGAACGCGACGACCACGAGCAGTGCGGGCCCGGCCGTGCGGGAGAGTCTGGGCATCGGTCCCATGCTAGGTCGCCCCGACTGGGAGCGGGAGCGGTCCGCTCGCCGCCGAGCGACCTCGTCCGCCCCGGGAACGCGAGAGAGGGCGGCGACCGGAGTCGCCGCCCTCTCCCGGGTGCTTCGTGAGAAGCGGAGGACTACTTGACCGCAGCCTTGAGCTTGCTGCCGGCGCTGACCTTGACCGAGTCGCTCGCGGCGATCTCGAGGGCCTCGCCCGTCTGCGGGTTGCGACCCGTGCGAGCGGCGCGGTGCGTCTTCTCGAAGGCGATCCACCCGGGGATGGTGACCTTCGTGCCGTCGGCGACCGACTTCGACACGACGGAGAAGAAAGCGTCGACGACGCCGCTGACGGCGGCCTGGCTCTGGCCGGACTCGGAAGCGACAGCTGCGACGAGCTCGGTGCGGTTCAGTGACTTGTCAGCCATGTGGTGTCCTCCTCGGACTTCGTTCGGTGAGACATGACACGGCGTTCACCGTGCCTGTTCGGATCAGGCGGCAGGGCCGAGGGCCCTCCGCCCGTGTAGCTCAGCCCCGGGGCCTGGGCCCCGGGAAACGGCTCGAACCTACCAGGAAGACTTCGTGATGCCCGGAAGCTCACCACGGTGTGCCATGTCGCGGAAGCGCACGCGGCTGATGCCGTACTCCTTGAGGTGGCCGCGGGGGCGACCGTCGATCGCGTCGCGGTTGCGGAGGCGGACCGGCGACGCGTCGCGCGGCAGCTTCTGCAGGCCGAGACGAGCGGCCTCGCGGCTCTCGTCGGTGCCGGCCGGGTCGACCAGGGCCTTCTTCAGCTCGAGGCGCTTCTCGGCGTAGCGCGCGACGATGACGGCGCGCTGGTCGTTCTTGGCGATCTTGCTCTTCTTGGCCATGCTTAGCGCTCCTCGCGGAATTCGACGTGCTTGCGGATGACCGGGTCGTACTTCTTGAGAACCAGGCGGTCGGGGTTGTTGCGACGGTTCTTCTTGGTCACGTACGTGAAACCGGTGCCCGCCGTCGAGCGGAGCTTGATGATGGGACGGACGTCCTGCTGACGAGCCATTAGATCTTCTCCCCACGAGCGAGCAGGTCCTTGACGACCGACTCGATGCCACGAGCGTCGATGACCTTGATGCCCTTGGCGCTGAGCTGGAGGGTCACCTTCCGGCGCAGCGACGGCACGTAGTACGTCTTCTTCTGGATGTTCGGGTCGAAACGGCGCTTGGTGCGTCGGTGCGAGTGCGAGATGTTGTGGCCGAAACCAGGAATGGCTCCGGTCACCTGGCAGGTTGCTGCCATGATTTCCTCCGTAGGTACCGTAGGAGCTCGCCGTCCGGGGACGACCGACTCCTACCCAAGGTCACTTGTCGGCGCGCGTCACCCCGCTCGGTCCGCATGACGGGCCGTGGTGCTCGGGGATCAGTGCACATGGGCGCAGAGAGCGCCCAACCAAAGGAAGAGCTTACGCGACACGCCCGACCCGGGTCAACTGCGTGCCTGGTGGGCAGGGGGACCCCAGAGCCCAGGAGGCGCGGCTCAGCCGGCAGCGCCGCCGCGCGTCACGGCGGGGTCGCGTCCCGCGGCCTTCTCGGCCGTGCACGCCGCGCAGGTGCCGAACACGTCGACGATGTGCTGGGCCTCGGTGAAGCCGTGCTGGGCGGCGACCTGGCGGGCCCAGGTCTCGACCGCGTCGGCCTCGATCTCGACCGTGGTGCCGCAGGTGCGGCAGATGAGGTGGTGGTGGTGCGTGCCCGGGGTGCAGGCTCGGTAGAGGCTCTCGCCCTCCTGCTGCAGCGAGTCGGCGGCGCCGTCGGTGGCGAGGTCCGCGAGCGCGCGGTAGACGGTGGCGAGACCGATCGGCGACCCCGTCTCGCGGAGCTGCCCGTGCAGCGACTGGGCGCTGACGAAGCCCTCGCTGCGGCCGAGCGCCTCGCGCACGGCCTCACGCTGCCACGTGTTCCGCTTGGCTACCACTGCGCACCTCCGTGCCTCGGTCGTGCAGGTCCGACCACGTCAGGCCTCCGTCGTCGTCGAGGGTACCGGCGCGGCCTGGGGGCGACCGGTGCCGCCTCCGCGGCCTGTCCGCCCGCCTCCTCGGCTCTCGCGTCGCCCGCCGACGATGCGGCAGACGAGCCAGATGAGGAACGAGATGGTCGTGACGTACGGGCTGATCGGCAGGCCGCCGCCGAGCGCCAGCAGGATGCCGCCCACCACGGACACGACCGCGAACACGACGCTGAGCACGGGCACGAGGCGCGGGTCGACGGTGAGCCGCAGGGCCGCCGCCGCCGGGGTGACCAGCAGCGCGAGCACGAGCAGGGCGCCCACGATCTGCACCGAGACCGCCACCGCGAGGCCGAGCGCGAGCATGAAGACGAGGCCGAGCGCCCGCACCGGGATGCCCGCCGCCGCCGCGACGTCGGGGTCGACGCTCGCGAAGGTCAGCGGTCGCCAGATCACGAGCAGCACCACGATCACGACGGCCGAGATGGCGATGAGCCAGCCCAGCTGCGGGTTGTCGACCGACACGATCTGACCGGTCAGCAGGCCGAACTTGTTCGCCGACCGCCCGCGGTACAGCGCGAGGAACAGGATGCCGAGGCCGAGCCCGGCGGGCATGAGCACCGCGATGATCGAGTTCCGCTCGCGCGCCCGCGACCCGAGCAGGCCGATCAGCAGGGCGGCGACGACGCTGCCGACGACGGAGCCGCCCACGACGTTCGCGCCGATCAGCAGGGCCGCCGAGGCCCCGGCGAACGAGAGCTCGCTGATCCCGTGCACGGCGAACGGCAGGTTGCGGGTGATGACGAACGGGCCGATCAGGCCGCCGACGAGGCCGAGCACGGCGCCCGCGATGATCGAGTTGCGCACCAGCACGACGAGCTCGCCGAAGTCCTGGAACGAGAACAGCTGGGTCCAGAGTTCGGTCACCGCACGAGTCCTTCGTCGTCGTCGTGCTCGTCGGCGTGGTGGTCGTCGTGGCCCTGGCCGCCGACGATGACGATGCGCCCCATGGTCCGCACCACGTCGACGGGCGTGCCGTAGAGCTCGCTGAGCACGGGTGCCTGCAGCACCTCGTCGGGGGTGCCGACGCGGAACTTGCCGCCGGCGAGGTAGAGCACCCGGTCGACGACGTCGAGGATCGGGTTCACGTCGTGGGTCACGAACACGACGGCCGCCCCGCGTGCGCGCCGCTGGCGGTCGATCAGCTCCGTGACCCCGCGCTGGTGCCGCAGGTCGAGCGAGATGAGGGGCTCGTCGCAGAGCAGCAGGGCGGGCTCGGCCGCGAGGGCCTGGCCCACGCGGGCGCGCTGCTGCTCGCCGCCCGACAGGCTGGCCACGGGGGCCGAGGCGAACGAGGAGGCGCCCACCTCGTCGACGAGGGCGTCGATCGTCGCGCGCTCGGCGGCCGACTCGCGGCGCAGGCCCCAGCGGTGTCCGGTGACGCCGAGGGCGATCATGTCGCGCGTCCGCAGCGGGGTGCCGGCCTCCATCAGCCGCTGCTGCGGCACGTACCCGATGCGGCGGTGCCCGCGGCCGACCGGCCGGCCGAGGAACTCGAGGGTGCCCTCGGTGAGCTGCTGCTGGCCGAGCACGGCGCGCAGCAGCGTGGTCTTGCCCGCGCCGTTGGGCCCGAGCACGGCGAGGAACTCGCCGGGGGCCACGTCGAGGTCGAGCCCCGACCAGAGCGTGCGGTCGCCGAACGAGACGCCGGCGCCGCGCAGGCGCAGCACGGCGTCGCCGCCGCCCCCGGCCGAGGAGGCGCGGTGGGCGGCGGCGACGGAGGCGTCGGTCGTGCCGGGGGTCACTTGTCGAGCGCCGCCGTGATCGCGTCGATGTTGCTCTGCTGCCACGAGACGTAATCATCCCCTGTCGGGAGCAGCTCCGTGACCGGGACGATCGCGACGCCGGCGTCGGTGGCCGCCTGCTCGACCTGCTCGGTCTCGGGGCTGGAGGTCTGCTCGTTGTAGGCGAGCAGATCGACGGTGCCGTCCGAGAACAGCTGCAGGGTCTCGTTCAGGGCGGCCGGCGACACGTCGTCGCCCTCCTCGATCGCCTCGGAGAAGTCGGACGGGGTCACGTTCACGAGGCCCATCGCGTCGAAGAGGTACCCGGGCACCGGCTCGGTGTAGGCGACCGACTCGCCGTCGTGGGCGGCCTTCACCTCGGCGGCCTGCGCCTCCAGGTCGGCGATCTGCTCGCCGAACGAGGCGGCGGCCGCGGTGAACGTGTCGGCCTGGGCAGGGTCGACCGCACCGAGCTCGTCGGCGATCGCGGTGGCGAGGGCCGCCATCGAGGGGAGGCTGTAGAAGACGTGCTCGTTGAAATCGCCGTGGTCGTGCCCGTGGTCGTCGGCCTCGGCCGTCTCGTCGGCGTGCGCCTCGCCCGACTCGTCGGCGTGGGCCTCATCGCCGTGCTCGTCCGCGTCGAGGCCGCTCACCTCGACGGCGTCGATCACGGCCGCGTCCGACCCGCTGGCGTCGAGCAGCGTGTGCATGAACTCGTCGTAGCCGCCGCCGTTCTGGACCACGACGTCGGCCCGCGAGACGGCGAGCTGCGTGCGGGCGTCGGCCTCGTACGAGTGCGGGTCCTGCGAGGGGTCGCTGATGACGCTGGTGACGTCGACCGCGTCGCCGCCGACGGTCTTCGCGATGTCGCCGTAGACGTTCGTCGAGGCCACGACGGCGATCGCGCCCCCGTCGTCCGACGACGACCCGCCGGCACCGGCACCGTCGCCCGAGGCGCAGCCGCTCAGCACGAGTACGGCGGCGGCGGGCAGGGCGAGCAGCGACAGGGCGCGCGGTGTCTTCATGTCGCCACGCTATTGCTACTGATAATGATTGTCAAAACAGGCTGCCGCGACGGGCGGAGCCGAGGAGGCGACCGCTCAGTCGAGCAGCAGCGCCGGCTCCTCGAGCACGCTCGCCACGTCGGCCACGAACCGGCTCGCCACGTCGCCGTCGACGACGCGGTGGTCGAAGCTCGCGCCGATCGTCGTCACCATGCGCGACCGCACCTCGCCGTCGACGACCCACGGCTTCGCCTTGATCGTGCCGAGGGCGACGATGGCGACCTCGCCCGGGTTGAGGATCGGCGTGCCGGTGTCCATGCCGAAGACGCCGATGTTGGTGATCGTGATGGTGCCGTCGCGCATGTCGGCCGGGCTCGTCTTGCCGTCGCGGGCCGTGAGGGTCAGCTGCTCGAGCGCCTGGGCGAGCTCGAGCAGGCTCATCGACTGCGCCTCCTTGACGTTCGGCACGATCAGGCCGCGGGGCGTCGCCGCGGCGATGCCGAGGTTGACGAAGTGGTGCACGAGGATCTCGCGGTCGGTCCAGGCCGAGTTCACCATGGGGTTGCGGCGCACGGCCCAGATGATGGCCTTGGCCATGATCAGCAGCGGCGAGACCTTGACGCCCGCGAACTGCGGCGAGGCCTTGAGGCGCTTGACGAACTCCATCGTGCGGGTCGCGTCGACGTCGACGAAGAGGCTGACGTGCGGCGCGGTGAAGGCGGACGACGTCATGGCGGCGGCGATGGCCTTGCGGACGCCCTTGACGGGGATGCGCTCGACGCGCTCCTCGCTCCACTCGGGGGTCTCGATGTTGCGGAACACGCTGGCCTGCTGCGCGTGGCGGATGACGTCGTCGCGCGTGACCTCGCCCGCGAGGCCGGTCGGCTGCACGGTCGCGAGGTCGACCTCGAGGTCCTTCGCGAGCTTGCGGATCGGCGGCTTCGCGATGATCGGCAGCGCGAGCGCGGCGGGCACCGAGGTCGTCGGCCGGCGGCGGGCCTGCTCGGCCACGCGCAGCTGGCGCGCGTCGACCTCGCCCTGCGACGGCTTGCGGCGACGGGTCTGGCCGTGGCCGCCCGCGGCGCCGTAGCCCACGAGCACGGCGCCCGAGCCCGAGTCGGCCGACGAACCCGACGAACCCGACGCCGACGGCGCCGAGGCCGACGGAACTGTCGAGGCGGCGGACGGCACGGAGCCCGTGCTGCCGGACGCGGCCACCTCGTCGGCCGAGGGCGCAGGAGGCGCGGGCGGGGCAGCAGGGGCGGGCGCGGACTGGCGAGCGCGCTGCTCGGAGAGCGCCGCCTCCTCTTGCGCGATGATCTGGGCGGTGCGGGCCAGCGCGCCCGACTCGCCGGACGCGGCCTCGGCGGCCCGGTCGGACGGCGTGGCCGGCCCGGTGCCGTCGGCGATGGTGATGATCGGCGTGCCGACGTCGACGGTCTCGCCGCTGGCGACGAGCACGCTCTCGACGACGCCCGCGTAGGGCGAGGGCAGCTCGACGAGCGACTTGGCCGTCTCGATCTCGACCAGCACCTGGTTGATCTGGACGATGTCGCCCGGGGCGACCTTCCACTCGACGATCTCGGCCTCGGTCAGGCCCTCGCCGACGTCGGGAAGGGAGAACTCACTGGTCACGGAGGTGTTCCTCTCAGTACGCGAGAGCGCGGTCGACGGCCTCGAGCACGCGGTCGGCGTCGGGCAGGTAGAGGGTCTCGAGCTTGGCGGGCGGGAAGGGCGTGTCGAACCCGCTCACGCGCAGCACCGGAGCCTCGAGCGAGTAGAACGCCTTCTCGGCGACCGTCGCGGCGATCTCGGAGCCGACGCTGACGAAGCCGGGCGCCTCTTGTGCGACGACGAGGCGGCCGGTCTTGCGGACCGACTCGAGGATCGGCGCGTAGTCGATCGGCGACAGGGACCGCAGGTCGACGACCTCGGCCGAGATCCCCTCGGCGGCCGCGATCTCGGCGGCCTGCAGCAGCACGCTGACCATGGCGCCGTGGCCGAGCAGGGTGACCTCGGTGCCGGTGCGGACGACGCGGCTGGCGTGCAGCGGAGCGTGCGGCTCGGCGAGGTCGACCTCGCCCTTGGGCCAGTAGCGGCTCTTGGGCTCGAAGAACATGACCGGGTCGTTCGACGCGATCGCCTCCTGGATCATCCAGTAGGCGTCGTGCGGCGTGCTCGGGCTGACGACGCGCAGGCCGGCCGTGTGCGCGAAGTAGGCCTCGGGGCTCTCCTGGTGGTGCTCGACGGCGCCGATGTGCCCGCCGTAGGGCACCCGGATGACGACGGGCATCGTGACCGAGCCCTCGTGGCGGTTGGTCATCTTGGCGAGCTGCGACACGATCTGGTCGAAGCCGGGGTAGATGAACCCGTCGAACTGGATCTCGACGACGGGGCGGAAGCCGGCCATCGCGAGGCCGATGGCGCTGCCGACGATGCCCGACTCGGCGAGGGGCGTGTCGATGACCCTGTTCTCGCCGAACTCGGCCTGCAGCCCCTCGGTGACGCGGAAGACGCCGCCGAGCGTGCCGATGTCCTCGCCCATGAGCAGCACGCGCGGGTCGTCGGCCATGGCGCGGCGGAGGCCGGCGTTGATCGCCTTGCCGAGCGGCATGGTCTCGAGGGAGGCGCGGGTCGGCTCGTCGACGTCGGAGCCGCCCTGCGGACCGGCGGCCGGTGCGGCGGCAGCGGTGGTGGTCGTCACGTCGCTCATGCGCGTCCTCCTGCAGAGTCGGAGCCGGCGTCGCCGCCGAGGCCCTGTTCGTAGTGGGTGAGCCACTCGTGCTGCTCGCGCATGACGGGGTGCGGCTCGCTGTAGACGTGCTCGAACATCAGCGACGGGTCGGGCGCGGGCAGCGACGTCGTGCGGGTGCGGACGTCGTGGCCCAGGTCGTCGCCCTCGGCCTCGAGCCCGGCGAAGAACGCGTCGCCCTCGCCGCGCGACCGGAGGAACGCGGCGAAGCGGTCGATCGGGTCGCGGGCGATCCAGCCCTGCAGCTCGTCGTCGGTGCGGTACTTGCTCGGGTCGTCGGACGAGGTGTGCGCGCCGATGCGGTACGTCATCGCCTCGATGAACCGGGGGCCGGAGCCCGAGCGCGCGGCGTCGAGGTCGCGGCGGCTGACGGCGTAGCTCGCGAGCACGTCGTTGCCGTCGATCTGGGTCGCGGGCAGGCCGAAGCCCGCGGCGCGGTCGACGAGCGGCGTGCGCGACTGGCGCGAGACCGGCACGCTGATGGCCCACTGGTTGTTCTGCAGGAAGAACAGCTCGGGCGTCTGGAAGCTGGTCGCGAAGACCATCGCCTCGCTGACGTCGCCCTGGCTGGTCGCACCGTCGCCGAAGAAGGTGACGACGGCCTGGTCGACCTCGGGGTCGCCCGTGCCGCTCTTGCCGTCGAGGCCGAGGCCCATCGCGTAGCCCGTGGCGTGCAGCGTCTGCGAGCCGATCACGAGCGTGTACACGTGGAAGTTCTGGTGCTCGGCGGGCACCCAGCCGCCGTGGGTGTGGCCGCGCAGCAGGCGCAGGATGTCGACCGGGTCGACGCCGCGGGCGAGGGCGACCGCGTGCTCGCGGTACGACGGGAACAGGTGGTCCTGAGGGCGGGTGGCGTGCGCCAGGCCGACCTGGGCGCCCTCCTGGCCGTGGCTCGGCACCCAGAGGGCGAGCTGGCCCTGGCGGGCGAGGGCGGCGGCCTCGCGGTCGAAGCGCCGCGTCAGCACCATGTCGCGGTGCATCGCGCGCAGCTGGTCGTCGCTCAGCGCGTCGACCCAGGGCAGGAACTCGGCCGTGTCGTCGGTGCGGACCAGCTCGCCGGCGGGCGTCAGCAGCTGGACCGTGCCGGGGCGCCGGCTCGTTTCGCTCGGGGACATGCGCACCAACCTACTAGGGCACGCATGCCCTCACACGGATGTGTTCCCCAGCACTTCCTGCGCCGCCCGCAGCACCCGCTCGACCGACTCCGGCTCGCCGATCGTGACGCGGAGGCCCTCGGGCGCGAACGCCCGGACGACCAGCCCGTGGGTCTCGAACACCTCGGCCGCGTGGGCCGTGTGCTCGCCGGTCGGCAGCCAGACGAAGTTGCCCTGGGCGAGCGGCGGCTCCCAGCCCTGGTCGACGAGGGCGCGCCAGACCTGGTCGCGCAGGACCGCGATCCGGTCCACCCGCGCGAGCAGCTCCTCCTCGTGTGCCAGCGACGCCAGCGCGGCGGCCTGGCCCTGCGCGGTCACGGCCAGCGGGATCGCCGTCGAGCGCGCGGCGTCGAGCACCGAGGAGGCGCCGATCGCGTACCCGACGCGGAGCGCCGCCAGGCCGTGCGCCTTCGAGAACGTGCGCAGCACGACGAGGTTCGGGTGCCGCTCGGTGAGCGACGGGCCGTCCACGGCGTGCTCGTCGGTGACGAACTCGGCGTAGGCCTCGTCGAGCACGACCAGGAGGTCGTCGGGGACGGCCGACATGAACTGCTCGAACTCGGTCGTCGTGACGACCGTGCCGGTGGGGTTGTTGGGCGAGCAGACGATCACCAGGCGGGTGCGCTCGCCGACGGCCGCGGCCATCGCGACGAGGTCGTGGCTGCCGTCCTCGCGGAGGGGCACCTGCACGCTGGTCGCGCCGCTGACGGTGACCAGCCCGGGGTAGGCCTCGAACGAGCGCCAGGCGTAGACGACCTCGTCGCCCGGGGCCGCGGCGGCGAGCACGAGCTGCTGCAGCAGCGAGACGCTGCCGGCGCCCACGTGCACCTCGTCGGTGGTGACGCCGAACTTGTCGGCGAGGGCGGCGCGGAGGCCGGCGGCCGTCGCGTCGGGGTAGCGGTTGACCGCGACGGCGTCGCGGAGCGCGTCGACGACGGCGGGGAGCGGCTCGAACGGGTTCTCGTTCGACGACAGCTTGAACGCGTCGGGGGCGGCCTGCTTCCCCTGGCGGTAGGCGGGCAGGGCGGCGATCTCGGGACGGAGCCTGACGGGAGCGTTCACCCGGCCACCTTAGGGCGGCATGATGGACCCATGCGATTCCTCGTGCGGCTGCTGATCAACGCCCTCGCCCTCTGGGCGACCACGTTCGTCGTCGGGGGAGTGCGCGTGGACGCGTACGGCGACGGCGGCACCACCGAGACCGTGCTGACCTACCTGCTCGTCGCGCTCATCTTCGGCATCGTCAACGGGGTCGTCGGCACGGTCATCCGCGTCGTCGCGTTCCCCCTCTACGTGCTGACCCTCGGGCTGCTCTCGCTGATCGTCAACGGGCTGCTCCTCGGCATCGTCGCCTGGATCTCGGGGCAGATCGGCTTCGGCCTCGTCGTCGACGGCTTCTGGTGGGGCGTGCTCGGCGCGCTCGTCCTCGCGGTCGTCGCCTGGCTGATCGGGATCGTGATCCGCCCGATCGTCGAGCCGAGCGACCGCCGGCGGTGAGCCGCCTCAGCGTCGTCTTCGTCTGCACCGGCAACATCTGCCGGTCGCCGATGGCCGAGGTGGTCCTGCGCGAGGTCGCCCGCCGGGCCGGCCACGCCGACTCGCTCGACGTGTCGTCGTCGGGCACGGGCGACTGGCACGTCGGCGAGGGGGCCGATCCGCGCACCGTCGAGGCGCTGCGGGCCCGTGGCTACGATGGCTCCCGGCACCGCGCCTCCCAGTTCTCGACCGCCGACTTCGCTCGTCACGACCTCGTGGTCGCGCTCGACCGGGGCCACGAACGGGTGCTCCGGTCGTGGGCGGAGAACGAGTCGGACCGCTCGAAGGTGCAGCTGCTCATGTCGTTCGACCCCCAGGGCGCGGCGCAGGGCGGCTCCGACGTGCCCGACCCCTACTACTCGGACCCGGCCATGTTCGACGACGTGCTCGCCATGGTCGAGCGAGCCTGCACCGCCCTCTTCCGCCAGATCGAACCCGCACTCCGCAAGGGACCCTCATGACGTTGCCCCCTCAGCCCCTCAGCCCGCTCGACGGCCGCTACCGCGCCTCCGTGGGGCAGCTCGGCGACCACCTCAGCGAGGCGGGCCTGAACCGCGCCCGCGTGCACGTCGAGGTCGAGTGGCTGATCGCCCAGACCGACCGCGGCGCGTTCGGCGCCGAGGCGCTCACGGCCGACCAGAAGGAGGCGCTGCGAGCGGTCGTCACCGACTTCGGGCAGCCCGCGATCGACGAGCTCGCCGGGCTCGAGGCCACGACCCGTCACGACGTCAAGGCGGTCGAGTACTACGTGCGCGCCCGTCTGTCCGAGCTGGGCCTCGACCCGATCGCCGAGCTCACGCACTTCGCCTGCACGAGCGAGGACATCAACAACCTCTCGTACGCGGTGACCGTCAAGGCCGCCGTCGCCGAGGTCTGGCTGCCCGCGCTCGACGCCGTCGTCGACGCCCTGTCGACCTGGGCCGCGGACGCCCGCGACGTGCCGATGCTCGCGCACACGCACGGCCAGCCCGCGACCCCCACGACCGTCGGCAAGGAGTTCGCGGTCTTCGTGCACCGCCTCCAGCGCCTCCGCGCCCAGGTGGCCGGCACCGAGTACCTCGGCAAGTTCAGCGGCGCCACCGGCACGTTCTCGGCGCACGTCGTCGCCGACCCGTCGGCCGACTGGCCCGAGATCTCGCGGGCCTTCGTCGAGGACGCCCTGGGCCTCAGCTGGAACCCCCTCACGACCCAGATCGAGTCGCACGACTGGCAGGCCGAGCTCTACTCGCGCATCGCCCACGTCAACCGCGTGCTGCACAACCTCGCGACCGACATCTGGTCGTACATCTCGATGGGCTACTTCACGCAGATCCCGCAGGCGGGCGCCACCGGGTCGTCGACGATGCCGCACAAGATCAACCCGATCAAGTTCGAGAACGCCGAGGCCAACCTCGAGCTGTCGTGCGCCCTGCTCGACTCGCTCGCCGCGACCCTCGTCACCTCGCGTCAGCAGCGCGACCTCACCGACTCGTCGGCCCAGCGCAACATCGGCGTCGCCCTCGGCCACTCGGTGCTCGCGCTCGACAACCTGCGTCGCGGGCTCGGCGAGATCGCCGTCGGCACCGCTGCCCTCGAGGCCGACCTCGACGGCAACTGGGAGGTGCTCGGCGAGGCGATCCAGACGGTGATCCGCGCCGAGGTCGTCGCCGGTCGCTCGTCGATCGCCGACCCCTACGCGATGCTCAAGGAGCTCACCCGGGGCAAGCGCGTCTCGCAGGCCGACCTGGTCGCCTTCGTCGAGGGGCTCGACATCGGCGCCGACGCGAAGGCCCGCCTCGTGGCGCTCACCCCCGCGACCTACACGGGCCTCGCCTCGGACCTCGTCGCCCGCCTGAGCTAGCCGCGCCGCACGGCGCGCTGCGGGCTGCGTGCTGCGTGCTGCGTGCTGCACGCTGCGCGCTGCGTGCAGGTCGCGCGGCGCCGCACGTTGCGGGCCGCACGCAGGTCTCTGTGTGCGACGAGGGGCCGGGTCCGCAAATGCCGACCGCGGCCCCTCCAATGGTGGCATTTCGCTGCTCTCGAGCGTGCTCAGGGTCCGATCAGTCGGCATTTGCGCTGCGGACCGTCCGCACGAGCAGCCCGCACGTGGTCAGTGGCGGCAAATGCCGACCGCAGAGCACGCAATAGTTGCTTTTCCCGGCACACGGAGTCGCTCCGAGCATGATCGGTCGGCATTTGCGACAGGTGGTCGCGAGGAGGCGCGCTGGGGTACTCGACGGGGCAGCAGGCCCGGGTCAGTGGCCCTTGGGGCGGTCCGACTCGTCGATCTCGTGGCGCTCGTCCTCGTTGGGCTTCGCGGCGAGGGCCAGCATCGCGATCACGACGAGCGCGACGATGAAGGCGATGCAGAGGAAGATCAGCGCGAGCTCGAGCTCACGGGTGGTCATCAGCACGACGAGTCCGACGAAGACGGCGAAGACGCCGCTGAGGCCCAGGAACTCGGCGGGACGGACGCGCTCGCGCCAGCTGGGTGTGGTCATGCGTGCTGTCCCTCGTCCGATGTGGGTTCGATGCTGTCGTCGGTGCTCGTGCTCGTGCTCGTGCTCGTGCGGCGGCCGGCCGGCCCCGCGTCGGTCCGTCCTGCGGCGCCGTGTCCCCCGCCGTCGTGTCCTGCGGCGCCGTGCCCCGCGTCCGTCTGCCACCGCAGCGACAGCCCGGCGATCACCAGGAACACCCCGACGACCGCGGCCCAGGCGCCGAGCACCCCCACCAGCACCGTGGACGAGGTGAGCTCGCCCTCGATCTGCTCGACGCCGCCGAGCGGCTGCGCGTAGTCGAGCGGCACCACCAGGAACACGACGCCGAGCGCCAGCGTGAGCACCCCGACGCTGATCCAGTCGCGGGCGAGCGGCGAGCGGCCGCGGCGACGCAGGCCGGCGACGAGCTCGAGGGCGCCGGCGACGAGCGCCCAGCCCGACACGAGCGCGACGAAGAACGCGAGCCCGGCCGAGGAGGCGGCGAGGGCGACCGCGCCGGCGACGACGGTCGTCACGCCCTGGACGACCTGCAGCGTGCGGCTGCTGCGGTCGTCGAGGCGCAGCAGCACGCCGACGGCGAGCAGCAGCCCGCTGATGACGGCGGCGACGCCGAACGACACGAGCCCGACGAACGGCGAGTGGTCACGCGAGAAGGTCACGACGGCGGCCGTCACGAGGAGGGGCACCGCACGCACCAGGGGCACGGGCCAGTACGACGAGGAAGCCGCCGAGGAGCCAGCCGAGGAGGCGCGGCCCCGGTCGGCCGTGTCGCCGCCGGACGGCACGGGGGGCACGGAGGCAGACGGCACGGTACTTCTTCCTGGGCGGGGCGGACCCGAGGAGTTTACCGCCCCCTCCTGGCAGGTCCCGCGCGGGACGGCGAGGGTCGCTCGCCGTCGAGCGAGGGGCCACCGGCGAGAACGACAGCGAGCGCCCGCGACGACGCCCGCGCCTCCCGCACGCGCCCGCACGCGCCCGCACGACCGTCCGCGCCCCCGCCCGCGCGACCGTCCGGTCCACCTGTGCATCCGCCCGGCATCGCTGTGCATCGCCGCCTGCGCTGGCGCTGACCCCGACCGTGCCCCTAGCGTCAGAGGCATCTGGGGCGCACCGCTCACCTCCACGGCTGGGAAGTCGACACACCCGCGGGAGCTCCATGTCCGTCATCGCACCCCCCACCGGCGCCTCCGGCCCGGTCTCGTCCGGCTTCCGGCCGACCGTCGCCGGTCGTGCCAGCAAGCCGACCAGCACCTACTCGGCCCTGCTCGCCAGCGTGCGCGAGGCGGGTCTGCTCCGCCGCCGCACCGGCTTCTACGTCACGGTCTTCGTGATCCTCGTGGCCTGCCTCGGCGGCGCCGCGACCGGCTTCGTCCTGCTCGGCTCCAGCTGGTTCCAGCTGCTCATCGCCGCGGCCCTCGGCATCATCCTCACGCAGTTCGCGTTCCTCACCCACGAGGCCGCGCACCGCCAGGTCTTCGACTCCGGCACGCGCAACGACAAGGTCGGCCGCGTCCTCGCCGCCGGCGTCGTCGGGATGAGCTACGCGTGGTGGATGTCGAAGCACACCCGGCACCACGCCAACCCGAACACCAAGGGCAAGGACCCGGACATCGCGTTCGACACGGTCTCGTTCCTCGAGGAGGACGCGGCGAAGCAGACCGGCCTCATGAAGCACCTGACGCGTCGTCAGGGGTACTTCTTCTTCCCGCTGCTGCTCGGCGAGGGCGTCAACCTGCACGTGCACTCGTTCAAGGTGCTGCTCACGAAGGAGAAGATCGAGGGCCGTGCGCTCGAGATCTCGCTGATCGCCACGCGCATGGTGCTCTACTTCGGCGCCGTCTTCTTCTTCCTGCCCGTCGGGATGGCGTTCGCCTTCATCGGCGTGCAGATGGCCGTCTTCGGCCTCTACATGGGCTCGTCGTTCGCGCCGAACCACAAGGGCATGCCGATCATCCCCGAGGGCGCCAAGGTCGACTTCCTCAGCAAGCAGGTGCTCACCTCGCGCAACATCACGGGTCGCTTCTCGACCGCGTTCATGGGCGGCCTGAACTACCAGATCGAGCACCACCTGTTCCCGAGCATGGCCCGGCCGCACCTGCGTGCCGCGTCGAAGCTCGTCAAGGCGCACTGCGCCGCACACGAGATCCCCTACCAGGAGACGACGGCCGTCAAGTCATACGGCATCGTCATCCGCTACCTGAACCGCGTCGGCCTCGCCGCGGGCGGCGACCCCTTCGACTGCCCGGCAGCGGCGCAGCTCCGCCCCCGCTGAGCGGCGCCCGGTCCTGAGCGCGACGGCGCCTGTCCCCTCGGGGGCAGGCGCCGTCGCGCTGTCCGGCTCGGCGGCTAGCCCTGCGGCGTCGGCCAGGCCTCGAGCTGCCAGCCGAGCCACGGGCTGAACGCGAACGGCGTCGCGGCGACCGCGTCGCGCAGCGCCGCGGGGTCGGTCCAGGCCCACTCGGCCACCTCGTCGGGCGACGGGTCGGGCACGCCGACTGCGCGGGCGGTGAAGACCGGGCAGATCTCGTTCTCGACCACGCCGGAGGCGTCGGTCGCGAGGTACCGGAAGTCCGGCAGCACGCTGCTCACGTCGGTGACCTCGATGCCGAGCTCCTGCGACGCGCGCCGGGACACCGCCTCCTCGGGGGTCTCGCCCGGTGCGGGGTGGCCGCAGAAGGAGTTGGTCCAGACGCCGGGCCAGGTCTTCTTCGACAGGGCACGACGGGTGACGAGCACGCGGCCGCGGTCGTCGAGCACGTGGCAGCTGAAGGCGAGGTGCAGCGGGGTCGTCGCCGTGTGCACCGTGGCCTTCAGGTGCGTGCCGCAGGGCTCGCCGGCGTCGTCGAGCAGTACCACGAGCTCGTCGCCGCCGCCCGCGACGGGGCTGCGGAGCGCCTGGGGATGCACGGAGGTCTCGGGTGTCATGAGAGGTAGTCTGCCCTGGTGAGCGGTGAACACCAGCGCGCGGGGACGCACGACCGGCAGGGCCGTGTGGTCGGCGACCTCGCCGACCGCGACGCGCGCGACCAGTCCCGCGTCGAGGCCGTGCTCGACGACTTCTTCCGGCTGGCCAAGCGCCGGGCCGAGTCGGTCGGCTACCGGTACGTCGACCTCTGGAAGGTCCTCGAGCGCAACACGAGCGGCGGAAAGCGCTTCCGCCCTCGCATGGTCTTCACCACGTACACGGCCCTCGGCGGCCGCGACGACGAGGCCGCGGCCCGCGTCGGCGCCGCCTTCGAGCTGCTGCACACCGCGCTGATCGTCCACGACGACGTCATCGACCGCGACTTCTCGCGCCGCGGCATCCCCAACGTCAGCGGCAGCTACCGCGACGAGGCGACCACGGCGGGCATCCCCACGCCGACCGCCGAGCACCGCGGCATGTCGGCCGCGGTCATCGCCGGCGACCTCGCGCTGACGGGTGCGAGCCGCCTCCTGCTGCAGGTGCCCTGCGACGGTCCGGTCCAGGCGCGCCTCCTCGACCTGCTCGACGAGGCCGTGTTCGTCAGCGCCGGCGGCGAGATGATCGACGTCGAGCTCTCGCTCTCGGACGACCTGCCGACCGTCGACGAGATCCTCGACATGGAACGCGCCAAGACCGCCGTCTACTCGTTCGAGGCCCCGCTGCAGGCCGGCGCCGTGCTGGCCGAGGCACCGGAGGCGGTGGTCAGGGCCCTGGGCGAGTTCGGCCGCGAGGTCGGGGTCGCGTACCAGGTCGTCGACGACCTGCTCGGCGTCTTCGGCACGCAGTCCGACACCGGCAAGACCACCCTCGGCGACCTCCGCGAAGGCAAGCGCACGGTGCTCGTCGCGCACGCGGCCACGACCGGCGACTGGTTCGGCATCCGGCCCTTCATCGGCAAGGCCGACCTGTCCGAGGCCGAGGCCGAGGTCGTGCGCGGCCGCCTCGAGGCCTGCGGTGCCCGGCGCTTCGCCGAGCAGCTCGTCGAGGACCACGCGCGTCGCGCGCTCGACGTGCTCGACGGGCCCGACGTCGGCGAGGCCCTGCGCGACGCCCTGGCCCCCCTCGTCCAGGTCGTGCTGGAGCGCGTGCGGTGACCGGTCTCTCGCTCTACGACGCGACCGCCGACGGCACCGCGTCCGGCGTCATCCGTCGGTACTCGACCTCGTTCGGGCTCGCGTCGCGGCTGCTCGGCACGGCCGTGCGCCAGCACGTCGAGAACGTCTACGCGCTCGTGCGGGTCGCCGACGAGGTCGTCGACGGGCCGGCGACGGAGGCGGGCCTGACGGCCGACGAGTCGCGTCGCTGCCTCGACGAGCTCGAGGCCGACACCGAGCGCGCGATGGCCCAGGGCTTCAGCGCCAACCTCGTCGTCCACGCCTTCGCGCGCACCGCGCGGGCGACCGGCTTCGGCCCCGAGCTGACCCGCCCGTTCTTCGAGTCGATGCGCGCCGACCTGAGCGCGAGCGAGCACGACCAGGAGTCGTTCGACCGCTACGTGCACGGCTCGGCCGAGGTCGTCGGGCTGATGTGCCTGCGTGCGTTCCTCACCGGCCACAGCTACCCGGAGTCGACGCGGGCGCTGCTCGACGAGGGCGCCACGCGGCTCGGGGCGGCCTTCCAGAAGGTGAACTTCCTCCGCGACCTCGCGGCCGACTTCGAGCACCTCGGCCGCAGCTACTTCCCCGGGGTCGACGTGACGACCTTCGACGAGGCCACGAAGCTGCGCCTCATCGCCGACATCGACGACGACCTGCGCGTCTCGGGCGAGGTGATCCCCGTGCTGCCCGCCTCGTCGCGCCGCGCGGTGGCGCTCGCCCACGGCCTGTTCGCCGAGCTGAACCGGCGTCTCGAGGCGACCCCCGCCTCCTCGCTCATCCGGGCGCGCGTCCGCGTGCCCGACCCCGTCAAGGTGCGGATCGCGCTGCAGGCCACGGCCGGCCGCGTCGCCTCCGTCCCCGACCACCGACCCCCACCTCCTGGAGCCTCCCTGTGACGACCCCCTGGCTGAAGCGCGCCGTCGGCGACACGAGCGTCGAGCGGCACGGCCGCCGGGTCGTCGTGATCGGCGGCGGCATCTCCGGCCTGGCCAGCGCGGCGCTGCTCGCCCGCGAGGGCCACGACGTCACCGTGCTCGAGAAGAACGACCAGGTCGGCGGTCGCGCCGGCAGCTGGGAGCAGGACGGCTTCCGCTTCGACCTCGGCCCGAGCTGGTACCTGATGCCCGAGGTGTTCGACCACTTCTTCCGGCTGATGGGCACGTCCGCCGACGAGCAGCTCGACCTGGTGCCGCTCGACCCCGGCTATCGCGTCCTGTTCGAGCCCGGTGCCGACGGCACACGCGAGGAGCCGATCGTCGTGCCGCGCGGCCTCGAGGAGAACATCGCGCTCTTCGACGGCATCGAGCCCGGCAGCGGCGACCGCATGCGCGGCTACCTGCGGTCGGCGCGCGACACCTACGAGCTCGCCAAGCAGCGGTTCCTCTACACGAGCTTCGAGACCGTCGGCCCGCTGCTCCGCGGCGACGTCGTCGTGCGGCTGCCGAAGCTCGGCCGCCTGCTGCTGCAGGACCTGGACGCGTTCGCCTCGCGGGCCGTCAAGGAGCCGCGCCTGCGGCAGATCCTCGGCTACCCCGCCGTGTTCCTCGGGTCGTCGCCGTTCGCGACCCCGAGCATGTACCACCTGATGAGCACGCTCGACCTCGACGACGGTGTGCTCTACCCCCAGGGTGGCTTGACGACCGTGATCCGGCGGATCGCGGCGGTGGCCGAGGAGGCGGGCGTCCGGATCGTCACGGAGGCGCCCGTCACCCGGGTCCTCACGTCGCCCGGGCCCGGACGCTCCGCCGTCGTGCGCGGCGTCGAGCACGGCGACGCCGAGGGCGGGCACCACGTGCTCGAGGCCGACGTGGTCGTCGGGGCGGCCGATCTCGAGCACCTCGAGACGCAGCTGCTGCCCGAGGGCCTGCGCACCTACGACTCCGACTACTGGGCCACCCGCGACCCGGGGCCGAGCGCCCTGCTGCTGTACCTGGGCGTCGAGGGCGAGGTGCCCGAGCTCGAGCACCACACGCTGTTCTTCGCGCGCGACTGGCACGAGAACTTCGACCGCATCTTCGGCGACGACAAGCGGATCCCCGACCCGCCGTCGCTCTACGTCTGCAAGCCGAGCACGGTCGACCCGTCGACGGCGCCCGCCGGGCACACGAACCTCTTCGTGCTCGTGCCGCTGCCCGCCGACCCGTCCCTCGGCCGCGGCGACGTGGGCGGCGACGGCGACCCGCTGATCGAGCGGCTCGCCGACCAGGTCATCGAGCAGATCGCCGACTGGGCCGAGATCCCCGACCTCGCGTCGCGCGTCGTGCTGCGCCGCACCCGCGGCCCGCGCGACTTCGTCGACGACGTCAACGCCTGGAGCGGCAGCATGCTCGGCCCGGCGCACACGCTCTCGCAGAGCGCGATGTTCCGTGCAGGCAACACCTCCGAGCACGTGCAGGGCCTCTTCTACGCGGGCGGCTCGGTGCGCCCGGGCATCGGCCTGCCGATGTGCCTGATCAGCGCCGAGATCCTGCTCAAGAACATGCGCGGCGACACGAGCACGGGGCCGGTGGCCGAGCCGGCCGTCGGCGCGGGCGCGGGCTCCGACGCGGGCTCCGGGGTCGTGCCCGGCGCGAGCGGCGACGCCTGATGGGCTTCGCGTACCTCGTCGCCCTGCTGATCTCGATCTTCGGCATGGCGATGCTCGACCGGCGCTTCGGCCTGTTCTTCTGGCGGGACGGCTGGCGGGCGTTCGTCACGCTGCTCGTCGGCGTCGTGTTCTTCCTCATCTGGGACATCGTCGGCATCGACGCCGGTGTCTTCTTCCGTGGCGAGACGTCGTTCATGACGGGCGTGCAGCTCGCGCCCGAGCTGCCCCTCGAGGAGGTCTTCTTCCTCGTGCTGCTCTGCTGGCTCACGATGAACCTGCTCGCCGGCTCGCGCCTCGTGCTCGACGCGCGGGAGCGCCGCCGGGCCGCGTCGGCCGCCCTCTCGACGGGCGGTGACCGCGCGTGACGTACTGGGCGATCAACGCGGTCTTCCTCGGGCTCGTGGCCGTGACGGCGGGGGCCGCGCTGCTGCTGCGCTGGGCGCGCACCCGGTCGACCCGCGCCTCCTCGACCCGTGCGTCCTCGACCCACGGCTCGCTCGCGGCCGTCGTGCGCGCGGCCGGGCTCTCGACCGCGGTGCTGCTGGTGATGACCGCCGTCTTCGACAACGTCATGATCGGCGTCGGGCTCGTCGGCTACGACGAGTCGCGCATCAGCGGCGCCTTCGTCGGCATCGCACCGCTCGAGGACTTCGCCTACGCGGTCGCGGCGCTCGTGCTGCTGCCGAGCATCTGGACCCTGCTCGGGTCGCGGAGCGAGACGGAGGCCGCGAAGGCGGCGAGGGCGTCGCGTCGCGCCGGCAGCGGCAGCGGCGCCGGCACCAGCACGCCGGACGCCGAGGAGGCGCGGTGACCGCGACCCTGAGGGCCCTGTTCTGGTCCTCCCGGCCCCTCAGCTGGATCAACACGGCGTTCCCGTTCGCGGCGGCGTACGTCCTGACCGCGGCCAGCACGCCGAGCCCGGACGCCGACGCGGGCGGCGCCTACGTCTCGCAGTCGGTCGCCGACGCCGTCGCCGACGGGTCTGCCGCGGTGCTCGTCCTCACCGGGCCCAGCCCTGCCTTCGACTTCTCGCAGGTGGACTGGCTCGTCGCGGTCGTCGGCATCCTGTTCTTCCTGGTGCCCTACAACCTCGCGATGTACGGCATCAACGACGTCTTCGACTACGAGAGCGACCTGCGGAACCCGCGCAAGGGCGGGGTCGAGGGCGCCCTGCTCGACCGGAGCATGCACCGTACGACGCTCTGGGCGGCGGTGCTCACGTGCGTGCCGTTCGTCCTCTTCCTCGTCGCGGTGGGCAGCCCGCTCAGCTGGCTGGTGCTCGCCGTCAGCCTGTTCGCGGTCGTCGCCTACTCGGCGAAGGGCCTGCGCTTCAAGGAGCGCCCGTTCGTCGACTCCGTCACGTCGAGCACGCACTTCGTCAGCCCCGCCGTCTACGGCCTCGTGCTCGCGGGGGCCACCTTCACGCCAGCGCTCTGGGCGCTGCTGGGGGCGTTCTTCCTCTGGGGGGCAGCGAGCCACGCCTTCGGCGCCGTCCAGGACGTGATCGCCGACCGCGAGGGCGGCATCGCCTCGATCGCGACCGTGATCGGTGCCCGCACCACCGTCCGGCTCGCCGTCGTCGCCTACCTGCTCGCGGGCATCCTGCTCACCTTCACCGACGCACCCGGGCCGTTCGCGGCGATCATCCCCGTGGCCTACGCCCTGAACTGCGCGCCCTGGTGGAACATCACCGACGCCGAGGCGGAGGGCGCGAACAAGGGCTGGAAGAGGTTCCTCTGGCTCAACTTCGTGTCGGGGTTCGTCACGACGATGCTGCTCATCGGGTGGGTCGCGCTGGCGTAGCCGGCCCCGCCTCGTCGGCTGCCCAGGTCTCGATCGGAGGGTCAGCCGCCGAGGTTGCCGACGGCCCTCCGCAGCACGCGGAGCGCCGTCTCGCGCTCGTCGGGGCTGACGCCCGCGAAGGCGTCCGCGCCGATGCCGAGCACCACGTCGCGCAGCTTCGCGTGCGCGACCGCACCCCGCTCGGTGAGCGAATGGCGGCTGGCGCCGAGGCCGTCGGTCTCGACCGCCACCCAGCCGCTCTCGACGAGCTCGCCGAGGTCGTCGACCAGCGACTGGTCGTCGTCGGCCGGCCCGTCCGACGACGCGGTCGACCCGCTCGCGGCCGCGGAGGACTCCTCGGCGCCCGGCTCGACGCCGCGCTCGAGGGCCTCGAGCACCTGCCACTGGCGGCGCGTGACGCCGTGCTCGTCGAGCGCCTCGGCGAACCGCTGGTCGAGCAGCCGCTCGACCCGGGTCAGCCACCAGCCGACCGGCCTGTCGTCGGCACTGTCGTCGTCGCGCGTCGGCTGGTCGTCCTCGGGCCCGGGCGCAGCCGTGCGCGAGTCGTCGTCGGAGCTCCGTCGGTCCATGCGCGGCATCGTACGCCCGACGTTCACCTCGTCGAAAGGTGCGCGCCCTAGCGTCCGCAGGGTGAGCTCGCGCACGCCCTGGACCACCGCCTCCTCGTCCCGGCGTGCCCGGCGGACCGCGCCCGGTCCCGGCCCCGGTCCCGACGGGGGCGGCGGGCCCGTCGCTCGTCTCCACGACGGCGTGCGGCACCTGCGCCGGGTCCGGGGCCTGTTCCGCCGGCAGCCCCGCGCGATCTGGTGGACCTTCGCGGCCCTGCACGCCGCCGTCTTCGTCGCCCTGACGCCGCTGATGCTGCGAGGAGGCGCGGAGGGCGACCTGCCCCTGTACCGCACCTGGGCCACCGGCGCCCTCAGCGAGGGCCGCTGGCCCGTCATGGACTTCGCCTGGGTCTACCCGGCCGGCGCGCTGCTGCCCGTCGTGCTGCCGAACGTCCTGGGGGAGTCGCTCTACCAGCTCGTCTGGCTCCTCCTCGTGACGGCCGCGAACGCCGCGTCGCTCTGGCTGCTCACCGACCGCGGGCGCCGCACGGTCGACGCCCCGGCGGCGTGGTGGTGGCTGCTCGTGCTGTTCCTGCTGAGCCCGGTGGCGTTCCTCCGGCTGGAGGCCTTCAGCGCGCCTGCCGTGGTCGCGGCCCTCCTCCTGCTCGGCACCCGGCCCCGGGTGGCCGGCGCACTGCTGGCCGCGGCGACGTGGGTCAAGGTCTGGCCGGCGGCCGTCATCGCGGCCGTCGTGGTCGCGAGCCGGGGACGCGCGACGGTCGTGCGGGCGTGCCTCTGGGTGACGCTCGTCGTCGTCGCGGTGGTCGCCGTCGGCGGGGGCCTGTCGTCGGTCGACAGCTTCGTCACGATGCAGTCGGACCGGGCGCTGCAGCTCGAGGCTCCGCTCGCGACCCCGTGGCTGTGGATGGCGATGCTGGGGGTGCCCGGCGCCTCCGTGTACGAGAACGTCGGGCTCGCGACCCGCGAGGTGATGGGGCCGGGCGACACCTGGGCGGTGCACGGCAGCACGCAGGCCATGGGCGTCGTGATGGTCCTGCTCGTCGGGCTGCTGGCGGTCGCGGCGGCCGGACGTGCCCGGGCCGGGCGCACCGGGGCTGCGCCTGCGGGGGCCGGGCGCACGAGGGCTGCGCCTGCGGGGGTCGACGGGACCGCCCACGCCGGGCACGAGTCCCGCCTCGTCCTGCTCGGGGCCCTGACCCTGACGATCACGCTGATCGTCTTCAACAAGGTCGGGTCGCCCCAGTACGTGCTGTGGATCGCCCCGGTCGTCGCGGCGGGACTGTGGGCGGACGCCGCCGCGTTCCGCGCCCCGGCGAGGCTCGTCGCGTGGGCGGCCGGGCTGACGACGCTGGTGTTCCCGGTGCTCTACCTGCCCTTGATCGACCTGAACCCCGTCGCCGTGGCGGTGCTCGGTGCGCGCAACGTCCTGCTCGTCGTGCTCTTCTGCTGGTGCGTGCTGCGCCTGGTCGAGGAGGCGCTGGCCGCGTGGGGCCGCGAGCTCCCGCCCCGCTGGTGGTCGCGACGGGTGCGGTCCGTCCGCGTCCCCGTCCCCGTGGCCGTCCTGGCCGACGCGACCGCCGCCTCCTCCGCGACCGCCGCCTCCTCCGCGACCGCCGCCTCCTCTGCGCCGTCGTCGGCCGTCCACAGCCGGGGCGCTCGCCGCTCCTCCTGACCGGCGTCGCTGTACCCCTGGCCGCGTCGCGGTACTGGGAATCTGGTCTGTGCCCGGGGGTCTGTGCCAGCGTTGGTGTCCTGGGCCGCTGGGGCCCGGTCGACCTCGAACTGAATGGAGCACTCATGAAGGGCAAGATCCTCTTCGTCGCCGGAGCAGCTGTGGGCTACGTGCTGGGAGCACGTGCCGGGCGCGGTGCCTACGTCAAGATCAAGTCGCAGGCCGAGAGCCTGTGGGAGAACCCCTCCGTGCAGAAGACGGTCCACCAGGCCGAGGACTTCGTGAAGGAGAACGCCCCCGTCGTGGGCAAGAAGCTGCAGGGCGCCGCCGGCGACGCGGCCTCGAAGGCCAAGTCCGTCGCCTCGAAGGCGTCCGACAAGGCCGACGACGTCGCGGACTCCGCCAAGAGCGCCGCCTCGAGCGCCGGCTCCGACAGCGAGGGCGCCGCGAAGCTGCCCGGGGTGAACGTCGGTGAGTGACCTCAAGGCACCGGAACAGAGCACCAAGAAGTCGCTCGGCTCGCTGCTCGGCAGCCTGCCCGAGCTCATCTCCCGTCTCATCAGGGGCGAGATCCAGCTCGCGAAGACCGAGCTCATCACCAAGCTGAAGGAGGCGGGGGTCGGCGCAGGACTGCTGGTCGGCGCCGCGCTCTTCGGCTTCTTCCTCCTCGCCGTGCTGATCACCGCCGGCGTGCTGGGGCTCGCCACCGTGGTGGCGCCGTGGCTCGCCGCCCTGATCGTGGCGGCCGTGCTGCTGGTGATCACCGGCGTGCTCGCGCTGCTGGGCGTCAAGGCGCTCAAGAAGGGCGTGCCGCCCGTGCCGCAGCAGGCCGTCGACAGCGTGAAGGCCGACGTGGCCGCGCTGAAGGGGACCAGCACGAAGAGCACGAGCACGAAGGGCGCGAGCGACCGATGAGCGACGACGAGAGCGACCAGAAGCCCGGCCCGCGCGAGGGCGCGAGCATCCCCGAGATCGAGCTGGACATCGCCCGCACCCGCGAGCAGTTCAAGGAGACCCTCGACGCCATCGAGGACAAGCTGAGCGTGCCGGCCCACGCCCGACGCCTCACGGCGAGCGTCAAGCGTCGCCTCGACGACGACCCGGCACCCGTGATCGCCACGGCGGCCGCGGGCGTGGCCGGCGTCGCCGCGATCGTCGCGGGCGTCGTCAAGATCGCCCGCCGCTGACGCGACGCTGACGGACGGCAGGAGGCGCGCCTCCTGTCGTCTTCTGCATCACCCGCACCGCATCAGGCCGCCCGGCAGCACGCAGCCGGCGACGCACCCCACCCGGCGACACCCCTCTCCGCATCACCTCTCGTCCACAGGACAGGAACACGAGACCCCATGGCACAGACCAGCACACGCCGGGACCAGACGGCGCCCGAGCCGAACGACTCGCGCAAGCCCGACAGTCCCGACGACCTGCACGCGCGGTCATGGGGCTACGTGCTCAAGAAGACCCTGCGCGAGTTCGGGTCCGACCAGTGCACCGACCTCGCGGCTTCGCTCACCTACTACGCCGTGCTCGCGATCTTCCCCGGCCTGCTGGCGATCGTCGCGCTGCTGGGCGTGGTCGGCCAGGCCGGGCCGACGACCGACGCCGTCCTCCAGCTCCTCACGCAGCTCGGCGGCGCCTCCGTGGCCGACACCCTGCGCGGCCCCATCCAGGAGCTGATCGGCTCGCAGGCGGCCGGCTTCGCCCTCGTCGCCGGTGTGCTCGGTGCCCTCTGGTCGGCCTCGGGCTACGTCGGCGGCTTCGGCCGGGCGATGAACCGCATCTACAACGTCGACGAGGGGCGTCCGATCTGGAAGCTCCGCCCGACGATGCTCGCCATCACCGCGTTCACCGTGGTGCTGATCGTGGTCGCGGGGCTCATCCTCGTGCTGAGCGGCGACGTCGCCCAGACGGTCGGCGACGTGGTCGGCCTCGGCTCGACGACGGTCTTCGTCTGGAGCATCGTCAAGTGGCCCGTGCTGCTGGTCATCGTCGTGGTCGTCGTCGCGGTGCTGTACTACTTCTCGCCGAACATCCGCCAGCCGAAGTTCCGCTGGATGAGCCTCGGCTCGATCACCGCGATCGTCATCTGGGGCCTCGCCAGCGCCGGCTTCGGCTTCTACGTCGCGAACTTCTCGAACTACAACAAGACCTACGGCTCGCTCGGTGCCGTGATCGTGTTCCTGCTGTGGCTCTGGATCACCAACCTGGCGCTGCTGTTCGGCGCCGAGTTCGACGCCGAGATCGAGCGCGGCCGCGAGCTGCAGGCCGGCATGAAGGCCGAGAAGGACATCCTGCTGCCGCCGCGCGACACCGCGCAGAGCGAGAAGAAGCAGGCGGTCGCGGCGCAGGACGAGCTCGACGGCCTCCGGCTCCGCCAGGCCGCCGCCGAGTCGATCGAGCGACAGGAGTCGGAGGAGGAGCACGACGGGAACGGCCGTCGCGGCGACGACCACGCGGACGCCGACTCCGACGACCTCGACCGGGCCAAGGCGGAGGACGACGCCGCCGACGACACCGCGAAGGCGACGGCCAAGGCGAAGCGCAAGGCCGACAAGGCCGAGGCGAAGGCCGCCGCGAAGGATCGCGACTGAGCCCGGCGCCCACGCACGCAGGAGGCCCCGACGACGTGAGTCGCCGGGGCCTCGTGCGTGCGTGGACCGCGTCCTGCTGACGGTCGAGGGACGGGACGGGGGCGGGCGAGTCCGTCGTGCACGGTCCGTCACGACGGACCGGCGGCGACGAACCCGCCCGCCGGCGGCGCGCGCCGCCGGCTAGAAGCTGAAGCCGAGCTCGCGGGGGTAGTCGCCGCGGGCGGTGAGCTGCTCGGCGGCGTCGCGCAGGTGCGACAGCGTCAGGCCCATCGTCATCGGGCCGAAGCTGACGCGCGAGACGCCCAGCTCGGCGAGGCGCGCGAGCGGCACGGAGTCCGGCCCCGAGATGACGCTGACCTTGCCGTGGATCTCGTCGAGCGCGCGCTCGACGAGGTCCTCCGTGCCCAGGCCGAGCACGAACGCGCAGTCGGCGCCGGCGTCGAGGTAGGCGTTCGCACGACGGACGGCGTCGTCGAAGAGCGAGGGGTCGCCGGCCAGCGCGTCCACACGGGCGTTGATGACGATCGGCACGCCGGCGCGGTCGCCGGCCTGACGGGCGGCCGCGACCTTGGACACCTGGGTGTCGATGTCGTAGAGCTCCGTCTTGGACTTGCCCGTGCTGTCCTCGAGGTTGAGGCCGGCGGCGCCCTCCTCGATCAGGCGCCACACGTTGTCGAGGGTGCCGGCCGCGTCGGTCGCGTAGGCCTTCTCGAAGTCGACGGAGACGGGCAGGTCGACCGCGCGGATCACGAGCCGGACGGCGTCGAGCATCTGGTCGACGTCGAGCCCCTCGCCGTCCTCGACGCCGTGGGCCTCGCTGATCGAGTGCGATGCGGTCGCGAGGGCCCTGACCCCCGGGGCGCCCGCCACGACGCGGGCGGTGATGCTGTCCCACACGTTGGTGACCACGAGCGGGTCGCCGGGCACGTGCAGCGAGCGGAGCAGGTCGGCCTTCGCGGCCGTGGAGGAGATCGACATGGTCCCAGCCAACCGCACCCGCGCCTCCTGCGCCATCAGGGGACGAGGAGGCGCGCGTGCGGTGCGCGCCCCGGCCGGGTCAGCGGCGTGCCCCGTCCGGGTCGGCAGCCAGCCGGGTCAGCGGCCGGCCCAGGCCCAGGTGCCGGTGAGGCTCGTGAGCGTGCGCTCGGCGGCCGCGGCACGGGCGGCGGCGGACGCGTCGTCCGTCGAGCCGTAGCCGAGGTCCGCGTCCGCGTCCGTGTCCGGTCCGACGGTCACGAGGGTGAGCGAGGAGGTGCCGGTCGCGTCGGCGGGGGACCACGCGACGACCACGGCGGCGGGCGTGCCGAGGTCGTCCCCGGTCGCGAGCCGGACGAGGGCGGCGGGCTGGCCGTCGAGCGTGGTCTGCTCGGGCGCGCCGACGACCGTGCCGACGCCGGGCAGCCAGCTCGGGCGCAGGGCGGCGACGGCGTCGGCGACACGGTCGGTGCTCGTCGCGGGGACGAGGCCCGCGGCGACGGCGGCGGGCACGGTCACGACCTGGACGGGCGTGACGGCGGTGTCGTCGGCCACGCCGAAGGACGTGGCGCAGGCGTCGGCGTCGCTGTCGTCACCGGACACCCACGCGTCGTCGGGGAGCGAGAACGACCAGCACGGGGTCGTCACGGCGGCGGGGTCGGCGGCGCCGTCGCCGTCGGCGTCGTCGTACCCGTCGCCCTGGCCGGGGCCGTGCGGGTCGCCGTCGAGGCCCTGCCCGGTGTCCCAGCCGTACCAGCTGCTCGCGGCCTCGTCCGCGAGGCGGGCCCCGACGGGCACGGCCACGACGAGCACGGCCACCACGGCGACGTTCGTCACGGCGGCGAGACCCGACAGCGCCAGGCCCGTGACGCCCAGGCCGAGACCTGACTGCACACGGCGGCGGCGCACCAGCGCGACGACCCCGAGGGCGACGCCGACCAGCGCGACCAGCAGGCCGACCACGGGCACGAGCCCGACGAGGAACGCGCCGATGCCGACGACGAGGGCCGCGATCGCCCAGCCGCTCGCGCCGCTGCGGGCCGGCGGCTGCGCCGGCCCTGCGGGCTGCGCCGGCCCCACGGGCTGCGCGGGCTGCGCTGACCCTGTGGGCTGCGCGGGCCCTGCGTGCTGCGCGGGCCCTGCGTGCTGCGCGGGCCCTGCGGGCTGCGCAGGCTGCGCCGGCTGCGCGAGGGGTGCGTCAGGTGCGGAGCGGCCGAGCTCCTCGGTCGCGTGTCGATCGGCGTCGGCGGTGCCCTCGGCAGGTGTGCGGTCGTCGGTCATGCTGTCTCCTCGCGTGCGCCGCCGGCGTCCACCGGCCCGTCCTCGACGCTACGGAGCGCCGCCTCCTCGGTCGTCCGTCGCCGGTGGCTCGGGTGCGGTCCTGCAGGATGACCCGCGCCTCCTGCGCCGTCGCCCGTGCGGATGACCTGCGCGGCCGCATCACGACGAGACCCCTCGGACCCGCGCACGCCCTCGCTCGCAGAGGGGTGCACGCGGGTCCGAGGGGTCAGGACGCGCAGCGCGCGGGCAGCGGCAGGGCCAGCCGCCGCAGCGGCGGGCTAGTCGCGGCGCAGCACCAGCTCGTCGAGCGACAGGCGGACGCGCGGTGCGGTCTCGCGCTCGGCCAGCGCCTCGATCAGCTTGTCGGCCTCGTCGACGACGCCGACGGCGGTGACGGTGACGGGCTTCAGGTTCGCGGGCAGGTCGAACGCGGCGACCAGCTTGTCCCACTCGACGCCGGCCATCTGGTGGGTGTGGAAGCCCTCCGCGTGCGCCTGGACGCTGAGGTGCGCGACGGCCTGGCCGAGGTCGTACTCGGCGGTCGGGCGGTCGTCGCCCTCGACGGTCGAGGTCTCGGCCAGCGCGACGACCAGCGCGGAGGCGTTGCCGGCCCACATCGCGTTGAAGCTGAGCAGGGCGCCGACGATCGTGTCGAAGGTCTCGGTGCCGCGGCGGGCCACGACGAAGCGGCGGGGCTGGTGGTTCTGGGCCGACGGGGCCCAGCGGGCGGCCTCGAGCAGGGCGTCGAGCTGTGCATCGCTGATCGTCGCGGTCGGGTCGAACGAGCGGGGGCTCCAGCGCTCGTCGAGCAGGTCGACGATCGGCACGCTGGTCTCGGCGGTGCGGACGGTGGAGGGGGCTGCGGAGGTGGTCTCGGAGATCGACACGGTGGACCGGCTTTCGTGGTGACGGGGGTGGGGGAGGGGCCGGCGCGACGTCGGGCCACCGAGGTGAACCGTTGCCCTGTGCGCAAGATTCCCGGCGCACGCCTAGGCGTCGCGGGGCACCGAGTGGTCAGGCAGTGTCCCCCTCGGGCCCCGGGAGGACAGCTCCTGACCACTCGCCGGCCCGCGAGACGGAGGGCGACCTAGGAGGCGCCCCGCACCTCCGCGAGGACGGCCGCGATGCGTCCCGGCACCGACGCGTCCTGCAGCGACGTCGTGTCGCCGAGCTCGCGCCCCTCCGACACGTCGCCCAGCAGGCGCCGCATGATCTTGCCCGAGCGGGTCTTCGGCAGGTCGGGGACGACGAGCACGGTCGCGGGCTTCGCCACGGGGCCGATCTGGTCGGCGACGTGGGCGCGCAGCAGGGGCGACAGCGAGCCCGGCGCGGACCCCGAGAGCGCGGCCCAGACCTGCGGTTCGGAGGCGTCGCCGGCGTCGCGCACCGCGCCTCCTGCGGGGCGGGTCGCGGGCACGACGAAGGCGGCGATCGCCTGCCCGGTGCGCGCGTCCGAGACGCCGACGACCGCCGCCTCGGAGACGAGGGGGTGGGCGACGAGCGACGACTCGATCTCGATCGTCGACAGGCGGTGACCCGACACGTTGATGACGTCGTCGACGCGGCCGAGCAGCCAGATGTCGCCGTCGTCGTCGTACTTGGCGCCGTCGCCGGAGAAGAACCAGCCCTGCCGCCAGTACTTCGCCCAGTAGCTGTCGCGGTAGCGCTCGGGGTCGCCCCAGACCGTGCGGGCCAACGACGGCGGCGTCTGCTGCACGACGAGGTAGCCGCCGGAGCCGTTCGGCACGCGCTCGCCGGCCTCGTCGACGACGGCGGTGGAGACGCCGGGCAGTGCGCGCAGCGACGACCCGGGCTTGAGCGTGTCGACGCCGGGCAGCGGCGCCATCACGGCCGCGCCCGTCTCCGACTGCCACCACGTGTCGACGATCGGCAGCTCGCCCCGGCCGAGCTGCTCGCGGAACCAGACCCACGCCTCCGGGTTGATCGCCTCGCCGACGGTGCCGAGGAGGCGCAGCGAGCTCAGGTCGAAGTCGGTCGGCAGGCCGTCGGGGAACCACGACGCGAGCGTCCGCACCAGGGTCGGCGCCGTGTAGTAGGTCGTGACGCCGTAGCGCTCGATGATCTCGAGGTGCCGGGCAGGGTGCGGGGTGTCGGGCGTGCCCTCGTAGATCACCTGCGTGAGGCCGTTCGAGAGCGGGCCGTAGATCTCGTAGGTGTGCGCGGTGACCCAGGCGAGGTCGGCCGTGCACCAGTGCACGTCGTCGGGCTTCGCGTCGAACACGGCCCAGTGCGTCCAGCTCGCGGCCGTGAGGTAGCCGCCGCTCGTGTGCACGAGGCCCTTCGGCTTCCCGGTCGTGCCGCTCGTGTACATGATGAAGAGCGGGGTCTCGGCGTCGAAGGCCTCCGGCTCGTCGGTGTCGGGCTGGGGGTCGACCACGTCGTGCCACCAGAGGTCGCGGCCCTCGGTCCACGGCACGTCGGGGGTGAGGTCGCCGGTGCGCCGCACGACGAGCACGTGCTCGACCTGGTTCTCGCCGCTCACCGCGTGGTCGGCGTTCGCCTTGACCGGCACCGCGGCGCCGCGACGGAACTGCCCGTCGGTGGTGACGAGCAGCTTCGCGCCCGTGTCCTCGACCCGGAACCTGAGCGCCTCGCCCGAGAAGCCGCCGAAGACGAGCGAGTGGATCGCGCCGATCCGCGCGATCGCGAGGGTCACGACGATCGTCTCGGCGATGACGGGCAGGTAGACGACGACGCGGTCGCCCTCGCCGACGCCGAGGCTGCGCAGCCCGTTCGCGGCCTTGACGACCTCACGCTGCAGCTGCGCGTAGGTGACGTCACGCCGGTCGCCGCGCTCGCCCTCGACGTGCAGCGCGACCTTCTCGCCGTTCCCGGCCGCGACGTGGCGGTCGACGCAGTTGACGGCGACGTTGAGGCGGCCGCCGGCGAACCAGGTCGCCTCGGGCACCGTGAGGCTGCCGTCGGCGAGCTCGCGGACCGGCTCCCACGTGTGAGCCGTGTGCCACGGGGTCTCCCACTCGAGCCGGCGGGCCTGCTCCTCCCAGTAGGCGACGGGGTCGGCCGCAGCGCGCGCGTGCTCGGCGCTGGTGACGTTCGCGGCGGCGGCCAGCGCAGGAGGCGGAGGGAACGTCCGCCGTTCGTCGAGCAGGTTCGAGATGGTGTCGCGGGCGGTCGTGGTGGTGTCGCTCGGGGCCATCACCCGAGCGTACGGAGGCGCGGGCCGGCCCACCGGGCCTCCCGTCACGTCGCGTAACGGGCCGCGCTCGCCGCGTCTCGTCTCGTCCCGTCTTGTCCCGTCTCGTTGCGAGCATCCCGTCCGACCGCGGCGCGACGGGATGCTCGGAACACGACGGGACCTGACGCGGTGGAGCCGGCCCGGGGTCACCGGCTGCACGGCACGCCCGCGCTCTCGAGCAGCGACCGGAGTCGCCGAGGGTCGCCGAGGTGCCAGGCGGTGCACCGCACGAACGCGCGCACCTCGGACTGGCGACGGATCGCGTCCTCCCGGAGCTTCTCCTTCACCACCACCTGCTCGGGCGTCAGCGACCCGCGCCACCGGCTCTGCGTGTACTTGCTCACGCCGTCGAACTCGAGGACGCAGCCCTGGTCGGGGAACCAGAAGTCGACGTGCGGGTCCCACCGGCCGCGTCCGAGCTCGAACCGTCGTTGCAGCACGGGCACGGGCGCGCCCAACCGGTGCAGCAGCACCCGGGTGCGCGACTCGCCCGCCGAGTCGGAGCGGCTGTCCGCGAAGGCCAGGGCTCGGCGGGCCCCGGCCTGGCCGCGCGCCCGCGGCCGGCGGTCCAGCGAGGCGAGCACCGCCTCCTTCGTGGTCAGCTCCCGGTGCAGCAGGTCGTCGAGGACCACGGCGACCTCCTCGAGCGACCGTGTGCCGAGGGCGAGGTCGGCCGCGGTACGGGCGGGCGTCGTGAGCCGGACCCCGCGGAGCGACGACACCTCGTCGTCCTCGAGCGGTCCCTGGTGCTTCACGAGGGCGACCGTGGACTGCGGGCCGAGGGCGTCCGGGTCGGTGACGTGCACCCGGTCGGGCCAGTCTCCGAGCACCGGCGTGCGGTGCAGCGCGGCCGCGGACAGGTGGGA
The DNA here is from genome assembly GCF_014841875.1 of Frigoribacterium sp. CFBP 13729. Lineage (NCBI taxonomy): Bacteria > Bacillati > Actinomycetota > Actinomycetes > Micrococcales > Microbacteriaceae > Frigoribacterium > Frigoribacterium sp. CFBP 13729. The sequence goes on along the minus strand of NZ_JACYUR010000004.1, from coordinate 95,051 downwards.
CACCACGTGGCGGGCGCCGGTGCGGCCGAGGGCGGACTCGACCAGCAGCACGTGGCGTCGACGGGGCGTCAGCGCGTCCCACTGGTCGGCCCGGACGTACGAGCCAGGATGGAGGCGCCGCCAGCGTCCGGCGGACGCGGCCCGTCGCAGCCTGGTCGCCTCGCGCGAGTCGGCGCCGAGGCTCGGCACCCGGACCAAGAGGGGGAGGGGGTCGTCGTCGATCACCCGACGACCCTGCCCGAACGCGCCCCTCGGCGTCGGATCCTCTCCACAGGCCGCGTCGCCCCGGGTGCGCCGCCCGTCGCGGTCGTTCGCGTCCCGTCTCGTTCCGAGCGTCCCGTCCCGTCCCGTCGAGACGGGATGCTCGGAACGAGACGGGACTCCTCGCGGTGCGGTGCGCGGTGCGGTGAGCGGGGTACGGGCGGGCAGGCCGCTTCGCGCACTCGTCACACGCCGGAAACACGGGGCCCCTAGTCTGGGGGACATCCGGCCTCGGGGGCCGCTCGACCAGGGGGCCGAGCGACCTGGCTCCTCGAGGCTCGCGCCCGTCGCCGTGCGCCCGACATCAGGAGTCACCACGTGATCAGATCCACCCGACGCCGGGGAGCGCGCTGGGCGACCGCCCTGGCGCTCACGAGCGCCCTCGTGCTCGCACCCACCGCCGCGTTCGCCGCCGACCCGGCCGTGTCGCCGGTCGGCGCCGACGGCACCGACGCCGACGCTGCAGCGTCGGGTGCGGCCGACACGGCCGCCGCGGCCGCCGCCCCGACGGAGGCCGAGGCGCCCGCCGCCGAGACGCCCGCGGTCGAGGCTCCGGCCGAGACGCCCGCTGCTGAGGCCCCCGCCCCGGAGGCTCCCGCCGCCGAGACGGAGGACGTGACCGCCGAGGTCCCCGCCGCGTCGGCCCGCGTGGCCGACGGCATCGTCATGAACTACGTCGTCAACACCACCGTGCGCAGCGCGGACGCCGTCGCGGACGCCTCCGCCGCGGTCGTCGCCGCCGGCGGCGTGGTCCTCTCCGAGTACCCCGAGATCGGCGTCGTCACGGCGCAGTCCCGAGACGGCGACTTCCTCGCCACGATGCGCGGGACGCTCGGCGTCGAGTCGGCCGGGCCGACCCGCACGGCCGAGGTCGTCGACGACGAGGTCGAGGTGCCGGCAGAGGTGCCCGCGACCTCCGGCGCGACCGCGCCCGCCGCCGGCGCGACCGGCGCCGGCCCCCAGTCCCTCGACCGCCCCCTGGGCACCGAGGTCGCCCCGGTCGACCCGCTCGAGGCCCAGCAGTGGGACATGGCCGCGATCGGCGCCCCCGAGGCGCGGGAGATCGAGGACGGCGACGGCGTCGTCGTCGGCGTGCTCGACAGCGGCATCGACGTCTCGCACCCCGACCTCGCCGGCCAGGTCGACGCCTCCAAGTCGGTCGGCTGCTCCGTCAACGGCCAGCCCGACCGGTCGCAGGCCGCCTGGGTGCCCGTGGACGACTCCGAGTCGCACGGCACGCACGTCGCCGGCACGATCGCCGCGGCCGACAACGGCGTGGGCATCGTCGGCATCGCGCCGGGCGCGACGCTCGCGAGCGTCAAGGTCGTCAACTACGACGGCTTCATCTACCCCGAGTACGCGCTCTGCGGCTTCATGTGGGCCGCCGACCAGGGCTTCGACGTGACGAACAACAGCTACTACGTCGACCCGTGGGAGTTCTGGTGCTCGACCGAGGCCGACCAGGCCCCGGCGCTCGAGTCCGTGACCCGCGCCGTCGAGTTCTCCGAGCAGCAGGGCGTGCTCAACGTCGCCGCCGCGGGCAACTCGAACTACGACCTCGCGAACAAGACGCGCAGCGCCTCCGGGCCGAACGACACGACCCCGGTCGACCGTGACGTCTCGCAGGGCTGCTCCGACATCCCCACCGAGATCCCGGGCGTCGTCACCGTCGCGTCCGTCGCCGAGCAGGCCGACGGCTCGACCGCGAAGTCCTCCTTCTCGAACTACGGCGAGGGCGTCATCGACATCGCCGCCCCCGGCTCGCGCATCCTCAGCACGGTCTTCGGCGGTCTCTACGCGAGCTACAACGGCACCTCGATGGCCTCCCCGCACGTCGCGGGCGTCGCTGCCCTCCTCGCCGCGACCCACCCCGGTGCCTCGCCCGCCGAGCTGCAGGCCCTGCTCGAGCAGCAGGCCACCCCGGTCGCCGGTGCGGGCGGGCTCACCGGCTCGCGCTACTTCGGCGCCGGTCTCGTGAACGCCTTCGCGGCGGTCACCGAGGACCTCGTCCCGGCCCTCGGCCCGGTCGCGGCGGTCGCCGACGGCACGGTCCAGGCGGGTCGTCCCTTCCGCGTCCTCGGCGCGAACTTCGTCCCGGACGAGACCGTGACGGTCACCGGCCCCGACGGGGAGCCCCTCGACGGCGAGTTCATCGCCGACGCCGAGGGCCGCCTCGTCGGTCCCGCGGTGCTCAGCCCCTTCCTCCCGGCCGGTGCGACGACGCTCGAGCTGACCGGCGACGCGGGCAGCCGCGCGACGCTCGACCTGCTGGTCGAGGAGGCGGTGGCCGGTCCTGCGATCACCGCTCCCGTCGCCGGGTCCACCGTCGAGGCCGGCACCGTGACGGTGACCGGCACGGCCCAGCCGGGCGCCCTCGTCACGGTCGTCCTCGCCACGGCCGACCAGTTCGAGGGCTTCGAGCAGATGGTGACGCCCACGTCGCCCTCCGCCAGGCTCGACGTGGCGGGGGAGCCGGTCGCGTTCGACACGGACCTCGGGTTCTCGGTGTCGACGATCCAGACCGACGCGACGGGCGCGTTCACCGCCTCCTTCACCGGGGTCCCGGCTGGCGACTACGGCACCACCGCGCTGCAGGTCCTCGCCGACGGCACCTCGTCGACGTTCACCGACCCGGTGCTGTTCAGCGTCGCCGCGGCGGCCGTCGTGCCGCCGGTCACGGTGCCGGGCACCGGCGTCGTCCCCGTCACGACGCCCGCGGGCACCGGCGTGGTGCCGGTCACCTCGACGCGTGCCGGTGCCCTGGCCTACACCGGCTCGGAGCCGGGCGCGCCCCTGTCGGCCGCTCTGCTCCTCCTCGTCGCCGGTGCCGGCGCGCTCGTCGCGGCTCGTCGCCTGCGCCGTCGCGCCGACACGAGGATCGACGGCTAGGCCGCAGGGTCGCCCTGCGACCCTCGCTCGCGACGGAGCCGCTCGTCCTTCCCGGACGGGCGGCTCCGTCGCGTCGCGCGCCGCTCTGCCCCGCCCTGCCCCCTCGGCCCGAGCGGCACCCCGTGCCTAGGATGGACGCCATGCCCTGCGCCGGACGGACCCCGTGACGAAGGCCCCCACCGTCTACGACGTGGCCGCCCACGCGGGCGTCTCGATCGCCACCGTCTCCCGCGTGCTCCGTCGTCCCGACGACGTGCGTCCCGAGACGCGGGCCCGCGTGCTCGACTCCGTGCGGTCGCTCGGCTACGTGCCGAGCGGCGCCGCGCGCGGCCTCGCGGGTCGTCGCCACGGCGTGCTCGGCCTGTTCCTCCCCGGGCACGACGGCATCGACCTTCCCGAGCCCGACTGGGAGCGCGTCGCGGACGCGAGCCGCATCCCGCTGATCGACGACCGCGAGGGGCGACCGACGCCTCCTGCGCCGACCGGCACCGGCACCGGCACCGGCACCGGGACCGGCACCGGTGCGGCGACCGACGCCCCCCGCACCGCGTCCAACCCGGCGAACCTCTACTTCGACGAGGTGCTCCGCGGCGCGGAGGTCGAGTCCTGGAGGCGCGGCTTCGCCCTGATGGTCGCCGCCGGTCGGGGCTCCAGCCGGGAGGTCATGCTCAACGACATCGCGGGCCGCGTGGACGGCCTCGCCGTCCTCGCCCAGACCGTGCCCGACGACCTGCTCGCGCACGTGTCGCGCCGCATCCCGGTCGTGGTCCTCGCCGACTCCCGTCCCGGCGACGAGCTCGACCACGTCAGCGTCGACAACGCCGCCGGCATGCGCGCCCTGACCGCGTTCGTCCTCGGGCGCGCGACGGGCGAGGCGCGCGAGCCGGGCGACGCCCCTGGCGCGGTCGCCGACCTCGTCTACGTCGCCGGCCCCGGCGACTCTCCCGACGAGGCCGATCGGCACCGCGGCTTCGACCAGGCCGTCGCGGCGGCCACGGCGGCCGCCGCGCGGCAGGGCCACGGCCCGGTCCGCGTGCGCGTCGAGCGCGGCGACTTCTCGCGCGAGGGCGGCAGGCGAGCCGGGGAGGCGCTGGTCGCCTCCTCCGACCCGCTCCCGCAGGCCGTCGTCTGCGCCAACGACCAGTCGGCGCTCGGCGTGCTCGACGCGTTCGTCGCGCACGGGGTGGACGTGCCGGGCCGGGTCGCCGTGACGGGCTTCGACGGCATCGAGGCGGGACGCTTCTCGACCCCGCGCCTCACGACGGTGCGCCAGCCGATGAACGACCTCGGCCGGGTCGCGGTGCGCACCATCGTGACGCGGCTGACCGACCCGACCGCGCCTCCTCAGCGGGTGACCCTGCCGGTCGAGGTCCTGCTGCGCGAGAGCTGCCCCGCCCGCTGACCCGCCGCGGTCGACGTCGCCGCCACCGCCGTTGCGTCGCAGCGATGTATGCGCTTACACTGGCGATGCTCACCTCGACGACGAATGAGAGAACCGTGGCGATGACGCACACGCACAGACACCGCGCCCGAGCGCGCACCGCCGTGGCGGCCCTGGCCGCCGCCACCGCCGTGGTGCTCGTGGCCACTGGCTGCAGCATCCAGATCCGCAGCGAGCCCGACCCGACGATCGGCGCCGACACGATGCTGATCAACGCGGACAAGGGCAACCCGCAGTTCGAGCGGAACTTCAACCCGTTCCTCACGAACAAGCGCACCGCCTCCACGTGGATCTACGAGCCCCTGCTCGAGATCAACCCGCTCGACGGCGAGATCACGCCGTGGCTAGCGAGCGAGACGACGCTGCCCGACGCGCGCACGGTCGACATGACGATCCGCGACGGCGTCGAGTGGTCCGACGGCGAGCCGATGACGCCCGACGACGTCGTGTACACGTTCGACCTGATCAAGGCGAACCCCGCGCTCGACCTCAAGGGCGCCTGGCAGCACATCGACACGGTCGAGCAGCAGGGCGACCACGTCGTCTTCCACCTGCAGACCGACGACGTGCCGGCGATGGAGATCATCGGCCAGACGACGATCGTCCCCGAGCACCTCTGGAGCGAGGTCGACGACCCCGCGACGTACCGCAACCCCGACCCCGTCGGCACCGGCCCGTTCACGCTCGGCAACTACTCGGCGATGCAGTACTCGATGGACAAGAACGAGTCCTACTGGCAGGCCGAGAAGATCGACATCGCGCACCTGATCCTGCCCGCGACGAACAACCAGCTCGACACCGTCACGCGCGGCTACGACTGGGCGTACTCGTTCATCAGCGACGTCGAGGGCACCTGGGGCGCGGCGAGCGACACGAACTCGTACTGGTTCCCGCCGGGCGGCGTGATCGGCCTGATGCCGAACCTCACGAAGGCGCCGTTCGACGACGTCAACGTGCGGAACGGCATCGCGCTGGCGCTCGACCGCGACCAGATCGCGGAGTCGGCGACCGAGGGCTACCTCGAGCCGGCCGGACAGACCGGCCTCATCCTGCCCAACCAGCAGGACGACCTCGACCCCTCGATCCCCGACGAGGGGGTGATCGGCCAGGACGTCGACGGCGCCCTCGCCGCGTTCGCGCAGGCCGGCTACACGCAGCAGGGCGACCAGCTGGTCGGCCCCGACGGCCAGCAGCTGCGCATGACGATCCTCACCGCCAACGGCTACACCGACTGGCTGAGGGCCGTGCAGGAGGTGCGGGCACAGCTGGGCGCGATCGGCATCGACGTGCAGATCCAGGCTCCCCAGCCTGCCGGCTACCAGTCGGCCATCGCGAACGGCGAGTTCGACATGGCGCTCGGCGGCATGGGCAACGGCAACACGTACCAGGCCTACAACACGCTGCTCAACAGCGGGTTCGCGACGCCGATCGGCGAGACGACGGCCTCGAACTTCGGCCGCTTCAGCGACCCTGCCGTCGACGAGCTGCTCGACGAGTGGAAGGCCGCGATCGACCCCGCCGAGCAGCAGCGGCTGTCGTACGCGCTTCAGAACGTCGTCTACGAGCAGAAGCCGGTCATCGGCCTCTACTACGGCGGCCTCTGGGGCCTGTTCAACGACTCGAAGTTCACCGGCTGGCCCAGCGAGGAGGACCCGTACATGGCCCCGCAGAACTACGACCAGGCGCCGCTGCTGATCTTCACGAGGCTGAAGCGCGTCGACCAGGGCGGTGACGACCAGTGAAGTACGCAGCGCAGAAGCTCGGCCTCTTCGCCCTCACCCTGTGGGCGGCGGTGACGGTCAACTTCATCTTGCCGCGGCTGATGCCCGGCGACCCCACCGACGCCGCGATCGCGAAGCTCTCGCAGAACGGCCCGGTCACCGAGGCCACCCGTGCCGCCATCGAGGCCCAGCTCGGCGTGCCCGACGGCAACGTGCTGCAGCAGTACGTCGCCTACCTCGGCCAGGTCGTCCGGCTCGACTTCGGGACGAGCTACACGTTCTTCCCCGAGACGGTCGGGCACCTCGTCGGGCAGGCGCTGCCGTACACGCTGATCCTCGTCGGCGCGTGCACCGTGATCGCCTTCGTGGTCGGCACCCTGATCGGCGTCGCCGCGGCCTGGAAGCGCGGCACCTGGCTCGACTCGCTGCCCACGCTCTCGGGCAGCTTCATGAGCACGTTCCCGTACTTCTGGACGGCCCTGCTCCTCCTCTTCTTCCTCGGCTACGTGCTGCACTGGTTCCCGACCACGGGGGCCTACGGCGCGACGACCACGCCGGGCTTCACGCCCGCGTTCGTCGGCGACGCCCTGCTGCACGCGGTGCTGCCGGCGGTGACGATCCTCGTCACGAGCCTCGGCGGCTGGATCCTCGGCATGCGGAACGCGATGATCAACACGCTCGGCGACGACTACGTGACCTTCGCGGAGGCGAACGGCCTCAAGGGCCGGACGGTCGCCGTCCGCTACGCCGCCCGCAACGCGATCCTGCCGAACCTCACCGGCTTCGGCCTCGCCCTCGGCGGGGTGGTCGGCGGCTCGATCCTCGTCGAGCAGGTCTTCGGCTACCCCGGGATCGGCTACCTGCTGTTCAACGCCGTCATCGGCCAGGACTACCCGCTGATGCAGGCCCTCTTCCTGATGATCACCGTGAGCGTGCTCGTCGCCAACTTCCTCGTCGACATCTTGTACGGCGTGCTCGACCCAAGGACCCGCCGATGACCTCCACCGTGTCCGTCCGCCTCCCCGAGGGCGGCGACCCTGCCGGCCCCGCCGCCGAGCAGGCCGCGCCCAGCGCCTGGAAGACCGTGCTGCGCACCGCCGGCGTCGTCTGGTCGAACCCCAAGGCCAAGATCGGCATCGTCGTCCTCGGCGTCTTCGTCCTGATGGCCGTGGCCGCCCCGCTGATCGCTCCGTACGGCGGCAGCGAGAACGGGTTCGAGCGCAACCAGGACGCCTCCTGGGCCCACTGGATGGGCACGACCGCCGCCGGTGAGGACGTCCTCAGCCAGCTGATCTGGGGCGCCCGCATCAGCGTGTTCGTCGGCTTCGTCGCCGGCATCGCCGCGACGCTCGTCGCCGTGGCGATCGGCCTCAGCTGGGGCTACATGCGCGGCCCCGCCGCCGAGGTCGTCGGCTTCGTCGTCAACCTGTTCCTCGTCATCCCCGGCCTGCCGCTGATGATCGTTATCGCGGCCTACCTGCAGAACGGCGGCATCGCGGTCATCATCGCGGTGATCGTCGTGACCGGTTGGGCCTGGGGCGCGCGTGTGCTGCGCAGCCAGACGCAGTCGCTGCGGTCGCGCGACTTCGTCGAGGCCGCCCGGTTCTCGGGCGAGGGCGCGACCCGCATCGTGTTCCGCGAGATCCTGCCCAACATGACGTCGCTGATCGTCGGCTCGTTCTTCGGAGCGGCCACCAGCGCGATCCTGGCGGAGGCGGGCCTCGAGTTCCTGGGGCTCGGCGACTCGTCGATCGTCAGCTGGGGCACGATCCTCTACTGGGCGCAGAACTCGAACGCCCTGCTCACCGGGCAGTGGATCCTCCTGTTCGCCCCCGGCCTCTGCATCGCCCTGCTCGCGATGAGCCTCACGCTGATCAACTTCGGCGTCGACGCCGTCAGCAACCCGCGCCTCCGCGAGGGCACCGCGAAGAAGACGAAGAAGGAGGCGCGTCGATGACCGCCGCAGACCTCACGAACCAGCCCGCCGCCTCCTCGACGACGACCGCCGGCGACGCCCCGCTGCTCGATGTGCGCGACCTCAGCGTCGTCTACGAGTCGGCCGCCTCGACGCCGGTGCAGGCCGTCGACCACGTCTCGTTCTCGCTGCGCCGCGGCGAGTTCGTCGGCCTGGTCGGCGAGTCCGGCTCGGGCAAGTCGACCCTCGGCTACGCGCTGACGCGGCTGCAGAAGCCGCCGGCGCGCACCAACGGCGGCAGCATCGTGTTCGACGGCGCCGACATCCGCGACCTCGACGCCGAGGCCCTGCGGCAGCAGCGCCAGGGCGGCTTCGCGATGGTGCTGCAGTCGGGCATGAACGCGCTCAACCCGGTGCGCACGATCCACAAGCACTTCGTCGACATCTTCAAGGCCCACGGCCACGTGCCGCGCGAGCGCTGGGACTCCCGTGCCGCCGAGCTCGTGCAGAAGGTCGAGCTCGACCCGAAGGTGCTCGCGCGGTTCCCCGGCGAGCTGAGCGGCGGCATGCGCCAGCGCGTCTCGATCGCCCTCGCCCTGTCGCTCGAGCCGCAGCTGATGGTCTTCGACGAGCCGACGACGGCGCTCGACGTGCTCGTGCAGCACGCCGTGATGGACACGATCATCTCGCTGCAGCAGAGCGAGGGCTTCACCGCCGTGCTGATCAGCCACGACCTCGGCATCGTGCTCGAGGCGACCGAGCGGGTGCTCGTGATGCACGAGGGCCGCATCGTCGAGGACGGCCGCTCCGCCGACGTGCTCGCCGACCCGCAGCACGAGTACACGCAGATGCTGCTGTCGCACTACGCCGACCCCCGCGCCGAGGTCGTCTCGCTGCCCGGCTTCGAGGACAGGGCGGTGCGTCGAGCCCGGGGCGAGCGCCGCGTCGACACGACCACCAGCACGCCGAGCGTCGGCACGCGCAGCACGAAGGTGGCCCAGAGCGCGATCACCGTGACCGGGGTCAGCAAGACCTACGCGCCTCCTCGTCGCGGCGAGGATCCCGTGCGGGCCGTCCGCGACGTGTCGTTCACCCTCGAGCCGGGCCAGTCGCTCGCGCTCGTCGGGCAGTCGGGCTCGGGCAAGAGCACGATCGCGCGCATGGTCACCGGCGTCGAGAAGCCGAGCGAGGGCACCATCACGTTCGGCGACGTCGACGTCACGAAGGTCCGCGGACGCGGCCTCCGCGACCTGCGCAGCGACGTGCAGATGGTGTTCCAGGACCCGTACTCGGCCCTCAACCCGCTGCACACCGTCGAGTCCACGCTGACGCGGCCGGTCGTGAACTACACGGGGCTGCGAGGGCAGGAGGCGCGGCGCCGCGTCCTGGAACTCCTCGAGACGGTCGGCCTGACGCCGGTCGAGCAGTTCGCGGCGAAGCTGCCGCACCAGCTGTCCGGCGGTCAGCGGCAGCGCGTCGTCATCGCCCGGGCGCTCGCGAGCGACCCGCAGGTGATCATCGCGGACGAGCCCGTCTCGATGCTCGACGTGTCGCTGCGGGCCGGCGTGCTCGCCCTGCTCGAGGACCTCCGCGAGCAGTGGGGCGTCTCGATGCTCTACATCACGCACGACCTGCTCAGCGCGCGGCTCATCACCGACGACGTGATGGTGCTGCACGACGGCGCCGTGGTCGAGCGCGGCCGCACCGCCGAGGTGCTGCAGCGGCCGACCGACCCGTACACGGTGCGCCTGCTCGACGCCGTGCCGAACCCGCGGCGCACGCACCGCGCCTCCTAGCTCGCCCGACCACGCACCACCAGAACGGACACCCGATGCTGACCTTCCCCGACGGCTTCCTCTGGGGCGCCGCGACCGCCGCGCACCAGATCGAGGGCAACAACGTCAACTCGAACTGGTGGATGCACGAGCACGCCCCCGGCACGACCATCGTCGAGCCGAGCGGCGACGCCGCCGACAGCTACCACCGGTTCCGCGACGACATCCGGATCCTCGCCGAGCTCGGCCTCAACAGCTACCGCTTCAGCATCGAGTGGGCGCGCATCGAGCCCGAGCGCGGCGTCGTCTCGAAGGCCGAGATCGCGCACTACCGCCGCATGGTCGAGACCTGCCACGAGTTCGGCGTCGAGCCGATCGTGACGCTGATGCACTTCACCGTGCCGCGCTGGTTCGAGCGCGACGGCTTCTGGCGCGCGCCCGACGCCGCCGACCTCTTCGCGCGGTACACCGAGCTCGCGCTGCCCGTCGTCAGCGAGGGCGTCCGCTACGTCTGCACGATCAACGAGCCGAACATCGCCGCGATGCTGGCCGGGGGAGAGGACGCGTCGAACCTCGTCGCGTACGGCCTGCCGAACCCCGACCTGCAGGTCGCCGACGCGCTGCTCGCCTCGCACCGGCGCAGCCGCGAGGTGCTGTCGCAGGTCGACGGCCTGAAGTCGGGCTGGACCGTCGCCACCCAGGCGTTCAAGGCCGTCGACGAGCCGGGCGCCGCCGAGAAGACGCGCGAGTACGGCTACGTGCGCGACGACTGGTACAGCGAGATGGCGGCGGGCGACGACTTCGTCGGCGTGCAGGCCTACACGCAGACCTTCGTCGGCCCCGAGGGTCCGCGACCGGTCGCCGAGGGGCTCGAGACGACCCTGACCGGCTGGGAGTTCTGGCCCGCCGCGGCCGCCGAGGGCATCCGCAGCGCCTGGGAGCTCAGCGGCCACGTGCCCGTCATGGTCACCGAGAACGGCATCGCGACCGCCGACGACAGCCGTCGCATCGCCTACACGCAGGGCGCGCTCGAGGGCATCCACGCCACGATCGAGGAGGGCATCGAGGTGCTCGGCTACCAGCACTGGAGCGCCCTCGACAACTACGAGTGGGCCAGCGGCTTCCGCCCCACGTTCGGGCTCATCGGCTGGGACAGGGAGACGTTCGAGCGCACGCCGAAGCCCAGCGCCCGCTGGTACGGCGAGGTCGCGCGGGCGAACGGCCTGCCCGCCGCGTCGTAGGGCGGTCACAACGCACCGCAGCGACGGTCGGGCCGCAGCGTCGGCCCGGCCGCGGCGACGGCTGCGCCGCAGCGGCGGTCGGGCCGCCGCCGGCGCCGCTCAGAACGACGTGACGCCGCCGGCGCCGCTCAGAACGACGTGACGCCGTACAGCGGCCGCTCGGGCCGGAGCATCGCGCGCAGCGTCTGCACGGCACCGGCCCGACGCTCCCGCACGAGCCCCGCGGCGGCGAGCGTCACCGGGTCGACGCCGCCGAGCCACAGCGAGCCGAGGGTCGCGACGTCGACCTCGAGGTCCGCGCGACGGACGGCGGCGCGCTCGACCGTGCCCGCGCCTCCTGCGCTCGTCAGCCGCCAGGTGCCCGCGGCGTGGCCGAGGTCATCCGAGACGGCGACGGTGACGACGCCGTCGGCGGCCCACGGCCGTGCCGAGAAGGCGGCGGGCACGTCGAGCAGGCGCAGCCAGACGTGGTCCTGCTCGTGCGTCGTGGTGAGGGCGCGTGCGTCGTCCAGCGCGTGGACGAGCGGGTCGTCGAGCGGCGCGGCCGCCCACGTGATCGACGTCACGAGGTCGATCGCGAGCAGCAGCTCCCACAGCGCGAGGTACGCCTCGTCGGTCGCCGTCACGAGGTCGGCGACCTCGAGCACGGTCTCGGTCGACTTCTCGGTCACGCGGTAGACGACGTACCCGTCGACCCGACCCGAGGAGGCGCGGTGCACGGCCCCCCGCAGGCTGCGGTCGGGCTTCTGGTCCTCGCCCGTCGCGAGCCCGAGCCGCCGGTCCCAGCTGCCGACGGGCCGGTCGATCGAGCCGGGCGTGCGGGCGTGGAACCGCGCGAAGACCTCGCGGGCGACGGGCTCGAGGCGGGCGGTCGGGACGAGCTCGACGGTGCCCGTGGTCGGCGCGAGCAGGCGGACCGGACGGCGACGGTCGATCGTCACGGTGCGCTCGCGGGTCGCCGTGCCGAAGCCGAACCGGCGGTAGATGCTCGCCTCGCTCGCGGTGAGCGCCGCGACGGCGAGGCCCGCCTCGGCGGCGCGGGCGAGGTCTTCGGTCATCATGCGCCGCAGGATGCCTCGACGGCGGTGGGTGGGCTGCACCGTCACGCCCGAGATGAGGTGCGCGGACAGCAGCGTGCCGCCGCCGACGTGCAGGGTGCGCTCGAACGACTCGAAGGTGGCGACGGGCCACTGCTCGTCGTCGAGGGTGCCGGGCCGCGGCTCGCGGGGCCAGGCGCCCGTCAGCACGCGGGCGTCGGCGACCGTGCGTCGGGCGTCGCCGGCCACGCCCTCCGGGGTGTCGATGCTCTCGTGGAACCCCAGCCGGCAGGCGGCGAACCAGGCGGCGGTCGCGTCGTCGTCGATCGCGGCGGGGAAGGTGCGGAGCTCGTAGGCGTCGTCGAAGGAGGTCACCCGTTCACGCTAGGGGGCGAGCGCCTGCCGGGCCACCATCGTGAGGAGGAGGATCGAGCCCAGGGGTCCCGATGTCCCTGGACGGGGCGGACCCCGGGGGTCAGTCGATGGCGCGCTGGACGGTCTTGACCGGCAGCATCAGCACCAGGCCGGCGAGCAGCACCAGCGCGATGCCGATGATCCCGAACCGGGTGTCGCCCGTCAGCCCGACGAACAGCGTGAAGAGCCCCGGCGCCAGGAAGCTCACCGCGCGCCCGGTCGTCGCGTAGAGGCCGAAGATCTCGCCCTCGCGGCCGGGAGGCGTCACGCGCGCCAGGAACGACCGGCTCGCCGACTGGATCGGCCCGACGAACAGGGCGAGCGCGAGCCCGAACACCCAGAACAGGTTCGTGGCCGTGCCGATCGCGAGCACCGCGAACGCGGCGACGACGAGCCCCGCCAGCGCTCCGACGATGATCGTCTTGGCGCCGACCTTGTCGTCGAGCCATCCGCCGACGAAGGTGCCGATGCCGGCGACGAGGTTCGCGCCGACGGCGAAGTAGATCACCATGCTCGGCGTGAAGCCGAACACCTGGGCGGCGATGATCGCGCCGAACGTGAACACGGCCGCGAGCCCGTCGCGGAACACCGCGCTCGCCAGCAGGAACAGCAGCACCTGGCGGTTGGTGCGCCAGAGCTTCGCGATGGTCGAGCCGAGGAGGCGGTACGACCCCACGATCCCGACCCGGGGCCGTCCCGGCGCGGCGGGCAGCTCGGGCACGCTGAGCAGCACCGGCACCGCGAAGACGGCGAACCACACGGCGGAGACGACGATCGACAGGCGGACGTCCCACGAGCCGCCGTCGGCGCCCGTCGCGACGCCGAACAGGCCGCCGCGCCCCTCGACGCCGAAGCTCTGCAGGAAGGCGACCAGGAGGAGCAGGAGCAGGACGATGCCCCCGACGTAGCCGAGTCCCCAGCCGAAGCCGGACACCTTGCCGATCGTCTTCGGCGTCGAGACCTGCACGAGCATCGCGTTGTAGTTGACGCTGGCGAACTCGAAGAAGAGGTTGCCGACGGCGAGCAGCGCGGCACCGAAGACGAGGTAGCCCGGCGCCGGGGCCACGAACACCATCGCCAGCATGGCGAGGACGACGAGTCCGGTGTTGACGGCGAGCCAGAGCTTGCGACGGCCCGAACCGTCGCTGCGCTGCCCGAGCACCGGCGCGAGCAGAGCGATCAGCACGCCGGCGATCGTCAGCGCGGTCGAGATGACGGTGGCGCTCGCGGCCAGCGCCTCGGTCTCGCCCGCCGCCGCGACGATCTCCGGGTCGACGAAGGCGCCGCTCGCGAGGTAGGTGCTGAACACGAACGAGGTGACGACGGCGTTGAACGCGGCGGAGCCCCAGTCCCACAGCGCCCACGAGACGACCCGGCGGCGGGGGATCGGGGTGGCGTCGGCGAGCGTCTGCGCTGCGGTCATGGGGGTCAACCTAGTCGGCGCCGGTGTCGCGGAGGAGGCGGCGCCTCCCTCTGGGGGCACGGCGGGGGCACGGTGCCGGTCGGGCGCGGGTCCTGCAGACCCTCACCGCACCTCCTTGAGTCGTTCTGGCTCAACTTTCAGGTTCACAGCTTGACTCGACCGACACCGTGAGTAAAGTTGATGCCAGCGGACTCAAGGTCCGCGGCAGTCTTCCCGGTCCGCCGGGCCCTCGCCCGGTCAGCCGGGCACCCCCAGACAGCACCGCACCAGAACGAAGGAGCGCCACCCATGGCACGTGCAGTAGGAATCGACCTCGGAACCACCAACTCGGTCGTCAGCGTCCTCGAGGGCGGCGAGCCCACCGTCATCGCGAACGCCGAGGGCCTCCGCACGACCCCCTCGGTCGTCGCCTTCACGAAGGACGGCGAGGTGCTGGTCGGCGAGACCGCGAAGCGCCAGGCCGTCACCAACGTCGACCGCACCATCGCGAGCGTCAAGCGCCACGTCGGCACCGACTGGAAGGTCGAGATCGACGACAAGAAGTACACCCCTCAGGAGATCTCGGCGCGCATCCTCGGCAAGCTGAAGCGCGACGCCGAGCAGTACCTCGGCGAGGACGTGACCGACGCCGTCGTCACCGTGCCCGCGTACTTCAACGACTCCGAGCGCCAGGCCACGAAGGAGGCCGGCGAGATCGCGGGCCTCAACGTGCTCCGCATCATCAACGAGCCCACCGCGGCGGCCCTCGCCTACGGCCTCGACAAGGGCAAGGAGGACGAGCTCATCCTCGTCTTCGACCTCGGCGGCGGCACGTTCGACGTGTCCCTCCTCGAGGTGGGCAAGGACGACGACTTCTCGACGATCCAGGTCCGCAGCACCTCCGGTGACAACCGCCTCGGCGGCGACGACTGGGACAACCGCATCGTCGAGCACCTCATCAAGAAGTTCAAGGACGCCCACGGCGTCGACCTGTCGACCGACAAGATCGCGAAGCAGCGCCTGAAGGAGGCGGCCGAGCAGGCCAAGAAGGAGCTCTCGTCGAGCACCTCCACCTCCATCCAGCTGCCCTACCTGACGCTCACCGCCGACGGCCCGCTCAACCTCGACGAGACCATCTCGCGCTCGCAGTTCGAGCAGTGGACCAGCGACCTGCTCGACCGCACCAAGAAGCCCTTCAACGACGTCATCAAGGAGGCGGGCGTCAAGGTCTCCGACATCGCGCACGTCGTGCTCGTCGGCGGCTCCACCCGCATGCCCGCCGTCACCGAGGTCGTCAAGTCGCTGACCGGCGGCCAGGAGCCCAACAAGGGCGTCAACCCGGACGAGGTCGTCGCCGTCGGCGCCGCGCTGCAGGCCGGCGTGCTGAAGGGCGAGCGCAAGGACGTCCTGCTGATCGACGTCACCCCCCTGAGCCTCGGCATCGAGACCAAGGGCGGCGCGATGACCAAGCTCATCGAGCGCAACACGGCCATCCCGACCAAGCGCAGCGAGACCTTCACGACGGCCGACGACAACCAGCCGTCCGTCGCCATCCAGGTCTTCCAGGGCGAGCGCGAGTTCACCCGCGACAACAAGAACCTCGGCACCTTCGAGCTGACCGGCATCGCGCCGGCCCCCCGCGGCGTGCCGCAGGTCGAGGTCACCTTCGACATCGACGCCAACGGCATCGTGCACGTGTCCGCGAAGGACAAGGGCACGGGCAAGGAGCAGTCGATGGTCATCTCGGGCGGCTCGTCGCTCTCGAAGGACGACATCGAGCGCATGGTCCGCGAGGCCGAGGAGAACGCTGCAGAAGACAAGGCGCGTCGCGAGGCCAACGAGACCCGCAACGCCGCCGAGCAGCTCGTCTACTCGATCGAGAAGCTGATCAAGGAGAACGACGACAAGCTGCCCGACGACGTCAAGTCCGAGGTCCAGGCCGACGTCGACGCGCTCAAGACCGCGCTCGCCGGCGACGACGACTCCGCGATCAAGCCCGCCTTCGACAAGCTCAACGAGAGCCAGTCGAAGCTCGGCCAGGCCATCTACTCGCAGAGCCAGGGCGAGCAGGCCGGCGCCGCGGGTGCGGCCGGTGCCGACGGCGCCCCCGCCGACGGCCAGGCCCAGGGCGACGACGAGGACATCGTCGACGCCGAGGTCGTGGACGACGACGACAACGACAAGAAGTAGGACGGTCTCCCCATGGCAGACGAGAACGGCAACACGCCTGACGAGCCGGTGGTGAACGACAAGCGCCGCATCGACCCCGAGACGGGCGAGGTGCGTCCCGAGCCGGCCGCCCCCTCCGAGGACGGCGGCACCGCCGCGGTCACCGACCCCGACGAGCTGATCGAGGCCGAGGCCCCCGACGTCGAGGTGCCCGCGGGCGCCGAGGCGCCGGAGGGCGCGGCCGAGGCGGCCGCCGAGATGGCGGCCGAGGGCGCCGAGCCGCTCAGCGCCGACGACGAGGCCATCCTCGACGCCGCCAGCCGCGACCTCGTCGCGGACATGCGCCAGGACATGCTCCGGGCGCAGGCCGAGCTGGTGAACTTCCGGAGGCGCGTCGAGCGCGACCGCGAGGCGAACCGCGAGGCCGTGGTCGCCGAGGTCGTGCGATCGCTCCTCCCCGCGCTCGACGACCTGGCCCGTGCCGAGAAGCACGGCGACCTGGCCGAGGGCCCGATGGTGATCGTGGCGCAGAAGATCCGCGGCGGGCTCGACAAGTTCGGGCTCGTGCAGGTCGGCGAGAAGGGCGAGGTCTTCGACCCCACCATGCACGACGCCCTGGTCCAGCTGCCGAGCGCCGACGTCACGGTGAACACCGTGGCCGACGTGATCGAGCCGGGCTACAAGATCGGCGACCGGGTCATCCGGGCCGCGAAGGTCGCGGTGCACACGCCGCAGTAGCGGCATCCGCGACGCGAGTCGCGACGGGCGGTGGGCTCCTCGAGAAGGGGCCCGCCGCCTCCCCCATTCCCCGGCGGTCGCTCCCGAGCGACGGCACAGAGACAAGAGAGGAGGTGCCGGATGGCCAGCCAGGACTGGTTCGACAAGGACTTCTACGCCGTTCTCGGTGTCTCCAAGGACGTCACGGCGGCAGAGCTCAAGAAGGTCTACCGCAAGCTCGCCCGCAAGTACCACCCCGACTCCAACCCCGGCGACGCGGCCTCGGAGGCGAAGTTCAAAGAGGTGAGCGAGGCCAACTCGGTGCTCTCCGACCCCGAGCAGCGCCGCGAGTACGACCAGATCCGGGCCATGGGCTCGGGCGCGCGCTTCACCGCGGGCAGCGGTGGCCCCGGCGGCGGCGGGGGCGGCTTCGAGGACGTCTTCGGCGGCATGTTCGGCGGCGGCCAGCAGGGCGGCGCTCGCCCGCAGTACCGCCAGCAGGGCGGCGGCGGCTTCGACGACATCTTCGGCGGCATGTTCGGCGGCGGCGGCTTCGGCCAGACGAGCGGCGGCTACCGCGGCTACGGCGGTCCGCAGAAGGGCCGCGACATGACGGCCACGACGACGCTCGACTTCCAGACCGCCGTCGTCGGCGAGACGATCTCGCTGCAGGGCGCCAACGGCCGGCCGATGAAGGTCCGCATCCCCGCGGGCGTGCACGACGGCCAGAAGATCCGGCTGCGCGGCAAGGGCGAGCCCAGCCCCGACGGCGGCGAGGGCGGCGACATGGTCCTCACCATCGCCGTGCGCAAGCACCCGGTGTTCGAGCTCGACGGCCAGAACCTGCGCCTCGACGTGCCGGTCACGTTCGCCGAGGCGGCGCTCGGCGCGACCATCGAGGTCCCGACGCTCGGCGGCGACCCCGTGCGGCTGCGTGTGGCGCCCGGCACCCCGTCGGGCCGCGTGCTGCGCGTCAAGGGCCGCGGCGTCGTCACCAAGTCGGGCACCGGCGACCTGCTCGCCACCGTCCAGGTGGCCGTGCCGTCGCACCTGAGCGACAAGGCGAAGGAGGCGGTCGAGGCCCTGGCCGCGGCCCTCCCGGCCGAGAACCCCCGCGACGACCTCATCGTCAGGGCCCGCGCGCAGGCGTGACGACCATGGACGAGAACTCGCCGCTCTTCGCCATCGCGACCGCCGCCGAGCTCGCGGGCATGCACGCCCAGACGCTGCGGCAGTACGACAGGCTCGGCCTCGTCGTCCCGCAGCGGACGGCGGGCAAGTCGCGTCGCTACTCGATGCGCGACGTCGTCCAGCTGCGCGAGATCGGCCGGCTGAGCGGCGAGGGCGTGTCGCTCGAGGGCATCAAGCGGATCCTCGAGCTCGAGAACCAGGTCGCGTCGCTGCAGTCGCGAGTGCGCGAGCTCGAGCGGGCCCTGGCCGACGAGCTGGTCAACCGGCCCGGCGCGCGCGTCTTCGCGGCCGGCGAGAGCGGCGTCGTGCCGCTGCGGCAGGGCATGCGCCCCCGGCGGCAGACGGCCGTGGTGGTCTGGCGCCCGGAGCGCTGACGCGGCTGCCGCGCGGCCGCTCCGGCCGCCGCCTGCTGCCGGCCCGCCGTCGTGGACGGCGCACCCCGGAGTGGACCATGCACCCCGTCGTTCGGGGGTGCACCGTCCACTCCGGGGTGTCTCGCCACAGCGTGCCCGGTAGCCTCGTGGCGTGATCGACTTCGACCAGCTCCGCCGGTGGCCCGACGTCGAGGCCCCCGAGCTGGTCGCGCACGACGCGACCGACCGCCTCCTGCTCGACGAGGGCGCGTCACGGCTGTCCGCGGGGTCCGAGGTCGTCGTGGTCGGCGACCGGTACGGAGCCCTGACCCTGGGCGCGGTCGCAGGAGGCGCCTCCTCGGTCCGAGTGCACCAGGACTCGCTCTCGGGCGAGCGCGCCCTCGCGGCCAACGCGGCCCGGCTCGACCTGTCGCTCGACTCCGTCGTGCAGCACGACCTCGACCCTGCGCTCGTCGTCGGGGCGCGGCTCGTGCTCGTCCAGCTGCCGCGCTCGCTCGACGCGCTCGACGAGGTCGCGGCCCTCGTGGCGGCCCATGCCGCACCGGACGTGGTCGTGCTCGCCGGGGGCCGCCTCAAGCACATGACCCGCGCCATGAACGACGTGCTCGGCCGCCACTTCGGCCAGGTGTCCGCGGGGCTGGCCCGGCAGAAGTCGAGGCTGCTGACGGCCTCGGTGCCGCGCCCGGGCGGCTCGGCGCCGTGGCCGCGGTCGCAGCGGCACGCCGACCTCGGCCTGACCGTGGTCGCCCACGGCGCCGCGTTCGCCGGGTCGGGGATCGACATCGGCACCCGGCAGCTGCTCGCCCTCGTCGACCGGATGCCCGAGGCCGCGTCGGTCGTCGACCTGGGCTGCGGCACCGGGCTGCTCGCGGCGGCCTACGCGCGCCGGGTGCCGGGAGCGCGGGTCGTCGCCACCGACCAGTCGGCCGCGGCCGTCGCCTCCGCCCGGGCGACGATCGCCGCCGCCGGCCTGGCCGACCAGGTGGAGGTGCGGCGCGCGGACGCGGGCGACTCGCTGCCCGAGGGCGGCGCCGACCTGGTGCTGCTCAACCCGCCGTTCCACGTCGGCGCCGCGGTGCACACCGCCATCGCACAGAAGCTGTTCGACGCCGCGGCGCGGCTGCTCCGCCCCGGGGGCGAGCTCTGGACGGTCTACAACTCGTCGCTGTCGTACCGCGGCGCCCTAGAGCGCACCGTGGGGACGACGCGGCAGGTCTCCCGGTCGCCGAAGTTCACGGTCACGGCGAGCACGCGGCGCTGACGACCTGACGACCTGACGACCGACGGCCTGGCGGCGGGACGACCTGGGGCGGCTCAGGCCGTCCTGCCGCGTCAGGCCGGCTCGTCGAGGCGCAGCGACGCGTCGAGGTAGGCGAGCAGCGCCAGGGCGTACGCCGTCTCGGCGTCGTCCGCCACGTGGTGCTCGTGCTCGTCTGCCGTCGACCGCGGGCGGAGCAGCACCGTCCAGCCGAGGTGCTCGTCGTCCTCGGTCTCGTGGGTCAGCGAGACGAACGCCGGGCCGAGCAGCGTCCGTAGCTGGTCCTCCCGCGGCAGCCAGAGCGCCGCGTCGGCCGAGACCGAGTCGAGTGCCCACTCGGTCGTGCCGTTGAAGCCGAGCTCGGTGCCGGTCGGGTAGTGGTGCGCCTCGATGGTCATGTCGCTCAGCGTGAAGACGTCGGGCGCCTCGTCGGCGTCGGCGAGGTGCTCGACGACGAAGCGGTCCCCGGACGCGGGGCGCCAGCGGAGCCCGGCGGTGCGGAGGCGGCGGGCGAGGTCGACGGTGATCATCGATCCATCGTGCCCGTGCCGCCTCCGACCCTGCTCAACGAGGCGCGACCGTGACCACCAGCGCCCCCTCGGCGCGTTCGCCGCGCGCGTCGCGCGGCGCGTGCAGGTAGTCGAGGGCGTAGGTCTGCCAGCCGAGCCGCCCGACCGCACGCCAGGTGCCGTCGTCCTTCACCGTGGTGCGCACCACGACCCGGCCGGCCGCGTTGACCAGCTCGACGGTGGCGCGCGCGGCGCCCTGCCCCTCGAACACGACCACGTTGTCGGGGGCCGCGACCGTGCTGCCGTCCGCGGGGGAGTCGATGCGGAACGGCCGGACGACGAGGCCGTCCCGCACGGTGAGGTCGAGGCCGATCGTGACCGGGGCGGTGCCGGGCAGCTCGTGCGTCAGGCGGAGCGACCGGGGCCCGGTGCCGAGCGGCACGGGCACCGTCCAGATGCCCGTCCAGCCGACCGTGGCGTGGCCGAGGGGTGCGCCGGAGGCGTCGGTCACCACGACGACCGCGCCGGGCGCACCGTCCCCGCGGACGTCCACGACGCCGTCGGGCGCGGTCACGACGGCGCCCTGTGCCGGGGACGTGACGGCGAACGTCCAGGTCTCCGAGGCCCGGACGACCACGCTCACGGTGCCGGTCGTCTCGGTGCGGCCGCGGACGACGTGGCGGGTCGTGAGGTCGTACCGCTGGAAGGCCAGCTGGCCGGTGCCGCGCCAGGTGCGGTCGCCGAGCACCGGGACGTTGAGGACCTGGCGGCCGTTGCCGGCGACCACGATCGCCCGCGCCCCGGGGCGGCCGGTGCCCGAGAAGGCGACCCGGCCGTCGTCGGTGACGACCGTGCTGCCGTCGACCGGCCGGTCGACGACCAGCGGGACGGGGGGATCGACGACGACGAGGTCGTAGCTGCCGCGGACGGTCGCCTCGTCGGGCGCGGTGTAGTAGCTCGTCAGCACGTACCTCTGGTGGCCCAGCCACCCGGCCGCCTGCCAGGTGCCGTCCTCGGCGACGCGGGCGTTCACCACGGCCCGCTGGGTGCCCGTCACGAGGACGACGCTGGCGCCCGGCTGGCCGGTCCCTCGGAACAGGACCGTGCCGTCCGCCGACTCGACGGTCGACGACGGCGCGGGCGACACGACCACGAGCGGAGTCGTGGCGGAGGGCTCGGCAGAGGTGGCCACGGCGGCGGCGGGCTCGGCGGTGGCAGCGACGGCAGGCTCGGCGGCAGCGGCAGCGGCAGCGGCAGCGGCATCGGGCTCGGGCTCAGGGGCGTCAGCCGACCCGTCCTCGTCCGAGGTCGGCGGCCCGGGAGGCGCGGGCGACGACGCCGCGTCGCGCGCGGGGTCGTCGGTCGCGTCCCGCTGCTCGCCGACCCGGTCGTGGGCAGGCGCGGTCGCCTCGGAGGTCGGATGCGGCACCGGTGTGGCCGGTGCGGGGCTCGGCGGCGACGCGGCGCCGAGGGTCGCCGTGAGCGTCACCCCCACGGTGGCGAGGGCGAGGGCGAGGACGGTGCGGTGGGCGGGGGCGCGCATGGATCTCCTGTCTCAGGGTGCGGTGCACCGACTGGTCTGTGATGTGCGACATTAGCCATGACACACAGCAGATCGCAAGCTGCGCGGTGCAGGGCGAGGCGATGGCAGGCGGCAGGCGGCAGGCGGGAGGAGGGCCGGGGCTGAGGGGCCGTGACGCCGGACGGCCTCGGCCCCCGACTGGTGTGTCGGGGGCCGAGGCGAGGCTGTCGGTCCAGCCTGGGTGGGTGGGGCTAGCGGGCGGTGGTGGTGTTGCCGTCGCCGTCCGTGGTGCCGCCGATCTCGGGGGCGTCGCCGGTGTAGGTGACGGTGTTGCCGGTGCCCTCGAAGAAGAGCTTCGCGACGGGGCCGCCGAGGTCGACGGTGGCGTCGCTGGTGACGACGTAGACGGTGTCGCAGCCGTCGGGCAGGGAGATGTCCTTCTCGGCGCCCGAGAGGACGGCCTGGCCGTCGACGCACTCGTTGACGACGGGCGCGCCGTCGGCCTCGGCCGTGGCGGAGGGGGTCGTGCTCGGCGTCGGGGCCGCGTCGTCGGAGGTGGACGACGTGCAGGCGGCGAGGCCGGCGACGAGGGCGAGGGCGGCGAGGCCGCTGAGGGCGAGGCGGGTGGTGGGGCGAGTGCGCATGGGTCCGGGGTCTTTCTCGTGGGGTGGCCCGTCGGGGCAGGCGGTCGGCCTGCCCCGACGGTGGGGGTGTCGGTGCCCGGGGTGCGGGCGCCGACGAGTGGGTGTCAGCGCGGTGGGTTACTCCGCGACGACGGTGACGGTGGTGGTGCCGGTGGCGGGGCTGCCGCCGAGCTCGCCCGGGGTGTGGACGTAGGCGAGCGGGTAGGTCTGGAACCCGAGGCCGCCGGTGGCGGTCCAGGTGCCGTCGTGGCCGACCGTGGCGCGGGCGACGACGCGCTCCCAGGGGCCGCCGAGGTCGTTGATCAGCTCGACGGTGGCGCCGGCGGCGCCGGTGCCGGTGAAGGTGACCATGTGGTCCGCCGCGACGACGGTGGCGCCGTCAGCCGGGGTCTGGATCGCGAACGGGTTGATCACGGCGTCGGTCTTGACGACCGTGACCGTGGTCGTGCCGGTGACGGGGGCGCTCCCGGGGACGGTGTAGCTGATGCCGAGCTCGTACCACTGGTGGGAGAGGTAGCCGGTCGCGGACCAGTTGCCGAAGTCGTCGACGATCGTGTTGACGACCTGGCGGCCGGTGCCGGCGGTGAGGACCACGCGGGCGCCGGTCGTGCCGGTGCCGGAGAAGGTGACCTGGTTGTCCGGTGCGACGACCGTGGAGGCGTCAGCGGGGGCGACGAGGGTGAAGGGGCCCTCGACTCCGGTGGACGCCTTGACCGTGATGGTGAGCGGGTGGTCGGCGGGGACGCCGGCGTGGGTGACGGTGGCACGGAGCTCCTGCAGCCCGAAGCCGACGCTGCCCGTGCGGGACCAGGTGCCCTTGCTGTCGACGGTGGTGGTGGCGACGACGCGGCCGTTGTAGGTGTTGACGATCGCGACGGTGTCGCCGGTGGTGCCGGTGCCGGTGAAGGTGACCTGGTTCGTCGGGGCGATGACGGTGTCGCCGTCCTTCGGGTCGGTCAGCGCGAACGGCTGCTCCACGCCGTCGGAGGCCTGCAGGGTGATCGTGAAGGGGTGCTCGGTGCGGGCGCCGTCACGGGTGACGACGGCCTCCAGGTTCTGGACCCCGAAGCCGACGCTGCCGGTGCGGGACCAGGTGCCGTCCTCGCCGATCGTGGTGGTCGCGATCACGCGGCCGTTGTAGGCGTTGACGATGTCGACGGTGTCGCCGGTCGTGCCGGTGCCGGTGAAGGCGACCTGGTTGTCGGGGGCGGTGAGGGTGTCGCCGTCCTTCGGGGCGGTCAGCTCGAACGGCTGCGAGACGCCGTCGGCCTCGGGGTTGATCGTGACGGTCGACGTGGTGACGTTGCCGCCCTTGCCGGTCTGGGTGACCTCGAGGACGTGCCTGCGGTCGTCGAGGTCCCTGGTCTTGAGGTTCCAGGTCTGGCTGGCGAGGACGTTCCCGCTGCCGATGACGTCGGGGTGCCCCTGCTCGCGGACGGTCAGCTCGGCGCCGGCCTCTCCGGTGCCCCGCATGGTGAGGGGTCCGCCGGTGTGGTCGGCGTCGGGGACGGGGCGGGTGACCGCGACCGCGGCGCCGTAGGCGATGGTCTCGGTGATCTCGCCGTTCTCCTCGCCGTCGATCAGCTGGTGGATGGTGACGGGGTAGTCGCCGCCGAGGTTCGGGGCGGGGATCTCGAGCTCCCAGGTGCCGTTGGTCGGGGAGGCGGGGGCCCGGTCGATCTCGGTGCCTGCGGCGTTCCCGACGATGACGGTGGCGCCGGGGTGGGCGGTGCCCGAGAGGACGGCGTCCTTCGTCCGGTCGGCGTCGAACGTGGTCGTCGCGGTCACGGGCTGCACGGCGAGGTCGATGTCGACGGTGGCGTCAGCGGTCTTCTCGCCGTCTTCGTACTGCTCGAGGGTGATCGTGTTCATGCCCAGGGTCAGGCCGGTGACGGTCTTGGACCAGGTGCCCTCGTCGCTCACGAGAACCTCGTCGTCGTCGTTGATGACCACCGTCGAGCCCGGGACGGCCCGTCCGGACAGCTCTGCGGTCCGAGCTGCGAGGTCGATCGAGTCCACTTTGCCCGAGAAAATCTCGATTCCCTCGAACTTCAGCGCCGCGGCAGGTGAAGCGGATACACCGAAGTAGCTGTAGGCCCCCAGCACGACCGGAGACGTGACGAACTTCCCGGAGGAGGCGATGCGAAGGCGCCCCTGCTCGTCGGTGTCGAAGGTGGTGTTCTCTGTCCCACATTCGTAGCTGGAGGTGATCATGTTGTAGCTCTGGTTCGGCAGGCCGATGCACGTCCCCGCGCTGGTCCCGTCCGGGATCCTGATGCTGAAGCCGTCCGCCTGGTCGAGGATCTGCAATTTGCGCGCGTTCGCCGCCGCTGCCTCCCTCGTGGGGTAGGTGGCGATGTTCCAGTACGAGTGCGGGTCGGGCTGGCCGTAGAACGTCGAGGGACCAGCCTGGCCGATGAGCAAGAACTCGTCGGACCCGAGTGTCGCGCCTGCCTCTGCGTCGACCGCGGCCGGGGCATTCGATGCGACGGGGGCGGCGGACGCCGCCGCGGGGCCGAAGCTGAGGCCGGTGAGGATCGTGGCTGCTGCCAAGCCGATCGCCCCTGCCTTGGTGTGGGTCTTCTTCATGTGTGCGTAGTTCCTTCGAACGAGGTCGGGCCCGAAATGGGTATGCGAAATATTAGACACACGAAGGTGGCGTCCACAACCTGACGAGTGCTATGCCTTGCACATCGACACGAGCGGCGTAAAGTTGAGCCAGATCAACTCAAGTTCGAGAAAGGCACACCCGTGGCGAACATGCAGGGCGCTCCCGCCTCCACCGAGAAGCAGAAGAGCGCACTCGAGAAGTACGGCGTCGACCTGACGGCGATCGCCCGCAGCGGCAAGCTCGACCCCGTGATCGGGCGCGACGCCGAGATCCGGCGCATCAGCCAGGTGCTCACCCGCCGCACCAAGAACAACCCCGTGCTGATCGGCGAGCCCGGCGTCGGCAAGACGGCCGTCGTCGAGGGGCTCGCCCAGCGCATCGTCGAGGGCGACGTCGCCGACTCCCTGAAGGACAAGCGGCTGATCAGCCTCGACCTCGCCGCGCTCGTGGCCGGCGCGAAGTACCGCGGCGAGTTCGAGGAGCGCCTCAAGGACGTCCTCAAGGAGATCACCCAGAGCGACGGCCAGGTCATCACCTTCATCGACGAGCTGCACACCCTCATGGGCGCAGGCGGCGGCGAGGGCTCGGTCGCCGCCTCCAACATGCTCAAGCCGATGCTCGCCCGCGGCGAGCTTCGGCTGATCGGCGCGACGACGCTCGACGAGTACCGCCAGTACATCGAGAAGGACGCCGCCCTCGAGCGCCGGTTCCAGCAGGTCTACGTGGGCGAGCCGACCGTGGAGGACACGGTCGCGATCCTCCGGGGCCTCAAGGAGAGGTACGAGGCGCACCACGGCGTCACCATCACCGACGGCGCCCTCGTGGCTGCCGCCTCCTTGTCGAACCGGTACATCCCGAGCCGCCAGCTGCCCGACAAGGCCATCGACCTCGTCGACGAGGCAGGCTCCCGGCTCAAGATGGAGATCGACTCGTCGCCGGTCGAGCTCGACCAGCTCTACCGCGGCCTCGTCCGCCTGCAGATCGAGGAACTCGCGCTCAAGAAGGAGAAGGACGACGCCTCGCTCGCCCGGCTCGCGACCCTGCGCGAGACGATCGCCCAGCAGCAGGCCGCGTTCGACGACCTCAACGCCCGGTGGCAGGCCGAGAAGGCGGCGCTGCAGGGCGTCGGCACGCTCCGCAGCGACCTCAACGAGGCCCGCATCGACGCCGACCGCGCCCTCCGCGAGGGCCGCTACGAGGACGCGGCGCGCATCAGCTACGAGCGGATCCCCGACATCGAGAAGCGGCTCGCCGACGCCGAGTCGTTCGAGCAGAGCGACGAGCGCCTCGTCAGCGACAGCGTGACCGACTCCGACATCGCCGAGGTCGTCGCCGCCTGGACGGGCATCCCCGTCGGCCGGCTGCTCAGCGGCGAGACCGAGAAGCTGCTGCACCTCGAGAGCGAGCTCGGGAGGCGCCTGATCGGCCAGCGCGCTGCGGTCCAGGCCGTCAGCGAGGCCGTCCGCCGCACCCGCGCGGGCATCAACGACCCCGACCGCCCGACCGGCTCGTTCCTCTTCCTCGGCCCGACCGGTGTCGGCAAGACCGAGCTCGCGAAGGCCCTCGCCGACTTCCTGTTCGACGACGAGAAGGCCCTCGTCCGCATCGACATGAGCGAGTACGGCGAGAAGCACAGCGTGTCCCGGCTCGTGGGCGCGCCTCCCGGCTACGTCGGCTACGAGGCCGGCGGCCAGCTCACGGAGGCGGTGCGGCGCCGCCCCTACAGCGTCGTCCTGATGGACGAGGTCGAGAAGGCGCACCCCGAGGTGTTCGACATCCTGCTGCAGGTGCTCGACGACGGGCGGCTGACCGACGGACAGGGGCGCACGGTCGACTTCCGCAACACGATCCTCGTGCTCACCTCGAACCTCGGCTCGCAGGTGATCACCGACCCCGGGCTCAGCGACCCCGAGAAGGAGGAGCTGGTGCAGGGCATGGTCCGCCAGGCCTTCAAGCCCGAGTTCGTCAACCGCCTCGACGACATCGTCGTGTTCTCGACCCTGTCGACCGACGACCTCGGCCAGATCGTCTCGCTCTACGTCGACCGGCTCGGCCGCCGCCTGACGGACCGGCGGCTGTCGCTGGCGGTCACGCCCGACGCGCGGGCCTGGCTCGCCGAGCGCGGCTACGACCCGATCTACGGCGCCCGGCCGCTGCGCCGGCTCATGCAGCGGCAGATCGACGACCAGCTCGCCATGGCGCTGCTCGGCGGCTCGATCGTCGACGGCGACACGGTGCTCGTCGACGTGGCTCCCGACGGGGAGTCGCTGAGCGTGGTGCAGCAGGTCGTGGGGGAGCCCTCGGCCGAGGTGCTGGACGACCTCGACTGAGCGGGTGTGCGCTCGAGCCGCGCGCGCGGGAGCAGGGCCGGCGCAGGAGGCGTCAGTCGGCTCGGACGGACCACACGGCAGACTGGGGCGCATGAGCACCTGGGTGAAGATCTGCGGACTGTCCGCTCCCGAGACGGTCGACGCCGCCGTGGCGGCCGGCACCGACGCGGTCGGCTTCGTCTTCGCTCCCGGCAGCCCGCGGACGGTCGACGCCGCGACCGCACGCGCGCTGGTCGCTCGCGTGCCGGAGGGCGTGGAGACCGTGGGCGTGTTCCGCGGCCAGGAGGTGGGAGCGGTGCTCGAGCTGGCCCGCGCCTCCGGCGTCTCGACCGTCCAGCTGCACGGCGACGAGGCCCCGGCCGACGTCGCGGCCGTGCAGGCGGCGGGGTTCCGCGTGATCCGCGCGGTCAGCGCGTCGCGCTACGCGAGCGAGACCGAGGAGGAGCGGGTCGCGTTCGGCGAGGACGCCCTGCTGCTCGACGCGGTCGAGCCCGGTGCCGGGGCCGTGTTCGACGCGGCGCCCCTGCTCGCCGCCCCGCCCTCGCGCCCCTGGCTGCTCGCCGGCGGGCTCACGCCCGCCACCGTCGCCGAGCTGCTGGCGGCGGCGCGCCCCGCCGGCGCCGTCGGGGTCGACGTCAGCTCGGGCGTCGAGTCGTCCCGCGGCGTCAAGGACGCGGCGCTCATCGCTGACTTCGTCGCCGCGGCCCGCACGCCCTGACCCCCTCGCTCAGCCGAGCAGGGCCCGCAGGTCGGCGACGAGGCGGTCGACGTGCTCCTCGGTCGTGTCGAACGAGCACATCAGGCGCACCTCGCCGGTCGCGCGGTTCCAGTCGTAGAAGTGGTGCACCGCCCGCAGCGGCTCGACGGCCTCGATCGGCAGCACGACGAACACCGCGTTGGCCTCGACCGCCTGGGTGATCGTCACCCCGGGCAGCGAGGCGAGCGCCGCCGCGAGCCGGGTCGCCATCGCGTTGGCACGGGTCGCCGAGCGCAGCCACAGGTCGTCCTCGAACATCGCGAGGAACTGCGCCGACGTGAAGCGCATCTTCGAGGCCAGCTGCGCGTCCATCTTGCGGAGGAAGACCAGGCCGGCCCGCGCCTCCTCGGAGAAGGTCACGACCGACTCGCCGAGGACGAGCCCGTTCTTCGTGCCGCCGAGCGAGACCGAGTCGATGCCGGCGTCGCGCGTCAGGGCCCGCAGCGGGACGCCGAGCGACGCCGCCGCGTTCGCGAGCCGGGCGCCGTCGAGGTGCACGGTCATCCCGTGCGCGTGCGAGCGGTCGGTGATCGCCCGGAGCTCGTCGGGCGTGTAGACGGTGCCGAGCTCGGTGCTCTGCGTGATCGTGACCGCGAGCGGCTGAGGGCGCTGCTGGTCGCCCCAGCCGTAGGCCTGGCGGTCGATGAGCTCGGGGGTCAGCTTGCCGTCGGGCGTCGGCACGGTGAGCAGCTTGATGCCGCCGAGGCGCTCGGGCGCCCCGCCCTCGTCGGTGTAGACGTGGGCTGTGGTCGCGCAGATCACCGCGCCCCAGCGGGGCACGAGCGCCTGCAGGGCGGCGACGTTGGCGCCGGTGCCGGTGAGGACCGGGTCGAGGGAGGCGCCCTCGCCGAAGACCTCGGCCACCACCTCGCCGAGACGGCGCGTGTAGGGGTCGGCACCGTAGGAGGCGACGTGGCCGCCGTTGGCCTCGATCATCGCCTGCAGCACCTCGGGGTGGGCGCCGGCGTAGTTGTCGGAGGCGAACGTGTGGGCAGCGGGATCGTGGAGGCGCGTCACGCCTCCATCTTGCCGTGTGCCGCCCGGTGGCCGTCCGATGCTCGATCACCGTGCGCTTCTCGGTCTTGCGACCTCTGCAAGAAAATGCTTGTGATATTCGAGATATAGACATAGTGTGACAGCGAGCACAGTCGCCCAGCCCCGGCAGTGCTCCCGAGCCTGCCTCACCCGAGAGGTCCGCCATGTTCTTCCTGCACGCTCCCAAGCTCGTCCTCACCGGCTCGTCGTCCTCGCTCCGCGAGACCGCCGACCGAGCGGCCGCCCTCGGCGCCGAGGTGGTCGTGGTCGACTCGTCGGCGGTCGTCGCCCCCGACGCCGCCGCACCGTGCGTCGCCGAGCTCGACGGGTTCGACGTCGCCGTCGTCGCGGTCCGCGACCCGGCCTCGGCCGACGCCGACCTCCGCGGCGCCGCGGCCCGGCTCGCCCCCGCCCTGCGGCACGGCGCCCTCGTCATCGTCCAGGGCGCCGCGTGCGTCGAGCCCGAGGGGCGGCGCCTCGCGGACGACCTCGCCGAGCGGTCCGGCCTCGAGATCGGCCGTCAGTTCGACGTCGTCGGCCTCGACGGCGACCACGTGACGTGGTCCACGGGCGAGGAGGGCGCGCAGACCGCGCGACACCTCATGTCCCGTCTCGGCTGACGCGTCGTCCCCTGTCGGCCGCCTGCACCAGGATGGTCACATGGGCGGAGTGCTGATCGGGTTCGGGATCATCGGGGTGATCATCGCCGCCGGCTGGGTGGTCGGACGCATCGACCTGCTCGGCCCGACCGGTCACCAGGTTCTGTCGCGCCTCGTCTTCTTCGTCCTCACGCCTTGCCTGCTCTTCTCGACGATCTCGCGGGCCGACGTGCACGTGCTGTTCTCGGACCTCCTCGTGGTCTCGGCCCTCGCCTCCCTCGCCGCCGCCGTGATCTCGGTGGTGCTGCTGAGGTTCGTCCTGCGTCGCTCGGCGGCGGAGACCACCATGGGCACGATGGGCGGCGCCTACGTCAACGCGAACAACATCGGGCTGCCCGTCGCGACCTACGTGCTGGGCAGCGCGACCTTCGTGGCCCCCGTGCTGCTCTACCAGCTGCTCGTCATCACGCCGATCGTGCTGACGGTGATGGACACGGTGACGAACCGCGGCAGCAGCCTCGGGCGCGCGATCGCGCGGCCGCTGCTCAACCCCCTGTTGATCGGCTCGGCGCTCGGGGTGCTCGTCGCCGTGCTCGAGATCGAGATCCCCGACCCCGTCATGCAGCCGCTGCTGCTCGTCGGCGGGGCCGCCGTGCCGGTCGTGCTGATCTCGTTCGGGATGTCGCTCTCGGGCTCGAAGCCGCTGCAGGCGCGCGAGGGCCGGGCCGACATCGCGATCGCGACGGCGCTCAAGCTCGTCGTCATGCCCGTCGTCGCCTGGCTGCTCGGCGCCTTCGTCTTCGACCTCGGGCACGACCAGCTCTTCGTCGCCGTCGTCCTGGCCGGCCTGCCGAGCGCGCAGAACGTCTTCAACTACGCGCAGCGCTACCAGGCCGGGGTCGTGGTCGCCCGCGACACCGTGCTCGTGACGACCATCGGGTCGGTGCCGCTGCTGGTGCTGGTGGCGGCGCTGCTCAAGTAGGAGGCGCCTCCTCGGCAGGCAGGTCGCCTCAGAAGATCATCGGGCGGTCGTCGTCGAGCTCGGTGTCGAGCTCGAGGTCGACCACGACGGGGACGTGGTCGCTCGGGGCGTCGCCCTTGCGCTCGTCGCGGTGGATCGAGGCGTCCGTGACGAGGTCGGCGAACGGCTGCGACCCCATGATGAAGTCGATCCGCATGCCCTCGTTCTTGGGGAACCGCAGCTGCTTGTAGTCCCAGTAGGTGTAGCCCTCGGGCAGGCGCGGGCGGACGACGTCGGTCAGGCCGGCGCGCTCGAACGCGGCGAAGGCGTCGCGCTCGGGCTGGCTGACGTGGGTGTGGCCCTCGAAGACCGAGACGTCCCACACGTCGGTGTCGAGCGGGGCGACGTTCCAGTCGCCCATCAGCGCGAGCGGCTCGTCGGGCCGCTCGGCGATCCAGGCCTCCGTCTCGGCGGCGAGAGCGGCGAGCCAGTCGAGCTTGTAGTCGTAGTGCGGGTCGCCCAGCTCGCGGCCGTTCGGCACGTAGAGCGACCACAGGCGGACGCCCTCGACCGTGACGCCGATCGCCCGCGCCTCCTTGGGCTGGTCGGGCCCCTCCTGCCCCTTGGCGAAGCCGGGCTGGGTCGGGAACGTGATCGTGACGTCGTCCATCGGCAGGCGGCTCGCGAAGGCGACGCCGTTCCACTGGCTGAGGCCGTGCAGCTCGACCTCGTAGCCCGCCTCGCGGAACGCGTCGAACGGGAACTGCTCTGGCTTGCACTTGATCTCCTGCAGGCCCACGACGTCGACGTCCTCCCGGACCAGCCAGTCGACCACTCGCCCGACTCGGGCACGGACGGAGTTGACGTTCCAGGTCGCGACGCGCATGCCGCCCACGCTACCGGCAGGAGGCGCACCCGGCCTGGGCGGAGCCTCCTGCCCTACCATTGGTCACCGTGACCGACGCACGCACGCAGCTCATCGACTACATCCGCTCCGAGGCCGTCTTCCACGGCGACTTCACGCTCACGAGCGGCAAGAAGGCGAGCTACTACATCGACCTGCGGAAGGTCAGCCTCGACCACCGCGTCGCCCCCCTGATCGGGCAGGTCATGGTCGACCTCATCACCGAGGTGCCCGACGTGTTCGCCGTGGGCGGCCTGACGATGGGCGCCGACCCGATCGCCTCCGCCGTGCTGCACCAGGGCGTCGCGATGGGGCGCGACTACGACGCCTTCGTCGTCCGCAAGGAGCCCAAGGACCACGGTCGCGGCAAGCAGGTCGAGGGCCCGGACCTCGAGGGCAAGCGGGTCGTCGTCCTCGAGGACACCTCCACCACCGGGGGCTCGCCCCTCGCCGCGGCCGAGGCGCTGGAGGCGGTGGGCGCGGTGATCGCGGCCGTCGCCGTCGTCGTCGACCGCAGCACCGGGGCCCGCGAGGTCATCGAGGCCGCCGGTTACCCCTACTACGCGGCCATCGGGCTGGACGACCTCGGGCTGCAGCCGTGAACGACGCGCGCGACGGCCGCGGGCCGGACGGCGAGGAGGCCGAGGCGGGCCGGGAGCCGGCGGACGACACGTCGGGGCTCGACGCGGGCGACTGGCTCGCGGCGCAGTTCGACGACGGCGCTGACGACGACGTGGTCGACGGCGACGACGTGGTCGATGACGACGACGCGGTCGAGGACCGCCCGGCCGCCGACGGCGTGGCCGAGGACGACTCGGCCGAGGGCGACCCTGCCGAGCGCGGCCTGCGGACGGCGGCGACGCCGATCTCGGCCGAGACCGTTCGCTCCGCGCCGTTCACCGTGCCGCCTGCCCCCACCGCCGAGTCCGAGGTCGTGAAGAACTCGGGCCACCCGATGGCGCTCGACCTCTCGGCGCTGGCCGGGACGATGCCGCCGCCCTCGCCGACCGAGCCGACGCCGTCCGCCGAGCCGACGCCGTCCGCCGACGGGGTCGACGAGCATGAGGCCGACCCCGTCCCGGACGAGACCGTCCGGTCGGAGGCCGTCGCGCCTCCTCGCTACGAGGTCCCGCCGGCGGTCGCGCCGCGTCCTGCGCCGGTGCCGCCCGCCGCGCTGCTGCCTGCCGACCCGTCGGCCGCGGTCGCCGGCGACGAGCCCGACACCTCGGACGGCGCCTCGGTCGAGGAGCCCGAGACCGACCCTGCGCCGCGGGACGAGCCCGGCCCCTTCACCGCCCTGATCACGCCTCCCGTCGCTCCGCAGCCCGTCTTCCCGTCGTCCTTCGACTGGAGCGCCCCGGCGGCGTCCGACGACCGGGCCGCGGGCCCGGACCCGGACGGAGGGTCCCGGGACGACGTCGACCTGCCGACCGCCGCGGGCGAGGACGCCGAGGAGGCGCCCGTCCCGTCGGCCGACGCGGCCGACGACGCGCAGACGCGGGCGTTCGACCTCCCGGCTGCTGCGGTCCCTGCTGCGGCTGCTGCGCCTGATCCGTCTCCGGACGCGGACGCGGACGCGTCCGCGTCGTTCGAGGACGAGGCCCGATCGACACCGGCCGGGCAGGAGCCCACGTCGGCCGGGTCGGAGCCCGAGCTCGCATCCGAGCCCGAGGTCGGGTTCGCGCCGGAGGCCGCATCCGAGCCCGAGGTCGAGTTCGCGCCCGGGGCTGAGCCTGAGTCCGCGACCGAGGCCGAACTGCCCCGGGCCTCGACCGAGCCTGCGTCGGCGCCGGAGCCCGCAGTCGACCTGGTCGAGCCCGTGGTCGCGTTCGACTCCGAGTCCACGGTCGAGCAGCCCGAGCCCGAGCCCGAGCTCGAGCTCGAGCCCGAGTCCGAGCCCGCAGCGGAGCAGACCGAGACCGCGACCGAGGTGGAGAGCGAGCCTGAGCCTTCGTTCGAGCAGACCGAGCCCGCTACCGAGTTCGCCTCGGAGCAGGACCCCGAGCCCTCGACGGAGCTCGCCTCGGAGCCCGCGACCGCGAACGAGCCCGAGCCGGGCACGGCCGAGTCCGCACCCGCGGAGCCCTGGTGGGTCGCCGAGCACCACGAGATGACCCGGCGAGAGCGCCGCGAGGCCGAGGCCGCCGGGGTCGTCGTGCCGCCCGCGGTGGCGGCGTCCCCGGACGCTGCGGCTGCTGCGGCTGCGGCCGCCGCTGCTGACGACGAGAGCGCTGCCGGAGCCCCCGCCGCACCTCCTGCGGGCCTGCCCTTCACCGGGCCGTCGGGAGCGGCGTCCGCGCCGACGGCCGACGGGTCGGAGCCCACGTTCACCGAGCTGCTGGGCATCGTGCGACCGTCGGGCGACGCGCGCGAGTCGCTGGAGGACACCCCCGGCGACCCCGCGGCCGACGCGGGACGCAGCGACCTCGTCGATCCCGGCCCGCTGCCGGCGGGCGGGTCCTGGGCGCTGAGCGACGAGCTGCCCGTCGAGGACGCCTCGACCACCGCCGCCGAGGGCGACGAGCTCGTGAGCCCGGCCCGGGACGACGACCCGCTCGACCTCGACGACCCGTTCGCGGCGCTCCGGGTCGAGGCCGAGGAGGACGCCCCGGACGCGGCCACGGCGGCGCTGCCCCTCGCCGGCGCAGGCCTCGCGGGCGCAGGCCTGGCGGGCGCCGGGGCGACGGGGGCCGCCGCCGCGGCGGAGACCCCGCCGACCGCCGCCGGCGAACGACCTCGCTCGGTGCCGCACACCGACGCCGAGCTGCCCGGGCTGAGCGTCGAGGCAGGGTCGCCGGCCGCGCCAGCGGCCGCCTCCTCGGGCGCTTCGCCCCTCGTTCCGCGCGGTGGCCCGTCCGCCCCGTCGGGGCCGTCCGGCCCCGGAGCGGGGTCGTCCGCGGCAGGGCCCGGGGGCGGCATCGCGTCGTGGTCCCGTGGCCGGAAGGTGCTGCTCGGCGTCGCCGCGGCGCTCGTGATCGTGCTCGCGCTCGTCGCCTTGTTCGTGCTCAGCCGGTCGCTCTTCGCCGGGACGCCGCAGCCGACCGAGACCCCCGCCGCGGCCGTCGCCACCCGCACCGTCACCGCCGCGCCCGCGGAGCTCCCGCAGGAGGCGGCGGCCGGCCCGCTCTCGACGGGCACGCACCCGTGGAGCGACCTGCAGGGCGGCGAGTGCTTCTCCGCCTTCGAGGACGCGTGGCAGCAGGACTACGAGGTCGTCGACTGCGGCCAGCCGCACGTCGCCCAGCTGGCCTCGATCGGGGCGCTCGACGCCGACCCGGCCGCGGCGTACCCGGGGAGCGACGCGCTGCGGTCGCAGATGTCGGTGCTCTGCACCGGGGCGAGCGCGCTCGACCTCGCCGCCGCGTCGACCTGGGCCGACGCGCAGTTCAGCGCGAGCTGGCCGTCGACCGACGCGGAATGGGCCGCCGGGGTCCGCTCGTACTGGTGCTTCGTCGACCGCTCGAGCGGCGAGCCGATGACCAGCAGCGTCGCGCCGGCCGCGGCCTGACCTGCCCCACCCGGCCCGCTCCTCCTGCGCTCTGACCGCCCCGCTGCGCCCTTGTTGCCCGCAAATGCCGACAACGAGGCCTGCAATAGCGGAATATCCCACTATTGCGGCAGTAGATCGGACCGAGTGGTCGGCATTTGCCGTCAGCGCGGGCGAAGCGGACCGTGCGGGCAGCGCAGGTGACGCGGACCGTGCGGCCGGCGCGGGTGACGTGGGCCTTGCGGACGGCGCCGGGATGCGGACCGGCCGGCGCCGGCGCGTGTCGAGCTAGAGCTCGCTCGGCACCGTGTCGGTCTCGAGCGGCTCGGCGCGGACCAGCTCGTGCACGCCGCTCAGCACCTCGTTCGGGCGGAACGGGTAGCGGTCGATCTCGGCCTGGTCGCTGATGCCGGTCATCACGAGGATCGTGTGCAGCCCCGCCTCGATGCCCGCGACGACGTCGGTGTCCATCCGGTCGCCGATCATCGCGGTGTTCTCGCTGTGCGCGCCGATGCGGTTCATCGCCGAGCGGAACATCATCGGGTTCGGCTTGCCGACGACGTAGGGCGACTTGTTCGTCGCGGCCGTGATCATCGCGGCGATCGCGCCCGTCGCGGGCATCGGGCCGTCGGCGCTCGGGCCGGTCGTGTCGGGGTTCGTGACGATGAAGCGGGCACCGCCGAGGATCAGCCGCACCGCCTTCGTGATCGCGTCGAACGAGTAGTTGCGGGTCTCGCCGACGACGACGTAGTCGGGGTCGGTCTCGGTCATGATGAAGCCCGCTTCGTGCAGCGCGGTCGTCATGCCGGCCTCGCCGATGACGAAGGCCGAGCCGCCGGGCATCTGCGAGCGGCAGAAGTCGGCGGTCGCGAGGGCGCTCGTCCAGATGCGCTCCTCGGGCACGTGCAGGCCCGAGGCGCGGAGCCGCGCGCTCAGGTCACGCGGCGTGAAGATCGAGTTGTTCGTGAGCACGAGGTACGGCGTGCCCTCGTCCTGCCACTGCTGGATCAGCGCCGCGGCGCCGGGCAGGGCCTGGTTCTCGTGCACCAGCACGCCGTCCATGTCGGTCAACCAGCATTCGACCTCGTCGCGAGTACCCATGGGCACACCTTACTGAGCGGAGGTGGCCGCAGGAGGCGCGCTGACGCGGACGCAGGAGGCGCGCTGCCGGTCGCCCCGCCGCCCTACGCTGGCCGTCGTGACCGACGAGCCCCGCGACCCCGAGCCCGATCCCGACCGCGACCCCGCCGCCGATCCCGCGGGCCCGGTCGGCGGGCCCGTCGCGGAGCCCGTCGTCGCGCACGGCGTCGGCCCGTGGCCCGGCGGCGAGGCCGCCTGGCCGACGGGCGACCACTGGGACGAGGAGCTGCTCCGCGACGGCGACCGGCGAAACGTCGTCGACCGGTACCGCTACTGGTCGCTCGACGCGATCGTCGCCGACCTCGACCTGGTGCGGAACCCGTTCCACGTCGCCGTCGAGAACTGGCAGCACGACATGAACATCGGCTCGATCGTCCGCAGCGCGAACGCGTTCGCGGCCGAGGCGGTCCACATCGTCGGGCGCAGGCGCTGGAACAAGCGGGGCGCCATGGTGACCGACCGCTACCAGCACGTGCTGCACCACCCGGACGTCGCCTCCTTCGTCGCCTGGGCGCGGGGCGCCGGGCTCGTGGTCGTCGCCGTCGACAACGTCGCCGGCTCGGTGCCGCTCGAGACGACCGCGCTGCCCGAGCGATGCGTCCTCGTGTTCGGCCAGGAGGGGCCGGGGCTCAGCCCGGAGGTGCTCGAGGCGGCCGACCTCGCCGTCGAGATCTCGCAGTTCGGCTCGACCCGGAGCATCAACGCCTCCGCCGCCGGGGCGGTCGTCATGCACGAGTGGGTGCGGCAGCACCGGTTCTAGGTCGACGGAGGCGGCGGCGTCGCGTCGAGGAGGCGGTCGGCCAGGAGGTCGCGGGTCGCCAGCGAGGTCGCCTCGGTGAGGTGCGAGCGGTCCAGCCGGACGAGACGGCCGCCCAGCACGGCGGGGCAGCGCCCGTCGGCGCAGAACCACGGCGTGACGTCGACGTGCTCGACCCGGGGGCCGGCCGCGGTCGCTGCCGCCTGCTCGGCCGCGACCTGTGCGCGCTGGGCCGCGGTGGTCGTCGTGACGCACGCGCCGGGGCTGCCGACCCGGACCGCGCAGTCGCGCACGGCCTGGCCCGCCGGAGGGGCCCCGAGCAGGACGACGCGCGGCGTGGTCGCCGCGAGCCTCCGCAGGGTCGACTCCGCCGCGTCGCGCCACTCGCGCTCGGCCGCCTCGGGCCCGACCGCGTCCGCGCGGCGGGCGAGCACGTTGACGCCGCCCGAGACGACGACGAGATCGGCTCCGGAGGCGGCCGGCAACGCGGCCATCGCCTCGCGGTCGGCCGAGCACGCGTCCTCGAACCCGGGATCGTCGTAGCGCGCGGTCGGCGGCAGGTCGACGGGCGTGCAGCCCGCGAAGGCGAGGGCGACGACGGCCCAGCCCTCGGGGACGAGGGCCGCCGCGATCCCGCTCGTCCAGCTGGCGGCCACGGAGTCGCCGACGACGACGGCGGTGCGCTCGGCGTCGTCCGGGCCCCACCGGCAGGTGCGGGCCCCGTCCGGGCTGGGGGTCGGGTCGTGGCGGCAGCCGGTGTGCGGGTCCATCGCCGGGGCGAGCGAGGTCGCGAAGGCCGAGTCGATCTCCGACCTCTCGGCCGGCGACCAGGTGTCCGCCTCGAGGGCGGCGAGCACGGTCGTCCCGGGGTCCCGCGCGGGGAGGGGCGGCACGTCGCCCCCGCCGGGGGGCTCCGAGGCGAGCCCGAGCACGGAGGCCAGCGCCGACGGCTCGCCGAGCTTGGTGGGGGAGCGGACCTGGGCGGCGGAGGACACGACGACGAGGACCGCCACCACGGCCGCGACGGCGAGGCCGGGGCGTGCGGCACGGGGAGCGCGGGCTCCGGCCGCCACGCGCCCCTGCCCCGGCGGCCGACCGGGCGCCGCCGTCGGACGTGCTGCCCCAGGGCCGCGCAGGGCGGGGCGCTCCACCCAGCGGTACGAGGCCGCGCTCAGCACGAACGTCAGCGCCACCGAGGCAGGGACCCGCCACCAGGAGTCGACGAGGGCCGAGCCGACGACGGCCACCGGAAAGTGCCAGAGGTAGATCGAGTACGACCGGCGCCCTGCCCACACCGCCGCGGGGGCGCAGAGCAGCCGCGGCGCGCCCGGCAGGTCGGCCGAGCCGAACGAGAGGACCAGGGCCGTGCCGAGCACGGCCGGCAGCGCGCCGGGCCACGGGAACGCGGCCAGGGGCTCGGTGAGGAGGAGAGAGCCGAGGACCAGCAGCATCCCCAGGCTCGTGGCCCGGGCTCGCCAGGCGACGGTCCGCACGGCGACGAGGGGCACCAGGGCGCCGCAGGCCGCGCCGACGCCGATCTCCCAAGCCCGGCCGAACGGGTCGAAGTACGCGGCCTCGATGGAGGTCGCGGTGAGGTGCCACGACCAGGCGGCCGAGGCCACGGACGCGACGAGGGCGGTGCAGCCCACGACCAGGCGCCTCCTCGTCGCGTCGCGTCGCCGGACGGCGGCGAGGACGAGCACGACGACGAGGGGCCAGACGACGTAGAACTGCTCCTCGACGGCGAGCGACCAGAAGTGCTGCAGCGGCGAGACCGGCCCGTCGTGCTGCAGGTAGTCGGTGCCGGCTGCGATGAGGTGCCAGTTGGCGCTGAAGGTCGCGGAGGTGACCGCGTCGAGCAGCACGTCGAGGGCCCGCGGCGTCGACCAGACGGCGAAGGAGGCGGCGACCGTCGCCCCGAGGACGGCCCCGGCGACCGGCAGCAGTCGGCGGGCGCGGCGGACGTAGAAGGCCCCCAGGTCGACGAGGCCGGTGCGGTCGTGCTCGTCGAGCAGGAGGCGGGTGATGAGGTAGCCCGACAGCGCGAAGAAGACGTCGACCCCGATGACCCCGCCGACCGGGACGAAGGTCAGGTGGTAGAGCACGATCACGGCGGCGAGCCACCCTCGGAGCCCTTCGAGCTCGGGGCGACGAGTGAGTGGACCGACCGTTCTGCGGCTGCGAGGCATCAGGCATTTATACCCTCCGGTCCAACCTGGTGCAATATGAGTTCCACAGGTAGGATTCCGGTACGACGTCGGCGGTCAGGGCCGGCGCTGACGGTCCCTCGAGCCGGGCGACGACCTCCCGACCCGAAGGCCCCCATGACGACCAGCTCCCGCTCCTCGTTCCGACCCGACGTCGAGGGGCTCCGGGCGCTCGCCGTGCTCGTGGTCGTGGCCGAGCACCTCGTCGGCTGGCCGTCCGGCGGGTTCGTGGGTGTCGACGTGTTCTTCGTCGTCTCCGGCTTCGTCATCACCTCGGTGCTGCTCGCCGAGCTCGACGCGACGGGGACCGTCTCCCTGACGGCGTTCTACGCCCGTCGCGCCCGGCGGATCCTGCCGGCCGCCGGCGTCGTGCTCGTCGCCGTCGTCGTCGCGGCCTGGGCGCTGTGGCTCGCGCCGCGGGCCTGGGCCACCGTCCTGGACGCCCTCGCGTCGGCGGCGTTCGTCGAGAACTGGCACCTCGTGGCGCTGGGCACGGACTACCTCGCCTCCGACGGGGCCGTGTCGCCCCTGCAGCACTTCTGGTCGCTCGCCGTCGAGGAGCAGTTCTACCTCGTCTGGCCCCTGCTCGTCATCGCCGTCGCCGTCGTCGTCCGCCTCCTGCGGCGGCCCGGAGCGACCCCGGCGCTGCTCGGTGCCGTGTTCGGGGTCGTCCTCCTGGTGTCGGTCGCCTGGTGCGCGTGGCGCACGGGCGTCGCGCCCGCCGCGGCGTACTTCGACTCGGTCGGACGCACCTGGGAGCTCGCGGCGGGCGGCCTCGCCGCGCTCGCCGCCCCCGGGGCGCGCCGTCTGCCCCGGGCGGCCCGCCGGGTGCTGACCCTGGCCGGGCAGCTCACGATCGTCGGCTCGGCCCTCGCCGTCGGGTGGGCCCTCGCCGGCCCGGCCGCGGCGTTCCCGTGGCCGTGGGCCCTCCTGCCCGTGATCGGGACCGTGCTCGTCGTCACCGCGGGCTCGGGGACGCTGGGCCCGGTCGAGTCGGTCCTCGTCTCCCGGCCCGCCCGGTGGGTCGGCCGGCGCTCGTACTCCCTCTACCTCTGGCACTTCCCCGTCATCGTGTTCGCCGCCTCCCTCGGGCTCGACGGCCCCGGGTGGGTCGTGGCCCAGCTCGCGCTGACCGTGCTGCTGACCACCGCCTCCTACCGGCTCGTCGAGCAGCGCGTGCAACGGTCCGGCTGGCTGCGCGGGGCTGCGGACCCGACGGGCGGCAGCTCGTCCGTGCGCGACACGGCTGCGGTCCCCTCCTCGGCGGTCGGACCTGCCCCCGTCCGTGCGGGCTCGCCGACGACGGCACCGAGGAGGCGCGGCGCACGAGGGCCCGTCGCCCAGGTCGCGCTCGCCGTCGTCGTGGGGACCGTCGTGGTCGGTGCCTCGGCGGCACAGCTGCGGGGGCCGGCGTGGCTGATCGACCCGGCCGCCGTCCGCGCGGTCGCCTCGCCGGGAACCTCGGGCACCCCGGGCGGCCCGGCCGCCCCCGGCGCCTCGGGCCGCGTGGTCGGCGACCCGGCCTCGTGGTCGACATCGTCGCTCCGGGCCGCCCTCGACGGCGCCGTTGCCGGTGCGGGAGACGTGCCGACGGCCGTGCTCGAGGGTGCGTTCTCGTCGGCCTCCGCGCCGCAGATCGGCCCGGAGGGGTGCCGCTACGACGTCGGGACCGACCCCGCGTCGTTCGAGCCCTGCGTCACCGGGCCTGCCTCGGCCGAGCGCGTGGCCGTCGTCGTCGGCGACTCGATCGCCCTCAGCTGGATGCCCGCGGTCGTCGAGGCCCTCGGCCCTGACTGGCGCGTGCTCGGACTCGGCGTCGGGAGCTGCTCGACGATCGAGGCCCGGTTCCACGGGGGCGACGGCGGCACCGCCTTCGCCGACGCGTGCTCCGAGAGCCGGTCGCACCTCGTGGACTTCGTCGAGCGCACCGCGCCCGATCTCGTCGTCACCTCGTCGAGCGCCGCCGGGGTCGATCGGCTCCTCAGCGGCGCGACGGGGGCGGAGGCGGCAGCCGAGTGGCGGCGCGGCACGACGTCGGGCGTCGAGCGGCTGTCCCGTGCCGGCGGCGGTGCTCGCGTCGTGCTGCTCGGAGCACCCCCTCGGGGCGCCTCGCCGGCGGCCTGCGCCACGAGGGCGACGCGCGCGGCGCTGTGCACGACCGAGGTGGAGCCCCGATCCGAGGCGGCGGCGCGGGCCGAGGCCGCCGGGGTCGCCGACGCGCGCGCCGCAGGAGTCGACGCCGTCCGGGTCGACGTCGAGCCGTGGTTCACGTCGACGGGAGGGCTCGTGCCCGTCACCGCGGGGCCCCTGCTCGTCCGGTCGGACGCGCAGCACCTCACCGAGCAGATGTCACGATCGCTCGGCGGCCTCGTCAGGCTGCACCTGCGGGAGGGTGCGCTCGCCCGCTGAGGCAGTCTCCTCGCGCCGCACCGTGCGGCGCGGCACCGTGCGGCGCGACGCAGTGCGGCGCGGGTCAGGCTCGTGAGGCGGCTCGTCGTCCGGTGCGTGGGCGGCTGTCCACCTTGTCGGCCTCGGACGGATCGTTCGCCTCGTCGGCCTGGTCGGCCTGGTCGGCCTCATCCGCCTCCTCGGCCTCGCGGGGAGCGTCCGCCCGGTCCGCCTCCTCACCAGGCTCTGCGCCCCAGCGTCGGTCGGACAGGCAGACGACGACGGCCAGCAGCAGCACCATCGTGGTCATCTTGAACGCGTCGCAGGTCATCAGCCCCGAGGTGAAGACGACGA
The DNA here is from genome assembly GCF_014841875.1 of Frigoribacterium sp. CFBP 13729. Taxonomy (NCBI): domain Bacteria; kingdom Bacillati; phylum Actinomycetota; class Actinomycetes; order Micrococcales; family Microbacteriaceae; genus Frigoribacterium; species Frigoribacterium sp. CFBP 13729. The sequence continues at coordinate 53,041 of NZ_JACYUR010000004.1, read as the reverse complement.
GGCACGCGCGGACGTCGCGGCCGCCCCGGATCGCCGAGACCACGAGGGCGGCGACGACGAGGCCCGCCCCGAGGACGCCCTGCGTGGCGAGCGACGACAGCAGCTGGTTGTCGACCACGTTGAAGCCCGTGCCGAAGAAGTAGCCCTGGGCGAACAGCTGACCCTCGCTGCCCTCGCCGCTGCCGAAGAAGGCCTCGAGCACGGGGCGGCCGACCAGTCGGGGAACGGCGGGGAAGTGCCCGGCCCGGTTGAGGAACGAGCCGGAGGACAGCAGCTCGTCGGCCCGCTGCGCGATCTCCGTCCACGACACGAGCACGACGGCGACCGCCGCGGCCGCGAGGATCGACCCGCGCTGCCACGTCGCCGATCGGCGCGAGCTCACGAGCAGGTAGGCGAGCGCGATCACGGCAGCGACGACGGCGCTCCGCGAGCCGGCCAGCACGAGGCAGGTGCCCAGCAGGACGAGCGCCGACCACCGGGGGCCGGGCGCGCGTCGGCGCCAGGTGGTGAGCAGCAGCACGAGGCCCACCATGAGCAGGGTGCTGTACGGCAGCGCGTGCGACATCGTCCCCTGCACCCGGACGGCGTCGCCGCCGAGGAGGTGGTTCTCGTTCCACAGGCCGCGTCCGGTGGCGTAGACCTTGTAGCCCCAGAGCAGGGGCTGGCCGCGCACGACCTCGACCAGGCCGGCGAGCCCCTGGAGCACGGCGACGACGACGACGCCGTCGACCAGTCGACGGCGGTCGGCGGATCCGGCCTGCGCCAGCACGACCACGACGAGCCCCGCGAGCAGGGTCGTGCGCAGCACGAGGCCGAGCCCGGGCGGGTAGGCGACGAACGTGGTGACCGACGCGCCGACGAACACGGCGACCAGCAGCACCGGGCCGGCGGCGACGCGCAGGCCGCCGGGCGGTCGCGGCGACGCCGCCGTGAAGAGCAGCAGGACGAGGCTCGCGACGACGACCGCGTCGCACACGGCCTGCGGCACGAGCGGGGACCACGCGAAGCAGTGCAGGCCGAGCACGAGCGCGACGACCGCGCCCCGGAGCGCGTCGCCGCGGACGACGGCCGCGAGCACGAAGAAGGCGGGCACCGCGAGGACGCCCGCGAGGGCGGCGAGCATCACGAGGCCGCCCCCTGCACCGAGACGATCCGGAGCGTGGCGACCAGGGAGGCACCCTGCACGGCGACCCCGACCGCCTCGGCGAGCACGAGAGCGGAGACCGCCCCGACGGCTCCGCCGACGAGCCCGCCGAGGGCCAGCGCGGGCAGGCCCACGACGGCGGCGGCCGTGACGGCCGTCGTGATGCGCGGCGCCTCGCCGACGGAGACGAGGCCGAGGGCCGCGCCCCGCGACACGGACATGACGAGCAGCAGCACGGCGACGGAGACGAGGAGGTGCGGGTCGAGATCGACCGTGCCGCTGAACAGCACGGGCGCGACGACGGGCATCGCGAGCACGAAGCAGACGGCGGCGACGGCCCCCGTCGCCGTGGTGAGGGCGATCGACACGGCGATCCGGCGCGCCCTGTCGTGCTCCGGCGACGAGCCGAGCCAGTTCTGCAGCCGTGCGGGCAGCGCGCCGAGCACCGCGAAGCCCATGCGCATGGGGCGGTCGGCGCCCGAGAACACGGCCACCGACGCCGGGGCGACGAGGCCCAGCACGGCCGCCGGGAGCATCGTGTAGACCGTGCTGATCGCCCGGCCGCGGAGGATCGTGCCCCGGGAGCGGACGAGGCTCGGCACGCCGCGCAGGGCAGCGCCGGACGGGAGCAGCGGGAGGCTGCCCACGGCGGCGGCGATCGCGACGCTCGCCACGGGCACGGCCAGGAGGACCAGGCCGTAGACGACGAGGTCGGCTCCGGCGCTCATCGCGGCGGCAGCGGCGAGGAGCAGCAGCACGCGGGGCAGGGCGTCCGAGACGAGTGCGGCGCCCGGGCGCCCGACGCCGACGAAGTACCAGGCGGGCGACGCGGCGCCGGTCAGCACCGTGCCGGCGGCGACCAGGGCGGCGGCCAGGGCGTGGTCGGCGACGACGAGGCCGGCGGCCACGGCGCAGACCGGCGCGACGACGGCCGCGGCCGCCAGCTTCGCGGCCTGGCCCGCGTGCCAGAGCGCACGTCGTCCGTCGTCGTCGGCTCGAGCGACGGCCTGCACCTGGTCGAGCGACCAGCCGAGCTCGGCGACGACGTGCCCGGCGCCCCCGACGGCGAGGGCGACCGCGACGGCGGCCCAGCCGGACGCTCCCGCCGTGGTCGTCACGGCCGGGATCACGAGCACGGGCGCGACGGAGGCCACGAGCGGCGCGAGGACGAAGAGGGCGAGATGGCGGGCCTGGGCCGCGGCGCGCCTCATCGGGTCGCGACGATCGCGAGGGAGTCCCAGCCGCGCCGGACGACGGCGGCCAGCCGCTCGTCGACGTCGGGCACGGCCCGGGAGGCGGCCGCCGGGTCAACGGCGCAGAGCGCGTCGGCCACCGACGCGGCCGACCCCGGCTCCGTCGTGACGAGCAGGGCCCCGGCGGCCGGGGCGATCTCGACGAGCGCCGGCGAGTCGGCGGTGACGACGACGCGCCCCGAGGCGAGGCCCTGCCAGACCTTGTTCGCGATCACCGAGCGTGCCTTCTCGGACGAGCCGAAGATGCCGAGGACGACGTCGGCCGCCGAGATCAGCCCGGCGAGCGCCGCCTCCGGGACCGGGTCGACGAAGCGGCAGAGGTGCTCGATCCCGAGGAGCCGCACGGCGCGTTCCGTGGCGTCGCGGGTGCCGCCGTCGCCCACGAGGGTGAGGCGGACGTCGCGCCGGCCCTGCGTCAGCGCCAGGGCCGCCACGACGACGTCGAGCCCGTGCAGGGGGATGTAGTTGCCGTACCAGAGCACCTCGAGGGTGTCGCCCGGCGCACGCGGCGGGGTGGGGACGGCCCACTCGGGCGCGCCGACGGGCAGCGACACGACGCGCGTCCCGGCGGCCGCCCTGCTCGTGACGGCCCGGCGGGCCCGGACCTCGGTGTCGACGAGCCAGACGTGGGCGGCACGGAGGGCGAGGTCGTCCTGGAGGCGGAGGAGGCGGGCGCGCAGCGACCCGGGCCGGACCCGGCCCCAGTCACCGACCTCGGTCTCGTGCAGGCCGACGAACCCGTCGACCACGACCGTGGAGCGGGTCAGCCGCCCGACGAGCCCGACGTACGGCGCGTGCGCCAGGCGCAGCTCGCTGAGCACGACCACGTCGTGGCGCAGGGACTCGCGGACGAGCGTCGCCAGGTCGCGCAGGAGGCGCAGCGCGCGCGGGCCGCGACGGCTCGCCGTCAGCACGGTCACCTCGCACCCCTCGGCGCGGAGGTGCTCGCGGAGGCGGCGGTTGCGCGGGTAGGACGGGTCGTGCACCCGGTACTGGAGCACGCGCACCGGGCCGGTCACCGCGTGCCCGCCGACTCGCGCAGCCAGTGCGCGACGACGTCGACCGCGTGCACGATCTGCGTCACCGCGGCGGCGTACGCACGCTCGTCGCGGCCCCAGGGGTCGGGCACGTCGTCGAGCTCGGGCGAGGCCGGGGGCAGCGTCGAGCCGCGCTCGGCCACCGCGAGGCGGACGGCCTCCCGCAGCCTGCCCTCGACGTCGGGCGCGGCTCCCCGTGCCTCGGACGCGAGGCCGGCGCCGTGCTGCTCGACGACGCGGACGAGCTCGAGCAGCGTCATCGCCCGCCGGACGACGCGCGGGCGCAGCTCGATGGCCGCCCGGCGGTGCTCGCGGGCGAGGCCGAGCACGAGGTCGGCGGCCGCCAGCTGCTCGCCGGTCACCTGCGCGGCGTCGTGCGACGGGTCGAGCCCGCGTGCGGACACGCTCGCGGCGATCGTCGGGGCCATCGGCTCGCCGACGACGGCACGGGTTCCGCCGCTCGACACGACGACGGGCAGCCCGGCGAGCCGGTCGCGGAGCAGCACCTCGGCGAGCGGCGAGCGGCAGATGTTGCCGGTGCAGAGCACCACGACGGCGACGGGCGCGGTCGTCACGGCGCCACCGGCCCGGTGGCCCCGGTCGTGGACCTGACGGCGCGCGAGACGTCGCGGCGGCCCGTCCCCGGGGTGCCGTCCACCGAGGCGGCCGCGACCGTGAGGGCGGGGGAGTCCCCGTAGTAGGAGTCGTAGGTCGTGTAGCCGTAGGCGTCCGCGCCCTTGGTGGGGACCATGGTCATGACGACGCCGAGGACCCGGCTGCCGACCCGGTCGAGCAGCCCGAGCGCCTGGGTGAGCTGTCCCCGCGTCGCGCGGCCCGCGCCGACCACGAGGATCGAGCCCGACGTCATCGTGCTGATGACGGCGGCGTCGGTGACGGGGAGGAGGGGCGGGGCGTCGATGATGACGTGGTCGAAGGTCGAGCTCAGCTCGTCGACGAGGGCGGCCATCGCTCGCGACCCGAGCAGCTCGCTCGGGTTCGGCGGCGTCGTGCCGGCGGCCAGCACCGTGAGGCGGCCACGCCCCCAGGGCTGCAGCACGTCGTCGAGCTCGGCACGGCCGATGAGGACGTCGGTGAGGCCCACCGTCCCGTCGAGGCCCATCAGCTCGGCGAGCCGCGGGCGCCGGAGGTCGCCGTCGACGACGACCACGCTCGCGCCCGTCTCGGCGAGGGCGATGGCGAGGTTCGCGCTCGTCGTCGACTTGCCCTCGGCGGGCAGCGCGGAGGTGAGCACCATGCTGCGCCCCCGCGTGTCGACGTCGAGGAACTGCAGGGCGGTCCTCAGGCCGCGGAAGGCCTCGGCTCGCGGGCTGCGGGGATCGGTGTGCACGAAGAGCGGGCGTGACCGGACGGTCACGTCGTAGCCGACCGCGCCGATGACGGCCGCGTCGGTCACCTGCTGCACGTCGGAGAAGCCGCGGACCTTGGTGTCGAGCAGGGACCGCAGGGCGGCCCCGCTCAGTCCGACGACGAGCCCGCCGAGCAGGCACAGGCCGAGCGTGGTCGCGAGCCGCGGGCTCGCCGGAGCGAGGGGGGAGGACGCGGGCTCGATCGTCTCGACCCGGACGGGCGTGGGCCCGCCGCCGACGGGCAGCTCGAGCTCGTCGGCGACGACCGTCGTGAAGCTCGACCCGACCGCGGACGCGATGCTGCGGGCGACCGCGGGGTCGTCGTCGCTCGCCGAGATCACGACGATGACCGTGTTGGCCGGCGAGGTGGCGGTGACGCGCTTCGCCAGCTCGGCCACGGTCGTGTCGAGGTCGAGCTCGTCGATCACGGGCTGGAGCACGCGGGCGCTCGTCGCGACGGAGAGGTACGACGTCACCTTCTGCTGTGCCGCGCTGCTGCCCTGCACGATGTCCTGCGCGCTCGACTGGTCGACGCCCTGCACGGACACGAAGACCTGGGTCGTCGAGACCCAGGAGGCCGGCAGGAGCAGGAGGGCCAGCACGCCCGCGGCGAGGCCGACGGCGACCCCGCCCGCGACGAACGACCAGCCCTTCCTGACGATGCGGACGTAGTCGGAGAACTCCATGGGTGATCCTCGCTTCGGGGCGACGAGCCGGAGACGGCGGTCGTCCGACGCAGGGTGAGTGCTGTCACAATCTAACATTTCTCACATGTACGTCAAGCGTAGATATCGCCGGGACCCGCAGCCGCGACGGAGGACGGTCGTCAGCGGCGCAGCGACCGCCTGAGCTCCGCCTCGTAGGCGTCGCAGACCGACTGCCAGGTGTAGGCGGCCTCGGCCCGCGCCGCCGCCGCCTCGCGCAGCCGCCGCTGCTCGGCGGGGTCGTCGAGCAGGGCGACGACCGCCTCCGCGATCGCCGCCGGCTCGGGCGGGACGAACACGCCCGCGTCGGCGAGCACCTCGCGGTTGTAGACCGTGTCGCGGGCGATCACCGGGGCGCCCGTGAACATGGCCTGCACGAGCGCAGGGTTGGTGCCGCCTACGCTGTGGCCGTGGAAGTACGCGCCGGCGTGCTGCCAGAGCGCGAACAGGCGGTCGTCGTCGCTGACGTGGCCGAGCCAGCGGACCCGGTCGTGGTCGGCGGCGAGGTCGCGGACCAGGTCGTCGAGCTCGCCGCCGTAGCCGGTCGAGCCCACGATCACGACGTCGTGGTCGACGGCGATGCGCCGCGCGGCCTCGACGAACTCCACGATCGAGTTCTCGGGCACGAAGCGGGCGACGACCAGGGCGTAGCCGCCGTGCGTCAGCCCGGGCTCGACGGGCAGCTCGCGCACGGGGTCGCCGCCGTAGGGGATGAAGGTGCCCTCGACGCCGAACTCGTCGCGCCAGCGCCGGACGATCTCGACGGCGTCGCAGACGAGCGCGTCGGCGAAGCGCGCGGAGGCGCGGGCCCCGAGCTTGAACACGGTCTTGGCCGCCCGGCCCCACTTGGCCCGCTCCCACTCGATGCCGTCGACGTTGATGATCACGGGCACGCGGCGGAGCCGGAGCAGCGGCAGCCAGAACCCGTTCGCGACGTTCATCATCAGCACCGCGTCCGGTCGGCGCACGACGGCGTCGAGCACGGCCGTCAGCCCGTAGCTCAGGGTGCTCAGCGACCGGCTCTCGACCCCGCGGGTCGTGCGCGTGCGCACCCGGGGGTCGCGGGCGGGGTCGTCCTCGCGCACGGCGCCGTGCCTGCCGTAGACCGTGACGTCCCACCCGGCGTCCACGAGGGCCGGCGCGATCCGGCGGACGGCGGTCTCGAAGCCGCCGTAGTAGCTCGGGTAGCCGCGCGTGCCGATCACGGCCACGGAGGGCCGTCGGCCGTCGGGGGCCGCACCGTCGAGGGCACCGGAGAAGGGGCGGGGGCGAGGCGACATGGACGTCCGTTCCGAGAGGGGGCGCGCGGCGCACCACGGTACCGCAGCCCCGCGCCGCGGCCGGGCTGGCCCCCGAGCGAGGGGGATGGTACAGGCGTGTCCCCAGGAGTGCGGACACGGTGAGGTGAAAGGCGGGGTGAATTGGGCGATCAGGGCTGTTCGGGGTACACGTGTCGCCCACACTGGGACCGGGTCGCCTACTGGGACGGCAGCCCCGCCTCGGCATCCGCTCCGATCACGAGCTGGAGGGCCGATGATCGCCGAGCGCGATCGCCGAACCGACAAATGAGGATCAGCCGTGCCCGCAACTCTCGACGCCCCGACGCGCCGTGACCGCTCCGCCCGCCACGTCCGCCGCCGGCCGCGCCACCGCGCGGGCGGCAGCGCCTGGCCGCTGCCGATGCGCGTCGTCGCCGTCGTGCTCGCCGTGATCGTCCCCGTGACCGGCCTGTCGCTCGTCGACCCCGCCGAGCGCGCCGAGGCAGCCGTCGTCCAGTGGGGTACAGCCGGCGGCACCGCCCCGTCCTGGCAGGACACGGTCAACGGCGACTTCCTGCAGGTGGGCAACGGGGTGCTCGCCTGCGGCACGGCCGTCGTCTCGGGCGCCGGCACCTGCGCGAACCTGCACGCGGGCACCACGACCGCCACCAACAACGTCAACGACTACTTCTCGATGCAGGCCTCGAACACCGTCTCGGGCTTCACGACCAACTCGAGCTCCGCCTCCGTCACCATCCCCTCCGGGGCCACCGTCGCGAAGGCGTTCCTCAGCTGGAGCGCCAACACGGGCGTCTTCGCGGGGCGCACCGGAGCCGACGCGCTGCGCTGCGGCGCCCTGACGCAGAACCAGGTCATCAGCGGACAGTCGCCCCTCGCGACCCGTCCCGACAGCTCGTCGGGCTACCGCACGCAGGCGGCGAAGCTCAAGGTCGGCTCGGCCGCCGTGCGCAGCGTCCCGGCGACCGGCGTCCTCGAGGACACCGCGGCCACGGCCCCCGGCACGGCGCTCTACTACAGCGCCGGCGCCGACGTGACGGCCGCCTTCGCGGGCGCCGCCACCGGCAGCGCGCTCGCCGTCTCGGCAGGCGACATCTGGGCCCCCGTCGGGGCGGGCTGCTACGCCGGCTGGTCGCTCACGGTCGTCTACGACTACGGCACCTACGTGCCCGGCACCACCGCCTCCGAGCCGCACAGCGTCATCTACTACGAGGGCCACGTGCGCGAGGGCGCCTCCGACCCCGACCTCACCGTCGCGTTCTCGGGCTTCTCGTCGCTCGGCGCCGCCCGCTTCGGCTACACGCTGTTCGAGGGCGACCGGGGCATCACCGGCGACTACATGCGCTACAACCGCCAGGCCGGGGCGTACGCCGAGATCCCCAACGCCGCAGGGGCCCTGGACAACGTCGGCATCAGCCGGGCCGACGGCTCGACGCGCTACACGCAGACCGGGTCGGCGGCCACGCCGGTCTTCACGAACGCGAGCGTCGACGCCGCGACCACGACCCTGCCCGGCGTCCAGGCGGGCGACACCTCGATCAACCTGCAGATCGGCACCAGCGGCGACTCGTACCTGCTGCGCAGCGCCGTGCTCAGCGTGCCCACCGCCTCCTTGACGGTGGTGAAGAGCCTCGACGGCACCATCGGCGACCAGTACCGGGTCGCCACCGAGAACACCCGGTTCCAGATCACCGTCTCGAACACGGGCTCCGTGGCGCTGATGAACGTGGTCGTGGCCGATCCCGACAACCCCGAGTGCCGGAGGACCGTCGGGACCCTGGCGGTCGGCGCCGTGGTCACCTTCAACTGCACCGGCCCGCCGCCGACGCAGGCGAACCAGGTCAGCTCGGCCACCGCGACCGGCACGGCCGCCGGCAACTCCGCGGTCACCGTGACCAGCACCGGCACGACGACCGTGCACCTCAGCGCGATCGCGCTCACCAAGACGGGCGCGCTGCCCTCCGGCTCGACCGGGGCCGTCGGCGACGTCGTCACGTACACCTTCACCGCCCGGAACACCGGCGGCGGCACCCTCACGGGCGTCAGCATCACGGACACCAGCCTCCCGGGCCTCTCCGGCCTCACCTACGGCGCCTGGCCCGGCGGCACCGCCGGCACCCTCGGCGAGGGCCAGTCGGTCACGGCGACCGCGACCTTCGCCCTCACGCAGGCCGTCGTCGACGCCTCCTCGATCTCGAACACCGCCTCCGTCGTCGGCACCGACGCCGACGGCGGCCCGCAGCCCACCGCCTCCGCGACCGCCCGCACCGCCGTGCCGGCGAACCCGGCGCTCGCGCTCACGAAGACCGGCGCCCTCCCCGCCGGCAGCACCGGCCGGGCCGGCGACGTCGTGACCTTCTCCTTCACGCTGCGCAACAGCGGCAACCAGACCGTCGCCGGCGCGACGATCACCGACGGCGTCGCGGGCGTCGGCACGATCGCCTACGGCACCTGGCCGGGCGGCACGGCCGGCCGCCTCGCCCCCGGGCAGCAGGTCACGGCCACCGCCCCGTACACGCTGACCCAAGCCGACGTCGACCGCGGCACCGTGCCGAACACGGCCACCGCCCGCGCGGCGTCCCCCAGCGGCGCCGCCGTCACGTCGAACACGGCCTCGACCAGCGTCGCCGTCGCCGCTGCGCCCGCCCTCGCCACCACGAAGCGGGCCGCCCTGCCCGCCGGAGCCGCGGGCGTCGCCGGCGACGTCGTCACGTACACCGTCACGTTGTCGAACACGGGCAACCAGACCCTCACGGGAGTCGCCGCGAGCGACCCTCTGACCGGTCTCTCGGCCTTCAGCTACGGCACGTGGCCGAGCGGCACCGCCGGCACCCTGCGCCCCGGCCAGCAGGTCACCGCGACCGCGACCTACACGGTGCGGCAGAGCGACGTCGACTCCGGCTCGGTCGTGAACCGCGCCACCGGCACCGGCACGCCCCCGAGCGGCGCGGCCGTCTCGTCGGCGGCCGCGGCGACGCTGCCGCTCTCGACCGGCTCGTCCGTCTCGCTGACGAAGACCGGTGCCCTCGCCGCCGGTGCCTCCGGCCGCGCCGGCGACGTCGTCACCTGGAGCTTCAGCGCCGCCAACACCGGCTCCGTCACCCTGCGCGGCGTGACGATCACCGACGCCGTCGCCGGCGTCGGCCCGATCACGTACGGCACCTGGCCGAGCGGCACCGCCGGCACCCTCGCCCCCGGGCAGGCCGTCACGGCGACCGCGTCGTACACGCTGACCCAGGCCGACGTCGACGCCGCCCGGGTGCAGAACACGGCCACCGTGCAGGGCACCCCGCCGTCCGGCGCCGTGGTGCGCCAGACCGCCACCGCCTCGGTCGACGTGGCCGCGGCGAGCACCGTCTCGCTGACCAAGTCGGGCGCGCTCGCCCCGGGCGCGACCGGCCGTGTCGGCGACGTCGTCACCTGGTCGTTCACCGTGCGGAACACCGGTGCCTCCACCCTCGACGCCGTCACGATCGCCGACCCGCTGGTGGCCGACCGCGTGGCCTTCGGCACCTGGCCGGGCGGCACCTCCGGCCGTCTCGCACCGGGCCAGCAGGTCTCGGCGACGGCCAGCTACGCGCTCACCCAGGCCGACGTCGACGCGGGCTCCGTCGTCAACACGGCGACCGCGACCGGCACCCCGGCCAACGGGCAGCGAGCGACGTCGAACGCCGCCGCGACCGTGCCCGTCGCCTCGTCGCCCGCCATCTCCGTCGCCAAGTCGGGCGTGCTCGCGGCCGACGCGCAGGGCCGCGCCGGCGACCGCGTCGACTACACGTTCACCGTCCGCAACTCGGGCAACGTCAGCCTCACCGGCGTCGCCCTGACCGACCCGCTGCCCGGGCTCTCGGCCGTCACGTACGGCACCTGGCCGGGCACCGCGGGCACGCTCGCGCCGGGCCAGCAGGTGACGGCGACCGCGCGCTACGCGCTGACCCAGGCCGACGTCGACCGGGGCAGCGTCGCGAACACGGCCACCGCCTCCGGCACCCCGCCCGCAGGAGGCGCGGTGCGCGCGAGCGGGTCCGCCCTCGTCACCGTCGCCCCGGCCCCCGCGGTCGCGCTGACGAAGTCGGTCGCGGGCACCGCGGCCCGCGCGGGCGACGTGCTCACCTACACGTTCACCGCGACGAACACGGGCAACCAGACCCTCACCTCGGTGTCGGTCGCCGACCCGCTGCCCGGCCTCTCGGCCCCGGCGTACGGCACGTGGCCGAGCGGCACCGCGGGCACCCTCGCCCCGGGCCAGCGCGTCACGGCGACCGCGACCTACGCGGTGACGCAGGCGGACGTCGACGCGGGCTCCGTCGTGAACACGGCCACCGCCTCCGGCCGGACCCCGGCGCTCGGCACCGTCCAGGGCCAGGGCTCCGCCACGGCCCCGATCAGCGCGCCCGGCTCGCTCGGCCTGACGAAGACCGGCACCCCCGCGGCCGGCTCGACGGGCGCCGCCGGCGACGTCGTCACCTACTCGTTCCGCGTCGTCAACACCGGCGCCGTGACGCTGCGCGGCGTCGCCGTGACCGATCCGCTCGCCGGTCTCTCGGCCGTCTCGTACGGCACCTGGGCCAGCGGCACCGCCGGCACCCTCGCCCCCGGCCAGGCGGTCACCGCCACGGCCAGCTACCGCCTGACGCAGGCGGACGCCGACCGGGGCAGCGTCGTGAACACGGCCACCGCCTCCGGCCGGACGCCCCAGAACGCGCTCGTGACCCAGGGCGCGACGGCCACGACCGCCGTGCCGCAGACCGCCGGGCTCGCCGTCGCGAAGAGCGGCGCCCTGCGCGCCGGGTCGACCCGCGCCGCCGGCGACGTCGCCGACTTCACGATCCGCGTGACGAACACGGGCACGGTCACGCTGGGCTCCGTGGTGCTGAGCGACTCGCTCGCCGGCCTCAGCGAGCCCGTGCTGACCTGGCCGGGCACCCCTGGCCAGCTGGCGCCCGGGCAGACCCTCGTCGCTCGCGCCTCGGCCGCCGTGACGCAGGCCGACGTCGACGCCGGCGCGGTCGTGAACACGGCGACGGCCCGCGGGGTCGCCCCGGGGGGCCAGACGACCACCGCCTCCGGCGCCGCGACCGTGCCGATCACCTCGTCGCCCGCGCTCGCGCTCACCAAGCAGGTCGCGCCCGTCGCGGGCGGCTCGGCCGGCCGCGCCGGCGACGCGCTCGAGTACCGCTTCTCCGCCACGAACCGCGGCACCGTCACCCTGACCGGCGTCGGCATCGCCGACCCGCTGGCCGGTCTCGGCACCCTCGCCTACACGTGGCCGGGCGCCGCCGGCCGCCTCGCCCCGGGCGAGACCGTCACCGCCACGGCCCGCTACGTCGTGACCCAGGCCGACGCCGACGCCGGCAGCGTGGCCAACCGAGCGTCCGTGCGCGGCGCGACGCCGCAGGGCGTCCAGACGTCGGCCGAGGCGACGGCCGTGCAGCCGATCGGCTCCGCCCCGGCGATCGCGCTCGACAAGACGGCCGTCGTGGCCGGCTCGGGCTCGGTCGGCAGCCGCGTCACCTACCGCTTCGACGTGACGAACACCGGCACGCAGACCGTCTCGGGCGTCACCGTCGAGGACCGCCTGCCCGGCCTCTCCGCGATCTCGTACGGCACCTGGCCCGGCGCGGTGAGCGGCCAGCTCGCCCCCGGCCAGACCGTGCGCGCCACGGCGACCTACGTGCTGACCCAGGCCGACGTGGACGCGGGCAGCGTCGCGAACACGGCCACCGCATCCTCGACCGGTCCGTCCGGCACGGCCGCGGCGGCCTCCGACGCGGAGACGGTGCGCACGGCCGTGGGCACCCAGGCCGTCGGCCTGACCAAGACCGAGACGCTGCGCGGCACGGCCGCCGGCGACGTGGGCGACACCGTCGACCTCGGGTACGTCGTCACCAACACGGGCACGACCACCCTCACGGGCGTCTCGGTCAGCGACCAGCAGCCCCGCACCACGGCCGTCGTCTACGGCGCCTGGCCGGGCGGCACCGCCGGCACCCTGGCCCCCGGCCAGTCGGTGACGGCGAGCTCGAGCTTCACCCTCGTGCAGGCCGACGTCGACGCCGGCCAGGTCGGCTCGCGGGCCACGGCCGTGGGCACGTCGCCGCGCGGCGCCGTGGTGCGCGCCGACGCCGACGGACAGGTCACGACCCGGCAGGCGCCGGGCGTCCAGCTGACGAAGACCGGGGCGGTGGCCGCAGGAGGCGCCGGTGCGGTCGGCGACACGGTCGAGTGGCGCTTCGTGCTGGTCAACACCGGCACGGTGACGCTGTCCGGCGCGGCGATCACCGACGCCCTGCCCGGCATCACGACGCCCGTCGTCACCTGGCCCGGCGAGCCCGGGGCCCTCGCCCCCGGCGCCCGGACCACCGCCACGGCGCAGTCCGTGCTGACCCAGGCCGACGTCGACGCGGGCAGCGTCGTCAACACGGCGCGCGCCACGGCGACCTCGCCCGCGCCGGGCAGCCAGACCGTCACGGCCACCGCGGCCGCGACCGTGGCCACGGCCGCGAGCGCGCCCCGCCTCGAGCTGACCAAGACCGAGACCGTCACGCCGCCGGCGTCGGGCCCCACGACGGCGAACGACGGCGCCGTCTTCACCTACGTCGTCACCAACACCGGCAACGTGACCGTCTCGGGCATCTCGATCCTCGACGGGCAGGCCCGCCTCTCGGCGGTGACCTGGGGCTCGGGCACCTCGACGACCGTGACGCTGCGCCCGGGCGAGAGCGCCACGGCGACGGGCGCCTACCGCCTGACGCAGGCCGACGTCGACGCGGGCCGCATCGGCTCGGCCGCGACCGCCTCGGGCACGGCGTCCGACGGCCGGCCCGTCCAGGCGACCGCCGCAGCGGAGGCGCCCGTCACCCGGGCACCCGCGCTCGCGCTGGCCAAGACGGCCGCGTTCGACGCCTCGACGACCAACGGCCAGCAGACCGACGTCGGCGAGACGGTCGTGTGGTCGTTCCTCGTGACCAACCGGGGCAACACCACGCTGACCGGCGTGGGCGTGGCCGACGACATGGCGGGCGTGACCGTGCAGCTCGGGCCGTGGCCCGCGGCCGCCGGCACGCTGCTGCCGGGGGAGTCCGTCAAGGGCACCGGGCGCCACGTGGTGACGCAGGCCGACGTCGACGCGAACGACGGCCTGCTCGTCAACCGGGCCACCGCCTCCGCGTCGGCCCCCGACGGCACGACGCCCACCGGCGTCGCGAGCGCCTCGATCCAGCTCGACGCCGCCGCGCAGGTCGGCCTCGTCAAGACCGAGCTCTTCGCCGACCCCGACGCCGCGGTGCACCGCGCCGGCGACCGCGTCTCGTTCACCTTCGACGTGACGAACACGGGCGCCTCGACCCTGACCGACGTCGTCGTGACCGACGACCAGGCCCGCCTCGGCGACGTCGCCCTCGCCGACGGCGGCCCATGGACGGGCGACAGCCGCATCGCGCCCGGGCAGACGGTGCGCTTCACGGCCTCGTACGCCCTGACCCAGGCCGACGTCGACGCTGGACGCGTGCGCAGCACCGCCTCCGTCACGGCACGCTCGGTCGACGCTGCGGGCGACCGTGTCGAGGCCACCGACGTGCGCAGCCTGCTCGTCGCCGCCGCGCCCGGCTACTCGTTCAACAAGACCGGAGCCTTCGCCGGCGGCGCGGCCGGTCGCCTCGGCGACCGCGTCGACTACGCCTTCGACGTCGTCAACACCGGCAACGTGACCCTCTACCTGATCGAGGTCAGCGACCCGCTGCCCGGCATCGGCACCATCACGTACACGGGCCTCGGCGAGGGCCGCTCGCTCGCGCCCGGCAGCTCGGCCCAGGGCACCGCGTCGTACCGGGTGACCCAGGCCGACGTCGACCGCGGCCGCGTCGAGAACACGGCGACGGCCATCGCGAACCCGCCCGCCGGCGACGCGATCACGTCGACCCGCTCGTTCACGCTCGCGACGGCCGCCCAGGCGCCGTCGATCACGCTCGACAAGCAGGAACTGCTCGAAGGAGGCGCCCGCGGCGTCGCCGGGGACGAGGTCCGCTTCTCGTACACGGTCACCAACACCGGCGACACGACCCTCAGCGACGTGCAGCTGACCGACGCCCAGCCCGGGATCTCCGAGATCGTGTTCGGCCCGTGGCCGGGCGCCGACCGCACCCTGACGCCGGGCCAGTCGATCACCGCGACCGCGACCGCCCGCCTGACGCAGGCCGACGTCGACGCCGGGGGCATCGCCTCCACGGCGACCGTCTCGGGCTCGGCGCCGGGCGCCTCGGGCGCCCCCGCCACCGTCTCCGACGATGCCGACGGCTCGGTCGCGAGCGTCCGCGAGAACGCCCTCGTGCTCGACAAGCGCGCCACCGCGACCGACGGCTCGGCCGTCGAGTCCGCGCAGCTCGGCGACACGCTGCGCTACGTCATCACGGCCCGCAACACCGGCACGACGACCCTGACGGGCGTCGCGATCGTCGAGGCCCTGGCCGACGCGACCCCGTTGCAGTACGGCACCTGGCCGACGGCCGAGGGCACGCTGCTGCCCGGCGAGGCCGTCACGGCGACCACCGACCGCGTCGTCACGCAGGCCGACGTCGACTCGGGCTCGGCCCTGAACACGGCCACCGTGTCGGGCACGCCGCCGCCGGGCTCGGGCGACTCCCCGACCGCCCGCGCCTCGGCGAGCGTGGTCACCACCTCGGCCGCGCCCTCGATCCGAATCGAGAAGACGCAGGCTCTCGCGTCCGACGCCACCGGCGTCGCCGGCGACGTCGTGCAGTACTCGTACGTCGTCACGAACACCGGAGGGGTCACGCTGACCGGCGTCACCGTGCGCGACGGCCAGGCGCGCGTCACCGACGCCGTGTTCGGCCCCTGGCCGGGCGGCACCGCGGGCACCCTCGCCCCCGGCCGGTCGGTCACCGCGACCGCGACCCACGTGCTCAGCCAGGCCGAGGTCGACGCGGGCGGCGTGTCGAGCACGGCCACGACGCGCGGCACCCCGCCGAGCGGCGCCCGCGTCGCCGGCACCGCCGACGCGCTCACCGAGGTCGCCGAGCGACCCGACGTCGAGGTCACCAAGACCGGCACGCTCGCCGACGGCGCGCGCGGCGTGGTCGGCGACCGCATCGACTACGAGTTCGTCGTCGTCAACCGCGGCAACGTGACCCTGAACCTGCTGACCGTGCGCGACGCCCTCGCCGGCGTCGGCGACGTCCGCTTCGGCGAGTGGCCCGGCCCGGTGGGCCAGGTCGGCCCCGGCGAGCAGGTGCGCGCCACCGCGTCGTACACGGTCACGCAGGGCGACGCCGACGCCGGAGCGGTCGTCAACCAGGCGCTCGCCACCGCGACCCCGCCCTCGGGCGAGCCCGTCACGGGCACCGGCGTGCACACCCTCGCGCTCGCCCCGACGACGCCCGCGCTCTCGGTCGCCAAGACGCAGGTGCTGCCCGCCGGCGCCGCGGGCGTGGCCGGCGACGTCGTGACGTACTCGTTCACCGTGACGAACACGGGCACGTCGACGCTGACCGACGTCGTGCTGTCCGACGCGCAGGCCGGGCTCTCCGACCTCGTCGTCGGCTCCTGGCCGACCTCGGCGGGGACGCTCGCCCCCGGGCAGAGCGTCACCGCGACGGCCACCCACGTGCTGACCCAGGCCGACGTCGACGCCGGAGGCCTCTCGTCGCCGGCCGTCGCCTCCGGCACCTCGCCGCAGGGCGACGCGGTCGCCGCGCGCACCTCCGCGTCGACGCCGCTGACCGCGCCCGCCGCCGTGTCGCTCGACAAGTCGGTGACGGACGCCTCAGGAGGCGCGGGTGCGGTCGGCGACGTCGCCCGCTACACGTTCAGCGTCGGCAACACCGGCGCCGTGACGCTCTCGGGCGTCGACGTGGCCGACCCGCTGCCGGGCCTCGGCACGATCGCCTGGACCTGGCCGGCCGCCGCGGGCGTGCTCGCGCCGGGGGAGACCGCGGTGGGCACCGCCTCCTACGTCCTCACGCAGCAGGACCTCGACGCCGGCTCCGTCGCGAACCGCGCCACGGTCTCGGCCCAGCCGGCACGCGGCGAGACCGTGCGCGCGTCGGACGCCGCGACGCTCGCGACCAGCTCCGGACGACCTGCCCTCGCGCTGACCAAGACCGAGGCGCTCACGCCGGGGGCGCGCGGCGTCGCCGGCGACGCCGTCCAGCTCAGCTGGGTCGTCACCAACCCCGGCAACCAGACCGTGACGGGCGTCCAGCTCGCCGACGACCAGGTCGGCGCCCCCGCTCCCGTCTTCGGCTCCTGGCCGGGCGGCACCGCCGGACGCCTCGCGCCCGGACAGAGCGTGACCGCCACGACCACCTACCTGCTCACCCAGGCCGACGTCGACGCGGGCGGCGTGACCAGCGCCTCCCGCGCCACGGGCACCGGCCCCGGCGGCGTGCCCGTCCGGGCCGACGCGACGGCCGGCGTCGCGGTCGACCAGGTCTCGACGATGTCGTTCACCAAGGCGGGCCGTCTCGCCGCGGGCACCACCGGGCAGGTCGGCCAGGGCGTCGACTACACGTTCCAGGTGCGCAACACCGGCACGGTCACGCTCAGCCTGCTCGACATCGTCGACGAGATGCCGGGCCTCAGCGACGTGACGTTCGACCGCTGGCCGGGCGCGATCGGCGTGCTCGCGCCGGGTGAGCGCGTCATGGGCCGGGCGGGCTACACGATCCGCCAGAGCGACCTCGACGCCGGCGGCGCGATCACGAACACGGCCACGGCCTTCGCCACCGCGCCCGACGGGACGGTCGTCCGCCGACCCGCGTCGGCCACCGTGCAGGCGGCGCCGCAGGGCCCGGTCGTGGGCCTGACGAAGGAGGCGCAGCTCGCCGAGGGCGCGACCGGTCGCGCCGGCGACCGGGTCGAGTACTCGTTCACCGTCACGAACCAGGGCAACACGACGCTCACCGGCGTCGTCCTCGCCGACGGCCAGCAGGGCCTCGGCACGATCACCCCGGGCACCTGGCCGGGCGGCACCGCCGGCACACTGGCGCCGGGCGAGTCCGTCCGGGCGACCGCCGTCTACGTGCTGACCCAGGCCGACGTCGACCGCGGCTCGGTGTCGTCCGTCGCGACGACCTCCGGTCGCTCGTCGGCGCCCGCGCAGACCGTGACCGCGAGCGACGAGAAGACCGTCGTCGTGCCGCCGCAGCCCGCGCTGGCGTTCGCGAAGACCGTCGCGCCCGCCACGGGCACGGCGCCCGGCGACGCGCTCACGTACACCTTCACCGCGACGAACACCGGCACCGTCACCCTCGACGGCGTCGTGTTCGACGACGCCCTCGTCGGGCTCTCGCCCGTGGCCGTCGCGACCTGGCCGAGCGGGACCGCCGGGCGCCTCGCGCCGGGCGAGACCGTCACCGGCACGGCGACCTACCGGGTCACCCAGGCCGACGCCGACAGCGGCTCGGTCGTCAACGCGGCGCGGGTGCTCGCCAGCCCGCCGACGGGCGCGCCGCTCACCGCGAGCAGCGCGGCCACGGCCTCCACCGCCCCCACGGCCGCCGCGATCGGCGTCGAGAAGACCGCCGCCCTCGCGACGGGCGCCGCGGGCGTGGCCGGCGACACGGTCGAGTTCTCGTACGTCGTCACGAACACCGGGACGGCCACGCTCACCGGCGTGACCCTGACGGACGCCCTGACCGCCGCCTCCCCGGTCGTCTTCGGCCCCTGGCCGAGCCCGACGAACCGCCTGCTGCCCGGCGAGAGCGTCACCGCCACCGCCCGGTACGTGCTGACCCAGACCGACGTCGACGCCGGCGCCGTGAGCTCGTCGGCCCGCACCACGGGCACGACGCCCGACGGCTCGGTCGTCGCGTCCGACGACGCCGCCGGCGTCGAGCTCGCGCGGACCGCCTCGGCCTCGGTCGACAAGACGGCGTCGTGGGTCGCCGGAGGCGCCGGTCGCGTCGGCGACGTCGCCCGCTTCACGATCGCGGTCGCGAACACCGGCACGGTGACGCTCTCCGACGTCGTCGTGACCGACCCCATGGCCGCCACGGAGGCGGACCCCTCCGGCGTCGTCGCCCCGGCGAGCTGGCCGGGCACCCCCGGCGCGCTCGCCCCGGGCCAGCGCGTCGCCGCGACCGTCGACCGGGTCGTGACGCAGGCCGACGTCGACTCCGGCGCGCTGGTGAACGTCGCGACGCTCCGGGCCGCTCCGCCGGCCGGCGCCGGCGACCCCCTCGTCGTCCGCGACGGCGCGACCCTGGCGACGGCCGTGACCGCGCCCGCGGTGTCGATCGTCAAGACGGCGACCCTCGAGCCCGGGGCCGCCGGCGTGGCCGGCGACGTCGTCCGCTACGAGTACCTCGTCACGAACACGGGCGACGCGACCCTCTCGGGCGTCGTCGTCTCGGACGACCAGGCCCGCGCCTCCGTCGTCTCGTACGGCGACTGGCCCGCGGCGGCCGGCACCCTCGCGCCCGGCCGGACGGTCACGGCCACGGCGAGCTACGTGCTCACGCAGGCCGACGTCGACCGCGGCGTGGTGGCCTCGCGCGGCAGCGTCGTGGGCACGCCGCCGAGCGGCCCCGCCGTCCGCGCCTCCGCGGTGCAGGAGGTGCGCCTCGACGGCACGGCCTCGCTCGCCCTCACGAAGACGGGCGCGCTGACCGCCGGGCCCTCGGGCACGACCGGCCGCGTCGGCGACGGCGTCTCGTTCGCCTTCACGATCACGAACACCGGCGCCGTCACGGTGTCGGGCGTCGCGGTCGACGACCGGCTGAACGGCGTCTCCGCCGTCGAGCTCGGCCCCTGGCCGGGCGAGGTCGGCGTGCTCGCGCCCCGCCAGGTCGTCACCGGCACCGCGACCTACGCGGTCGTGCAGGCCGACGTCGACCGCGGCAGCGTCGTCAACGCCGCGACCGTCTCGGGCACCGCGCCGTCGGGAGCCGCCGTGCTCGCCGACGCGCGCACGACCGTGCCGCTGACGGCCGACGGGCCCCGCCTCGGGCTCGTCAAGCAGGTCGCCCTCGCGCCCGGCGCGACCGGACGCGCCGGCGACGAGGTCGTCTACACCTGGGTCGTCACCTCGACCGGAGACGTCACCGTCCGCGACGTCGCGGTCGCCGACGGGCAGCCGGACCTCAGCGACATCTCGTTCGTCTCGTGGACCGGCCAGGGCGACTTCGACCGCGTCCTCGCGCCCGGCGCCTCCGCGACGTTCACCGCCCGGCACGTGCTCACGCAGGCCGAGGTCGACGCCGGGGTGCTCGTCACCGAGGCGACGGCGACCGCGGTGGGCGACGACGCCGCGGCCACCCCGGTCTCGGCGACCGACGCCGTCCCGCTCGTCCTGCCCTCCTCGCCGGCCCTCGCGGTCGACAAGGAGGCGCGGTGGGCGGACGGCGGCACCGGCCGCGTCGGCGACGTGGTCGAGTACCGCGTCTCCGTGGTCAACGCCGGCACGGTAACGCTGGCCGACGTCGTGGTGAGCGACCCGCTGCCCGGGCTCTCCGGGTTCACGTACACCGGCGGGACGGCCGACGGCTGGCCCGACGAGGCCGGTGTGCTGGCCCCCGGCGAGTCCGTCGTCGCCACGGCCCGGTACACGGTGACCCAGGCCGACGTCGACGCAGGCTCGGTCGTGAACGCGGCCTCCGCCTCCGGCGTGCCGCCGACGGGCGCCGCGACCGTGGCGAGCGACGCGGCGACGATCGCGACCGCCGACGTCGCGCCGCGCCTCGCCGTGACCAAGACGCAGGCGCTGCCCGAGGGCGCCGCCGGCGTCGCCGGCGACACCGTGCCCTTCACGTTCACCGTCACGAACACCGGCTCGGTCACCCTGACCGACGTGCGGCTCGCCGACGGCCAGGCCGGTCTCGGCGACCTCGTGGTCGGCCCCTGGTCGGGCGCGGTCGGCTCGCTGGCCCCCGGCCAGAGCGTCACGGCCACCGCCGGCTACGTGCTGACGCAGGCCGACGTCGACGCCGGCGCGATCGCGTCGACCGTCACCGCGACCGGCACGCCCGTGCGCGGCCCGGGCGGCCCCGGGGTCCCGGCCGACGTCTCGGCCTCGGCCGACGGCCGCACCCCGCTCGTCGCGGACGCCGCCCTGGTCATGGCCAAGGCCGGCGCCCTGCGCGGCTCCGGCCTCGCGGGCGACGTCGTCGACTGGACGATCACCCTGCGCAACGAGGGCGGCGTCACGCTCTCGGGCGTGCAGGTCGCCGACCCGCTGCCCGGCCTCAGCCCCCTCGTGCTCGGCCCCTGGCCGACCGTCGAGGGCAGGCTCGCCCCGGGCGAGTCCGTGACGGCCGTCGCCATGTCGACGCTGACCCAGGCCGACGTCGACGCGGGCGCCGTGACCAACACGGCCACCGCCTCCTCGACCCGGCCGACCGGCGAGGCCGTCGGGGCTGCCGCGCAGGCGACCGTGCGCACCGCGCCCGCCGTCGCCGGCCTCACGGTCGCCAAGACGCAGGTCATGGCCGACGGGGCGACCGGCAAGGCCGGCGACGTGCTGCAGCTCGGCTACGTCGTGCGGAACGCGGGCTCGGTGACCCTGCGCGGCGTGACGCTGTCCGACGCCCAGCCCGGCCTCTCGCAGATCGTCTTCGGCACGTGGCCGGGCGAGCCCGGCGTGCTCGAGCCCGGGCAGAGCGTGACCGCGAGCGCCACGTACGTGCTCACGCAGCGCGACGTCGACGCAGGGATCGTCACCTCCGAGGTGACCGCCACGGGCGAGGCGCCCGGCGGCGCGACCGTCGACGACGTCGCCGAGGCGGGGGTCGTGCTGCCCGGCTCGTCCAGCGTCTCGCTGCGCAAGACCGGCGCCCTCGTCGGCGAGGGCGCGGCCGGCGGGCTCGTCCGCTTCGGCTTCGAGGTCGTCAACACCGGCGACGAGACCCTGTCGGGCCTCGCGCTGACCGACGAGCTGCCCGGCCTCGGCGAGGTCGTGTTCGGCCCGTGGCCCGGCGCCGAGGGCGTGCTCGCCCCGGCGCAGGGCGTGACGGCCACGGCCGACTACGTGCTGACCCAGGCCGACGTCGACGCGGGCCTCGTCCGCAACACCGCCTCCGTCCTCGGGACGACCGCGGGAGGCGCCCTGCGCGCCGACGAGGACACGACCGTCGTCACGGTGGTGCCGCGCTCGGGCGTCGAGCTGACCAAGACCGTCAGCTACGCGCCCGGCAGCGCCGGACGCCTCGGCGAGCAGCTCGACTACCGCTTCGTCGTCGTCAACACCGGCACGGTGACGCTGGTCGGCGTCGGCGTGGAGGACGAGATGCCCGGCCTCGGCGACGTACGGTACGAGTCGTGGCCCGGCGAGCCCGGCGTGCTCGCACCCGGACAGAGCGTCGTCGCGACCGCCGCGTACACCGTCACCGCCGCCGACGTGGCAGCCGGCCAGGTGTCCAACACGGCGACCGCGATCGGCACGGGCGCCGGCCCCGACGGCACGGTGCCGCCCGTGACGAGCCCCGACCCGACCCCCGACCCGACCCGCGACGACGACACCGTCGTCGTCCCGACCCACGACCGCGTGCTGGCCTTCACCGGCGACGAGGTGGCCGCCCCGGCGCTCCTCGCCCTGGTGCTGCTGGTCGCCGGCCTCGGCCTGGCCCTCACGGGCCGGCGTCGCGACCGGGACGTGCGCACGACGACCGCCCGCCCGAGAGGACACTCATGACCACCCGACCTGCCCTGCTCCGCACCTCCTCCGCCGGCTCCCGCTCCGCGCTGACCCGCTCGGCCGTGGCCGTGCTCGGGGGCGCCGCGCTCGTCGTCGCCCTCGCCGGCTGCACCGGGGGAGGCGACGGCGACGCCAGCCCGTCGCCCACGCCCTCGAGCACGGCCGCCGCGGCGCCCGCCGTCACCGACATCCAGGACGACCCGGGCACGGCGCCCGACTTCGTGGGAGCCCTGCAGGACGTGCAGCAGACCGCGTGCGAGCTCGACGGAGGCGCGTACACGGTCACCGGGACGGCCGCGAACCCCACGGACGCCGCCCAGCACTACCGGATCTACGTGTCGCTGCTCGACGGCGACCAGGCGACCCTCGGCCTGACCCAGGTCGACCTCGACGCGGTCGCCGCGGGCGAGACCGCCGAGTGGGAGGCGCAGCTCGCCGTCGACTCCGCCGACCTGAGCTGCGTGCTACGCGTGGAGCGCTTCGCCGCGTGACCACCGTCAGCGGCGTGCCCGCGAGCGCGGTGACGGCGGAGTCCGCCGGGTCGGCGCCTGCCGCGCCGGTGCCGGTCGGCGCGTCGCCGACGGGCGTGCCGCGGCTGCCGGGCGCGACGGTCAGCCGGCCCCGGCTGCTGAGGGCCCTCGACGAGGCCTCGGGGTCGCCCGTCGTGGTGCTCCGCGGGCCGGCGGGCTGCGGCAAGACGGTGCTGCTGGCCGACTGGGCGCGCCGCCACCGTCGCGACCACGAGCGCGTGCTGTGGCTCGGCCTCGACGCGGCGCTCGACGGCGTGCCGGCCGCTGACCGGCGGCGCGCCTTCTGGGCCGCCGTGGGCCTCGCGCTGCGGGCCTCGGGACGGTCCTCGTCGGCCCTCGCGCGCCTCCTCGGCGACGACCTCGCCCCGGCCCCTTCGCGGTCCGCCCTCGTCGCGGCCGCCGCCGCCCCCGACCAGCCCCTCGTGCTCGTGCTCGACGACCTCGACCTGCTCGACGACCCGGCGGCCCGGGCCGACCTGGAGGCGGTCGTCGGCTCGGGCGGGCGGGTCAGGGCGGTCGTGGCGACCCGGTCCCGCAGCTGGCTCGAGCGGGGCGACGTCGCCGCCGCCCTCGACACCGTCGTGGTCGGGCCCGACGCCCTGGCCCTCACGCCTGCGGAGGCCGCGGTCGTCGTGGCCGGCGTGCTGCGGCGTCCCGTGGACGCCTCGCGCGTCGTCGCGCTGCACACCGCCGTGGGCGGCCACGCCGGGGCCGTCGTGGCGTCCGCGCGCGCCGTCGCCGACCGCGTCGACGCCGACCGGACCCTGCTCGTCGACCGCGGCGGCCGGTCGTTCGAGGAGGCGCTGGCCGCGTGCGCGCTCGACCACGTCCGTGCCTCGCTGGCCCGTCACCTCCGCGGCGGGCCCGCCACGGAGTTCGTGCTCCGCACCTCCGTCGTCGACTCCCTGCCCACGGCGCTCGCGGCGCGCCTCGCCGACCTGCCCGACGCCGACGCCGCGGCGGCCGCGCTCGACCGTGCGGCGGAGGACGGCCTCGGGGCCTGGCGCACCGAGAGCACGGGCGCGCACGGCGAGTTCGCCTACTACGCGGCGGTGCGCGAGGCGCTGCGGAGCGAGCTGGACGCCCGGCGGCCCGACGACGCCCGCACGCTGCGCCAGGAGGCCGTCGAGTGGGCGCTCGAGGCGGAGCAGCCGATGATCGCGGCCCGGGCCGCGGCGGCGCTGCTCGACATGCCCCTCCTCTCGCGCGTGCTGCAGCGGTCGTGGCCCTCGTTCACCCTGCGGCACGCGGCCGAGCTGGTGGGCGTGCTCGGGACGCTGCCGAGCCGGCGCACGGCCCGGCACCCCGTCGTGCTCGCGATGACCGCCCTCGCCTTCTCGACGGTGAGCATGCACCACGCCCGCGTCGCGCAGGCCCTCGAGGCCGCCGTCTCGGCCGTCGAGGAGCGCGTCGGCTCCGTCCCCGCGCCCGACCAGGCGTTCCTCCTCGCCGTCGAGGCCCAGGCGCGACGGATGCTCGGCGACGTCGCCCGCGCCCGCGCCGCCGCCGCACGGGCCGAGGTCGTGCTCGCGGCCCTGTCGCCGGCCGAGCGGGAGGAGATGGCGCCCGTCGCCTCCTTCGTGCACCAGCAGCTCGGCGTGACGGCGCTGCTCGACGGCTCGCCCGAGGAGGCGCTGCGCTCCTTCGCCGCGGCGTCCGGCGCGGCGTCGGGACCGGAGCACGCCGCGCAGCGGTCGTCGTCGGTCGGCGCCAGCGCCTTCGTGCACCTCTGGATCGGCGAGGTCGCGACCGGCCGCGCCCTGCTCGCCCAGGTGGGCGACGAGACGGCCGGCCCGGTGGCGCTCGCGCGGGCCGTGCTCGCGCTCGAGGACTTCCGCCCCCACGAGGCCCTTCGGCTCGTGCCCGACGTCGAGCCGCTGATGGCCTCGTCCGAGCACTGGCCGATCGTCCTCGCCGTACGGGCGTCCGCCATGATCTCGCTCGGCCAGACCGCCGTCGCCGGCCACCTCGTCGACCTCGACGCCCAGGCGGCGCGCTGGAGCGTCCGCTCGCCGACCGCCGGAGCGTCGAGCGACCTGCTCGCGACGACGCGGGTGCGCCTGATGCTCGCGGTCGGGCGCGTGAGCCGGGCCGAGGCGGAGCTGGAGCACCTGCCGGCCGACGACCCCACGGTCGTCCTGCGCCGCGGGGCCGCGCACCTGCTGCGCGCCGACGCCCGACGTGCCGCCGACACCGTCTCGGGCGCGCTGCTCGCCGGCGTCCCCGACCAGCGGGTCCGGTCGCAGCTGCTGCTGCTGAGGGCGGTCGCCGAGCTGCGGCTCGACCGTGCGGCCGCGGCGCTCGCGACCTTCACGGCGGTGCTCGACGCTTTGGCCCACACCGGCCTCCGCACCGTGCTGCTGACCGTGCCCCGCGACGACCTCGAGCAGCTCGTCGCCGCGGCGACCGCGTCGGGCGACCCCCGGGCCGAGGACATGCTCGGCCCCGGCCGCTCGCTCGCCGGCGACCTGCCCGCCGACGCCATCGGCAGCTCGCTCTCGGAGCGCGAGGCGGTCGTGCTGCGCTCGCTCGCCACGGAGCGCAGCCTGCCCTCCGTCGCCGCCGAGCTGCACGTCTCCGTGAACACGGTCAAGACGCAGCTGCGGAGCGTGTACCGCAAGCTCGGCGTCTCCGGCCGCCGCGAGGCCGTGGAGGCCGCCACGCAGCGCGGCCTCATCGGCGGCTGACCCGGGAGAGGATGGACCCATGTCCTCCACGAACCTCCTCGGCGTGCCCGAGACCCTCCTGCCCGCCGACCCTGCCGTCACGGCCGACCTCGAGACGCTCTCGCTCGCCGAGGTCGTCGTCGCCCACCCGACGTCGTCGCTCGCCTGGGCCCTGCTCAGCGACGAGGCCTCCGCGCGGGGCGCCGACCTCGAGGCCTACGCCTACGCGCGGGTCGGCTACCACCGCGGCCTCGACGCGCTGCGCGGAGCCGGCTGGCGCGGACAGGGCCCCGTCCCGTGGTCGCACGAGCCGAACCGCGGGGTGCTGCGCTCGCTCTTCGCCCTGCGCCGCGGAGCCGCCGCGATCGGCGAGACCGCCGAGGTCGAGCGGCTCGGCACGTTCCTGGCGGACGCCGACCCCGCGGCCGCCCCGGCGATCGAGGCCGAGGAGGCGGGCCGGCGCTGACGGCGCCCGCCGCGCCTCCTGCGCCCGCGGCTCCGGGCCCTGTGGCTCAGCCGATCAACGACGGCCGCAGGTCGCGCAGCGTCCGCTGCCGCGTCATCCGGGCCGTCGCGAGCAGCGACACCAGCAGCGCGCCGAGCATCCAGAGGGCGAGAACGCCCGCGTCGGTCCACGCCGTCGCGGTGCTGCCGCCGTACATCAGCTGACGCAGCCCGTCGGTCGCGTAGCTCATCGGCAGCACGAAGTGCAGCGCGGCGAGCGGTCCGGGCAGCGTCTGCCACGGGAACGTCCCGCCGGCGGTGACCAGCTGCACGACCATGAGCACCAGCCCCAGGAACTGCCCGACGCTGCCGAGCAGCACGTTGAGCATCATGATGATCGCCGCGAAGGTGACGCTCGCCAGGCCCATCGTCCCGAGCATGCCCCAGGTGTGCGCCACCTCGAAGCCGAGCGCCCCGCGCACGATGGCGAACAGGGCGACCATCTGCAGCACGCCGAGCAGGGCCGGCGTCAGCCAGCCGGCCGCGACCACCCGCACGGGTGCCTTCACGGCGGTGATCGCCCGCTTCGACACGGGCTTCACGATCAGGAACAGCGCGTAGATGCCGATCCACGCCGCGAGGCTGATGAAGAACGGGGCGAGCCCCGCGCCGTAGGTGCCGGCGCTCGTGAGCGGCTGGTCGTCGACGCCGACGGGGTCGCTGATCGCGGAGGCCTGGTCGTCGCGGCTCTGCTCGGTGCTCGCGGGGATCTCGCCGAGGCCGCTCTGCAGCCCGTCCCGCAGCTGCACGGCGCCGTCGTCGAGCGTCCCGAGCCCGTCGCGCAGGCTGACCGTGCCGGTGCTGAGCGTGCCGAGCCCGGTCGACAGCGAGGCCGCCCCCGTCTCGAGCGTGCCGAGGCCCGACGACAACGAGGAGGCGCCCGAGGCAGCGCTCTGCGCTCCCGTCGCCAGCGTGTCGGCCCCGGCGGCCGCGTCGGAGATGCCGCTCGTGAGGGCCGGGGTCGCCGAGGCGAGCGCCGCCGCGCCGGCGGAGACCTGGTCGGCGCCCGTCGAGAGCGCCCCGACCTGGCCGTTCAGCTGCTGCACCTGCGTGTTCGCGTCGGCCAGGCCGTCGGTGACGGGGGCGAAGTACGAGGCGACCTCGGCCGCCGAGGCGACCGCCTCCTCCTGCGTCTGGCCCTGCGAGACGAACAGGGCGACGAGCTGACGCCCGATCGCCGCCTGCGTCTCGGGGGCGGCGTCGGCGGCGGCCTGGCTGGCCGTCGCCGCGTCGCCGACGGCCGTCGCGAGCTGCCGGTTGCCGTCGGCGACCTGGGCCGCGCCGTCCGCGAGCTGCTGCGTGCTGGCGGGCAGGCCGGTCGTCTGGTCGCGCAGCTCGTCGAGCCCGGTCGAGAGGGTCGACGCGCCGGTCGCCAGCTGGGAGGTGCCGCTCGCGAGCGACCGCGCGCCCGTCGCCGCGGTGGTCGCGCCCGTCGCGAGCTGGTCGGCTCCCGACGACGCGTCGGCCGCCCCGGCCACGAGCTGGTCGGCGCCCGACACGGCGGAGTCCGCGCCGCTGACGAGCTGGGACGCCCCGTCGACCGCGCTGCCGAGGTTCGTCCGGATGTCGGCGAGGCCGACGAGCAAGGTGGACGCTGCCTCCTTGCCGACCTTCTCGGCGACCGACGCGCGGATGGTCTTGCCGGCCTGCCCCGCGATCGTCGTCGCCAGGTAGCTGTTCGTGTCGTTCGTCGCGAGGACGATCCGCGCCCGCTGCGGGTCGTCCGAGCTGGCCGAGGTCAGGTCGGCGCTGAAGTCGCGCGGGATCGTGAAGGTGAAGTCGTAGGTGCCGTCGCGCAGCCCGGCCGCGGCCTCGGCCGACGAGACGGTGTGCCAGTCGAAGTCGCCGCCGTCGACGACCTCGTCGGTCACCTGGTCGCCGTAGTTCGTCGCGGTGCCGTCGACGACGGAGCCCTGGTCCTCGTTGACGAGCGCCGCGGGCACCTGGTCGAGGTTCGCGTACGGGTCCTGGTTCGCCCACAGGTAGAGGCCGCCGTAGAGCAACGGCACCGTCATCAGGGCGACGAGGGCGAGGCGCGCGAGCCCGGTGGAGGTCAGCCGTTGCAGCTCGGCTCGGACGATGGCGATGATCTTCACGGTCAGCGGTCCTCTCGGGTGGGGGCGACCGCGCTGTCGTCGGGTGGGGTGTCGGTGTCGGCGTCGGTGTCGAGGTAGGTGTCGGTGTCGACGTCGGGGGCGTCGAGGGAGGTGGTGCCCAGGTCGTCGGGACCGGTCGCGTCGTCAGCGTCCGCGTCTGCGTCCGCGTCTGCGTCTGCGTCCGTTCCTCCGGCGGCGTGCTCGCCGTGCTGTCCGAAGTCGGGCACCGGCAGCGCCTCGACGGCGGCCAGCGCCGCGGCCCCGGTGATCGTCAGCACGGTGACCCCGCGGGCGACGAGGTCGTGCACGACGGCGAGCCAGGCGGCGACGTCGCCGCCGTGCCGCTCGGGCGAGGTGAGCACGAGGCCCCGCACGCCCTCGCGCAGCACGGCGAGCTCGCAGAGCAGGCGCACGCGCAGCTCCGTCGACAGCGCCTGGAGGCGGGTGCGGCGGTGCTCGGCGAGGCCGATCTCGTCGAGCAGCAGGGCGGTCGAGGCGCGGTCGCTGCGGAGGCCGGCGAGCGCGAGCTCCTCCCGGGCGACCTGCGCGACGGTGAGCGAGCCGAAGGGCTCGGCCACCGACGGGGTGTCGACCAGGGCGAAGGAGGCGCGGATCGCGGCTGCGTCGTCGCTCCCGTCGAGGGTCACCTGCCCGCTGGTCGGGGCCATGCGCCCGCCGGCGATCAGCGACGCGAGCACGGGGGCGTCGACCGTCTCGACGGCGACGAACCCGGGCGCGCCGCGGTCGGCGACGACGGTCAGCTCGGGCAGCGGCGCACCGGGCCCCTCGCCGACGGCGACGTGGTCGAGCTCGAGCCTCACGAGCGGTCCTCCGGGGTGCGCAGCGCGAGGGCCGGCGTGCTGCGGACGAGCTCGCCCGCCTCCTGCCAGCCGAGCCCGACCATGCCGAGCACGGCGAGCATCACGAGCCGGTGGCCCTCGGCGTGGTCGAGGTCGCGCACGGTCGCCTCGTCGAGCACGGCCAGCGCCGACCCCTCGACGAGGTGGGCGAGGGTCTCGACGTCGACGTCGTCGCGCATCCGGCCGTCGGCGACGCCGCGGCGGACGGTCTCGAGCAGGAACGCGCGCAGCGGCGCGAGCGCCGTGCCCACGTCGCGCATCAGCGGCCCGCGCACGGTGAGCTGCGCCATGACGCGGACGTGCTCGACCTCGGCCCACAGGCGCGCGCCGAGCTCGGCGAGCTGGACGACCGGGTCGTCGGAGGGCGCCGGCACCGCGGCGGCGGCGATGCGGGCGGCACCGCGCAGGGTCACCTCGCGCACGAGGTCGTCCCGGGTCGCGAAGTGCCCGTAGACGCTGCGTCGGGACAGCCCCGCCTCGGCGGCGATCGCCTCGAGCGGGACGGCCGGGTCGACGTTGAGGAGGCGCACGGCGGCCGCCATCAGGGCCTCGCGGTTCGCGGCGGCGTCGCGTCGGGGCGCGCGGGTGGGGGAGAGGGGGGAAGACGAGGCGTGCACGACCCCGATCATACGATCTTGCACACCAGTGTGCAAGATCGTGATGGTGGGGGAGAGGGGCGAGGAGGCGTCGGTAGGGTCGGGCGATGACCCTCGAGGAGGCGGCGCGGCAGCTCTACGCCCTGCCGCCGCAGCAGTTCACCGCCGCCCGCGACGCCCTGGCCGGCGACGCGAAGTCCGACGGCGACGCCGCCCTGGCGACATCCGTGCGCGCGCTGCGCCGCGCCTCCGCGTCCGCCTGGGCCGTCGACCTCCTCGCCCGTGACGCCCCGGACGACCTCGTCGCCCTCGCGGCCCTCGGCGGCCGGTTCCGCACGGCTCAGACCGACGGCGACCGCTCTGCCCTGTCCGCCCTGACCCGGGAGCGGAAGGAGGCGCTGGCCGGTCTCGTCGCCCGCGCCCGCCTCCTCGCGTCCGACGCGGGCCACCCGCTCTCGGCCGCGGCGCTCGCCGAGGTCGACCAGACCCTCCGTGCCGCCGTGGCCGACGCGACCGCCGCGGCCGCCGTGCGCAGCGGCCGCCTCGTGCGGGCTCTCGCCGCCGACGGCCTCGAGGAGGCGGACCTCACCGACGCCGTCGCCGGCCCTGCCCCCGAGGGAGTCGCCCCGGAGCGGCTGCGCGCGGCCGCTGCCCCCGCCGGTGACGACCACGACGACGAGGGCGGGGGAGCGACGGGATCGGCCTCTGGTGGCGGGTCACGGACACGCGGCCGGGCGGCCGCTCGGCAGGCAGCTGCCGAGGCTGCCCGACGCGCCGCCGAGGAGGCGGCCGCGGACGCCGAGCACGAGGCCGACGACGCGGAGGCGGCGCTCGCCGAGGTCGACGAGCGCGCGACCCGGCTGGCTCACGACCGGGACGACGTCCTCGATCAGCTGCGCCGCCTCCGGGACGAGTTCGCCGCCGCCGAGCGTCGCAGCGCCGAGCTGGACGACCGCGAGAAGTTCCTCACCCGCGAGCGCCGCCGTGCCGACGCCGACGCGGCTGCCGCGCGCCAGGCCGCCGACCGCGCCCGAGCAGCCCTCGCCCCCCGCGACTGACCCCGCCGGCGCAGGTCGCCGCCTGCTCTCCCGCGCAGCGAAACACCCCGGTGTGGACCGATCACCCCGCTCTTACGAGGTGTTTCGTCCACAACGGGGTGTTAGAGCGCGGCTGGCGCGTCTGCCCTAGCCCCGAGCGCCCATCAGGTGCTCGAGCGCGAGCTGCTGCAGGCGGACGAACCCGTACCCGTGGCCGCCGAAGTGCTGGCCCGCGTCGTAGTCCTCGTACGAGGCGCGGTCGGCGAGCAGCTGCTCGTAGCCCTCGCCCTCGCCGAGCGTCGGCGTCGACAGCTCCGCGACCTGGGAGGCGGCCAGCGCCTCCTGCACGTCGGGGTCGGCACGGAACGCCTGCGCGCGCTCCTTGAGCAGCAGGTACATGCGCATGTTGGCGGCGGCGGAGTCCCACACGCCCGAGATGTCCTCGGTGCGCGACGGCTTGTAGTCGAAGTGGCGCGGGCCGTCGTAGGTCGGGCCGCCCTGGGGCGAGCCGTGCTCGAGCAGGTCGACGAGCGAGAACGCGTTCTGCAGGTCGCCGTGGCCGAAGACGAGGTCCTGGTCGTACTTGATGCCGCGCTGGCCGTTGAGGTCGATGTGGAACAGCTTGCCCTGGTAGAGCGCCTGGGCGATGCCGGCCGTGAAGTTGAGGCCCGCCATCTGCTCGTGGCCGACCTCGGGGTTCACGCCCGCCATCTCGGGGTGCTCGAGCGTCTCGATGAACGCGATCGCGTGGCCGAGGGTCGGCAGCAGGATGTCGCCGCGGGGCTCGTTGGGCTTGGGCTCGATCGCGAAGCGCAGGTCGTAGCCCTTGTCGAGCACGTACTGCGAGAGCATGTCGACGCCCTCCTTGTAGCGCGACAGCGCGGCCTGCACGTCCTTCGCGGAGTCGTACTCGGCGCCCTCCCGGCCGCCCCACATGACGAAGGTCTTCGCGCCGAGCTCGGCGGCCAGGTCGATGTTGCGGAGCACCTTGCGGAGCGCGAAGCGGCGGACGCCGCGGTCGTTGGAGGTGAAGCCGCCGTCCTTGAAGACGGGTGCGCTGAAGAGGTTGGTCGTCACCATCGGCACGACGATGCCGGTCGCGTCGAGGGCGCCCTTGAGGCGGTCGATCTGCGTCTGGCGCTCCGCGTCGGTCGAGCCGAACGCGAAGAGGTCGTCGTCGTGGAAGGTCAGGCCGTAGGCGCCCAGGCGGTCGAGGTTCTCGACGGCCTCTACCACGTCGAGGTCGGGGCGGGTCGGTCCGCCGAACGGGTCGGCGCCCGTGTAGCCGATCGTCCAGAGTCCGAAGGAGAACTTGTCGTCGCGGGTGGGAGTGGTCGTCATGTCCGGGGTCCTCGTCGTCGAGAGCGTTTGTTGTCGTCTCCAACATATGCGCTCGGGGCGACGATCACAAGGGCGTCGTCGCTGCTCCTCCCCAGGGCGGGCCCAGCGCCGGCGCGTCCCCCGTCGTCGGGCGGGGAGGTTGCGTGCCCTCGCCGCCGCCCGTACTTTGTTGTTGGCCACAACGAACGTGGCGACGCGTGACGAAGGAGTCAGATGTCCCCCGACGAGACCAGCGCCGCTGCGACCCGGCTCGACGACGTCCGCCCCGACCTCGGCGTCGCGATGGTCGGCCACGGTTTCATGGGCGCCGCCCACTCGCAGGCCTGGCGCACGGCGCCCGCGTTCTTCGACCTCCCGCTGGCCCCGAGGATGACGGCGATCGTCGGCCGCGACGCCGACGCGACCCGCGCCGCTGCCGCCCGCTGGGGCTGGCAGCGCGCCGAGTCCGACTGGAGGCGCGTGGTCGAGAGCGACGACGTCCAGCTCGTCGACATCTGCTCGCCCGGCGCGACGCACGTCGAGATCGCGGTCGCCGCCCTCGAGGCCGGCAAGCACGTGCTCTGCGAGAAGCCGCTCGCCAACACCGTCGCCGAGGCCGAGCTGATGGCCGAGGCCGCCGAGCGTGCGGCCGCCCGGGGCGTCCTCGCGATGGTCGGCTTCAGCTACCGCCGCGTGCCCGCGATCACCTTCGCCCGCGACCTCGTCGCCCGGGGCGCGATCGGCGAGCTGCGCCAGGTGCGTGCCCTCTACCTGCAGGACTGGCTGGTCGACCCCGAGGGCCCGATGACCTGGCGCCTCGACAAGAGCGTCGCCGGCTCCGGCTCGCTCGGCGACATCGGGGCCCACCTCGTCGACGCCGTGCAGTTCGTCACGGGCCGGGCCCTCACCGACGTCAGCGGTCTGCTGCACACCTTCACGACCGAGCGCCCCCTGCTCGGCGAGGTCCGCGGCCTCGGCGGCACCGCCTCCTCCGAGCGGGGGCAGGTCACGGTCGACGACGCGGCCCTCTTCACGGCCAGGGTCGAAGGAGGCGCCCTCGCGACCTTCGAGGCCACCCGCGTCGCGACCGGCCGCAAGAACGCGCTGCGGCTCGAGTTCAGCGGCACGGGCGGCGCGATCGCCTTCGACCTCGAGCGGATGAACGAGCTCGAGGTCTACGACGCGGGCGCCCCGGTCGACCAGCTCGGCTTCCGGCGCGTGCTCGTGACCGAGCCCGAGCACCCGTACACGGGCTCCTGGTGGCCGACCGGCCACGGCCTCGGCTACGAGCACGCCTTCAGCCACCAGGCCCGCGACCTCGTCACGGCGATCGCGGCGGGGGAGCAGCCGACCCCCTCCTTCGCCGAGGGCCTGCAGGTGCAGCGGGTGCTCGACGCCGTCGAGCGCAGCGCCGCCGACGGCAGCCGCTGGCTCGCGACCGCGCCCTGACCTGACCCGATCCGACCCGACCCGTCCCTGCCGAGAGAAGATCCATGACCACCCCCACCACCCCCCTCCGCGTGACCGTCTGGGGCGAGAACCGCCACGAGCAGATCGAGCAGCACGTCGCCGAGCGCTACCCCACGGGCATGCACGGAGCGATCGCCGAGGGCGTCGGCGAGAACCTGCCCGACGCGCAGATCACGATCGCGACGATGGACATGCCCGAGCACGGCCTCAGCGAGGAGGCGCTCGAGCAGACCGACGTGCTCACCTGGTGGGGCCACGCGGCGCACGACGAGGTGAGCGACGAGGTCGTCGAGCGGGTGCACCGCCACGTGCTCGCAGGCATGGGCCTGATCGTGCTGCACTCCGGTCACTGGTCGAAGATCTTCACGAAGCTGATGGGCACGACCTGCACCCTCCGCTGGCGCAGCGAGCACGACCAGGAGCTCGTCTGGACCGTCAACCCGCAGCACCCGATCACGCGCGGCGTGCCGAACCCGATCGTCATCCCCGAGCAGGAGATGTACGGCGAGTACTTCGACGTGCCGACCCCCGACGAGCTGGTCTTCATCTCGGGCTTCACCGGCGGCGAGGTGTTCCGCAGCGGCATGACCTACCGGCGTGGCTTCGGCAAGGTGTTCTTCTTCAGCCCCGGCGACCAGGACTTCCCCGTCTACCACCACCGCGACGTCCGCCGCGTGATCGCGAACGGCGTCGAGTGGGCACGCCCCGAGCGCGAGCGCGAGACGCCGACCCTGCTGCGCTACGAGACCGGCCAGTACTTCCAGGGGGCCGACTACGAAGGGGCCCTCGAGCGATGACGTTCCGCACCGTCGACAGCCGAGGAGGCGCCCTGCGCGTCGTCCAGGTCGGTGCAGGAGGCATGGGTCGGGCCTGGCTCCGCGCGCTCGCCGACAGCGCCGACGTCGAGCTGGTCGGCATCGTCGACCTCGACCTCGACGCCGCCCGGGCGGGTGCCGAGCACCACGGAGACGCGTCGCTGCCCGTCTCGACCGACCTCGGCGCGCTGATCGCCGACCTCTCGCCCGACGCGGTGGTCGACGTGACGGTGCCGGTGGCGCACCACCCCGTGACGACGCAGTCGCTGTTCGCCGGCCTGCCCGTCCTCGGCGAGAAGCCGGTGGCGCTCGACGTCGCCGAGGGGCTCTCGCTCGCGGCCGCCGCCGAGGTGACGGGCGAGCTCTTCATGGTCAGCCAGTCGCGTCGCTACGACGACCACCTGGTCGCCCTCAAGCAGCAGGTCGCCGAGCTCGGGGAGGTCGGCGTCGTCACGACCGAGTTCTTCAAGGCGCCGCACTTCGGCGGCTTCCGCGAGCAGATGGACGACGTCCTGCTGCTCGACATGGCCGTGCACCCGTTCGACTCGGTGCGCTGGCTGCTCGACGCCGACCCCGTGTCGGTCTGGTGCGAGTCGTTCAGCCCGTCGTGGAGCTGGTACCGCGGCGACGCGGCCGCGAACGCCGTCTTCGAGTTCGAGGGCGGGGTGCGCTACGCCTACTCGGGCAGCTGGTGCAGCCCCGGCGCCGAGACCTCGTGGAACGGCTCGTGGCGCGTCGGCGGCTCGGCCGGCACCGCGCTCTGGGACGGCGACGAGGCTCCCGTGCTCGCCCTCGCGGACGAGACGGGCGCCTCCTCGTCGCCCCGGCTGTCGCCCCTGCCGACCGTCGGCGACGGGATCGAGGGCTCGCTCGCCGCGTTCGTCGGGGCGCTCCGCACCGGCGACGTGCCGCACGGCGAGGTGCACGAGAACGTGATGAGCCTCGCGATGGTCGAGGCAGCGATCGAGTCGACGCGCAGCGGGCAGCGGGTCGTGATCGACGACCTGCTCGAGCGGGCGCTCGTGACAGCGATCGAGCGGGAGGCGCGCGACGACGTCCGGGCCCGCCTCGAGTCGTGGACCTCGGTGCGCGCCGCGCTGCAGGCGGTCCCCACGGCACCTGCGGCGACCACGGCAGGGGCGACCTCGTGACCCGCCGCGCGCTCGTCGTCCGCGGCGGCTGGGAGGGCCACGACCCGACCGGCACGACCGACTCGTTCGTGCCGTTCCTCGAGCGGTCCGGCTTCGAGGTCAGCCTGCACGACGGCCCGGCGGTCTACGCCGACGCCGACGTGATGCGCGACGCCGACCTCGTGCTGCAGAACGTCACGATGTCGACGATCGAGGGGGCGCAGACCGTGGGGCTCCGCGCGGCCGTCGAGGCGGGCACCGGCCTGGCCGGCTGGCACGGCGGCATCGCGGACTCGTTCCGCGGCGACGCCGACTACCTGCACCTGATCGGCGGCCAGTTCGCGGCGCACCCCGGCAAGGCCGCGGCCGACCGGGTCGGCGACGAGACGGACGGCTTCGTGCGGCACGTGATCCGCTTCACCGAGGCGGCGGCGACGCATCCCGTCACCGAGGGCCTCGACGACTTCGAGGTCGAGAGCGAGCAGTACTGGCTGCTGCACGACGACTACCTCGACGTGCTCGCGACGACCACGCAGGAGGCGCGGGCCGGCGACCCCTGGACCCGCCCGGTGACCTCGCCCGCCGTCTGGACCCGTCAGTGGGGCCTCGGCCGCATCGCCGTCGTCACCCCGGGGCACTCGCAGGCCGTGCTCGACCACCCGACCGTCCGCACGCTCGTCGAGCGCGGCCTGCTGTGGGCCTCGCGATGAGCGGCGTGGACGCGGGCGTGGCCGGCGGCGGCACGACCGGCACGAGCACGACCGGCGAGAGCACGACCGGCGGCTCGGCCGCCGCGCCGATGCGCGTCGGCGTGGTCGGCGTCGGGGTCATCAGCGAGCAGTACTTCGCCTCGTTCGAGCGGCTGCCCGGTCTCGCCCTCGAGGCCGTGGCCGACCTCGACCGGGCGAGGGCCGCCTCCGTGGCGGAGCGTCTCGGCGTGCGCGCCCTGACCGTCGACGAGCTGCTCGCCGACGACCGGGTCGACGTGGTGCTGAACCTCACGATCCCGGCCGCGCACGCGGAGATCGCGCTGCGGGCGATCGCGGCCGGCAAGCACGTCTACGGCGAGAAGCCGCTCGCGCTCACGGTCGCCGACGGCGCCGCGGTGCTCGAGGCGGCCCGGGCGGCAGGGGTGCGGGTCGGCTCGGCACCGGACACGGTGCTCGGCACGGGGGTGCAGACCGCAGCCCAGCTCGTCGCCTCGGGGGTGGTCGGCGACCCCGTCGGCGCCGCAGTCTCGTGGACGGCCTCCGGGCACGAGGCCTGGCACCCCGCGCCCGACTTCTACTACCGGGCAGGGGGCGGCCCGCTGTTCGACATGGGCCCCTACTACCTGACGACGCTCGTGCACCTGCTCGGGCCGGTCGTCTCGGTGTCCGGCCTCGTCTCGCGCTCGGCCCGGCGGCGGACGATCGGCACCGGCCCCCGCGCCGGCGAGCGGCTCGAGGTCGACGTCGACACGCACGCGAGCGCGCTGCTGCGGCACGCCTCGGGAGCGACGTCGACCGTGACGGTGAGCTTCGAGGTGTGGGGCTCCCGGGCGCCGATCACCGAGCTCTACGGCACGCTCGGCACGATCGCCGTCCCCGACGCGAACATGTTCGGCGACCCCGTCGAGCTGCTCACCGCCGACGACCGCACCTGGCGCGAGGTCCCGGCCACGGCGGGCTACGGCGACGCGGGTCGCGGGTACGGCCTGGCCGACCTCGCCAGGGCGGTCGCGGCGGGGGAGCCGCACCGCGCCTCCGGCGACGTCGCCCTGCACGTGCTCGAGATCACGGAGGCGGTGGCCGCGTCGAGCGCGTCCGGCACCGTCGTGACGCTGGTCACCCGCCCGGACGTGCCGCCGCTGGTGCCGCTCGGCGCCGAGCCGCACCAGGCGTGAGCGCCCCGATACCCTGGTGACCAGGGAGGCCGCGGTGCAGGACGAGGCGAACGACACGACAGGCGCTCTGGCGACGGCGCTGCCCGATGCAGGAGGCGCCCCTCCCGCCGGTCGCGCCCGTCCCCTCCTCGATCGCCCTCGTGGGTCGAACCTCTCCTCGGTGCTCGGCATCGTGCACGGCGACGGCCCGACCTCGCGCAGCGAGCTGACGCGACTGACCGGTCTCAACCGCTCGACCATCGCCGCCCTCGTGGGCGAGCTCGTCGAGCGCGGCCTCGTCGTCGAGTCGGAGCCCGTCGCGGCGAACCGGGTCGGCCGCCCCAGCCCGGTGGTCAGCGCCTCGCCCGACGTCGTGGCCTTCGCGGTCAACCCCGAGATCGACGCCGTGACCGTCGGCCGCGTCGGGCTCGACGGGGTCGTGCAGCGCCGGGTCCGGCACGAGACGGACGGCGTCCCCACCGCGGTCGAGGCGGCGGAGATCGCGGCCCGCCTCGTCCGCGAGCTCGTCGACGAGGTGCCCGGAGCCCGGGTCGTCGGCGTCGGCGCCGCCGTGCCCGGCCTCGTGCACGCGGACGGCGGCCTCGTCCGTCTCGCGCCGCACCTCGGCTGGGTCGACGAGCCGTTCGCGCGCCTCCTGTCCGACGCCACCGGCCTGCCTGCCCGGGCGGCCAACGACGCGAGCACCGCCGTCGTCGCCGAGGGCCTCTTCGGCGCCGGCGCGGGAGCGAGCGACCTCGTCTTCCTCAACGGCGGCGCGAGCGGCGTCGGCGGGGGAGTGGTCGTCGACGGCCGCCCCCTCCGCGGCCGCGACGGCTTCGCGGGCGAGATCGGCCACACGCTCGTCGAGTCGGCCGGGCGGCTCTGCCACTGCGGCGCCGTCGGCTGCCTCGAGACCGAGGTCGGCCAGGCCGAGCTGCTGGCCGTCACCGGCCTGTCCCGCGCCCAGGCGGACGAGCTCGACGCCGCGCTGGCGACGGCGCTCGCCGAGGGCGACGCCGACGTGCGCCGCGAGGTCGAGCGCCAGGTCGACTACGTGGCCGTGGCGCTCCGCAACGTGCTCAACGCCTTCAACCCGTCGGTGATCGTGCTCGGCGGGTTCCTCGGGTCGCTGCAGGCCGCCGCGCCCGACCGGCTGCTCGACCGCGTGACCGCGCAGGCGCTGCCCGGGCCGCGCGACGGCGTGCAGCTGCGGCGGGCCGCGCTCGGCGCCGACCGGCTGATGATCGGGGCCGCCGAGCTGGCGTTCGCCGACCTCCTCGCCGACCCGGCCCGCGCCTCCTGACCCGGCCCGCGCCTCCTGACCCGGTGTCAGGCCGTGGCGGCCGCCGCGTGCCCGTGCTCGTCGCGCGTCGCCCAGACGGCGACCGCGGCGGGCCCGGCGAGGTCGACCGTGCCGTCGTCGAGCTCGACCCGCAGCGACCCCGCGTAGTCGCGGCGCTCGGCGACCCGGACGTGCGCGCCCACCCGCAGCTGCAGCGAGCCCAGGTAGCGCAGCAGCTCGGGCTCGTCGTCCGAGACGCGGACGACGTGGCCGCACTCGCCCTCGACGAACTCCTGCAGGGTGTGGGCCTCGGGCCGCACGACGGTGCCGTCGGCCTGCGGGATCGGGTCACCGTGCGGGTCGGCCGTGGGGCGCCCCAGCTCGACGTCGAACGCCTCGAGCAGGCGGTCGCTGACGGCGTGCTCGAGCACCTCGGCCTCGTCGTGCACCTCGTCCCACGCGTAGCCGAGCCGCTCGACGAGGTACGTCTCGATCAGGCGGTGGCGGCGCACCATGCCGACGGCGACGTGCCGGCCACGCTCGCTCAGGGCGATGCTGCGGTACGGCGTGTAGTCGATGAACCCGTCGCGCTCGAGCTTGCGGAGGTTGCCCGACACCGTCGACGCGCCCACCCCGAGCGTCGCCGCGATCTCGTTGGTCGTGATGCCGGGGGAGCCCTCGGCGGCCCACTCCTCGGCCTTCCAGATGACCTTGAGGTAGTCCTCGGTCATCGTCGAGCGGGTGGGTCCCGGTTCCGGTGGCATGTCCCCGATCCTAGGTCCCGCCTCCTGCGCCCGACCCTCTCGCCTCCTGTCCGTCGAGGGCGGGTCAGCTCGCTCGAGGGCGGGTCGCCGCTGACCCGCCCTCGACCTCGCTGACCCGCCCTCGGCCGATCGCAGGCGTGCAGGTCAGCGCGGCAGCGACCCGAGCGCCTGCGCCGCGCGGTAGCGCTGGCCGATCGCGGGCACGAGGTCCGGCTCCGAGGAGGCGCGGGTCGACACCGCCCACCCCGGTCGCGTCCCCGAGAGGGCCCACGCCGCCTGCCGTGCCGCACCGTCCGCGACGTACTCGCCGGGCGCGGGCACCGTGACCGGCACGTCGAGCACCTGGGCGGCGACGGCCTGCACGGCCGGGTTCAGCGCGGCGCCGCCGATCAGCAGCACGCGCCGCACCTCCACCCCCTGGTCGCGCACGGCGGCGGCGCCGTCGGCGAGGGCCGACAGCATCCCCTCGACGGCGGCACGGGCGAGGTTCTCGCGGGTGGTCGAGGCGAGCGTCAGCCCCGAGAGGGTGGCCGTCGCGTCGGGCAGGTCGGGCGTCCGCTCGCCCTCGAAGTACGGCACGAGCGAGACCCCGCCGGAGCCGGGCTCCGCGGCGAGCGCCAGCCGCGCGAACTCGTCGTGGTCGACGCCGAGCAGCGTGCCGATCGACGACAGCACGCGGGCCGCGTTGAGGGTGGCGACGAGCGGCAGGAACCCGCCGGCGGCGTCGGCGAAGCCGGCGACCGTGCCCGACCCGTCGTGGACGGGCGCGTCGGTCACGGCGAACGCCGTCCCGCTGGTGCCGATGCTGATGACGAGGTCGCCCACCCCGGCGTCCAGCCCGAGGGCCGCGCCGGCGTTGTCGCCGGCGCCCGCCCCGACGAGGACCCCCTCGGGGACCGGCCCGTGCGCGACCGTCGTGCCCGCCGCCTCCGACGGTCCCAGCACGCGCGGCAGCACGACGTCGCCAGGAGCAGGAGCAGCAGCAGGCGCCGAAGCAGCAGTCGAAGCAGCGGCTCCGTCGCGTCCCGCGGCGACTCGCCCGGTCTTCCCGAGCGCCCGCTCGAACAGCTCCAGGTCGTACGCGTCGTCGCCCGGGCTCCAGTACGAGGTGCCGCTGGCGTCGCTGCGGTCGGTGACGAGCGCCTCGAGGTCGGGGCCGAGCGGCGAGGAGGCGGCGGGCCCGTGACCGAGGAGCCGCCAGGTCAGCCAGTCGTGCGGCAGCGCCACGGCGGCGACGCGCGCGGCGGCCTCGGGCTCGGCGTCGCGCAGCCAGCGCAGCTTGGTGGCCGTGAAGGAGGCGACGGGCACCGAGCCCGTCCGTCGCGCCCACTCCTCCGCCCCGAGCTCGGCGGTCAGCTCGCGAGCCGCCCCGGCGCTGCGGGTGTCGTTCCAGAGCAGGGCGTCGCGCACGACCGCGCCGTCGGAGTCGAGCACGACCATCCCGTGCTGCTGCCCGGCGACCGAGATCGCGGCGACGTCGTCGAGGCCGCCGGCCGCGTCGATCGCCTCGACGAGGGCGTCCCACCAGGCGTCGGGCGGCACCTCGGTGCCCTCCGGGTGCCGGGCGGTGCCCTGGCGCACCAGCTCTCCGGTGGCGGTGTCGCGGATCACGACCTTGCAACTCTGGGTCGAGGAGTCGACCCCGGCGACGAGACTCATGGGGGTAGTTTGTCGTATTGCGCAACGAATTCCTAGAGCGGTGCGCGACGGGCGTGCCGCGCCTCCTCGTCGGTAGACTCAAGTGCACCTGACACGGTGCACGCGTGCCTCATCCGGGCGCGATCGCCGACCGCGAGGAGACGACCATGCCCGCAGTAGTCATCATCGGAGCCCAGTGGGGCGACGAAGGCAAGGGCAAGGCCACCGACCTGCTCGGCAGCCGCATCGACTACGTCGTCAAGTTCAACGGCGGCAACAACGCCGGCCACACGGTCGTCATCGGCGACCAGAAGTACGCCCTGCACCTGCTTCCCTCGGGCATCCTGTCGCCCGGCGTCACGCCCGTCATCGGCAACGGCGTCGTCATCGACATCGAGGTGCTCTTCGACGAGCTCGACGCGCTGATCGCGCGCGGCGTCGACGTCTCGAAGCTCAAGGTCAGCGCGAACGCGCACGTCATCACGCACTACCACCGCACCCTCGACAAGGTGACCGAGCGCTTCCTCGGCAAGCGCCAGATCGGCACGACAGGTCGCGGCATCGGCCCGACCTACGCCGACAAGATCAACCGCGTCGGCATCCGCGTGCAGGACATCTTCGACGAGGGCATCCTGCGCCAGAAGGTCGAGGCGGCCCTCGACCAGAAGAACCACCTCCTGGTGAAGGTCTACAACCGCCGCGCGATCGAGGCCGACGAGATCGTCGAGTCGCTGCTCTCGTACGCCGAGCGGCTGAAGCCGATGG
Organism: Frigoribacterium sp. CFBP 13729; assembly: GCF_014841875.1. NCBI lineage: Bacteria > Bacillati > Actinomycetota > Actinomycetes > Micrococcales > Microbacteriaceae > Frigoribacterium > Frigoribacterium sp. CFBP 13729. The sequence continues at coordinate 11,273 of NZ_JACYUR010000004.1, read as the reverse complement.
TGGCCGACACGGCGCTCGAGATCCACCAGGCGCTCGAGGCCGACAAGACCGTCCTCTTCGAGGCCGGCCAGGCGACCATGCTCGACGTCGACCACGGCACGTACCCGTTCGTCACGTCGTCGTCCGCGACCGCAGGAGGCGCCTCCACCGGCTCCGGCATCGGTCCCGGCCGCATCCAGCGCGTCATCGGCATCGTCAAGGCGTACACGACCCGTGTCGGGGCAGGTCCGTTCCCGACCGAGCTGTTCGACGCCTCCGGCGAGTTCCTCCGCGCCAACGGCTTCGAGTTCGGCACGACCACGGGCCGGCCGCGTCGCTGCGGCTGGTACGACGCCCCGATCGCCCGCTACTCGGCGCGCATCAACGGCGTGACCGACTTCGTGCTCACGAAGCTCGACGTGCTCACGGGCCTCGAGACGATCCCGGTCTGCGTCGCCTACGACGTCGACGGCGTGCGTCACGACGAGGTGCCGGTGTCGCAGAGCGACTTCCACCACGCCGTGCCGATCTACGAGGAGTTCCCCGGCTGGACCGAGGACATCACCGGGGCCCGCGAGTTCAGCGACCTCCCGAAGGCCGCACAGGACTACGTCCTGGCCGTCGAGGCCATGAGCGGCGCCCGCATCTCGGCGATCGGGGTCGGCCCCGGCCGCGAGGCCGTCGTGGTCCGCCACGACCTCCTCGCCTGACCCGCCGCGGGGACGCCTCCCGTCGCCCCGCGCTCGGGCGCGCCCGCCTCAGACGACGCTGAACCCGTCCCCGAGGCGGCCGCGTCCCGTCAGCGCGAGCAGCACCTCCTCGCCGTGCCCCTGCATCGTCGCGGTCCGGGCGGCGAGCGCCGCGGTGTCGGCGACCGCGGCCGTCGGCAGCGTGTGGGCCAGCCCGGTCGCGCGTGACAGGTCGATGGTGTGCACGACGAGCTCGAACACGCGGGTCCGCAGGTACTCGCCGAGCGGGATCCCCATGCCTCCGAGCGACACGATCCGGTTCGAGGGGGCCCGGTCGAGGGCGCCGCGCGACTCGACGAGCGCCTCGGCGACCCGGGCGGCCGGGTCGTCGCCGAGCCACCGGCCGGCCTCGACGCCGCGGGCGTGCACGCCGTCCGCGTCGGTGAACTGCGAGGCGTACGCCGAGTACCAGGCCTCGGCCGACGGGATGGTCACGTCGCTCGGCTCGTCCAGGCCGAGGTAGGTCGACACCGTGAGCACAGCCCGGGAGGTGTGGCCCGCCAGGTCGCGGACGGTCCAGCGCCCGAGGCCGGGCGCGTCCCACTGCTCGGGGCGGACTCGCGAGAGGAGGTCGACGAACGACTCGGCCGACTGGCCGAAGGTGCGGGGTGTGGTCACGCTGACATCTTGCTCCGCCGCTGCCAGGATCGACGCATGACCGCGCTCGGGCCGTTGCCCTTCGTCCCCCTCGTCGGCCGTCTCGTCACGGTCGTCCCGCTCCGTCACGACGACCTGCCCGAGCTCCACCGCGCCGTCGGCAGGCCCGAGGTCTTCGCCGGGGGCTGGGGCGGCGGCGCGGCGGCGTACCGCGACGACTACGACGAGTGGGCCGAGTTCCTGCGCGGCTACCTGCCCTGGGACGAGGGGCTCGTCTGGGGCGTCCGCCGCACGGTCCCGGCCGGCGAGGTCCCCGGCGAGCTCGTCGGCACCACCACCGTCGGCCTCGTCGACCTCCGCTGCGAGAGCGCCCACGTCGGCTGGACCGCCTACGCGCCCGAGGTGTGGGGCACCGGCGTCAACGTCGAGACGAAGCTGCTCGTGCTGGGGTCGCTCTTCGACCACGGTCTCGGGCGTGTCCAGATCCAGGCCGACGCCCTGAACGAGCGGTCGCGGGCGGCGATCACGCGGCTCGGCGCGACCTTCGAGGGCGTCCACCGCCGCACGCAGCCGCGGGCCGACGGCTCGTGGCGCGACACGGCCGTCTACTCCGTCCTCGCCGACGAGTGGCCGGGCGTCCGGGATGGTCTCATGCAGCGTCTGGAGACTGTTCAGCAACCGTCCAGATGAGGGGTCGACTGTTGCTCTCATGACTTTGGAGATCGCTTACACCGCCATCGCCCACGCCACCGGCGGGGGCCGTGACGGCCACGTCCGCAGCGAGGACGACCGCCTCGACTTCGACACCCGTCCGCCCAGGGAGCTCGGCGGCTCCGGCGAGGGCACCAACCCCGAGCAGCTCTTCGCCGCGGGCTACGCGGCCTGCTTCCTCAGCGCGATGCACGGCGTCGCCAAGAAGCTCGACGTCGACACGAGCGACAGCTCGGTCAGCGCGAGCGTCGGCATCGGCGGCAACGGCGACGGCGGCTACGGCCTCGCCGTCGAGCTCGACATCTACACGCCGAACGTCCCGGCCGACCGCCGCCAGGAGCTCGCCGACGCCGCGCACCACGTGTGCCCGTACTCGAACGCCACCCGCGGCAACGTCGAGGTCACGCTGACCCTCGTCGACTGACGCAGCAGCACAGCAGCACAGCAGCAGCGAAGGAGGCGCGTCCCGCGATCGCGGGACGCGCCTCCTTCGTCCGTCCGCACCGCCCTGCGACACGGAACGTCGCCGATCGTCCCGGCCTGCCGTCGCAGCGCCCCGATAGGGTCGGGACATGGCACTCGACAGTCCCCTCGGGGCGGACAGCCCCCTCACGACCGACGACCGCGAGGCGATCGACGAGCTCTCGAGCATCCGTCAGAGCATCGACAACATCGACGCGGCGCTCGTGCACCTGCTCGCCGAGCGCTTCAAGTTCACGCAGTCGGTGGGGCACCTCAAGGCGGCGGCGGGCATGCCGGCCAGCGACCCCGAGCGCGAGCGCGTGCAGATCCAGCGCCTCCGCCAGCTCGCCGAGGAATCGCATCTCGATCCGGCCTTCGCCGAGAAGTTCCTCGGGTTCATCGTCGGCGAGGTCATCCAGCACCACCAGCGCATCGCGAACGACGCCGCCGGGTCCTCGTCCGAGGGCCGGGCGTGACCGACGCGGGAGCCGGGCTCGACGCGTCGGCCGGGCACGACCCGTCCGTGGTCGAGACCCCTGCGGCGGAGTTCCCCGCGGCGGACGTCGGCTCGCCCCAGCGCCTCTACGTCGGCTCGTACACCGCCTCCAGCGGCGGCTCCGGCGCGGGCATCACCGTGCTCGAGCGCACCGCGCCGGGTCAGCCGTGGCAGTCGGTGCAGACCGTGGAGGCCGACGACCCCTCCTTCCTGGTCGCGACCGAGGGCGCTCTGCACGCCGTGTCCGAGACGACGGAGGGGCGGGTCCTGTCGTACACCGTCTCCGCCGGTCGCCTCGTGGCCGCGTCGAGCGCCGCCTCGGGCGGGGCCGCGCCCTGCCATGTGCTGTTCGACCCCGCCTCCGGGGCGCTCGTCGTCACGAACTACGTCGGCGGCACGGTCTCCGTCCTCTCCGGCGACCCCTCGCTCACGAGCCGGGTGGCGCACACCGTCGCGCTGCCCGTCGGGCACGGCCCGGTGCAGGAGCGCCAGGAGCGCCCGCACGCCCACCAGGCCTCGCCCACCCCGTGGGGCACGCTGCTGGTCAGCGACCTCGGGACCGACCGCCTGGTCGAGGTCGCCGTCGACCCCGTCACCCTCGTGCCCGAGATCGTCGGCGTGCACCTGCTGCCCGCCGGGGCCGGCCCGCGTCACGTCGCGTGGCTGGGCGATCGCCTCGTCGTCGCCGGCGAGCTCGACGCCCGGCTGCACGTGCTCCGGCGCGTCGGCGAGAAGCTGGTCGTCGACCACTCGGTCGAGGTCTTCGAGGGCTCGTCCTCGGCGTCCGGGGTCTTCCCCTCGCACCTCGACGTGGACGGCGGACGCGTCTACGTCGCCACCCGCGGTCGCGACAGCATCAGCGTCCTCGCGCCAGGCGACGACGGCCGCCTCGAGCTCGTCGGCGAGGCTCCCTGCGGCGGCACCTGGCCGCGGCACTTCGTGATCACGCCCGGCGTGCTGTACGTCGCGAACCAGGGCTCGGACACGGTCGCCGTGCTGCCGCTCGACCCCGAGACGGGCGTCCCCGGCGAGCCCCTCGACGTCTTCACGCTCGGCAGCCCCGCCTGCATCCTCCCCGCCTGACCGGTCCCGCGGGCCCGCGCCTCCCTACCTGACCCGCCCCCGCCCCGTCAGCAAATGCCGACCGTGAGCGCCGTTCGGGCAGCGCAACAACTGGATATCCCGTCACAGCAGCCCCACCGGTCGGGTTCTGCGCTTCGTGGGTGATCGTGGACGCAGGGCTGCAGCAAATGCCGACCGTGAGCACCGCTCAGGCCGCACAACACCCGGATATCCCGCTACAGCAGCACCGCAGGTCGGCATTTGCGAGTACGCAGACACGCGCGGGCGCGAGGGCTCAGCGGAAGGGGCGGTCGGCGGCCGCTCAGCGTGCGAGGCTGCGCAGCAGCGCGACGACCTCATCGACCGAGGCGCGGCCGCGGTGCACGGCCCCGGCGGCACCGGACGCACCCGACGCACCCGATCCGCCCGACGCACCTGCAGCACCGGCAGCACCCGACGCGACCGACGCCTCCTCGAACTGCGCGGGCGTGAAGTAGAGCCCGTCCGAGACGAGGCACACGAGGCTGGCGACCGCGGGGTCGCCGACCTCGTCGAGCACGACCCGATACCAGCGGTCCTGCATGGCCGTGAGCGCGGAGACGGCCTGCGGCCAGCGTCCGCTCGCGCCGAGGCCGGCGACGGCGGTGATGCACCTGTCGAGCGGATCGTCCACGGGGATGGCCGACCGCGAGGAGGTGCGGATGAAGTAGTCGACGACGCCGTCGGCAGCCGAGGTCATGCGTTCGACGTCGTCGTCGAGCAGCGCCTCGAGGCGGGCGACGAGCCCGTCGACCAGCGCTTCGCGCGAGGGGAAGTGGTAGAGGAGCCCGCCCTTCGAGACGTCCGCGGCGGCGGCGACGGCGTCGAAGGTGGCACTCCGCTCGCCGGCCTCGACGACGAGGTGCTCGAAGGAGTCGAGCATCTTCTCTCGGGCTGACGGACGCGGGCTCATCCTGTTACTGTACCGTCTGGACGGTCAAGCTGTACCGTCCAGACGGTACAGCCCGCCCCGAACGCCCACCACGACCATCGAGAGACCCATGAGCACCCGCGACGACTGCCGCACTCCCGCCCCGACGACGCCTACGACGACACGCGCCCCGGCGCCCGCCCGCGCCGGCGCCCGCCAGTGGGCCGCCCTCGTCGTCCTGATGCTGCCGGTCCTCCTCGTCTCGGTCGACAACACGGTGCTCAGCTTCGCGCTCCCCGAGATCTCGACCGCGTTGCAGCCCTCGGCGGCCGCGCAGCTCTGGATCGTCGACGTCTACTCCCTCGTCCTCGCCGGCCTGCTCGTGGCGATGGGCTCGCTCGGCGACCGCTTCGGCCGCAGGCGCCTCCTCCTCATCGGGGCCAGCGGCTTCGCCGCGGTCTCGGTCGTCGCCGCCTTCGCCCCCACCGCCGAGGCGCTGATCGCCGCCCGCGCCGTGCTCGGCTTCTTCGGCGCGATGATCATGCCCGCCACGCTCTCGCTGCTGCGCAGCACCTTCACCGACCGCGACCAGCGCCGCCTCGCCATCGCGATCTGGGCGAGCGGCTTCGCAGCCGGTTCCGCCCTCGGCCCGATCGTCGGGGGAGTGCTCCTCGAGCACTTCGCCTGGGGCTCGATCTTCCTCATCGCCGTGCCGGTGCTGCTGCCCCTGCTCGTGGCCGCGCCGATCCTCGTCGTCGAGAGCCGCGACCCCGCCCCGGGCCCGTTCGACCTCGTGTCGGTCCTGCTCTCCCTGCTCGCGATGGCGCCGGTCGTCGCGGCGATCAAGCAGCTCGCGACGCACGGCCCCGGCCTCGACGTGCTCGCCCTCGCCGTCGTCGGCCTCACGGCGGGCTGGCTGTTCGTCCGTCGTCAGCTGCGGCGCCCGCGTCCCCTGCTCGACGTGCGGCTCTTCACGAACCCGGTGTTCGCGGGCTCGATCGTCGTGAACCTGCTGGCCATCACCTCCCTGGTGGGCTTCCTCTTCTTCACGACGCAGCACCTGCAGCTCGTCGTGGGCCTGCGGCCGCTGCACGCGGCGCTCACCCTGCTGCCCGGCCTCGTCGTCATGGTGCTGTCCGGGCTGGCGGTCGTGCCGCTCGTCCGCCGGGTCGCGCCGCGCAGCATCGTCGCCGTCGGCCTGGGCGCCGCGGCCGTCGCCTACGGAGCCGTGTGGCTGTCCGGCGCCGACGCCCCGGTGTGGGTGTTCGTCGTCAGCTTCGCCCTCGTCGGACTCGGCGTGGGAGCGGCCGAGACGATCTCGAACGACCTGATCATCGCCGCGGTCCCGGCCGACCGTGCAGGAGCCGCCTCCGCGGTCTCCGAGACCGCCTACGAGGTCGGGGCGGTGCTGGGCACGGCCGTGCTCGGCAGCATGCTCACGGCGATCTACCGCGGGGCGCTCGTGGTGCCCGGCACGGTTCCCGCCGACGCCGCGGCGGCCGCTCGCGAGACCCTCGGCGGCGCCGTGGCCGCTGCGGAGCCCCTCGAGCCCTCGCTCGCCACGGCGCTCCTCGACGCCGCGACGCACGCCTTCGACACCGGGCTCGTCGCGACCGCGGCGGTCGGGGCCGGCGTGATGGTGCTCGCCGTCGTGGTCGCCCTCGTGGCCCTCCGCCGGGCCTCCGCGCACGACTGACCCGCAGGAGGCGCGGCGCGCGTCCCCGACGGCCTGTCCAGGAGGCGCGACGCCCGTCCCCGACGGCCGCCCGCGACCCCCTGCCGGCGGCGCGGCGCCCCTCCCCGCGCAGGTACAGTGAAGGGTCACCCGCCTCGCCGACCCCAGGAGTCCCATGTCGCGCACCGTCCGCCTCGCCGCCGTCCCCGGCGACGGCATCGGCCCCGAGGTCGTCGCCGAGGCGCTCAAGGTGCTCGAGGTCGCGGCAGGCGACGACGCCTCCTTCGAGGTGACGCCGTTCGAGCTCGGCGCGACGCGCTACCTCGAGACCGGCGACATCCTCACCGACGACGACCTGGCGGCCCTCGCGTCGCACGACGCGATCCTCCTCGGTGCCGTCGGCGGCGACCCGCGCGACCCCCGCCTCAAGGGCGGCATCATCGAGCGCGGCCTGCTCTTGAAGCTCCGCTTCGCCTTCGACCACTACGTCAACCTCCGTCCCACCACCGTGTACCCGGGTGTCCCGTCGCCGTTGGCCGACCCCGGCGAGGTCGACTTCGTCGTCGTCCGCGAGGGCACCGAGGGGCCGTACGTCGGCAACGGCGGCGTCCTCCGTGCCGGCACGCCGCACGAGATCGCCAACGAGGTGAGCGTCAACACCGCGCACGGCGTCGAGCGGGTGGTCCGCTTCGCCTTCGAGAAGGCGCGCAGCCGTCGGGGCCGCCTGACCCTCGTGCACAAGACCAACGTGCTCGTCTTCGCGGGCGGCCTCTGGCAGCGCATCGTCGACGCGGTCGCCGCCGAGTACCCCGACGTCGAGGTCGACTACCAGCACGTCGACGCGGCGACCATCCACCTGGTCGTCGACCCGGCCCGCTTCGACGTGATCGTCACGGACAACCTGTTCGGCGACATCCTCACCGACCTCGCCGGCGCGGTCAGCGGCGGCATCGGGCTCGCGGCCTCGGGCAACCTCAACCCGAGCGGGGCGTTCCCGAGCATGTTCGAGCCCGTGCACGGCTCGGCGCCCGACATCGCCGGCCAGCAGCGGGCCGACCCGACCGCCGCGGTCCTGTCCGTCGCGCTCCTGCTCGACCACCTGGGCCTGGAGGAGGCGGCGGCGCGGGTCCGCGAGGCCGTCGAGGCCGACATCGCCGCGCGTCAGCAGTTCGCGGGCACCCGCCGCAGCACGTCCGAGATCGGCACGGCGATCGCCGACCGCGTCGCCGCCCTCACCAGCCAGGAGGCCGCATCATGAGCCAGACCGACGACACCACCACGATCGGCGACACCGCCACGACCGGCGACGACACCGCGACGACCGCCGAGTTCGGCCTCAGCTTCGAGCTGACCCCGTCCGAGTCGGTCCGTGACAGCGCCGAGCGCGAGGTGATCCTCAGCGACCCGGGCTTCGGCAAGCACTTCACCGACCACATGGTCTCCATCCGCTGGACCCTCGACGAGGGCTGGCACGCCGCCCGGGTGCACCCGTACGGGCCGCTCCAGCTCGACCCGGCCGCGTCGGTGCTGCACTACGCACAAGAGATCTTCGAGGGCATGAAGGCCTACCGCCACGCGGACGGCTCGATCTGGTCCTTCCGCCCCGACGCCAACGGCAGGCGCCTCCAGCGTTCGGCCCGGCGGCTCGCGCTGCCCGAGCTCTCGACCGACGACTTCGTCGAGAGCGTCAAGCAGCTGGTGCAGGTCGACAGCTCGTGGGTGCCGAGCGCCCCCGAGACGAGCCTCTACCTGCGGCCGTTCATGATCGCGAGCGAGAGCTTCCTCGGCGTGCGGGCGGCCCAGCAGGTCGACTACCACGTCATCGCGAGCCCTGCAGGCGCCTACTTCACCGGAGGCGTGGCCCCGGTCTCGATCTGGCTCACCACGAACTACGCCCGCGCGGGCAAGGGCGGCACGGGTGCCGCCAAGACGGGCGGCAACTACGCCTCGTCGCTGCTGCCGCAGCAGGAGGCCTACGAGAACGGCTGCCAGCAGGTGCTGTTCCTCGACTCGTCCGAGAGCACCTACATCGAAGAGCTCGGCGGCATGAACGTCGTGCTCGTCTACGCGGACGGCACCCTGGTCACCCCCGACAGCGACTCGATCCTCGAGGGCATCACCCGCGACTCGATCCTCGAGCTCGCCGAGGCGCGCGGCCACCGGGTCGAGCGACGCCGGGTGTCGCTCGACGAGTGGCGTGACGGGGTCGAGAACGGCGACATCGTCGAGGTCTTCGCCTGCGGCACGGCCGCCGTGGTCGTGCCGATCGCCGAGCTCAAGGGCGAGGGCTTCCACGTCGGCTCGCCCGCCGCCGAGGGCGGACCCCTCACGATGTCGCTGCGCGAAGAGCTCACCGACATCCAGTACGGGCGTCGCGACGACGTCCACGGATGGATGACGAGGCTCGACGCATGAAGATCGCACGGTTCGCGACCCCCGGAGAAGACCCCCGCTACGGCATCGTCGACGAGCGCGAGCTGATCGTGCTCGCGGGCGACCCGATGTACAGCGGCTACGAGACCACGGGCGAGCGCGTCTCGCTCCGCTCGGCCAAGCTGCTCGCGCCGGTGATCCCGCGCTCCAAGGTCGTGGGCGTGGGCCTGAACTACCACGACCACGCCGACGAGCTGGGGCAGACCCCGCCGGAGGCGCCCCTGCTGTTCCTGAAGCCGAACACGACGGTCATCGGCTTCGGCGACTCGATCCAGCTGCCGCCCGACATCGGGCAGGTCGACTTCGAAGGCGAGCTCGCCATCGTTATCGGCTCGATCGCGAAGCGCGTCAAGGCCGAGGACTACCAGGACGTGGTCTTCGGCTACACGATCGCGAACGACGTCACCGCCCGCGACGTGCAGACGGCCGACGGCCAGTGGACCCGGGCCAAGGGCTACGACACGTTCCTGCCGCTCGGCCCGTACATCGAGAACGAGTTCGACTGGAGCGACGCGACCATCGAGACCCGCGTCGACGGCGAGGTCAAGCAGCGCGAGTCGACGATGCAGATGATCCACAAGATCCCCGAGCTGATCGAGTACGTGACCGACGTGTTCACGCTCCTGCCCGGCGACGTCATCCTCACCGGCACCCCGGCCGGCATCGGCCCGTTCACCGCGGGCGAGACCGTCGAGGTCGCGATCTCGGGCATCGGCTCGCTGATCAACCCCGCCAAGAACCGCGTCTAGGCACCGTCGGTGACGACCCCGGCACCGTCCGCCGCGCCTCCGCGGCGACGGGTCCTCCCCGGGGTCGGCCTCGCGGCCGTGGTGCTCGGGGTCGCCTGGCTCGTGCACCTGGTGCTGCCGGCGGTCCCGGTCCTGACCGGCTGCGTCGTCCTCGGCATCGCCCTCGGCCAGGTCCCGGCGTTCCGGCCCGCACTCGACGGGGTGCTCGCACCCGGGCTGACCCTGTCGGCGAAGCGCCTGCTCCGCATCGGGGTCGTGCTGCTCGGGCTGAAGCTCAGCCTGGTCGACGTGGCCGGGCTCGGCTGGGCGACGGTGCTCAGCGTCGTCGGGATCCTGGTCGCCACGTTCCTGGTGACCTGGCAGCTCGGGAGGTGGGCCCGCCTCCCCGGTGACCAGCCCCTCCTGCTCGCGGCCGGCTTCTCGATCTGCGGGGCGTCGGCGATCGGCGCGATGTCGGCGGTGACCCGCGACCGCGGCAAGGACGCCGCGACACCGGTGGCCCTCGTCACCCTGTGCGGCACCGCGGCGATCGCGGTCCTCCCCGCGCTCGGCTCGGCGCTCGGACTGACGCCGGTGCAGTTCGGTGCGTGGACCGGCGCCAGCGTCCATGACGTCGGCCAGGTGGTCGCGACCGCGCAGACCGCCGGCGCCTCGGCGCTCGCGATCGCCGTGGTGGTCAAGCTCACACGGGTGGTCATGCTCGCCCCCGTGGTCGCGATCACGTCCGCGGTGGTCCGCCGCGGAGGAGGCGACGCCGGCACCCGGCCTCCCCTGGTGCCCCTGTTCGTGGTCGGGTTCCTCGCCACGGTCGTGCTGCGCACCCTGGTCGACCTGCCGGAGGCGGTGGTCACGGGAGCCGACACCGTCCAGACCGTCCTTCTCGGCCTGGCACTCGTCGGGCTCGGGTCGAGCGTCCGGCTCGAGCGTCTCGCCCGCACCGGTGGTCGCGCCGTCCTCGTCGGCCTCGGTTCCTGGGTCTTCGTCGCCGGGCTCTCGCTGCTCGTCGTCCTCGCGTTGCCGCTCAGCTGACGATGCGGCCCCTCGTCCGTCGTCCCCCGTCCCAGTCGCCTCGTCTCTGGGCGCGGCCGAGCGATCGGGTCGATCCGGGCGGCCGGTCGCGATCGTCACCATGCCCTGGGACGCCCTGTGCCGGGCCCTGGCGGGCGAACGAGGGCCAGACCCTTGATTTTCCGGGGATCGAGGTTGCGACACGCCCGGGATGCGGCAGGGTTTGGACGATGTGCCTGGTGTGCCTGTAATGTTTCCTCTTGTCACCACGGAGGTGCGGCGGAGCGAAGCTCCACCGGCCACCAGATGACATTGACCTCCAAGTCCTCGAGTTGCTGCTGGTTCTGCTAGCTGGCCTCGGACCAAGTGGGTTGCAAACACTGATCCAGATGGTGTAGCGTCATGGCTCGTCGTGAGAACGACACCGGCTCTCAGGAGTCGA
>NZ_JACYUR010000003.1:0-420527 GCF_014841875.1 Frigoribacterium sp. CFBP 13729 | reverse complement strand
CCTCTCGCCGTCTCCGGGCCGCTCCGGGCATATCCTGAACCGCACCACCTCTGACCGACAGGGACGCACATGACCGACAAGGGCACCAACCTCGACCCGTGGTACGACTCGTACGCCGACCGCACGGCCGGCCTGAGCGCCTCCGAGGTCCGAGCCCTCTTCGCCGTCGCCAGCCGACCCGAGGTCGTCTCCCTGGCCGGCGGCATGCCGTTCGTCTCCGCCCTGCCGCGCGAGCTCGTCACCGGGGCGATCGACCGCGTGATGTCGCAGAACGGCGGGGCGATGGCCCTGCAGTACGGCTCCGGGCAGGGCACCCCGGCCATCCGGGAGCACATCATGCAGATCATGGCGATGGAGGGAATCCGGGGCAGCGCCGACGACGTCGTCGTGACCACCGGCTCCCAGCAGGCCCTCGACCTGGTGACCCGGCTGTTCGTCAACCCGGGCGACGTCGTGCTGGCCGAGTCGCCCAGCTACGTGGGCGCCCTGGGCGTCTTCAAGGCCTACCAGGCCGACGTCTCGCACGTCGCGACCGACGCCGAGGGCCTCGTGCCGGAGGCGCTGCGAGAGACGATCGCGCGGGTCAGGTCCGAGGGCCGCACCATCAAGTTCCTCTACACGATCCCCAACTTCCACAACCCGGCCGGCGTGACGCTGACCTGGGCCCGCCGGCTCGAGATCCTCGAGATCTGCCGCGACGCCGGGATCCTCGTCCTCGAGGACAACCCGTACGGCCTCCTGTACTTCGACCAGCCGGCCCCCCAGGCGATGCGCTCGGTCGACGACGAGGGCGTCATCTACCTCGGCTCGTTCTCCAAGACGCTCGCGCCCGGCTTCCGCGTCGGCTGGGCCCTCGCCCCGCACGCCATCCGCGAGAAGCTCATCCTCGCCAACGAGTCCGCGACGCTCTCGCCGAACTCGTTCGGCCAGTTCGTCATCACCGAGTACCTCGACCAGGCCGACTGGCGCGGTCAGATCGAGTCGTTCCGCGGCCTCTACCGCGAGCGTCGGGACGCCATGATCTCGGCGCTGGGGGAGTACCTCCCGTCGCTCAGCTGGACCGTGCCCGACGGGGGCTTCTTCGTCTGGGTCACCCTGCCCGACGAGCTCGACTCGAAGGCGATGCTGCCCCGTGCCGTCAAGGAGCTCGTCGCGTACACGCCCGGCACGGCGTTCTTCGCCGACGGCGGTGGCCGCCAGAACATCCGGCTGTCGTTCTGCTACCCGACGCCCGAGTCGATCCGGACCGGGATCGCCCGGCTCGCGACCGTGGTCAACGGCGAGCTCGACCTCCTCGCGACGTTCTCCGGTGCCCGGCTCGGCTCGCCGCTGACGATGCGCACCGGTGTGTCGACGCCGCCGCCGAACACCAACTGATCAGCACTTAAGACGAAACGCCGCCACGGGACGACCACGTGGCCGACCCACGAGAGAGAGCCCCGATGACTCAGAGCGCCGTCAAGAAGGTCACCGTGCTGGCCGGGGGCATCTCCCACGAGCGGGACGTCTCGCTGAGGTCGGGGAGGCGCGTGGTCGACAGCCTCGTCGCGAACGGCATCGAGGTCGACCTGCGTGATCCCGACGCCTCCCTGCTCGGACACCTCACCACCACGCGACCCGACGTCGTCTGGCCCGCGCTGCACGGTGCCAGCGGCGAGGACGGCGCCCTGCGTGGCCTGCTCGAGGCGCTGGACATCCCGTTCGTCGGCAGCAGCTCGGCGGCGGCGCGGCTCGCGTGGGACAAGCCCACCGCCAAGGAGCTGGCGCACCGCGCCGGGGTCCGGACGCCCCGGGGCATCACCCTCTCGCACGACGCGTTCCGTGAGCTCGGCGCAGCAGGTGTGCTCGCCGCGATCTCGGAGGAACACCCCGTCCCGGTCGTCGTGAAGCCGGCCCGGGGTGGCTCGGCGCAGGGCGTCACCGTCGTCGAATCCGCTGATCAGCTGCCCCGTGCGATGGTGGACGCCTACACGTACTGCGACGACGTGATCGTCGAGCAGAAGATCACCGGCACCGAGGTCGCGGTCGGCGTCATCGACACGGGCGACGGTCCGTCCGCCCTGCCAGCCGTCGAGATCGTCCCCCGCAACGGCGTCTACGGCTTCGAGGCCCGGTACAACGCAGGCGAGACGACGTTCTTCACACCGGCCCGCCTCGATGCCCGGGCGCAGGAGGCGGCGGCCCAGACCGCCGTGACGGTCCACCAGGCTCTCGGCCTCCGCCACCTCTCCCGCGTCGACCTGATCGTCGACGCGGCGGGCACCCCGTGGTTCCTCGAGGTGAACGTCCTGCCCGGCCTGACGGAGACCTCATTGGTCCCCATGGCCCTCGATGCCGCCGGCTTCGAGCTCGGTCTTGTCTACGCGGCTCTCGCCGAGAAGGCTGTCCTCGACCACGCGTGACACCGTTTCACGGGGAACGCCCGTCCTCTCGGTCGAGAGCGCGTGCGTTTCACGTGGAACACGAGTGGCAGAGCAGGCCGCTTCGAGCTCGATCGGCACACGAGAGCCTCCCTTCACGGGAGCACAGACCTGCAGATGAGACACAAGGCCCGTCGCACCAACGCGGCCCGAGATCGTTCCCTACGAAGTTCCCCCCTCCCTCCAGGACCGGGCGAGCGCGTGCCGTGCACGTGCGACCCGACGAGCCGCGAGACACCGGGTATCCCACGCCTGTCCCTTCTTGAATGAGGGGAGCGTTTCACGTGAAACACCGATCGCCCGGTGGGTCGAGACTGCGTATACGGCGAAACGCCCGCCTCAACCGGAGAGAAAGCGGGCGTTTCATGTGAAACCGAGCATGACCGAGTCGGCTAGGTCGGCAGGGCTACTGGGAGAACGGATCCTGCCCCAGAGCAGCGAGGATCCGGTTGAGGTCCTGCATCGAGGCGAAGTCGATGGCGATCGAGCCCTTCCTGGCCCCCATCTTGACCTTCACTTTGGTCTCGAGTCGATCCCCGAGGTTCTCGGCGACCTCGTCGAGATGAGCCTGGTGCCGACCCACGGCAGCCCGGGTCGTGCGGGGCTTGATGCTCGTGCCCGCCGCTGCGGCCTCGGCAGCACGCACCGACAGGTCCTCGTTGACGATCTTGTCCGCGAGCCGCTCCATCAGGAGCGAATCCCCGGTCGACAGGATGGCCCGGGCATGGCCCGCCGACAAGACACCCGACGCCACTCGTCGCTGCACGCTCGCAGGGAGGCGGAGGAGACGCAGGGTGTTCGAGATCTGTGGCCGGCTGCGGCCGATGCGGCTCGACAGCTCCTCCTGCGTGATGCCGAAGTCTGCAAGGAGTTGCTGATAGGCCGAGGCTTCTTCGAGCGGGTTCAGCTCCGCTCGATGCAGGTTCTCGAGCAGGGCGTCGCGGAGCATCGACTCGTCGGCGGTCTCCTTGACGATCGCAGGGATCGTCGCCAGGCCGAGCTGCTTCGTGGCCCGCAGACGTCTCTCACCCATGACGAGCTCGTACTGCGGAGCCGCAGTGGCACCCTTGGCGGAGGCGTCGCGGGGGAGAGGGCGCACCACGATGGGCTGGAGAACACCGACCTCGCGGATGCTGGTGACCAGCTCGGCCAGCTCCTCCTCGCGGAACTCCGCACGGGGCTGCTGCGCGTTGGGCACGACATCGAGCGGGTTGAGGTTGGCGAGTCGAGCGCCCGGCACCGCCACCAGCTCGTCCGCCGTCTGCTGTCCTGTCGGGAAGAAGACGTCGACGGGCCTGTCCTGGCCTTCTTCTGCCACGGGGATGAGGGCGCCGATGCCGCGCCCGAGGCCCGTTCTCTTGGTTGCCACTACTGGGGTGCTCCTCGTCGTGCTAGTTCTGCTGCGGCCTCGAGGTACGAGATCGAGCCGGGTGAGTTCGTGTCGTAGCTGATGACCGTCTGACCATAGCCGGGCGCCTCGCTGATGCGGACGGACCGGGGAATGAGAGTGTCCAGCGCCTCGGCCGGGAAGTGCTCGCGCACATCCGCGACGACCTGTCGCGCCAGGTTCGTGCGCCCGTCGTACATGGTCAACAGGATGCTCGAGACCTGGAGGGTCGGGTTGAGGTGCTTCTCGATCAGCTGGATGTTGCGGAGCAGCTGACTGAGCCCCTCCAGCGCGTAGTACTCGCACTGGATCGGGATGAGCACCTCGCCGGCCGCGACGAACGCGTTGATGGTCAGCAGTCCGAGCGACGGCGGGCAGTCGATGAAGACGTAGTCGAACCGCTCACCCGCCGCCTCCGTGGCCGACAGGTAGGCGTCGAGCTGCGTACGGAGCCTCTGCTCACGGGCCACGAGCGACACGAGCTCGATCTCGGCACCGGCCAGGTGGATCGTCGCCGGCACGCAGTACAGGTCGGGGAACTCCGGACTCTGCTGCACGACGTCCGAGATGTCGCCCTCGTTGACGATCACGTCATAGACACTGGGCGTCTCCGCACGGTGCTCCACCCCGAGTGCGGTCGATGCGTTCCCCTGTGGGTCCAGGTCGATCACGAGCACCCGAGCCCCGCTCCGAGCGAGGGCGGCGGCCAGGTTGACCGTCGTCGTCGTCTTGCCGACCCCGCCCTTCTGGTTCGAGACGGTCAGGATCCGTGTGTTCGCCGGCGCGGGGAGCGGGTCCTTCGAGAGCGCCTCACGCCGGCGCCGGAGATCAGCGAGCTCGCGCGCCAGAGGAGTGCTGTCGTCGTACTCCGTGGATGAACTCACCGGGGGATCTCCGCATCGCTGTGTTTCACGTGAAACGGCCTCGCGCATGGTCACGATCGACGATGATCATCACTGCTGAGCCGAGCCTCCACTCTATCTCGCCGGGTGGTGCTGACAGGCATCGGAGCCCCTCCGAGCGTGTCCGCGTTTCACGTGAAACGAGGCGTGAATGCCGGCGCGGGATGTGCAGGACGAGCGCGAGACATGTTTGTGCACAGGCTCGCCAACATGTGCATAACTGTGTCGCAGGCGCGTCGAGCAGGTCGCCGGCAACTCGTCCCGACCCCCAGGACGAGCCATGCCGGACGAGTTTTCGTGCCCCGGACCCGAGAACACCGAGATCAGCTCGAGATCAGCGAATAGCAATAAATGCCCTGATCAAATGCAATATGCGCCCCGATCGACGAGACGGCCAATCTCAGACCGTGAGCGGCGACGTGTCTGATGGTGGATCACCCGCGGCGCTCAGATCGCTTCCTGTGGAGCCGGCCAGCGCCTCCTCGACTCTCGTCAGTCGAGGGTAGCTCTGAACACCCGGGTCGTCTCCGCGGGGTCGACGACCCCGACGCCGAGCTCGAGCACCTCGACGTCCACCAGGTGCGTCCGGGCGATGACCTTGCGGGCCGCCTCGACCTCCTGGTCGACGCGCGCGCCCTTCATCAGGATCAGCTCGCCGCCGGTCCGCACGAGTCGGGCCGTCAGCGGGATCAGCTTGGTCAGCGCCGACACGGCACGCGCGGTCGCCTGGTCGAGCCAGGCGTCGAGCTCGACGTCCTCCGCGCGGGCCCGGATCACCTCGACGTTGGTCAGGCCGAGACGCTCGGCCTCGGCGGAGAGCCAGTCGGTCCGTCGCTCCATCGGCTCGATGAGCAGGAGCGTCGTGTCCGGGCGCGCGGCTGCCAGCACCAGGCCGGGCAGGCCCGCGCCGGAGCCGATGTCTCCCACACGTGCACCCGATCGGAGCAGCGGCGCGACCAGCCCGGAGTTGACCACATGACGTGTCCACAAGCGGGGGAGCTCGAGGGGTCCGATCAGCCCGAGCTCCTCGCCGTGCTGGGCGAGGTCGGCGGTGAACTGTCGGACGATCTCGAGGCGGTCGCCGAAGATCTCCCGCGCGACGGCGGGCTCTGCCTCGAGGAGGCCCGCCTGGTCGGTGCTCACGATCGGCTCAGCCGCGCTTGATGACGGTGTGCCGGTCGCGGCCCTCGCCCTCGGACTCCGAGACGAACCCGCGGGCGGCGACGATGTCGTGCACCAGCTTGCGCTCGTACGACGACATGGGCGGCAGGGACGCCGCCTCGGCGCCCTCCTCGAGACGCTCGACGGCCCGGTCGACCATGGCCCCGAGCTCGGCCTCGCGGGTCTGCCGCGACCCGCCGATGTCGAGGATGAGACGGGAGAACTCACCGGTCTTCGTCTGCACCGCGATGCGGGTCAGCTCCTGGAGGGCCGTGACCGTGTCGGGCTTCGACAGCGTCCGCAGCGACCCCTCGCCGGAGGCGTCGACCGAGATGTACGACCGGCCGCCGCGGACCTCGATGTCGATGTCGCCGTCGAAGTCGCAGATGTCGAGGAGCTCCTCGATGTAGTCGGCGGCGATCTCGCCCTCGTCGATGACGGACGCGGCGTCGGCCCCGTCGACCGAGTCGGACGCGCCGGAGGTGCGCTGCCGGTCGTCCGTGACCGTCGCCTCCTCGGCCACCGCCGCGGTGCCCTCGGGGAGGTCTGCGCCGGTGGTGTCCATGTCGGCAGTGTCGTTGTCGGTCATGCTCGTCGCCTCTTCCGGGTAGATCGGTCACACGTCGCCGGCATCGCCTGCCGGAATTGCTCCCGCCGCACGAGGCCGGGGGAGCACGGCGCTGCTTACTTCTTGGCGCCGTTCTGCTTCTTGGCGCGGTTCTTGCCGACGGGCTGCGCGCGCTGCGTCGCCTTCGGCACGGCGGGGGCGGACTCGATCTCGGTGACGGTGATGTCGCCGAGCCCGAGGCCCTTGCGCTGGGCCTTCTTCGCGAGACGTTCCTCGCGGGCGAGGGCCGCCTCGCTGCCGGGGGTGGGCATGTTCCGGATGACGATGAACTGCTGCGCCATCGTCCAGATGTTCGAGGTCAGCCAGTAGAACATGACGCCGAGGGGGAACGAAAGGCCCGAGAAGACGAACACGAGGGGGAGGAAGTAGAGCAGCATCCGCTGCTGCTTGAACATGGGGCTCGCCTTGGTCTCGGGCGACATGTTCTTCGAGACGATCTGCAGCTGCGTGATGAACTGCGACGCGGTCATGACGACGACCATGATGCCGGCCATCAGCCGGACCTCCCAGGTCGTGGCGCCGAGGAAGGTCTCCTTGAGCGGTGCGCCGAAGAGCGAGGACTCGCCGAACGAGGTGGAGAGCGCCTGGCTGAGGAGGCCGATGCCGACCTTGTCCTGCTGGGCGTTGTGCAGCACCGTGTAGAGGCTGAAGAAGATCGGCATCTGGATGAGGAGCGGCAGGCAGGAGCTGAGCGGGTTCGTGCCCGTGTCCTTGTAGAGCGCCATGGTCTCGCGCGACATCGCCTCGCGGCTGAACTGGTCGCGCTTGCCCTTGTACTTGTCCTGGATCTTCTTGAGCCGGGGCGCGATCTCCATCATGCGTCGCTGGCTCTTGATCTGGCGGACGAAGATCGGGATGAGGGCAGCTCGGACGACGAGCACGAGGCCGACGATCGACAGGACCCAGGTGCTGCCGGCGGCCGTGTCCATGCCGAGCGCGGTGAGCACGTTGTGGAAGCCCACGAGGATCGCCTCGACGACCCACCTGAGGGGCCAGAGGATGGTTCCGATGAAGTCCATGGTGTTCGGGTCAGCCCTTTCCGTGGCTCTGGACGATGAGACGGGGAACGCCGCTCGGGGCGGGCGCGACCACGTCGGATCGAGGGACCACGAAGCCGAAGGCCGTGGTGGTGTACTTCTGTCGCCGGGGCGGGGTCACGTCGTCGATGCCGCCTGCGGCCCAGGGGTTGCAGCGGCCGATCCGCCACGCGCCCATAGCCGAGCCCCGCACGACGCCGTGCTGCTGGATGGCCTCGAGCGCGTACCGCGAGCAGGACGGGTGGTACCGGCAGACCTCGCCGTAGAGGGGAGAGACGACGGCCCGGTAGGCGCGGAGCAGCACGACGCACACGTTGCGCGGCAGCAACGTCACGAACTGCACCGCTTGCTTCACTGTCCCACGACCTTGTCGACGACCCCCGAGATGTCCCTGAGCAGGGTAGACCACGGAACGTCGAGGCTGCCTGGCAGTGCCCGGACGACCACGTCGGTGCCCGGGGGCACCCCCGGGAGGATGTCGTGGCACACGTGCTTGAGCCGACGACGGACGGTGTTGCGCGCCACGGCGTTGCCGACCGTCTTGGCCACGATGAAGCCGAACCGGACCAGGTCGTCGTCTCGACGACGCACGTAGACGACCGAGTGCGCCGTGCCCGACTTGCGGCCACGGCGCACTGTGTTGCGGTAGTCGTCTGCGCGGACGATCCGGTTGGCCCGGGCCAACACGGAGGCTGCTACGCGGAGAGCTCGGTGCGGCCCTTGCCGCGGCGGTGCGCCAGGATGGCGCGACCGGCACGGGTGCGCATGCGAGCACGGAAACCGTGCTTCTTGGCGCGGCGGCGGTTGTTCGGCTGGAACGTTCTCTTGCTCATGGTGTTCTCTCCAGGGGGATGCGGACCTGGCCTGGTGCCGTGATCCGAGAAGTCTTCGTCAGCCGAGTCGGCTGGGATTCAACTGATTAAAAGTACGCGGCTTCTGTCCTGCGGTCAAACGACAGCCCTCCCCGGAGTTCTCCACAGTGTTGACAACCTCGGTTGCGGAGGGTGCGGCCCGACGAACTAAAGTGGGCACCTCCCGCTCCGCATCCGCGTAGTTCTGGGGAAGTAGCAGTGTTCCTGGCTCTGACGTCGCTCGTCGGCCAGTGGAGAAACCTGTGCATAAGTAGGTAGGAAGAGCCCCGTGGCGAACACCGTCGATCCGGTCCAGGACCTCTGGCGATCCGTGCTCGCGACCCTGACGACCGACGATCGCATCACTCCTCAGCTGCACGGCTTCATCAGCCTGGTCGAGCCCAAGGGCGTGCTGGGCGGCACCCTCTACCTCGAGGTGCCCAACGACCTGACCCGCGGCATGCTCGAGCAGCGCATCCGCACCCCGCTGCTCGAGTCGATCGCCGCGCTCGGCGACACCTCGGTCGCGAGCTTCGCCATCACCGTCAACCCCGACATCACGCCCGACACCCTCACCCAGCAGCCCGAGGAGTCGGAGCCGGCCCACTACATCGAGGCCCCGTTCGTGCCGACGCCTGTCGAGTCGCCGTCGACCGGCAAGCGCAACGACTCGCGGCTGAACCCCAAGTACAGCTTCGACAACTTCGTGATCGGCGCGTCGAACCGGTTCGCCCACGCCGCGGCGGTGGCCGTCGCCGAGGCGCCGGCCAAGGCGTACAACCCCCTCTTCATCTACGGCTCGTCCGGGCTGGGCAAGACGCACCTCCTCCACGCCATCGGCCACTACGCCGAGACGATGTACCCGGGCATCCGGGTCCGCTACGTGAGCAGCGAGGAGTTCACGAACGACTTCATCAACTCGATCGCCAACAACCGCTCGAACCTGTTCCAGCAGCGGTACCGCGAGATCGACATCCTCCTGATCGACGACATCCAGTTCCTGCAGGGCAAGGACTCGACGCAGGAGGCCTTCTTCCACACCTTCAACACCCTGCACGACCACGACAAGCAGCTCGTGATCACGAGCGACCTGCCGCCCAAGCACCTGACGGGCTTCGAGGACAGGATGCGCTCGCGGTTCGAGTGGGGCCTCATCACCGACGTGCAGGCGCCCGACCTCGAGACCCGCATCGCGATCCTCCGCAAGAAGGCGCAGAGCGAGAAGCTGCAGGTCCGCGACGAGGTGCTCGAGTTCATCGCCACGAAGGTGTCGAGCAACATCCGCGAGCTCGAGGGCACGCTCATCCGGGTCACGGCGTTCGCCAGCCTGAACCGCACCGCGGTCGACATGGCCCTCGTGCAGACCGTCCTGAAGGACCTGATCACCCTCGACGAGGACAACATCGTCGCGCCGGTCGACATCATCAACCACACCGCCGACTACTTCAAGCTCTCGGTCGACGACCTCTACGGGTCGTCCCGCTCGCAGGCGATCGCCACGGCTCGACAGATCGCGATGTACCTCTGCCGCGAGCTGACCAGCCTGTCCCTCCCCAAGATCGGCCAGCTCTTCGGCAACCGCGACCACACCACGGTCATGTACGCGAACAAGAAGATCAGCGAGCTCATGAAGGAGCGCCGCTCGATCTACAACCAGGTGACCGAGCTGACGAGCCGGATCAAGCAGGACACCCGCTACAAGTAGGCGAGTCGAGGCGCTGTGCCGGCGCCTCCTCGCTGCGTGCCCCGGACGGGCGTCGACCTCGGGTCGGCGCCCGTTCGTGCGTGCACGAGCCCGCAGGAGGCGGCCTGCAGCACCTGGGGACAGCCATCGATCCCACAGTGTGGATAACTTGTGGAAAGACGTGGACAACTACAGCTCGGGTGTTCACGGATCGCTCGGGCCTGTGGGAACCGACCTCGGCGGACAGAGAGGACGTCGCCCGATCACCCCGTCGAGTCCACACTCCGTGCACAAGTCACAAACGTGTAGTTCCCTCTGGCCTCGGGGTTTTAAACAGGTTATCCACACTGTGCACAACGGTTAAGACTGTTAATCCTGATTACAAGAAATTGTTGGAGAGACAACCTTGTGGACAGCCGGCGGCGGTCCTCGGGCCCGGGACCGCCCGCCTCCTCGCTGTGGCAGTATTGGCGGGCCATCCACGAGCGAGTAGTCGAACAGGGGTCCCCGCGTGAAGTTCCAGGTCAACCGCGACGTCTTCAGCGATGCCGTCTCCTTCGCCGTGAAGCTCCTGCCCCAGCGGACGACGCTGCCGATCCTCAGCGGCGTGCTGATCGAGGCGGATGCCGACGGGCTCACGCTCTCGTCGTTCGACTACGAGGTCTCGGCCCAGACGAGCATCGCGGCAGAGGTCGACGAGCCCGGCACGATCCTCGTCTCGGGGCGCCTCCTCGCCGACATCGCGAACCGCCTGCCCAACGCTCCCGTGACCTTCTCGACCGACGAGAACCGCATCGCGGTGAGCTGCGGCTCTGCCAACTTCTCGCTGCTGAGCATGCCCGTCGAGGAGTACCCGACGCTGCCCACGGTCGGCGAGCGCTCGGGGGTCGTGCCCGGGGACGCCTTCTCGCTGGCCATCTCCCAGGTCGCCGTCGCCGCCTCCCGCGACGACGTGACACCGGTCATCACGGGCGTGCAGCTCGAGGTCACCGAGAACGCCCTGTCGCTCGTCGCCACGGACCGCTACCGGGTCGCCGTCCGGGGGATCGAGTTCGATCCCGGCACCGCCGCGAGCACCGAGACGACGACGGCGCTCGTCCCGGCCCGCACCCTGCAGGAGGTCGGCAAGACCTTCGGCAGCGCCAGCACCGTGTCCGTCTCGATCACCGGCAGCGACGACCGCGAGCTGATCGCGTTCCAGGCCGGCGACAAGACCGTGACGTCGTTGCTGATCAAGGGCAACTTCCCCCCGGTCAAGCGGCTCTTCCCCGAGACCGTCGAGAACTTCGCGGTGATCAACACCGCCGAGCTCGTCGAGTCCATCCGCCGCGTCTCGCTCGTGCTCGAGCGCGAGGCGGCCCTCAGGTTCACGTTCACGATCGACGGCCTCACCCTCGAGGCGGTCGGCAGCGAACAAGCGCAGGCATCAGAGTCGATCGACGCGTTGTTGACGGGAGAGGACACGGTGGTCTCGTTGAAGCCCCAGTTCCTCCTCGACGGCCTCGGAGCCGTCCACTCCGAGTTCGTGCGGATCTCCTTCACCAAGACGGAGAACCCGAACAAGCCCGGTCCTGTGCTGATCACCAGTCAGTCCTCCAAGGACCAGGCGGGGGCTGACAGCTACCGCTACCTGCTGCAGCCCAACCTCCTCCTGCGCTGACAGCGCGACACGACGGAGGCGCCACGATCGACGCCTCCACAGAACGAAGGATCCTCATGCACATCGGCCTCGTCGGTCTCGGCAAAATGGGCAACAACATGCGCGCTCGCCTGCGCAACGCAGGCATCGAGGTGACCGGCTACGACGCCAACCCCGCGGTCTCCGACGTCGCCGACCTGGGCGCCCTGGCCCAGGCGCTCCCGTCGCCTCGCCTCGTCTGGGTGATGGTCCCCCACGGCCAGATCACGGACGCCGTCATCAAGGACCTCGGCGAGGTCCTCGAGCCCGGCGACCTCGTCATCGACGGCGGCAACTCGAAGTGGCTCGACGACGAGGTCCACGCGACCCTCCTCGACGCCAAGGGCATCCGCTACATGGACGCCGGCGTCTCCGGCGGCGTGTGGGGCCTCGAGAACGGGTACGGCCTGATGGTCGGCGGCGACTCCGCCGACGTCGAGCGCGCGATGCCCGTCTTCGACGCGCTGCGCCCTGAGGGCCCCCGCGAGGAGGGCTTCAGCCACGCGGGCGCCGTCGGCGCAGGCCACTACGCCAAGATGGTCCACAACGGCATCGAGTACGCGATCATGCAGGCGTACGGCGAGGGCTACGAGCTCCTCGAGGCCAAGGGCCTCGTCGAGGACGTCCCCGCCGTCTTCAAGGCATGGCAGCGCGGCACGGTCGTCCGTTCCTGGTTGCTCGAGCTCATGGTCCTCGCGCTGGACGCCGACCCGAAGCTCGACGCTCTCTCGGGCTACGTCGAGGACAGCGGCGAGGGCCGCTGGACGCTCGAGGAGGGCATCGCCCACGCCGTGCCGATGCCGGCGCTGAGCGCGTCGATCTTCGCGCGCTTCGTGTCGCGTCAGGGCGAGGGCTCGCCCACCATGAAGGCCGTCGCCGCCCTGCGCAACCAGTTCGGCGGCCACGCGGTCAAGAAGGCCTAGTCGCCTCCGGCCCGCGTGCGAGTACTCCATCTGAGCCTGACCGACTTCCGGAACTACGCTTCCGCCGAAGTCGCGCTCGCGCGCGGGCCCAACCTCTTCATCGGCCGGAACGGCCAGGGCAAGACCAACCTGGTCGAGTCGCTCGGCTACCTCGCGACCCTCGGGTCGCACCGCGTCTCGTCCGACGCCGCGATGATCCGACAGGGCACGGACTCGGCGATCGTGAGGGCGCGCCTCGAGTCAGAGGGTCGCGAGCTCCTCGCCGAGGTGCAGATCAACCGCACCGGCGCCAACCGCGCCCAGGTCAACCGCAGCGCGATCAAGCCCCGCGAGCTGCCGCGCTACTTCACCAGCGTGCTGTTCGCTCCGGAGGACCTCGCGCTCGTGCGCGGGGAGCCGTCGGGCCGTCGCCGGTTCCTCGACGAGCTGCTCGTGACCCGGGCGCCCCGGTTCGCCGGGGTCCAGACGGACTACGACCGGGTGCTCCGCCAGCGGAACACGCTCCTCAAGTCGGCCCGCGCCTCCGGCGTCAAGGCGGGTCAGCTCGGCACCCTCGACATCTGGGACGAGCGCCTCGTGGCGCTGGGCACGGAGATCGTCGTCGCACGCGAGCGGCTCGTCGCCGATCTCGCCCCCGAGGTGGCTCGTTCGTACGCCGCCGTCGCGGGCGAGGACCACGCGGCACGGCTCTCGACCGTCCTGAGCATCCGGGGCGCGACGGTCGACGACGACGCCCCGGCGCCGGAGGCGCCCACCGAGCAGGTGGCGCCGGCCGAGGTCGCCGACGTGTTCCGCGAAGCGCTCGCCCGGGTCCGGCCCAGCGAGCTCGACCGTGGCCTCACGCTCGTCGGGCCGCACCGCGACGACCTCTTCCTCTCGCTCAACGGCCTCCCTGCCCGCGGCTACGCGAGCCACGGCGAGTCCTGGTCGTTCGCCCTCGCCCTGAAGCTCGCGTCGGCGGCCGTCGTCCGCGCCGAGGCGACGACGGGCGACCCCGTCATCGTGCTCGACGACGTGTTCGCCGAGCTCGACGGGTCCCGGCGCGAGCGACTGGCCGACGCCGTGGCCGACTACGAGCAGGTGCTCATCACCGCGGCGGTCGAGGAGGACGTGCCCGACCGGCTGGCCGCGCACACCGTCCGCATCTCCGCGGGCACCATCGTCGAGGAGTCGGACACGGCAGAGGTCACGGCCGCGACCGTGACCACGACCGCGGACACGGCGGCACCCACCGACGCCGCGGGCGCGACCGCGGACCCGTCGTGAACGCCGACGACGACGACCCGACCGCGCGCCCCGCGGAGGAGGCGCCCTCCTCGACGACGGGACCGCCGCCTCCTGCGCCCCCCGAGCCGCTGCCGGACGACGAGGCGCAGCGCGTCTACCTGAGGTTCCGCCGCGTCTTCGGGGACCCGAACGGACGCTCGCGCGACGGCCGGCGGCGGAAGGCCATCAAGCTCGGCTCGCCGAGCCAGCCCTTCGGCACGGGACGTGAGCCCCGCGGCATCGCCGACGTGCTCGCGAGCGTCACGTCCGAGCTGGGCTGGAAGTCGCCCCTGGCGCAGTCCGACCTCATGGCGGCGTGGCCCGACATGGTCGGCGACGAGCTGTCCGCGCACTCGCACCCGGTGTCCATCGACGACGGCACCCTGACCGTGCAGTGCGACTCGACGGCGTGGGCGACGCAGCTGCGCCTGATGCGCGGCACGGTGACCACGACGATCGTCCAGCGCTACCCCGACGCCGGCATCCAGTCGGTGCGTTTCCTGGCACCCAACGCCCCGTCCTGGAAACGCGGCCCCAGATCGGTCCCAGGGCGTGGCCCTCGCGATACCTACGGCTAGGGAGGGTGAATCGTCCACCCGGCTCGGGAAAATCCCTCTGAGGGCGGAATTCGCCCCGTGGGGGACAGGCCTGCGGTAGACTCACAAGGTCGTCCGCGAGCCGTCCTCAGCGAGGTCGCGGCCGGGCGACGACCCTCGTCCCAGACGCCAGGAGCCCCCGCGAACATGACACCGAACCCCGCCGACGCCCAGCCCGACGACTCCTACGGCGCCAGCGCGATCCAGGTGCTCGAGGGTCTCGAGGCGGTGCGCAAGCGTCCGGGCATGTACATCGGCTCGACGGGCCCGCGCGGTCTGCACCACCTGGTCTACGAGATCGTCGACAACTCGGTCGACGAGGCCCTGGCCGGCTGGTGCGACCACATCGAGATCACCATGCGAGAAGACGGCGGCGTCCGCGTCGTCGACAACGGCCGTGGCATCCCCGTCGACGTCCACCCCGTCGAGGGCCGGTCGACCGTCGAGGTCGTCCTCACGGTGCTGCACGCCGGCGGCAAGTTCGGCGGCGGCGGCTACGCGGTCTCCGGCGGCCTGCACGGCGTCGGCAGCTCGGTCGTGAACGCGCTCTCGAGCGAGCTCGACGTCGAGGTCCGTCGACAGGGCAACGTCTACCGCCAGAGCTTCACCGACGGCGTCCCCGTCGCGCCGCTCGCCAAGGGCGAGGAGGACGACACCACCGGCACGACGATCACCTTCTGGCCCAACGCCGAGATCTTCGAGACGGTCGAGTTCGACTACGAGACGCTCCGCACCCGGTTCCAGCAGATGGCGTTCCTCAACAAGGGCCTGCGGATCGAGCTCAGCGACGAGCGCCCGCAGCCCGACGACGCCGAGCCCCGACACGACGTCTTCCACTACGAGAAGGGCCTGGTCGACTACGTCCAGTACCTGAACGCGGCCAAGAAGGTCGAGACGGTGCACGACGACATCCTCGCCTTCGAGCAGGAGGACACCGAGAAGAAGATCTCGCTCGAGGTCGCCATGCAGTGGAACACCTCGTACCAGGAGAGCGTCCACACCTACGCCAACACGATCAACACCCACGAGGGCGGCACCCACGAAGAGGGCTTCCGGGCGGCCCTCACGACGCTCATCAACCGGTACGCGCGCGAGAAGAACCTGCTCAAGGAGAAGGACGACAACCTCACGGGCGACGACGTCCGCGAGGGCCTGACCGCCGTCATCTCGATCAAGCTCGGCGAGCCGCAGTTCGAGGGCCAGACCAAGACCAAGCTCGGCAACACCGAGGCGAAGTCGTTCGTGCAGAAGGTCACCTTCGACCAGATCACCGACTGGTTCGACCGCAACCCCAAGCAGGCCGCCGAGATCGTCCGCAAGGGCATCCTGGCCGGGCAGGCGCGCATGGCCGCCCGCAAGGCGCGCGAGCAGACGCGGCGCAAGGGCGTGCTCGAGTCGAACGGCATGCCCGGCAAGCTCAAGGACTGCCAGAGCAAGGATCCGTCGCGCAGCGAGATCTTCATCGTCGAGGGCGACTCGGCCGGCGGCTCGGCCGTCCAGGGCCGCAACCCCGAGACGCAGGCGATCCTGCCCCTCCGAGGCAAGATCCTCAACGTCGAGAAGGCGCGGCTCGACCGCGCGCTCGGCAACAACGAGGTCCAGGCGATGATCAAGGCGTTCGGCGCCGACATCGGCGAGGACTTCGACCCCGACAAGGCCAGGTACCACAAGATCGTGCTGATGGCCGACGCCGACGTCGACGGCCAGCACATCACGACCCTGCTGCTGACGCTGCTGTTCCGGTACATGCGTCCGCTGATCGACCTCGGCTACGTCTACCTCGCGCAGCCGCCGCTCTACAAGCTCAAGTGGAGCAACGCCGCGCACGAGTACGTGTACAGCGACGCCGAGCGTGACGCCGTCCTCGTCTCGGGCAAGGCCGCCGGCAAGCGCATCCCCAGGGAGAACGCGATCCAGCGCTACAAGGGCCTCGGCGAGATGGACTACAAGGAGCTGTGGGAGACCACCATGGACCCCGACACGCGCACCCTGCTGCAGGTGACCCTGGAGGACGCCGCGGCGGCCGACACGATCTTCGACACGCTCATGGGCGAGAACGTCGAGTCACGACGCAACTTCATCCAGCAGAACGCGAAAGACGTCCGCTTCCTCGACATCTGACGCGTGCGACGGCTGAGCCGGAGCACGCCCGCGCCCCGCGGAGGACACCGGGGCAGACCACGACAGACGGAGAATCATGGCCGACGAGCCGAACGACACCCCCGAGGGCACCGACGCCGAGGGCACCACCGCGTTCCCCGCGGCGATCAAGCGCGACAGCATCGAGCAGGTCGACCTGCAGCTCGAGATGCAGCGCTCGTACCTCGACTACGCGATGAGCGTCATCGTCGGCCGTGCGCTGCCCGAGGTGCGCGACGGCCTCAAGCCCGTCCACCGTCGCGTGATCTACGCGATGTACGACGGCGGCTACCGTCCCGACCGCGCGTTCTCGAAGTGCTCGCGCGTCGTCGGCGACGTGATGGGCCAGTTCCACCCGCACGGCGACACGGCCATCTACGACGCCCTCGTCCGGCTGGTCCAGCCGTGGAGCCTCCGCTACCCGCTCGCGCTCGGCCAGGGCAACTTCGGGTCGCCCGGCAACGACGGCGCTGCAGCCCCCCGGTACACCGAGACGAAGATGGCGCCGCTCGCCCTCGAGATGGTCCGCGACATCGACGAGGACACCGTCGACTTCCAGGACAACTACGACGGCCGCACGCAGGAGCCGGCCATCCTGCCGGCACGCTTCCCGAACCTCCTCGTCAACGGCTCGGTCGGCATCGCCGTCGGCATGGCGACGAACATCCCGCCGCACAACCTCCGCGAGGTCGCCGAGGGCGCGCAGTGGTCGCTCGCCCACCCCGAGGCCTCCCGCGAGGAGCTGCTCGAGGCGCTGATGGAGCGCATCAAGGGGCCGGACTTCCCCACCGGCGCGCAGATCCTCGGCGTCCGCGGCATCCAGGACGCCTACCGCACGGGCCGTGGCTCGATCACCATGCGGGCCGTCGTGAACGTCGAGGAGATCCAGGGCCGCACCTGCCTCGTCGTCACCGAGCTGCCTTACCAGGTCAACCCCGACAACCTCGCGATCAAGATCGCCGAGCTCGTCAAGGACGGCCGCATCGGCGGCATCGCCGACATCCGCGACGAGACCTCGGGCCGTACCGGGCAGCGCCTCGTCATCGTCCTGAAGCGCGACGCCGTCGCGAAGGTCGTCCTCAACAACCTGTACAAGCACACCTCCCTCCAGGAGAACTTCGGCGCCAACATGCTGGCCATCGTCGACGGCGTGCCCCGCACGCTGGCGCTCGACGGCTTCATCTCCGCCTGGGTGGCGCACCAGATCGACGTCATCGTCCGGCGCACCCAGTTCCGCCTGCGCAAGGCCGAGGCGGACGCCCACATCCTCCGCGGCTACCTCAAGGCGCTCGACGCCCTCGACGAGGTCATCGCGCTCATCCGCCGCTCGCCCACGGTCGAGGAGGCGCGCGCCGGCCTCATGGACCTGCTGGACGTCGACGAGGTCCAGGCCTCCGCCATCCTCAACCTCCAGCTGCGCCGCCTGGCCGCCCTCGAGCGCCAGAAGATCCAGGACGACGCCGACAAGCTCGAGCGCGAGATCGCCGACTACAAGGACATCCTCGCCAAGCCCGAGCGCCAGCGCACGATCGTCAGCGACGAGCTGCGCGAGATCACCGACAAGTTCGGCGACGACCGGCGCACGGAGATCATGCTCGGCTTCGACGGCGACATGAGCGTCGAGGACCTGATCCCCGAGGAGGAGATGGTCGTCACCATCACCCGCGGCGGCTACGTGAAGCGCACCCGCAGCGACAACTACCGCAGCCAGCACCGCGGTGGCAAGGGCGTCCGCGGCGCGCAGCTGCGGGCCGACGACGTCGTCGACCACTTCTTCGTCACGACGACGCACCACTGGCTGCTCTTCCTCACCGACAAGGGACGCGTCTACCGGGCCAAGACCTACGAGCTGCAGGAGGCGGGACGCGACGCCAAGGGACAGCACGTCGCGAACCTCCTCGCCATGCAGCCGGACGAGTCGATCTCGCAGGTGCTCGACATCCGCGACTACGAGGTCGCCCAGTACCTCGTGCTCGCGACCCGCGACGGCCTCATCAAGAAGACGGCCCTGACCGAGTACGACACGAACCGCACGGGCGGCATCATCGCCATCAACCTCCGCGACGACGACGAGCTCGTCTCGGCGCTGCTCGTCGACGAGAGCGACGACCTGCTGCTCGTCTCGCGCCACGGCATGTCGCTGCGCTTCACGGCCACCAACGACTCGCTGCGCCCGATGGGCCGCTCCACGTCCGGGGTGAAGGGGATGACCTTCCGCGAGGGCGACACGCTGCTCTCCGCCTCCGTGGCCGACGACACGGGCTACGTCTTCGTCGTCACCGAGGGCGGCTACGCCAAGCGCACCGGCGCGGACCAGTACCGCGTGCAGAACCGCGGCGGGCTCGGCATCAAGGTCGCCAAGCTCGCGGAGGCCCGGGGCGACCTGGCCGGCGCCCTTATCGTCGGCGACGACGACGAGGTGCTCGTCGTGCTCTCGAGCGGCAAGGTGGTACGTTCTGCCGTGGCCGAGGTACCGGCGAAGGGACGTGACACCATGGGTGTCGTCTTCGCGCGGTTCGCCGCCGACGACCGCATCATCGCACTGGCGCGCAACACCGAGCGCAACCTCGTGGCACCGTCCGACGAGGCCGTCATCGACGCCGTCGGCGACAACGACGCCGTGCCCGCAGTCAGCCCCGGAGACGTGATCGACGCCGTCGACCCCGTCACGGAGGCACCCGCGGACACGGCCGACGACAGCAGCACCGGAGAGGAACCGACCAATGAGTAGCGTCGCCGAGAAGCTTCAGCGCAAGACCGCGCGCCCGTCCGGCACCAAGCAGGTGCGCCTGAAGCTCGTCTACATCGACTTCTGGTCCGTCGTGAAGCTGTCGTTCCTGATCGCTGTCGCGCTCGGGATCGTCACCGTCGTGGCGACGTTCCTGATCTGGCTGATCCTCAACCAGACGGGCATCTTCAACGACCTCGACCAGGTGCTGCGCGACATCCTGGGCGACCAGAACTTCACCATCCAGGACAGCTTCAACGTCGGGCAGGTCATGCTGTTCTCGATCGTCGTGGCCGTGCTGAACGTCGTGGTCGGCACCGTGCTCGGCGCCGTCGTGGCCGTGCTCTACAACCTGAGCGTCCGGGTCACCGGCGGCCTGCTGGTCGGCTTCACGAACAACTGATCCGGGTCGGATCGGCCCCTGCGGTCGATTCGTCATCTCCGTCGTGGTGCTGTAGGCTTTACGACGGTCCGGGGGCTATAGCTCAGGCGGTTAGAGCGCTTCGCTGATAACGAAGAGGTCACAGGTTCAAGTCCTGTTAGCCCCACTCCCGAAGGTCCTCCGACGGGTGCACCCGGTACCTCGGGGCCTTAGCTCAGTTGGTAGAGCGCCTGCTTTGCAAGCAGGATGTCAGGAGTTCGATTCTCCTAGGCTCCACGAAAAATAGGCCTTTCCCTGCTCGCCCACGTCGTGGGTTCGCGGGGATTTTTCGTTCGTGCTGGTTCGGCTGCGCCGCCGCTCCTGCGGCGCAGCGTGTCGGCTACGCCGACCCAGACGGTACAGCCGCCTGCGCAGCGGGCGACGTCGCTTCGCTCGTCGGGGGCGCAACTTCGCTTCGCTCGTTGCCGCGAGGGGGCGACGTCGCTTCGCTCGTCGCCGGTCGCAACTTCGCTTCGCTCGTTGCGGCGCCGGGGGGTGTGCGGAGGGCCCGGCTCCGGGGAGGAGGCGGGCCCTGCGGGGTGGTGCGGGTGGGGACTGAGTGACTAGGCCTTCGTGTCGGCGTCGTCGTCGGCGACCCAGAGCTCGTCGTCGGCGCGGAGCGTCTGCACGGCGGCGAAGACGAGGCCGCCGAGCGCCACGACGCCGAGGCCGATCAGCAACACGCCGCCGACGCCGGGGCCCGACTTCTTCTTGGTCGGCGCGTACTTCGACGCCTGCGAGGCGAACTTGCCGCCCTGCTTCTTGGCCTTCTTGACGGCCTTCGCGACCTTGGGGTCGTTGACGAGGTCGAGACCGCCGAAGTAGGAGGAGAGGGCCGGGTAGACGTCGTGCTTCAGACGGTCCTGGGCGACGGTCGCGGCGTGGCTGCCGGCCGAGAGGCCCTGCGAGACGGCCGGACGGACGTTCTGGTCGACGGCGTGCTTGATGCGCGGCGTCACGTTCTTGTTGGCGTAGCGGACTCCGTGGTCACGGGCGTCGCCGATGACCTTGCCTGCGTGGCTCACGACCTCGCGCTGCTCGGACCACACGTCGAACGCGTGCTTCTTGAACTTCTTCAGTTCTTTCTTCTGCTTGCGTGACAGGGCCACAGTGTTCCTCCAACGACTAGTGCGCAACGGCTCGGTTCGCTGCTGGCCTCCCAGTCTGGCACGAGGCTTCCTGGCAGGTAACACCGTGCTCGCTGGGCACCCGCTGATGTGCTGAGGGCCCTGTGGGAGAATGGCCTCATGTCTACGCACACCGCTGTCGCCACCATCAAGACCAACCACGGCACCATCACCGTGAACCTCTTCGGCGACCACGCACCCAAGACCGTCGCCAACTTCACCGGGCTCGCCACCGGCACCATCGAGTGGACCCACCCCTCCACGGGCAAGGTCAGCACCGACCGGCTCTACGACGGCGTCGTCTTCCACCGCATCATCAAGGACTTCATGCTCCAGGGCGGCGACCCGCTCGGCCAGGGCATCGGCGGCCCCGGCTACCAGTTCGACGACGAGATCCACCCCGAGCTGAACTTCGGCGAGCCCTACGTCCTCGCCATGGCGAACGCCGGCAAGCAGGGCGGCCGCGGCACCAACGGCTCGCAGTTCTTCATCACCACCGTCGCCACGCCGTGGCTGCAGGGCAAGCACACCATCTTCGGCGTCGTCGCCGACGACGAGTCCAAGAAGGTCGTCGACGCCATCGAGGCCGTCCCCACCGACGCGCGCGACAAGCCCCTCGAGGACGTCGTGATCGAGAGCGTCACCATCGACGAGGTCTAGGTGACACAGGTCCCCGCCGACGCAGCGAACTACTGCTACCGGCACCCCGACAGGCAGAGCTTCGTGCTCTGCCAGCGGTGCGGTCGCACCATCTGCGGCCAGTGCCAGACCCCGGCCGCGGTGGGCGTGCACTGCCCGGAGTGCGTGCGCGAGGCTCAGGCCTCCGCTCCGCGCGTGCAGCCTCGTGTCCTGGGCAGCATCCGCAGCGCCTCCCGCGGCGGGGCCCCGGTCGTCACGTACGGCCTCATCGGCGTCAGCCTCGTCGTGTACCTCGCGCAGGTGCTCACGGGCGGCGTGGTCAGCTCGGCGTTCTCGTACTACGCGCCGATCGCGCTCGTCGAGCCGTGGCGCATCGTCACGTCGATGTTCACCCACGGCGGCGTCCTGCACATCCTCTTCAACATGTACGCGCTGTACATCTTCGGAGCGCAGCTCGAGCGGACGTTGGGCAGGGCCCGCTACGCGGCGCTCTACTTCATCAGCGGGCTGGGCGGCGCGGCCGCGGTGACGCTCCTGTCGCCGACCACCCCGGTGGTGGGCGCCTCCGGCGCGATCTTCGGCCTCATGGCGGGCTTCTTCGTGATCGCCCGCAGCCTGGGCGGCTCGAACGGCGTCCAGCTGCTCGTGGTGCTGGGCATCAACCTCGCCATCGGCCTCGTCTCCCCGAACATCTCGTGGCAGGCGCACGTCGGCGGCCTCGTCGTGGGCGCCCTGGTGTCGTTCGTCTACACGAAGACACGCCACCGCTCGAAGGTCGGCCTGCAGACGGCGGGTCTCGTCGCCATCGGTGCGGTCTGCCTGCTGATCGTCCTCGGGCGCTCGGCGATGTACCTCGGCTACCTCTGACCCGGCCCGCGGGTGCCTCCGACGTGAGGTGAGGAGAACGAAGGAGGCGGCACCCACCCGGGTGCCGCCTCCTTCGTCGTCGGGCCGCTCACATCTCAGAGAACGAGGTTGTCCACCGACTTATCCACAGGACTGTCCACAGTGGGGATAGTTACAGCCGTGTAAGTGCGAACGCCTGTTCGAGAGGGACGGAGGTCTCGGGTGCCTAGCGCCAACGGGTGGTCATGAGGAACCCGATGAACATGATCCCGAAGCCGATCAGGATGTTCCAGGAGCCGAGCGAGCCGATGGGCAGGGCGCTCTGGCTCACGTAGAAGACGACGATCCAGGCCAGGCCGATCAGCATGAAGCCGAACATGACCGGCTTGAACCACACCGGGTTCGGGGCGTCGGCCGCGGGGCGCGCCTCGGCGGAGCGGTCCGCGCGGGCGCGGGCGGGCTTCGAGGTGGGGTTCTTGTCTGCAGCCATGGCGCACATCCTAGCGTGGCGGCCCTGACGGGCCCCTCGGCCGTGCGGGACCTCGTCCACAGGGTCCGGCGTGCAGCCCCCGACACCCCAGGCGCCGCGGTTAGGATCGACCCCATGACCGTCGACGCGCGCATCGCCCCCGCCGACGGCCGTCGTCCCCGGCGACGGCGCCGCCCCGTGTCGTTCGTCGGCGTGCTCGGCGAGCTCCTCATCACGGCCGGCGTCCTGGTGCTGCTCTTCATCGCGTGGCAGCAGTGGTTCAACGACCTGGTCGTGGCAGGCGAGCACCGGGACCAGGCCTCGCAGCTCTCGCAGCAGCTCGAGCGCCAGGCGCAGGAGGCGCCTCCCGCCACCGCGGACGAGGCCGGCGACCCCCCGGTCACCGCCGCCCCCGCCGAGGCGGAGACCTTCGCGAACCTGTACGTGCCGCGTTTCGGCGCCGACTACGCGGTGCCGATCGCGGGCGGCACGAGCACGGTCCGCACCCTGAACAAGATCGGCATCGGGCACTACGACGACACGCAGATGCCCGGCGAGGTCGGCAACTTCGGGATCGCCGCGCACCGGACGACCTACGGCGCCCCGTTCAACGAGGTCGCCGACCTGCGACCGGGCGACGAGCTCTACGTCCAGACGGCCGACGGCTGGTACACCTACACCTTCCGCAACCTCCAGTACGTGCAGGCGACCCAGGTCTCGGTGCTCCAGCCCGTGCCCGACGCACCTGACGTCTCCGCCGCCTCCGGGGAGCGCCTCATCACCCTCACCAGCTGCAACCCCATGTTCACCGCCCAGGAGCGCATCGTCGCCTACGGCGTCTTCGACTCGTGGCAGCCGCTCTCGGACGGCCCGCCCGCCGCCCTGGCCGCGGCCGGGATCGGGGGCTGACCGTGTACGGCGCCCTCTGGCGCGTGCTCCCGGGCCCCTGGTGGCTGCGGCTCCTGTTGCTGCTCGTGCTCCTCGCCGCCGTCCTGTTCGCCCTGGTCGAGTGGGTCTTCCCGCTCGTGAACGAGCTCGTCCCCGCCCCCGACGTCACCGTGGAGGAACAATGACGCGCATCCTGGTCGTCGACAACTACGACAGCTTCGTCTACACGCTGAACGGCTACCTGCAGCAGCTCGGGGCCGAGACCGACGTCGTGCGCAACGACGCCTTCGGCCGCGACGAGATCGCCGGTCGCATCGCCGAGTACGACGCCGTCCTGCTCTCGCCCGGCCCGGGCACGCCGGCGGCGGCGGGCGTCTCGGTCGACGTCGTGCACGCCGCCCTCGCGGTCGACAAGCCGCTGCTCGGCGTCTGCCTCGGCCACCAGGCCATCGCCGAGGCACTCGGCGCCACCGTCACGCACGCGGAAGAGCTGATGCACGGCAAGACGTCGCGCGTCGAGCACGACGACAGCGCCTTCTACGCCGACGTGCCGCAGCCCTTCACGGCCACCCGGTACCACTCGCTGGCCGTCGTCGACGAGACGGTGCCGGGCGACCTCGAGGTCACGTCCCGCACCTCCGGCGGGGTCATCATGGGCCTGCAGCACCGTTCCGCGCCGCTCTACGGCGTGCAGTTCCACCCGGAGTCGGTGCTCACCCAGGGCGGCTACCAGATGATCGGCAACTGGCTCGGCGTCGCCGGCCTGCCGGAGGCGTCGGTCACCGCGCGCTCGCTGAGCCCGCTGGTCGACCTGAGCTGACGTCGGCCCCCGGCCGCGTCGGCCGTCTGGGCCCGTGGCCGTCAGCAGCCGCGCGGGTCAGCCTGCGCTGCACACGCCGAGCGTGATCTCGGAACCCTGCGGCTGGTCTCCCGGCGGGAGGGACTGGTTGGACACGCTGCCGCCGGAGCAGCCGGGGTCGACGTACGACTTGACCGTCAGGCCGAGCTGGTCGCCGAGGACCGAGACGGCCTGCTCGAACGACTGGCGGGTCACGTCGGGCACGCTCACCTTGCCGTTGCTGACGACGAGGTCGACCGTGCTGCCGACGTCGACCTGGGTGCCGGCCGCCGGCGTCGACTCGAGCACGCCGTTCTCGGGGACGTCGGGCGAGTAGTCGGAGACCTGCTGCCCCTGGACGAGCCCGGCCGCGGTGATCGCGGCCCAGGCTGCGTCGAGCTGCTGGCCGTCGACGCCGGGCATCGCGACCTGGACGGGCCCCGAGGACACCGTGACGGCCACGGCGGAGTTCTTGAGCACGGCCGTGCCGGCCTCCGGGTCGGTGGAGATGACGAGGCCCTCGTCGACGGTGTCGCTCGGGGCGTCGGTGCGCGTCACCGTGAGGTCGAGGTCGCCCAGCTGGGCGGCGACGTCGTCGTAGGTGCTGCCGGCGACGACGGGGATGGTCGAGGTCTGGGCGTTGTCGATCTGGGGCGGCTGGAGGTTCACCACCCAGAACACCACGGCCACGATCACGATGCCGACGAGCACGATGCCCGCCCAGATCCAGGCGACCGGGGGTCGGGTCTGCGTCCGCTGGGGCCGGTCGTTGTCGTCGGAGGAGAGTTCCTTGAGCGCGGCCTCGCTGCCGACCCGGCTGTGCGGGTCGACGCCGAAGAGCGTCGAGCCGGCCTCGGGCGCGGCCCGGCGTCGCTCGGGCGCACGACCCTCGCCGGCGGCGTGGACGTCGGCCCGGAAGTCGGCGGCCGTCTGGAAGCGCTCGAAGCGGTCCTTCGCGAGGGCACGGAGCACCACGGCGTCCAGGGCCGGGGAGACCGCGGGCGCCACCGTGCTCGGGGGCACGGGCGCTTCGCTGACGTGCTGGTAGGCGACCGCCACGGGGGAGTCGCCCCGGAACGGCGCGCGGCCGGTGAGGAGCTCGAAGAGCAGGACGCCGGTCGAGTAGAGGTCGGAGCGGGCGTCGACCGTCTCGCCCCGTGCCTGCTCGGGGCTGAAGTACTGGGCCGTGCCGAGGATGGTCGTCGTCTGCGCGACGGTCGCGGAGGAGTCGGAGATGGCTCGGGCGATGCCGAAGTCCATGACCTTGACCTGGCCGGAGTGCGTGATCATGACGTTGCCGGGCTTGATGTCGCGGTGCACGACGCCCGCCCGGTGCGAGTACTCGAGGGCGGTCAGGATGCCCTCGGTGATGCGGACGGCCTCGGTCGGGTCCATCGGGCCCTCGCGGACGACGTCCTTGAGGAGCCGCCCCTCGACGTACTCCATGACGATGAAGGGGACCTGCACCTCGTGGCCGCTGCGGTCCCGCGTCGACTCCTCGCCGGCGTCGAAGACGCGGACGATGGTGGGGTGCGCCATGCGGGCCGCGGCCTGCGCCTCCTGGCGGAAGCGGGTGCGGAACGCGGGGTCGGTGGCGAGCGACGGCTTCATCAGCTTGATCGCCACACGGCGGCCGAGCCGCGCGTCGGTCCCGACGTGGACGTCGGCCATCCCGCCCCGGCCGATCAGCTCGCCGATCTGGTACCGGTTGGCGAGGAGGTGGATGCCCTCTCTCACGCCTTCAGCCACGCGCCAGTCTCCCCTCTGGGACCCCGCTGCCTGCGCGACCCTTCCGAACCGCACCCAGTGTATCCGGGCCTCGACCCCCGGACGGGGCCNCGGACCCTCGCGCTACCCGTCCTCGCCGTTGCTGGGGCTCGGGCTGGGGCTCATGGCGGGAGCCGTGACGGCGCCCGTCACGCCGGCCGACGGAGCCGAGCTCAGCTGGCCGCAGACGGCCACGTACTGGACGGTCATGTTGCCGGGCGTCGCCGACTTCACGGACACGCTCGTGACGTTCGTGCCGAGCTGTCCGCTGGTCTGGCCGGCGGTGTCCGTGCCGCCCGTGACCGAGTACGTGTACCCGGTCAGCGTGTAGCCCACGGGGCAGTTGCCGTACGCCTGCCACGAGATGGTGACCTGCTCCTGGCCGTCGCCGCTGACCTGGGGCGCGGAGGCGGTCGGCGCCGTGGGCTGCGGGGGCGTCGGCGCGGCACGGTAGATGTACATCGTCACCGAGGCGCCGATGGGCACGTTGCCGCTGCGGTCGAGGCCCGCGACGGTGCCGACCGCGGCCTCGTCGGGCGCCTGCGTGGTCGCGTCGACCGACAGGACGTCGAGGCCCAGGTCGGCGAGTCGGCTGCGGGCGTCGTCCTCGGCGAGGCCGACGTAGGCGCTCTCGTCGACGGCGACCGTCGTCGGGCTCGGCTCCGGCTCCGGCGTCGTGGTCGACGGGGACGGCGCGGGGGCCGACGACGACGGGGTGGTCGGGGCCGGCGCCGGGTCGTCCGAGTTCACCGCGAACGCGACGAGGGCAGCGACACCGACCAGGACGATGACGCCCAGCACGATGAGGGGCCAGAACCACGGGCTGCGCGGCTTCTTCTCGTCGTCCAGCTCGTCGCCCTCGCCGCGCTGGGCCTCGGGGTCGGCGGAGCCGGGCGTCCAGGCGGCGGCGCCCGGCTGCTGACGCGTGCTGCCGGTGGGGTCGTAGAGCTGGGTGGTGGCGTCCTGGGCGCTGAAGGCCTGGGTCGCGGTGTCGCCTGCCCCGGCGGCGGCCATGCCGATCATCGGGACCGCCACGGTGGCAGCGGCCACGTCGCCTCGACGCAGGGCCCGGGCCGCCTGGGCGAGCGCCGAGGCGCTGGCGGGGCGGTCGGCCGGCTTCTTGGCGATGCAGGAGAGCACCAGGCGACGCACGGGCTCGGACACCGTCGAGGGCAGGTCCGGCGGCTGCTCGTTGATCTGCGCCATCGCGATGGCGACCTGCGACTCACCCGTGAACGGACGCCGGCCGGCCAGCGCCTCGTACGCCACGATGCCGAGCGAGTAGATGTCGGTGCTCGGCGACGCGGGGTGCCCGCTCGCCTGCTCGGGCGACAGGTACTGCACCGTTCCCATGACCTGGCCGGTGGCGGTGAGCGGCACCTGGTCGGCGATGCGCGCGATGCCGAAGTCGGTGATCTTGACGCGGCCGTCGGGCGTCACGAGCAGGTTGCCCGGCTTGATGTCCCGGTGCACGAGGCCCGCGGCGTGGGCCGCCTGCAGGGCGGAGGCGGTCTGCGCGACGATGTCGAGCACCTTGTCGGTGGGCAGCACCCGGTCGCGCTCGAGCACGGTCGACATGGCCTCGCCGGGGACGAGCTCCATCACGAGGTAGGCGCTGCCCTCTTCCTCGCCGTAGTCGAAGACGTTCGCGATGCCCTCGTGGTTGACGAGGGCGGCGTGCCGCGCCTCGGCGCGGAAGCGCTCGAGGAACCCGGGGTCGCCGAGGTACTCGTCCTTGAGGATCTTGATCGCGACCGTGCGGCCGATGACCAGGTCCGTGGCTTCCCAGACCTCGCCCATGCCGCCGATGGCGACGCGGGTCGACAACTGGTATCGCCCACCGAAGGTGATTCCGCCGGAAGGTCTCATTTGTTCAGCACCGCCTCTAGTACTTTCTTCGCGATTGGTGACGCGACACTGTTCCCGAACGCGGACTGTCCGAGTCCGCCGCCGTTCTCGACGACCACCGAGATGGCCACTTCTGGGTCCGCCGCCGGCGCGAAGCCGGTGAACCACAACGTGTAGGGGTCGCCCGGGCCGTTCTCGGCCGTTCCCGTCTTGCCCGCGACGTCGACACCAGCGATTCTCGCACCGCTGGCGGCGCCGTCCGCGACGTCCTGCACCATCATGTCGGTCATCGTCTGAGCCGTCGCCGTGCTGACCGGTTTCCCGTACTCGCTGGGCGAGAAGTCCTCCACAGGGCTGAGGTCCGGGTTCAGGACGCTCTCGATGAGCGTCGGGTCCATGAGCGTGCCGCCGTTGGCGATCGCGGACGAGACCATGGCCATCTGGAGCGGCGTGACACGGTCCGAGCCCTGGCCGAACGACTGCAGCATGAGCGTGGCGTCGTCGATCGGCTCTCCGTCGCGCTCGATCGGGAAGCGGCTCGGCGTGACGGCCTGGGGGATGTCGATCGAGTCGTCGCCGAAGCCGAACGCCGCGGCCTGGTCGGCCATGGCGTCGGCGCCGAGCGCCTGCCCGAGCTGGGCCATGGGGATGTTGCACGACAGGCGGAGAG
The DNA here is from genome assembly GCF_014841875.1 of Frigoribacterium sp. CFBP 13729. Lineage (NCBI taxonomy): Bacteria > Bacillati > Actinomycetota > Actinomycetes > Micrococcales > Microbacteriaceae > Frigoribacterium > Frigoribacterium sp. CFBP 13729. Next base: position 391,614 of record NZ_JACYUR010000003.1, on the reverse strand, counting down.
CGGTGGCGATGGTGGCCGTCTCGCCGCCTCCGCAGCTGCCGCCCTCGGCGTTGTTGATGCTGAAGGTGGAGCCGGGCAGCTGCAGGGTCGCCGGGTTCGGGAACTCGCTGTCGGGGGTGTAGTCGCCGCTCTCGAGGGCCGCGGCGACCGTGACCAGCTTGAACGTGGAGCCCGGGGCGTAGAGGTCGCCCTGGATCGCCCTGTTCTGCAGCGGGTCGGACGGGTCGGCGACGAGGGCGTCGTACGAGCTCTTGACCGCCGCGGGGTCGTGCGACGCGAGAGGGTTCGGGTCGTAGCTCTGCTTCGACACCATGGCGAGGATCTTGCCCGTCGCCGGGTCCATCGCGACGACCGAGCCGGAGTTGTCGCCGAGAGCGTCGTAGGCCGCCTGCTGCACCGCGGGGTCGAGCGTGAGGTTCACCGTGGCGCCCTCCGGGTCCTGGCCGGTGAGCAGGGAGTTGATCTGGTCGAAGAACTGCGAGTTGGCGTTGCCCGTCAGCTGCTGGTTCATGGCGTCCTCGACGCCGCGAGAGCCCTGGCCGAGCGTGTAGTAGCCCGTCACGGGGGCGTAGAGCTCCGGCTGCGGGTAGGTCCGCTGGAACTCGTACACGTCGTCGACGGGCACCGACTGCGCCACGGGCTGGCCGCCCACGAGGATCGGGCCGCGCTGGGCCGAGTAGCTCGCGAGCAGGGACCGGTAGTTGCGCCCGTCGGCGCGCAGCGTGTCGGCCTGGATCGTCGTGATGTACGAGCTCGAGATGAAGAGCGCCACGAACATGGCGAGCACCACGAAGCTCACGCGCTTGAGTTCTTTGTTCATCAGCCGATCACCAGCCTCGGTTGGTCGCGGACGGAGTCGGACAGCCGCAAGAGGAGCGCCACGATGATCCAGTTCGCCACGAGGGAGGAGCCGCCCGCGGCCATGAAGGGGGCCGTCAGCCCGGTCAGGGGGATCACCCGCGTGACGCCGCCCATCACGACGAACACCTGCAGGGCGATGACGAAGGCGATGCCGACGCCGAGCATCCGCCCGAAGTCGTCCTGGCCGACGAAGCCGATGCGGAAGCCACGGGAGACGAGCAGCAGGTAGAGCGCCAGGATCGCGAAGATCCCGGCCAGCCCGAGCTCCTCGCCGAGCGAGGCGAAGATGTAGTCGCTCTCGGCGAGGGGCGTCGTCTGCGGACGGCCCTGGCCGAGCCCGGTGCCGACGAGGCCGCCGTTCGCGAAGCCGAACAGGCCCGTCACGAGCTGGAACGAGCCGCCGTCGGCCGTGTACTCGGCAGGGTCGAACGGGTTGAGCCAGGCCCGGAAGCGCCCCTGGACGTACCCGAGGAACGTGCTGGCGACGATGGCGCCCCCGAGGAACATCGTGAGGCCCAGCACGATCCAGCTGCCGCGGCCCGTGCCGATGTAGATCATGACCAGGAACAGCCCGAAGTACAGCAGCGAGGTGCCGAGGTCGCGCTGGAAGATCAGCACGCCCATGGCGACGACCCAGACGATGAGGATCGGCCCGAGGTCGCGGGCGCGCGGGAACCGCATGCCGAGGATCTTGGGCCCCATCAGCGAGAGGTTGTCGCGGGCGGTCACCAGGTACCCCGCGAAGAAGATCGCCAGCGTGATCTTCGCGATCTCGCCCGGCTGGAACGAGAACGGGCCGATGTCGATCCAGACGCGCGCGTTCAGCCCCTCACGACCCAGGCCGGGGACCAGGGGCAGCAGGAGCAGCGCGATGGACACGAACATCGCGATGTAGCGGTACCGCGAGAGCACCCGGTAGTTGCGCACCACGATCAGCGCGACGAGCGCGATCGTCATCGCCATGACCGTCCACGCGATCTGCTTGATGCCGAAGGCGGCCCAGCCCTCGCGCCCGTAGGCGAGGTCGATCCGGTAGATCATCGAGATGCCGATGCCGTTGAGCGTCAGCGCGATCGGCAGGAGGAACGGGTCGGCCTCGCGGGCGACGACCCGGAGCACGAGGTGGAAGATCAGCCCGAGGCCGAGCACGGCGGAGCCGGCCACCAGCACGGAGGCGTCGATCGCCCCGGTCGCGCCCAGCTGCACGAGGACGATGGCCCCGGCGCAGATGCCGGCCGCGACGATCAGCAGCAGCAGCTCGAGGTTCCGCAGCTTCGCGGGCTGGCGCAGCCGCAGCGTGATCGCCTGCGTCAGGTTCTGGGCCTGCCCGGGGTCACGAGGCGAGGCACCGGAGGAGCGGGCGGGTCCGCGGGACGCCCCCGCGCCTCCTGCGGGACGGCCGATCAGCTCGGTGGAGGCCTCGTCGGACCGCTGGTCATCGAGCGACGGCATCGGCCAGCCTCTCGACGATGGCGCGGGCGTCGCCCAGCGAGTCCGCGTTGATCGTGTCCTCGACGGTCTGCTGCGTGTAGTTCGGCAGGTCGTCCACCCGGACGTCGGTGACCTCGTGCACCTCGCTCAGTGTGATCGGGCCGAGCGTCTGCTGGACGCCCTTGTAGATCACGACCGTGCCGTTCCGCTCGCCGACGTAGTAGTGGTCCTGCGTCCACTGGTAGGCGAGGAACAGGCCGGCGACGAGGGCGCCGACGGCGACGACCAGCGCCACCAGCCAGGTGACGCGGCGACGGCGACGCCGACGCCTGTCCTCGGCGATGAGCTCGGCGAGGTACTCGTCGGACTCGGGCTCGAAGTGGCTGTCCTCCGGGGTCGAGGCGACCTTCAGGGGGTGCAGCAGGATCGTCGGCAGGCGCAGCGACTTGCGACCGGCCTCGCCCTCGAACGTCAGCGGGGCCGACGCCGAGCCGACCGTGACCGGAGGCTCGACGGACGAGTCGCCGGTGTCGTCGACGTCGACGACCACGACCGTCACGTTGTCGGGGGCGCCGTGGTCGAGGGTCTCCTTGACGAGGCGGCGCGTCGTCTGGTCGGCGTCGAGGCCGGCGGCGAGGGCCTTCTTGATGCGGTCCTCGGCGAGGTAGCTGCTCAGCCCGTCGGAGCAGATGAGCCAGCGGTCGCCCGGCTGGGTGCCGATGATGGCCGTGTCGATCTCGGGGGCCGCGTCGACGTCGCCGAGGACGCGCATCAGGACGCTCCTGCGGGGGTGGACCGCCGCCTCCTCGGCCGTGATCCGGCCGCTGTCGACGAGCCGCTGGACGAAGGTGTGGTCGGCGGTGATCTGGCTCAGCTCGCCGTCGCGCCACAGGTAGATGCGGGAGTCGCCGATGTGGGCGATCGTCATGCTGTCGCCGACGCGGAGCAGCGCGCTCACGGTCGTGCCCATGCCGGTGAGCTCCTGGTGCTCGAAGACCGTCTCGGCGAGCAGCTGGTTGGCCGCGATCAGCGACGACTGCAGCGCGAACTCCGCGTCGCCCGGCGACGTGTACTGCTTGTCGGTCTCGCGGATGCGGCGGATGGCGATGGCCGAGGCGACGTCGCCGCCGGCGTGGCCGCCCATGCCGTCCGCGACGACGAACAGCTGCTGACCGGCGTAGCCGCTGTCCTGGTTGTTGGACCGGATCTTGCCCACGTTGGACAGGGCGGCACTCTTGGGCGTCGTCATCGGGCGGCTACCGTCGCAGCTCGAAGCTCGTCTGCCCGATCGTCACCGTGGCGCCCGTCGGCACCGGAGTGGGGACGGTGACGCGCTCGTCCGCGAGGAACGTCCCGTTCGTGCTGTCCAGATCTTGCACGACCCAGCGTCCGTTCCAGAGCATCAGCCGGGCGTGGTGCGTCGAGGTGTAGTCGTCGCGGATCACCAGGTTGCTCTCCTGCGACCGACCGATCGTGAGGGGGCCGTCGCCGAGCGGCATCTCGAGGCCCGCCTTGGCGCCCTTCGTGATGACGAGGCGCGTCGCGGCCCCGTCGGACGAGGGGGCGGCAGGAGGGCGCTGCTGCGCGGGCGCCGGCGTGGACACGGGCCGGGGCGCAGGAGGCGCGGCGGCGGCCGACGAGGCTCGTCCCGGCTGCTGGTCGGTCGGCATCTTGCGCGCGCGCTGGCCGAAGAGGTCGGACCGCAGGGCGAAGACGACGGCGAAGACGAAGAGCCACAGCACGGCCAGGAAGGCGAAGCGGAGGGCGAAGAGGGTCAGCTCACTGGTCACCAGGATCCCCCTCGGACGTCGGGCCCGTCGAAGGGGTCGGGCGTCGATGACTGGGGGAGCACCCGGAACACGATACGCGTACGACCGATCTCGATGACCGAGTCGGGCTGCAGGGCCGCCTTCGAGAGCGGTGCGCCGTTCAGCTTCGAGCCGTTCGTGGAGCCCAGGTCGCGAGCCTGCGCGCGCTGGCCGTCCCAGAGGATCTCGACGTGCTTGCGGCTCGTGCCCGTGTCCTGCACGGTGATGTCCGCGTCGCTGCCGCGGCCGATGACGGTGCGCTGGCCGGTGATGGCGTGGCGCGTGCCGTCGACGTCGACGAACGGGCGCCACTTCACGTCGCCCTGCACGTTGCGCGAGTCGACGGCGAGGATGCCGACGCTCAGGGCCTCGTCCTCCCGGAGCTGGACCCGGAGCGGACCGGCGAACTGGTAGCCCTGCGCCGTCGCGTGACGCTGCGTGAGCTGCGTGAGCTCGTCGATCAGGGCGGGACCCACGGAGGCCATCGCCTCGTGGTCGGCCGGGGACAGCCGGACCAGGAGCTCGTTCGGCACGAGGATGCGGTCACGGGAGACCACCGCCGCCTTCGTGTCGAGCTCGCGCCGCAGCGCGCTCGTGATCTCGAGGGGCTGCACGCTCGAACGGAACGTCTTGGCGAAGGCGCCGTTCACGGCGCGCTCCAGCCCGCGTTCGAAGTTGTCGAGCAGTCCCATGGGTCTCCAGGTTCGGGGGTCGCTGGTCGCCCGATCTTAGCCGGACGGCGTGGACGGCCCCCGCAGGTGCTCTGACGGGGCGCTCGGACATGATAATGTTCTCGAGTTCGCGCGAGTGGCGGAATTGGCAGACGCGCTGGCTTCAGGTGCCAGTGCTCGAAAGGGCGTGGGGGTTCAAGTCCCCCCTCGCGCACGCGAACGAAAAGGCCCTCCTCTGGAGGGCCTTTTTCATTCGCGGTGCCTTCTGGCTGCGCCGCCGCCCCTGCGGCGCAGCGTCGAGAGGCCCTCCTGTAGGAGGGCCTTTTTCGTTCGCCGTGCCTTCTGTCGCGCCGCCGCCCCTGCGGTGCGACGCCGCGAAGACGGCTCACCCCTGCGGCGCTGCGGGGTCAGGCGAGCGGGGCGATCAGGCGGGGGCCGGTGTTGCGCACCGAGCCGACGTCGCGCGTGACCTCGTGGTGCACGAGGTCGTGGGCCACCTCGAAGGAGGCGCGGTCGAGCAGCGAGAGCAGCTCTCCCGTGTCGAGGTGGTCGCCCAGCCAGTCGTCGTAGGCGTCGGGCGTGAGACAAGACGGCATCCGGTCGTGGACCTCGCCGGGTGCGACGTGGGCGTCGCGGGTGATGATCGACATCGAGAGCACCCACCGCGTCGGGTCGTCCTCGTCCTTGCCGGGGTCGGGCCACGCGCTCATCACGCCGGCCATCGCGAGGCCAGCGTCCGGCTGGTGCACGAAGTGCGGCTGCTTGCCCGTCTCGGTGACGACCCACTCGTAGTAGCCGAGGGCCGGCACGATGCAGCGTGCCTGCGCGAACGGCCGTCGGAACATCCCGCTCGTCGCGACCGTCTCGACGCGGGCGTTGATCGGCTGGGGCCGCTTCTTCAGGTCGGGGTACCACGAGGGCGTCAGCCCCCAGCGTGCCTGGGCGAGCTCGCGCTCGCCGTGCCGCGTGCGCACCACGGGCACGGTCGTGGTCGGGGCGACGTTGAAGTCGTCCGGCAGGGTCCCGAGGCCGGCGAGCAGGTCGGGCATCAGGTCCGACGTGGCCTTCGCGATGACGTAGCGGCCGCACATGGCGTCAGTCTGCTCCCGTCGGGACGTCGGGGGAAGAGGCCGGACCGTGGCCCTCTGTCGGCGGGGCGCCTGACGGTTCCCCTCGGGGGCACCCGCGTGGTTCACTGTGGCCACGCGCGGCGGCGCCGCCGCCGCTCGGGAGCAGGAGAGGTGGTCGCCGTGGCTCGCTCAGGAGAGATCCCGGACCCGGCGGAGGAGCTGCGCGGCTGGGTGGTCGTGGGCGTCGTCCCCGCCACCGCCGAGGCCGTCGTCGCCCGGGCCGCGGAGTTCGCGCGCCGGTTCGGCACCGGGCTCGCCTGCGTGGCCGTCGAGCCCGACCGGATGGCGTTCGCGGAGAGCATCGACGGGACCGTGCTCTCGTACCCGATCGCGCCGGAGGACTGGGCCGACGAGATCACGTTCGAGCCGGAGCTGCGCGAGCGCCTCCTCACGGTGCTCGTCGACCACGCCGGGCCCGTCGCCTTCGTGGCCCTCACCGGCGACCCGGCGACCGGCCTCGCGTCGTTCGCCGGGTCGATCGACGCACCGATGATCGTGGTGGGCAGCCGGGAGGCGGGGCTCCGGGGGAGCCTGCGCGAGTTCTTCGCCGGCTCCGTGGCGCTGCACCTCAGCCACCGGCAGACGCGACCGGTGGTCGTCGTGCCGCTCGCACCCGTGTCGCGCGCCCAGGCGCTGCCGTGGGAGGACGAGCTGTAGCGGCGCCTCCGGCTCAGGCGTGGGTGGTGCGCTCGTGCTCGGCGTGGTCGGCCGGCTCGAGCTGGAACGTCGCGTGCTCGACCTCAAAGTGCGACGCGAGGCACCTGTCGAGGGCGTCGAGGGTCTCGTCGACGCGCATGTCGCAAAAGACGTCGCGCTCGACGACGACGTGCGCCGAGAAGACGGTCGCGCCGCTGGTGATCTGCCAGGCGTGCACGTCGTGGGCGGAGACCACCCCGGGCGTGTCGGTGATGTGCGTGCGCACGGCCGCGAGGTCGATGTCGCCCGGCGCCGAGCCGAAGAGCACGCGGACGGCCTCGCGCAGCAGCGACCACGCCCGCGGCACGATCATGGCCGCGATGATTAGCGAGCCCACCGAGTCGGCCTGGGCGAAGCCCGTCGTCAGCACGACGACCGAGGCGACGACGACCGCCGCCGACCCGAGCAGGTCGCCGAGCACCTCGAGGTAGGCGCCGCGCATGTTGATCGAGTGGGAGGCGCCGCCGCGCAGCACGAGCAGCGCCACGACGTTGGTCGCCCCGCCCACGAGGCCGACGACGAGCATCGGCAGGCCCAGCACCTCGAGGTGGCTCGGGTCGAGGAGCCGCGACACGGCGGCGACGGCCACCGAGAGCGAGACGGCGACGAGCACGAGGCCGTTGATCAGCGCCGCGAAGACCTCGGCGCGTCGGTAGCCGTAGGTCTGACGGCCGCTCGCGGGGCGGGCGGCGACGATCGTCGCCAACAGTGCGATGACGAGGCCGGCCAGGTCGGAGGCCATGTGGCCGGAGTCGGCGAGCAGCGCGAGCGAGCCGGAGAGGGCCGCACCGACGAGCTGGGCGACGAGGCCCAGGGCGATGACGCCGATCGCGAGGCGCAGGCGACGGCCGTCGGCGGCCATGTGGCCGTGCGCGTGGTCGTGGCCCATGCGTCGCTCCTCACGTCACCCGGTCGGCCCGCCGGGTGCTGGCCGTCGTCGACCCTACCGGCGGCGACCGACGCTCGACAGGTGTGCGAGCCAGTCGATGACGAGGATCGTTCCCGACTGCGCGACCCAGGCCGAGAGGGGGAACACAGGAGGCGCCTCGGTCGTTGGGAGCGTCATGACCGACACCGGCGCCTCCTCCGTCCCCCGCCCCTCCTCGTCCGGTCCGCTCGTCGGCGTGACCGGCTCGACCGGTGCCGTGGGCGGCCGTGTCGCGGCGGCGCTCGCCGCGGCCGGCGTCCGGCAGCGCCTGGTCGTCCGCGACGCCTCGAGGGCGCCCCGCCTGGAGGGAGCCGAGGTGGCGGAGGCGACCTACGGCGACCACGAGGCCTCCGTCGCGGCGCTGCGCGGCGTCGACGTCCTCTTCATGGTGTCGGCGGCCGAGGCGCCCGACCGGCGGGCCCAGCACCTGGACTTCGTCGCGGCGGCCGCCGAGGCCGGCGTGGGCCACGTCGTCTACACGTCGTTCCAGGGCGCGGCCCCCGACGCCGTCTTCACCCTCGCCCGCGACCACTGGGCCACCGAGGAGGCGCTGCGCGCGTCGGGCATGCAGGTCACCCTGCTGCGCGACTCCTTCTACCTCGACGTGCTGCCCGAGTTCGCGGACGAGCAGGGCGTGCTCCGCGGGCCCGCCGGGTCGGGGCGCGTCGCCGCGGTCGCGCGGGCGGACGTCGCGGACGTGGTCTCGGCCGTGCTGCAGGAGCCGTCGGCGCACGCCGGTGCGACCTACGAGCTGACCGGCTCGGAGGCGGTCAGCCTCGAGGAGGCCGCGGCACGCCTGGCCGGCGCGCTCGGCCGGCCGTTCTCCTTCGCCGACGAGACGCTCGACGAGGCGTACGCCTCACGCGAGCGCTGGCAGCCCGAGCCGTGGCAGGCCGACGCGTGGGTCAGCACGTACACGTCGATCGCGTCGGGCGAGGTGTCCCGCGTCACGACCGACGTGCGCGACCTCACCGGCCACGACCCGTTGACGATCGAGACCCTCTTCGGCCCGCGCGGCGCCTGAGCCGCCGCGCTGCCGCGTACTGCTGCCTGCCATGCTGGCGGGTTCCCGCCGGCTCAGCGGACGCGTCGCGCGGACAGCACGCCGCTGACCCCGAGCACGAGCACCGACACGAAGATCCCGACCATCGGCAGCTCCCACCCGCCGGAGGCGTCGTGCAGCCCGCCGATCGCCAGCGGCCCTAGCGAGGCGATGGCGTAGCCGCCGCCCTGCACGAGGGCCGAGAGGCGGCGGGCGTCGTCGCCGGTCGTGGCCATCCGCACGATCACGATGAAGATGATCGTGATGCCGCCGCCCTGGGCCGCGCCGCCGAAGATCGACCAGATCAGCCAGTGCTCGGGCGCGAAGAAGAGGCCGAGCGGCATGGCCGTCCAGAGCACGCCGATCAGCGCGATGACCGCGGACGGGCGCCAGCGCAGGGCGAGCAGCGGGACGCCGAGCGCCCCGACGACCGCCATGATCTGGAACACCGACGAGCTCGCCCCGGCGGCCTCGCGGGTGAGGCCGATCTCGTCGCCGAGCAGCGTGGGCATCCACGCGGTGAGCCCGTAGTAGGCGAAGGCCTGGCCTGCGAAGGCGAGGGTGAGGCCCCAGGTGGTCCAGCGGCGCAGCAGCGGCCGGCGCCGCGCCTCCGCGTCGGCCTCGTGGGCGGCGGCCTCGACGACGTCGATGCCGCCGGTCATGACGTCGGCCGAGGAGGCGCCTCCTGCGTCGACCGCCCCGCTCCCGGCCCGTGCCCCCACGCCGAGCGCGACCCGCGGCCCGACGGCGACGGCCCACACGGCCACCGCCAGCACGGCGAGCAGCCCCCAGCCGACCAGCGCGGCCGGCCAGCCGACGACCGAGGCGATCGGCGCGGTCGCCAGCGACGTGATCATCGACCCGACGTTGAGCGCCGACGTGTAGATGCCCGTGACGAAGCCCGCGCGCTCGGGCGTGTAGTCGCGCCGGATGATGACCGGCAGCACGACGTTGCCAACGGTGATCGCGATGCCGATCACGATCGTGCCGACGTAGAGCCAGGACGAGGTGCCGAGGGCGCGCAGCACGGTGCCGAGCAGGACCCCGGCGAGGCCGATGCTGACGGCGCGCTCGGCGCCGACCTTGACGATCAGGCTCGAGGCGAGCGGGCTCGCGAGGGCGAAGCAGAGCACGGGGATGCTGGTCAGCAGCCCGGCGACCACGGCGGTGAGGCCGAGGTCGGCGCTCATCTGGCCGAGGACGGGCGCCGTCGCGACGATGGGGCCGCGCAGGTTGAGCGCGATGAGGACGATCGCGAGGGTGAGCAGCCAGGCGGCGGGCGAGCGGACCGCGGCCGAGCCGGCCTGCCTCACGCCGCGCCGCGCACGGGTGCCGTGACGAGCTCGATGCCGAGCAGGTCGGCCACCTCGCGCACGTCGGAGGCGACGGCGACGGCGCCGACGTGCTCGGCGGGCTCGCCGTAGCCCCAGGTCACGAGGATGGTCGGCACGTCGTGCTCGGCCGCGCCCTCGACGTCGTGGTGGCGGTCGCCGATCAGCACCGGACGCGAGACGTCGGCGCCGCGCTCGCGCAGGCGGCGGAGGGCCTCGGCGACGACGTCGGCCTTCGTGTTGCGCACCTCGTCGTCGGACGCCCCGGTGATCAGGTCGAGGTACTGCACGAGGTCGTGCGCCTCGAGGATCTTGGTGGCCGGGGTCTCGGGCTTCGAGGTGGCCGTCGACGTGGGCAGCCCCGCGGCGTGCACGCTGGCGAGCAGGTCGCGGACCCCGGGGAAGATCTCGCCCTCGAGGGCGCCGTTCGCGAGGTAGTGCGCGCGGTAGGTGCGCATCGCCTCCGCGAGGCGGTCGCCGGTCAGGCCGAGGCGCACCTCGAAGCTCTGCGGCAGGGGCGGGCCGACCCAGGCCATCAGCTCGGACTGCTCGGGCACGGGCAGGCCGAGCGAGGCGATGGTGTGCGCGAGGCTGGCCGTGATCGCCGGCGCCGAGTCGGCGATCGTGCCGTCGAGGTCGAACAGGACGGCCGTGTAGGAGGGAGTCATCCCCTCCAGCTTACGAGCGCCGCGGAGCTCCGGCCGCGGCCGGAGCCGCTAGAACAGCCGCGAGTGCGAGTCGTCGAGCCCGCGCATCGCGTCGTAGTCGAGCAGCAGGGTGCGGATGCCTCGGTCGTGCGCGAGGGTGCGGGCCTGCGGCTTGATCTCCTGTGCGGCGAAGACGCCGGTGACGGGTGCCAGGTGCGGGTCGCGGTTCATCAGCTCGAGGTAGCGCGTCAGCTGCTCGACCCCGTCGATGTCGCCGCGGCGCTTGAGCTCGACGGCCACGGCGGCGCCGGAGGCGTCCCGGGCGAGGATGTCGACCGGTCCGATCGCAGTCATGTACTCGCGGCGGACGAGCACGTGCCCCTCGCCCAGCAGGTCGATCTGCTCGGCGAGCAGCTTCTGCAGGTCGGCCTCGACGCCGTCCTTCGTGAGCCCGGGGTCGACGCCCATCTCGTGGGACGAGTCGTGCAGCACCTCGTGGATCGACACGACGAGGATGTCGGCGGTCTTCGCCTGCGTGACCTTCCAGAGCTCGACGACCCCCGCCTCCTGCTGGTCGGCGTCGGGCTCGAGCACGGTCAGCGTGCACGGCGGGCTCATCCAGTTCAGCGGCTTGTAGCTGCCGCCGTCGGAGTGGACCAGCAGGCTGCCGTCGCTCTTGACCATGAGCAGGCGGGTGGCGAGGGGGAGGTGGGCGCTGAGCCGGCCGGCGTAGTCGACCGAGCAGCGGGCAATGACGAGACGCACCCGACGATCCTACGGTCCGCGCGGTCCGGCGCCGTCCGGGCCCGGCTCTGCCCCGGGGCCGTCGGCTAGGCTGCGGCACCATGAGCCGGGCAGAGGGCGACGTCGCCGCGAGGCCGACCCTCGCCGCGGTCGCGCGGGCGGCCGGGGTCAGCGCGAGCACCGCCTCCTTGGCCTTCAGCGGTGCCGGCCCCGTCTCGGACGAGACGCGCAGCCGCGTGCTGGCCGTCGCCGCCGACCTCGGCTACGGCGGGCCCGACCCCCGCGCGCGGTCGCTGCGCCGCGGCCGCTCGGGCATCGTCGGCGCCGTCCTCGAGGACACCCTGAGCAACGCCTTCCGGGACCCGATCAACGTGGCGATGCTCGACGGCATCGCCGACGTCACGGGCCCCGCCGACAACAGCCTGCTGCTGCTCACCGAGACCGAGGGCGAGCACACGCGCCTGCTCGACGCCCCGGTCGACGCGCTCGTGCTGTTCGGCTGCAGCACGCGCCTCGACGCCTCCGTGTCGACGGTGCGACGTCGCGGCATCCCGCTGGTGTCGATCGAGGCGCCGCCGATGGAGGGCGTGCTCGACATCGGCGAGGACAACGTGGGCGCGTCCCGGCTGCTGGCGCAGCACCTCCACGACCTCGGCCACCGCCGCGTCGCCGTCGTCGCGCTCGAGCTGGGCCCGGGTCGCGAGACCGGGGGGATCACCGACGCACGGGTCGCGGCGGGCACGACCTGGCCTGCCCTCGAGCGGCTGCGCGGCACGCGCCTGGTCTACCCCGACGCCGGCGGGCTCGTCACACGTGGCAGCTGGACGTCCGAGGGGCACCGGGCCGGCACGCAGCTGCTCGACGTGCCCGCGTCCGAGCGCCCGACGGCGATCATCGCCCAGAGCGACCTGCTGGCCTCGGGCGTCATCGCCGCGGCGGCCGACCTGGGCCTCTCGGTGCCCGGCGACCTCAGCGTCGTGGGCTACGACGGGGTGCGGCTCGACGACCCCCGGGCCGCCGACCTCACCACGGTGGTGCAGCCCGCCGTCGAGAAGGGCCGCGCGGCCGGTCGCGCCGTGCTCGCGCTGCTCGCCGGCGAGGCCGCCACGGGCACGATCTTCACCAGCGTGTTCCGCCCGGGCTCGACGACGGCTCCGCCGCGCGCCTGAGCACGCCCGTCCCCGGCTCGTTCCGAGCACCGGCATCTCGAGTTGCCCCGAACGGCTGCTCGCCAGCCCGCCGGGCGACAGTTCGGGGCAAGTCGACCCCGAGGATGGCGAGTGACGCGCGCCTGACGCCGCGGTCGCCGGTCAGCGCGCGCCGACCACCATCCACCGGTCGGTGCGGGTGCGCAGGCCGAGCGTGACCGCACGGGCACCGATGTAGCCGAGGCCGAACGTGAGCCAGAGCGCGACCGCACCGGCCGTCCCGGGACCGACCCGCGCCTCCACCGGGAGCAGCAGCGCGAGGTAGACCAGCACGCTGACGACGCTCGCGACGGCGAGGTACCGCGCGTCGCCGGCGCCGAGCAGCACCCCGTCGAGCACGAAGACGAAGCCGGCCAGCGGGATCCCGACGGCCATCGCGACCACGACCGAGGGCAGCAGGGCCCGGACGCCCTCGTCGCTGCTGAAGACGGGCGCGAGCACCGGCGCGAGCGCGGCGAGCAGGGCGCCGAGCAGCACGCCACCGCCGCCGCCGAACAGCACGAGCCGCCGAGTGATCGCCCGCACGCGGTCGCGGTCGCCCTGGCCGAGCGCGTGCCCGACCATCGCCTGCCCCGCGATCGCGAGGGCATCGAGGGCGAACGCGAGCGTGCTGAACAGGGTCAGCGCGATCTGGATCGCCGCGAGCCCGGCGACCCCCGAGGAGGCGGCGGCCGCGACGGTCGCGACGAGCGCGGCCCGCAGACCCGCGTTCCGCACGAGCAGCCACGCGCCCGAGCGGGCGGTCCGGCCCACCCCGGCGAGGCCGGGACGCAGGTCGGCCCCGACGTCGCGCGCCGCCCGGACGGCGATGACGACGTAGACGGCGGCCATGCCCCACTGCGCGACGACCGTGCCGGCCGCGGAGCCGGCGATGCCCCAGCCGAAGCCGTAGAGGAAGAGCGCGTTGAGGGCGGCGTTCGCGGCGAACCCGACGCCGGCGACGACGAGCGGCGTGCGGGTGTCCTGCAGGCCGCGGAGCAGGCCCGTCGCCGCGATGACGACCAGCATGCCCGGCAGGCCGATCAGCGAGACGGAGAGGTAGGTCGTCGCGGCGCGGGCCACGTCGGCGTCGACCCCGAAGAGGCCGACGAGCGGCTCGGCGACGAACGCCCCGGCCACGGCGATGGCGACGCCGACGAACAGGGCGAACCACAGGCCGTCGACGCCGGCGCGGATCGCTCCGCGGCGGTCGCCCGCGCCCAGGCGCCGAGCGACGGTCGGGGTCGTCGCGTAGGCGAGGAAGATCAGCAGGCCGAGGGCCGTCTGCAGGATCACGCTCGCGACGCCCAGGCCCGCGAGGGGCACGGAGCCGAGGTGCCCGACGAGGGCCGTGTCGGTGAGGAGGAACAGCGGCTCGGCCACGAGCGCGCCCAGCGCGGGCACGGCCAGGCGGAGGATCTCGCGGTCGAGCGGCGACCGGAGGCGCACGTCTAGTCGGTGCCGCGGAGGCGGCCGACCACGGTCATCAGGTGGTAGACGACGATCGCGGCGACGGTGCCGAGGATGATGCCCCCGAAGCTCGCGCCGCCGAGCGCGAAGGTGAAGTCGGCGATGCCCATGATCAGGGCGACGCCGGCCGTCAGCTGGTTCTTCGGGCGGCTGAAGTCGACCTTGTTCTCGACCCAGATGCGGATGCCGATGACGCCGATCAGGCCGTACAGCGCCGTCGTCACGCCGCCGAGGACCCCCGGCGGGATGGTGAAGATCACGGCGCCGATCTTGGGCGAGAGGCCGAGGAGGATCGCGACGACGCCCGCGACCCAGTAGGCGGCGGTCGAGAACACGCGCGTGGCGCTCATCACGCCGATGTTCTCGCCGTAGGTGGTGGTCGCCGAGCCGCCGCCGAGACCGGCGAGCACGGTGCTCAGGCCGTCGGCGAAGAGGGCACGGCCGGTCAGCGGGTCGAGGTCGCGCTTCGTCAGCTGCCCGACGCCCTTCACGTGGCCGACGTTCTCGGCGATGAGGGCGAGCACGACGGGCAGGAACCCGAGGTAGATCGGCAGCTGGGCCAGGTCGAACGCGGGCGCCGTGAAGGTCGGCAGCCCGATCCAGGCGGCATCGCCGACGGCGCTGAAGTCGACCTCGCCGAGCAGCACGGCGGCGACGTAGCCGACGACGACGCCGACGAAGATCGACAGGCGGCCGAGGAGGCCCTTGAAGAGCACGGCGCTGAGCACGACGGCGGCGAGCGTGATGACGGCGGTGAGCGGCGCCTGCGCGAAGTTGTCGCGCGCCGCGGGCGCCAGGTTGAAGCCGATCAGGGCGACGATGGCACCGCTGACCACCGGGGGGAGCAGGGCGTTGATCCAGCGCGTGCCGGCGAGGTGCACGACGACGCCGACGATCGCCAGCAGGGCGCCGACGACGATGATCCCGCTGAGCGCGAGCGGGATCCCGCCGACCGCCGTCGCGGCGCCGATGGGCGCGAGGAACGCGAACGACGAGCCGAGGTAGCTCGGCAGCTTGTTCTTCGTGATGATGAGGAACAGCAGCGTGCCGATGCCCGAGAAGAGCAGGGTCGTGCTCGGCGGGAAGCCCGTGATGATCGGCACGAGGAACGTCGCGCCGAACATGGCGACGACGTGCTGACCGCCCAGGCCGATGGTGCGCGGCCAGGTGAGCCGCTCCTCCGGGGCGACGATCTCGGTGGAGTCGACCGTCTTGCCGTCGCCGTGCAGTGCCCAGGGGAGTGCCATGGGCAGAACTGTAGCGGCGCGCTGTTTCCTGCTCGTTTCCTGCACCGCGCCTGTGGAGGGGCAGGGCGCTCTGCACAGGCCCTGCCGCGTCGGGCGCGGCGTCGCCGGCCCCGCCTAGGCTGACGGACATGACGACCGACGCGCTGTCCTCCGGCATCACCACCGACGAGCTCGACCCGGGCGTGCGCCCTCAGGACGACCTGTTCCGCCACGTCAACGGGCGGTGGATCGAGCGGACCGAGATCCCCGACGACAAGGCGCGCTACGGCTCCTTCTACCTCCTCGCAGAAGAGGCGGAGGCGGCGGTCCGCGACATCGTGCACGAGTCGCAGTCGGCCGAGCCGGGCACCGAGGCCCGCAAGGTCGGCGACCTGTTCACCAGCTTCACCGACGAGGCCCGGGTGGAGGCGCTCGGCGCCGAGCCGCTGCGCCCGCTCCTCGAGACGGTCGCGTCCGTCGACGACGTGCCCGGGCTGCTCCGCCTCGTCGGCGCCTTCGAGAAGCAGGGCGTCGCGAGCTTCGTCCAGCTCTTCGTCGACAACGACCCGGGCGACCCCACGCGGTACGTCGTGCAGGTCGAGCAGGGCGGCCTGGGGCTGCCCGACGAGTCGTACTACCGCGAGGAGAAGAGCGAGGCGATCCGCACCTCCTACGTGGCCTTCGTCTCGCGCATGCTGGGACTCGCGGGCCTCGACGACGCCGACGAGCGGGCGTCACGCGTGATGCAGCTCGAGACCGCCATCGCGTCGCACCACTGGGACAACGTCGCCACCCGCGACAGCGACGCGACCTACAACCTGCTGCCGTGGTCCGAGGCGGCCGCGCTCGCCGAGGGCGTCGACCTCGACGTGTGGCGCGTCGCGGTGGGCGCGCCCGCCGGCGTGTTCGACGAGGTCGTCGTGCGCGAGCCCTCGTTCGTGACGGGCCTCGCCGGGCTGATGACCGACGAGCACCTCCCGGCCTGGCAGGACTGGCTGCGCTGGCAGGTCGTCCGCTCGTTCGCCGCGTACCTGTCGTCGGCCTTCGTCGAGGCGAACTTCGACTTCTACGGGCGCACCCTGACGGGCACCCCCGTGCAGCGGGCCCGCTGGAAGCGCGGCGTCTCGTTCGTCGAGGGCGCCATGGGCGAGGCCGTCGGCCGCATCTACGTCGAGCGCCACTTCGCGCCCGAGGCGAAGGAGGCGATGGACGTGCTGGTCGAGAACCTCGTCGAGGCCTACCGTCGCAGCATCGCCGACCTGTCGTGGATGACCGACGAGACGCGGGCGCGCGCCCTCGACAAGCTCGAGAAGTTCACGCCCAAGATCGGCTTCCCCGTGAAGTGGCGCGACTACTCGGCCCTCGAGGTCGACCCCGGCGACCTCGTCGGCAACGTCCGCGCCTCGGCCGTCGTCGGCTTCGACCGCGAGCTGGGCAAGATCGGCCAGCCGATCGACCGCGACGAGTGGTTCATGACGCCGCAGACCATCAACGCGTACTACAACCCCGGCTTCAACGAGATCGTGTTCCCCGCGGCCATCCTCCAGTTCCCCTTCTTCGACGCGAGCCGCGACGCCGCGGCCAACTACGGCGCCATCGGTGCCGTGATCGGGCACGAGATCGGCCACGGCTTCGACGACCAGGGCTCGAAGTACGACGGCGACGGCAAGCTCACCGACTGGTGGACGCCGGCGGACCGCGAGGCCTTCGAGCGCCTCACGACCTCGCTCATCTCGCAGTACGACGCCCTCGCCCCGGCACAGGTGCCCGAGCACCACGTCAACGGCGCGCTCACGATCGGCGAGAACATCGGCGACCTCGGCGGGCTGTCCATCGCCTACGACGCGTACTTGATCTCGCTCGACGGCGCCGAGGCGCCGGTGATCGACGGGATGACGGGGGCGCAGCGCTTCTTCCTCAGCTGGGCGCAGGCGTGGCAGATCAAGCTCCGCGACGAGGAGGCGATCCGGCTGCTGTCGATCGACCCGCACTCGCCCAACGAGTTCCGCTGCAACCAGATCGTGCGCAACATCGACGACTTCTACGACGCGTTCGAGCTGACGGAGTCCGACGCGCTCTGGCTCCCCGCCGAGCAGCGCGTCACGATCTGGTAGCCGTGCCGCCCGCGGAGGGCCCGATCGGCCAGGAGGGACTGCCCGGCCATGAGGGGCTGCCCGGTCAGGGTGTGCCGGGTCGGGGTGGCCGGTCCGGTCGACACAGCAGCCGGGCGGACGAGGTGGTCGAGGCAGGGCGGCACGCGCCGCCCTCGCCGCCGGCCGGTCTCGGGCGCGCGCTGACGGCCCTGGGCGACCTCGCGGCCGAGGGCGTGCGGGTCTCGGCGTCGGTCTGGGACCTCGATGACGGCACCGAGCTGCTCGCCGTCGACGACCGCGTCGTGCTGCCCGTCGGCCAGCTCGGAGCGGTGCTGCTGCTGATCGAGGTCAGCGCGCAGATCGAGGCAGGTCAGCTCGGCGCCCTCGACGAGCTCGAGCGCATCGCCGGTCCGGGCAGCCGGGCGGCCCTCGGCGGCGGCGGCATCTGGTCGTACCTGCAGCGACGTCGGCTGGCCGTCACCGACGCGGCAGCCCTCGTCGGGGCCGTGCGCGACCCCGCCGCCGTCAACGCGCTGCTCGCCAGGGTCGGGCTCGAGGCGGTCCGGGCCAGGGCCGCCGACCTGGGCATGCGCAACACCGCACTGCTCGACGAGATCCGGTCCGAGCGCGGTCCCGACGACGCGCCTGCCCCCTCCGTCGGCTCGACCCGGGAACTCGCCCAGCTGACGGCCCTGCTCGCGCAGGGGCAGGTGGTCGGGTCCGCGGTCAGCAGCCGGGTGCTCGGCTGGCTGTCGCTCGGGGTCGACCTGTCGTTCGTCGCGGCGCCCCTCGGCCTCGACCCCGTGTCGCACCGCCGGACCGACCACGACCTGCAGCTCGTCAACGCGGTGGGCAGCGACCGCGGTGTCCGTTCCGAGCTCGGGGTGCTGCGCGGGCCGCTGGGCGGCGTGGCCTACGCCGTGACGGTGACGTTCGACGACCTCACGCTCGAGCGCCGCCTCCGGGTGCTCGCCGCGGCCCGAGCGGTCGGCGTCGACCTGCTCGCGCGCGTCCGCTGACGCGCGGCCCGCCCCGGTCCACTCGCGCCTCGAAGGTGCCTACCGGCAAATGCCGACCAGCAAATGCCGACCGTTCGGCCCTCGCAGGCTCTGCAACACGGGGAATTCCCGTCATTGCAGCACTCGAGGTCGGGTTCTGCAGCTACAGCTACAGCTACAGCTACAGCTACAGCTACAGCTACAGCTACAGCGGCAGCGCCAGGGGCCGGGGCGGGCCCGGGGGCGAGCGCAGCTCAGTCGACCAGGTCGAGCTCGACCACGACGCGCAGGGTCTCGACGCCGGCTGGAGGGCACCGGTGCGCGTCCGCCGACGTGACCCAGTGCAGCGCGCCGATCTCGCCCGAGGGCGACGGCTCGGCTCCGGCGTCCGTCGGCCTCGCCGACCAGAGGCGCATGTGCACCTCGCGCCCCTCGGGCTCGCCGTGGGCCTGGGTCCGGACGGTGCCGAGCTCGCGGAGCGACGAGCGGTCGAGCTCGAGGCCGACCTCCTCGCGGGTCTCGCGGACGAGGGCGTCCTCGCCGGTCTCGCCTGCCTCCTGCTTGCCGCCGGGGAGGTAGAGCACGTCGCGTCCGCGAGCCGTGACCATGAGGAGGCGCCGGTCGCGCACCAGCACGAGGGCACTGACGACGATCGGGTCCATCCCCCCATCCTCGGGCATCACGGAGCGGTGCTCGCGACACGCCCCTCAAGACGCGAGTGTTCTGCGCTGGCGCACCCCGACTTGCTGCTGTCTCGAGGCCCTCACCACCGGATCACGCGCAGACTACGCGTAGGAAGAGCAGGGCAGAGCGGAGGTGCGAGGGGAGGCTCAGCCGACGTCGCGGTGACGGAGCCGCTCGTCGTCGGCAGGGCGCAGCACGGCTGGCTCGACGGCGGCGGCCCGGGTGTCCGTCAGGCCGAACAGCGACTCGAGGCCGTCGCGGAACTCCTCGCCGCGCCCCTCGCGGGCGAGCTCGCGGGCCCGGACCGACGGGGTGTGCAGCAGCACGCCGGCCAGGTGGCGCAGCGCCGACTCCGTGCGCTCGGACGAGTCGCCGCGCGACCGGGCGCGCTCGATCTCGGCGTCGAGCAGGTCGAAGACGTGGCGGCGCAGCGCGACGACGGCCGGGGTGAGCGACTGCTCGGCCGCGACGGCGTGGAACTCGGCGGCGGCGCTCGAGACGAGTGCGCGGGCGTCGTCGGCGGCGGTCAGCTCGGCCATCGGGGCGTGCAGGCTGATGGTCTCGAGGTCGAGAAGCTCGACCCCGGGCACGCGGGCGACGAGGGGGTCGACGTTGCGGGGCAGGCCGAGGTCGATGACGAGGCGGCGCGAGGCGTCGACGACCTCGGGCACGACGACGGGCTCGGGGGTCGAGGTGCAGGTGATGAGCACGTCGCTCCACGAGATGGCCTCGGCCAGGTCGTCGAAGGGGCGCAGGTCGTGCTTGAGCCCGAACCAGGAGGCGCGGCCCGACGCCGAGAACACGGCGAGGTCGGCCCCGCCCCGGTCGCGCAGCGCGGCCACGGTGGTGGCGGCGTACTGGCCGGTGCCGACGATGAGCACGCGCGCCTGCGACCAGTCGGTCACCCGCGACGAGGCGAGCTCGAGGGCGAGGCGGACGAGCGAGCGCCCGGCTCCGCCGACGTTGGTGCGGTTCTTGACCCCGCGCGAGGTCTGGGACGCCTTCTGGAACAGCCGCTCGAGGTCACGCGACGTCGTGCCGCGCATGCGGGCGGCCTCGAGGGCCCGGCGGACCTGGCCCGAGATCTCGTCCTCGCCGATGACGACCGACTCGAGGCCCGAGCTCACGGCGAACAGGTGCTCGACGACCTCGTCGCCGGTGATGACGCGGACGTTGTCGCGCATCTCGTCGGCCTCGATGCCGCTGGCCTCGCTCATGGTGCTGATGGTGGCCTCGACCGCGACGGAGGCGGCGGCCGTCAGCGGCTCTTCCACGTCGACGTAGGCCTCGAACCGGTTGCAGGTCGCGAGCACGACGGCCCCGCCCACGAAGTCGTTCGCGTCGACCAGGGTGCTCGCCGCGGAGGGTGCGCCGATGCTCAACTTCTCGAGGAGGTCGAAGCTGGCGTTCCGGTGGGACGCCGTGAGGCAGATGAGCACCCGTCGATGATAACTCTCATGCGCCGGTCGAACCCGGGGGTTGCCTCGATGTCGAGGCTGTGCACAGGCGATCCGTGCACAGGCTGCACATTCCGCAGCGCGCGTTCAGGAGGCGCCTGTCAGCCTGGCAGACGGCCTCGCATCACCGGGGCCCCGCACGACCAGAGGAGCACCACCATGACCGAAGGCACCACCCGCACCACCGACGCCGGCAGCACCGCCACGAGCACCCAGTGGCAGCTCGTCGCCCGCCCGCACGGCGAGCCGACCACCGACGACGTCCGCGAGGTCGAGGTCGAGCTGCCCGCGCTCGCGGCGGGCGAGGTGCGCGTGGCCAACGAGTTCCTCTCGGTCGACCCGTACATGCGCGGCCGGATGAACGACGTGAAGTCGTACGTGCCGCCCTTCGCCCTCGGCGAGACGATGACGGGCGGCGCGATCGGCCGGGTCGTCGCGTCCGCCTCCGACGACCTGCCCGTCGGCACGGTGGTGCAGCACGACCTGGGCTGGCGCGACGTCGCGCAGGGCGCCTCCTCGTCGTTCCGGGCCGTCGAGCCGGCGCCCGGCGTCGAGCTCTCCGCCTACCTCGGCGTGCTCGGCCTCACCGGCCTCACGGCCTACGTCGGGCTGACCGAGATCGCGGGCATCCGCGAGGGCGACGTCGTCTTCGTCTCGGGCGCCGCGGGCGCGGTCGGCACGATGGTCGGCCAGATCGCCCGTCTCAAGGGCGCCTCCCGCGTGGTCGGCAGCGCCGGCAGTGCGGAGAAGGTCGAGCTGCTCACCTCGAAGTACGGCTTCGACGCCGCGTTCAACTACAAGGACGGCGACGTCGCCGAGCTGCTGGCCGAGGCCGCGCCCGACGGCATCGACCTCTACTTCGACAACGTCGGAGGCGACCACCTGTCGGCCGCGCTGGCCAGCTTCAAGGACGGCGGCCGGGCAGCGCTCTGCGGCTCGATCGCCGGCTACAACGCGACCGGCGCGCCCGTCGGCATCACCGGCACCACGAACATCGTGACCCGCGGCCTGATGCTCAAGGGCTTCACGCTCGGGAACTACCGCCACGTCGCTCCGGCGTTCCAGGCCGAGATGGGCCCGTGGCTCGCGGCCGGCGAGGTCGTGCACGACGAGACCGTCGTCGAGGGCATCCACTCGGCCTTCGACGCGTTCACCGGCCTGATGCGCGGCGAGAACGTCGGCAAGATGGTCGTCGCGGTCTGACCTCGGTCTGACCTCGAGCTGACATCGAGGTGACGCTCCGGGGGAGTGCGTCCGACGCGCACCCCTCGGCCGCGTCACCTCGATCCCGGCGCCGCCCAGCGGGCGGGTGGGACACTGGGGCACGTGACCCTGCCCGACACGCACCCGCTCCTCTCCGGCCGCACCGCCTCCTCGTCCCTCGTCCGTGCCCTGCGCGGCGACCGGCCCGAGGTGCTGCCCGTCTGGTTCATGCGCCAGGCCGGCCGCTCGCTGCCCGAGTACCGCGCGCTGCGCGTCGGCACGGCGATGCTCGACGCCTGCCTCGACCCGGCGCTCTCGAGCGAGATCACCCTGCAGCCCGTCCGTCGGCACGGCGTCGACGCCGGCATCTTCTTCAGCGACATCGTCGTGCCGATCAAGCTCGCGGGGGTCGGCGTCGACATCGTCGCCGGGCGCGGTCCCGTGCTCGACCAGCCGATCCGCACGCCCGACGACGTCGCCGCGCTGCGTCCCCTCGAGCAGGAGGCGCTGGCCCCGATCGCCGAGGGCGTCGCCCGCACCGTGGCCGAGCTGGACAACACCCCCCTGATCGGTTTCGCCGGCGCCCCCTTCACGCTGGCGGCCTACCTCGTCGAGGGCGGCCCGTCGAAGGACCACATCCGCGCCCGCGCCCTCATGCACAGCGACCCCGAGACCTGGCAGGCCCTGCTCGGCTGGGCCGCCGACGTGACCGGGGCGTTCCTCCGAGCCCAGGTGCTCGCCGGGGCCAGCGCCGCCCAGCTCTTCGACTCGTGGGTCGGCAGCCTGTCGCTGTCCGACTACGAGCAGCACGTGGCGCCGTTCTCGGCCCGCGCGCTGTCGCACGTCGCCGACCTCGACGTCCCGACCATCCACTTCGGCGTCGGCAGCGGCGAGGTGCTGAGCGCCATGCACGGCGTCGGGGTCGACGCCGTCGGGGTCGACTGGCGCATCCCGCTCGACGAGGCCTCGCGGCGACTCGGCGGCGACGTGCCCGTCCAGGGCAACATCGACCCCGCGATGCTGCAGGCGCCGTGGCCGGTGCTCGAGGCGCACGTCCGCGAGGTCGTCCGCCGTGGCCGTGCCGCACCTGCGCACGTCCTCAACCTCGGCCACGGCGTCGGACCCGACACCGACCCCGACGTGCTGACCCGCATCGTCGCACTGGCCCACACCCTGTAGGAGGCGCGCGACCGTGACCGAGGCGACCCGCTCCTCCGGGGCGGCCACGCAGCGCGTCCTCGTGGTGGGCGGCGGCGTCGCCGGCCTCGTCGTCGCGCGCGACCTCGCGGCGGCCGGCGTCGCCGTCACGCTCGTCGAGGCCTCGGACCGGCTCGGCGGCGAGGTCGGCCGCCACGTCGTCGGCGGCCTGCCCCTCGACGCCGGCGCCGAGAGCTTCGCGACCCGCGGCGGCACGGTGCAGGCGTACCTCGACGAGCTCGGGCTCGGCGGCGACGTCGTGCTGCCCGACCCGCGCGGGGCCTGGGTGCAGCACGGCGCCGGACAGGCCTTCCCCCTGCCCCGCACGGGCCTGCTCGGCATCCCCGGCGACCTGACGGCCGACGACGTCGTCGCGGTCGTCGGCGCGGCGGGCACGGCCGAGGCGGCGCGGCTCGACGCGGCGCCGGGCGACGTCGGAGCCGACGAGACCTCGGTCGGCGGCCTCGTCCGCGTCCGCATGGGCGTCGCCGTGCTCGACCGGCTCGTCACCCCGATCATCGGCGGAGTCCACTCCGTGCACCCCGACCTGCTCTCCGTCGACCGGGTCGCCCCCGGCCTCCGGGCGGCGCTGCGGCGGGAGGGCTCGCTGGCCGCGGCCGTCCTCAGCGTGCGCGCGCTCGCGCCGGCGGGGTCCGCGGTCGCCGGGCTGCGCGGCGGCATGGCCAGCCTGGCGGAGGCGCTGGTCGCCGAGCTCGACCGACTCGGCGTCGAGGTGCGGCGGGGAGCCCACGTCGCCGTGCTCGACGCCCGCTCGGTGACGCTGACCGGCAGCGACGACGTCGCGCACGACGAGCACGGGGCGACACCCGAGCGCCTCGAGGCCGACGTCGTCGTGCTCGCGGTCGGCGACGGCGCAGGACGCGTGCTCGGCGGACGACCCGCCCACGCTGCAGGACTCATCACGTTGGCCACGCTCGTGCTGCGCGACGACCGCCTCGACGCGGCGCCCCGCGGCACCGGGGTGCTCGTCGCGCCCGGCGCCGACGGCGTGCGCGCCAAGGCGCTCACCCACGCGACGGCGAAGTGGCCGTGGCTCGCGGAGCGGGCCGACGGTCGGCACGTCCTCCGGCTCAGCTACGACTCCCCGGTCGTCACGGCGGCCACGAGCGACGACGACCTGCGCTCCACGGCGCTCGCCGACGCGTCGGTGCTGCTCGGGCTGTCGCTCGACCCCGCCACGGTCGAGGACGCGGCGCGCGTCGAGTGGTCCGCGCCCCTCCCGCAGGAGGCGGCGGGCGCCTCCTCGTCCCTGCCCGACGGCGTCGTCCGCGTCGGCGGCGCCGTGGCCGGTCGGGGGCTCGCCGCCGTGATCGCCCACGCGCGTCGCGTCGCCGCCGAGCTCGTCGCCCGCTGACCTGGTCGCCCGAGCTCGCACTCGCGCTCGCTCTCGAGTCGCCCCGAACGGTCGCGCGGGAGGCCCCAGGACAGCCGTTCGGGGCAACTCGACCGGCGCGGCGGCCGAGCACGGGCGCGTCCGGGCGGCGGCGGGCGGCACCGGGCTACATTGGGACAGCGCATCGGGCACCGGTCCGTGCGCCCCCACACATGAATGGAGCGACATGCGAGGCAAACTGATCTTCGTCGCCGGAGCAGCCGTCGGATTCGTGCTGGGCGCTCGCGCCGGCCACGAGCGCTACGAGCAGATCGCCGCGAACTCGTCGAAGCTGTGGAACAGCCGCGCCGTGCAGCGGCAGGTCGTCAAGGCCGAGGACTTCGCGGGCGCCAAGGCCGCCGACGCGGTCGACGCGGTCGTCAACGGCGTGAAGACGGTGGCCGTCAAGGCCGTCGGAGGCGGGAAGAAGAAGAAGTGACCGACTCCACCCGGAGCGACAAGGTCCGACGCGGCTCGAAGTCGCGCTCGTTCTTCGCCCTGGTCCAGGACGTCCCGAGCCTGGTCACCGACCTCGTCAAGGGCGAGCTCGCCCTGCTCAAGTACGAGATCATCGGCACGCTCAAGGCCTTCGGCATCGGCGCGGGGTTCCTCGTCGGCGCGCTGGTCTTCGTCTTCGCCATGCTCGGGGTGCTGCTCACGGGCATCGTTCTGTTGATCGCGATCTGGCTGCCCGGCTGGCTGTCGGCGCTGATCGTGGCCTTCGTGCTCCTCGTCGTCGCCGCCCTGCTGGCGTTCCTCGGCTACAGGAGCATCAAGAAGGGCCTCCCGGCCGTGCCGGAGAAGACGATCGCGAGCCTCAAGCGCGACCTCAAGGCCGTCAAGGGCGTCGGGACCATCCCGGGGCACGACGTCACCGAGTTCTGAGCCGCCGCCTCCGCGACTCCCTGCGAGCCCCGCTCGACCCCTCCTCCCCGCCCGCACCGATCGGAGACCCCGTGAGCGACAGCACCGCCAAGAACGACAGCATCGACAAGGCCGACAAGAACGACGGCAGCGACATCCAGGCACACATCGACCGCACCCGTGCCGAGCTGGCCGCCACGCTCAACGAGCTCGAGGACAAGCTCAACGTCCCCAAGCAGCTCGGGATCGCGGGCCACCGCGCGAAGTCGTCGTTCTCGCGCGACCCGCTGCCCTGGGTCGCGGGTGCCGGCGTCGCCGCGCTGGCGCTCGCGGGCGTCGTCGTCGCGGCCGTCCGGTCGCGCTGACCGGCGGCCGTCCGGTCGCCCTGACCGACAGCCCGGCCGCGAGCCCGTCCGACGGCCCCCGCCGGACGGCCCCCGGGCGACCGGCCGGAGATCGCTCGACGACGTCGCAACCTGGTTGGGCTCCCAGCCCGCACAGGTGGAGAATGGCTCCATGAGTCACAGCGCCGACTCGCCAGTCCCCGAGCTGCCGACGTCCGATTCCCCTCCTGCCGAGCGCCCCGGCGCCGAGCGCCTCGGGTACACCCTCTGGGCAGTCCTCCGACGCGACCCCCAGAACCCGTACGCCCCCGAGCACGAGGACGTCGCGCAGCTCGACGAGCTCGTCGAGGCCCTCGCCTCCGAGGGCGTGGTCGTCCGCGGCTTCTACGACGTCAGCGCCCTCCGGGCCGACGCCGACGTCATGATCTGGCTGCACGGCGAGGTCCCCGAGGCGATCCAGTCGGCGTACCGCCGCCTCCTGCGCACCGACGTCCTCGGCGGCCTGCTGCCGACCTGGAACGCGATGGGCATGCACCGCGACGCCGAGTTCTCGCGGAGCCACAGCCCCGCGTTCATGCGCGGCAAAGAACCGGAGGCGTGGCTCACGGTCTACCCCTTCGTCCGCAGCTACGAGTGGTACCTGCTGCCCGAGGCCGAGCGCCGTCAGATGCTCGCCGACCACGGCAAGCAGGGCTCCGAGCACCGCGCCGTGCTCACCAACACGGTGGCCAGCTTCTCCCTCGGCGACTACGAGTGGATCCTGGCCCTCGAGGCTCCCGAGCTCGTGCAGCTCGTCGACCTCATGCGCGACCTCCGCTACACCGAGGCCCGCCGACACGTCCGCGAGGAGATCCCGTTCTACACGGGCCGTCGCATCACCACCACCGAGATCATCGAGGTCCTGTCGTGACCGACACCACCGGCATCACCAACGGCCAGCTCGTCCGGGCTGCCACCCCCGCCGCAGCGCAGGGGCCCGAGCACGTCAGCGTGCCCACCGACTACGACGCGATCCTCCTCGCCGGCTTCGGCGGGCCCGAGGGCCAGGACGACGTCATCCCGTTCCTCCGCAACGTCACGCGCGGCCGCGGCATCCCCGAGGAGCGCCTGGAGGAGGTCGCGACGCACTACCGCCACTTCGGCGGCGTCAGCCCCATCAACGAGCACAACCGCGAGCTCAAGGCCGCCCTCGAGGGCGAGCTGTCGCGGCGCGGCATCGACCTGCCCGTGATCTGGGGCAACCGCAACTGGGACCCGTACATGGCCGACGCCGTGCGCGAGGCCGACGAGCGCGGCTTCACCAAGCTCATCGCGGTCGCGACCAGCGCCTACTCGTCCTACAGCTCGTGCCGCCAGTACCGCGAGGACTTCGCGATGGCGCTCGAGGCCACCGGGCTCGAGGGCAAGATCATGATCGACAAGGTGCGTCAGTTCTTCGACCACCCCGGCTTCGTCCAGCCGTTCATCGACGGCGTGCGCGAGGGCCTCGAGAAGGCCCGCGCTGAGAACGCCGACCTCGACCTCGCGACCGAGGTGCAGGTGCTCTTCGCGACGCACTCGATCCCGTCGACCGACGCCGCCCGCAGCGGTCCCGAGGCGCGCGGCTTCGACGACGAGGGCGCGTACGCGGCCCAGCACAAGGCCGTCGCCGAGGTCGTCATGGCCGCGGCCGAGGCCGGTCTCGGGCTGGACCTGCCCGCCGGCGGCGGCACCACCGTGCCGTGGCAGCTCGTCTACCAGTCGCGCAGCGGCCCGCCCTCGATGCCGTGGCTCGAGCCCGACATCAACGACGCCATCGACGACCTCGCCGGCGGCCCGACGCGTGCCGTCGTCATCGTGCCGCTCGGCTTCGTGAGCGACCACATGGAGGTCATGTGGGACCTCGACGAGGAGGCGCTCGAGACCAGCGAGAAGAACGGCTTCTGGGCCACGCGCACCCCCACCCCCGGCATCGACCCGAACTACGTGACCGGCCTCGTCGACCTCGTCCTCGAGCGCGTCGAGGGCACGCCCGTCGACGACCGTCCGCACCTCACCGACATCGGGCCCTGGTACGACGTGTGCCGCCCGGGCTGCTGCGAGAACGTGCGCCTCGGGTTCAAGCCCGCCGTCTCGGGATTGGTGCCGTAGGAGCGTGGCGACACTCCGAGTAGGCACCCGGGCCAGCGCGCTGGCCGTCGCGCAGTCCACCACGGTCGCCGAGCGCCTCGCGGTCGCGACCGGCCACGACGTCGAGCTCGTCCGCGTGCACACCGAGGGCGACCGCACCCAGGCGACGGGCGAGTCGCTCTCGCTCGGCGGCACGGGCGTGTTCGCGAGCGCGCTGCGCGAGGCGCTGCTCGCCGACGAGTGCGACGTGCTGGTGCACTCCCTCAAGGACCTGCCGACCGCCTCCCACCCGGGTCTGCACATCGGGGCGATCCCGGGCCGGGCCGACGCCCGCGACGCGCTCTGCGCCCGTGACGGCCTCACCCTCGAGACGCTGCCGCAGGGCGCGAAGGTCGGCACCGGCTCGCCGCGTCGCGTGGCCCAGCTGCTCGCCCGGCGTCCCGACCTCGAGGTCGTGCCGATCCGCGGCAACGTCGACACCCGCCTCCGTCGCCTCGAGGACGACCTGGACGCCGTCGTGCTCGCCGCCGCCGGCCTCGGCCGTCTCGGCCGCTCGACCTCGGTGACCGACCTGCTCGGCCTCGGCCCGTGGCCCAGCGCCCCCGGCCAGGGAGCGCTCGCGGTCGAGGTGCGCGAGGGCGACCCCAGCG
Source organism: Frigoribacterium sp. CFBP 13729 (assembly GCF_014841875.1). Lineage (NCBI taxonomy): Bacteria > Bacillati > Actinomycetota > Actinomycetes > Micrococcales > Microbacteriaceae > Frigoribacterium > Frigoribacterium sp. CFBP 13729. The sequence goes on along the minus strand of NZ_JACYUR010000003.1, from coordinate 363,450 downwards.
ACGACCTGGCCCGTGGGCTCCGAGCCATCGAGCACGTCGAGACCCGTCTCGTCGTCACCGCCGAGCGCGAGGTGCTCGCCGGGCTCGAGGCCGGCTGCTCGGCGCCCATCGGCGCGACCGCCGTCGTCGACGCCGGCCTGCTGCTGCTCAGCGCCACGGTCTACAGCCCCGACGGCTCGCGCCGCATCAGCTCGTCGCACGCGGTGTCGCTCGAGGAGGGGCCCGTCACGGCCCAGCTCGCCGACGTCCACGAGGTGGCCGGCCGCGTCGTGGACGAGCTGCTCGAGCTCGGCGCGGCCGAGCTCGCGCCCATCGGCGGCGGGCCCTCGGGCGGGGACCCCCTGGGGAGCGCGTCGTGACCGCCGCCAAGCCGCTCAAGGGCGTGCGCGTCCTCGTGCCGCGCGGTGGCAAGTGGGGCGACGGCGTCTCGGCGTCCCTCCGCTCGTACGGCGCGGCGCCCGTCATCGCGCCGCTCATCAACTTCGCGCCCGCCGAGACGCCCGAGCTGCTCGCCGCCGCCTTGGCGCGACTGCAGGCGGGCGTCTACGAGTGGCTCGTCGTCACCAGCGCCACGACCGTCGACGTGCTCGTCGGCAACGGGATCCGGCCCATCCCCGCGACGCGCATCGCCGCCGTCGGAGAGACGACCGCCGCAGCCCTGACGCTCGCCGGCTACCACGTCGACTTCGTCCCCGAGGGCGACAACTCCGCCCGCGGCCTCGTCAAGGAGTGGCCGTCGGAGCTCGTCGCCGGGCGCGTGCTCGTGCCCCAGTCCGACATCGCCGAGCCGACCCTGGTCGCCGGCCTGTCCGCCCGGGGCTTCGACGCCGAGTTCGTCTCGGCGTACCGCACCGTCGGCGTGCCCGTCACCGACGACGTGGTGCGCGACGTCGCCTCCGGCGACATCAGCGTGCTGCTCGTCACGTCGGGCAGCGTCGCACGGCAGATCGCCGCCCAGCTGGCGCCCCTGCCTGAGAACACGGTCGTCGCCTGCATCGGCCCGCGCACGGCGTTCGACGCCCGTGCGGCCGGGCTGCCCGTCCACCTCATCGCCGAGACGCGCTCCGCCGCGGCCCTGGTGGAGGCGGTGGTCGAGAACGCCGTCGCGGGCGGCACGGCCGACCTCGACGACGCGTACGGAGGGGGTCGCTGACGCGACCCTCCCGCGGTGCCCGCACCGCGCCTCCTCGGCTCGACCGTGCCGGGGTCCCGACATCGACGACCATCGACGACCCGAGAAGGACCATGTCCCAGTTCCCCCGCGTGCGGCCCCGCCGGCTGCGCGCCACCCCTGCCCTCCGCCGCCTGACCGCCGAGACCCGCCTGCACCCGGCCGACCTCGTGCTGCCGATGTTCGTGCGCGAGGGCATCGACGAGCCCGTCGCCATCAGCTCGATGCCGGGCGTCGTGCACCACAGCCTCTCGAGCCTGCCGCGTGCGGTCGAGGAGGCGGCCGCGGCCGGGGTGGGAGGCGTCATGCTGTTCGGCGTGCCGCTCGAGAAGGACGCGGTCGGGTCGGGCGCCACCGACCCCGAGGGGATCCTCAACGTCGGGACGCGCGTGGCGGTCGACGCCGCGCAGGGCGCCCTAGTCGTGCAGACCGACCTCTGCCTCGACGAGTTCACCGACCACGGCCACTGCGGCGTGCTCGCCGCCGACGGCTCGGTCGACAACGACGCGACCCTCGTCCGCTACGACGAGATGGCCGTGGTGCAGGCCGAGGCCGGCTCGCAGCTGATCGGCATGAGCGGCATGATGGACGGCCAGATCGGCTCGGCCCGCGAGGCCCTCGACGACGCCGGCTTCGGCGGCACGGCCTTGCTCGCCTACGCGGCCAAGTACGCCTCGGCCTTCTACGGCCCCTTCCGCGAGGCGGTGCAGTCGACGCTCGTCGGCGACCGGCGCACCTACCAGCAGGACGCGGCCAACGGTCGCGAGGGCATCCGCGAGGTCGAGCTCGACATCGCCGAGGGCGCGGACATCGTCATGGTCAAGCCGGCGATGAGCTACCTCGACGTGCTGGCCGAGACCGCGGCGATGAGCCCGGTGCCCGTCTGGGCGTACCAGATCAGCGGCGAGTACTCGATGATGCACGCCGCCGCCGCGAACGGCTGGATCGACCTCGACGCCGCGTCGTACGAGAGCGTGCTGTCGATCAAGCGCGCCGGTGCCGACGCGATCCTCACCTACTGGGCCACCGAGCTGGCCACCCGCCTGCGCAAGGGAGACATCTGATGGGCGACCACGCCAACGAGCACTTCTTCACCCGCGCGAAGCAGTCGATCCCGGGCGGCGTGAACTCCCCGGTGCGCGCCTACGGCAGCGTCGGGGGCACGCCCCGGTTCCTCGTGGGGGCCAAGGGCCCGCACGTGACCGACGCCGAGGGCCGCGAGTACGTGGACCTGGTGGCCTCGTGGGGCCCCGCGATCCTGGGGCACGCCCACCCCGAGGTGGTGCGCGCGGTGCAGGCGGCGGCGGCCCGCGGCCTGTCGTTCGGCGCGTCGACGCCCGCCGAGACCGAGCTCGCCGAGCTGGTGCGCGAGCGCGTGGCCGTCGGCGACGCCCGCCCGATCGGCAAGATCCGCATGGTGTCGACCGGCACCGAGGCCACGATGACGGCCATCCGCCTGGCCCGCGGGTACACCGGTCGCGACCTGCTCGTGAAGTTCGCCGGCCACTACCACGGCCACTCCGACTCGCTCCTGGCCGAGGCCGGGTCCGGCGTCGCCACGCTCTCGATGCCCGGCTCGGCCGGCATCACCGCCGAGACGGCGGCCCAGACCTTGGTGCTGCCCTACAACGACCTCGACGCCGTCCGCGCCGTGTTCGACGAGCACGGCCCGCGCATCGCGGCGGTCATCGTGGAGGCGGCGGCCGCCAACATGGGTGTGGTCGCGCCCGACCGTGGCTTCAACCGCAGCCTGTCCGAGATCACGAGCCGCCACGGCGCGCTGCTGATCGTCGACGAGGTGCTCACGGGCTTCCGCGTCGGCCCGGCCGGCTGGTGGGGCCTCGAGGCGTCGAAGGTCGTGCCCGACGGCGCCGGCTGGCAGCCCGACCTCGTCACCTTCGGCAAGGTGATCGGCGGCGGCATGCCCCTCGCCGCGCTCGGCGGCCGCGCCGAGGTGATGGACTACCTGGCCCCGACCGGCCCCGTGTACCAGGCCGGCACGCTCAGCGGGAACCCCGTCGCCGTCACGGCGGGCATCGCGACCCTGCGCCTGGCGACCCCGGAGATCTACGCCCGGCTCGACACGGTGGCCGACACGCTGTCGCGCGAGGTCTCCGCGGCCCTGTCGGCCGAGGGCGTCGAGCACAGCGTCCAGCACGCGGGCTCGTTGTTCTCGTTCGCCTTCACGGCGACCCCGCCGCGGGACTACGACGACGTGCGGGCACAGGAGACCTGGCGGTACCCGGCGTTCTTCCACTCGATGCTCGACTCCGGGGTGGCCCTGCCTCCCTCGGTGTACGAAGCGTGGTTCGTCACCGCCGCGCACGACGACGCGACGGTGTCGCGGATCCTCGACGCCGTGCCGGCTGCGGCGCGGGCGGCCGCGGCGGCCACGGCCCCCGGCGCGTAGCCGCGGGGCGGGCCGAGCGGCGCGGGGCCGAGCGGCGCGGGCCGCGAGCCGGTCAGCCGCGGCGCGCCCGAGCCAGCCAGCGCCCGTCGACGCGATCGATCGTCAGCGGGTGGTCGAAGGCCGCCGAGACGAGCTCCGACGTGAGCACGGACTCGGCCGTGCCCGACGCCGTGACGCGCCCGTCGCGCAGGAGGAGCGCGTGGGTGGTGCTCGCCGGCAGGTCCTCGAGGTGGTGCGTGACCGTGACCGACGCGCTCTCGGGGCGCTCTCGACGGAGCGCGTCGGCGGTGTCGAGCAGGTGCTCGCGGGCGGCGACGTCGAGGCCGGTGGCCGGCTCGTCCAGCAGCAGCAGAGCCGGCTCGACCAGCAGCGCTCGGGCGATGAGCGCCCGGCCGCGCTCGCCCTGGGAGAGGACGCTCCAGCGGCTGTCGCGGCGCGCCCCGAGGCCGACGGAGGCGGTCAGCAGGTCGGCACGCGCCTCCTGGACGGCGGTCGGCGACCACCGCATCGCGGGGTCGCTGCTGCCCGTCGCTCCGGTGAGGACGACCTCGCGGACGGTGTTGTCCCCGAGCATGCGGTGACGGGGGTCGACGTGGCCGACGTGCTGGCGCAGCTCACGGAGGTCGACCCGGCCGAGGCGCCGGCCGAGCACGTCGACGGTGCCGGAGGTCGGATGGCCCTGCGCGCCGCAGAGCGCCAGCAAGGTCGTCTTGCCGGCGCCGTTCGGACCGAGGAGGGCCCAGTGCTCGCCGGCACGCACCCGGAGCGAGACGTCGTGGAGCAGGTCGCGCCCCTGGCGCACGACCCGCACGGAACGCACGTCGAGCACGGGGCGCGACGCGCTCGACGTCATGCCCGGTAGACGCCCGCCTCGCGGACGGCGTCGAACCAGCCCTGCAGGCGGGACGGCTGGAGGCGGACGGCCGCGGCCGCCGCGTCCGCGTCGCCGTCGCGCACCGCGTCGCGCAGCTCGACCGTGAAGGCGCGGGCCTGCGCGTGGTCGAAGACCGCGTTCGCGACCGGGCGGCGCGAGAGCAGCAGGAGGCGGGGCCCGCCGCTGGCCCAGAGGCGGACGAGCGACGAGCTCGCCGCCGCCTCGAGGAGGATCGCGTTCATCCGGACGATGCCCGCGACGTCCTCGTCCTGCTCGGCGGCGAAGGCGTCCGCACGGGCGTCGAGGAGGCGGACGATCTCGTCGCGCTGGGCGCTGGTGAGCTTCGGCACGGCACGTTCGAGCAGCAGCGACCAGACGGCGTAGCCGACGTCCATCGTGTCGACGAACTCGTCGAAGGTGGGGTCGACGATGCGGGTGTACCGGTTCGCCTCGATGTCGACGAGCGCCTGCTCGGCCAGCTTCGCGATCGCCTCGCGGACGGGGGTGCGGGAGACGCCGAGCCAGGCGACGAGCTGGTCGTCGTTGAGGCGCTCCCCGAACTCGAGGGTGCCGTCGATGATCGCCGCGAACATCTTGTCGTAGACGACGTCGCGCAGGAGGCGACGGGGTGCTTGCGGCTGGTCGGTCGTCTTCGGGATCGGCATCCGGGTTGCTCCATGTCGAGGGAAGGGGCGGACGGCGTGGCTCCCTGTGCCTGGCGCTGTGCCGCCGTGGTGGGCGGGGTGCTGCAGAGTGCTGGGGGTGCTGCGGGGACGCATCGGACATTCCGATACATCATGCGAGCCTAGCGGCGGTGCCTGGACGGGGACCACAGCGACGCGGCCCCCGGCAGGTCAGCGGCGGACGTCGACGACGATCCTGCCGCGCACGGACCCCGCGACGATCTGCGGACCGTGGTCGACCACGTCGGCCAGCGCGATCTCGGTCGTGAGCTCGTCGAGCAGCCCCAGGTCGAGGTCGGCGGCGAGGCGCCGCCAGGCCTCGCGGCGGAGCTCGACGGGGGCGTCGACGGAGTTGACGCCCACCAGCGAGACCCCGCGCAGGATGAACGGCAGCACCGTCGTGGGCAGGTCGCTGCCCTGGGCGAGCCCGCAGGCGGTGACCGTGCCGCCCCAGGCCGTCTGCGCGAGCACGGTCGCGAGGGTGTGGCTGCCGACGGAGTCGACCCCGCCGGCCCAGCGGGCCGACTGCACCGGGCGGCCGGGCTGGTCGAGCTCGCCGCGGTCGATCACGTTCGAGGCGCCGAGGCACGTCAGGTAGTCGCGCTGCTCGTCGGCCCGTCCCGAGGAGGCGGTGACCGAGTACCCGAGACCGCTCAGCAACGCGATCGCCACCGACCCGACGCCGCCGGCGGCGCCGGTCACGACGACGTCGCCGTCGGCCGGTCGCACATCGCGCTCGAGACGCAGGACGCTGAGCATCGCGGTGAACCCGGCCGTGCCGACGGCGGCGGCCTGCCGGGGCGAGATCCCCTCCGGCACGGCGACGAGCGACGCTCCGTCGACGACGGCCTGCTCGGCGTAGCCGCCGTGGCGGCCCTCGCCGATGCCGGCGCCGTTGAGCAGCACCTGGTCGCCCGGCGACCAGTCGGGGGAGGACGACTCGGCGACGGTGCCCACGAGGTCGATGCCGGGCACGAGGGGACTCGTCCGCACGATGCCGGGATCGCCCGAGAGGGCCATGCCGTCCTTGTAGTTCAGGCTCGACCAGGCGACGTCGACGACGACGTCTCCCTGCCCGAGGAAGGCCCGGTCGACCTGCTGCAGGGCAGCAGGCCGACCCTTCTCGACGACGACGGCACGCATGCCGTCACGCTACGCGGCCTCGGCGCCCTACGGCTGGTCGACCGGCGGCGTCGTCGTGCGCGGGGACGCGGCGGCGGACGCGCCGGACTGGGCGCCCAGGAACCCGCCCAGGGCGCCGACGAGGTCGAGCCCGGTGGTCGCCTTCACGACGTCCTGCAGCTGGGTCATGTTGTTCGCGACCGACTTCGTGAGCTGGTTCGCGCCGTCGGTCGAGACGACCGTGAGGGCGTCGATGTTGCCCATCGGGGCGGCCATCTCGCGGGCGATCTCGGGCAGGCGCGAGATGACCTGCGACGCGAGCGCCGCCTGGCCGAACTTGCCCTGGGCCTCGGCCAGCGCGTCGACGGCCTCGGCCTCGGCGAGGCCCTTCGCCCTGATCGCGGCAGCCTCGGCGCGACCGGCGGCCTCGACGGCGGCGGCCTCGTTCTCGGCGGCCGCACGGGCGGCGTCGGCCAGCTGGGTGCGGCGGAAGGCCTCGGCCTCGACGGCGGCGTTGGCCGCGTCGCGCTCGGCCTCGGCGTTCTGCACCGAGGCGTAGGCGGCGGCCTCGGCCGGCTGGCGCACGTCGATGTTGAGGCGCTCCTGGTTGACCTTCGCCTGCTCGGCGACGGCGATGCTCTCCTGCTCGGCGACGAGCTTGTCCTGCGTGGCGCGTGCCAGCTCGCCCGCGGCCGACGCCTCGGCGTTGGCCCGGTCGGTCTCGGCCTTGATCTGCGCCTGGCGCACGTCGAGCTGCAGCTGGCGCTCGGCCGTCTGCTGCGTGTTGCCGATGCGGGCCAGGGCCGCGATGCGCTCCGCCTCCGCCTCGGCCACGTCGGCGTTCTGCTTGGCGACCGCCGCCTCCGCGCGTCCGCGGTCGGCGAGGTACGTGCTGCCGGGCGTCTCGATCTCGCGGATGTTCATGGTCTCGATCTGCAGGCCGAGCTCGGCGAGCTCGCCCTTCGTCTCGTTCACGGCGTCCGCGGCGAGGCGCGAGAAGTTCTTGACGAGGTCGTCGACCGGCTGGCCGCCGATGAGCCCGCGGATCGAGCCCTCGAGCGACTGCTGGACGATCACGGGCAGCTGCTGCTGCTGCAGCAGGTAGCGCTGGGCCGCCCGGCGGACGCCGTCCTCGGTGCCGGTCACCTTGAAGTTGACGGTGGCCTTGACGGCGGTGCGGATGTAGTTGGCGTCGATCGCCTGCACCTCGACCGGGGTCTGGTACTGCTCGAGCGAGAGCGTGAAGCCCTCCTGGAAGATCGGCCAGACGAACGTGCGCCCGCCGATGATCACCTTCTGCGGGCTCGAGATGCCGCCGCCCTCGGAGCGCTCGGCCCCGCGGCCGACGACGATCAGCGCCTCGTTCGGCGGGACGCGGCGCACGCGGCTGGCGACGAACGACAGCAGGGCGAGCACGATGACGACGGCGACGACGACCGCGACGACGCTGGTGTTTCCGGTGATGAAGTCCACAGGGCTTCCTTCCAAGGGGCGGGGTGGTGCAGGGCTGGAGCGGTGCTGGGCGGGAACGGTGCTTGTCGGGGTGCGCCGGTGCGGCGAGGTGGGCCGGCGGCTGCGGCGCGGCGAGGGCTACGGGACGACGGGCCTACGGGGCGACCGGGCCCGCCGGGTCGACGGGCTCGACCTGCACGCGGGGCCCGGTCTCGGCCACGACCCGGACGCGGACCCCCCGGGCGATCGGGGCGTCGCTGTAGGCGAGGCGCCGCTCGAGCTCGCGGACGTCGTCGAGGCGGACCTCGCCGCCGCTCGGCGTGGTCGCCTCGGTCGTGGTGCCGGTGAAGCCGACGGGCGACCAGTGGCCGCCGCTCTCGCGCCGGGTGACCCGGCGGACGAAGAGCTGCACGAGCACGAGCACGGCCGCCGCCACGAGCACGGCGACCACGTAGGTCCAGACCGTGTCGAGACCGGCCTGGGTGGTCACGAGCCCGGCCAGCCCGAAGATCGACAGGGCGGCGCCGAGCGCGACGCCCGAGACGAGGCCGTCGCCGACGTCGAGAAGGTCGAGCAGGTCGCCGACGACGATGCTGGCGAGGAGGACGACGAGCCCGACCGCCCCCACGACGATGAACGTGATCATGCGTCGAGACTGACAGGTCCGGAGGCGCCGCGCATCGCCTGCGCGGCGGAGCCCGGACGGACGGATGCCTCGCGACCCCGGGGGAGGAGCGACCCGCGCCCTAGCCGAAGAGGATCGCGGCCTCGTCGTAGCGGTGCTGCGGCACGGTCTTCAGGCTGTCGAGCGCCTCCTCGAACGACACGTGCACGATGTCCGTGCCGCGCAGGGCGACCATGCGCCCCCAGCGGCCCTCGACGACCGAGTCGCTGGCCGCCATGCCGAGGCGGGTCGCGAGCACGCGGTCGTAGGAGGTGGGGGTGCCGCCGCGCTGGATGTGGCCGAGGGTGGTCGCGCGCGTCTCGATGCCCGTGCGCTCCTCGATGATCGGCGCCAGCGCCTCCCCGATGCCGCCGAGGCGGGGGCGGCCGAACGCGTCGAGGCCGCGCTCGGAGTGCGCGTCGCTCTCGTGGTCGGGCACGAAGCCCTCGGCGACGACGACCAGCGGCGCGCGCCCGCGGTCGTAGGCCGACTGCACCCACGCCACGATCTGGTCCATGCTCGTGGCCTGCTCGGGGATGAGGATGGCGTGCGCGCCGGCGGCCATGCCCGAGTGCAGGGCGATCCACCCGACGTGCCGGCCCATCACCTCGGCCACCATGCAGCGGCTGTGCGAGTCGCCGGTGGTGCGCAGGCGGTCCATGGCGTCGGTCGCGATCTGCACGGCGGTGTCGAAGCCGAAGGTGTAGTCGGTGGCGCCGAGGTCGTTGTCGACGGTCTTGGGGACGCCGACGATCTTCAGGCCGGCGTCGGTCAGGCGCTTCGCGGCCGCGAGGGTGCCCTCGCCGCCGATGGCCATGATGGCGTCGATGCCGAAGCGCTCGAGGTTCTCGGTGATGCGCTCGACCCCGCCCGCGCCCTCGAAGGGGTTGGTGCGGCTCGTGCCGAGGATCGTGCCGCCCTGCTTCGCGATGCCCTGGATCTCCTTGCGGGTGAGGGGCATGACGTCGCCGTCGACGACCCCGCGCCAGCCGTCGCGGAACCCGACGAACTCCTGGCCGTGGATCTGCGTCCCCTTCAGCACCGCCCCTCGGATGACCGCGTTGAGTCCGGGGCAGTCGCCGCCGCTGGTGAGGATCCCTATCCGCATCGTGTCGCTCCGTCGCATGTCGGGCCCGGGGTCGGGCCGAGGTGCGTCCCATCATGGCGCACGGGGCTGCGTGCGCGGGTCCCTGCACGCCCGCGCCCGCACAGTCGGCAGCACGAGTCGGCGTACTACCCTCGGTGCATGACCGACCATCCCCCGCCGCGGCCGCCGTCGCCGTGGGCGCGGTTCGCACGGCCGGTGCCGGGCGAGCAGCGCGGGCAGTCCGTCGTGGGGCCGCCTCCGACCCTGCACCAGGAGGCGCGGGCCCGCCACGAGGCCGCCGCCGTGCCCGAGGTGGCCTGGCCCCCGGCCCCGGCGCCGGCCCCGTCGGACGAGGCGAGCCTCTGGGCACCGCAGCCGACGAGCTCGTCGGCCGGCGCCTCCTCGTCCTCGCCCCACGCCGCAGGCGGCCAGGGCTCGTACTTCACGTCGTTCGACGACGACGACCTCTGGGACAGCCGGCCTCCCCGCAGCGACGACCCGGGACGCGGGCTCGCGATCGCCTCGGTCGTCTTCGGCGTCTTCGCCGCGCCCCTCGGCCTCGTGTTCGGGCTGGTCTCGGCGCGGAGGTCCCGACAGGCGGGCCACGCCCCGACCCTGGCGCTGGCGGGCATGGTCCTCTCGGGCGTGGTGATCGTCGCGAGCCTCGTGTGGGGCATCTCGGCCGTCGACTACGTGACGCAGCTCTCGTCGACCTGTGCGCAGCTCGGCCCGGGCGACTACGTCGACGCGGACGGGCGCACGGTCACCTGCGGCTGACCGTGCGCCCGTCGGGGTGCGCCGAGCGCTGCCCGGCACCCTGGCTAGAGCTGGACGGTGCCCGTGTCCGCCACGTTCTTCGGGTGCCCACCCGTCAGCGCCGCCTTGGCGTACTTCAGCAGGGTCACGGCCTTCGGCTCGTTGCTGACCCAGTACTCGGCCGTGTCGACGTCGACCTCGATCAGGGCGACGGTGGGGTCGTCACGTCCCTCGTCGAACCACGCCTCGGCGCCGGCCGTCCAGAACTCGTCGACCAGCGCGGAGTCCTTCGTCACCGAGGCCTCGCCGGCGAGCGAGAGCCAGCCCTTGCCGGTCTCGACGGCGACGTTGACCTGCGGGTGGGCCTTGATGTCGTCGACCTTGGGGGAGGGGTCGCGGGTGAAGAAGTACACCTTGCCGTCGAAGTCGCGGTCGACGATCGCGAGCGGTCGGCTCACGAGGCGGCCGTGGCCGCTGCGGGTGGTCAGGATGCCGATGCGCCCGGCGTCGAGCACCTCGGCGACGCGGGAGATGTCGTTGGTCTCAGTCATGCGGGAGACGCTACGCCGGGGGCCCGGGGAGGCGTCCGGTCGCCGGAGGCGCGGTGCGGGTCGCAGAGGACGACGTCGCGTCCCGCGCACGGCTCGCACACGACCAGCTGCTCGCGGCACTGCAGGTCGGAGCAGTTCTGCATCCGGCTGGTCGCCTCGCCGCAGACGGAGCAGCGGCCGACGACGGCGGCGTGGTCGCTGAACTCGACGGACCCGCGCCGGTCGAAGACGTAGAGCGACCCCTCCCACAGGCCGTCGTCGCCGTAGCGCTCGCCGTAGCGCGCCACGCCGCCGTCGAGCTGGTAGACCCGGCCGAACCCCCGAGAGACCATCAGCGAGCTGAGGACCTCGCAGCGCACGCCGCCCGTGCAGTACGTGACGACGGTCTCGTCCTTGAGGTGGTCCCACCGGCCGCTGTCGAGCTCGGCCACGAACTCGCGGGTCGTCGCGACGTCCGGCACGACGGCGTCGCGGAACCGGCCGATCCGCGACTCGAACTCGTTGCGGCCGTCGAGGAAGACGACGTCCTCGCGCGCGACCAGCTCGTGCAGCTCCTCGGGCGTGAGGCGCGTGCCGCCGCCCACGACGCCCGACCCGTCGACGACCAGCTCGTCGGGTGCGCCGAACGTCACCACCTCGTCGCGGACCTTCACCGAGAGCCGCGGGAAGTCGTCGGCGCCCCCGTCGCTCCACTTGACGTCGAGGTCGCGGAAGGGGACGTACTCCCGGGTCTTGCGGAGCCAGCGCGCCACGTCGGACATCTCGCCGCCGAGGGTGCCGTTCACGCCGTCCGGCGAGAGCAGCACCCGGCCCCGGAGGCCGAGCGACTCGGCCAGGTCGCGCTGCCAGAGCCGCACGGCGTCGGGGTCGGCCAGCGGCACGAACACGTAGAACAGGACGATCTTCGAGACGGACACCGCTGGATCGTAGTCGACGGGATCGCCGACAGGGCATCTGTGCCCTGGTGTTGTACACGCCATGTGCCACACACGAGGAGGCGCCGTGCCCGTTCCGCTCGAACGACGTCGGGTCATCGCCCGGCGTCTGCACAAGGACGAGGTCCACGACAGGCTGCTGGCCGCGATCGTCTCGGGAGACCTGCCGGCGGGCTCGCGACTGCGCGACGCCGACCTCGAGGCCTGGTCGGGAGTGTCGCGCACTCCCATCCGGACCGCGCTCGTCCGGCTCGAGCGGATCGGCCTCGTGGAGGCGGCCCCGCAGCGCTGGACGCGCGTGGCCCGGCTCCGCCCCGCCGTCGTCCCCGATCTCGTCGTGGCGCTCTGTTCGCTCTGGCGTGACCTGCCGCGCGCCGGGCACGGGTTCCTCTCCCCGGAACGGTCGCGGGACGCCCGCCGGTCGCTCGCGCGCTGCGCCGACGCCCTCGCGGCGTTCCGCGAGTCGCCGAGCCCGGGAGTCGCCGAGTCTCGGGCCGTCGTCGACGCCGCGTTCGCCTGCGTGGCGCACCTGGAGGGCGACGGGCTGCCCGAGGTCACGGAGCAGCTCCTCCGTGACCTCGGCGCCCGGCTGCGACACCAGGCCGCCGCGCTCGGGCGGGGCCTCGACGTCGGTCCGCTGGAGGCGTGCCTCGACGAGGTCGACGCGGCGGTGCGGGCGGGCGACCCCCGCCTCCTGCGGTCGGCGTTGGACGGTCTCGCACGGCGGACGGCCGCGTCACGACCCGCCCTCGAGGCCCCGCGGTCGTCCTGGTGGCGACGGTGAGCGGCGTGGACCTCGCCCCGGGGGTCGACGACCGACGGCTGCTCAGCGAGGACGCGTTCCGCGTGCTCCGCGACTCCGTGGTCGACGGCACCCTCGAGCCCGGCGAGCACCTCCACGACGACGAGCTCGTGGCCTGGCTCGGGGTCTCCCGCACGCCGATCCGCAGCGCCCTCGACCGGTTGCGCGGCGTCGGTCTCGTCGAGCTGTCGGCGAACCGCTACACGAGGGTGCGAGACCCCGACGGCTCGTGGCTGAGGGACAGCGCGTCGGCCGTCGCCGCCCTGCACCGGGCGGCCGCCGTGGGGGTGCTGCCGCGGCTCGACGCGCGCTCCCTCGACGACGTCGTCTCGAGCGTGGCGGCCGTCCGGCCCCTGGTGCGACGCGCCTCCGGCCGTCCTGTCACCGGGGCGTTGCTGTGCTGCCTCGGCCTGGCGGTCGGCGGGCTCGCCGCGAGGTCGCCGAGCGAGGTCGTGGCGTCCGCCCTCGACGTGGCCGAGCTGCGGCTCGCCCACGGCCTGCTGTCGCGTCGCTGCGTCGTCGAGCTGTGCGCGTGGGACGACTTCGCGGCGTCGTCGGTCGCGGCCCTGGTCGCGCGGGACGCCGACGCCTGGGGCGACGCCGTGTCGCAGTTCACCCGACGGGTGGTGGCGACGGCCTGAGGGCGCCGCGCCGGTGCGGGCTCCTGCGTCAGTAGGCGCCGACCGGTCGCAGCACCGCGCCGACCGTGCGGAGCAGCAGCACGGGGTCGGTCGCCGCCGTCCAGTGGTGCACGTAGCCGAGGTCGAGGGCGAGGCTCGCGTCCCAGTCGAGGTCGGAGCGACCGCCGACCTGCCAGGGGCCCGTGAGGCCGGGCAGCACGAGGAGCCGCTGGCGTGCCCGGTCGTCGTAGAGGGCGACCTCGCACGGCAGCGCGGGACGCGGGCCGACGAGGCTCATCTCGCCCCGCAGGACGTTCACCAGCTGGGGCAGCTCGTCGATCGAGTAGCGGCGGATGACCCGGCCGACCCTGGTGACCCGGGGGTCGGCATGGAGCTTGAACAGCGGGCCGGCCCCGTCGTGCCGCCCCTCAGGTGGTGCGCACTGCTCGGCACGCATCGAGCGGAACTTCAGCATCGAGAACTCGCGCCCGTGCAGACCCGTGCGCTGCTGACGGAAGAGCGCGGGGCCGCCGCTGTCGAGGCGGACCGCGAGGCCGACGACGAGGAGCAGGGGGAGGAGGACCACGAGGCCGACGAGGGCCGCGACCGCGTCGACGACGCGCTTGCCGCGCCGGGCCGCGCCCCGACGGGCCGGGGCCTCGATCGGTCGTGGCGGGCGGGCGTCGCCGGTGTGCCGTCGGGACGTCGACGACCGCGCGAGGTGGCCGTCTCCCGTGGCGTCGCTCGTCGCCCCGCGGCGCGTCGTGGACAGGGTGGCGGTCACCGGCGCACCGCCGGGATGCGGGGCCGGGTGCCGATCGGGTCGACGTCGGTCTGGTCGGTGACCGACGGGGAGGTGCCGGTCGGGGCGACGGGGGCCGGGGCCGCGCCGGCCGAGTGGCCGGTGACGGACAGCGTCGCGGACGGGCGGGGCACGATCGCCTCGTGCAGCGACGACCGGCGGAAGACGCGGTGGAGCGCGTCGGCGGCGCTCGGCCAGTCGCGGGTGCGGAACGACCTGCCCAGGTCGCCGAGGTGGCCTGCGACGGAGGCGCGCGACCAGTCGACGGCGAGGTGGCGGCACAGGAACGCGGCCCGGATGTCGAGGGGCTCGGCCGCCCGCCTCACGAGCGGGTTCCGGGCCAGCTCGAGGAACGCCCCGCTGGCCTCGACGAGGCCGAGGCAGGTCGGGCCCGCGTCGAGGACGGCCAGCGCCCGGTCGGCGCGCTGGGCGGCGCCCTCGGAGACGGTGCGCGGCAACGACCGGACGGCCTCGCCGTGCAGGACGCCGATCAGCTCGAGCGTGTCGAGCAGGTCGAGGTCGTCCGCGGTGGCGACGCGGGTGAAGCGGTTGGCCTCGATCTGGACGAGGCCCTGTGCGGACAGCCGGGCCAGGGCCTCCTTCACGGGCGTCTTGGAGACGCCGAGCCACGCGGCGAGGTCGTCCTCGAAGAGCCGCTCGCCCGGGGTCAGGGTGCCGTCGACGATGGCGTCGCGGATCGTCTCGAACGTGAGGTCGCGGAGCAGACGTCGAGGATGGCGGGTGGCGTAGGCCGGCACAGGCATGTTCCTCCAATGTGGAGTACGCAAAATATCACACGTAGGTACGAGACCACCAGGGCTGACGGAGGCGCGGGTTACCATCGCCGGGTGGTCCTGGTCCCCGAGGCGTCCGTCGGCGCCGCCCCCCTCCGACCGGTCGAGACGGTCTACCGACCGGCCGACCCCGTGGACGTCCTCGCGACCCTCCGGACGCTGGCGAGGGGAGCGGGCGACCCCGCCTGGCGCGTCGAGGGCGGGCGCGTGTGGCGTGCCGTCCGCACGCCCTCCGGTCCCGGCACGCTGTGCCTCGCGGGCGGACGGTCCGAGGTGCGCGCGACGGCGTGGGGCCCGGGTGCCGAGTGGCTGATCGAGGGCGTCCCCGAGCTGCTCGGCCACGGCGACGACTGGGGCGGCCTCGACGTCTCCGGCAACGCCTTCCTCCGTGAGGCCCGCCGGCGGTCGCCCGGGCTCCGGCTCACCCGTGGCCGACAGGTGGTGCAGGTGCTCGTGCCGGCCGTCCTCGAGCAGAAGGTGACGAGCACCGAGGCGTGGCGCGCCTGGCGCCAGCTCGTCCGGGCGCACGGCGACCCTGCCCCGGGGCCGGCTCCCGAGGGGATGGTCGTGCCGCCGTCAGCCGAGACGTGGCGCCGTGTGCCGAGCTGGGAGTGGCACCGGGCAGGGGTGGGGCCGCAGCGGTCCGCGACCGTCATGCGGGTCTGTGCCGTCGCCTCCTCGCTGGAGCGGGTGGTCGACCTGGGCCGAGGCGGGCCCGAGGCCGAGGCCCGGCTGCGCTCGGTGCCGGGCGTGGGCGTGTGGACGTCGGCCGAGACGACGCAGCGCGCGCTGGGCGACGCCGACTCGCCGAGCGTCGGCGACTACCACCTCCCCGCCCTCGTGGGGTGGGCGCTGATCGGCCGGCCCGTCGACGACGACGGCATGCTCGAGCTGCTCGAGCCGTGGCGCGGGCACCGCGAGCGGGTCGTGCGGCTCATCGGGGCCAGCGGCTTCTCGAAGCCGAGGTTCGGGCCCCGCATGACGATCCAGGACCACCGCCGGCACTGAGCCGCCCGGTGGGCGCGATCCCGCCCGGGTGCGGACTAGGAGGCGCGGGCCACGACTCCGGGGTCGTCCCCCGACGCGGCGTGGTCGGGCGACGCGGTGTGGTCGTGCGAGGTCGCGTGGTCGGGAGACGCGTCGTCGCCGATGGCCTCGAGCACGCGCCGCGAGAACGACTCGAGGGTCGCGGCGTCGTCGTCCAGCGCCCCGACGAAGTAGCGCCGGATCGCGGCGGTGTGCCCCCGGGTCGCCGCGAGCATCGCCCGGCGGCCGTCGGCGGTGAGCTCGACCCAGGTGCCCCGGGCGTCGGACGCACAGTCGGTGCGGCGCACGAGGCCGCGCTTCTCCATGCGCGTGACCTGGTGGCTGACCCTGCTCTTCTCCCAGCCGATCTGCTCGGCGATGTCGCGAACCCGCAGCCGCCGGTCGTCGCTGCGGCCGAGGCCCACGAGGATCTCGTACTCGGGCGCCGAGACGCCGGAGTCGTCGTGCAGCCTCAGCTCGAGGGCCCGGTCGAGACGCCGGCGCATCGAGTAGAAGGCGTCCCAGACGGCCCACTCGTCGTCGGAGAGTCGCTCGGCCATTCGCCCAGTGTAGGGACGGGGGTCCGGCCTATCCTCGACCCATGTCCGATGTGCGCGCCGCCGATCTCACCTCCCAGGTCGTCGACACGGTGCGACGGTGGCTGGTCGTCGCGTCCTCGGTCCCGGGCGACGCCGCGGCAGAGCGCTTCGCGGCGCTGCTCCGCGACCCCGACGGGCTCGCCTTCGCCGTGGCCTTCGCGGACCGCGTGGTGCGTCCTGAGGACCCTGCGGTGGCCGCACGGCAGCTCGACCGCCTGAGCCGGGACATGCCCGCCTCGCTGCCGTGGCAGCTCAAGGCCGCCGTCGCCGCGGGCGGCGGCTTCGGCCCGTTGGCTCCGCGCACCGTCGTGCCCGTCGCGCGGAAGGCCCTGCGACGGCTCGTGCAGCACCTCGTCGTCGAGGCGGCCCCCGACAAGCTCGGCCCGGCCCTCGCGGCCGCGGCCGACGGCGCCCGCCTCGACCTCGCCCTGCTCGGCGAGCCCGTTCTCGGCGAGGCTGCCGCCCGCCGCAGGGTCGAGGCGACCCGTGCGCTGCTCGAGCGGGACGACGTGCACCACGTCTCCGTGCCCGTCGCCTCCGTGGTCGGGACGGGCGCGGCCTGGGGCGCCGACGAGCGCGCCTCCGCCGCGGTCGAGGCGCTCACCCCGCTCTACGAGCTGGCGCTCGCGTCCGACCCGCCGAGGACGATCGACCTCGAGGTCGGCGAGCACCGGCACCTCGACCTCGCCATCGACGTCTTCACCCGGCTCCTCGACCAGCCGCAGCTGGCCGACCTCGAGGCCGGCATCGAGATCCAGGCCGACGTGCCCGACGCCCTGGCGTCCCTGCAGCTGCTGACCGACTGGGCCCGCGGACGCGTGGCCCGCGGCGGGGCGCCCATCCGCGTCCGGCTGACCGTCGGCGGCGTCGCGCTCGAGGCCGTCGACGCCGCGCTGCACGACTGGCCGGTCGCGACCCACACGTCGAGGGCCGAGGCCGACGCCGCGCTCCTCCGGGTGCTCGACCACGCCCTCCGTCCGGTGTCGGCCGAGTTCGCCCACCTGGGGCTCGTCACCGACGACCCGTTCGTCGTGGCCCACGCCTGGACGCTGGCGAAGCGGCGCGAGGTGACGCAGCACCTCACGATCGAGATGCCCCTCGGCACGTCTCGGGGGCTCCTCCGGGCGGTGCGGGCCGAGGTCGGCGACCTGGTCGTGCGGGCCCCGATCGTGCAGCACGGCGACCTCGAGGCCGCGGCCGACCACGTCGTCCGCCGCCTCGCCGAGGTCGCCGCGCCGGGCTCGCCCCTCGCCGCGACGGCCGACCTCGCCCCCGAGGGGACGGTCTTCGACCGTGAGGCCGTGCGCTACCGCGACGCCGCCGCGGCGGCGGAGGCCGCGGACGACGGCGACGTGCCGCTGCCCGCCCGTCGTCAGGACCGCTCCCGCCCCCACCTCGCCGGGGCCGACCTCGACCTCGACGGCTCGTCCTCGTTCCGCAACGAGCCCGACACCGATCCCGGGCTCGAGGGCAACCGCGCGTGGGCACGGCGCGTGCTCGCCGCCTCTCGCCGGTCGGACGCCGGTCTCGACGCGATCGAGGCCGCCCAGGTCGACGGCGACGACGGCGCGGCCCTCGTCGACGAGCTCGTGACCGACGCCGCCCAGGCCGGTGCGGTCTGGGGCCGCGAAGACCCGGCGACGCGCGCCGAGCTGCTCGAGCTCGCGGCCGACGGCGTCGCGCGTCAGCGGGCCGCCCTGCTCGAGGTGCTCGTCAGCGAGACCGGCTCCGTGCTCGACGGCGCCGACCCCGAGGTCAGCGCCGCAGTCGACTCGGCGCGGCACCACGCCGGCCTCGCCCGCGGCGAGGCGGGCCTCCTCGGTGCCCGGCACGCGCCTCCTCGCCTGACGGTCGTCGTCCCCTCGTGGCGTGCGCCCCTCGTGTCCGCGGCGGAGCCCGTCCTCGCCGCGCTCGCCGCGGGCAGCGCGGTCGTGCTCTGCCCGGTGCGGGAGTCGCGCCGCACCGCCGCCGTCCTGGCCGAGGTGCTCTGGGGCGCGGGGGTGCCGCGCTCGCTGCTCGTCCTCGTCGACCTCGAGCTCGACTCCGAGGCCGGCCGCCGGCTCGTGGGCCACCCAGCCGTCGACCGGGTGCGGCTGACGGGCTCGCTCGACCAGGCGCGGCAGCTGCGGTCGTGGCGACCGGACCTCGACCTCGTCGCCGAGGTGGCCGTGGCCGCCGTCGCGGTCGTGACCCCGAGCGCGGACGCCGACCTCGCGGCGGCGGACCTCGTGGCCGGCGCCTTCCGCTTCGCGGGCCAGGCCCCGTCGGCCTCACGCACCGCACTGCTCGTCGGCTCGGCCGCCCACGCCGAGCGGTTCCGCCGCCAGCTCGTCGACGCGGCGGCGAGCCTGCGGACCGGCTGGCCCGACGACGCGACGACGCAGGTCGGCCCCCTGATCGACCCGGCCGAGGGCGCCGTTCTCGAGGCGCTCACGGTCCTGGCGCCCGGCGAGAGCTGGCTCGTCGAGCCCCGGCAGCTCGACGACGACGGCGGCCTGTGGTCGCCCGGCGTCAAGGTCGGCGTGACGCCCGAGGGGGCGGCCCGCACCGCCGCCGCCGCCGCGCCCGTGCTCTGCCTGGTCGAGGTGGACGACCTCGACTCCGCGATCGAGCTGCAGCAGAGCCTGAGCGCCGGTGGCTCGGCCGCCCTGCACAGCCTCGACGTCGACGAGGTCGACACGTGGCTGCGACGCGTCCGGGCGGGCACGCTCGTGGTCGGGCGACCCACGTCGCCGATGGTCGTGCGTCGTCGGCCGGCCGCCTCGTGGGGGCGCTCCGTCGTGGGCCCCGCGGTCGCGCCGGGCGGTCCCGACGGCCTGCTCGCGCAGGGCTCGTGGTGGCGGCTGTCGCGCGAGCCCCACCCGTCGCTGCGCCTCACCGGGGTCCCCGACGTGGTCGTGCCCGTGATCGAGGCGGCCCGGTCGTCCCTGTCGTTCGAGCAGTTCGACCGCGTCCGGTCGGGCGCGGTCAGCGACGAGCGCGCCTGGCAGGCGCACGTCGGCGTGGCGCACGACGACTCCGACCTGCGGGTCGAGCGCAACGTGACGCGCTACCGGCCGCGGCCCGTGCTCCTCCGCCTGTCGTCCGACGCCGACCTGTCCGACCTCGTGCGCCTCCTCGTCGCGGCGGCCCGGGTGCGCGCGCCCGTGACGGTCAGCTCGGCCGTGCCCGTGCCGGCGTCCTTGGTCCAGCTGCTGCACTCGCCGGCGTCGCCGATGCGGGTCGGCGCCGTCGTGGTCGAGAGCGACCGGGCCTTCCTGGCCCGCGCCTCCGCCGGTCTGCTCCAGGCGCGGGAGGCGACGCACGAGCTGGACGACCTCAGCCTGCTCGCCCGGGCGACCGGGTCGCGCGACCCGGCCGCCGAGGTCGAGGGCGACGGCGACGGCGACGTCCCCCCGCCCGACGACGCCGCGGTCGCCGCGTACCGCGACCTGCACGTGCGGCTCATCGGGGGCGACCCCCGGGCCCTGGCCCGTGCGGTCGGCGGCAGCGTCGACGTCGTGGTGCACGGCGGCGACGTCACCGACGAGGGCCGGGTCGAGCTGCTGACGTTCGTGCGCGAGCAGAGCGTGACGGTCACGGCTCACCGGTCGGGGCTCGTCGACCCCGAGCTGCGCGACCTCAGGATCTGAGCGGCCTGGGCCCGGGCCCTCGGGCCAGGCCCCAGGCCTGCCCGGTTGCGGGCCTGAGCCGCCTGCGGGCCCGGACGGCGCCTCCGCGTCCCGTCCCGCTGCCCACCACCCCCGTAATTCGAGAGTGATCCGCCCCGCCGAGCGCGACCCGCCCCGCAGATCGGCCTCGTAGATCGGCCTCGCGGCCACAGATCTCTCTCGCTTTGCCCGCAGCGCCCGCCTGCCTCGGCAAATGCCGACCAGCGAGCCCGCTGAGCACCCCCAGTACCCGGATTTCACACTATTGGGATCGGCGCAGTCGGCATTTGCGGAGGCGGCGGCTGCGGACGGCGGGCGGGGGCGGCGCGGTCGGCATTTGCGGTGGCGGTGGCGGAGGCGGCAGGTGGCGCAGCCTCAGGCGGTGCGGCGGCTGATCAGCTTCGACAGCACGATGGCGCTGCGCGTGTGGTCGACGTTCGGGGCGTTGCGCACCCGCTCGAGCGCCTCCTCGAGGGAGGGGATGTCGCGGCTGCGCATGTGCACGATCGCGTCGGCGCTGCCCGTGACGGTGCCGGCGTCGACGACCTCGGGCACCGTGCTGAGGATGCGCTGCAGCTCGGCGGGCGAGACCGTGCCCCGGCAGAACAGCTCGACGAACGCCTCGGTGCCGAGGCCCTCGACGGCCGGGTCGACCTGGACGGTGAACCCCTTGATGACGCCGTCCGCCACCAGGCGGTCGACGCGGCGCTTGACGGCCGAGGCGCTGAGGCCCACCGACGACCCGATGTCGCCGTAGCCCGCGCGGGCGTTCTGCCTCAGCAGGTCGATGATGCCGTAGTCGAGATTGTCCACATCGGGCACTGTACGCTATTTTCTTGCGCGAGGGGTAGCGCAGGCGCACGATCGTTGCGTGGAGAGCAGCCAACGTGCGCGTTGTCGGTGTGACACTGAACTCCGTGAGCATCGCCGCCGAGACCGTCCAGCCCTCTCCCGAGGCCCCGCAGCCGCCGACCAGACGCGCGTCGCACCGCAGCGTGCTGATGTGCCGGCCGGAGCACTTCACCGTCAGCTACCGGATCAACCCGTGGATGGACCCGCAGGTGCCGACCGACACCTCGCGCGCCGTCGAGCAGTGGCAGACACTCTACGAGACCTACCTCGGGCTCGGCTTCGACGTGCAGCTGATCGACCCGCTGCCCGGCCTGCCCGACATGGTCTACTCGGCCAACGGAGGCTTCGTGCTCGACGGCAAGGCCTACGGGGCGAGCTTCACCTACCCCGAACGCCAGCCCGAGGGGCCGGCCTACATGGAGTGGTTCGCCGCCGCCGGCTTCGAGGTGGTCGTGCCCGAGGAGGTCAACGAGGGCGAGGGCGACTTCCTCCTCGTCGGCGACGTCGTCCTCGCGGGCACCGGGTTCCGCAGCGCGTCCGACTCGCACGCCGAGGCCGCCCGGGTCTTCGGCCGTGAGGTCGTCGGCCTCACCCTGGTCGACCCGAGCTTCTACCACCTCGACACGGCGATCGCCGTGCTCGACCCCGAGCCCGTCGACGGCGTCCACAACATCGCCTACCTCGAGAGCGCCTTCGACGAGCCGTCGCTCGCGGTGCTGCGCGAGCGGTTCCCGGACGCCGTGCTCGTGGGCCAGGAGGACGCCTCGATCCTCGGGCTCAACTCGTACAGCGACGGCTACAACGTCGTGATCGCCGCGGCCGCCACCGGCTTCGAGCGCCAGCTGCGCGAGCGCGGCTACAACCCGATCGGCGTCGACCTGTCCGAGCTGCTGCTCGGCGGGGGCGGCGTGAAGTGCTGCACCCTGGAGCTGCGACGATGACGACCGACACGACCGACACGACCCGCACCTCCTCGTCCACCGCCGCGGCGATCGCCGTCGAGGACGCCTCGCTGGCGCACAACTACCACCCGCTTCCCGTCGTCGTGTCGACGGCCGAGGGCGCCTGGGTGACCGACGTCGAGGGGCGCCGGTACCTCGACTGCCTGGCGGCGTACTCCGCGGTCAACTTCGGACACGGCCACCCGACGCTCGTCGCGGCGGCGCGGGAGCAGCTCGACCGCGTCACCCTGACGAGCCGGGCGTTCCACAACGACCAGCTCGGCCCCTTCGCCGCCGAGCTCGCCGCCCTGCTCGGCAAGCAGATGGTGCTCCCGATGAACACGGGCGCCGAGGCCGTCGAGTCGGGCATCAAGGTCGCCCGTGCCTGGGGCTACCGGGTCAAGGGCGTCCGGCCCGGGGCCGCGAAGGTCGTCGTGGCGGCGGGCAACTTCCACGGGCGCACGACGACCATCATCAGCTTCTCCGACGACGAGGAGGCGCGGGCCGACTTCGGTCCGTACACCCCCGGCTTCGTGACGGTGCCGTACGGCGACTCCGCCGCGCTCGAGGCCGCGATCGACGACGACACCGTGGCCGTGCTGATCGAGCCGATCCAGGGCGAGGCCGGCGTCGTCGTGCCGCCCGCGTCGTACCTGCCCGAGGTGCGCCGGATCACCCGCGAGCGGAACGTGCTGTTAATCGCGGACGAGATCCAGTCGGGGCTCGGGCGCACCGGCGCCACCGTCAGCTGCGACCTGGTCGACGTGGTGCCCGACCTGTACCTGCTGGGCAAGGCACTCGGCGGCGGCATCGTCCCCGTCAGCGCCGTGGTCGGCGACCGTGACGTCCTCGGGGTGCTGCGGCCCGGCGAGCACGGCTCGACCTTCGGCGGCAACCCGCTCGCCGCCGCGGTCGGCCTCGCCGTGGTGCGGATGCTCGCGACCGGCGAGTGGCAGGAGCGCGCGACGCGACTCGGCACCCGCCTCCGTGACGGCCTCGAGGCCCTCGTCGGCTCGGGCGTCGTGACCGTGCGCGGAGCCGGACTGTGGATGGGGATCGACATCGACCCGGCCGTCGGCACCGGCCGCGAGGTCTGCGAGGAGCTGATGCGCCGCGGGGTGCTCGCCAAGGACACGCACGGCTCGACCATCCGCCTCGCTCCGCCGATCGTGATCACCGAGGACGAGGTCGACGAGCTCGTGTCGACGCTCGGCTCGGTGCTGCGCGACCTGCGCCGGGGCTGAGCGCTCCGCGTGGCGTCGCGCCCCGCGGCGTCGCGCCTCAGTCGCGCGGGCGCCTCAGCCGCGGCCGGTCGGCGTGACGAAGAGGTAGACGACGCTGCGGGCCGTGCGGTGCTCCTGGGCGTTCGTGAAGCCGAGCCCCCCGAGCGTGCGGCGGTCGGCGTCGTCGAGCGCGTCGGTCTGCAGCCGGGCGATCCAGAGCCGGTCGACGCCGTCGAGGCGCTCGCGGAGCACGACGGCGTCGTCGGCGTCCTCCAGGTCGAGCGTGACGTCGGTGAAGCGCCCCTCGGGGATGCCGCTGCGGACGAAGGCCAGGTCGTCGAGCTCGTCGAACCGGTCGGGGTACGCGTAGAGGGCCTGGCGCGGCCTCGTCGAGACCGTGCCGGTGGCGTCGAGCAGGAACGCGTCGCCCGGTCGGGCCTGGCTCTCGATGTACGTCGAGAGCTGTGCGAGGTCCGCGCCGCCGCCCTTCGCCGCCGGCAGCCGCTGAGCGACCCAGGTCGGGGCGGAGGCCACGACGAGCAGCGCGATGAGGGCGATGCTGATCCGTCGACGCCGGAACCCGGTGATCGCGACGGCGAGCAGCAGGGCCATGCCGGGTGACGACCACGTCACGATCCGCGCCTGGTACACGGGCGAGAGCACGACGCCGAGGACGAGCATGAGGCCCGTGGGGATCGCGGCCCAGAGCGCCCCGAGCAGCACGACGCTGCCGGGGGTGCGCGACCTGTCCCGCAGGCGGGTGCCGAGCAGGATCAGCAGCACGACGGCGATGGCGGCCCACGTCACGGACGTCGCGAACCACGGCTCGACGAGCACGGTGTACCAGGTGATGTCGGAGCCCGTCGACGGGTCGTCGGCCGTCAGCAGCCTGGTCCGCTCGGAGAGCACGGTGCCGATCACCGGCGCCGAGGCGAGCAGGGCGGAGCCGGTCGAGATGGACCAGCCGAGGAGGCGGTGGCGGGCTCCCCGACGACGGCGCTGAGCCGGCGCGAGGACGAGGAACACCCCGTGCACGACGACGATCAGCCCGAGGGGGACGAAGGTGACGATCGCGCCGGCGAGGGCGGCCCCGTAGCCGATCCACCACCTCCTCTGGTGCCGGCGGGAGGCGACGAGCACCAGCACGGTGAGCCAGACGGCCACGGCCGCGGTGAGCGCGTACGGGCGCGCCTCGGTCGCCTCGAGCGTGAGGCGGGGCAGCACCGCCGAGATGCCGGCCGCGAGCAGGGCGGTGCGGCGGTCGGTGAGCATGCGCGTGAGCACGAGCACGCCGGCCGCGACGACGCCGACCGCGACCGCGCTCGGCAGCCGGGTGACGAACGTGCTCTCGCCGAGCAGGCCCGTCCAGAGGTGCATGAAGACGTAGTAGGCGCCGTGCACGAGGTCGCGCTGGTCGAGGAACGCGAGCAGGGCGGGCAGGGGGAGGCGCGCGGCCTGGAGGGTGGTGGCCTCGTCGCTCCAGTAGGAGGGGACCCAGGCGGCGGCGAACCCGACGACCAGCGCCGCGACGCCGGCCAGCAGCGGGTCGAGCCAGCGGCTGCGCGAGGGGACGACGGCCGGGTCGTGGCCGATGCTCACGCGGCTCCTGCCGACGCCGGGCCGGTCCACGACACCGGGCCGTCAGGCGACACGGGTCCTGCCGGTGCGCGGACCTCTGTCGCGGAGGCCTGCGTGGCGGGGCACGGCATCGATCCGTGGACCTCTCGATCGTCAGTCGGTGCGGTGGAGGAGTGCGTGCTGTCGAGCATCTGTCCCGAGCGTATCGTCCTGGCGTCCGGGACCGCTGGCCGCGACGGCGTCCACGACCGGAGAGCGACGCAAGAAGCCCCCGGCTTCACCGGGGGCTTCGTGATGTGGCTGGACGCGGCGTCGATCCGCGGACCTTTCGATTTTCAGTCGAACGCTCTACCAACTGAGCTACCCAGCCGTGGAGTCCAGCTCGTGAGCTGGTCTCTCGGAGGGACGTGCCCTCCAGACGAGTGACTCGCCTTGGCGACCCTGACCGGACTTGAACCGGCGACCTCCGCCGTGACAGGGCGGCGCGCTAACCAACTGCGCTACAGGGCCAAACTGGTGTTCCTGATGATGCTTCGTGCTGATGATACGTCGTGTCAGAGACACTACCCGGACCTGGTCAGAAGGAGAAACCGGAGCTTCTCGGTCGGACCGTGACCCCAACGGGATTCGAACCCGTGCTGCCGCCGTGAAAGGGCGGTGTCCTAGGCCACTAAACGATGGGGCCGAGTGGTCCACGAGGAACCACAGGCAACCGAGGAGCAAGCATACAGATCGGAGACGTTCCGCGCAAAACGGTCTCGGCAGGTCCCGCAACGGTCGCTGACCGACACGACTCGCCGCCGTGCGCGACCTGCTGGCGGGTCGGCACGGGGCCGTCTACCTTCGACCTATACTCCACGGTTCGTCGGCCGCGAGATCGGCGGACGATCGGACGGCTCGGGCCTCCCGGGCGAGCTCGACCTCGTGCACGACGAAATCGGAACCTCGATGACCTCCAGCCGCACCCTCCGCCACCGCGCCTCCTCGGCCCTCGCCGTCCACCGCGGCCCGCACGGCGCGCGCATCGCCGCCGCCCTCGCGGCCGTCGCCCTGCTCGTCGGCGCGGGCGTCGCGTCGCCGCAGGCCGCCCACGCGGCGGACTACCCGTCCTGGGCCGACGTGCAGGCCGCCCGCGGCGACACGGCCGCGAAGCAGGGGGAGATCGACACGCTCCAGGGCCTGCTGACCCAGCTCGACGCCGATCTCGACGCGAAGAACGAGGACGCCCGGCAGAAGGGCGACGCGCTCCAGGCGGCGCAGACCGCCTACGACGACGCGCAGTTCCGCACCGCCCAGCTGCAGGCCCAGGCCGACGACGCCGCGAAGGTCGCCGCCGCCAGCGAGGAGCGGGCCGGCCAGCTCGCCGCCCAGCTCGGACGGTCCGGCGGCAACGACGGCATCAGCAGCAGCCTCATCGCCGACCCGGGCGACGCGGGCCAGCTGCTCTACAAGCTCGGCGCGATGAGCAAGCTCACCGAGCAGGCCGACGGCATCTACTCGCAGGCCACGCAGGACAGGAACACCGCGCAGTCGCTCAGCGACCAGGCCGCCGTCGCGGCCGCCGCCCTCGAGGAGCTCGCCGACGAGGCCCGGGTCGCCCTGGCCGCCGCGAACGAGGCGGCGCAGGCCGCCGCCGACGCGCTCGCCGAGCAGGAGGACAACAAGACCCGGCTGGAGGCGCAGCTCGCGATCCTGCAGCAGGACCTGCAGACCACCGAGGCCGAGTTCCAGGCCGGCGAGGAGGCGCGCAAGGCGGCCGAGGCCGCTGCGGCAGCCGAGGCGGCCAAGTACGGCAGCCCGACCAACGGCACCCCGGCCGGCGTCATCTCGAGCGCGGGCTGGACCCGCCCCTCCGGCGGCAACGTCGTCAGCGGCTTCGGCATGCGCGTCAACCCGGTCACCCACGCCTACGTGCTGCACGCCGGCACCGACCTGGCCGCCGCCTGCGGGACGCCGATCTTCGCCGCCACCGCGGGCACGGTCAGCTACGCGGGCTGGATGGGCGGCTACGGCAACTTCGTCCAGGTCGACCACGGCGGCGGCGTCAGCACCGGCTACGGCCACCAGGTCAACGGCGGGATCATGGTGTCCGTCGGCCAGCGCGTCGAGGTCGGCCAGCGGATCGGCACCGTCGGCTCGACCGGCAACTCGACCGGCTGCCACCTGCACTTCGAGACGCGGCAGGGCGGCGTCGCGGCCGACCCGGTCCCGTTCATGTCGGCGCGGGGCATCCGCCTCTAGCCCGACGGGCGACGACGAAGGGCCCGACGCTCGTGCGTCGGGCCCTTCGTCGTGTGCGGGAGGCGCGGGTCAGTGGCCCTCGGCCGCCAGCTTGACGATGCCGGCCTCGACGATGGCCTCGGCCTCGGCGGCGTCGCCCCAGCCCTCGGTCTTGACCCACTTGCCGGGCTCGAGGTCCTTGTAGTGCTCGAAGAAGTGCTCGATCTCCTTGCGGAGGTACTCGGGCACGTCGGTGACGTCCTGGATGTGCTCCCAGCGCGGGTCCTTCGCGGGGACCGCGATGACCTTGGCGTCGCTGCCGCCGTCGTCGGTCATGTTGAAGACGCCGACGGGACGGACCTTGACGCCCACCCCCGGGAACAGCGGGTAGTCGAGCAGCACGAGCACGTCGACGGGGTCGCCGTCGAGCCCGAGCGTGTTCTCGAAGAACCCGTAGTCGGTCGGGTAGACGAAGCCGGTGAAGAGCACGCGGTCGAGGTAGACGCGACCCGTCTCGTGGTCGACCTCGTACTTGTTGCGGCTTCCCTTGGGGATCTCGATCACGGCGTCGTACGCGGCCATGGGTGCTCCTGGTTCAGTCTCGGGGGCACGCCGACCAGGCCGGTCGGCGGCTGCCGGTAACGTTACAAGATGCCCGAGAGACCGCGCCTGACCCCAGCCGTCGCCGACGTCCGACGTGCCGTCCGCGCCTCCTTCGCAGGCCTCGCGACCGGCGACCTGGTGCTGGTGGCGCTGAGCGGCGGCGCCGACTCGCTCGCGCTCGCCGCGGCCACCGCCTTCGAGGCCCCTCGCGCCGGGCTCACGGCCGGTGCGGTCGTCGTCGACCACGGCCTGCAGCCGGGCTCGGACGAGGTGGCCGAGGCTGCCGCTGCCCGGGCCTCGGCGCTGGGGCTCGCGCCCGTGGTCGTCCGGCGGGTCGACGTCGGCGCCGAGGGCGGCCCCGAGGCCGCCGCCCGCGAGGCCCGCTACGCCGCGCTCACGACGGTCGCCGCCGAGACGGGCGCCGTCGCCGTGCTGCTCGGGCACACCCTCGACGACCAGGCCGAGACGGTGCTGCTCGGCCTCGCCCGCGGCAGCGGCCCGACGAGCCTGCAGGGCATGGAGGCCGCGTCCGGGCGGTGGCGACGGCCGCTGCTGGCGGTCCGGCGCGAGGCGACCCGCGCCTCCTGCGCCGATCTCGGCCTCGAGCCGTGGGACGACCCGCACAACGACGACCCCGCGTACGCCCGGGTGCGCGTCCGCACGACCGTGCTGCCCGTGCTCGAGCGCGAGCTGGGGCCCGGCGTCGCCGAGGCGCTCGTGCGCACCGCGGCGCAGCTGCGCGAGGACTCGGAGGCGCTCGACCACTTCGCCGAGGAGCAGGCGGAGGAGGTGGCCGACCACGCCGAGGCCGGCATCTCGCTCGACGTCCGGTCGCTGGCCGCGAACCCCGCGGCGCTGCGGCAGCGGCTGATCCGCCTGGCCGTCGAGAGCGAGTTCGCGCTGACGCTGAGCCGCGCGCAGACCCTCGAGGTCGCCCGGCTCGTCACCGACTGGCACGGCCAGGGAGCGGTGTCCCTGCCGGGCGTTACAGTTGTGCGCACCGGGGGCGCGCTGCACTTCGCCGCGACCGCCGCCTCCTGAGGCTCCGCCCCTCCCTCCCCCTCACGACTGGAGAACGCCCGACCATGGAACTCAGCGACATCGAGAGCGACCTGACCAGCGTCCTGTACACCGAGGAGCAGATCCACGCGGCGATCGCCGAGGTCGCCCGTGCGGTCGAGGTCGACTACGCCGGGCGCGAGCCGCTGCTGGTGGGCGTGCTCAAGGGCGCCGTCATGGTCATGGCCGACTTCGCGCGCGAGCTCAAGCTGAACGCGCAGATGGACTGGATGGCCGTCTCGTCGTACGGCTCGGGCACGAAGTCGTCGGGCGTCGTCCGCATCCTCAAGGACCTCGACACCGACCTGCACGGCCGCGACGTGATCATCGTCGAGGACATCATCGACTCGGGCCTCACGCTCTCGTGGCTGCTCGAGAACCTCAAGAGCCGCGGTGCCGCCTCCGTCGAGATCTTCGCGCTGCTGCGCAAGCCCGAGGCCGCCAAGGTGCACGTCGACGTCAAGTACGTCGGCTTCGAGATCCCCAACGAGTTCGTCGTCGGCTACGGCCTCGACTTCGCCGAGAAGTACCGCAACCTGCGCGGGGTCGGGGTGCTGGCGCCTCACGTCTACAGCTGAAGCCGGGTCGCTCGGGGCCCTCGGTCGAAGGCTCCCTCGGCGCTGGGGTCGCGGCGACGCTGGCGCGTCCCCCTCAGCTCCACCGCGCACGTCTACAGCTGAGGCTCGTCCACCACCCCAGTACGGGAGCGGGCAGCCCGCTATGAGCGAACACCCATGGGGCCCCTAGGCGGCCCGTTGTAGCCTTTCGCTCACGTTCTTCCTGCAGAAAGGTGTCGGGCGTCGCCCGTACTGACATGGACTTCAAGAAACTGTTCCGCGGACCGATCATCTACATCGTGATCGCGGTGATCGGCATCGGCATCGGCTGGAGCGTCATCAGCGCCTCCGGCACGACCCAGGTGTCGACGCAGGAGGGGCTCAAGGCCCTGAACGACGACAAGGTCTCGTCGGCCACGATCTTCAGCAACGAGCAGCGGGTCGACCTCGTCCTCAAGGACGGCGACGCGCAGCAGCAGTTCTACTACTCGACGCCCCGCGGCGACGAGGTCGTCACCGCGATCAACGACGCGGACCTGAAGGACTTCGACGACACCGTCACGCAGACCAGCTGGTTCGTGTCGCTGCTCAGCGTCCTCCTGCCGTTCCTCATCATCGGCGTCATCTTCTGGTTCCTCCTGTCGTCCATGCAGGGAGGCGGCAGCAAGGTCATGCAGTTCGGCAAGTCCAAGGCGAAGCTCGCGTCGAAGGAGACGCCGCAGGTGATGTTCACCGACGTCGCCGGCGCGGACGAGGCCATCGAGGAGCTCGAGGAGATCAAGGAGTTCCTCAAGGAGCCCGCGAAGTTCCAGGCCGTGGGCGCCCGCATCCCCAAGGGCGTGCTGCTCTACGGCCCTCCCGGCACCGGCAAGACCCTGCTCGCCCGCGCCGTCGCCGGCGAGGCAGGCGTGCCCTTCTTCTCCATCTCGGGCTCCGACTTCGTCGAGATGTTCGTCGGCGTCGGCGCCAGCCGCGTGCGCGACCTCTTCGAGCAGGCCAAGCAGAACTCGCCGGCCATCATCTTCGTCGACGAGATCGACGCCGTCGGCCGTCACCGCGGCGCCGGCGTCGGCGGCGGCAACGACGAGCGTGAGCAGACCCTCAACCAGCTGCTGGTCGAGATGGACGGCTTCGACGTCAAGACCAACGTCATCCTGATCGCCGCGACGAACCGTCCCGACGTGCTCGACCCCGCCCTGCTGCGTCCGGGCCGCTTCGACCGCCAGATCGGCGTCGACGCCCCCGGCCTCGACGGTCGCCGCCAGATCCTCGAGGTGCACGGCAAGGGCAAGCCCCTCGCCGCCTCCGTCAACCTCGAGGTGCTGGCCCGCAAGACGCCGGGCTTCACCGGTGCCGACCTCGCCAACGTGCTCAACGAGGCGGCCCTGCTGACGGCCCGCTCGAACGCGCAGCTGATCGACAACCGCGCCCTCGACGAGGCGGTCGACCGCGTCATGGCCGGCCCCCAGCGGCGCAGCCGCATCATGAACGACCACGAGAAGCTCATCACGGCGTACCACGAGGGCGGCCACGCGCTCGCGGCGGCGGCGATGCGGCACACCGACCCGGTGACCAAGATCACGATCCTGCCGCGTGGCCGGGCCCTCGGCTACACGATGGTGCTGCCCCTCGAGGACAAGTACTCGGTCACCCGCAACGAGCTGCTCGACCAGCTGGCCTACGCCATGGGCGGCCGCGTCGCGGAGGAGCTCGTGTTCCACGACCCCACCACCGGTGCCTCCAACGACATCGAGAAGGCCACCGGCACCGCCCGCAAGATGGTCACCGAGTTCGGAATGAGCAACAAGGTCGGGTCGGTCAAGCTCGGCCAGGGTTCCGGCGAGCAGTTCATGGGCCGCGACATGGGCCAGCGCGACTACTCCGAGACCATCGCCGAGACGGTCGACGCCGAGGTGCGCGTGCTGCTCGAGCAGGCGCACGACGAGGCCTGGGCGGTCATCAACGACAACCGCGACATCCTCGACCACCTCGCGGCCGAGCTCCTCGAGAAGGAGACGCTCGACCACGACGAGCTCGCGGTGATCTTCAAGGACGTCAAGAAGCTGCCCGAGCGTCCGCAGTGGCTCTCGAGCGACAAGCGTCCCGTGTCGGACCGCCCCGCGATCCCGATGCCGACCAAGGCACCGGTCGACGCCGAGGCCGTCGACGGCGGAGTGGGCTCCGAGCCCGAGGAGGCGCCCTCGCGGAAGCGCCCGCCGCGCACCACCCCCGGCATCGCCACGGCCTAGGCACGCAGGCCGATCCGGGCGGCGCACCGCGTCCGCCCGGGTCGGTAGCCTTGCCTCTCGACCCGTGGCCCTGATCGGAGGAACCTCCCCGTGACCGACTCGCCGTCCGACGGTGACCACCGCTCGTCGTCCGCCGCGTCCGAGCCGCGTGCCTGGAAGCGGCCGCGTGGTCGCGAGCGGTACCCGGACCCGGTCGTCGTCGACGCGCCTCCTCCGGCCAGCGCCCCGGCCGCCGGTGCCGAGCGTCGTCTCGCCCTGTCGCTGGACGAGCGCGCCGCCGTCCGGCCGCCCGCCCAGCTGCCGCCCGTGACCCACACCCCGGCGACGCAGTCGTCGGCCGCGCAGGCACCGGCGCAGGCGCCCGCCCGGCAGCACCCGCCCGTGCCGACCCCGCCCGCGGGTGCCCGTCCGGGCGTGCCGCCGGCCGTCGCGCCGCGGGCCTCCACTGCTCCCGCCGCGTCCGGAGCGCCTGCCCCGACGGCCGCCTCCGGCCACGTCGCCGGGCGACGCCTCGTGGTCGGCGGTCGCTACGACGGCCCGCTCCCCGGCGGCGACGCGACGCGCACGCGGTCCGGGTCGCACGCCGCGCCCGGCCTCGTCGACGCGCCTGCCCGTGAGCTCGACGAGCCCGGCTGGCCACCTCGCGAGCGCACCCGCGTCGCCTCGCACGCCGCGCCTCCTGAGGACCGGGCCGAGCTGCTCCGGCTCGAGGCCGACGACGTGGCCGCCGCTGCGGTCGCCGACTCCGCCCGCGCTGCCGACACCGGTGCGCACTCGCGGCCGGCTCCTGCCGCCTCCGGCCCCCGGGCACGCCGCCGGGCACGCGGCCGCGCCGACGAGGTCGACCCGCGCGACGTCGCGACGCGGGCGATCCCGGTCCAGCGCCCCGCCGCCTCCGTGCGCGCGACCGGCGCGACGCGGGACGACCGCGGCTCCGTGACGGTCTCGCGCACGCTCGTGATGGGGATCCTCAACGTCACACCCGACTCGTTCAGCGACGGCGGCCGCTACGTCGGCCTCGACGACGCCCTGCGCCACGCTCGCGAGCTCGTCTCCGCCGGGGCCGACATCGTCGACGTCGGGGGAGAGTCCACCCGGCCGGGCGCCCGCCGCGTCGACCCGGTCGAGGAGCAGCGTCGGGTGCTGCCGGTCATCCGGGAGCTCGCCTCCGAGGGCGTCCGGCTGAGCATCGACACCATGAACGCGGCCACCGCGTTCGCCGCCGTCGACGCGGGCGCCGACGTCATCAACGACGTCTCCGGCGGCCTCGCGGACCGCTACATGGCGCAGGTCGCTGCCGACACCGGCCGGCCGTTCGTCGCGATGCACTGGCGAGGGCACCTCGCCGACGCGACCGCGGGCATGCGGGGCGACGACGTGGCCGGCCAGGTGCGCGACGAGCTGCGCCGCCGCGTCGACGACCTCGTCGACGCCGGCGTCGACCGTGACCAGATCGTGCTCGACCCCGGCCTCGGCTTCTCGAAGGACGCCGACCAGAACTGGGAGGTGCTCGCCAGCCTCCACGAGCTCGGCCGGCTCGGTCACCCGATGGTGGTCGGCGCGTCGCGCAAGCGGTTCCTCGGCGACCTGCTGCCGGACGGCGCCGAGCCCCGCGACCGCGACGCGGCCACGGCGGTCGTCAGCGTGCTCGCCGCACAGGCAGGCGTCTGGGCGGTGCGGGTGCACGACGCCGCGTCGACGCGCGCGGCCCTCGACGTCTGGCAGGCGTGGCAGCGCGGGTCGGGCCCGGCCCGCCCGGCGAGGCACGCGTGAGCGCGGCGGGCGACGGCCGCGGGCCCGACGAGGCGCCGTCGGTCCGCACGGCACCCGTCGGGCTCGACGTGCTGCGGCTGCTCGGCGTCCGCGCCACGGGCCACCACGGCGTCTTCGACCACGAGCGCCGCGACGGGCAGGAGTTCGTGATCGACGCCGTCGTGCACCTCGACACGACCCCGGCCGCCGACGACGACGACCTCGCGCAGACGGTGCACTACGGAGTCCTCGCCGAGCAGCTGGTGGCCGCGGTCGAGCGCGACCCCGTCGACCTGATCGAGACCCTGGCCGAGCGCCTCGCCGCCCTCGTGCTCAGCCACCCCGCCGCCGCGCGGGTCGAGCTGACCGTGCACAAGCCGGGCGCCCCGATCACCGTGCCCTTCGGCGACGTGTCGATCACCGTCGTGCGGGAGCGCCCGTGAGCGGCGCGAGCGTCTCGAGCGTCTCGAGCGGCTCGAGCGGCTCGAGCGGCTCGAGCGGCGCGGCCGGCGCCGGGGCCGCGCCCGTCGTGCGCCGCGGCGTGGTCGCGCTGGGCTCGAACCTGGGCGACCGCGACGAGCTGCTGCGCGACGCCGTCGCCGCGCTGGCGGCGACCCCGGGCGTGACCGTGACCGCCGCCTCCTCTCCGGTGTCGTCGGTCGCCGTGACGCTCGCCGGTCCGGACGAGACCAAGCCCACCTACCTCAACGCCGTCGCGCTCGTCGAGACGACGCTCGAGCCCCTGGCGCTGCTCGACGCGCTGCAGGCGATCGAGCACGACCACGGCCGGGTGCGCGACGAGCGCTGGGGCGACCGGACCCTCGACCTCGACGTCGTCGTGCTCGGCGACCTCGAGCTCGACACCGAGCGCCTCACGCTGCCGCACCCCCGTGCGGCCGAGCGCGCCTTCGTGCTCGAGCCGTGGCTCCAGGTCGACGAGGAGGCGCGGCTCGGCACCCGGGGACGCGTCGCCGACCTGCTCGCCGCGCTGCCCGACCGCACCCGGCCCGTGCCCGGGGCGACCGGCCTGCTCCTGCCGGCCCGCGCCTCCTCGGCCCCGGCCCCCGGGTCCGACGACGCCTCCGACGACGCCTCCGACGACGCGTCCGGCCCGGACGACGCCCGCGCCCCTGCCCCCGCCCGCGACCCCGACTCGGCGGGAGGAGCCTCGTGAGGCACACCCGTCCCGCGACGCTCGTCGGCCTCGCCCTCGTGGCCCTCGTCGGCGGCTTCGTCGTCGACGCCGCACTCGTGTCGTCCGGCCAGCCCTCGATCGTGCCGTCGATCGTGCTCGGCCTCGTGCTGCTCGTGATCGGCGGCATCGTCGTGACGATGGCCCTGCCGGTGCGCCGCGTCGCCAAGGGCACGCAGAAGGAGCGGATCGACCCGTACTACGCGACCCGCGTGCTGCTGCTCGCGAAGGCCAGCAGCCTGGCCGGCGCTCTCTTCGCGGGAGCGAGCGGGGGGGTGCTCGCCTTCATGACGACGCGTGGCGTGGACGTGGCGATAGGCTCCGTGGTGCCCACGATCGTCGCCGTCGTGGGGGGCCTCGGCCTCCTCGCGGCCGGGATCGTCGCCGAGCACATGTGCACGGTGCCGCCCGGGGACGACGAGGGCGGACCAGGAGCCCAGGCGGCCTGACCGCAGGCCGGCAGCCCCGCCGACAGCACTGCTGCAGGGCGACCCGCAGCCGACCCGGAGGTACGCGCCATGGACCGACTCGACGTGGCAGAGCCCGCCTGGACCGGCATCTCGCCCAAGTACGTCTGGCCCGAGCTCGTGGGCTGGCTGGTCACCGGGCTGATCGCCGCCGCGGCCACGACTCCGCTCTGGTTCATCGGTGCCTGGTGGTGCTACGCGATCACCGCGGCCGTCGTGGTCGTGATGGTCGTGGTCATGGCCTTCGTGCCCCGACGCGTGCGCTCGATCCGGTACCAGCTGCGGGAGGACGACCTGCTCGTCCGCCGCGGCATCCTGTACCTGCGCTTCGTCGCCGTGCCCTACGGCCGCATGCAGCTCATCGACATCAACCGCGGCCCCGTCGTGCGGGCCCTCGGTCTCAGCGACCTGAAGTTCGTCACGGCGGCGGCGTCGTCGGGCGTGACGATCCCGGGGATCCCGGAGGCGGAGGCCGACTCGCTGCGCGACCGCCTCGTCGAGCTCGCCGAGTCCCGCCGGGCGGGGCTGTGAGCGGGCCGCTGCCGGGGGAGGGGGCGCCGCCTCCTGCGGACGGGCCTGCGACGCCGGCGACGCCTGCCGCGCCCGCGCCTGGCGGGTCCGCCGCGCCTGCCGCGCCCGCCGCGGTGGCCGAGCTCACCGACGGGGAATGGCACCGCCTGCACCCGGCGACCCCGCTGCTCAAGGGCGGCATCGCCCTGATCGTCGTGCTGGGCATCATCGTCAACAACGCCCGCGAGTGGGTCGTCGGCTTCTTCGTGCCGGGCGGGCGGCGCCCGGACGGCGACGGCGAGGGCGACCCGTTCGGGTACGTCGTCGAGCACGGGTACCTCGGGTTCGTGCTGCTCGGGGTGCTCGTCGTGGTCGCCGTGCTCGTGCTCGTCTTCTGGTTGTCGTGGCGGATGAACACGTTCCGCGTCACGGAGGAGATCGTCGAGGTCCGCAGCGGCGTCGTCTTCCGCACGGACCGGCGGGCGCGGCTCGACCGGGTGCAGGGCATCAACATCCAGCGGCCGGTGCTCGCGCGCGTCTTCGGCGCCGCGAAGCTCGAGGTGAGCCAGGCGGGCGACGACGCGAACGTCTCGCTCGCCTACCTCCGCTCGGCGGCGGCGGACGACCTGCGGCGCGAGATCCTGCGGCGCGCCTCGGGCGTGCAGCGGTCGGCCGTCGACGGCGTGCAGGCTGCGCCTCCTGCCGGTGGGGCGGTGCCCGGGCAGGTCGCGCCCGGCCAGCCTGCGCTCGGCCAGGCCGTGCCCGGCGACGCGGTGCCCGGCCACGTCGCGCCTGCCGACTCCCGTCAGCGCTTCGTCGGGCTCGTCGAGCAGCGCGCCCAGGACTTCCTCTCCGACGGCCTCGACCCGCAGGGGGCGCCTCCCGAGTCGGTCGTGAAGGTGGACGTCGGTCGCCTGGTCGGCTCCGTCCTGCTCAGCGGGTACACGCTGTTCCTCGTCGCGGCCGCGATCGCCGTGGTCGTCAGCGTGCGGCTGACAGGCGAGTTCTTCCTGCTCTTCGCCCTGCTGCCCGCCGTGCTCGGCTCGAGCGGGTACTACGTCAACCGGGTCACGAAGTCGCTGCGCTACAGCATCTCGTCGTCCCGCGACGGCATCCGCATCGGCTACGGGCTGTTCTCGACGACGAACGAGACGCTCCCGCCCGGACGCATCCACTCGGTGAGGGTGAGCCAGCCCCTGCTGTGGCGGCCGTTCGGCTGGTGGCAGATCAGCATCAACCGGGCCTCGCGCTCGTCGACCGACGGCTCGGGGCAGCAGGGCAACTCGACGCTGCTGCCGGTCGGCGACGAGACGGACGTGCGGCGCGTGCTCGAGCTCGTGCTGCCCGAGCTCGTCGGCGTGGCCGCCGCCGGGGTGCAGGCCGAGGAGCGTGCCGAGGAGCGGGCCGAGGAGGCGTCGGCCCCGTCGGCCGAGTCCGTCGCCGGCCCCGAGACGGCGGGCACTGGGCCTGCGCTCGTGGAGCCCGAGCGTGCCGTCGTGCACGAGCGCGCCTCGCACACCCTCTCGCTCGTCGAGGACGGCCTGACCTCACGCGGCAGCGAGGGCGGCTTCACCACGTCGCCCCGTCGGGCCGCCGTGCTGCGCTGGTTCTCCTGGCGCCGCAACGGCTTCCGCACGGCTCCGGGTGCCCTGCTGCTGCGCAAGGGAGCGATCTGGCGCGAGCTCGTCGTCGTGCCGCTGCCCCGGATGCAGAGCGTCGGCCTGTCGCAGGGCCCGCTGCTGCGTCGCCTCCGGCTCGCGGCCGTGCACCTGCACACCGTCCAGGGGCCGATCATCGCGACGATCGGCGCGCTCGACCAGGACGACGCGCTGGCGTTCTTCGAGGGTGCCGCGCGGGACGCGGTGACCTCGGCCCGGGCCGACCGCACCCACCGCTGGGGCGCCTCCTCGGCTCCCGTCGCTGCGGACCCGACCGCCACCTCCTCGGCTCCCGTCGCCCCTGCCGCCCCTGCTGCCCCTGCTCTCAAATTCGAGAGTGATCCGTCCTCGGGCAGTGCAGGTGCCCCGCCGACCAGCGCTGGCGAGCAGGATCTGTCTCCGTCCGCCGATGGACCCCGTGACGCACCGCGAGAGGAGCCGCGCCCGTGAGCCCGCAGCAGAGCGGCCGCCTCGGCGTCGGCGTGATCGGCGCCGGCCACGTCGGGCCGGTGCTCGGCGCCGCCCTGGCCGCCGCGGGCCACGCGATCGTCGGCATCTCGGCCGTGTCCGAGCGCAGCCTCGACCGGGCGGAGGCGATCCTCCCGGGCGTCCCCGTGCTGACGGTCCCCGAGATCGTCGAGCGCAGCGAGCTCGTGCTCATCGCGGTGCCCGACGACCAGCTCGCCGACCTCGTGCAGGGCCTCGCCGCGACCGGCGTCTGGCAGCCGGGCCAGCTCGTCGTCCACACGTCGGCGGCGCACGGCCTCGAGGTGCTGCGGCCGGCTCTCGCGGCGGGGGCGATCCCGCTGGCGATCCACCCGGCGCTCACCTTCACGGGGTCGACGATCGACCTCGTCCGGCTCCGCGAGGCGTGGTGCGCCGTGACCGCTCCCGGGCCCGTCCAGCCGATCGGGCAGGCGCTCGTCGTCGAGATGGGCGCCGAGCCCGTGCTCGTCAGCGAGGCCGACCGGCCGCGCTACGCCGAGGCCGTGGCGACCGCCACCGAGTTCTCCGCCGCGATCGTCACGCAGTCGGTCTCGATGCTCGCCGAGCTCGGCGTCCCCGAGCCCGGCCGGCTCATCGCGCCCCTGGTCCGTTCGGCCATGGACCGCGCCCTGGGCGTCGCCGGCGGCTCGAGCGGCCCCGGTACCATCGACATGGCGGCGTTCGACGACCCGCCGTCCCCGTTCGGCGGGGGCCTCGGCGCCTGACGGCTGTGCGCCTCCTCGTCCGCTCGTCGCCGTCGCAGCCCACGCCGCGCCTCCTCGCCTCCCCCTTCTCTCCGTCCCCCACCACCCCGCTGGAGCCCCTGCACATGACCGACGTCCCCGAGACCACCACCCCCTCCGACGACGCGGCCGCCGTGGCCGCCGCCGCGGCCGAGGCGGCTCGCGAGGCCTCCGAGCAGAAGCAGGTGCGGCTCGAGAAGCGTGCCCGGCTGCTCGAGACCGGGCGCGACGCGTACCCGGTCGGCGTCCCGCTGACCGACACGATCCCCGCCGTGCGGGCGCGTCACGCCGAGCTCGAGGCGGGCGCCGAGACCGGCGAGGTGGTCGGCCTGGCCGGACGCGTCGTGCACGCGCGCAACACCGGCAAGCTCTGCTTCGCGGCGCTGCAGGCCGGCGACGGCTCGCGCATCCAGGCGATGGTGTCGCTCGCCGAGGTGGGCGACGAGTCGCTCGCCGAGTGGAAGGACCTCGTCGATCTCGGCGACCACGTCTTCGTCGAGGGGCAGGTCATCTCGTCGCGGCGCGGCGAGCTGTCGATCATGGTGAGCGAGTGGGCGATCGCCTCGAAGGCGATCCTGCCGCTGCCGAACCTGCACGGCGAGCTCAGCGAAGAGACGCGGGTGCGTCAGCGCTACCTCGACCTGATCGTCCGCGACCAGGCCCGCGCCACGGTGCGCGCCCGCGCCGCCGCGGTCTCGTCGCTGCGCCGCACCTTCGACCAGCACGAGTACCTCGAGGTCGAGACCCCGATGCTCCAGACGATGCACGGCGGCGCGGCGGCGCGTCCCTTCACGACGCACAGCAACGCGTTCGACACCGAGCTGTTCCTCCGCATCGCGCCCGAGCTGTTCCTCAAGCGCGCCGTCGTCGGCGGCATCGACCGCGTCTTCGAGATCAACCGCAACTTCCGCAACGAGGGCGCCGACTCGACGCACTCGCCCGAGTTCGCGATGGTCGAGGCGTACCAGGCCTACGGCGACTACGAGCAGATGGCCCGGCTCACGCAGCAGCTCGTGCAGGAGGCGGCGCTCGCGGTCGCGGGTACCCACCTCGTCACGCTCGCCGACGGAACCGAGTACGACCTCGGCGGCGAGTGGGCCCGCGTGCCCATGTACGAGTCGCTCAGCGAGGCCGCCGGCGTCGAGGTGACGCCGCTGACGACCGTGTCCGAGCTGCAGCGCCTCGCCGCGACCGTCGACCTGGTCGTGCCGCACGAGACGCACGGCAAGCTCGTCGAGGAGCTGTGGGAGCACTTCGTCAAGCCCTCGCTCGACCGCCCCACCTTCGTCGTCGACTTCCCGGTCGACACGAGCCCCCTCGTCCGCCAGCACCGCTCGAAGGCCGGCGTCGTCGAGAAGTGGGACCTCTACGTGCGCGGCTTCGAGCTCGCCACGGCGTACTCCGAGCTCGTCGACCCGGTCGTGCAGCGCGAGCGCTTCGTCGAGCAGGCCGCGCTCTCGGCCCGCGGCGACGCCGAGGCCATGCGCCTCGACGAGGACTTCCTCCGTGCCCTCGAGCACGGCATGCCGCCGAGCGGCGGCATGGGCATGGGCATCGACCGCCTCCTCATGGCGATCACCGGGCTCGGCATCCGCGAGACGATCCTGTTCCCGCTGGTCAAGTAGCGGCAGGGCGCGACGCGGCGCTCCTTGACCACCCGAGTCTGTGTCAGTACATTGGTACGAACCTGATACAAAAACCCGGGAGGGCCCATGTTCTGGATCTACCTGCTGCTCGTCGCGTCGCTGGTCGTCATCGCCGTCGACACGGCGTCTCCCCGTCGGCACGGGGGACAGCTCGCGAAGCTGGCCGCCCGCATGAACCTGCCGGTGACCCCTGAGGTCGAGCCGCTCGTCCGCGCCCGCCTCCGCCGTCGTGCCTGGGGAGTCGGGCTCGGCGGCGGCGTGGTGGTCGCGGCGGCGCTCACGGTCGGGCTGCTGCTGCCCGAGCTGCGGCAGTCGCCCCTCGCCGCGGCGACCGTGCTCGTCGCGGGCTTCGCGGGCACGGGCGTCGGCGCGGCCGTGGCCGCCGTCGGCTCGGTGCCCCGTCCGGCCGCCGATGCGGTCCGCGTCGCCCGGACGGCACCTCCTCGTGTGGCGGACTATGTCGGCCCGCCCGAGCTCGTCGGCGCGCGCCTCGTCGTGGGCCTGGCGCTCGTGGCCTTCGTCGTCGGCGGCGTGGCCGCCGTCTCCGGCCTCGGCGGCGCGCTCCCTCCGACCGCTCTCGCCGAGTGGGTCACGGGCGTCCCCGGGGTGACCGCCCTCGTCGCGGTCGTCGGGCTCGTCACGACCGAGGTGGTCATGAGGCGCCTCGTCGACCGCGGGCAGCCGGCCGTGTCCGAGCTGGACCTCGCCTGGGACGACGCGCTCCGGTCGATGGCGCTGCGCGACCTCGTGACGGCTCCCGTCGTCCTCGGCTTCGTCGGGCTCACCGGCACCTCGACCGTCCTCGGCGACGCGGCCGCGGGCGGGGGCCCCGGGTCGGTCGGCAACCTCGTCGTGGGGGTCCTCGGGCTCGGCGTCGCCGCTCTGCTGGCGCTCGCGCTCGGCGTCGTGATCTGGGCCCTGGCGACGAAGCCGCACCTCCACTGGTGGCGGCGCCTGTGGGAGCCGCGCCGCCCCTCCGTCGCCGCCCCTGCCGGCAGTGCGGGGAACCTGCCGTGATCGTCATCGACCAGCGCTCGTCGGTGCCTCCCTTCGAGCAGCTCCGGCAGCAGCTGCTTGCCGCGATCGGCTCGGGCGAGGTGGCCGCCGGAGCCCGGTTGCCGACCGTGCGGCGGTTCGCGGAGGACCTCGGCATCGCGCCCGGCACCGTCGCCCGCACGTACCGCGAGCTGGAGCAGGCGGACGTGCTCGAGACCCGCGGTCGGCACGGCACGTTCGTGACCGCGGGCGGTGCCGAGGCCGAGGCGCGGTCCGCGGCGGCCGACTTCGTCGGCCGGCTCCGCCGCCTCGGGGTGGACGCGGCGACGGCGCGCGGGCTCGTCGACGCCGCGTTCGACGCGTCGGCCTGAGGGGCGGGCGGTCCCGCAGGAGGCGCGGGGCGCCTCCTCGGTGCGCCTAGAGCCTCAGGTGGTTCGGCCTCGACGCATCCTCAGGCGCGGGCCCCGGACCTGGCTTATCCTCGACGCATGCCAGAGACCTTCTTGGGAGCCGCGATCTTCGCCGTGACGCCGACGATCGTCGTGGGCCTGATCTTCTGGTTCGTCGTGCGCTCGCTGCTGCGGGCCGACCGGACCGAGCGGTCCGCCTACGCGAAGATCGAGGCGGAGGAGCGCGAGCGGGCCGAGGCCCTCGAGCGCGGCGAGGCCGGCGCGACCCGCGCCTCCTGAGCTTCTCGAGTCTCGCTCCGGGCGTTCCGCCTGCGGCTCACCTGCACGCCCGTCGACCCTCTCGGCGGGCGTTCGCTGTACCCCGGGAATGCCGCTGCCAGGGCGTCGGAGGCGTCCGTGTACCCCGTCTGCTGCCCCCGGCTCAGGCGAACGGCGCGCACTGTACCCCGCAGGCCCGATTCGCGTAATACACCCGGAGGCCCCGCACGTCAAAGCCTGGTCTCCCCCGTCCCCCGAATGGCTCGAAACCCTGTACGCACGCACAGAACTGCCTTGCGAAGGGCCTCAGCGACTTCTCCCGGGACCCTGCCCCGCGCCAGACTTGTGACAACGCCGAAGAGCTTCACGAACTATTCGACATGACAGCAGTCAGACCTCGAGCAGGGAGAGAACGATGACGATCACATCCGTCACCACGCGCAACACCACCACAGACACCACTGACGAGCCCGAGGTCGAGGTCCTGTCCCAGGTCCGCGGTGCATCCACCGACCAGGTCGGCGACTACCTGCGTCACATCGGCCGCATGCCGCTGCTCGACGCCGCAGAAGAGACCGAGATCGCGCGTCGCATCGAGGTCGGCCTGTTCGCCGGCGAGAAGCTCAAGGAGCTCCAGGCCGCCGACGCCGTCAAGAAGAACCGCACCAAGGCGCACGCCGAGATGATGCGCGACCTCCGCTGGCTGCAGCACGACGGTGAGCGTGCCAAGGACCGCATGATCACGGCGAACCTCCGCCTGGTCGTCAGCATCGCGAAGCGCTACACGCAGCGCGGCCTCCCCTTCATGGACGTCATCCAGGAGGGCAACCTCGGCCTCGTCCGTGCAGTCGAGAAGTTCGACTACACGCAGGGCTACAAGTTCTCGACGTACGCCACTTGGTGGATCCGCCAGGCGATCGCCCGCGGCCTCGCCGACAAGGCGCGTGCCATCCGCATCCCCGTCCACACGGTCGAGCGCATCAACCGCATCTCGCGTGCCGAGCGCGACCTCACCGTCGACCTGGGCCGTGCGCCCACCGTCGAGGAGGTGGCCGAGGAGGTCGCCATGGAGGTCGCCGACCTGGTCGAGCTCAAGTCGCGCTCGCACGAGCCCGTCTCGATCCACACTGTCGTCGGCGACGCCGAGGACAGCGAGCTCGGCGATTTCATCGAGGACGAGGAGACCCCCTCGCCCACGGCCGCGACCGAGAACTCGCTGCTGAACCGCGACATGCATGCCCTCGTGGCGACGCTCCCCGAGGACGAGGCCCGCGTCATCCGCATGCGCTTCGGCCTGGACGACGACCAGCCCATGACCCTCGACGAGATCTCGAAGCGCGTGCACAGCTCGCGCCAGGCCGTCTCGCGCGTCGAGAGCCGTGCCCGTCTCCGCATGTTCGCGAAGGCCGTCAGCCAGGACCTGCAGCTGTACCTGCAGTAGGCCGGCGCGACCTGCAGTGCCTGAGGGCCGCCTCCCCGTCCACCCGGGGAGGCGGCCCTCAGTCGTTGCGGCGTCTCGGTCGTCCCCTCCCCCGAGTGATGGCCCTCGTCATTCCCGCCCCTGAGCGGTCCCAATTCGGCCCTCATCTCCTCGTGAACAACGAAATCTGACCCCAGGACGGCCCGGCATGCCGGCTCACCGGGCGTCTCCGCTCGACTGGTCCCAATTGGGGCCCCTCAGCCGCAGCAAGCACGAGAACGGACCACTCGACGTCGAGCGGAGAACCCTCCACACCCC
The DNA here is from genome assembly GCF_014841875.1 of Frigoribacterium sp. CFBP 13729. NCBI lineage: Bacteria > Bacillati > Actinomycetota > Actinomycetes > Micrococcales > Microbacteriaceae > Frigoribacterium > Frigoribacterium sp. CFBP 13729. Next base: position 320,314 of record NZ_JACYUR010000003.1, on the reverse strand, counting down.
ACGAGGCGTGCGCCGTCCCCACAGGACGTCCACGTTCCTGGGCCACCCGCCCTACATCGCCCCGATGCTCGTCGCATGCCCCGCATCGATCTGCCTCCGTCACTGTCCGCCCGGCCCTTCTCCGTGTCGGAGGCACTCGATGCGGGGCTCGGTCGGGAGCGACTCCGGGGCCGGGACCTGTTCCGTCCACACCACGGGGTCCGGGCGCCCCTCCGAGCGGCTTCGGTGGGTCACGTCCAGGACGTGGCTCGGCTGTTCCTGCCTGGGATGCGACCAGGATGGTGCTTCTCCCACGTCACGGCACTCGCCATCTGGGGCCTGCCGCTCCCTTCGTTCCCTGTCCTCGGCGACGCGTCTGGACCGACCCTGTTGCACGTCTCCGTCTCAGCAGGGCGCGGTCCTCGGCGGGAAGGCATCGTCGGACATCGCGGACTCGGCGTCGACACGGCTCGGACCCTCGGGGACCTTCCCGTCGTCGACCCCTTGACGGCGTTCGTGCAGGCAGCTTCGCAGTTGCCCCTGGACGCTCTCGTGGCGGTCGGCGACGCCCTCTGCGGTTCGTGGTCGCCGTGGCCGGAGGCGCGGGAGCGAGCACCGACCGACATCGAGGAGCACCTCGCCGCCTGCGGTCGGGCACGTGGAGTCGGATCGGCCCGACGAGCACTCACGCACGTGCGCATCGGCGTCGAGTCCCCGAAGGAGACGGAGCTCCGCCTCCTTCTCGTCCGAGCAGGACTCCCCGAGCCCGAGATCAACACCAAGACCTACGACGGGGCCGGTCGCTACCTCGGCAAGCCCGACCTCCGCTACCCGGACGAGCGGGCCTCGATCGAGTACGAGGGCGACGAGCACCGACGTGACCCGGAACGATGGCGCCGCGACATCCGCCGACGGGAGCGCTTCGCCGACGCGGGTTGGCGGACCATCCGAGTCACGGATGCCGATCTGCGGGGGGCGTCTGCGCGCGAGCTCGTCGGCCGGGTCCGGCGTGTCCTCTCTGGCTGACGACTCCGTCGAGTGGTCTCGTTCTGTCCTTCACCGCTGCCGGAACGACTGTTCGTGACCACTGGGCCCGTGGCGGGAGGGGGAGAGGGGATTGGGCCCAGGAAAGGGGTGGTGGGGGAAGCGCGGCGGCGGTACCGTGGGCGCGGACGAGCAGGCGCACACCAGCGCATGCCGCAGGAGCTTCAGGAGAGGGGTCATGAGCATGGCCGTCGTCATCGCACCCGCGAACCCCCCTCACACCCGGGTCGCCGTCTAGACGCTGCGCCTCGCGCACGCCGATGAGCGGCCCCCTCCTCAGGAGAACCGCTTGTCCTCTCACCCTGACGACTCCGTCGTCACACCGTCCACGACCCTGCCGGCGCCACCGACGGCCTCAGCGTCGCCGACCCCGCACTCGTCCCCGATCCCCGATGACTTCGTCGTCCCCGCCTTCAGCACCGCCGAGCCCGTCGACGGCCAGCGGTGGTCGACCTGGCCGGCGGCCACGCCGACCGAGCGCGGCCCCCGTCCGTGGCCGAGCTGGCTCGTCACCTCGGCCGCCGCCGTCGACACCGAGCTCGGCGTCGTCAAGTCGGGCAAGGAGGCGGACCTCTTCCTCATCGACCGCACCGTGCCCGACGACGTCGAGCTCGGCCCCCTCGACGGCGGCCGCAGAGTGCTGCTCGCCGCCAAGCGCTACCGCGGCCCGGAGCAGAGCGACTTCCACCGCTCCTCCCAGTACCGAGAAGGCCGTCGCACCCGCAACACCCGCGACGGCCGCGCCATGGCGCGCGGCTCCACCCACGGTCGCCGGGTGCAGGCGGGCCTCTGGGCCGCCGCGGAGTTCGACGCCCTGGGGCGGATGCACGCACTCGGCCTGCCGGTGCCGTACCCGGTGCAGATCTCGGGCACAGAGGTGCTGATGGAGTTCATCGGCGACGGCACGGCCGCCGCGCCCCGCCTGGCGCAGACGCGTGCCGACGGCGCCGACCTGCGGCCGTTGTTCGAGCAGGTCGCCGAGATCGTCCTGGTCCTGGCCCGTGCCGGCTTCGCCCACGGCGACCTCAGCGCCTACAACCTGCTGGTGCACGAGGGGCGCGTCGTCGTCATCGACGTGCCGCAGCTCGTCGACGTGGCGAGCAACCCGCGGGGCGCCGAGCTGCTCGAGCGCGACTGCCGCAACGTCTGCGACTGGTTCGCCCGTCGCGGCTTCGACCGATCGCACGACCACCTCTTCGCGGAGGCCCTGGGGGAGGTCTTCGGCTAGGCAGCTGCGGTGAACCGTCACGAAGTGCTGCGGCAGCCCTGCCGGGCGGCACTTCGCGACGGTTCACCGGAACCAGAACTGCAGGAGGCGCGGGCCGGGCCGGCAGGAGGGTCAGCTCAGCTGGTCGGGGTGGGCGAGAGCACCTCGGTCGCCTCGGCGCCGGCCGCCCCGCGGCGGTGCGCCGTGCGCGCCTTGAACTTGGCGCGGACGTCGCTCGGCACGAGCTCGAGCAGCTGGTCCTCGCGCAGGGGCAGGTCGAGCAGGCTGAGCTTCAGGCGCCCCTTGGTGGCGTGCCGCCCGGCGTCGAGGCGGATCACCTGGCCGGCCTCGGGCCGCAGCGACATCGACACGACGCAGCCGTCGCTCACGTCGGCGACGACGCGGCCGTCGACCTCGAGGGCCGCCGAGTGCGTGCCGCTGCCGATCTGGAACCGCAGCTGCTCGAGCGGGCCGAGCACCACCGAGCGGTCGATGCCCGACATCGGCGCGACGGGCGTGATCAGCGTCGCCGCGACGGCGGGCGACAGGATCGGCCCGCCCGCGGCGTAGTTGTAGGCGGTCGAGCCGGCGCTCGTCGCGACGACGACGGCGTCCGCCTTGTAGTAGCCGTAGGGGGTGCCGTCGAGCACGAGGTCGGCCGTGACCACGCCCTCGCCGGGGCGACGGGCCATCGACACGTCGTTGAACGCGAGGAACCGGTTCTCGGTGCCCGACGCGGTGTGCACGACCTCGACGGCGTGGTGCGGCTCGAGCGAGAAGTCCTCGGCGGCGAGCCGCTCGAGGGCGGCGGGCAGCTCGTGCGGCTCGACCTCGACGAGGAACCCCACGTTGCCGTAGTTCACGCCGAGCACGGGCACGGGCCGGTCGGCGACCAGCCGCATGGCGCCGAGCATCGTGCCGTCGCCGCCGAGGGCCACGACGACGTCGACCGTGTCGCGGAACTCCTGCTCGTCGATCAGCTCGACGCCGCCCTGCATGCGCGACTCGTCGGCGGCCTGCGCGACGAGGCGGACGTGGCCGCCGGCGACCTCGCCGCGCTGCTTCCACCCGCAGAGGATGTCGACGGAGTCGCGGACCGACTTGGTGGGGTGCGGCACGAGGCCGACGACGAGGTTGCCCATGAGGCGAGGCTAGACCGCGCCCCTGTCGCCCGGCTGACGCCGCCGACCCGGCCCGCGCCTCCCGCGCCCGAGCCCGCCGACCCGGCCCGCGCCTCCCGCGCCCGAGCCCGCCGACCCGGCCCCCGCCTCCTCGTCTGTCCCCCTGGTTCACAGGGTGTCACGCCCCCAGCGAACAGGGATGACCTGCGGGGGAGGCGCTGGTTACGCTCTCCGTAGACCGGCACCGAATGCAGGTGTCGACCGCGTACTGGTGGCGACGACCACCCCGCCACCGAGGGAGTCAAGAGATGTTCGAGAGATTCACCGACCGTGCCCGTCGCGTCGTCGTCCTCGCCCAAGAAGAGGCGAAGATGCTGAACCACAACTACATCGGCACCGAGCACATCCTGCTCGGGCTGATCCACGAGGGCGAGGGCGTCGCCGCCAAGGCCCTCGAGTCGCTGGGCATCTCGCTCGACGCCGTGCGCGAGCAGGTCCAGGACATCATCGGCCAGGGCCAGCAGCAGCCCACGGGCCACATCCCCTTCACGCCCCGTGCGAAGAAGGTCCTCGAGCTGAGCCTCCGCGAGGCGCTGCAGCTCGGCCACAACTACATCGGCACCGAGCACATCCTGCTCGGCCTGATCCGCGAGGGCGAGGGCGTCGCCGCCCAGGTCCTCGTGAAGCTCGGCGCCGACCTCAACCGCGTCCGCCAGCAGGTCATCCAGCTCCTCTCGGGTTACCAGGGCAAGGAGGCGGTGGCCGTCGGAGGCGAGCAGCAGCAGAGCGCGCAGGGCGGCAGCCAGGTCCTCGACCAGTTCGGCCGCAACCTGACGCAGGCCGCGCGCGACAACAAGCTCGACCCGGTCATCGGTCGCGAGAAGGAGATGGAGCGGGTCATGCAGATCCTCTCCCGCCGCTCGAAGAACAACCCCGTGCTGATCGGCGAGCCCGGCGTCGGCAAGACCGCCGTCGTCGAGGGCCTCGCGCAGGCCATCGTCAAGGGCGAGGTGCCCGAGACGCTCAAGGACAAGCAGCTCTACTCGCTCGACCTCGGCTCGCTGATCGCCGGCAGCCGCTACCGCGGTGACTTCGAGGAGCGCCTGAAGAAGGTCACCAAGGAGATCCGCACCCGCGGCGACATCATCGTCTTCATCGACGAGATCCACACCCTCGTCGGTGCGGGTGCCGCCGAGGGCGCGATCGACGCCGCGTCGATCCTCAAGCCCTTGCTGGCGCGAGGCGAGCTGCAGACGATCGGCGCCACGACGCTCGACGAGTACCGCAAGCACTTCGAGAAGGACGCCGCCCTCGAGCGACGCTTCCAGTCGGTGCAGGTCAACGAGCCGTCGCTGCCCCACACGATCAACATCCTCAAGGGCCTCCGCGACAAGTACGAGGCGTTCCACAAGGTCTCGATCACCGACGGCGCCATCGTGTCGGCGGCGAACCTGGCCGACCGCTACGTCAGCGACCGGTTCCTGCCCGACAAGGCGATCGACCTGATCGACGAGGCCGGCGCCCGCCTCCGCCTCTCGATCCTGTCCGCACCGCCCGAGCTGCGCGAGTTCGACGAGCGCATCGCCGGCGTCCGCGCCCAGAAGGAGGGCGCGATCGAGGACCAGGACTTCGAGAAGGCCGCCTCGCTGCGCGACGAGGAGAAGAAGCTGCTCGGCGAGCGTCTCCGTCTCGAGAAGCAGTGGCGCTCGGGCGAGGCCGGAGCCGGCGGAACCGTCGACGAGGGCATCATCGCCGAGGTGCTGGCCCAGGCGACGGGCATCCCCGTCTTCAAGCTCACCGAGGAGGAGACCTCGCGTCTCGTCTTCATGGAGCAGGCCCTGCACCAGCGCGTCATCGGTCAGGAGGAGGCCATCGCGGCCCTGTCCAAGACCATCCGCCGCACGCGCGCCGGCCTCAAGGACCCGAACCGCCCCTCCGGGTCGTTCATCTTCGCCGGCCCCACGGGCGTCGGCAAGACCGAGCTGGCCAAGGCGCTCGCCGAGTTCCTCTTCGACGACGAGGGCGCGCTGATCAGCCTCGACATGTCGGAGTTCGGCGAGAAGCACACCGTCTCGCGGCTCTTCGGTGCCCCTCCCGGGTTCGTCGGCTTCGAGGAGGGCGGCCAGCTCACCGAGAAGGTGCGCCGCAAGCCGTTCTCCGTGGTCCTCTTCGACGAGATCGAGAAGGCCCACCCGGACATCTTCAACTCGCTGCTGCAGGTGCTCGAAGAAGGACGCCTCACCGACGGCCAGGGCCGCGTGGTCGACTTCAAGAACACGGTCATCATCATGACGACCAACCTGGGCTCGAAGGGCATCGCCGGCGGTCCCGTCGGCTTCCAGATCGAGGGCGACACCGCGACCGGCTACGACCGCATGCGCGCCAAGGTCAACGAGGAGCTGAAGAAGCACTTCAAGCCCGAGTTCCTCAACCGCGTGGACGACACCATCGTGTTCCCGCAGCTGTCGAACCCCGAGCTGCTCCAGATCGTCGACCTGTTCATCAAGCGCCTGAGCGACCGTCTGCTCGACCGCGACATGACGGCCATGCTGACGGTGCCCGCCAAGGAGCAGCTCATCAAGATCGGGTTCGACCCGGCCCTGGGTGCTCGTCCGCTGCGTCGTGCGATCCAGCACGAGGTGGAGGACCGCCTGTCCGAGCGCATCCTCACGGGCGACCTGACGGCCGGCGACCACGTGCTGGTCGACTGGGTCGACGGCGAGTTCGTCTTCACGACGACCCGCCAGCCGGGCCGCGACGAGGTGCTCGTGGGCGACGTGCCCGAGATCGAGAGCTAGGCGCGAGCCAGCTCGTCGGGAGCGTCAGCTCCCCGTGATCCGCTGAGAGGGCGGTCCGGCTCCGGCCGGGCCGCCCTCTCGCGTGCGCCGGGCGGTCGACGAGGAGGCGCGGGCCGGCTCCCCGGGACGGCCCGTCGCGGGAGCCCCCGGCTGGGTAGGCTCGGGGGATGACCTCCGCGGACCAGCACGGCATCACCGTCCGCGACGCCGTCGTCAGCGACGTGCCGCACATCCAGCGCCTCTGCGAGCCCTTCGTGCAGAAGCGGATCCTGCTCGGCAAGGACCTCGTCACCCTCTACGGCGACGTGCAGGAGTTCCAGATCGCCGTCGGCCCCGACGGGGTGCCCGTCGGCTGCGGGGCGCTGCACGTCATGTGGGACGACCTCGCCGAGATCCGGACGCTCGCCCTCGACCCGGCCTGGATCCGCCGGGGAGTCGGCCACCGCCTCCTCGACTCATTGGAGGGCGCCGCCCGGCGCCTCGAGATCGGCCGTCTGTTCTGCCTCACCTTCGAGGTCGACTTCTTCGAGAAGCACGACTACCTCAACGTGGGCGACGACGGGCTCGTGCCGCCCGAGGTCTACGCCGAGCTCGTCCGCTCGACCGACGAGGGCGTCGCCGAGTTCCTCGACCTGGCCCGGGTCAAGCCGAACACCCTCGGCAACTCGCGCATGCTCAAGGCGCTGCCGCCGCTCGCGGACTGACCGCGTCCCGCCCGGCCGCACGCCCGCCTCCTGCGTGCTCGGCAGAAGTTCCCAGGCCCACACGCCGCCAGCGTCCGCCGCAGGGCGGTGGCCAGCACTTAACCTGTGCGCATGTCGACGTTCACGAATCCGACCGGCCCGCAGCCGCCCTCGGTGTACTGGCGTCGCCGAGCCCTCGTGCTGCTCGGCCTGGTCGTCGCGATCGTCGTCGTCGTGCTGATCGTCGTGCGGCCCGTCGCCTCGGGCGACGAGCCCGGTGCCGCGGCCACCAGCACCCCCGCCGCCGACCCGGCGCCCTCGGCGGCCGCGACCGCACCGGCCGCCGACGCGACCCCCGATCCGTCGTCGACGGAGGCCACGGCCGAGGACGGGGCCCGCTGCGCCGCGACCGCCATCGAGCTCGTCCCCGTCGTCGACAAGCAGGTGTTCGCCCCCACCGAGCTGCCGCAGATCTCGATGTCGGTGACCAACACCGGCTCGTCGGACTGCGTGATCAACCTCGGCTCGGGCCAGCAGAAGCTCGTCGTGACCAGCGGCGAGGAGCAGTGGTGGTCGTCCGCCGACTGCCAGGTCGACCCCACCGACCAGGACGTGACCCTCACCGCCGGCCAGACCCTCTCGACCCCGGCCATCGCCTGGGACAGGACGCGGTCGACGACCGACACCTGCGACGCGGACTCCCGGCAGGCCGTGCCCGCAGGAGGCGCGACGTACCGCCTGACCGTCAGCGTCGGCGACATCACGTCGGCCGACACCGCCCCCATGATCCTGAACTGAGCGATGACCGAAGCTGCTTCCCCCCGTTCCGAGGCGCTCGAGCTGGCCCTGGCCAGCCAGGACGTCGCCGCCGTCGCGTTCGCCCTGCGGCACGACGTGGTCGTCGTGCCGAAGCTCGTGGTCCCGCGCGCTGATGCCGAGGCCGACGGTGCTGACGCGGCCGACTCCGCAGCGGACGCGGACGCGGACTCGGCCGAGCCCGTCTCCGTCGCCGCCGAGCAGGTGCGCGTCTTCGGCCGTGAGAACACCGACAAGCGGATCCTGCTGCTCTTCTCCTCGGCGGAGGCGTACGCCGCGATGGTCCCGGACGACCCCGACCTGGAGGTGATGCTCTACGACTCCGACGCGCTGCGCGCGTTCATGGAGGTGCACCTCGACGTGCTCGAACAGGTCTTCTTCGACATCGCCGGGCCGCACACCATGGCCGCCGCCCCCGAGGACCTGCTCAAGGCCCTGAAGTAGCAGGCGCCGGCGCAGGCGCGCTGGAGATACACCCGTAAAGGGACAAAACACCCGCGGGCCCGAGGGTATTTTGTCCCTTTACGGGTGTTTTGCGAGCAGCTCGTGAGCCGGGCCGGGCCGGGCCGCGGGAGGCGGCGAAGCGGCGCGGCGCCTAGAAGGCGCCGTCGAGCTCGCGCTCACGAGGCGTGCTGGCCGCGCTGAAGGCGCGGCGCAGCGCCTCGCGCAGGTTGCCCGACTCGGCGTCGACGAGCTGGCTGAAGCCCAGCCGGCCCGCCTCGCTCGCTCGTTGCCTCGGCGACGACACCGGCCGGATCTCGCCCGCCAGGCTGATCTCGCCCACCGCTGCCATGGTGTGCGGGTAGCTGACGTCGCGGCTGGCGCTCGCGAGGGCCAGCGCGATCGCCAGGTCGGCCCCCGGCTCGGTGATCTTGATGCCGCCGACGGTCGACACGTAGACGTCGGTGTCGCCGAGGCGGATGCCCGCCCGCCGTTCGAGCACGGCGAGCAACATCGCCACTCGCGAGGAGTCGACGCCGTTGACGACCCGTCGGGGCTGGGGAGTGCTGCTGGCGACGATCAGCGCTTGGACCTCGACGGGCAGCGCACGCCGCCCCTCCATCGCGATCGTGATGCAGGTGCCGCTGACCGGGGTGCCGCTGCGCGACATGAAGAGCCCGCTGGGGTCGGCGACCTCGGCGATGCCGTCGCCCGTCATCTCGAAGCAGCCGACCTCGTCGGTGGGCCCGAAGCGGTTCTTGTGCGCCCGGATGAACCGGAGCGAGGTCTGCCGGTCGCCCTCGAACTGGCACACGACGTCGACCAGGTGCTCGAGGAGGCGCGGGCCGGCGATCGTGCCGTCCTTCGTCACGTGCCCCACCAGCAGCACCGGCAGGTTCCTGTCTTTGCTGACGCGGATGAGCGTCGACGCGACCTCACGGACCTGCGACGTGCCACCGGCGATCCCGTCGATCGACGACGACGAGACCGTCTGCACCGAGTCGACGATGACGAGCTGCGGGTCGACCTGCTCGATCTGCCCGAGGATCACGGCGAGGTCGACCTCGGCCGCCAGGAACAGGTCGTCGTGCATCGCCCCGGTGCGCTGCGCCCGCATCCGCACCTGCTGCGCGCTCTCCTCTGCGGTCACGTAGAGCACGCGGGCGCCGGTCGCGGCAGCCCGCGAGGCGACCTCGAGCAGCAGCGTCGACTTGCCGACCCCGGGCTCGCCGCTGAGCAGGATGGCCGCGCCCGGCACGATGCCGCCGCCGAGGACGCGGTCGAACTCGGCGATGCCGCTCGGCCACGAGGCGACGGCCCCGGCCTCGACCTGCGTGATGGGACGCGCCACCCGGTCGCCGCCGACCGGCACGGGGGCGGTGCCCCGGGTGCTCACGAGCGCCGACGTGACGTCGACCACGGTGCCCCAGCGCTGGCACTCGCCGCAGCGACCGGCCCACTTGAGGCTGGTCCAGCCGCACTCGGTGCAGCGGAAGGGCGGGGTGGTGGGGCGAGGCATGCTGCGAGCCTAGGTGGGACGTCCGACAGCGGGGGCGCCTCCTCGGCCCCGTTGTGGGGGCGCGCACCGTGTCCGGAGAGCGAACTGGACCCGTTGTGGGGGGCTCGGGGGGTGAAGTCCCTGTGTTTGCATCGAACTTGCGGTGAACGCACGGTCCCGACGACCGTGCGACGTGCGCGCGGTCCCGACGACCGCGCGACGTGCGCGGGGTCCCGACGACCCCGCGTCGACGAGCGCGCGGTCCCGACGACCCCGCGCTCACGAGCGTGCGGTCCCGACGACCGCGCAGCTCCCCGCACGACTGGAGTCCGCTGTGCCCACCCCTCGTTTCATCCGTGCGTCCGCCGTGCTCGTCGCGGCCGTCATCGTCACCGGCGGCCTCGTCGACGGGCAGTCGGTGTACGCGGCCGTCGACCCGACCGGCGCCCCCACGGCGACGTCCGCGCCGACCGCCGTCCCCACGGAGACGCCTGCACCGACCGCCGCCCCCACGACGACGTCCGCGCCGACCGCGTCCGACGGGCCGGCGGCGACGTCGGCGGCAGCGGTCCCGGACGTGCCCGCGGTCCCCGACGAGTCCGGTGCGCGGGCCGCCGGCACCCCCGCCGCGCCCGACCTCACCGACGACATGATCGCCGTCCCCTCCACCCCCGTCACGGCGCCGCACCTGCACGCCGAGGCGGCGGAGGTCGAGGCTCGCGAGGCCGAGGTCATCGAGCAGACGGCGGTCGAGGGAGGCGGCGCGCAGCAGCCGACGCAGTCGGCCCAGGCCGCTCCCGTCGCCGTCGTCCACCGTGTCTCGGTGAGCATCGCGACCGTCACGACGACCACCGCCGACGACGCCGCGACCCCGCCCGACGACGCGTCCGTCACGACCGCGATCCAGCAGCTGCACGACTTCTGGTGGGAGGAGTCGGGCGGCACCGTCGACGTGCGTCTCGGCGGGATCGAGCGCACGTCGCTGTCGAGGAGCACGTGCGACCCGTCGGCCGTGCTCGACTCGGTGCACACGACCGCGTTCGGCGGCGCCTTCGCCTCGTACCGCTGGGCCGGTACGGACAACCACCTCCTCGTCCTGACCCGCGAGACCTGCGGCTCGGCCGCGTTCGGCACCGTCGGCGGCGGCGGCGGCGAGATCTTCAGCTCGGTCGGCACCGACACCGCGCTCGGCGTCCCCGTGCTGATGCACGAGTTCGGCCACAACCTCGGCTTCGGCCACGCCGGCGCCGGGATGTGCCGCAGCTCCACCACGGTCGACGCGCCCCTCTCGGACTTCGCGCACGCGGCGGACACCGACACCTCGGTGGCGTGCCCGGTCGAGGAGTACGCGGACTTCCTCGACATCATGGGCTACTCGGTCTCGGGTGCGCGACCGCACCTCTCGACGCCGCAGCGCCTCCGCGCCGGCTTCCAGGTCGACGCCACGACGCTCCGCGAGCCGGGCACCCGGCAGCAGGTGACGGTCGGCGCGCTCGACGGCGCGGCGACCACCGCCGGTGGCCGGGCCGTGCAGGTCGTCGACCCGCTGAGCGGCGACACCTACTGGGTCGAGTACCGCACCGCGAGCGGCCGTGACGCGACGAGCGCCGAGTTCCGGGGCGCGTCGCCGCGGTGCTCCTCCCTCGACACGACGCTGGTGCGCTGCGCCCTCAACGGCGACCGTGCCGTCGGCGAGGTGCGCGTGCTGCGCGCGATGCCGCTGTTCGGCTCGTCGGTCTCGACGGCCGTCGTGGCCGCCGGACCCGTGAAGGCGGGCGACCTGACGCGCCGGGACACGCACCTCGACGCCGGTGAGAGCTTCACCAGCACCGGCGGGGGCTTCACCGTGACGGTCCGCTCGACCTCGACCTCGCCCTCGGGCGGGGCCGTGCTCGACGTGAGCCTCGCCGGCGGCACGCCGACGGGGACCGCGCCCGTGGGCGACACCGCGGGCCGACCCGCGCCGAAGCAGGAGACGGCTGCGACGACGACGGCCCTCCGCGCCGACCGCGCGCGCCAGACGTGGGGCTCGTCGACGACGGCGACCCTCACCGCGACGGTCGCGGTCGCAGGAGGCGCGAAGCCGTCCGGTTCGGTGGCGGTGCTCGACGGGACGACGACGCTCGCCACGGTGCCGATCGCCCAGGACGGCACGGCGGCCTTCCGCCTCCCTGCCTCGCTGCAGCCGGGCGTCCATTCGCTGCGGGCCACGTTCGCGCCAGCGGGCGCCGACCAGGCAGCCTCGACCTCGTCGACCGTCGTCGTCACGGTGGACAAGGCCTCGACCAGCACGACGCTCCGCCTCGACTCGGCCACCCAGGTGCACGCCTCGTCCGGCCGGGTGACGGCCACCGCCTCCGTCGACCCGATCGCCGGCAGCGCCGCGACGGGCACGGTCGTGTTCCGCCTCGACGGCGTCGCCGCCGCCGAGGTGGCCCTGACCGGAGGATCGGCGTCGTGGGTCGCCCCCGCGAGCACCAGGGCCGGCTCGCACCGGCTCGTCGCCGACTTCACGCCGTCGGCCGCGGCGGCCCTGCCGTCCACGAGCGCGACGCAGTCGTTCTCGGTGACGAAGGCCCCCTCGACGGCCGCCGTCTCGCTGCCGACGGCCCCCGTCTCGAAGGTGCTGACGTCGCGGGCGACCGTCACGGTCACGGTGCCGGGGGTGGCTGCCCCGACGGGCACGGTCGCCCTCAAGTCGGGCTCGACCACGATCGGCACGGCGACGCTGACCGCGGCCTCCGCGGGCAAGGTCACCCTCGCGGTGCCGGCGTTCCGCAAGCCGGGGACCTACCCGATCGTCGTCGTGTACTCGGGCACCCCGAACGTCGGCGGGAGCACCTCGAAGGCCGCGACGCTGACGGTCCGGTAGGAGGCGCCTCCTCGGCTGCCGGGACCAGGCACGGCCTGACGGCGGGCCCGGTCCCGCGGCCTCGGGGCGCGGGGGTCGTCGCGACCCGGGTCAGCGGCGGGTCAGCGGCGGGGCAGCGTCTCCGTGCCGCGGGCCGAGGCGCGGGCGGCCGCACGCTCGGCGGTGCGGGCCGTCGAGCCCGCGGTCGCGGCGTCGTGCACGCTGGCGTCGGCGTCCGTCACGGCGTGGTCGGCAGCGATCCGCGCGACGCGGGCGGCGATGGCCGGCTCGAAGGCGCTGGCCCAGACGCGGTAGCCGCGGTCGTTCGGGTGGAACAGGTCGCCCGCCGAGTTGCGGAACGTCCGCACGAGCCCCTGCTTGCGCGTCGTGTCGTAGAGGGGTGCGACGGTCAGGCCGAGCTCGTCGGCGAGGCGCCGCACGATCGCGTTCGCCTCGGCGATGTGGTGCTCGCGCTCGGGGATCCACATCGTCGGCAGGTCGGCGACGATCGCGTGGCTCGGCAGCGCCTCGTAGATGTGCCGCAGGTTGCGCTCGAACGTCTCGGCGTCGAAGTCGATGATGTCGTTCGCACCGATGGCGACCGTGACGATGTCGGGCTGGTACTTCTCGAGCTTGGGCAGCTGGTCCTTGCGGCAGAGCCACGTGGTGGCTCCGCTGACGCTGAGGTTGACGACCCGGACGGAGGTGCGGGTCGCGTGCCGGACCCGCACCGACAACCTGCCCACGTAGCTGCGCGCCGGGCTCGACGCCCCGATGCCCTGCGCGGTCGAGTCGCCGAGAGCGACGTAGAGCAGCTTGCCCTTGCGGTCGAAGCGGTCGCGCCACCAGGCGGAGTGCACCGGAAGCAGGTCGTTCAGGGTCGCGGCGGCGGAGCGCTGGCTGCGGAGGGCGCGACGCCAGACGGCGAAGAGGGCCCCGCCCGCGGCGAGGGTGACGCCGACTCCGGAGAAGAAGGCGAGGGGGTGACGGGTGGGCATGCGGGGAGCGTACGCCCGGCGGTCAGGTCGGAGCCGCGAGAGTCCCCAGATCGACCTCGCTGGGCTCGCGGCGGTCGATCTGCGGCCTCTCGAGGAGGCGCGGTGAACCGTCACGAAGCGCTCGCTGCCGGCCTCGGGGCAGCACTCCTTGCCGGTTCACGGTGGCCTGAGGCGGGTTTCGACACGAGGGCGCGGATGTACTAAGCTCTCCCCCGGTACCGTGTCCGAGCGGCCGAAGGATCATGTCTCGAAAACATGTGTGGGGGTTGACTCCACCGTGGGTTCAAATCCCACCGGTACCGCCACGGGGCTGTTCGCGAAACTCAAGCAGTATGTTCGCGAAACTCAGTTCCGAAGAAAGCCCCCAGCTAGAGCTGGGGGCTTTCGCCGTCGATGCGGGCTGTTGTTGCCTAAGGCGACGATGTGGCTAGACAGCGGACGGGTCTCAAGGCCACGCGGAGAGACAGGGCGTCGTGGCGCGCATCTTGGAAGCCTGGGGCCTCATAGGGGCTCGAAGGAGGGTCGGGGAGCAATCACCTTGGGGGCCTTTTCCTTGAGGGAAAGCCAGTCGGGTGCTTGAACTGAGACCATCTTTGTCGACACCCCAACAAGTTGTTGCTGCGCGATTTCATTCAGCGCATCGACTACATCGACGACTTTGGCAGTGGGGTACTTCTCGAGCTGCGCCTGCATTTTTTGACCAGATACCGATGGCTTCATGTAGTACTTGCCTCGGCTCATCTTGCCCAGTGTGTCCATGGCTTCAGCTACCGCCTGGAAGCCGTCATGAAACAAGGCCATGAAGCCGTCTCGATCGGGTAGAACCGCGAGCCAGAGGCCCTCTCGTCGATGAGTGCCAGGCGCAAGATTGGTGGCCTCGGGAACAATGCCGATTCGCAACCCAGGTCCTGCTTCAAGAAGCGTGTGATTGCTCTTGATTGTCGCGGCGGCGTACCGCAACTCTTCTTGATCGCTTAGGAAGATGTCTGTCTTCCATACGCTCTTGATGCGGTCCTTAAGGCGGGCTTCCGCGGACTTTCCCTCGGCAGCTACTGACACCCACGGGCCAAAGGCGAACGGATGGCCCTGGCCGTCGGGTAGAAGTACCGCCTCGCTACCAGCCGCTTTTACGGTCGCTTCCAAGAAGCCAAGGTACTTGGCCCGTTCGTAACCAAAGAGAAGCGACGTCGGGTCACTCATTGACTTGAAGGTTGGAGACGCCTTCGCCAGAGCGGCGGCAACTGGTTCCGTGACTCGAGGTTCCCCGCCAACTATTGCTTCGTGGACGGCCCATTCAAAGCCATCTCCCTGCATTCCCTTATCTCGGTCGATCCGAACCACCTTGGCCAACTGGCGCATCGTAACTTCGCCTGCTTCGGCGTTGACGTCCGTTAGGTCTGCGACGCTCAAGGAATCCAGGAGCGCACGCAGCACAGACCGTCCGACCGCGGCTAGCGCCCGCCCGTACTCGTCAATCGGTTCTTGCTGGTTCAGGAATGTGACCTCGCTCATGCCCTAAGCGTAGTGAGGACATGTCGTTTTCAAGGCTAGGCGTGCGACTCCGAGTTGCTCGGGGCGCATCTCAGCCCTTCAGGCTCGCGTGGTCGTCGCATGGCTTAAGGCTTTTACTTCTCCCTCGCGGCCTCGCGCTTCTCTTCTTCGTCATCCCGCGCTCGATCTCGGGTGCCCGGTAGAAGCGGTGGTAGTTCGACACCCGGTTCTTGTGAGTCTCGACGTACTCGCGGCCTTCGGCTGGCTCGCGCACGAACGTCGCGAGGCGACGCAGGTTCGCTGACACGAGCATCATCGTGAAGATGTAGTTCTGAGCTGCGAGGCCGCGCACCCTCCGTTCGCCGGCCTCGCGCATCCGCTCGCGTCAGTCGCTGAGCCGCTGCTGCTAAGACCTACGGAGTGCGGATGAGGCCTGCGGCGTTCAACTCTGTTCGAAGGGAGTCCTTCCAGTTCGAGCCCGGGTACTGAACATAGCTCAGGCCAGCTAGGTCGGATGGGCGCTCCACGTCGGCGTCAACGACGACGACGCTCTCGCGGCCAATCTTCCCGATGAAGTACCCGAGCTCAAGGACAACGTTCTGCCGCGCGCGAGGATCGGGGGCGATCTTCGCCTGGAATGCCGCGTTCGCCTGACCCACGTCGTCCGGGGTCAGCAGGACGATCACGAACGATGCCTCTGCTCCGATCGCATCGAACTTCTCAATGATGGTCTGCCCCCTGCCAGCCTCTTCCGCCAGCGATATAGGCATGAGACCGGTGACCTTATGGACGTAAATCCGTATCGAGTTCAACGCCGCTTCATCGTGGCCATGCACGATGAAGATCGACGGGACCTGCGTCGCGGGTGCTGGGCGATCCGTCACGGCGTCCTCCGTCCACTCGTGCGGCGGCATCGGCGTCGAGGGTTCTGTCACCCAGGTATCGGGATCAGCTTCGCGTTCGGGCGCCGATTCAACCTGCCATTGAGTGGGGATTTCTGATGCATCGCGCGCTTCCAGGTAGTCCTGGAAGAGCCTCCTTGTGCGAGCAGGTGCGCTGTTCTCGGTCCAGGTAGGCAGGTCTGGCATCGAATCCGCGAAGAGCTCCATGCGCCCTGCCTCGCCGGAGTCTTCTTCGACCGCTTCGGACGCAAGAATCTGACGCACCACTTCCGCTGCGGCGTCGGGGTAATCGTCATCGCCGAACCCGAGGGAACGGTACAGGCGTGGGTGTGCGTCAATGATGTCGCTCGTGCCGGTCTCGCGGCCGAACACCCGCCAGTCTGTGTCCGTCCACTTGTCGGCTGCGTACGCGGCGATGGCATTTTGCAAAGGGTCAACACGAGGCATGCTCGGAGTCTAGAGTCCGGAGCCTGCTTCTCCGCGCGCGTTCCAACTTCGTGATTAGTGCGAATCAATCGTCGGAGTCGGCCCAAAGGTCCGGATCGTTCGCAAGCGCATCAGCGAGATCTTGCGACGAGATGACGGCGGGATCCTCTGTAGGCCAAGTTGCGGGGAGCAGGTTCGCGTCAGCGGTAGCGGGGCGCTTCAGGATCTGCCAGTCATCCCAACCGCCACCGGGCTCCTTGCGAAGCTGGGCAACTACGTTGGTACGCGCTCGCCCGGAGTTCTTCGTGAAGACCGTGATCTTCATTCCTTCGGGAAGGAACTTGAATGCTGCATAGAGCGCGGTATCCGCGTTGATCACCGTCATGGCATCAAGCTACAGCCAGGCATCGCTAACCGTGTCGCCACAAAGCTGTACGGACTGTGACTGAGGGGCGAGCTTTCCGGTTCAACACGTCTCAAGGTGCTCGACAGGCGCCGCGCTAGTAGGGGTCCCATCACGCCGCGTTCCAAGCACGATTGCTGGCGTGGACCCTAGGAGTGGAAGGTCCCAGTGAGATCCACAAAGAGTTTGTTGCCGAAGTTATAGGGCAGGTACCTCTTGCGATGCATCTGATGTACCGCCACGCCAGGCGACACGCCCAATTCGCGTGCAGCGTCGGTGATCTCGCGGTCGGTGCTTAGGCCCTGCAATGGCGTCGCGCCAGCCTCACCGAAGAGAACGCCCATCGCGAACGCATTGGCGTTCTTTTCCGCCGCAGAGTTCCGCTTCTTCTCAGTGCTGTACTCAAGGTGCATCTCCCCTCGAGGGTCGTTAAGCACGTGACCAAGCTCGTGGAAGAGAGTCCAAATTACGAAGCCATCCTTCTTGCCCCAGCGTCCTGTCTGCTGAATCACAGGCACTCGCTTGTCAATCCAGCGAGTCATGCCTAGCAAGGGGAACTTCTTCGGAGGCTCAACCACCGCAAACACCACACCGACATCGGCAAGCATGTTTCGCATGTCGTGAAGCAGGGTTGCATCTGGGGTCGCCGCGCGATCGCGAAGCTGCGGAAGAAGGTCTCGCAACTTGTCGGCGTCATAGCTATAGCTGCGGCCTTGTTCGAAGGCTTCCGTCAGCTCAGCGGCCCGGAGCCAGCTCGTCAGTAGCGTTCTGTCGAGAGTGGCGCCGGCATCCTTCAGGGCCGCTAGGGCGTAGTCGCCGGTCGAAGTTTCTTCGTGTAGATGTTCGTATGACTCCCACGTCCCGCACTTGTGGAAGGTCAGAAAGTCAGAGACGAGCTGGCCAGGTCGTGCCTTGGTGGCTGTCGTGGCACCGATGCTCCGAAGGTAGGTCACTGCGCCCCCGTCGATCCCACCGACACGGGACGCGAGATCCTCTTCATCCTTGATTCGCGCCAGACCGGCACGATAGGCAGCTTCGTAACGCATCCAGGAGTCAAGGGGGATGCCGGTAACGCGCTCTAGCCGGATCGCCGTGTCTGCAGTGATCGGGGCTCGACCGTTGACAATCTCGTTGACCTGCTTACGGCTGCACCCCAGGAGGTTCGCGACCTGCTGCTGGGACAGTCCTTGGTCCTCGATCCACTCC
This sequence comes from Frigoribacterium sp. CFBP 13729, assembly GCF_014841875.1. Classification (NCBI taxonomy): domain Bacteria; kingdom Bacillati; phylum Actinomycetota; class Actinomycetes; order Micrococcales; family Microbacteriaceae; genus Frigoribacterium; species Frigoribacterium sp. CFBP 13729. The sequence continues at coordinate 302,450 of NZ_JACYUR010000003.1, read as the reverse complement.
TCCAAGTACTCGCCCGGGGCAACGGCGTAGTTGGGCTTCGTCACGACTGTCTCCTCTCAGTGGTCGTAGTGGTTAGAGATCTCGATGACCGTCACCGTGACCGCTGCCAGGGGATCCTCTGAATCTTCAGGTTGGACCAAAAGGCGGTAGTTCGCACTGAGTTTTCCGGACCAGAGCCCATTGAGGTTGGCGCTCAGTGCGTGCCATTTGCCGAGCGGATCGTGCGTCGCCAGGTCACCAACCGAGGTGGCCGTCTCGAGTGCGTTGATGCGGAGCCGCAGCTTGTCGGCGATGTCGGATCGCTTCTTTCGCATCTCACGCTCGTTCGCGCACAACTTTTCGAGGCTTTTGTCGCCGTACCGGACTTCCAAGTGTCACCGATCTCGTTACAGTCTAACGCGCTTGCCGTGCTCAGTATGCCCAGCCTGGACTCAGATCTTGAATCTGCTCGACTGGTGGGTTGACCTCTTGAGCGCGTGCGTCCTTCGCGAGTCGACACGAGCCCTGCTCACAAGTTAGTCGAACTATGGGGCACACCTGACTCGGCGCCACTTGTCCTTTTACCTTCGGCAGTCCGCAATGATTGTGGGCCGACGTGCCTACCGGCCATAGGGCCAAGGCGTACTGAGCGCTGGCGTTGCATCCAGTCGGTCGTGCTCAGGCTTTCTGCTTGTCCTTGGCCGCCTCGCGCTTCTCCTTCATCGTCATCCCACGGTCGACCTCGGGTGCCCGGTAGAAACGGTGGTAGTTCGACACGCGCCCCTTGTGGGTCTCGACGTATTCGCGGCCCTCGGCGCGGTCGCGCATGAACTTGGCGAGACGGCGGAGGTTGGCAGACACGAGCATCATCGTGAACACGTAGTTCTGGGCGGCAAGTCCGCGCACCCTCCTGGCACCGGCCTCACGCATGCGCTCACGGCCCTCCTTGAGATAGGCGTTCACGCCCTCCATGGAGTTGCGGTCGTGCTTGTACATCGTGTGCCACTCCTTGGACCCGTAGTGGAGCAGCTGCTTGGTGTCGATGCCGTCGTGCCGCTCGATCTTGACGGAGGTCTGCTTGCAGATGAGGTCGGGATGGATGGGCAGCAGGTCTTCGTCGATGAGAGGACGCGTCTTCTTCGTGGTCGCCTTGGGGTGGAGCTTCCTCAAGGGGCACTCGACCGTGGCGCTAGGGCCAAGGGCAGGGCAGCTCATCGGCTGCGCGCCTCGCTCGTCCGGCTTCTCCTTCGGCTTGAGGCGGTAGTGCCGGCGCTCCTCAATGAGGTCGTAGTACGTGTCTGGGGTGACAACGTCGTCCTCCACGTCCAGCGTCAGAGTGCGCAGCTTGTCGGGCAGTGCTGGGCAGTAAAGGGCCCCCTCGAGCTCCAGGGCTCCTCCGACAGTGTTCTTCCGCACCCCCTTCTCGCCCCTGTTGTAGTCGATGACGAGCCCGATGCCGCGTTCTGCCATAGGCAGGTGGAACTTGTCGACGGACATGCCGCCGGAGTAGCCCCTGTCGACGGTCAGACGCTTGGCCGGCCACCCTCGGTCGAGGATGGAGTCGACGCCAGCGATGGTGTGCTCGGAGATGCTTCCTCCAAACCTGTGCAGACTCGCCGCAGCGATGAGCTGCGGGTGCGCGAGCGGCTGGTCGGGCTCAGTGACCATGATGAAGATGTTCGCCGCATACGAGTGCTCGAAGGCAGAACTGTTGCCAGTGAACTCTTTGTTCTTTGCGCCCTTGTCGATGGGATAGGGGGTCGCGTCGACCTCCATGACGGGACGCCGGACGAGCTCTCCGGTCTTCTTGATCCTGTTTGGAACCTCGGGACGCCCGGGCAGCTCGCCGTCGCGTCGCCACGGCTTGGCTTGGCTCGGCGCCTTGAGCGCTGACTGGTCGGCGGACAGGCCGCCCTGCCATGCCCTTTGCAGGTCGGGGTGCTGGGCACGGAGCGTCATCTCGATGAGGGCGTTCGTGAACCACCGAGCTCGCTCGCTCTTGACGCGCTGCATCTCGGAGTCTCGCTCAGCGACGACTCGCTGACGTTCCTCGAGGTCCATGAGGCGGCGCGGTGCCGGCCAGGCGTCGAACGTATCGATGAGCGAGTGGAGGGACCGCCAGACGCGGTCGTACCAAGCCTTGGCGTCCCTGGCGCTGTTGCCGGTGTTCGTCAGGTGGCCGATACCGAGGGCGGCCCGGGCGTCGTCGTCGAGGCGGAGCCAGAAGGCATTCCGCAGCTCGGTGATGAGGATGGGGGTCCCCTCCATCATCAGCAGCAGGGACATGACGAGGATGGCGTGGTCGCCGAGCTTGGGTGGTCGACCTCCGCCACGCTTGCCGGCTCGGTCCTCGGCCCGCCACAGCTCGATGCGTTCGAGGACGTTCGAGCGGTCGATGCGCAGGATGTTTTTGACGACCTCGTCGCGACCGATGGGAGCGCTGGTGCCCCCTCCGGCCATGATTTCGTCGTCGGTCAGAAGGCTGCCCTCGAAGGCGGTGAAGAGGCTGCGGGCCATCGCGTCGAAGTCACTGGCGCCCTCAGCTGCGACGGCTGCCTGTCCCGCGCTGTCGCGGGGTCCCGTGGCAAGGAAGACGGGCTTCACATCGTCTCCCTCGTCCGCGGCGTGCCGGTCATTGTTACGACCAGAGTGTGCTACGTGAGCGCTCGAAGGGGAAGGGGTAATTGGGGTGGGGGTCTCGTGGTTGATCACAGAGGGAAGACATGAGGCCGTTCTTGGGTCCCCGACAGTGGGTGCGCTTTTGGCGCACCTTGCGGCTTGGGCCCTAGCTGGCCCTTGAGAGCAAGGGCAGGAGCTCCTCGTCGGGGAGGGTCTCGAGGAGGGGCTCGAAGAGCGAGACCGAGTTGACCCGGGAGTATCCAGCGACGTGCATGAAGGTGCCGAGCGGGAGGGCGTTTACCATGTCAGCGAGCCAGGTCACTCGAAGCCCCTCCATTGTCGGCAGAGACCCTGCGTGCATCCGCCTGAAACGGTTGTATCGACGGTGTCGTGAACTCATGTCTGATGGCCCGGGGAAAAAGATTAAGGCTTCGGCAGTCAACCCCTTCAAGCCTCGTCTGACGTAGGGTGCCCAGTCCCTACGCACCGCCACGCGACGGGAGTGCGCCCCCGGCACGGACACGACATAAGTGCCGTCGTGCTCAAGCACGTCTTGGGCAGACAAGAGCATCAGCTCTTCACGCCGCAGGCCTGCGCCACCAGCGAAGCCCATGATGGCCAGGGCGTTGCGCCGGTGCTCTACGTCCGGAATCGCTTGAATCGCCGTAGAGAACTCGACCAGCTCACGCGCGCCGTAGGGCCGAGGTTCCTTTGTTGAGGCAGACGTGGGCGTTGGACGGCTTGTCCGATCTCCACCCCGCGCCTCAAGCACTTGGAGAAGCCGGCTGTGTGCCAAGCGGGTGTTGAGGGAGTCCTCCTGACCGGCAGCGAATCGGTGGATGACGGCCGGTCTAAGAAGCGCTTTGGGCGTCAGTGGTAGTCCAGCGGACGAGTCGGCCCAAGATGCTAGGCGCGTCAAGGCCAGCATCATCTCCCTAGCTTTTTTCTCCGTTGCGGGCTGAGCGCTAAGGGCAGTCGAAAGTACAAAGGATGAGATCCGCGACCACTGCGCGTCGGGGACTCGGGGGCGGTAGCCAAGGATGCGTGTGCGTACGGCTTCATCGAGCCCGTCCGAGACAGTGGCATCGTCGGGGGAGGCCGAAGCGGCTCGATTAGTGTTCTTGGTCACGCTGATTAGACATGCGGCAAGTCCAAGAGCCATCACGCGCTGGCCCTCTCGCTACCCTTGTCTGTGCCCAATCCGCGCTACCGCCCCCGTGACTACTGCCAAGATCCGCAGGAGTTCGGGCGCGCCAGTGTCGCCTGGCTATCGCCTCGCGGGCAGACCGAGAACGGCCTGACACAGCGATCTGCCGCCCAGCTCCAACACGCCTTCGCGCTTCTGGTCCGAGCCGCCCTCAAGGACCAGGCGATGACCGTCACGGCCTACGCCGAGCTCACGCAACAAGACCCGAAACGCGTCAGCCGGCTGCTGTCCGGCGAGATTGTGATGCGTCTCGAAGACGCCGCTGCGGCTCAGCGCCACCTACAGGTCGGGTTCATCCCGCACCGCCCCTGACCGGCTCGCTACCCTCCTCGCAAGTCGTCCCGGTACTCGCGCTCCGTCCGCCCCTCCGCGAGCGGCAGCAGCCGGTCAAGCGCCTCGATCGAGTGCAGGCCGGCAGCCCGCATCAGTGACGTCACCGGCGTCCCCACGCTCAAGTGATGCACGAGCCACGTCGCCCGCATCCGTCTCGCCTGCAGATTGACCCGTTTGTGGCTGCGGGAGACGAAGTCGGTGATGAGGTTGATGTTGCCGCCCTCCTGGCCTGACCGGAACGCCCACGCGTCGCTGCCGACGAGCTCGAGGCGTTCGGCGAGAAAGTGCTCCCACTCTCGGACGACCGGGACGTCTCTCGCGTCGTCACCCGCTACGTGCACCACGACTCCCGCCTCGTCCACCGTCACGCTGTCGAGCCGCTGAGCGACGATCTCGCGGCCTGTGAGGCCGGCGCCGATGCCGAGGGCCAGCAGGGCGCCCGCGCTAGTCTTCCGCTCGCGAGTGGGTTGTCCATTGACCCAGCTGAGGAGGGTGGCCAGCTCGGGTTCCGTGTAGGGAGACGAGGCGGGAGCTTTGCCCATCGGGCGCTTCCGGTCCTGGGGCGTCTCGCCGTCCAGGATGGCTGCCGCCACGCGGCGGAGCTTGCTGCGCATCGTGGCGCGGCCGGCGTTCGTGTAGGCAACGAGGCCCTCGTTCGCGAACCGGTCGATGTTGGCTGGATGCAGGATGAGCTTGGTCTTGAGGGGAAGCCCTGCCGTCTCGCTTGCCCATCGGGCGAGCTTGGTGACGGCTGGGTAGAGCTGTTTTTCTGTGTAGGCCGTGGCGGGCGCCGCTGTGCGTACGAGGTCTTCGACGAAGGGCCGGAGGTGCTCCCACAGTTCTGACGGCATGACCGGCGTGTAGTCGTAGTGCGCCTCTGGTGGAGGTGTCTCAGCATCGACTGGAATGACCGACAGCTGCTCGAGGGCTTCAAGCTGCCGCTCTCGCAACTCGGACTCGGCTGGCGCTACGTCGCCGTCTGGCTCGTTCATGCGCCGCAGCCTAGTGGTAATTACTACGACCAATTGTGGTACGGTCGACGGGGGAACTCTTGCTCGAGCTCATGCGCATCTACTCTGATCCGCATGGGCAGACCAGTGCGCGCTAAACCAGCCGCGCTTGCACCTGCCCCCTGGCCGGACGTTGCCTCGCCAGACCCGGTCGGAGAAGTGGCGCGTAGGTTCACACTGAACCTCAGAGAAGCCGTTGGTTCACGGAGCATTAGGTCTGTTGCCGAGGCCTCCGGCCTGGCGCACGTGACGCTGTTGCAGGTGTTGGCCGGCCAGACATGGCCGGATCTGGAAACGATCGCCAAGCTCGAGCGCGGGCTCGACGTGCCTCTCTGGCCTCGGAGGAAGTAGCTGAGGCGAAGTGTCGCCTTCTGGCTTGGCGTCCGACGAGGCGTGTGAGGCGTCCTGCATTTCGCAGGGTGGTTGCGTTCTGCTCGGCAGTGACGGCCCTGCTCGCATGCCGTGGTCATCGATCAGTCTTCGTGCCTGAGCACCTGGAATCGTGGCCTTCGCATGTCGGTCTAGTTCAGGGCCTCGTTGGTTGCGTATGAGTCGTGACCCCGACTCGCCCTCCCTGGATGCTTCTCGGGAGGCCCGCCGTGGCTGTAGTTCGGGCCGGTGCCTTGAGGGACCGGCGAGATGGTTGGGTGCGCTGAGCGCTGCTTGCCAAGAAGACATGCGGCACATCTGCACCCCAAAGGCCGAGGTCGAGAAAAAAGTCGAAGAAATTTTCTGATGGCTGTTCTCGCTGAGTCTCGGGTGGTTGCTGGAGCGGCTCAGGCTCGTCCTGGGCCGCCTGAGCCTGTAACCACGGCTAACCATGAATAACCACGAATTACCAGAGCTCTGGTTACGGCAACTTCCGCCCAGTTGCTGGGATCCAAGGCCCTTATCTCTCTCTCTAACCAAAATAACCACGATTTCTACTACTACTACTTAAGGGCTGGGGCCATACCTTCACGTCTCTCTATCCCCTGGCTCTATACATCCACTTCTCGCCGAAATCGTGGTTCTTGGTTATTCGGCACGTTTTTGCCTGGTCACAACTGGATTTGGCGCTAACCACGCCGTGGTTATTCGTGGTTATTCATGGTTACAAACGGGAGCAAATCGTGCTTTAAAGCAAGATGTAGGTCCGTATGTCGACGCAGAGCCGATAGATCGACCGGCGATCTTGGCCGACGTCCTGGCTTCGTTGGGGATCTGCCGACTGTCCTGTGGACTGCTTGCTGGCTCGCGAAGGCAACGAGAGTCCGCACCTGGACCCCCTCGGGCGGCGGGTTCAGTCCTTCATGTGCACCAAGGTTACAGATGCTCATGTTCCACCTTGGGCCTTATGGTCGTAGGTATGACCATTTGCGCGTGTGACCGGTTGGCCTGTCGTGACTGAAGCCCTGCCTGAGGGTCGATACCGGATCGAGGATCTGCAATCTCCGAACCCTTTCCTTGATGTCTGGGGTGTGGAGGGCTGGCGGCGTGTGCCCGGTTGGCGACTCCACGAGGTCGACCTCGCCTTGAAGGATGGGCGCCCGTTCGGCAGTCTTCTCTTTCAAGGCTTGGATGGCCGGGGTGCGCTTGTGGGGGTTCGATGGAATCACGTGTCCGAGCAACTGCACTGCTTCGTGACGGACGCCTCGATGCCCGAAGCTGACCGCCGAAGGATCGAGCTTGACGTTCGCGCCCGTGTGGGAACTTTCATCGCGACCTATGCAGCCATCGGTGCGTCGGCGGTCACGACCCCTGTTGCTGTGAGTGGCATTCGCGCCGCGGCTCACCTCCTACCCGAGCTTCCGCCGGCTACGGGCTGAGTTGGGACGCACGTTCTTGACTGCAGCCTTGTACTTTCGTGGCGGCTGCAACACCCCGACTGGATCAGTCTGCATCCCCTGCATTGCTGGTGGCGTGTCCCGGCGAAGGGGCGATTGGTGGCTCAATGACTGTCAACTCGTCTCGTGCCGGAACGCGGTCCCTGCTGAAAGTTTTGCTTGGAAGGGGGCTCAGCCATGTCGCTCCCCGAGCCGCCAGGGCAAGGCGAAGAGACTCGTGTTCGACCTCGCCGTCCCGGGCTTGAATGGGAACACCCTCAAGAGCGAATTGGCCGAGTCTCATGCAGGCGGCTAGGTAGCGGAGGAACGTCGATCTCACGAGCGCCACGAGCTCGACGGGCGCGCCTTCGCTCGATGTGACCGTGACCTCGAAGGTCTCTGGGTTCAGCGCTGCTACCGCGAACGCATCACCTTGCTCACCTCGAAGGCCGTAGATCGCGTCGCTGGAGGGCCCATCCCAGCGAGTCTCAGGTTCGACACGGGACTCGATGAGATCCCCGATTTCAACCCCATCGCCACGAATGTTGACGATCGCTAGGTGCGCTTGGCGGTCTACGCCCTTGTCGCTGTTGACTGGCATGGTCATAAGTACTACCAGCAGTTGAGCGATCTTGCTAGGTGTGGGTTCGTCCGTCGTCGGGCCCGGAAGAAGGTGCGGGGAGTCTCACATAGAGCACCGTCACCGGAACCAATTTCGGACCACCTATCTGAGACGGTCGGAGGAGTGCAGATCCGGGGGAGTGATCGAGGTCGGCGATCGTCTCGGTAGCCGATCGGCTATCGGACGGCAGTCACGAGGGGATGCGAGCAGATTCTGCGTCGAGACGGTCGACATCATCGGCCGAGAGCTCGAGCCTCACCGCGGCCAACAGTGCCTCAAGCTGCTCGGTCACCCGGGCGCTGGCGATCGGGGCGACCACGGTTGGCTTGGACAAGAGCCACGCGATGGCCACGGTCGGCATGGCCACGTCGTGTGCCTCGGCAATTTCGTCTGCCACCTTGAGAAGCTGCACGCTCTCGTCGTTCAGGTAGGCGGAGGCGAAGCCGCTTCGGGCGGAGTCGTCGAAATCGTTCTTGCTGCGGTACTTGCCGGAAAGGAAGCCGCTGGCGAGGGCGAAGTACGGCATGACTCCGAGGTCGAACTCGGTCGCGACGGGTGCGAGCTCCGTCTCGAATTCATGGCGCTTGACGAGGTTGTAGTGCGGCTGGAGAGCGACGGGGCGAGCGAAGCCGTTCTCGTCCGCGATGGCAATCCACTCGCGGATGCGCTCGGCCGAGTAGTTGGACAGCCCGACGTGGCGCACCTTGCCAGCCTGCACGAGGGCGTCGAACGCAGCAGCGGTCTCTTCAAGAGCGGTGTCCGGGTCGTCGCGGTGGGCGTAGTAGAGGTCGATGCGGTCCGTCTGCAGACGCCCGAGGGAGGCGTCCGCGGCGCGGGCGATGTTGTCAGCGCCGAGACCGCGGAACTCCGGGTGCTGGCCGACCTTCGTCGCCAGCACCACGTCCTCACGCCGGCCAGTCGTCGTGAACCACTCGCCGAGGACCGTCTCGGACTCACCGCCGACGTTGCCGGGTGCGAACGCGGAGTAGACGTCAGCGGTGTCGATGAAGTTGCCGCCTGCAGCGGTGTAGGCGTCGAGGACCGCGAACGACGTGTCGCGGTCTGACGTCCAACCGAAGGTGTTGCCGCCCAGGCAGAGCGAGGAGACGTCGAGGTCAGAGGTGCCGATGCGGGTCATGGGTGTCCGTTCTTGCTGGTGGTCGTCGGTGTGGAGTGCTGCCCGATGTCGGGCTCAGAAGCCGCCGGCGTCGCGCACCGTGTAGTGCTCCTCGAGAGCGGTGATCTCTTCGGGGGTGAGGTCGATGTCGACGGCTGCGGCCGCGTCGTCGAGGTGGTGCGGCTTGGTGGCTCCGATGAGCGGTGCGGTGACGACGGGGTTGTTCAGCGCCCACGCCATCGCGATCTGCGCCATCGGCACGCCGCGGCCCTCAGCGACCTGCTGCACGGCGTCGATGACGGGGCGATCACGCTCGGTGTCGGCGAAGAAACTGTGGCCGACCGGGTCGTCGGAGGAGCGCTTGGTCTGCTCACCGGCAGGACGGGCGACGCGGCCCTTGGCCAGGGGGCTGTAGGGGATGCTGCCGACGCCCTGGTCAGCGAGCAAGCCGAACATCTCGCGCTCTTCCTCGCGGTAGAGCAGCGAGTACTGGTCCTGCATCGACACGAACCGGGTCCACCCGTGCAGGTCGGCCGCGTGCTGCATCTTGGCGAACTGCCAGGCCCACATCGCGGAGGCACCGATGTAGCGCGCCTTTCCGGCCTTGACGACGTCGTGGAGGGCTTCCATCGTCTCCTCGACCGGGGTCTCGGGGTCGAAGCGGTGGATCTGGTACAGGTCGACGTAGTCGGTGCCGAGCCGGGTGAGGGACGCGTCGATCTGCTGCATGATCGCCTTCCGCGAGAGACCGGCGACGGTCAGGCCAGGGCTGGTGCCGGGTGCGTCGGAGAAGAAGGCCTTGGTGGCCAGGACGATCTCGTCACGGTTGGTGAACTGGCGGAGGGCCTCGCCGACGATGCGCTCGGAGTCGCCGTAGGAGTAGACGTTGGCGGTGTCCCAGAAGGTGATGCCGTGGTCGAGGGCCTGCCGGAAGTAGGGCAGGGCGTCGTCCTGGGGGAGGGACCAGGGCAGGTGGCCGCTGGCGGGGTCGCCGAAGCTCATGCAGCCGAGCGCGATGCTGCTGACCTTGAGGCCGGAGTTGCCGAGTCGGGTGTACTTCATGGTGTTCCTCTCGATGGTGCGGCGCCGCGCTGGTGGTTCTGGACGTGGAGGATCAGCGGGCGCCCGATCCTCAGGGTTCTGGTGCTCTCAGGCCTGGGTGGCGGGGCGGAGCAGGATCTCGTTGATGGCGAGGTGCCGCGGCCTCGACAGGGTGAAAGCGATCACTTCGGCGATGTCGTCGGCGGTGACCGTGGCCTCGGCGTACATCTCGTTGACGCTGGTGTTCGTCTGCTCGTGCGTGATGTGGGTCGGCAGCTCCGTGGCCACGACACCCGGCTCGATGAGCGCGACGCGGACGGCGGGCTGCAGCTCCTGGCGGAGGGACTCCGACCAGCCGTTGATTCCCCACTTGGTGGCGGCGTAGACACCGTTGCCGGCGCGGGCCGTGCGGCCGGCGACGGAGGAGATGTTGACGATGTCGCCCTCGCCGGAGGTGAGCTGCTCGAGGAACACCTCGGTCGTGGTGATGGCCCCGAGGAGGTTGATCTCGATCATCTGGCGGTAGTCGTCGCGCTGATCGGTGCTGAACGGGCCGAGCAGCATGACCCCGGCGTTGTTGACCAGGACCGACGCGCTGCCGAGCTCGTCGCTGACGCGGTCTGCGGCAGCGACGAGGGAGTCGCGGTCGGTGACGTCGGCCTGGACGGCGAGGGCACCGTCGCCCAGCTCGGAAGCGAGGGCGTCGATCCGGTCGCCGCGGCGGGCGAGGAGGGCGACTGCGTAGCCAGCGCCGTGCAGTGCGCGGGCGGCGGCTTCGCCGATGCCGGAGGAGGCGCCGGTGATGACCGCGACCCGGTCACGAGGAGCGCTGGTGGTGGTGTTGCTCATGGGTGGTGCCTTTCGGGGTGGGTCACTCGGCGAAGACGGTCTTGGCGACCTGGATCGCGGACATGGCCTTGGGCCAGCCGGCGTAGAAGGCGAGCTGGATGATCGCCTCCTTGATCTCGGTCTCCGTGAGGCCGTTCTGACGTGCGAGGCGGAGGTGGCTGGGGAGCTGCTCGAACGCACCGGAGGTGATGAGGCTCGTCACGGTGATCAGGCTGCGGTCGCGCTTGGGCAGTTCCTGGCGCTCCCAGACGTCGCCGAAGAGGACGTCGTCGGTGAGGTCGACGAGCTTCGGGGCGAAGTCGCCGATGGCGCGCTGGGCGGGTGTCTGGTCGGGCATGCGGGCGCTCTCGTTCAGTGGTCGAGGTCGGCGTCGTGGCCGACCGTGGTGGTCGCGGGGGTGGCGGTGAGGCTCCCGAGGAGGGCGAGGCGTTCCTCGGTGGGAGACCCGGCGGCGGCAGTGCAGGCGTACATGGACCAGCCCGGGCTGTCGGGCAGGTCGAACGCCTCGTAGGTGAACTCGAGATCGCCGACGTCGGGATGGTGGATCTGCTTGGCGCCGGTGCGGTGGTACCGGACGTCGTGCGAAGCCCAGCGGACCCGGAACTCGTCCGACCGGGTGACGAGTTCGCCGATGAGGCCGGTGAGGGCTTTGTCGTGGGGGTCGCGGCCAGCCTCGGTGCGGAGGGTCGCGACGATGCTGCTCGCGCCCTGCTCCCACCCGGGGTAGTAGATCCGCGCGGCGGGGTTGAGGAACGTGAACAGGGCGTTGTTGCCGCGGCTCGCGGGGTCGTCGAGGACGGGGGCCAGGAGGGCACGGCCGAGGGGGTTGGTGGCGACGATGTCCATCTGCTTGTTCCGCACCCACGTGGGTGTGCCGGTGATGGTGTCGAGGAACCGCTGCAGGCTCGGCCTGACGGCGGACTGAGGCGTCTTGGGGCGCCGCCGGACCGGGGACGGGTTCGAGGCGCGGGCCAGGTTGTGGAGGTGCTCCGTCTCGGCCTCGTCGAGCTGCAGGGCGCGGGCGACGGCCTCGAGGACCTCGAGCGAGACGCCGGCGAGGTGCCCACGCTCCATGCGGGTGTAGTAGTCGCTGCTCGTCCCGGCGAGCATCGCGACCTCCTCACGGCGGAGCCCTGCGACCCGTCGGCGGCCGCCGCTGATGAGTCCGGCTTGTTCCGGGGTGATCCGGGCGCGACGGGTGCGGAGGAAGTCGCTGGCCTCTGCTTGGTTGTCCATGTCGCCACCGTACGACCGGGTCGACCAGCGTGGGAGTGTCTGCCAGACAGGGTATAAACCCTCACTCCCACGCCCGTGAAGGCGGGAGTGTGATGGTCACATGCAGACCGTCACCCTCAACAACGGCATCGAAATGCCCATCCTCGGTTTCGGCGTCTTCCAAGTCGGCGCCGACGAGACCCAGAAGGCCGTCGAGAGCGCCCTCTCGGCCGGCTACCGCCTCCTCGACACCGCCGCCGCCTACGGCAACGAGGACGCCGTCGGCGCCGCGATCAAGGCCTCCGGCATCGCCCGCGACGAGCTGTTCATCACCACCAAGCTCTGGATCCAGGACGCCCCCGCGGAGGACAACACCACCCGCGCGTTCGATGAGTCCCTGCAGAAGCTCGGCCTCGACTACGTCGACCTGTACCTGATCCACCAGCCCTTCGGCGACGTGTACGGCCAGTGGCGCGCCATGGAGAAGGCCAACAAGGAAGGCCGCGCCCGCGCCATCGGCGTCTCCAACCTCGCCGCCGACCGCCTCATCGACCTCATCGTCAACAACGAGATCGTCCCGGCCGTCAACCAGATCGAGACCCACCCCTTCAAGCAGAACAACGATTACCACGAGCTGCTGTCCAAGGAGGGCGTGCAGATCGAGTCGTGGGGCCCCTTCGCCGAGGGCAAGAACGGCCTCTTCACCAACGACGTGCTCACGAAGATCGGTGACGCCCACGGCAAGTCCGTTGCCCAGGTCGTCCTCTGCTACCTCACCCAGCGTCAGATCGTCGTGATCCCGAAGTCGGTGAACCCGGACCGCATGGCGCAGAACCTCGACGTCTTCGACTTCGAGCTCACGGCCGACGAGCTCGAGAGCATCAAGGCCCTCGACACCGGTGCGTCGCAGTTCTTCGACCACGCCGACCCTGAGACCGTCCGGCACCTCGCCGCCCGCCGGCTCAGCTAGCCACCACTCGGCTAGCCAACGCAGAGGGCGGGTGCGACGCAGTTGCCTGCGGCGCACCCGCCCTTTGTCGCACCCCGCTCCGCACCACGAACGACACCTCCCTGACCACGGAAGCGACGCTCATGCCCCACGACCACGGTCACCCTCTCAGCCGCCGCACCGTCCTCCGCGGAGTCGGCCTCGCCGCCGCCGGCCTCGCCGCGACGGCCCTTGCCGCCTGCACCACGTCACCATCAGCGCCGGCAGGACCAGCTGCCTCCTCGACCTCGACAGGAACCCCCGTGAACCCGTCCTCCCGCAGCCGCGTGCTCCTTGCCTATTTCTCCCGTCCCGGTGAGAACTACTGGTACGGCGACCGCCGCACCCTCGAAATCGGGAACACCGAAGTCCTCGCGGGCATGATCAGCGACCGCGTCGACTGCGACGTCTACCGAATCGAGGCCGCCGACCCCTACTCGGACGCCTACGACCTCACGGTCGCGCGCAACTCCGAGGAACAAGACGCCGACGCACGCCCCGCGATCGCAGGCGCCCTCCCGGACCTCACCGGGTACGACACGGTGCTCCTGGGCAGCCCGATCTGGAACGTGCAGCCCCCGATGATCATGGCCACCTTCGTCGAGGCCGTCGACCTGGCCGGCAAGGACGTCCACCCGTTCGTCACCTACGCCGTGAGCGGCCTCGGCTCCACGGCGCGCTTCTACCGCGACCTCGCCACCGGCGCTCGCCTCCGTGACGGGCTCGCCGTGCAGGGCGAAGAAGTCGCCGACGTCGCCACCGACCTCGGCCAGTGGCTCTCTGCCGCTGGCCTCGCATGAAAGGCACCACCATGACCGACCACCTCACCGTTCTCGTCGTCGGCGCCACCGGCAGCATCGGCCGCCACGTCATCGCCACCTCCGTCGCCGCCGGGCACACCACCCGCGCCCTCGCGCGCAACGCCTCCCGCGCACGTGGCCTCGACCCGGCCGCAGAGGTCGTCGTCGGTGACCTCACCGACGCCTCCACCCTCACCGCGGCTGTCGACGGCATCGACGCCGTCGTCTTCACCCACGGCGACAACAGCAACGGCGAAGCGGTCAACTACGGCGCCGTCAGGAACGTTCTGCAGGCTCTCAACGGGCGTCCGGTCCGGATCGCTCTGATGACCACGGTCGGGGCGACCGTCCGGCACCCCAGCTCCGAGTGGAAGCGCCGAGGCGAACGCCTTGTCAGGGCCAGTGGCAACCGATACACGATCGTCCGGCCCGGCTGGTTCGACTACAACGACGCCGACCAACTGCAGATCACCATGCGCCAGGGCGACACCCACCAGGCAGGCAACCCGGCCGACGGCGTCATCGCCCGGCACCAGATCGCCCGCGTCCTCATCGACAGCCTCACCGACGATCGTGCCGACCACCGCACCCTCGAGCTCGTTGCCGACCGTGGCCCTGAGCAGGACGACCTCGCCCCTGTCTTTGCCACGCTCGACCCCGATCCTGCAGGTGCACTCGACGGTGTCCACGACGACGAGAACCTCCCACTCGAGCAGGAACCGGAACGGGTGAGAGATGACCTCGACCGCATCCGAGCACGTGCCTAGGGCTCATGACGCCGAGCTACTGCAAGACAGCTACGGTGCTATTGCCGCGGTGCCGAGGCCGTAAAGATCGAGTGTCCCAGTAAGGAATCGGCTATCGGACACTCAACGGTTACCTACGGCGGCGTTTCTTCGGCCGGATCTTCTCGACGAGCCCGAGGGCGATGCCGATCGGAATCAGCCAGAGGATGGGCTGATCGTGCGCCCATTGAGGAAAGAGCGTCACCGTCCTGGCTAGTTGCTCGACAATGCCGCTGACGAGCATCTCGCCAAATTGACCTGAATCCATAGCGGGAAGATACGGCGTACCACCGTCATTCATGAGGCTTAGCCAACTTCGACCTAGGTAGCCCACTTACGATTCGACCATGCCTACTGACCCCGAACGCAGCGAGAACGAGATGACCCGGGCCACCTGGCAGTTCGTCGAAGCCCTGGGCATAGCCGACACCCCGGTCCGGCGCGTGTTGTTCGAATTGGCCAACATCATCGCTGCGCCAGGCGGAGACGAAATAGGGCTCGCGAGTGCTGGATACAGGATTCTGACGAAGGAGTTCGAGGAGCAGTACACCCCGAAGTCACCGCTTCGCCAGCAGCTCGAATACATCCAGCAGAGCAAGGAGCTATTTGAGCTGACGGGCGTGGCCCTCCGGGAAGTGCCTGGTGACCGGTTCGAGCTGGACGAGGTTCCTGAGACGCCGTCTGAACTAGGCGCGCAGCCCGGCTACGACGATGATGGGCGAGCCGTGCGTCGGGTGCTCCGACGCAAGTACACGGACCGTGTACCGCACGCGTCGTGGTCTGCGCTGACACAGGAGCAGATCAACTACGTGCGTGCCCACCTGGCCCCTCGGCCGAAGTCGAGCACCTAGAGGCTTGGCACAGCTTTAAGGCGTGGCTGCCCGTCGTGCGATGAGAACAGTGTCGCGCCACACGCCGGCGTATGGCCCCGCCTCGGATCGAGCGATCCGTTCCCGCGTCCCGACCCGGCGGAACCCCGCCCGGTCGTGGAGGGCCAGGCTTGCCTCGTTCTCGGGGAAGATCGACGACTGAACGGTCCAGATGCCCGCGGCATCAACCGAGTCGAGGAACACCCCCAGCAGCTCCCGTCCGACCCCATGTCCTTGGGCCGCCGAGGCGACGTAGACGGAGTGCTCGACGACACCTGCATACGCAGGCCTGGCCGACGTCGCGGAAGCCGCCACCCAACCGAGCGCGGCACCCGCGGTGTCATCGACCGCGACGAACCGGTGCGAGGCGAGCTTGCCGGCATCGAACGCCTCCCAGGTCGGGGTGCGGGTCTCGAAGGTCGCGTTACCGGTGTCGATGCCCTCTTGGTAGATCCGCTCGACGGCGGGCCAGTCATCCGGGGTCATGGCCCGGACGGTGACGCTCACGAGCAGCACCCACCTGCTGCCGGCCCGTCGACGGCGCACCCGGAGGCGTCCGGGAGGTTCGTCGAGCAGACACCCGTGTCGGGGAGTTCGAGCTGCACCAGGCGGGCGGCTTCGTGGTTGCCGGCGAGTTCGTCGGCGATGGAGCGGACCTGCTCGTAGCCCGTGAGGAGCAGGAACGTCGGGGCTCGGCCGTAGGACTTCATGCCGGCGATGTAGAAGTTCGGCTCCGGGTGCCCGAGCTCTGCGACCCCGTGCGGGTAGACCGTGCCGCAGGAGTGCAGGTTCGGGTCGATCAGCGGGGCGAGCTGCCGGGGCGCTTCGACGATCTCGTCGAGCGACGCCCGGATCTCGCGGAGCATGTCGAGGTCAGGGCGGAACCCGGTCGCGTTCACCACCACGTCCGCAGCCACCGTCAAGGGCTCACCGCGTCGACGCCCGACGAGCTGCACGCCTTCGTCGGCCTTGGCCACATCGTCGACCTCGAACCGGTCGACGAGGGCGATCGCTCCGGCACGAACGAGGTCGCGAACGGCACTGCCGAGGTCCCCGCGGCCTTCGAGCTGGTCGGCGGCGGACCCGTAGACCCGGGCGGGGGTGCTGCTGCGGATCGCCCACGTGATCGTCGTCCCGGGTACTTCCTTGGCGAGGGTGGCGAGCTTGATGAGGGTGTTCGCAGCCGAGTGGCC
Source organism: Frigoribacterium sp. CFBP 13729 (assembly GCF_014841875.1). Lineage (NCBI taxonomy): Bacteria > Bacillati > Actinomycetota > Actinomycetes > Micrococcales > Microbacteriaceae > Frigoribacterium > Frigoribacterium sp. CFBP 13729. The sequence continues at coordinate 286,018 of NZ_JACYUR010000003.1, read as the reverse complement.
AGCGCCGACGACGACCGTGTGCCGGCCGGCGAACCGGTCACGGTCGCGGCCGAGGACGTCGGGCAGGGCGTGGCTGATGCTGCCGGCGATGTCGTCGCCATGGGAGAGGCCGACACCGGAGGACGTGAGGGTGTTGGGGGTCGAGTAGGTGCCGGAAGTGTCGATGACGGCGCGGGCGAGTTCGTCGCGCACCTCGCCGTCGTGGTCGAGGCGCAGCAGGAACGGCGTCTCGGCACGCCCGGTGGAGCGGGTGCGGTCCATGCCCTGCCGGGACACCGCAGCGACCCGGTGCCCGTACCGGATACGGCCCGACAGCTCGGGGGTCGCGGCCAAAGGTTCGAGGTAGTCGCGGACGAAGTCGGCACCGTAGGGGAGCTTCTTCGCTGCCGGGGCCTCCCAGTCGATGGTGTCGAGGAGACGTGCGGCGGCCGGGTCGACGAGGTGCTCCCACGGGGTGAACAGGCGCGTGTGACCCCACGCCCGGACCGCCGTCGCGGCACTCGGGCCGGCTTCGTAGATCACGACGTCGACACCTCGTTCGAGGAGCTGCGCGGCCGCGGCGAGGCCGACAGGGCCGGCGCCGATGACGGCGACGGGGAGCCCGGCGAGGGTCGGGGCGTCGGTGCGGGGCGGGACAGAGAGGGTGAGGCTCATGCGGGGAGGCCCTTCGATTCGATGCCGAGTTCGGTCAGGAGCGATTCGACGAGCTTCTTGACGTCGTCGCGGATGAGGCGCACCTTCTCGAGGGGGAGCCCGGCGGGGTCGGTGAGGTGCCAGTCGCGGTAGGTCTTGCTGGGGTAGATCGGGCACGCATCGCCGCAGCCCATCGTGATCACGACGTCAGCAGCCTGCACGACGTCGTCGGTCAATGGCTTCGGGAACGCCTCGTCAAGGTCGAGGCCCAGCTCCTGCATCGCTTCCGCGACGACGGGGTGGAGATCCCGGGCGGGCATCGACCCGGCCGAGCGGACGTGGACGGCACCGCCGGAGAGGACGTTGGTGAACACGGCTGCCATCTGGGAGCGGCCGGCGTTCTGCTCGCAGACGAACAGCACCTCCGGCACCGTCCGCTCGATCGCCCCGGTGGCCTGCCCGAGGGCGGTCAGCCGATCGACGGCGAACCGGGTCGCGTTGGTGGTCAGGTGCGCCCGGACCTGCGCTGTGCGAAGGAGAGCCGTGTAGGACTCGAGCACGTACCGCTCGATCGTCTCGGGCCCGAAGATGCCCTCGAACCGGGTGGCGAGGTCGCCCGCGGCACGCTTGAGTGCGTCCTCGGGGAAGGCAAGGCCCGGCAGGCCGCGCCTCGTGGTCAGGTCCGTCATCGTCGTCTCCTCACAGCTCAGGGTCAGGCGGTCGCGGGTGCGATCTCGGCCAGGAGGGCCTGGATGCGGCCCTTGATGTCGTCGCGGATGGGGCGGACGTCCTCGATACCGCGGCCGGCGGGGTCGGTCAGCTCCCAGTCCTCGTAGCGCTTGCCGGGGAAGATCGGGCACGCGTCGCCACAGCCCATCGTGATCACGACGTCGCTGTCCCGGACGGCCTCGGTGGTGAGGACTTTGGGCTGGTTCCCGGCGATGTCGATGCCCTCTTCGGCCATGGCCTGGATCGCGATCGGGTTGATCTGGTCCTTGGGCTCGCTGCCGGCGGAGAGGACGTCGACGCGGTCGCCGGCGAGGGCCTGCATGTAGCCGGCGGCCATCTGGGAGCGGCCGGCGTTGTGGACGCAGACGAACAGGACGGTGGGCTTGGTGCTCATGACGGGTTCCTTCGGGTGAGGGGTCAGACCCGTTCAGCGACGCGCGCTGCCGGGGCGGTAGAGGGGAACAGGCGTGGCCGCAGCCACAGGGACAGGTACACCAACGCCACGAGCGCCGGGACCTCGATCAGGGGGCCGACGATCCCGGCGAGGGCTTGGCCGGAGGTCGCCCCGAACGTGCCGACCGCGACGGCGATCGCCAGCTCGAAGTTGTTCCCCGCGGCCGTGAACGCCAGCGTCGCCGTCCGCTCATAGGCGAGGCCGATGGTCCGTCCGGTGAAGAACGCGACGAGGAACGTGACGGCGAAGTAGACCAGCAGCGGCAGGGCGATGCGGACGACGTCGAGGGGCCGGTCGACGACTTGCTGGCCTTGGAGGGCGAAGAGCATCACGATCGTGAACAGCAGCCCGTAGAGGGCGAAGGGGCCGATCTTCGGCAGGAACCGTGTCTCGTACCAGGTGCGTCCCTTGGTCGCTTCCCCGATGCGGCGGGAGAGGTATCCGGCGAGGAGGGGGATGCCGAGGAACACCAGGACGCTGAGGGTGATCGACCAGATGCTGAACGATGCGCTCGTGACTGGCAGGCCGAGCCAGGCGGGGAGGATCTGGAGGTAGAACCAGCCGAGGCCGGCGAACGCGACGACCTGGAACACCGAGTTCAGGGCCACGAGGAACGCGGCTGCTTCTCGGTCGCCGCAGGCGAGGTCGTTCCAGATCAGCACCATGGCGATGCACCGGGCGAGGCCCACGATGATCAGCCCCGTGCGGTACTCCGGCAGATCCGGCAGGAAGATCCACGCCAGGGCGAACATCAGGGCGGGGCCTACGACCCAGTTCATGACCAGTGACGACACCAGGAGGCGCCGGTCGCCGGCGACGGCGCGGGTGTCGGAGTAGCGGACCTTCGCCAGCACCGGGTACATCATCACCAGCAGCCCGATCGCGATCGGGACGCTCACCTGCCCTACCTGGAACGAGTGCAGCAGCGCACCGAACGCCGGGACGAACACCGCCAGCAGCAGCCCCGCGCCCATGGCGGCGAGGATCCACACGGGGAGGAAGCGGTCAGCGGTCCCGAGCCGGGCAGGCGCAGTGGTGGTGGTCGTCATGCAACTCCGTAGATCGATGAGTGTCGATGTGTTGAGCCTGCCCCAACCCATCGACGACTGTCAATCTGTGTGGAAGAGTGTTCACATGCCCGTCGCCGAACTCCTGCCCCTCACGGACGTGACCGCGTGCTGCGCACCGCTGGCCCGCGAGGCGATGGACGCGGAAAACGCCGAGAAGCTGGCCCGCAGCCTGAAAGCGATCGCGGACCCGGCAAGACTTCGGCTCATCTCGATGGTCGCCGCACGTGAAGGGGCCGAGGCGTGCGTCTGCGACCTCACCGAGCCCCTCGGGCTCAGCCAGCCGACCGTCTCGCACCACCTGAAGGTGCTCGTCGACGCCGGCATCCTCACTCGCGACAAACGCGGAATCTGGGCCTACTACGCCCTCGTCCCCGGGGCCCTCGACTCCCTCGGGAAACTCCTCGTCAGCGCCTAGGCCTTCGGGCTTCTGCACGTCCGGTAGTCGATCGGCTATCGAGACTCATATTTCTGTCAATATCTAGGCATGCGAGTCCCTGAAACAGCAACACTCCGTGGCCTCCTTGGGGCCGTTGTCGGCGCGGTCCATGAGTCCGCTCACCCAAAGCTCTATGGGCGGCTATGGGATCTCTATATGGGTCTGTCTGAGCGCAACGGGGAAGTCTCCGAGGGCGATCGACGCGACACGATTGAGGAGGTGCTGCCTTTCCTTCCCCAGGTGTCAGGGCTCGGCGCGGCGGGATACAAAGCCGTCAACGCTTTCCAGGCTGCCACTCACACCGACTGAGCCCCTGTCATGCGCCCATTGACGGATCGGCTATCGAGACGAGAGATGACGAGGGTTGGTGGCACGAATTCTCCCTCGGCCACGACCGCGAGGCGCTGACCATCTCCAGGTAGATGGTGCGGGCCCCGGGCTGGACGCCCTCGCGGCTACCGAGAGGGCGGAGATGGGGCCGACGACCCAGATGATCTCCTGGGCGGGCAGGGATGAACCAAGCGCCGCCGCCAACGAGGACAGCTCGGGAAGCCGAGAGTGACCAGCGATACCAGGCCCTTGCCCCAGCGCCCCATCCAGCGGCTCGCAATGGGCCTGAGATCGCCTAGCCGACGCTCGTCGCCGCGAGCTCGATGGCATCGACGTTGAGCAGCGTGGCGATCGACGGCCTCTCGAACTGGCTCCGCACCCTTACGCGTCGTGATGCGGCCGACGCCCTACGTCTGCAGACGATGCTCGAGAGGTGCCGAGAGTCCAAGGCTTGTCGTAGTGACCGGCATCCGGATCTTGTTCTTGTTGGGAACGCTCGCTGGTGCCGTTAACGAAGCAAAGCCCCCGGCTGACCAGGGGCTTTGCTGCTCTGTTCCGTGCCGACCAGCCCTTCAAGATTCGTCGGCGCACACCCTGAGGCGTTGGCAACACTCTATGCGTACTCGGGTACGAGTGGGAGGCGCGCTACCCAGCTGGTCCAGCACCGTTCCCCGCGATTTAGCGTCCGACGGCCTCAAAACGGATTTCGGCCATGCGTGCCACTTTCGGCGTGTCGTTTGCCTTCGCGACACGCCGCGACACGCCGTTGCCCCAAACGGGGGGCGCCCTTGCCCCCATGTCGGAGGTGGGGAGGAATGTGTGCACAACTGCTCACGGCGGGGGATAACCACGCGCAATCCGAGGAGAACACGGGGATGTGCCTGTGGAGAACTCCTGATGCAGAACTACAGCCGTGTAACACCGCATCTAGTTGTAGAGGCGTGGGGTGGGCACTACATGTAGCCTTGCGCCAAGCCAGGCAGCTTCTAGGTCGGGACCTGTTCCGAAGGTCACCCGCTCCAGCCCTTCACCTGATTCGAGCGACCTTCACACCACTGAAGTCCTTAGGAGGACAGCGTTATGACCACTACCGAAGACCCCTCGTCGGACCGTCCCCGCTGGAACAACCAGGCCCCTACCACGTTGGGCGGGGCTGTGCTGCTCGTCCGGGAGGTGCGGCTGCTGGTGCCGATGCTCATCGCGGCCATGCTGACCCTGTGGGACTACTTCGNTAGGCCTGCGCCGGGACTTCGGCCGAGACGTCATCTCCCTCGATGGTTCCGAACCCCTTGAGAGACTGCACTGCATCGACGTGGAGTGAGGAGGGTCCGGGCGATCTTGGGTTCCTTGTGCTCAGTCACGTCCTGAACGGCGAACCGCTACCGCTCGATTCCCGCACAACCGGAATCGAGGACGTCGACGCCATCCGTCTCGTCAATGCCTACGACCCAAGAGTGCTTAGTCGACGGGTTCGGGTCTACTACAGCAGTTTCGAGTTGCACGTTGATTTCGAGGTCGGCATGACCTGCGACGTCGTGACTCAGGCGCTCCTGGAGGACGCGCAGACGCCTGATCTCGTCGAGCAGGCGGAGACGGTGTCCGTGATCCTCTCCGGTTTTACTGAGACCTCAGGGTCACGTAACGACTTTTCCATCGTCATTGAGAAGGTCGAACCCGATTGATGAGACCCTGCCGCTCCAGCACGCGTCTATTCCCGTAGACCAGCGATTAGTGCCGAGTTCTAGGTCGTCTTGGAAGGCGCATTCTCGTTTGGCCAGGGCCATGTTCGCTGGTCTGGTGCGTTGACCACGAGATCGTCGATGCCCTCGACTGTTTTGGCAGGGTCGAGGCCGGTGCTTGGGACTAAGACTTCGATGTAGTCCGCGTGGGTAATGCCAAGTGGGGCGAGAGGTAGCTCCCTGATACGGGTGACGAAGTACCCAGCGCTCAAGAGGTCAAGAGTCTTGGCCCGGTTGATCTTGCTCTTCTCCGAGTGCCAGTACGCGCCGTCGTACTCGATCACGAGTGAGCGTCCGTCTGGGAGCTCAGTAACGATGTTGGCTGTCCAGCTCGTCCGGCGCTCGAAGCTCGGAGACCGGAGAGCTGGCCCGGAGATGGCATTGCCGAACTGCTACGGCCTCGTAGTGCTTTCTTTGCGCGACGATCACTTCGGCTCCCAGGCGGGACTATGCAATAGCTCTCCCGGGCAATGGCGCGCCATCGGCGACTGAAAGTCGAGAATCACTACGCTTCTGCCGTGGTCACAGAACGACGCGACACCCCATCCTTTCTGTCCACGAGCGTCGTAGCGAAGATGTTCGGCGTCAAGCAGAGTGAACTCCGCGCCATGATTGATCGCGGCACTCTCCCTGAGCCAGATTGGATCCGGGCGGGAACGCAGACGGAACGCATCTACTCGTTGGAGTGGCTGGCCCTCGCCAGCGAAAGGGTGAACGCGCTCCGTCTTCCCGGGTTCGACCGCGACCTCATCGTCCCTCCTGACGGCGTGCAGATCTCACTTCGCTTCGACCGCACCACATGGAACGCGTCCGAGGTTGTCCGCATCATCACGGGGCTTGACGGTCTTTGGGCTGCATGCGTTCGCGCCCTTGATCCTGAGGTGCAGACCGATGACATCCCCAGCTTGACCATCCGACGCATGTCAGCGGAATCACCGTTTGACCTTCTCGCCTGGGCGCGTGACATTGGTGGCCTGGCCATCGGAGTCGGTGGGGCCGCATCTCTCTTGCGCTTCATCCTCAAGCACCCGGATTCGATTCCGGAAGCTATTCCACGGATGATGGCGGCTTGGATAGCTGGATGGGCCAAGGTTGACTCGGCCAAGCTTGAACGCTTGCAAAGTCGACAAAACCTGACTCGATTTGTCGCAGAAGCAGAATCTGCACGTCAACGACTTGGACAAGTGCCCGACGACGTCAACGTTTCGGGGCAGGAGATCTCCAACCTCGAATCGATCGCTCCCGTCCACGAGGTTGAGGAAATCCCCACCATCAAGAGCGCCACGGACGAACCGCCGCGTGAACTCACCACGGGCGATCAACTCGACGACTCGTAGGAACGGCCTCGGTCGTCGACCACTCGAGGAGGGGAATATCGGAGACGAGCGCCTGGTGATCGGGTCGGGAGCGCCGAGAGGCGTGCGACGGCGAGTCTGTGTGAGCAAAGGGCCAACTGCCGCGGCTCAGAGTGATGTGCCCGGGCCGGGCAATATCAGCAGCCCTAGCCTTCCTGGGGCCCGCACCCAGTTGCAGCCGTCACCGACCACTACCTGAGGACTGCGCCTAAGGGTGCCAACGGCCCGTGCGCCTCACTTGTCAAGTAGGCCGTGACCAGGCTTTCCTTGAGCCGGAGGAAAAAATGGAGGGGTTCGGAGGATCGACCGCCCGGCCGAGAGCAAAGTGCCCACTGTTTCCGGGGCAGAACGAGTTTCGAGAACAGCCCGCCACGGGGCTGTTCGCGAAAATCACGCAGTATGTTCGCGAAACTCAGTCCCGACCGAAGCCCCCAGTTGCGACCGGGGGCTTCGGTCGTTTCCGGAGCGCATCCGCCGTCCATCAGGCGGTCGCATGGACGATGCCTGTCGCGTCCGGGCCACGTCGTAGTGAGATCGGATGTGAGGCGGCCACTGCGCGGAGGACCCTCACCAGCCTCGACGTGGCAGGTCCTCAGAGGAGAGGGCAGCGAGCGTAGCCCGTTGCTGGGCGGCACGAAGCGGGTGAAAGCTCCGAGCCCCACTCGGGGGAGAGCGCCCTCCTTCTGCGAGTCGTCGTACTAACTCGTCCTCATGGGCTGGAAGCCCCCGTCGAGATGCAGCTCGAGCTCGAAGGCGGCGCTTGAGGATCGGCCGTTAGAGCCCCGGAACCCCGTGATTGCAGGGGTCCCGGGGCTCTTTTCTTCGTCGAGGGGGCATAGCGGCAACAGGCACGCGGTGAGAGCTCGTGAGCAACCAGCACCTCCGCATCAGGAGGGCTGTCCATCCCCCGTCCCGCCTCATCGCCACGCGGGCTCGCGCCCTGGTCCTGGACGTCGAACGCCAGACCGACGCGAACAGCGCAGCGCGCCGTTCGACGGAGGTGTGATGCAGCTCGACGTCAGCGCCTCTGCAGCAGGTGGATCGGTGTGATCTGCGCTCGTGGGGAGCACTGTCACCAGGTGGGGCCCATCTACACGCTGCACACGTCATCACCGAGCGCGGTCGCCACACAGCCTGCGCGCACGTGGCTGAGTCCGAGGCCGGCGAAGCGGCCTCCGAGGAGAAAGAGCACCGCGCTCCCGTGGGGAGACCGGTGCCCCTTCCCGTCTGCTGGCGGAGTGCTCAGATCCGTTGGAGCCAGGTGAGCTGGGATCTCGGTTCGACGATCAGCGGGCCGAGCTCGTCGTTGAAGACGGTTCCGTAGTCGGCAGAGATGTGCGCCTGGAAGGCGTCCTCGTCGCGGTAGACCTCGTAGACGAAGAAGCGGGCGGGGTCGTCCTCCCGGCGGTACGGCACGAACTCGACGTTGCCCGGCTCCTGGCGGACGAGGTCGCCGAGGTCGGCGATCATGCCCGCGACGGTCTCCTCGTGGCCGGGCTTCGCCGTGAACTCCGCGTAGAGGATGCGGGGGGCGGTGTCCGTCATGCGGTGGCCGCTCCTGTCATGATCGCGACCGCGTCGGTCATCGAGTGCGACTGGGGGGTGATGGTCGCGGCTTTCTTGCCGAGGCGCTGGATGTGGATGCGGTCGGCGACGTCGAAGACCTGCGGCATGTTGTGGCTGATCAGGATGACCGGGATGCCCCGGTCGCGCAGGTTGCGGACCAGCTGGAGCACCTGGTTCGACTCGCGCACGCCGAGCGCGGCCGTGGGCTCGTCGAGCACGACGACCTTCGAGCCGAACGCTGCCGCTCGGGCCACCGCGACCGCCTGCCGCTGGCCGCCGGAGAGGTTCTCGACCGGCACCGTGACGTCCTGCAGGGTCGAGATGCCCAGTTCGGTCAGCTCGGCCCGAGCCTCCTTGCGCATGCCCGCGGTGTCGAGCATCCGGAAGACGGAGCCGAGGACGCCCTTCTTTCGGCGCTCGCGACCCAGGTACAGGTTCGACGCGACGTCCAGCGCGGGGGAGACTGCCAGGTTCTGGTAGACGGTCTCGATGCCGGCGCCCCGGGCGTCCTGCGGGCGCTTGAAGGTCACGGGCTTGCCGTCGAGGAGGATCTCGCCCTCGTCGGGGACCTCTGCGCCGGTGAGGCACTTGATGAGCGTGGACTTGCCGGCGCCGTTGTCGCCGATGATCGCGAGGACCTCGCCGGGGTAGAGCTCGAGGCTGACTCCATCGAGACCGACCACGCGGCCGAAGGTCTTCACGAGGCGCTTGGCCTGCAGCACGGGAGCGCGGGTGGCGGTGGGGACGGATCCCTCGGAGTCGACGATGGTCATTTGCGAACCTTCCGGATCCACTGGTCGACCGAGACGGCGACGATGATGAGGACGCCTACGGCGAGGGTCTGGTACAGGACGTCGAGCCCGGCGAGCGAGAGCCCGTTGCGGAAGACACCGACGATGAGGGCGCCGAGGAGGGTTCCCCAGACGGTGCCGCGACCGCCGAAGAGGCTCGTGCCGCCGATCACGACTGCGGTGATCGAGTCGAGGTTGAGGTCAGCTCCGGCGTTGGGGCTCGCCGCGTTGCTGCGGCCGATCTGGATCCACGCGCCGACCGCGAGGATCGCGCCGGCAGCGAGGTAGACGCTCATGAGCACCCGGTTCACGCTGATGCCAGCGAGGCGGGCTGCCTCCTTGTCGTCGCCGACGGCGTAGACGTGGCGTCCCCACGCCGTCTTGCCGAGGATGAACGCGACGACGACGTAGAGCAGCAGCATCAGGAGGACCCCGTAGCTGATCCGCACGCCGAGGACGTCGAAGGTGCTCCCGGTCGAGGGCAGCACAGCGGGCATGTCGGTGCCGCGGACGGTCGATCCGCTGGAGTAGAGCAGAGTCAGCGCCACGAAGATGTTCAGCGTCCCGAGGGTGACGATGAACGGAGGAAGTCGGAGCCTCGTGACGAGGATGCCGTTGAAGGCGCCGGCGGCGAGGCCGACGACCAGGCCGAGGAGGAGGGCGACGAGCGCCGGGAGGCCGTTCTCGGTCGCGGTCTGGGCGATGATCATCGAGGTCAGGACCATCACGGCGCCGACGGACAGGTCGATGCCGGCGGTGAGGATGATCAGCGTCTGCGCGACGGCGAGGGTGCCGACGACGGCGACCTGCTGCGTGATGAGGGAGAGGTTCGACGGGTCGAGGAAACGGTCGTTGAGCAGTCCGAAGACGATGATCGCCAGGACGAGGACGACGGCGGGGCTGACGGCCGGGTACCGGTGCAGCACGCCTCGGACGCGGTCGAGCGGGGTGCGGCGGTCGAGGAACTCGCTTGCGAGGTCGAGGGAGGAGGTCGGGGGATTCGGGTCGGTGGTCTTCTGAGCCACGATGGCCTTTCTGGGGTCGCGGGAGTGAGAGGAGGAGGGCGAGGCGCCTGGGGCGCCCCGCCCGTGGCGAGCTACTCGCCCCAGCAGATCCCGGCGGCGTCGTCGGAGCTGATGCTGTCCAGGCCGTCCACCGGGGTGTCGGTGACGAGCGCCGACCCGGTGTCGAAGAAGTCCAGGCCCTCGGTGGTGCTCGGCTTCGTGCCGTCCTTCGCGAGCTGGGCGATCGCCTCGACGCCGAGCTGGGCCATCTTCACGGGGTACTGCTGCGCCGTGGCACCGATCAGGCCCTCGTTGACGTTCTTGACGCCGGCGCAGCCGCCGTCGATCGAGACGAGGAGGACGTCCTTCTCCTTGCCCGCGGCCTGGAGCGCCTGGTAGGCGCCGTAGGCGGCGGGCTCGTTGATCGTGTAGACGACGTTGATGTCGGGGTTCTTCGACAGCAGCGTCTCCATGGCGGTGCGGCCGCCGTCCTCGGCGCCCTGGGTGGCCTCGTTGCCGACGATCTCGTAGTCGCCGTCGCTGTAGCTGCCGTTCTCGTCTTCGTCGCCGTTGACCTGGTCGTCTCCGACGTCGATGCCCATGCCGGTGAGGAAGCCCTGGTCACGGTTGTAGTCGACCGAGACGACCTTGTCGTCGAAGAGGTCGAGCATCGCGATGGTCGCCTTCTCGCCGTCGAGCTGCGCGGCGGTCCACTTGCCGATCGACTCGCCGGCGGTGAAGTTGTCCGTCGCGAACGTGATGTCGACCGCGTCGGCGGGGTCGGGTGGCGTGTCCAGGGCGATGACGAACAGGCCGGCGTCGCGGGCCCGCTGGATCGCGTCGACGACCGAGGGCCCGTTGGGGGTGATCAGGATGCCCTTGTCGCCCTTCGAGATCGCGTTCTCGATGGCCTGGATCTGGGTGTCCTCGTCGCCGTCCTCCTTGCCCGCCGCGAGGGTGAGGTCCACGCCGGCCGAGCTCGCCGCCTCCTTGGCGCCGTCCTCCATCGCGACGAAGAAAGGATTCGTGGTGGTCTTCACGATGAGCGTGACGCCCACGCCGTCGCTGCTGTCGGCGGTCGAGCCGGCGTCGGAAGAGCCGGAACTCGAGCAAGCGGTCATGCTCAAAGTCGCGAGGATCGCGACCGAGCCGAGCCCGAGGTACCGGTTGAAGCGAGGGGAGCGGTTCGTCATTGAAAGTCCTGTTCCTAGGGCGGGAGCTGACTCCCGACAACGATGTCAGGGGTAGGTCTATCGTGTTCTCACAGATAAGGTCAAGTCGTCCCCGACGAAATGAGACTTGACCGTGACATCGATGTCAGGACCCCGCGACGTCGTCGCCTCCGGTCGCCGCCCCACCATGAAGCACGTCGCCGCCCTCGCCGGAGTCGGCATCAAGACCGTCTCGCGCGTGGTCAACGGGGAGCCGAACGTCTCGGCCGCCACGATCGAACGGGTGCAGGCGGCTGCCCGGCAGCTGCAGTACCAGCCCGACCTGCACGCAGGGAACCTGCGGCGCTCCAACGGGCGCACGAACACGCTGGGCCTCTTGGTGGGCAGTGTCGCGAACCCCTTCTCCGGAGCGGTGCACCGTGCCGTCGAGGATCTGGCGAACGAGCGCGGTGTCGCGGTCTTCACGTCCAGCCTGGACGACGACCCGGCCCGCGAGCGGTCGGCGGTCAACGCCTTCGTCTCGCGCCGCGTCGACGGGCTGATCCTCACGACGGTAGCCCCCAGCCAGGCGTATCTGGGCGTAGAGATCGACCGCGGCACGCCCGCGGTGTTCGTCGACCGAGTCCCTACCGGCGTCACGGCCGACGCCGTGATCACCGACAACGCCGCCGGTATCGCGCGCGCCGTCGGCCACCTCGCCTCCTTCGGCCACGAGCGCATCGCTTTCCTCAGCGACCGGCCGGAGATCTTCACCGCCCGCGAGCGCGAGCGGGGCTTCCTGGAGGAGATGGCGCGGCTGGGCCTCCCCGTGCTTCCCGGCTTCGTGCGGCACGGCGCGCACGACGAGGAGGCCGCCGAGGAGATCGCCCTGGAGCTGCTCGCCCAGGAAGCGCCGCCGACCGCCGTCATCGGCGGGCAGAACCTCATCACCATCGGCGTCCTCGCCGCCCTCCGCCGCCGCGGAGAACACGGCCGGGTCGCCCTGATCGGCTTCGACGACATCCCTCTCGCCGAACTGCTGCACCCCGCGGTCTCCGTCATCGCGCAGAACCCGGGCCTGATCGGGCGCACGGCCGCGGAGCGCGTCTTCCTGCGCCTGGACGGCGAGGACGAGCCGGCGCAGACATTCGTGATCCCGACTGCTCTCATCTCCCGCGGGTCCGGAGAGGTGCCTGTCCATGCCTGAGCCGGTGCCGACCGAGCCGTCCTTCTCCGAGCCGACCATCGTCGTCCTCGGTGACGCCCTCATCGACGTGATCCGCGACGAGGGAGGCGAGCAGCGTTTCCTCGGCGGCGCCGCCTACAACGTCGCGGTCGGCCTCGCCTTGCTCGGCCACCGCGTGCAGCTGCTCGCGATGCTCGGCGACGACGAGGACGGCGCCGCGATCCGCGCGTCGGCCGTCGAGCGCGGCGTTGAGCTCCTGCCCACCCTCGGCCCGTTCGGCTCCTCGGTCGCGATCAGTGAGCGCGTCGACGGCGAGCCGCGCTACGTCTTCAACGACGCCGCGCGCCACCGGCGGATCCGCTTCGGGGCGCGGGAGCGCGCAGCCCTCGACGCGGCCGCCCTCGTCGTCGTCAGCTGCTTCCCCTTCGACGACGAGGAACAGGCGGAGGAGCTGCTCGACGCTGTCGCACGGCCTCGTGAGCGCCTCGTCGTCGACCCCAACCCGCGCTCCGGGATGCTGGACGACGTGGAGCGCTTCCGCCGCGGCTTCGAGCGGCTCGCCGAGCGGTCGCTCCTCGTCAAGATCGGCGACGACGACGTCGCACTGCTGCACGGCGTGCCGTTGGCTGAGGTCGTCTCGCGGCTGCGCGGAGCGGGCACCCGGACGGTGCTCGCGACCCGAGGTGCGCAGGGCGCGACCCTGCACCTCGAGGACGGGACGACCATCGACGCGCCGATCGCCGCGGACCCGCGCGCCGTCGTCGACACGATGGGAGCGGGCGACGCCTGCCTCGCTGCCGCCGCCTCGTCGATCGCCCGACATGGCGCCCCGCGCACGGCGACGGACGCCGCCGCGTTGCTCGACGACTGCATGCTGATAGCGGCGGCCACCTGCCGCGCCCGGGGGGCCCTCCTCCAGCTTCCGGCTGGTCGGGAGGCCGCAGCTGGCTGACGATTTTTACGAGACCCTTGAATTGTCCGGAGGACAGTCCGTAGATTCGCCCCGACATTGACAACGTTGTCACTCCGAGTGACACGCGCGACGAAGGGCGTACCTCAGTGCAGTCTCATGGATCCTCTCCGCTCCGGCCGCGTCGAGGTGGCGCTTTGCTCGCTGCTGCAGCGACCCTCGTCCTGGTCGGCGGCGGACTCTCCGTCCCCGCCGCCTCGGGCGCCGTCCCGGACGCCGCCACCCAGGCGTACCGGCCCGCGATCCACTACTCGCCCACTCAGAACTGGATGAACGACCCGAACGGTCTCGTCTACGACGAGGGCATCTACCACCTCTACTACCAGTACAACGCGCAAGGCACGCGCTGGGGCAACATGAGCTGGGGCCACGCCACCAGCACCGACCTGACGCACTGGACCGAGCAGCCGCTCGCCATCCCGGGCGACGCGGAGTCGGACATCTTCTCCGGCTCGATCGTCGTCGACGAGGACAACACCTCCGGGTTCGGGACCGCCGAGGACCCGCCCCTGGTCGCGATGTACACCGCGGCCTACAAGACGGGGGAGCAGGCGCAGGCCCTCGCCTACAGCACCGATGCCGGACAGACCTGGACCAAGTACGAGGGCAACCCGGTCATCGACCGGGATCAGAACGACTTCCGCGACCCCCACGTCTTCTGGTACGACGGCGGCGCACCGGAGTCCTCCTACTGGGTCGTCGTCACGGTGGAGGCGGACGACCACAAGGTCCTGCTGCACAAGTCGACGGATCTGCGGAACTGGACCGAGCTGAGCGAGTTCGGCCCGGCCAACGCGACCGGCGGCGTCTGGGAGTGCCCGGACCTCTTCCCGTTGGCGGTCGACGGCGACCCCTCGAACACCAAGTGGGTGATGGTCGTCAACCTCAATCCGGGTGCGGTGGGCGGCGGCTCAGGCGGGCAGTACTTCGTCGGCGACTTCGACGGCACCACCTTCACCTCCGAGTCGACGGTCGGCTCCGACGCCCTGCCTGCGGGCACGACCCTCGCCGGGTTCGACGACGGCACCTACAACGGCTGGACCGTCGACAACGAGCCCGGCAACTGGAAGAACGGGCCCTTCGGCTCTGCCCCCGCCGCCGGTCCCGTCGACGGCCAGCAGACCGTCACCGGCTTCTCCGGAACGGGCCTGATCAACGGCTTCAACGACGGCGACTGGCCAGTCGGCTCGATGGAGTCGCCCGACTTCACCGTGGACCAGGACCACCTGAACTTCCTCGTCGGCGGTGGCGACCACCCGCACGTCGACGGCACGCAGCTGGCCAACGACCCGCCCGACGGGAGCGAGCTGCTCTTCGACGGCTTCGAGTACCCGGACCAGCAGGGCCTGATCGACAACGGCTGGACCGTGACCGGCGACCTCGCCGCCGGCACCAACCCCTCGACCAGCGGCGGCGAGTTCTTCCTCGGCCAGAAGCGGATCAACACCTTCGACGGCGGACCGAAGGGCGACGACAACCTCGGCAACCTGACCTCGCCGGAGTTCACGATCGACGAGAAGCACCTGAGCATGCTCGTCGGCGGCGGTCTCCGCCCCGAGGGAGACGCCCAGACCCTCGAGGTGCAGCTCGTCGTCGACGGCGAAGTCGTGCGGACCACCGCCGGCACGAACGACGGCTCCCTGAACTGGAAGAGCTGGGACGTCTCGGCCTACCAGGGGAAGGCTGCGCGGATCGTCGTCGTGGACGACGCGACCGGCGGCTGGGGTCACCTGACGGTCGACCACGTCGTGCTCGCCGACACCCCGGCGCAGGTCCGCTCGAACGAGACGAGCGTGAACCTCGTCGTCGACGGCGAGATCGTCCGCACGGCGACCGGCAGCGACAGCGAGACGCTCGACTGGACCAGCTGGGACGTCGCCGACCTGGTCGGCCGCACCGCTCACCTCCAGGTCGTCGACAACAACCGCGCCGGCTGGGGCCACATCCTCGCCGACCAGTTCATGCTCGCCGACGAGCCCGCCCAGAGCCGCCTGGTCGACTACGACTGGCTCGACTGGGGCCGCGACTACTACGCCGGAGTCACCTTCGACAACGCGCCCGACGACAAGCGCATCATGATTGCGTGGATGAACAACTGGCAGTACGGCGAGTCGATCCCGACCGGCCAGTGGCGCGGAGCGATGGCCCTCCCGCGCGAGCTCGCCCTGCAGACCGTCGACGGCGCGCCGAAGCTCGTGCAGAAGGTCGTCGACGAGACGGCCGGGCTCGAGCGGACGGAGGACGCGTTCACGCTCGGCGCGACGGACATCGCCGCGGGCGAGACCGCGCTGCCCTCGTCTGCCGAGGGCAGCGTCTACAAGCTCGACGCCGTGCTCAGCGCCGGGGACGCCGACTCGTTCGGCCTCTCCGTCCGCAACTCGGCCGACGGCAGCCAGCGCACGCCGATCACCTACGACGTCGCGTCCGGGCAGCTGACCGTCGACCGCACCCGCTCGGGCGACGTCGGCTTCGACGCCGACTTCCCCTCGGTCGAGACTGCCCCCGTGGCCCTCGCGGACGGCAAGCTGCACCTCGAGCTCTACGTCGACACCGCCTCCGTCGAGACCTTCGCCCAGGGCGGGATCGCCACGATCACCGACCAGATCTTCCCCGAGGCCACCAGCGAGGGCGTCTCGCTCCTCGCTGAAGGGGGAACGGCGCGACTGGAGAGCCTGACGGTCACCCCGCTCAGCCGCTCCATGTTCACCGACCCCGCCGCGGTCACCGCGCTCACCGCGACCGGAGCGGCGCAGACCGTCGAGGTCGGGGACGCGATCACCGGGCTCGGTGTCTCCGCGACCAACGCGGCCGGCGCTCCCGTCGCTGGCGCAGAGGTCGGCTTCACCCTCGACGGGCCGGCCCGCTTCGCGGACGGCGGTACCACCGCCGTCGTGACGGCCGGCGCCGACGGCTCCGCATCGCTGCCGACCACCACGGCCGGCCCCGGCACCGGATCCGTCTCGATCACCGCGACGAGCGGGGAGATCAGCACGGTGCTCCCCACGGTCATCGTGACGGCGGCACCCGTCGTCGGTGAGGACCCCGGCACCGCCCCCGGTTCCGGAGCAGGCGCCGATCCCGGTGCCGGCATCGGCACGACTGCCGGCAACGGAAGTGCGAGCACGAGCACGAGCGGTTCGGACCTCGCCTTCACCGGCAGCGACATGGTCGCATCCGGCGTCACGGCGGCCGCACTCCTCCTGCTGGCAGGGCTCACCCTGTTCGCAGTCCGACGCCGGCGAGCAGGCCACGACCACGCAGCCTGAGCAACGGGACGGCCCACCGCGACGACGACGCATCTCCGCCCGCGTCGCGGTGGGCTGCGTCCGTCGCGCCTCCAGACCTCAGAGTCCTGCCTCCCGTAGCTGCCGAGCAGAGACGAACTGCATTCTGACCAGCCCTTCTCTGCGTCGGAGGAAAAAACGGGCTGGGTCGGAGGATCGGCCGTTCCGCCCAGCGCACAGTGCCCACTGTTTCCGGGCTTGACCGAGTTTCGAGAACAGCCCGCCACGAGAAAGCCCCGCGAACCCAGTCTCACTGGGTTCCGGGGCTTTTCTCGTCTCGCGTGCTCCGGAGGCATCCGAGACGCAGTCTCGGGTCAGCTCACCGCGTCCGTCAGCGCGTCGAACTCGGCGTCGGTGAGCTCGATGGTCGCGCCGGCGAGGTTGTCCTCGAGGTGGGCGATGCTCGACGTGCCGGGGATCGGCAGCATCGCGGGCGAGCGCTTGAGGAGCCAGGCGAGGGCCAGCTGCGCCGGGGTGGCCTCGTGCTGCTCGGCGAGCTTCGTGAGCGGGCTGTCCGAACCGGTGAGGCCGCCGGTGGCGAGCGGGAACCAGGGGATGAACGCCAAGCCGTTCTCGGTCGCCCAGTCGAGCAGCGGCTCGGCGGAGCGGTCGGTCAGGTTGAAGAGGTTCTGCACGGAGACGATCGGGGCGACCGCCTGTGCCGCCTTCACCTCGTCGATGCTGACCTCGCTGAGGCCGATGTGGCGGATCTTGCCCTCGTCGCGCAGTGCGCCCAGCTCGCCGATCTGGTCCTCGAGGGGGACGTTCGGGTCGATGCGGTGCAGCTGGAGGAGGTCGATGCGCTCCACGTCGAGGTGGCGGAGGTTCATCTCGACCTGCTGACGGAGGTAGGCCGGGACGCCGAGGGGAGTCCACTGGTCGGGGCCCTGGCGGGTGTTGCCGACCTTGGTGGCGACGACGATGTCGTCGGCGTAGGGGTGGAGGGCCTCGCGGAGGAGGCCGTCGGTGACGGCAGGGCCGTAGGCGTCGGCGCTGTCGAAGAACGTCACGCCGAGCTCGACGGCCCGGCGGATGACGCGGACGGCTTCTCCGCGGTCGCTCGGCTCGCCCCAGACCCCGGGGCCGGTGAGCTGCATGGTGCCGTAGCCGAGGCGGGTGGTGGGCAGGTCCCCACCGATGCTGAAGGTGCCGGAGGCGGTGGCGGGACGGTTCGTGGTGGTGTCGGTCATGGACGCAGTCTGCTCCTCGACGTTCTTCCCGGGATCAGACGGGGAAGCTACGCCGAGCCAGTGAACAGGTCGGTGGAGGTCGCGAGCAGGACGACGACCGACCCGGCGACGAAGAAGAGGCCGACCACGAGCAGCATGCCCGGCTGGCTCTCCGAGCCGAGGTGGAGGCCGAGCCGCTTGCGTTCACGCTGCATCTGCCGCGCCACCGGGTGACGGAACAGCACGAGGCCGAGTCCCACCACCATGAAGAGGACAGCGCCCACCGCGGCCGCTGTCGCCCCCACGGTCACCGGTCCCTCCTCCGGACAGGAGCCGCCAGGCGCGTCCGACTGCACAGAGGGGACGAGAAGGGAGCTGTCCAGATCACCCGTCCATCCAACGCCACTGTGCCGAGTCGGCGCCCCGGCGCCCGCCGCCCCGCCGAGCGGCCGGGCCCTCGGCGACGCCCGGCACGGCCCCGCACCCTCACCGGCACGGCCCCGCCCCGCTCACCGATACGAGTAGAAGCCCTCGCCCGACTCGACCCCGAGCTTGCCCTGGTCGAGGTAGTTGGTCTTGAGGTGGTCCGCCCAGAGCTGGGCCCCCTCCTCGTCGCTCGCCGCCGAGATCGCGTAGGCGGTCCGCAGGCCGACGATGTCGAAGATCTGGAACGGGCCCATCGGCGCCCCGGTGCCGATGCGCCAGGTGGCGTCGATCGTCTCGGGGTCCGCGACGCCGCGCAGGACGAGCTCGGACGCCGCGCCGAGGAACGGCACGAGCAGCGAGTTGAGCACGTAGCCGGGCTGCTCCTTGTGGAGGGGGATCGGCACCATGCCGATCTCGCCCGCGAAGGCCACGACCTGGTCGAAGACGGCAGGGTCCGTCCGCGGGCTGCCCATGATCTCGGCCGTGTTCTGCCGCCAGATGTGGTTGGCGAAGTGCAGCGCGAGGAACTTCTCCGGGCGCCCCGTCGCGTCGGCCAGCTGGCTCGGCAGCAGGGTCGACGAGTTCGTCGCGAAGATCGTGTGCTCGGGCGCCGCGGCGGCGAGCCGCGCGTAGACGCCCTGCTTGAGCTCGAGCGTCTCCGGCACGGCCTCGACCACGAGGTCGGCGTCGGCGACCGCCTCGGCGAGGTCGGTGGTGAAGGCGATCCCGGCCACCGCCTCCTCGGCTGCCTGCCGGTGCTCGTCGCCGAGGTCGCCGACGTACTGCTCGACGATCGACCGGAGGCGGGCCTCGGCGGCCGTGACGGCGTCGTCGTCGACGTCCCAGGCTCGGACGGCGACGCCGTGGGTCGCGATCTGGAAGGCGATCTGCGCGCCGAGGACGCCGGCGCCGACGACGGTGACGTGGCTGAACGTGGTCATGGGGTTCCAGTCTCTCGAGGGGGCGCGCCTCGTGGCGCCCGCCTCATCGAGGTCTACTCCTCCGCGACCGGACGGCAGCTGTCGGTGGACAGCCGCCGACGATCAGCTGTCGAGGTCCCAGACCTGCTCGACGTAGTCCTGCGACCAGCCGGCGCGGAGGCGCGTCACGCCTCGGTCGTACGAGGCCAGCAGGTCCATCTCCGGTCGCACCATCGACTGCATCTGCAGCCCCTCGTAGAGGGCGATGAGCTGCTCGGCCCCGCGGACCGGGTCCATCGTCTCCGGCTCGCGTCCGACCTCGACGTCGGTGGTGAGGCCGCCGAGGATCAGGGCGTGGAACTTGCGCCACTCGTGCTGCAGGGTCGGCGCCATGGGGTGCCCCGGCGTCGCGGCGACGTTCAGGAGCGAGGTGAGGAGGCGCATCAGCGACGGGTCGTGGACGTTGCGCTCCACGATGCCGCGGAGGAACCGCACGGTGCCGTACGCGTGCATGAGGGGGATGACCGGGCGCATGCGCTCGGCGTTCCACCGGTCGACGGCGGCCATGACGAGGCCGTTCCAGCTCGGGAAGAGCCCGCGCACCGTCTCGACGGGCACGCCGGCCAGCTCGGAGACCACGTCGACGTCGGTCTCGTGGAACGCCCGGGTGCGAAAGGCGTCGATCACCGCCTCGACGACGCGGACCCGCAGCTCGGTGTCCTCGTCGAGGGGGGAGGCAGGGCGGGGGAGCGAGGGCACATCGGTCACTGATCCACCTCACCAGGCGGCGGCGGTCGGGGCCAGACCCCGTTCTGGTGGCGTGCTTGACGACGAGCCGTGCCGGGAGGACCATCGCGAGCACCAGCGCATCACCGACGAGGGAGTCCCCATGATGTTCGTCAACCTGCCCGTGACCGACCTGCCTCGCGCGGTCGCGTTCTACACGGCGCTCGGCTTCACGCAGAACCCCGCGTTCAGCGACGACGCCGCCGCCTGCATCGTCGTCGAGGAGGACCAGGCCGCCTTCATGCTGCTGGTCCGCGACTACTTCCAGACGTTCACCGACCGACCCGCCGGCGACCCCTCGACGACCGTGTCGACCATGACCGCGCTCATGGTCGACAGCCGTGACCGCGTCGACGAGATGACCACGGCCGGGCTCGCGAGCGGCGGCGTCGAGGAGCGCCCGGCCAACGACCTCGGCTTCATGTACCAACGCCAGCTCTCCGACCCGGACGGCAACGTCCTCGAGCTCGGCTGGATGGACCCGGTCGCCGCCGCGGACGGCCCGGAGGCCGTCGCGGCGCAGTAGGCGGTCGTCGGCCAGGGAGACGGCGTCAGGCAGCCACGTGGTCGCCGGCTGTCGTCCGCGTCAGACGCGCCACATGCGGAACGGCCCCGTCCGCATGTAGTTCTGCGAGTCCACCTCGACGCCGTAGGCGACCAGGGCCTCGTAGACGGCCTTGAGCCGCCTCTCGGTGACGATCCCGGGGTCGTTCTTCCTGGGGTTGGCATCCCAGCTGAGCTTCTGGCCCGTGCGGGAGCGCACCTTCAGGGTCGGCCCGCCGCCGAAGGGAGCCTCCCGCAGCACCGCCTCCTCGACGTCGCGGAACCACATCACCCGGGCCTTGCCCGACAGCGAGCTGTACTCCATGCGGTCGGCGAAGAGACGGAACCAGCTCCGCCGCAGGACGACCGCGAGTCCGGCCATCAGGGCCCCCAGCACGGCGAGCAGCACGTCGGCCCCGAGGGTCGTCCTGGGGACGTCCGTGAGGACGCACAGGAACATGGCCACGGCCATGACGGCGAAGAACACCCACCCCGCGTTCGGCTTCGTCTCGTCGATCGGCTGCGTGCTCGTCGTCGGCTCCGTGTCTGCCGGCTCCGATCCCCCCTCGGTCCCCATGCCGCGATCGTAACGCCCGGTGTCGGCCCCTGGTCGTAGGGTGCGGCCATGCAGACGAACGCGCAGAGCGCAGCCCCGGCACGTGTCCCCGAGGAGGCGGTGGCCGACCTCCGGGAACGCCTCGCCCGCCGACGACGCGTCGACCTGCCCGCGGGGCTCGAGCCGCGGCACGGCGTCGACGTCGCGTGGCTCGAGCGCCTGCTCGCCCGCTGGGCCGACGGGTACGACTGGCGGGTGCACGAGCAGCGGGTCCTCGACCTGCCGTGGGAGCTCGTCGACGGTGCCGTCCCGCTCCGGGTCGTGCACCGGCGCGGTGCGCCCGACGCCCCGGTGGTGGTGCTGCTGCACGGCTGGCCCGACTCGGTGCTGCGCTTCGAGAAGGTCCTGCCGCTGCTGGGCGACGCGACCGTCGTGGTGCCGGCCCTGCCCGGGTACCCGTTCAGCGCCTCCTCGGCTGCCGGGGGCATGTCGGGCGTCGACATGGCCGACGTGGTCGCGGCCGCGATGCAGCAGCTGGGGCACGACCGGTACGTGGTCAGCGGCGGCGACATCGGGGCCGGCGTCGCCGAGGCGCTGCTGCGCCGGCACGGCCACGCGGTCTCGGCCGTGCACCTGACCGACGTGCCGCAGGGGCACCTCGCCGCCGAGCTGCCCGACGACCTCACCGACGAGGAGCGCGCCTACGCCGACCGCCGCGAGCAGTGGCAGGCGACCGAGGGCGGCTACGCCCACGAGCACGCGACCAAGCCGGGCACGCTCGCCGTCGCGCTCGGCGACTCCCCGGCGGGCCTGCTCGCGTGGATCGGCGAGAAGCTCTGGTCGTGGAGCGACCGCTCGGTCGCGGGCGGCATGGAGGCGGTCTTCGGCGACGACGACGTGCTCACCTGGGTCTCCGCCTACTGGTTCACGGGCACGATCGGCACGTCGTTCGGCGCCTACGCGCTGCGGGAGCCCTCGACCAACGAGCCGGTCGAGGCAGCCGTGCCCGCAGTGCTGTCGATCTTCCCCGGCGACCTGGCGAACGCCCCGCGCTCGTTCGCCGAGCGGCTGTTCGACGTGCGCGCGTTCCACGAGCACTCGGCGGGCGGGCACTTCGCCGCGTGGGAGCGGCCTGAGCAGTTCGCGGCCGACCTGCGCGAGGCTATCGCGCTCGGCTCAGCCGGGGCCTAGCCCGTTCCGGCCGAGGGGCGGGGCAGCCAGCAGCGCAGCGATGCCTGGCGCCGAGACGGGTCAGGCGGCCGCGACCGCGGTGGCTGCGAGGCCGAGGACGGCGCAGACGCCCGTCAGCGTGCGGACGGTGTTCCACCGGGTCCACGGCGGCTCGAACGCACGGCGCGCGGCGCTCGCCGAGGCCGGGCCGGACACGTCCGCCCGCGCGAGCGCCTCGTTCAGCGGCACGTTGCGCGCGACCGTGACGACGAAGGTGGCGACCGAGGCGGCCGCCGCCCCGGCGGCCCACGCGCTCGCCGAGCTGCCGTCGACGACGTGCAGCACCGCGAGCAGCGCCGCCGAGGCGGGTGCCGCGACGAACACGAGGAGGAACGACGGGCGCAGGATCGCCGCGTTGATCGTGCGGAACGCCCCGGTGAAGGCGACGTCGTCGACCCGACGCAGCCCCGGCGACACCGCGACCACGAAGGCGAAGAAGAGGCCCGCCACGAGTCCGTTCGTGAGCAGCGCGACGACGGCGACGAGGTCATGCACGAGTCCGCTCATGGCCGGAGGCTAGCGAGCCGACGTGAACAGCCGTCGACGGCGGCAGCGTCGCGAGCGCGTCACACGGGCCTGCTAGGGTCCCGACCGACAGCGCCTAGGGTTCCGGGGTCTCACGATCCGACTGGTCCGAGCGGCGCCACGGCCGGGCGCCACCGCCCCGCCGTCATCTGAACGGACAAAAGCCTGGAGGATCCTGCCGACGCGCCCTGCGTCGGGTCGAAGGGTCCGATCTCATGTCCGGCACAGCTCTCCTCCTCGTCCTCGCCGCGGCCGTCTGCCACGCGTCGTGGAACGTCGTCGCCCACGGGGTCAGCCGCATCGGCACGCCGTTCCTCTGGTGGGGCGCCGTCGCCAGCGCCGTGCTCTGGCTGCCCGTCGTCCCGTTCACGGGCGGGCTCGGCGGCAGCGTCGGGGGCCTCGCCCTCGGCGCGGGAGTCTCGGCGGTGCTGCACGTCGTCTACATGGTCGTGCTGCAGCGCGGCTACGCCGCCGGGTCGCTCTCCACCGTCTACGCGACCGCCCGCGGCACCGGGCCGGCCGTCAGCGCCGTGCTCGCCGTCCTCCTGCTCGGCGAGCGGCTGTCGGCGCTCGCCGGGGTCGGCATCGCGGTCGTCGTCGCCGGCGTGGTCGCGACGGGCCTGATCGACCGTCGCCCCCGGCAGGCGCCCGCGCCGGTCGCGGACGCGGCACCCCGCAGGAGGCGGCGGCTCGACCCGGGCATCGCCTGGGGCCTCCTGACCGGCCTGGCCATCGCCTCCTACACGATCTGGGACGCCCACGCCCTGCGCACCTGGGAGCTCTCGCCGGTGTCGTTCATGGTCGGGGTGACGGCCGTCGAGGTCGTGTTCTACACGGCGACGCTCAGCCGTCGGCGCCGCGAGCTGCTCGACGTGGTCAGGGCGCACTGGCCGCGGGTGCTCGCGTTCGGGGTGCTGTCGCCGATGTCGTACATCCTCGTGCTCGTCGCGATCCAGACGACGCCGGTCGCGCTCGTCGCGCCCGCCCGCGAGACGAGCGTCGTGATGGTCGCCGTGTTCGGGGCGCTGGTGCTGCGCGAGGGGTCGGTGGCGAAGCGGCTCACGGCGTCGGTCGTCGTGCTCGGCGGCATCGCGCTCCTCGCCCTCTGAGCGGCGCCGCATCGCATCGCGGCGATTAAGGTGACGCGTCGGGGGCATCGTGCCCCGCCCGACGCCTCCGGAGCGTCACCTCGACGATCCCGCCGCGCGCAACGCGCACCAGCGCGCCGGGTTCGGCATACAAGAGGTGAACTCTGCCTGAACTAGCCCCGAGATAGGTTCCTATGTCGGGTAGCCGCGTGTCAGCATCGTGACGTCCCGCTCCCCTCTGAAAGGCCGTCATGACCCTCCGCCGCTCCCGCGCCGCGATCGCCCTCGCCGGCACCGCGCTGCTCGCCACCGCCCTCGCCGGCTGCTCGACCGCCGCCTCCTCCGCCGAGGGCACCGGGTCGCCCGACGACGCCGGCGGCTACGCGGTCGACTCGAGCACCCTCGTCTTCGGCGTCGTGCCCGACTCGGTCGACACGGAGACGAACTACCAGCCGCTGATGGACTACATCGCGCAGGAGACCGGCAAGACCGTCGAGTACCACGAGTCGACCGACTACGCCGCGCTGATCGAGGCGAGCATCGCCGGCCAGATCGACGTCGCGTCGTTCTCGGGCTTCACCTACGTGACCGCCACGAACAACGGCGCCGAGCTGACGCCGATCTCGTCGATCACCACGGCCGAGGGCCAGGAGCCCGGCTACTTCTCGCAGGCCATCGTTCCGAAGGGCAGCGACATCACGTCGATCGACGACATGGCGGGCAAGAAGATCTGCTTCGTCGACCCGTCGTCGACCTCGGGCTACCTGTTCCCGAGCTACGCGCTGCTCGAGGCGGGCATCGACCCGGAGAAGGACGTCACCCCGGTCTTCGCCGGCAAGCACGACGTCAGCGTCCAGAAGGTGGGCGAGGGCACCGAGTGCGAGGCCGGCTTCGCGGAGGACAGCGAGGTCGCGAAGAGCGACGCCGTCGAGGTCATCGACGAGCAGATGGTGCCCGGCGCCCCGATCGTCGAGTCGGACACCCTGCCCGACGACGTCAAGCAGCAGCTGAAGGACATCCTCTCGAACGTCACCGCCGACGACATGGTCGCCGCGGGCATCGAGAGCGCCGACAGCGAAGGCTTCCGCGCCGTGTTCTTCCAGACCACGCCGGTCGACGACGCGTACTACGACCAGATCCGCGACATCTGCGAGAAGACGAACGCCACGCAGTGCCAGGCCTGACGGCCTCTGCCTGACGGAGGCGCGGCGACGGTCCCGACCGTCGCCGCGCCTCCCGCGATCCGCACCGCCCCGCACCGATCCGCACCTCCCGCACCGCCCCGTGCCTCCCGCGCACCGCACCGACCGCACCGCCCAGCCCCCTGGAGACGTCATGACCCCGCACGCCGACCCCGTCGCCCCGGCCGCTCCCTCGGCCGCCTCCGACCCCGCCGAGATCGTCGTCTCGCTCGAGGGCATCACCAAGCGCTTCGGCACGACGACGGCTCTGGACAGCGCGTCGCTCGAGGTCCGGCGCGGCGAGGTCGTCGTGTTGCTCGGCCTCTCCGGCTCGGGCAAGTCGACGCTGCTGCGCCACGTCGACGGCCTCGAGCGGCCGACGTCGGGCACCGTGCACGTGCTCGGCCGCGAGGTCACCGCGCTCTCGGGCCGCGCCCTCCGCGAGCTGCGCAGCGAGGTCGGCTTCATCTTCCAGCAGTTCGAGCTCGTGCCCTCGCTCACGGTGCTCGAGAACGTGCTCACCGGCTCGCTCGCCGCCGTGCGGGGCCCGCGTCTCGGCCTCTGGTCGTACGGACGCGCGGCCCGGGCCGAGGCGCTCGCCCGGCTCGAGCGCGTCGGCCTGCTCGAGCGCGCCTACCAGCGTGCCGACACCCTCTCGGGCGGCCAGCAGCAGCGCGTGGCCATCGCTCGTGCGCTGATGCAGCGGCCCCAGGTGCTGCTCGCCGACGAGCCCGTCGCCTCCCTCGACCCCGAGTCGAGCGACCAGGTGATGGCGCTCATCCGCGAGATCGCCGTCGACGAGGGCCTGACCGTGATCTGCAGCCTGCACCAGGTCGACCTGGCGCTCTCGTGGGCCGACCGCATCGTCGGGCTCCGGCACGGCGCGGTCGTGCTCGACACCGAGACCGAGGGGCTGTCTAAGGCCCAGGTCATGGAGATCTACGGCCGCGTCGCGACCAGCACCGGCCAGCTCGAGGCCATCGAGCTGGAGCTGGCCGGGGCCGGCAGCACCGCAGGCGCCGGCAGCGCCGCAGGCACCGCCGCCGCCGGGGACGCCGTCCGATGACCGCCGTGACCGAGCGCCCGCGCACGACCGACCAGGTCCTGGCGCCCGTCGCCGCGCCTCCTCGTCGCCGGGTCTCGCCCGAGCGCGTCGCCGCCGGCCTCACGATCGTCGCCCTGCTGGGGCTGAGCGTCGTGGCGCTCCGCAGCGTCGAGATCGACCCGGCCCGCATGCTGCAGAGCTGGTCGAACGTGGAGCGCTTCTTCGGCCGGGTCGGGGCGATCGAGTTCCCGCCGCTCGGCGAGCTGCTGCAGCTCACGGCGCTGACGCTCGGCCTCGTGATCTGCGGCACGCTGCTCGCCGCCGTGCTGTCGGTCCCGGTGGCCGTGCTCGCCGCCTCGAACACCACGCCCGGACCCGCCTGGCGTGCCGCCGCCCGCTTCGTCACGGTGCTCGCCCGCGCCGTGCCCGACGTCGTGCTCGCGATGGTGTTCGTGCTGCTCTTCTCGCTCGGCACGCTGCCGGGCATCCTCGCCATCGGCCTGCACTCGGTCGGCATGATCTCGAAGCTGTTCGCCGACGCGATCGAGCAGATCGACGAGGGGCCGCGCACCGCGGTCCGCGCCGCCGGAGGCACCCGCCTGCAGCAGTTCACCGCGGGGGTGCTGCCCCAGGTGCTGCCCTCGTGGGTGGCGACCGTGCTGCACCGCAACGACATCAACCTGCGCGGCAGCGTGATCCTCGGCTACGTCGGCGTGGTCGGCCTCGGCATGGAGATGTCGTTCGCCTTCAAGTCGCTCGACTACGGCCTGGGGCTCGGCTACGCGCTCGTCATCTTCGTGCTCTGCGTCGTCATGGAGATCGTCTCCAGCTCGGTGCGCGCCGCCATGCTCGGCGTCGCGCCGACCGGTCGCGGCCTCGGCGACCGCGTCGTGCGGCGGGCCACGAGGAGGCGCGCGGCCGGGGCGTCCGCCGCGGTCGTCCCCGAGACGGCCGGCCGGGCACCTGCGGGCGTGACGGGCGCGGACGACGCGACCCGCGCCTCCCGCGCTGCCGCGCCTGCTGCGGACGACGCGACCCGTGCCCCCGTCCCCGCCGTCTCGGTCGACACGATGCTCAGCCGCCCCTGGGACCGCACCCGCGTGCGGGACACGTCGTGGGGCGCGATCGCCGTGGCGGTCGTCGTCGCGAGCGTGCTCGTCTGCGACGTCGCCTGGTCCGACCTCGTCACCGTGTGGAGCGGCGTGCCCGCCGTCGCCGTACAGTTCTGGCCGCCTTCGTTCGGCAGCTACGAGACGACGACCATGATCGCCGCGATGGGCGAGACGATCGCGATCGCGCTCGCCGCGACGCTGCTCACCCTGGTCGCCTCCGTCGTGATCGGCTCGCTCGCCGCGCGCAACGTGGCGCCGAGCCGGGGGATGCGCAGCGGCATGCGCCTGCTGCTCGTCGGCATCCGAGGCGTCCCCGAGGTGATCCTCGCCATCGTGCTGATCGTCGTCACCGGCCTCGGCACGCAGGCCGGCACCCTCGCGCTCGCGCTCGGCGGCGTCGGCCTGCTCGGCAAGCTGATCGCCGACTCGTTCGAGGAGGTGTCGGCCGGCCCCGAGCGCGCGCTCTCCGCCACCGGCGCCACCCGGCTGCAGGTCTACGCCGGCGCGACCCTGCCGCAGGGAACCCGTGCGCTCGTGGGCCACACCTTCTACATGCTCGACACGAACATCCGCGCGGCGACGCTGCTCGGCATCGTCGGGGCCGGGGGAGTCGGCTACTACCTGCTCAACGCCAGCCAGGGGTCGAACTACGGCGCCGTGGCCGCGATCGTGCTGATGATCCTCGTCACCGTGCTCGCCGTCGAGGGGCTCGCGATGTGGATGCGGAAGGTGCTGCGATGAGCGCGCGTGCCGAGCTCCACGCGGCGCCTGCGCACGACGTCGTCGTCGTCGGCTCGGGCATCGTCGGCCTGGGGGCGGCGCTCGCCGCCGTCGACCGCGGCCTGTCGGTGCTGGTGGTCGACCGCTCGGCCGTGATCGGCGGCTCGACGATCCGCAACTTCGGCCACCTCTGCCTCACCCCGCAGAGCGGCGAGGCGCGTCGCCACGCGATCGCCGCCCGCGGGCTCTGGCTGAGGCTGGCCCGCGACGCCGGGTTCTGGGCCTCCGAGCGAGGCACGCTGGTCGCCGCCCGGCACCTCGACGAGCTCGCGCTGCTCGACGAGCTCGCCGCCGCGCGCACCGAGCGTCTGCTCGGCGACCGGCCTGAGATCGAGCCGCTCGACGAGCGCGAGCTCCGGGCCCTCGCCCCGGTCTCGCCGGGCGTCACGCTCGGCGGCGCGCTGCTGCCGTACGACCTGCAGGTCGACCCGCGGGAGGCGGCGGACGCGATCCGCAGGCACCTCGAGTCGCGAGGGGTGCGCTTCCTGACCCGCACCTCCGTCGGGTCGGTCCGCAGCGGGCGCGTCGAGACGAGCCGCGGACCGATCGACGCCGGCACCGTGGTCGTCGCGACGAACCACGACCTCGACCAGCTGCTGCCCGACCTCGCCGAGCGCGCCGAGCTGCAGCGCTGCGGACTCGACATGCTCCGCGTGCGGGCCGACCTCGCGCGGCCGCTCGTCGCGCCGCTGCTGACCGGGTGGTCGCTGATCCGCTACAGCGCGTTCGCCGGCACGGTCGCGGCCGACCAGGTGCGGGCGAGGCTGCACGCCGAGCGGCCGGACCTCGCCGCGCTCGACCTCAACCAGATGTACACGCAGCTGCCCGACGGCTCGGTCGTCGTCGGCGACAGCCACCAGAAGGGCGCGGCGATCTCGCCGTTCCAGGACGAGCGCGCCTCCGTGGCGTTCCTCGACGAGTTCCGGGCGCTGTTCGGCGCCGAGCCCGTCGTGACCGAGCGCTGGCAGGGCGTCTACGCCTCGGGCCGCGACGAGTTCGTCGTCGACGAGGTCGAGCCGGGCGTGCTCGTGACCGTCGTCGCCACGGGGATCGGCATGACCACCGGGCTCGGGCTCGCCGAGCACGTCGTCGGCAGCCACCTCGACGGCGGGCGTGACGCGGCGCTCTCGCCCGCCGGCACCTCCGACGCGGCGCTCTCGCTCCCCGCGTCGCCCTCCGACGACTCCGCACCTCTCCCCTCCGTCCTGACAGGAAGCCGCTCATGAGCATCGAGACCACCCCCTCCCGCCCTGCCTCCGCCGCGCCCGCCGTCGAGCTCGTCGTGCTCGACATGGCCGGCACGACCGTCGTCGACGACGGCATCGTCGAGCAGGCCTTCGTCCGCACCGCCGACCGGGTCGACCTCGGCCCGTCGCTGACCCGCGAGGAGGCGCTGCAGCACGTCCGCGACACGATGGGGCAGTCGAAGATCGACGTGTTCCGGCACCTGGCCGGCGGCGACGAGCAGGTCGCGCAGCGCGCCGCCGAGCAGTTCGAGGTCGCCTACGGGGAGCTCGTCGACGAGCTCGGCGTCGACCCGATCGAGGGAGCGGGCGAGCTGATCGACACGCTGCGCGCCTCCGGCGTCGCAGTCGTCCTCACGACCGGCTTCGCCCCCGCGACGCGCGATCGCCTGCTCGACGCCCTCGGCTGGCAGGTCGACGCAGCGCTGTCGCCCGTCGACGCGGGTCGTGGTCGGCCCGCGCCCGACCTCGTGCTCACGGCGCTGCTGCGCACGGGCGCGTCGTCGGTCGCCTCGGTCGTCGTCGTCGGCGACACGGCGAGCGACGTGCTCTCGGGCCGTGCGGCGGGCGCCGGGCTCGTCGTCGGCGTCACGACGGGTGCGCACACCCGCGAGCAGTTGCTCGCCGCGGGCGCCGACGTCGTGCTCGACAGCGTGCGCGAGCTGGCGGGGCTGCCGCAGCTCGCGGTTCTGCTCGCGACCGCGACCGCGACCGCGACCGCGACGGCGACGGCGATCGCGAGCCCGGTCCCGGTCTCGTGACGACCGCCTCCTCGCGTTCGGCACTCACGACGCGCTCGATGCCCTCGACCGGCGAGGAGGCGCAGGCCGCGTCTCCGGGAGCGCCGTCCGGACGCGTCGACCTTCGTCTCGACCCGGCGCCCACGGCGATGGTCTGGACGCAGCCCGGTCGCCCGCACGACGCGGTCGCGGTGCCGAGCGTGCACCTGGCCCCGGGCGACCTGCTGGTCGCCGTGGAGCTCGCCACGATCTGCGGCTCCGACGTGCACACGACCCGCGGCGACCGCGGGGCCCCGGCGCCGCTCGTGCTCGGCCACGAGCAGGTCGGCCGGGTCGTCGCGGTCGGCGCGGGGGCCGTGGCCGTCGACGGGACGCCCCTCGTGCCCGAGCAGCGGGTCGTCTGGTCGCTCACCGTCAGCTGCGGACGCTGCTCGAGCTGCGGGCGGGGCCTGCCCCAGAAGTGCGAGTCGGTGCTCAAGTACGGGCACGAACGGCTCGTCACGGGCTGGGAGCTCAGCGGCGGCTTCGCCACGCACGTCCACGTCCGTGCCGGCACCGCAGTCGTCCCCGTCGCCGACGACCTCGACGCCGCGCTGCTCGCCCCCGTCTCCTGCGGCACGGCGACCGCGAGGGCCGCCCTCGACTCGGCGGCGCAGGTCGTCGACCTCGCCGGGTCGGTGGTGCTCGTGCTCGGCGCGGGGCTCATCGGGCTCACGGCCACGGCCATGGCGACCGACGCCGGGGCCCGCGTCGTCGTCGTCGACCCCGATGCGTCGCGACGTGCGCTCGCCGCCCGCTTCGGGGCCGTCGCCACGGCGTCGCCCACCGTCACGCCCGGATCGGACGACAGCGTCGAGCACGCGCTCCGCACCGCAGGAGGCGCCCCCCTCGTGGCCGTGGAGGCGTCCGGATCACCGCACGCCGTCGCCTCCGCGCTCGCCCTGCTCGGGACCGGCGGGGTCGCCGTGCTCGTCGGCAGCGTGTTCCCCGCGCCGGCCGTGCCGCTCGACGCCGAGAGCGTGGTGCGACGGCTCGTGACGATCCGGGGCGTGCACAACTACGCGCCGCGGCACCTGGTCGCGGCGGCCCGCTTCGTCGAGGAGCGGCACGCGGCCTGGCCGCTCGCCGAGCTCGTGGGCGAGACCGTGGCGCTGGTCGACCTCGACGCCGGCATCACGGCTGCCGCGGCGGGCGGCTCGGTGCGGGTGGGCGTCCGCCCGACCTGACCGGGCTCTCCCTCACGGCCGCACCGCCGCCTCCTCGGGTCACGCGCCGGTCGAGCAGGTGCTCAGGCGCCGATCGCGCGGATGAAGTGGCCGCCCTCGCGGGCGCGGCCCGACGCCGCGACCGTGAAGCGGACGATGTCGCTGCGGTAGCGGTCGTCGGAGGCCTCGAAGGTGCGGCCGTCACGGCCGCGGGTCACGCGGTGCAGCCGCAGGATCGGCGTCCCGAGGTCGACGCCCAGCAGCTCGGCGTCGAGCTCGTCAGCCGCCACCGCGTCGATCTCGTGGTCGATGTCGTCGTAGCCGAACCCCCGCGAGTCGAGGTACTCGGTGATCGAGACCGTGTCGAGGTCGACGTCGAAGAGCACTCGGCCGACCTCCTCGATGAAGGTGAGGCGCTCGAGCATCGTGGGGCGGCCGTCGACGAGTCTCAGCCGCACGACGTCGACGACGAGGTCTCCGGGCTCGATGCCCAGCGCCCTCGCCTTCTCGTCGTCCGCGCGCCGCAGCGACACCTCCTGGGTGCGGGCGCCCGGCTCGCCGCCCACGTCGCGCACCCACTTCGTGAACGGGATCGAGACGTCGACGGGGTGGTGCGCCTTGCGGGCGACGACGCGGGCAGGTCGACCGCGCCGGGTCTCGACGAGGCCCTCGCTGCGCAGCGCCGCGAGGGCGTTGCGGATGGGACCGCGGGAGGTGCGCCACTGCTCCGCGAGCTCGCCCTCGCTGGGCACGTCGTCGCCGACCGCGAGGTCGCCGCTGAGGATGCGGCGACGCAGGTCGTCGGCGATCTGGTCGTACAGGGAGCTGGCCACGCTCGGAGCCTACCGATCGTGGCCGTCGTGCCCCGGCGTGCGCGCCGCCGCCTCACCCGCGCGGCGAGAGCTCACCGTCGGGCCCGATCAGCGGCGCCGTCGTCGGCAGGTCGCGCTCGCCGAACTCGCGCACGAGGTCGGCTGCCTTCCCCGCGGGGTCCGGGACCGGCCGGCCGTCCGCGAAGTCGAACCGTGCCGACCTCAGCTGCCCCCGCACGAACGACCCGTCCGCGTCGAGCACGACGTCGAGGTGCACGCCGTGGCGCGTCGCCTCCTCCGCCCCGAAGACGCCCCCGCCGCCGAAGTTCCCGAGGCTGTAGGCGATGAGCTTCCCGTCGCGGAACTCGGCCGCGCGCAGGCTGTGCGGCCCGTGCCCGACCACGAGGTCCGCGCCGGCGTCGACGGCGGCGTGCGCGAAGGCCACGGGATCGCCGCGGTCCTCGCCGAACATCTGCTCCGGGCCGGGACGGACCACGTTCGCGTCCGGGCCCTCGGCGCCCATGTGCGCGTGCACGACGACCACGTCGGCGGCCGCCGACGCCGCGGCCACGACCTTCCGCACGTGCCTGAGGTCGGTGACCCGGTTCGTGCCCGCGTAGGGGGCGAAGCCGACGACGGCGACGACCGTGCCGCCGATCCGGGTGCAGACGATCTCGTCGCGCTCGCCGACGGCGGCGATGCCCTGGCCGGCCAGCGCCTCCCTCGTCTCGCGGTACCCGACCGGGCCGAAGTCGCCGGTGTGGTTGTTCGCCATGTTCATCAGGTCGAAGCCGGCGAGGTGCGCCGCCGTCCCCGGGTCGCTGCGGAACGCCAGGCAGTCGCTGCCGGCGGCGCACTTGTCGAACCCGGTGTCGTCGGCGATCACCTGCTCGAGGTTGCCCGTGACGAGGTCCTCGGTGAACCAGGGGCGCACCTCGTCGAGGTGGCTCGCGCCTCCGTCGGCCGGCACGCGGTGCCCGACGTCGTGCATGAGGACGTCGCCGACGGCGCCGATGCTGACCTGCCCCTCGACGGCGGCCGGCCGCGCGGGCAGGTCAACCGTGCAGCCGGCGAGCTGCTGGGCACGGGTGCCGGCGACGCCGCCGAGCACGAGCAGCAGCGCGGCGGCGCCGGCGCGCCAGGGCGCCCGACCCGACCGTCGCGGCGTCCGACCCGAGCGACCCGCCGGCGGGTGCGGGCGGTCGACCTCGGCCGCCCGGGCCGTGCGTCGCCCCGGCAGGTCCCAGAGCCAGCCGAGACCGTCGCGGGCCGCGAGCCGGTCGATCACGAGGCAGATCCCGACGAGCGCCGCCGTCAGCGCCACGGGCAGCGCGGCGGCGGCGACGAGCTTCGCGCCCACCCGCGCCCCCGAGAGCGGCTCGGCGAGCAGGTGGTCGGCGAGGGCCAGGAGGGGCATGTGCAGCAGGTAGATCGGCAGGCTCCGCCGTCCGAGCCGCACCAGCACGGGGCCGACGACCCGGATCCGCGCCAGCCACGGCGACGTCGCGAGGACGGCGCCCGACCCCAGCAGCGACAGGACGAGCCAGGCACCCGGCACCGCCGCGGAGCCGGTGACGCGCACGGCCGCGAACGCTGCGGCGTACACGGCCACCAGCCCGAGGACGACCCGGAGGCGCGCGCCGGGCACGACCCGGCGGAGCCACGGGGCGAGGGAGGCGCCGAGCACGAAGAAGACGAGGTCGCCGAGCAGCTGCCCCCGGTTCGACACCACCTCGACGAGCCCGGACGAGACGACGACGGACAGCGCGGCGGCGGCCGCCACGACGACGACCGGCGGCACACGGCGCAGCGCCTTCGCCACGACGAAGTAGAGCACGAGGGCGTAGAGGTACCAGGTGCTCATCGGGCTGATCGTGACGGCCTCGACGAACTCGGCCACGCTGCGGGGCACGAAGGTCGGGAACTCGGGGAACGCCCACAGGGCGGCCGTGTGGATCAGCGACCAGAGCAGGTAGAGCCAGGCGAAGCGCAGCACTCGTGGCCGGAGGACCGCCGACCACGGCCGGGCCAGCGCACCCGCGGCGAACACGCCCGAGACCAGCACGAACGCCGGCATGAGGAACGGCCAGACGGCGTCGACGGCGAGGCCCCAGGCCCCCGGCACCGGCAGGCCGAGCTGCCAGTCGACCTGCAGCGTGCTCTTCAGGACGACGTGCCAGAGCACCACCAGGACGACGAGCAGGCCCTTGAGCGCGTCGGCCCAGCCCTCGCGCGACGCGGGCGACGAGGACGACGCCGGGGCGCTCACGGCCGCGACGCTCACGCGCGACCGCCGGTCAGCGCGGCGTCGACGAGCGCCCCGACGAGCTCGACGTAGCCGAGGCCGACGGCCTCGAACATCCGGGGGACCTGCGACCGCTCGGTGAACCCCGGCGACGTGTTGACCTCGTTGAGCACGACGCCGGCGTC
Organism: Frigoribacterium sp. CFBP 13729; assembly: GCF_014841875.1. Classification (NCBI taxonomy): domain Bacteria; kingdom Bacillati; phylum Actinomycetota; class Actinomycetes; order Micrococcales; family Microbacteriaceae; genus Frigoribacterium; species Frigoribacterium sp. CFBP 13729. The sequence continues at coordinate 251,528 of NZ_JACYUR010000003.1, read as the reverse complement.
CGTGACGAAGAAGTCGAAGCGGGCGACGCCGTCGCAGCCGAGCGCGTCGTACAGCAGGCGGGCCGTCCGCTCGACCGCGGTGTGCTCGGCGAGCGTGAGGCGGGCCGGCAGCCTGAACTCGGCGCTCCCGTCGTACTTGCTGTCGCGGTCGAAGACCCCGTGCGGGTCGACGCCGATCTCGAGGGTCGACCCGGCGCGCAGCACGCCGCCCGCGTCGCGGAACAGGGCGATGTCGACCTCGCGGCCCTCGACGCACGACTCGACGAGCACCAGCTCGCCGGCGGTCCGGGCGTGGGCCACCGCAGCGGGCAGCTCGGCGAGGTCGGCGACGACCGACACCCCGTCGCTCGACCCGGCGGACGTCGGCTTGACCACGAGCGGCGGCGCGAGCGTGATGCCGTGCGGCCCGTGGCCGCCGCCGCGGCAGACACCGTCGCCGGCGCGCACGAGGACGCCCGGGGCGGTGGCCACGCCGACCGCCTCGGCGACGAGCTTCGTGGCCCACTTGTCGGCGGCGAGGGCGCCTGCCCGCACCGGCGAGCCGACGAAGGGCACCCCGGTCATCACCAGCAGCCCGGCCACGGCGCCGTCCTCGCCGTCGACGCCGTGCAGCACCGGGAAGGCGACGGCGCAGTCCGTCAGCACGGCCACGGCCTGCGCGGGCGTGACGGCGCCCTCGCCCTCGAGGTGCCAGCCGCCCTCGCGGTCGACGGTGAGCGCGACGGCCTCGGCGCCGAGCTCGCGCACCGCGCGCGTGACCGCCGCCGCCGAGGCGAGCGACACCTCGTGCTCGCCGTTCGCACCGCCCCCGATCACGGCGACGCGCGGGCTCTCCCGGTCGGTCGTCACGGTCTTCTGTCCTGTCATGCGAGGGCTCCTGCTTCGTCGGAGGGGAGGGGGATCGAGGGGGCGCGGGGCGCGGAGGAAGGGCGGGGCGCGGGGGAGCGGCCGGGCACGGAGGAGGCGCGGAGCGCGGAGGCGGCGGGAACGGAGGCATCGGTCGTGCGGTGCACCCGCGCGACGCGGCTGCCGATCCGCGTGACGATCTCGTGCGGCACGGTGTCGGCCCAGCGGGCCCAGTCGGCCACCGTGGGCTCGCCGCCCTCTCCCGGGCCGAACAGGACGGCGGGCTCGCCCGGCCGCACGAGGTCGTCCCCCGTGTCGACGACGACCATGTCCATCGAGAAGAGGCCGACCACGGGTCGTCGGCGGCCGCGGACCAGCACCTCGGCGCGGTGCGAGGCCGTCCGGGGCAGCCCGTCGCCGTAGCCGATCGGGAGCAGGGCGAGGTTCGTGCGTCGCGCCAGCACGTGCGCCAGGCCGTACCCGACGCCGGTCCCCGCCGAGGCCTCCCGCGACGACACGACGTGCGACGTGAGCGTCAGGGCCGGACGCAGGGCCGAGGAGGTGCCCGACGGGTCGATCCCGAAGAGCCCCGCCCCGATGCGGTGCAGGTCGAAGCCGGCTCCCGCACCCGTCACGGTGGCCGCCGTCGCGGCGAGGTGGGCGACGGCGGGGGCCAGCCCGCGCCTCCTCGCGGTCCGCAGCGCCGCGTCGAAGGCGAGGCGCTCCCGCTCGTTCTGCTCGTCGCCCGGGCGGTCGGCGCACGACATGTGCCCCATCACCCCGACGACGCGCACCTGGCCGGCGGCCCGCAGCTCCCGGGCGAGGTCGCACAGGCAGCGCCACGCACCGGGCGGACAGCCGTCCCGGGCCATGCCGACGTCGACGTGCAGGTGCACGCGGGCCGGTCGCCCGGCGGAGCGGGCCGCGCGGGCGACCGCGTGCAGCAGCTCGGGTCCGGGGACGGCCAGGTCGACGTCGGCGCGGATCGCGGCCTCGAAGTCGGCGTCCGGCGCGTTGAGCCAGCTGAGGACGGGCACGCGCACGCCCTCGGCGCGGAGGGCCAGCGCCTCCTCGACCGACGTCACGCCGACGGACCGCGCGCCGCTCTCGATCACCGACGCCGCCACCGAGCCGTGGCCGAAGCCGTCGGCCTTGAGCACGGCCATCAGCCGGCCGCCGGTCAGCGCGGCGAAGTGCGCCGTGTTGGCCCGGACGGCGTCGTCGTGCACGCGCAGGGCGGACGCCGCGCTCACGCGCGCGTCCTCGGGTCCTCGGTCGGGTCGCGGTACATCGGCGGGCAGCCGGTCCGCGAGGCACCGTCCCGCAACTCGTAGTGCCAGGTCTCGTTCTCATAGATCTGGCAGAGGTCGTAGGCGGCGCCGTTCCGGGAGAACCAGTCGGTCGCGTCCCACGAGCCGATGTCGACCGCGTCGCCGCTCACGTGCGCGGACGTGGCCGGCGTGGACACCCAGCGCGCCGCCTCCCGGGCCGACCCGTACTGTGCGACCGCGTCCCGCAGCAGCTGCTCCTGGTGGGCCGCGGAGCGCCAGCCGCTGTTGACGACGACGTCCACGCCGTCGGAGGAGGCGGCGGTCGCGGCGCGCTGCAGGGCGTCGAGGAGGCGCGGGTCGAGCCCCGCGACCCCCGGCACGTCGACGTCGAAGGCCGAGGTGCCGTCGGGGACGACCCCACCCGCCTCCCCGGTCGCGTCCTGGTCGCGGGAGGGATCGCCGTCGCCGGCGAGGACCGCGCCGTCGACCGGCCCGCCGGCTCCGCTGTCGCCCGCTCGGCCGCCGAAGCTGCCGCCGTCGGCACTGCCGCTGCCGACCGGGGCGCCGCCGGAGAACGCGACGCCCGCCCAGGCGGCGGCCACGAGCGCGGCCACGAGGAGCACGGCAGCGGCCACCATCAGCGTGAGGTCGCGGGCGCCGAGCCGCCGACGGCGGTGAGCAGATGCGTCGGCGGGTGCGGACGCGTCGGCAGGAGCCGAGAGGGGTGTGCGGGGCGCCGGGATCGGGAGCGGAGCGGTGTCGGACATGGTCCCAGTGCACGGCAGGGGCCGTTGCCGTGACGTTAAGCATTTCCGATACGCGGCGGATACCTCCCTGCTCGTACCATCGAGCGCATGCGCGTGTTGATCCTCGAGGACGAGCCCCTGCTGGCCCAGGCGATCCACGACGGCCTGCGGCTGGAGGCGATCGCCTCCGACGTGGCGGGCGACGGCGACACGGCCCTCGCGCTGCTCGACCTCAACAGCTACGACGTCGCCGTGCTCGACCGCGACGTGCCCGGCCCCTCGGGCGACGAGGTCGCCGAGCGCATCGTCGCCTCGGCCAGCGGCGTCCGCGTGCTCATGCTCACGGCGGCCGACCGGCTGGACGACAAGGCGACCGGCTTCGAGGCCGGCGCCGACGACTACCTCACGAAGCCGTTCGACCTGCGCGAGCTCGTGCTCCGCCTGAGGGCGCTCGACCGGCGGCGCACCCACCACCGCCCGCCGGTCACCGAGCTCGCCGGGCTGCGGATCGACCCGTTCCGACGTGAGGTGCACCGCGACGGGCGCCACGTGGCCCTGACCCGTAAGCAGTTCGCGGTGCTCGAGGTGCTCGTCGGGGCGGGCGGCGGGGTGGTCAGCGCCGAGCAGCTGCTCGAGCGGGCCTGGGACGAGAACGCGGACCCCTTCACGAACGCCGTCCGGATCACGATGTCGGCCCTGCGCAAGCGCCTGGGCGAGCCGTGGGTGATCGCGACGGTGCCGGGCGTCGGCTACCGGATCGACGTCGGAACGGCAGCCGCGCCCGAGGCCCCCGACCGTGCCTAGGCCCCCCGCGGCGCCGAGGCACCGCGGCGTCAGCGTCCGCGTGCGCCTCGCGCTCAGCTACGCGGGCGTCGTCGTCGTCACGGGCCTGCTCCTCCTCGCGGTGGTCTGGTTGTTCCTGCTGCGCTACGTGCCCCGGCGCCCCGACTACAACGGCAGCTTCGTTCCCGGGCGCGGCGACCTCGTCGACGCGTTCCTGCCCCGCGCCGGTCTCGCCCTCGCGGTCCTGCTCGTGCTCGGCCTGGTGGGCGGCTGGCTGCTCGCGGGCCGGGTGCTGGCCCCGCTCGAGCGGCTCGCCGAGGCCGCCCGCCGTGTCGAGGCCGGGTCCCTCTCGCACCGGGTCGACCTCCCCGGCCGCTCGGACGAGTTCCGCGACCTGGCCGACGCCTTCGACGCGATGCTGGCGACGGTGGAGGCGCAGGTCGAGACCCAGCAGCGGTTCGCGGCCAACGCCTCCCACGAGCTCAGGACCCCGCTCGCCGTGACGCGGGCTCTGCTCGACGTCGCGCGGGAGGACCCGTCCCGTGATGCCGCCCTGCTCGTCGAGCGCCTCAGCGCGGTCAACACGCGGGCCGTCGACCTGACCGAGGCGCTGCTGCTGCTGAGCCGGGCCGACCAGCTCCCCGCCGTGCGCGAGGTCGTCGACCTCTCCCTGCTGGCCGAGGAGGCGGTCGAGACGCTGCTGCCGCTGGCCGAGCCTAGGGGGGTCGCCCTCGACGCCTCGGGCGAGGCCGCGGCCACCTCGGGCTCGCCGGCGCTGCTGCTGCAGGTGGTGACGAACCTCGTGCACAACGGGATCGTCCACAACGTCGACGGCGCCGGCGCCGGCGCCGGGCACGGCGACGGCCGCTCGGTCGAGCCGGCCGTGGTGCACGTGCGGACCCGGGTCGACGGCGACCACGTCGAGCTCGTCGTGGACAACACCGGCGAGGAGGTGCCCCGCGACCTGGTGCCGACGCTCACGCAGCCGTTCCAGCGCGGCGCCGCCCGCCTGCACGACGGGGACGGCGGCACGGGCCTCGGCCTCGCGATCGTGGACGCGGTCGTGCGGGCTCACGGCGGACGGCTCGACCTCGCGCCCCGGCCCGGCGGCGGTCTCGTCGTCCGGGTGCGACTCGGGCGCGCATCCGTCGCCCCGAGTCCTTGACCACGGCGCGATGCATCGGCGTCGTCGGCGTGCGGCGTCGTGCGGCGTCGTGCGGCGTGCGGCGTGACGGTCGCCGTCGTCCTCAGCGACCAGCTGGTGTGAGGCGGGCTGAGATGACCGGCGACTGACTCAGAACTCGACGTCGACGCGGAGCCCGCCTGCGCGCCTCGGCACGAGTTCGAGGCGGGCACCGTGGCGGTCGCAGACGGCCTGCACGATCGCCAGGCCGAGTCCGTGCCCCCCGGCGCCGTGCACGCGACGGGCGCCTCGGTGGAACGCCTCGGTCAGGCGGGCGACCTCGTCGGGCTCGAGGACGTCACCGTCGTTGGCGACGCTCAGGAGGCGGCCCCGGAGCACGACCTCGACCCGGCCGCCGGGGCGCCCGTGCCGCAGCGCGTTGTCGACGAGGTTCGTCACGAGGGCGGCGAGCAGCGCGGGGTCTCCCTCGACGACGGCCGGCTCGAGGTCGTCGACCAGCGTGGTGCCGGCCGCGGCGGCCGTCGGCTCAGCCCGGGCGAGCGCGTCGACGACGAGCTCGCGCAGGTCGACGGGGCGGTCGTCGCCCTGGCCGGCGGTGGCGTCCGCCAGGGTGAGCAGCGCCTCCACCGTCCTCAGGCTGCGGGTGTTGGTCTCGCGCAGCCGCGTGCCGAGACGTTCGACGTCGACGCTCTGCGGCTCGGCGAGGGCGACGTCGAGCATCGCCTGGGTCGTCGCCAGCGGGGTCCGGAGCTCGTGGGAGGCGTTCGCGGCGAAGCGCTGCTGCGCCCGGTACGAGCCGTCGAGGCGCTCGAGCATGTCGTCGAAGGCACTCGCGAGGCGGTGGAACTCGTCGTGGGGACCGGCCAGCGCGAGGCGGTCGTGGTCGAGCGTCGGGCGCCTGCTCGTCTGGCCGAGCTCGGCCTCGCGTGCCGCGTCGGCGAGGTGGTCGAGGGGCCGCAGGAGGCGCCCGGCGAGCACCCAGCTCAGCCAGGCGCCCAGCGCGAGCACGACGACGAAGACCACGAGGGACGTCGTGAGGAGCACGCGGAGCAGATCGCCCTCGCCGTTGATGGTCAGCGAGTCGGAGATCAGCGTGGTCGCGTCGGGGGTCGCGGGGACGCGCTCGAAGGCCGGGGCCGACGTCGGGGCCGTGACCTCGCTGGGGCGCATGTCGACCGAGGGGCCGACGACGGCGGTGATGGCGTAGCGGGGGAGGTACCGCATGACCACGACGACGCTCGTCACGATCGCGGCGCCGACCACGAAGAGCAGCCCCGTGAAGGTCAGGGTCAGCCTCGCCCGCGCGCTCAGTCGGCGTCGCTGCCAGTACGTGCCGGTGCCCAGGCGGGTCACCGGGGGAGTCCCGTGCGGCCGGCGCCCGGGGTGCCGGCACGAGCGTCGGCGTCCGCGTCGGTGCCCGTCTCCGTGTCCGGCAACAGCCGGTAGCCGACGCCGGGCACGGTGTGGATCATCCACGGCTCGCCCAGCCGCTGACGGAGGTTCGAGATGGTGACGCGGACCGAGTTCGTGAACGGGTCGGCGTTCTCGTCCCAGGCCCTCTCGAGCAGGTGCTCGGCGCTGACGACCCCGCCCTCGGCCGCCAGCAGCACGCCGAGCACCGCGAACTCCTTGCGGGTCAGCCGCACGTGCCGTCCGGAGCGCTCGACCTCGTGCCGGAACGGGTCCCAGCGCAGCGACCCGCAGCGGAGCACCGGAGGCGCCGCCCGGCGAGGGCGTCGCGCCAGCGACCGCAGGCGGGCCACGAGCTCGGGGAACTCCACCGGCTTCGTGAGGTAGTCGTCCGCGCCGAGCTCGAGGCCGCCGACGCGGTCGCGCAGGGCGCCGGCGGCGGTCAGCATCAGCACGGCGGGACCGCCGGGCGTCGCGGCGATCGTGGCGCAGACGTCGTCGCCGTGCACGCCGGGGAGGTCGCGGTCGAGCACGACGGCGTCGTAGTCGACCACGGCCAGGCGCTCGAGGGCGGCCTCGCCGTCGGGCGCGACGTCGACCGACATCGACGCGCGCTCGAGCGTGGTCTGCACGGCCTCGGCCAGCCAGGGCTCGTCCTCGACGACCAGTACGCGCACGGAGTTCCTCTCGGTCGGGCGACGGCAGCGGATGCGCTTCCGGAGGAAGTGTCACATGTGATCTGTCACGTCAGCATAAAGCGGGCTGCTTACGACCTCGCAACGCGCTGGACGGTGGGATCGTCGTCGTCCCTCTCCGAGCGGACCGGGAGCGGCCGCGTGGTCGCCCCGCACCTCCTCCAGCGAAGGAACCGACCATGACCACCTCCTCCCGCACCTCCCGTGCGCTGTTCGCCCTGGCCGCCGTGCCCCTCCTCGTCGTCGCCCTCGCCGCCTGCACCTCGGGCGACGGCGACGCGACGCCGGACGTGAAGAGCGACTCGCAGGTCTCCGCCGACGCACAGAAGTGGGACGTCGCCCACGCGTCGTGCCTGCGCGAGGAGGGCATCGACGTCCCGGACCCGACCGCCGACGGCATGCAGCAGGGCTTCTCCGCCGACATCGACATGGACGTGCTGAACGCGGCCTTCGAGACGTGCCAGGAGAAGGTCACGGACGAGCTCGGCCCGCGGCCCGTGACGGCGCAGGAGAAGAAGGACCAGGAGGAGTACGAGGCGCAGGCCCGCGAGTCCGCCAAGTGCCTGCGGGAGAAGGGCTACGACGTCGCCGACCCGAGCGAGGGCGGCTCGGGCCTCGGCAACGGCGCCGAGGACGTCCCTGCCGACGTCCTCGAGGCCTGCGGCGGAGCAGCGGGCAACGGCTCCACCACGGTGCGGAAGTGACCTCGGTCGAGGACGACGCCGGCACCGCGCCGGGTCGTGGTCGTCGTCGCCGCCGGTGGGTGTGGCTGTCCGTCGCCGTCGTCGTGACCGCGGCCGTGGTCGTCACGGGAGTCGTGCTCGTCGGCTCGCCGGGCGGGGCCGCCGCCGACTCCGACGGCGAGTCCGGCGCGGGTGCGGCCGCCCCGACGGCCACGGCGGAGGTGACCCGGGGCGACCTGACCGGCGTCACGCAGAAGGCCGGCAAGCTCAGCCTCCTCGGCGGACCGGCGATCGTCGCCGGGCTCGGCGGCACCGTCACGGAGCTGCCTGCCCCCGGGACGGAGCTCACGTCCCGCTCGGTGCTGTACCGGGTGGACAACACGCCCGTGCTCGCCGTCGAGGGGGCGCTGCCCCAGTGGCGCAGCTTCGAGTCCGGCATGACCGACGGGCCCGACGTCGGGCAGCTCGAGCGCAGCCTCGTCGCCTGGGGCTTCCTCAAGGGCACGGCGAACGACCACTTCGACGCCCGCACGGAGACCGCCGTGAAGGCGTGGCAGAAGGAGCTCGGGCTGCCGCGCACCGGCGCCCTCGAGAAGGGGCGCATCCAGTTCGTCACGGGGACCTTCACCATGGGCGAGGCCGGCGTCGCCGTCGGCGACGAGGTCGGCGCGGGGGCACCGCTCTACCCGACCTCCCGCGGGGACCGCGTCGTCACCGTCGACCTGCCGGTCGGCTCCCCCCTCGCCCGCCTCGACGGGGTCGTCACGGTCGACCTGCCGACCGGCGGATCCGCCGCCGGCCGGGTCACCGGTGTCGGAGCGCCCCGCGACGCCGACGGCAAGACAGTCGTCGCCGTCTCGGTGTCCTTCGACGACCCTGCGGCGGCCGGGGACCTGACCGCTGCCGCCGTCCAGGTCGGGTTCCGGTCGGAGGTCCGCGAGGGCGTCCTGTCCGTGCCCGTCACGGCGCTCGGCGCCGCGAGCGGCGGCGGGTTCGTCGTCGAGGTCGTCGGCCGGGCCTCGGGCTCACGCCTGGTGCCCGTCGAGGTCGGCCTGTTCGCGGGCGACCGGGTCGAGGTCTCGGGCGACGTCTCCGAGGGCGACGAGGTCGTGGTGCCCGCATGAGCACCACGGCAGCTGTGCCGACGCCCGCGGGGGCTGCACCCGACCCGGTCGTCGAGCTCCGCGACGTCGGACGCACCTACGGCCGGCCACCGACCGTCGCGCTCGCCGACGTGTCCCTGACCGTGCAGCGCGGCGAGCTGCTCGCGGTCGTCGGCCCGTCCGGGTCGGGCAAGTCGACCCTGCTCAACGTGCTCGGCACCCTCGACCGGCCGACGACGGGGACCGTCCTCATCGACGGTGTCGACGTCGCGGCCCAGAGCGACCGCGCCCTCTCGGGGCTGCGGGCCCACCGCATCGGCTTCGTGTTCCAGCAGTTCCACCTCAGTGAGGGCGTCTCGGCGGTCGACAACGTCGCCGCAGGGCTCCTCTACTCGGGCGTGCCGCAGCGGTCGCGACGCCAGCGGGCGACGGCGGCACTCGAGCGGGTCGGGCTCGGGCACCGGCTCGACCACGAGCCGAACCAGCTGTCGGGCGGGGAGCGCCAACGCGTCGCGATCGCCCGGGCCGTGGTGCACCGGCCGCCCCTGCTGCTGGCCGACGAGCCCACCGGCAACCTCGACAGCCGCGCCGGCGCCGGCATCGTCGAGCTGCTGCACGAGCTGCACCGGGAGGGGACGTCGATCATCGTCATCACCCACGACGCCGACCTCGCAGCTCGTCTTCCCCGCCGTGTGACCATCCGGGACGGCCGCGTGGTGGACGACAGCTCGTCGCCGACTGCGCCGGCGCCGGGCCCGGGCACCGTGCCGTCGCCCGCCCCGAGCAGAGGAGCCCTCTCGTGACCGACCCGACCGCATCGCGGCTGCTCCCGGCGGACGTCCTCCGCCTGGGAGCGTCCGGACTCCTCACCCGTCCCACCAGGGCCCTGCTCTCCGCCCTCGGGATCGCCATCGGCATCGCCGCGATGATCGCGGTCGTCGGCATCTCCACCTCGAGCCAGGCTCGGCTCGCAGCGCAGCTCGACACGCTCGGGACCAACCTGCTCGAGGCCAGCCAGGGACAGGACCTCTTCGGCGAGGAGACGCCCTTGCCCCTGACCACGCTGGGGTCGGCAGCCCGGGTCGACGGTGTCGAGGCGGTCGCGTCGACGGGTGTCGTCGCCGGGGTCGGCGTCTACCGCAGCGCCGCCGTGCCCGAGGGCGAGACGGGCGGGATCACGGTGCGGACCGCCTCCTCGGGGCTGCTCGACGTGCTCGGCACGGACCTCGCCGCCGGCACCTGGTTCACGGACGGGACCGCGTCCTATCCCACCGTGGTGCTCGGATCGGCCGCCGCCGAGGCCCTCGGCGTCAGCGGGCCCGGCCAGCACGTCCTCGTCGGGAAGACCGAGCACCTCGTCATCGGGGTGCTCGAGCCCTCGCCGCTCGCGTCGGACGTCGACCGCTCCGCGCTGATCGGCGAGCGGGACGCCGAGGTGCTCACCGGCGCCGCCGTCCCGCCCTCGGCGGTGTACCTCCGGGTCGACGACGAGAGGGTCGACGAGGTGCGCGAGCTGATCGCGCCGACCATCCGCCCCGACGCGCCCTCCGAGGTCAGCGTGGCACGCCCCTCCGACGCCCTCGCCGCCAGGCAGGCAGCCGACCAGGCGTTCACCGGGCTGCTCGTGGGCCTGGGGTCGGTGGCCCTGCTCGTCGGGGGGATCGGCGTCGCGAACACGATGGTGATCTCCGTGCTCGAGCGGCGCCGCGAGATCGGGCTGCGTCGTGCGCTCGGGGCCACGAAGGCCCACGTGCGCGACCAGTTCCTCGCCGAGGCGCTGCTGCTGTCGCTGCTGGGCGGGGTCGGGGGGATCGTGCTCGGCCTGGCGGTCACCGCGGTGTTCGCGGCCTCACGGGGGTGGCCGCTCGCCGTGCCGCCGGCCGTGCTCGGCGCCGGCCTCGGAGCGACCCTGGTGATCGGCGCGGTCGCCGGGCTGTGGCCGGCGATCCGCGCCGCGCGCACGCCGCCGACGGAGGCCCTGCAGTCGTGAGCCCGCGCCGTCGTCCCCGGCCTGTGACCTGCCTGCGCGTCCGGACGGCGACGAGCGTCGCGGAGTCTCCTGGTGGAGGTCCGCTCTGGGCGGGCCGACGACGAGAGGACGACGACATGGGTCTCATGGACAGCGCGAAGGACGCGCTCAGCAGCGACAAGGGCGAGAAGGTCACCGACGCGGGGATCGACAAGGCCGAGCAGGCCGCCTCGCAGAAGACCGGCGGCAAGTACGACGACAAGATCGACAAGGCCGGCGACGCCGCCGACGGCAAGGTCGGCCACTGAGCCGACGCCCCTGACGAACGACCCGGTGCCCGGAACGGCGCCGGGTCGTTCGTCGTCGGGCCTCTTCGTCGTCAGGTCGTTCGGCGTCGGGTCTGTCCGCCGTCGGGCCGCCCGTGACACGGGCGACGTCTCACGTGCCCGCAGCCGCGAGCACGAGGCCGCCGGCCGCGGCGACGAGCACGACGGCCCACGGCGGGGTCCGCCACGCCGTCAGCAGCACGAAGCACACGAGCGCGAGGCAGAACGCCCCGGTCGACGTGATCGCCGTCGTCACCACCGGGTCCCAGAGCGCGGCCGCGAGCAGCCCGACGACCGCGGCCCCCGCGCCCCGCATGACGCCGCGCAGCCAGGCGCGGCCGCGCAGCGCCGCCCAGAACGGCAGCACCCCGACGAGGAGGAGCAGGCCCGGCGCGAAGACCGCCAGCGTCGCGAGCAGGGCGCCGACGGCACCTCCCGGGCCGAGCGTCGTCACGGCGCCGAGGTAGGTGGCGAGGGTGAAGAGCGGGCCGGGCACGGCCTGGGCCGCCGCGTACCCCGTGAGGAACGCCTCCTCGGTCACCCAGCCCGGGTCGACGAGGCCCGCCTGCAGCAGCGGCAGCACCACGTGGCCGCCCCCGAACACGAGGGCCCCTGACCGGTAGAAGACGTCGACCAGTGCGATCGCCTCCGAGCCCGTCGCGCGGGCGAGCAGCGGCAGGCCGCCGAGCAGCGCGCCGAAGGCCACGAGGCAGGCGAGGGCGGCCCTCCGAGGGACGGCGGCGGCCCACGCCGCGGGTGCCTCCGGCGGGGAGGCGTCCGTGCCGCCGGCCGGGTCGCTCGCGCCGCGGAGCAGCCACAGCCCCGCCAGCACCCCGACGGCGATCGCGGAGAGCTGCCCCGCCGAGCCCGGCAGCGCGAGCGCGAGCACGGCGGCGACCACGGCGACGGAGGCGCGGGTCCGGTCGGCAGCCAGCGAGCGGGCCATCCCCGCGACGGCGTGCGCGACTATCGCCACCGCGCCGATCGTGAGGCCCGACACGAGCGCGGCACCCACCAGACCCTCGAGGAATCCGACGCCCGAGGCGACCGCGAGCATGAGGAGGGCCGACGGGAGGGTGAAGGCTGCGAACGCGGCGAGGGCGCCGACCGGGCCGGCGCGCAGCAGGCCGAGGCCGAAGCCGACCTGGCTCGAGGCCGGACCGGGGAGGAACTGCCCCAGCACGACGAGGTCGCCGTAGTCGGCATCGCCGAGCCAGCGCCTGCGCTCGACGAGGTCGGCACGGAAGAAGCCGAGGTGCGCGACCGGGCCGCCGAACGACGTGACGCCGAGCACGGCGAAGGCGCGGAGCACCTCGGCCGCGGTGCCGGGGCGCGGGGGCGCCTCCTGCGGGCTGTCGCCGGTCTGGTCCATCGATCCCATGGTCGCTGATGTCGCGGCCTGCCGCCGCGGCCTGGGATGGACGGACGGTGACCAGGAGGTGACGGTCGGGTGCCGCGACCCGGCCCCTGGGACTTCCGTCACATCCGTGCCGTGGAAGACTCGACGACGTGCGCATCCTCCTCGTCCGACACGGCCAGAGCACCGCCAACGCCGCAGGTGCCGTCTCCAGCGCGGCCCCCGGCCCCGACCTCACCGACCTCGGTCGCGAACAGGCCGAGGCCCTCGCCGGGACGCTGGGCGACGACCGGATCGACGCCGTCTACGCGTCGACGCTCGTCCGTGCCCAGCAGACCGCCTCCCCCCTCGCCGCCCGCCTCGGGCTCGACGTCGTCGTCCGTGACGGACTGCACGAGATCGAGGCCGGCGACCTCGAGGACCGCACCGACGAGGAGGCGCTGCGCGGCTATGTCCTGCCGTTGGTCGCCTGGGCAGGGGGAGACCTCACGGCCTCGGCCCCGGGCGCCCCGGACGGCCACGCGTTCTTCGGGCGGTTCGACGCCGCGATCGCGGACGTCGTCGCGCTGCACGACGACGACGCCACCGTGGTCGTCGTGGGCCACGGCGCCGCCACCCGCGTCTGGCTCGGCGGCCGCGCGCTCAACGTCGACCCCGAGTTCACGACCAGCACCGAGATGGAGAACACGGGCGTCATCGAGGTCTCGGGCTCGCCGGTCGCCGGCTGGACGGTCGTGAGCTGGCAGGGTGCGCCCGTCGGCGTCGCCGCCCCGAACGACCCGACCGGCGAGGCGCTCGGCGAGGCGGCCGACGGGGACTGAAAGCCTGCGGGTTCGGGTTCGGTCTCGGGCCTCGGGTCTGCTCGGCCTACGGGCGCCGGTAGTCGTCGTCCGACACGTGCTCGAGCCACGTCGTGGTGGTCGACGGGTCGTCGGCCGACTCGATCATGGCGAGGTGCTCCATGTAGTCGTCGGGCGTGGCGCCGTGCCAGTGCTCCTCGCCGGGCGGCGTGTAGACCGTCTGGCCCGGCAGCGCCTCGATCACGGTGCCGTCGCGTGAGCCGAGCAGCGCGACGCCCTCGGTGACGTGCAGGGTCTGACCCCTCGCGTGCGAGTGCCAGGCCGTGCGGGCCCCGGGCAGGAACCGCACCTTCACGACCGTCATCCGGTCGCCCTCCTGCTGCGGCGACGCGATCGCGTCGAGCCAGACGTCGCCGGTGAACTGCTCGGACGGGTTCTTGACGGTCGGCTTCTTCGGGACGATCTGCACGGGTGCTCCTCGGTCGTCGGGGGAGCGGCCGACCGGGCGGCGGCCGCTCGCGCCGCCGCGGGGCTGACCGCGAGGCGCACCTCGACGCTACGACGACGTCCCGGCGCGCGGGGTGCCCTGCTGGTGCCCCTGTGGAGGTGCGGCACGTGCGTGGTGCGGGGGAGAGGCCACGCCTGCAGCTGGCAGGACGGCAGGAGGCGCGGCGCCCGACGGGCATCGCGCCTCCTTCGCCCCAGGGCCGGGGGCCCGCGTCAGTCGGGCAGCGGCGCCGCGTAGACGCGGAAGTCGCCCTTCTCGGCGTGCATCGTCCACAGGGTGTCGGCGAGCACGTCCGGCTCGTGGGCCGGGTCGCCGCCGCCGATGCCGAGCGGGATGATCAGCTGTCCGACGTGGATGCCCTCGGACGCCAGGGCGCCGTGAAGCAGCTCGGCGTAGGCGCTCTCGCCCGCGAACGCGACGGCCGTGCCCGTGACGCCGTCGCGCGGACGCACCGCGCTGGCGCCGTTGACGAAGAGGAGCGTGCCGCCGCCGATGCTGCGCATCCCCGGGATCACCTGGTGCGCCGCCGTCGCCGGGCCGTAGATCGAGAACTCGACCGGGCCGACGAGGTCGTCGGCGACGGTCTCGAGCACGGGGCGCATGAACTCCTTGGCGGGGAGGGGGCTGTACTGCAGCACCTCGATCGGGCCGAGGCGGGAGGCGGCCTGCTCGAGCGCGGAGACGAGGGAGGGGCGGTCGCGCACGTCGGCGACGAAGCCGGCGGCCGTGTGGCCCTCGGCGACGAGGGTCGCGGCGAGCTCGTCGACCCGGGCCTGGTCGCGGGCGATCAACGCGATGCTGAGGCCCTCGCGGGCGAAGCGGCGGGCGACGGCCAGGCCGAGGCCCTGGCCGGCGCCGATGATGGCGAGTGTGGTCATGGCCCGACCCTACGGACGGCGTCGGAGGCGTGACGCGCCCTGCCAGGGAACGCTCGGGCGCCGCGCAGCGGCACGATGCACCCCGGAGTGGACTAAACACCCCGACACGACGGGGGCACGGTCCACTCCGGGGTGCATGGCGGCCGCGGCTGACGCGCACAGACCCTCGAACCCGCGCAGACCCGTCGGCGCGCTCGAGGGTGCGCGCGGGTCCGAGGGGTGCAGGCGCGAGCTGCGCGGCCGGGCTGGGTCAGCGGGCGAGCTCGCGCAGCAGCGCCGCCTCCTCGTCGGGGGCGAGGCCGGCACGGCGGGGACGGTCGACCCCGCGCGTCAGCTCGTCGTCACGCACGCGTCGCATCGTCTCGGCTAGGGGGCGCGTCGTGCCGCCGGCGGCACGGAACGCCGCCGTGCCGCGCCGCGCGAAGCCGGACGCCTCGAGCGGCAGCCACAGCGGCAGCGACCGGGGGCCCGCCCACCACCGCACGTCGTGCTCGAGCAGCCAGGCGTCGTCGACCGGCACGAGCTCGGGGTCGGTGCCGGCCGCGACCCGCGCCTCCTCGAGCACGTCGGCCAGGGGCACCGGCTCTGCGGCAGCGGTGACCGGGCCGAGGAGGCGATCACGGCCCGCCCGCACCACCCACGCCGCGAGGTCGGCCACGTCGATCACCTGCGCCCAGCGTCCCTCGGTCGTGGGCACCAGCACGCGGCCGCCGCGCAGCATCCGCGCCGGCCAGTGGCCGAACCGGCCGCTCGGGTCACCCGGACCCACGACGAGCGAGGGCCGGACGACGAGGAGGCGGTCGCCCAGCCGGGCGGCGGAGGTGCGCTCCGCCCAGGCCTTCTGCTGCGCATAGAGGTCGGGAGCAGCGTCGTCGGGGCGCTCGCCGACCGCGACGAGCTCGGCGGACTCGTCGGCGCCGGGCTCGTCGTCGCGGGCGTGGACGCTGACGGACGAGACGAGGGTCCAGTGCCGGGCACGTGCGGCCAGGGCGTCGAGCGCTCCCTCGACGAGGTCGGGCGGCGTCGCGAGCTCGACGACCTCGTCCCACTCGTGGTCGACGCGGGTCACCGCGTCGTAGGCGCAGGGGCGGGTGCGGTCGGACCGGACCAGCGCTGCTCCGTCGGGGGCGCCTCCTGCGCTGCCTCGGGCGAGGCAGGTGACGTCGGCTCCGTCGGCCACCGCCTGCCGCGCGATCTCGTGGCCGAGCCACCCCGTCCCGCCGAGCACCAGCACCTTGCGCATGCGGGCCAGTCTGCCGTGCCCGCGGCGTGCCGGCGCACGCTCCGGGACTGCGGCAGACCCCTCGGACCCGCGCAGACCCCTCTGCGAGCCGACGGGTGTGCGCGGATCCACGGGGCCCCGAGCCGCGGGGATCGCACAGCGGGCGGGGGCAGAGAGAGGGCACGACCACCACGCAGGTGGCCGTGCCCGGGTCGATGTTGTCCGCATCTGAGCTTCACGGGCAGGGGAGCAGAGCAACACCGGCCGGTGAAGACGCATGGTGACGCCTTCGACCCGGTGGACGGTACGCGCTCGGACCGGGGCCCGTCCGCATCCCGGCCAGGGCCTGGTCAGGGCCCGGTCAGGCACCCGGACGAGCGGGCGCGGGGATCGTGCACGACGCCCCCAGGCGGTCACGGTCTACCGTCGAGGACATGTCCGTCACCCTCCCTGCCCCTGGCCGCCTCGACGACCGCGCCGTCGTCGTCACCGGAGCGAGCTCCGGGATCGGCCGCGAGGCCGCCCGTGCGCTGTCGGAGCTCGGCGCCACCGTCGCCGTCGTCGGCCGGAACCCGGAGCGCACCCGCGCGGTCGCCGACGAGGTCGGCGGCACCGCCTACCTCGCCGACTTCGCCGACCTCGCCTCGGTGCGCTCCCTCGCCGACCAGCTCCTGGCCGACCTGCCCCGCATCCACGTGCTCGCCAACAACGCCGGGGCCACCATCGCGGAGCGTCAGCGCACCTCCGACGGGTTCGAGCTGACGTTCCAGGGCAACCACCTGGCGCCGTTCCTGCTGACCTCGCTGCTGCTGCCGCGCATGGTCGAGACGGCGGCCGACCACGCGCCGGGCACCGTCCGCGTGGTCCAGACCTCGAGCGCCGGCAACCTCTTCGGCCGGGTCGACCTAGCCGACCTCGACGGCGACCACGAGCGCTGGTACGGCGGGTTCCGCGCCTACGGCACCTCGAAGCTGCTCAACATCCTGTTCACCCGCGAGCTCGCCCGTCGCCTCGGCAGCACGGGAGTCGACGCGTTCGCGTTCCACCCCGGCTTCGTCGCCTCGGGCTTCGGCGGGAACGGCCCCGTCGCCACCTTCGCCAAGCGCGCGGCCGTGTCGACCGAACAGGGCGCCGAGCCCCTGGTGCGGCTCGCGGCGGCGCCGACGGTGCCCGCGCCGAGCGGCAACTACTTCGACCGGCTCCGCGCGCCGGGCCGTGTCGCGGCGCAGGCCGGCGACCGCGACCTGATGCGCGACCTGTGGGAGCGGAGCGCCGACCTGCTCGGCATCCCGTCCGACCCGCTCGCCTGAGCGGGGACGCGGGGGAGGCGCGGGCCAGGTGATCCTGACCCGCGCCTCCGTCGTCCCTCGCGTCCTCGACGCGGCTCGCGTCAGTACGCGACGGAGATGTGCTCGCGGCGGTGCGCCGGCGTCTCGAGCTCGTCGACGATCGCGAGCGCGAAGTCGGCGCCGCTGACGGCGGAGACGCCGGCCTCGTCGGTGAACGCGACCTCGCCGCCGACGCGGTAGCGGCCCAGCGCCTCGCCGGGCGCGTAGGCGCCGAACTGCATCGCGGGCGACACGAAGGTGAAGTCCAGCGACCCGGCGCTGGCGAGCAGCTCGCCGAGCACCTCGTTCATCTGCAGCGCCTCGCCGGCGTACTCCGGCGGGATCTGGCCGGTCTCGGCCTGGCGCGGTCCGCCCTCCTCGAGGCGCAGCGAGCTGTAGCCGCCGACGACGACGAAACGGGCTCCGTGCTGCTCGGCGAGGGCCGCGAGCTCGCGGTCGACCTCGACGATGCGTCCGTCGAGCTCGCCGCGGGGCGAGAGGCTCGAGACGACGACCTCGGCGTCGGCCACGGCGCGGGCGCGCACGTCGGCGTCGACCAGCGACCCGGTCTCGTAGCGGACGCCCTCGACGCGGGCCTCCTCGGCGGGCACGCTGCGGCTGACCGAGACGACCTCGTGTCCGCGGCGCGCGGCCTCGGCGACGATCGCGCTGCCGGCGTAGCCGGTCCCTCCGACGACGGTGATGCGGGTCATGGCGTTCTCCTTCTGGTTCTTCTGTCCGTGGGGCTTCGCGGCTACGCTAGGTCCATTGGTCACTGATGGGAAGTAGGCACTTTTTGGTAACCATTACCCCCTCGGACGTTGCCCCGGCAGCCGCTCCCGCTCCTCCCGCGGGCGGTCCGCCCCCGCTCGACCCGTACGCCGCGGGCTGCCCGTCTCGCCGTCTGCTCGACCGCATCGGCGACCGCTGGACGGTGCTCGTCGTCGGCTCCCTCGGCACGGGCCCGCTGCGCTTCTCCGACATCCGGAGGCGCATCGAGGGCATCTCGCAGAAGATGCTGACGCAGACCCTCCGGGGGCTCGAGCGCGACGGGCTCGTCACCCGCACCGTCTTCGCCGAGGTCCCGCCACGCGTCGTCTACGAGCTGACGGAGGCGGGCGAGACGCTCCGGACGCCGCTGCGCGCCCTCGAGGAGTGGTCGATCGCGCACTTCGGGCAGGTCTCCGGCGCCTGGGCCGAGTACGACGAGCGGGTCGGCGCCGGGGCGGACGCGCAGGGCTGAGGTCAGGGCTTGTGGGCGGTCGGGCCGGTCCGCTAGCTGCGGTCGCCGCGGAGCACGGCGGCGCGGGCCTCGCGGTGCTCGTCCGTGCTGATGACGCCGCGTGCGGCGAGATCGTCGAGCTCGACGAGCCGATCGTCGAGAGAGCGGTCGGGCTGCAGAGCCCGTGACTGCAGCAGCCGGGCTGCGAGGTCGACCTGCGAGGTCAGCGGGCTGATGCCGTTCCGCCGGGCGCGGACGACGTTCACCACCACGAGCACCACGACCGCGACGAACCCGAGTGCGACCACGCCCAGGGCGAGGCTCCAGACGAGGTCGTAGGAGGCGGGGAACCGGACCGTCGAGAGCAGCATGTCGGTCATCCTGGCAGCCGGACGTGCCGGGCCGAAAGGGCCTCTCGACGGGATCCCTGAGGCCTGTCGCAGCGGTGGGCCAGCGACGCGGCGGCCCGACAGGCCGGGCCGCGGGCCCCGGGGTGGACGCAGCCCGGCACGAGACGTATCGTCGACGCGTGATCATCACCGCAGTCGCGCAGCCCTCGGGGCGTCAGGAGGTCGTCGGCGCATCCTCCGCCGGCGGCAGGTAGTCGCACAGTCGACACCCCCCTCTCTCCCCTGATCACCGCTCGTGTGCGCCGTCGTGCGCGCGCCTCCTCCCCCCTTGACGGGCCTGCCCGCCGTCGAGTGGTCACTTCTCGTCCTTCCCCGTCGCGGGAACGACCGGAACTGACCACTCGTCGTGGGGGCACGTCCTGGCCGGGCCGGGGCAGGTGCGCGCGGCCCGGTGCCCGAGCACCCCTACCGACTGGTGAACCCCTGATGCTGCCCCTGACCGCCTCCGCCCTCCGCGCCTCCTTCGCGAACGCCTCGCGCAAGGAGGCCTCCGACCTCGTGCTCCCGCCCGACCTCGACGCCCTCGACTGGGACTCCCTCGAGTTCGTCGGCTGGCGCGACCCGAAGCTGCCCCGCCGCGCCTACGTCGTCGTGCCCGTCGACGGCGAGCCGGTCGGCCTCGTGCTGCGCCAGGCGGAGGCCACGACCCGGTCCCGAGCCCAGTGCAGCTGGTGCCAGGACGTGACCCTGCCGGCTCCGGTCGCGTTCTTCAGCGCGAAGCGGGCCGGTGCTGCCGGGCGCAACGGCGACACCGTCGGGACGCTCGTCTGCGCCGGGTTCGAGTGCAGCGCCAACGCGCACCGACCGCCGCCGCCCGCGTACCTCGGCTTCGACGTCGCCGCCGCCGTCGAGCAGCGGGTGCTCAGCCTGCGCGAGCGGACGGCCGGGTTCGCCCGGACGGTGGTCGACGGGCGCTGACCCGTACGCGAGGGCGTGGGACGTCAGTCGAGGAGGCGCCCCACGGCCATGCGCACGATCGCGCGTTGGGCGGCGACGTCGGGCGTCCGCGGCTGGTCGTCCGGCAGGCCCGGCAGCTGCACCCACGCCGACGCGATCGCCAGCACGAGGGCGAAGAGGTCGTCGGGCGCCCAGGGCGGCGCTTCCGCCGACGGGGCCGACGCGGCCGAGGCGTCGGTCGACCCGGCGGCCCCGACGAGGCGCTCGAGGTGGCCGACGGAGGTGGCGCGCACGCTCTCGAGGACGCCGAACGACGCCGCCCAGTCGTGCCGTTGCTCGAGCCGGGCCCAGGCGAGGAGGCGCTGGTTGGCGGGGTTGTCGACGAGGTGGTCGAACACGGCGACCGCGAAGTCCTCGACGGAGGCGAAGTCGGCCGAGGCGGCCTCGCCGAGGTGGGCGAAGGACGCGTTCAGCACCGCGGTGAAGAGGGACTCCTTGTCGCCGTAGTGGGCGTAGAGGCGCTCCTTGCTGCAGGCGGCCGCCGCGGCGATCCGGTCGACGCGGGCGCCGGCGAGGCCGTGCTCGGCGAACTCCGCCGTGGCCGCCGCGAGGATGCGGCGGCGCGTCTCGTCCGCGTCGTAGGCCATGCGCCGACGATAGCCCCTTCCGAAGCCAACCAACTAGTAGGTAGTATCGCGGGGTCCACGACGGCCGCCCGTCGTGGAGCGCCCCGAGACTCAGGGCACCAGAACCAGGAGAACAGTGACCACCTCAGCAGCACGGCCCGCCACCGGGTCGCACCAGACCGCACCTCCGTCCGACGCACCGGCGTCCGCCCGCCGCTGGTGGGTGCTCGTGATCGTCGGGCTCGCGCAGCTCGTCGTCGTGCTCGACGGCACCATCGTCAACATCGCCCTGCCCCAGGCCCAGGCCGAGCTCGGCCTCTCGGACGAGAACCGTCAGTGGGTCGTCACGGCCTACGCCCTCGCCTTCGGCGCCCTGTTGCTGCTCGGCGGCCGCATCGCCGACTTCTGGGGCCGCAAGCGCACCTTCATCGTCGGCATGGTCGGCTTCGGCGCCGCGTCGGCCTTCGGCGGGCTCGTCTCGACCGGCGAGCTGCTCGTCACCGCCCGTGCGCTGCAGGGCGTCTTCGCCGCGCTGCTCGCGCCGGCCGCCCTCGCCGTGCTCACCACGACCTTCTCGCGCGGACGCGAGCGCAACACCGCCTTCGCCGTCTTCGGCGCGATCTCGGGTGCCGGCGCGGCCGTCGGCCTCGTGCTCGGCGGCGTCCTCACGGAGTTCGTCAGCTGGCGCTGGTGCCTCCTCGTCAACGTGCCGATCGTGATCGTCGCGATCGTCGCCGCCGCGCTCGTCGTGCGCGAGAGCAAGGCCGAGGGCGACAACCGGCTCGACGTCGTCGGCACGGTCGTCGTTGCCCTCGGCCTCGCGTCGCTGGTCTACGGCTTCACCCAGGCCGAGGACGGCTGGGGCAGCCCCGTCGTGATCGGCTTCATCGCCCTCGGCGCGGGCCTGCTCGCCCTGTTCGTCCTCGTCCAGAAGCGCAGCGACCACCCCCTCCTGCCCCTCGGCGTGCTCACGAACCGCGTGCGCGGCGGAGCGTTCCTCGTGCAGCTGATCGTCGGCAGCGTCATGATCGGCGCCCTGCTCTACCTGACGTTCCACCTGCAGATCGTGCTGGGCTTCGGCCCGCTCGAGGCCGGTCTCGCGACCCTGCCGATGACGCTCGTCATCATGGTGATGGCCCCGATCCTGACGAAGCTGCTGCCGGTGATCGGGCCGCGCCTCCTCATGATCGTCGGACCGATCGTGGCCGCCGCCGGCCTCTTCTGGCTGTCGTTCATCACGGCTGACGGCGGGTACGCGACGCACGTGCTGCCCCCGCTGATCGTGATGGGCGTCGGCCTGGCCGGCATCTTCGTGCCGATGCAGAACCTCGCGCTCGCCGGGGTCGCTCCGCACGAGGCCGGCGCGGCCAGCGCCACCTCGAACGCGATGATGCAGATCGGCGGCTCGATCGGGCTCGCCGTCTACACGAACCTGTACGCGTCGGCCGTGGCCGGCAGCGCCGCGGGCGGGCTCGGAGCGCTCGTCGACGGCTACTCGGCGGCGTTCGTCGCCGCCGCGGTGGCCGCGTTCGTCGCCGCGCCGATCTCGTTCTTCATGATCCGCGGCACGAAGGAGGAGCTGCTCCCGAGCGGCCCCGTGGTGCACCTGGGCTGAGCCCGGGACCTGCAGGAGGCGCGGTGTCGGTCCGACCGGCACCGCGCCTCCTCGGTCTCGTGGCCTGACACCACCGAGTGGGCGCAACACCGCCTCAGTGGGCGGTGTCCCGTTCACTCGGCGGTGTCGGGGCAGGTCCGTCGCTGCGAGCAGACGGGGCGAGCGGCCGGGCTACTCGGCCTTCTCGGTCTGCCACTTCTCGGGGGCGCGGTCGCCGTTCGGGCGGACCGGGCGCACGTCGCCGACGATCGGGATGGCGCGCTTGCGCAGGGCCCACATGTAGCGGACGAAGAAGTGGGTCAGCGTCGACAGGCGGTTGCCGTTGCCGAGCAGGCTCGTGATGTGCACGAAGACCCAGAGCAGCCAGGCGACCGGTCCGGTCATCGTGAAGCCGTTCGGCAGCTGAACCACGGCCGCGTTCGTGCCGACGGTGGCCATCGTGCCCTTGTCGTGGTACTTGAAGGGCGTGGACGGCTTGCCGGCGAGGAGGCGCTCGATCTGCTCGCCGATGTGCTCGCCGCCCTGGATGGCCGGCTGGGCGAGCTGGGCGAGGGCCTCGTCGGTGGCCGCGATGTCGCCGGCGGCCCAGATGCGGTCGAGGCCCTTGACCGTGAGGTCGTCGTTGACCTGGATGCGGCCGCCGTGGGTCTGCGGGACGCCCCACGCGGCGACCTCGGCGTGCGCGGCGACGCCGGTCGCCCAGACGACGAGCTCGGCCGGGATGAACTCGCCCGACGTGGTGTGCACGCCGTCGGGCGTGACCTCGTCGACGCCGGTGTCGAGCCGCAGGTCGACGCCGCGCTTGCGCAGCACCTTGGCGGCGTAGCGGCGGAGGCGCGGCGCGAACGGCTTGAGGAGCTCGCCGCTGCGGTGCACCAGCGTGATCGTGATGCTCGAGGCGTCGATCTCGGGGTAGGCGTCCTTGAGGGCCTGGTCGCGCAGCTCGGCCAGCGCCCCGGCCATCTCGACGCCGGTCGCGCCGCCGCCGACGATGACGACCCGCACCTCGCCGCTGCCCTGCGACGCCGCCGCGTTCTCGAGCTGCGTGAAGAGCTCGTCGCGGATGCGGAGGGCCTGCGAGCGGGAGTACATCGAGTACGCGAACTCGTAGGCGCCCTTGGTGCCGAAGTAGCTCGTGTTGACGCCGTTCGCGAGGACGAGCGCGTCGTACGAGATCTCCTCGCCGTCGCGGAGCGTGATGACGCGCTCGTCGGCCCGGACGGTCGTGAGGAGCCCGTGCCGGAAGTCGGCGTTCGACTGCTTCGAGCGCAGGCTGCGGAGGAAGTACGTGACGTCGCCGGCGTTGAGGCCGCCGGTCGCGACCTGGTACATGAGCGGCTGGAACATGTTGTAGACGTGCCGGTCGATCAGCGTGATGTCGACGTCGGCGTCTTTGAGGGCGCGCATCGTGGCGATGCCGGCGAAGCCGCCGCCGACCACGACGACGTGGGGCCGGGTGACGTGCGCGTCGGAGGTGCGGTCGTCGGACATGAGGGTGCTCCTGCGGGGTGCTCGGTTCGTGGCGGAGGTCGCCGGTGACCCCGATCTGCAGGCGGCTGGTTCCTCCGCCCGTGTCAGGCTACTCGCCTGTGAGGGCCCTCCGGACACCGTCCTGCACGCTGTGCAACGGGTGTCGTCGAGCCTCGGCGCGCGGCCTGGGTGCGGCCGGGGTGAGGCCAGCATGCCCCAGCACGCGGCCGCAGCGCGGCCGGGCGGCGTAGGGTCGTCGTCACCGGATCAGAGGGCCCCGCGCGAGCGGACGGCCGAGGGGGCAAATCGTCGTGACAGGACACCACCGTCGAGGCCGCTGCGTGCAGGGCGAGCGCCCGTGAAGGGCTACGTGCTGTGGCGTCGGGACGCGTCGCCCGTCGTCCGCCGTGACCGCGAGGGCGACGACCGTCTCCGGCTGGTGGCGTCCCTCGAGGACCTCGTCCCCCTCGGCGCCGAGATCGCCGGGCTCGTGATCGACGACGACGCGGACACGGAGACGAGCCACCTGACCGAGGACGCGTCGTCGTCGGACGCGACCGACCCGGACGACCGGCCGCTCGCGCCCGTCGTCCCGCTCTTCTCCGCCGACCGTCCCGCACGTCGTCGCCGCCGCCTCCACCGCTGACGGCGGGCTCCCGGGCTCGGGCTAGGGTCGTGACGACCGTCGCGCACCGGGCCGACGGCAGTCGAGGAGGCGCGCAGCCGTGACCGAGGTCGTCCTGTTCCACCACGCCCAGGGCCTGACCCGCGGGGTTGTCGCCTTCGCCGACGCGCTGCGGGCCGCGGGCCACGTCGTGCACACGCCCGACCTGTACGAGGGCCGCACCTTCGACTCGATCGACGAGGGCCTCGAGTTCGTGCACGGCCTCGGCGTCGGCGAGGTCGCCGCCCGCGGGGTCCGCTCGGCCGCCGACTTCGACGCCGACGTCGTGTACGCCGGCTTCTCGCTGGGCGTCCTGCCCGCGCAGCACCTGGCGCAGTCGCGTCCCGGTGCCCGCGGCGCGCTCTTCTTCCACGCCTGCGTGCCCGCCGCCGAGTTCGGCACCTGGCCGTCCGGCCTCGCCCTGCAGGTGCACGGCATGGAGCACGACCCCTTCTTCGCCGACGAGGGCGACCTCGACGCCGCCCGGGAGCTCGTGGCCCAGCTGCGGGCCGACGACGCCACGGCCGACGCCGAGGTGTTCACCTACCCCGGCAGCGAGCACCTCTTCGCCGACTCGTCGCTGGCGGCGTACCGGCCGGAGGCGGCCGCGCTGCTCACGGAGCGCACGCTGGCGTTCCTCGCCCGGCACTAGCCCGCCTGCCTCCCGGGGGCCAGGTCCGCCTCCCTGGGTCCCGGCCCGCGCCTCCGGGCCAGAGTGGAGTGGCCGCAGCACCTCGACACCGAGGGCGACCCTGCGGGACGACACGAGCGAGAGGCCAGACATGAGCGACAGCACGAACGCGCACGACGACGAGGCGACGACCGGGACCGACCTCGACGCAGGCTCGGGCGTCGAGGCCGACGGTCGTTCGCCCCTCGGCCAGCAGGGCGCCTTCCGCGACGCGGAGGGAGCGGTCGCCGACGACGACTCGTCGGAGGACGACGGCACGGAGAGCGTCCCGCGTGCGGGCGGCGGCCCCGCACCGACCGACGGCACCGGCACGAGCGGCACCGGCGTGACCGGCTCGGACGCGGTCTAGCGACCGCGTCGGCCGTCGCGCGGGAAGGCCCGCGCGACGCACGACGACCCCGCCCGGGACGAGGTCACCGCATGCGTGCGGTGCCGTCGTCCGGGCGGGGTCGTTCGTCGTGGACCGTGCGGCGCAGGTCGCCCTCCGTCAGCTCGTGGGGGCCGACCCGGCGTGCCCGGTGGCGCTCGGAGCCGCTGCCAGGGCCTAGCGGCCGAGGACGATCGAGCCGGTGTGCGTGCGCACCGTCGAGGTGCGGGTGCTCAGCGCGCTGAGCTGGGCGCGGACGTACCGGCCGAGCGAGGTGCGCTGCACCGACGGCGAGACGTACGCGCCGATGGTGACCGTGTCGCGGTGCGCGGTCGAGACGTACGAGCCGATCGGCTCGTCGCGGCGGGTGGTGCTGACGTAGCGGCCGCCGAGCGGGAACGGCTGGGCGGGGGTGGTCGATGCGGTGCGGTCCATGGGGGCCTCCTCGTTCAGGGAGACGAGCACCGCCGGTCGGGTGAGGGCGAGGTGCTCGTCTCCGTCGGCGTGAGCACCACCCTAGCGCGCTTTCTTGAATAGTTCAAAACAACGGGTCGGGCGCCGTTCGTTCGGCGGACAGACATCACGCCCCCAGCAGCAGGCGCAGCCCCAGCGCCGTCATCACCACGGCGATCAGGCCGTCGAGCACGCGCCACGACGACGGCTTCGCGAAGAACGGCTTGAGGAGGCGCGAGCCGAGGCCCAGCACCGCGAACCACAGGAAGCTGCCCGCGATGGCCCCGCCCGCCCACCACCAGCGGAGGTCGCCCGGCTGTTGGTTCGCCACCGAGCCGAGGAACACGATCGTGTCGAGGTAGGTGTGGGGGTTCAGCCAGGTGAGGGCGAGCACGGTGACGACGGCGGTCTTCCTGCTCGGCTGCACCGCCCCTCCTTCGGCCTGGAGGGCCCCGGACGGCCGGATCGCCCGCTTCGCGGCGAACCCCGCGTAGACGAGCAGGAACGCGGCCCCGACGATCCGGACCACCACGAGGGCCTGCGGGGCTGCCGCGATCAGGGCTCCGACGCCGGCCACCCCGGCGATGATCAGGACCGCGTCGCTCGCCGCACAGACGGCGATGACGGGGAGGATCACCCGGTTGACGCCCTGCAGGCCGACCTTGAGCACGTACGCGTTCTGGGCGCCGATCGCGACGATGAGGGCGAGGCCGGTGCCCATGCCGAACAGGGCGGGCAGCAGGAGGGAGGAGAAGGTCACGCCCCGACGCTAGGGAGCAGTCACCGCATCTCTCTAGCTCATGTTCGTGATGCTGCATAAGCTCTGCTGATGATCACCTTCGCCTCGGAGCACCTCGTGACCCTCCGCGCCCTCGTCGACGAGGGCACCTTCGAGGCGGCGGCCCAGCGGCTGCACATGACGCAGTCGGCCGTCTCGCAGCGCATCAAGCAGCTCGAGCGCACCGCGGGACAGGTGCTCGTGCAGCGCACCACGCCCGTCGTAACGACCGCGGCCGGCGACGTGGTGCTGCGCTACGCCCGGCAGGTGCAGCTGCTCGCCGACGACGCCGCGGTCGAGCTGGGCGCCGGCGCGGGCGGTCCAGGAGGCGCCGGCGGGCCGGGCGGGCTCGGCACGTCGATCGCCGTCGCGGTCAACGCGGACTCGCTCGCGACCTGGTTCCTCGAGGCGCTCGCCGCCCTGCCGCCCGAGGTGGGCGCCGTGTTCGACCTGCACCGCGAGGACCAGGAGAACACGACCTCGCTGCTGCGCTCGGGCACGGTGCTCGCCGCGGTCACGTCGACGCGGGAGCCGCTGCAGGGCTGCTCGTCCGAGCCGCTCGGGCTGATGCGGTACCGCGCGGTCGCGAGCCCCGGCTTCGTCGACCGGTGGCTCGGGGGAGTGCCGACGATGGGCCGCGTCGACGCCGCGCCGATGCTCGACTTCGACCGGTCGGACCAGCTGCAGCGGGGGTTCCTCCGGGCCTCGCTCGGCTACGACCCGCGGCCGCCGCGCACGTTCGTCCCGTCGTCGGCCGACTTCGCCCGCGCCGCCCGGCTCGGCCTCGGCTGGGGGCTGCTGCCCGAGGCGCAGTGCCTCGACCTGCTCGCCGACGGGTCGCTGGTCGAGCTCGCGCCCGGCGAGCACGTCGACCTCGCCCTGTACTGGCAGCGCTGGGCCCTGTCGTCGCGGCTGCTCGACACGCTGACGGAGTCGGTGCGGCGCTCGGCGGCGGAGGTGCTGCTGCCGGCGTGAGCGGCGCCTCCTGCGGCTTCCGCCTGCGATCAGGTCGAGTCCCCGCGAACCCGCGCGGACCCTCGTGCGCGCCGAGGGGTCTGCGCGGTTTCGCTGGGTCTCGCAGTCGGAGCTCGTCGGGGCCGGCGCACGTGGGCGCAGGAGGCGCGCGTAGCGTGAGCCGGTGAGCAGCGCACCCGAGACCCGCACCCCCACGACCCCCGCGGCGGAGACCCGCACCTTCGAGACGCGGGTCGGCACGGTCGTCGGGCGCGTCGACGGCGACGTGGTGAGGGTGCTGGGCGTGCCGTACGCGGTGGCCGAGCGCTTCGAGGCTCCCCGGCCCGCGCCTCCTGCGGTCGGCGACGACGGCCAGCCGGTGCCGTTCCTCGCCTTCGAGCGCGCGCCTGCCTCGCCGCAGCTGGCGTCGCCCGCGATGCAGGTGCTCTTCGACGACGCGGCCCGCGGCATGGTCGACTCCGAGCACTGCCAGGCGCTGTCGATCACGCTGCCCGCCGACCTCGCCCCGGGGGAGCGGCTGCCCGTCATGGTGTGGATCCACGGCGGTGCCTACGTCAACGGCGCAGGCGACCTCGGCGTCTACGACCCGCGCTCGTTCGTCGTCGAGCAGCGCGTCGTCGTGGTCGCGGTGACCTACCGGCTCGGCGTCCTCGGGTTCCTCGGCGACGGCGACCGGGTGCCGTCGAACCTCGGGCTGCTCGACCAGCTCGAGGCGGTGCGCTGGGTGCACGACACGATCGACGCGTTCGGCGGCGACCCCGACACCGTGACGTTGTTCGGGCAGTCGTCGGGCGGCGACTCGATCGCCCACCTCATGATCAGCGACGGGGCGCGCGGGCTGTTCCGCCGGGCGATCGTGCAGAGCGCCCCGCTGGGGCTCGGTCGCGGCCGGTCCGCGATGTCGCGGGCGATGCTGCGGGTCGTCGGCGCCCCCGACCCCGACGCCACCGTCGAGGAGCTGCTCGCGGGGCAGCCCCCCGCCGAGCGCGCGGCCCTGCGCTTCGGGCTGCGCGGCGGCATGCCGTTCGGCCCGCAGTACGGCCGCGCCCCCCTGCCCGCCGAGGAGGACCGTGACGCGGCCTGGCGTGACGTCGCCCCGCACGTCGACCTGCTGATGGGGGCGACGACGGAGGAGACCGGGCTCTACGTGCCCCTCGTCCGGCCGCTCGACGTGCTGACGAGCCTGCCCGTCGTCGGCGGGCTCGTGCGCCGCGTGCTCGTCCGGGCGACGACGGGGGCCGTGTACGGACGCGACGCGCGCCGCTTCGTCGACCGGCACCGCGCCTCCGGCGGTCGGGCCGTGCGGTACGAGCTGAGCTGGGCTCCGCGCGGCAGCCGCTACGGAGCCGCCCACATCACCGACCTGCCGCTGCTGCTGGGGACGAAGGAGGCGTGGGGCCGGTCGGCCCTGCTGGGCGAGTCCGACTGGGCGGAGGTCGACCGCCTCGGGCGTCGGGTCCGGCAGATCTGGGCCGACTTCGCGCGGACCGGGACCGTCGCGGCGGACGCCGCCGCCGGGGCGTCGCAGGCCCTGGCGCTCGACCGCGGCTGAGCGCTGCCGCACCGCGCACGCGACAACGGGAGCGGCGGGTCGGTGCCCCTCGTGCTCGACCCGACGCTCCCGCGTCTTCCCCCCTCTCGCCGACCGTCCCTCCCCGACGACCGGCCCGTCCGGCGCCCCCGCGCCGGATGGTCTCCGTGCCCCCGCAGGGACTGCCCCCGCAGGGGCTGCTCAGGCCCGGACTAGCCCCGTCCGGAGGCGGCGGCCTGGGCGGCGAGGACCGCCTCGGCCACCGGGATCAGCAGCCCCGAGTCCTCGGGGTCGACGGACGCCTGCACCTGGACCCACGTGCCGTCCGACACCAGGTCCACCCAGCAGGAGGCTCCCTCGTGGGAGTAGCAGACGAGGGTGGCCGAGTCGGCCCCCGCGACCTCGACGGGGGTCCCCGGCACGGTCTCCCGTCCGTAGGCCCACGCGCTCCCCGACACGAACTCCACGGTCATCCCGCCGACGTACCCGTCCGGCCGCGTGCCGTCCGAGGGCGCGATCGTCCAGGAGCACCGTGTCGACCACGCCTGGGTCTGGCGGATGCCCGTCGCAGGCGTCCATCCGTCCTCCACGACGTCGCCCATGTCGGGCGAGCCCACGAGCTCGCCCATGGTGCGGCCCGACGGCAGAGCGGCGCAGGAAGTCCCTGCCCACGACGAGGCCTGGCCGGCCCAGGGCGCACCCGGCGTGAGCGCGTCGGTGACCGTGACGACGCTGGCGGCGGCGGTCCGCGTCGTCTCCGTCGTCACGGGGGCGGAGGTGACGGTCGCGCCCAACGACAGCTCGATCCACCACGGACCCGACACCAGCGAGGCGTTGCACCTCGTGCCGTAGTCGTCCTCGCACCGGGCGGCCGACACGTCGCCCACCTGCAGGCCGGGCAGGCCGGACTGCGTCAGCCCCGAGATCCACTCCCTGCCCCGGTCGGCCGCGGGCGAGATCCGGATCTCGACGACGTCCTCCGAGAGCTCTGCGCCCCCGGCGGTCCAGCGGCAGTCGAGGACCCCCGCCTGCCGGTAGGCGGCGTCGCCCGAACCCCAGAGGCCTAGCGGCACCGTGACGAGCTGGGCCGCCGGCACCAGGGAGGTCACCTGCGCGCGGTCGCCCAGGGTCGCGCAGTCGATGCCCGTGGCGGGCGCGGGGACGGTCTGCGGGGGCGGGGCCGACGGGCTCGGAGCGGCCGAGGGCGTCGGCCGTGGGGTCGGCGTGGCCGACGGCGTGCTCGTGGGGGTGGCGGCCGGTGACGCCTGGAACGGCGAGGGCAGCACCAGCGCGAGCGCGCCTCCTGCGCCCCCGACGCCGAGCAGGGCGACGAGGCCGAGGGTCAGGCCGAGGTGGCGGCGGGCCCAGGGGCGCCGTCGTGCGGGGGGCTCGGCGGCGGCACGGCGCAGCACGTCCTGCTTCATCGAGACGAGCATGCGGTTCAGGTCGTCTCCGGTGGGGGGCTCAACGTCCATCGCGGATCACCGCCTTCCTCAGTCGTGTCCGGGTCCGGGAGACCCGTTGTGTCAGTGCGCCGACGCTCAGCCCGAGCAGCTTCGCGGCCTCGGCGTAGCTGCGGCCCTCGATCAGGCACAGCTCGCAGATCTGCTGGTCCACGGGGCTGAGCGCCTCGATCTCGGCGCGGACCCAGCGGAGCCGCTCGCGCGCCTCCTGGGCGTCGTCGTCGGCGGGGGCGATGAGCTCGGCGGGCAGCTCGTCCGCCTCGGTGCGCTGCCGCTTGCGCCTCAGGTTCATCGCGTGGTTGCGGCACGTGACGAGCAGCCACGGCAGCAGCGACCCGTCGTGCAGCGTGATCTCGGCCGAGCGGCGCCAGAGGGTGACGAGCGTGTCCTGCACGACCTCCTCCACGTCCATCTTGCTGTCGGCGAGGGCCCAGGCGTAGCGCGTCAGCGTCGGCGCCCAGCGGTCGAAGATCTCCGACAACGCCCGCTCGTCCCCGCCCGACGTGCGTCGGACGAGGTCGGAGTCGTTCTCCGTCGTCATGTCCATGTCTGCCCCCCTCACTACAGGAATGTCGCAGATCGCCGAGGTCTGACAGAAATCGTCGAGAAAGTCCGGCGCGTGCCTCGAGGGCGGCAGGCGCGGACTCAGGAGGTGCGGAGCGGCGCCCCGGGGGAGCTAGCGAGCCAGCGCCGTCAGCTCGGCCCGCGTCGCGGCCCCGGCCTTGCGCAGCAGGTTCGAGACGTGGAACTTGACGGTGTTCTCGCTGATGCCGAGCGACTCGGCGATCGCCCGGTTGCGGGCCCCGGAGGCGACCAGCCGCAGCACGTCCCGTTCGCGCGGGCTGAGCGACACCGCCTCGTCGAGCGACCCGGGCTCGGCCGGCGGGTCGAGCGGGAGGCTGACGGCGAGGTCCGATCCCCACCCGGGCGTCGACGAGACGGACAGGGTGCCGTCGAGGGCGGAGACCCGCTCCGCGACCGGCCGCAGCGAGTCGTCGTGCGCGGTGAGCTCGCCCGCCCCGTCGTCCCGCACCGCCATCAGCAGGTTGAGGCCGTCGCAGTCCCACTGGATCCGCACACGTCGGGCGCGGCCGTCGTCGACGAGGGCGAGGACGGTGCTCCGCACGATGGTCCTGGCGGCGTGGGCCACCTCGCCCGGCAGTGCACGCCCGGTCGCGGGCGGCTCGACGAACTGGACGTCGAGCTCGCCGAAGCGGACGAGGGGGCGCAGGTCGTCCCGGAGGCGCGCGAAGGCCCCGACGACCGGCTCGAGCTGCAAGGCGCGCTGCTCGTCCGTCTCGGAGCGGAGCTCGACGACGGCGGCCGCCGCGACCTCGATCGCGACGGTGCGGGCGGCACGGTCGTCGAGCCGGCCGGAGCGGAGGGTGGCGAGCAGCGACTCCAGCGTCAGTGCGTGCCGGTCGAGCAGCTCCGAGACAGTGCGGGCGTGCCGGGCGACGGCGGCCCGGCTGGCGGCCGACGGCAGGTCGGGCGCGGGCGGGCCGGAGCTCGGCGGGGCCGACGCAGGCCCGGACGCCGGCAGGCCGGAGCCCGAGAGGTGAGGCGTCGGCAGGTCGGGCACGGCGCCACCCTACCCGGCCCCTACCCGAACGGCCCCGCCTACCCGTTCGGGCAGGTCGGCCCGCCCCGACGGGCAGCGCACCCGGAGGTGGACGGGAGCAGGCTTGGGGCATGCCCGACGCAGACAGCACCTCCCCCGCCTCCTCGGCCACCGCCTCCTCGACCGCCGACGCGCTAGAGCTCGTGCGCACCGAGGTGGACCGTGCCGTGCGCGCGGTCGTCGAGACCGACCCCGACGGCCTCGACGCCGTGGCCGACCTCGTGGCCGGTGCCGGGCGCGTCTTCGTGCACGGCGCGGGCCGGTCCGGCCTCGCGCTGCGGATGACCGCGATGCGGCTGATGCACCTCGGCCTGACCGTGCACGTGGTCGGCGAGGTGACGTCCCCCGCGATCGGCGAGGGCGACGTGCTGCTGACCGCGAGCGGGTCGGGGACGACGAGCGGCATCGTCAGCGCGGCGCAGTCCGCCGTCGACGCCGGTGCCCGGGTCGCCGCCGTGACCACCGCCGGGGACTCGCCGCTGGCCGAGGTCGCGACCGCCGTCGTGCTCGTGCCCGCCGCCGAGAAGCTCGACCGCTCGGGCTCCGCCTCGGCGCAGTACGCCGGCGGCCTCTTCGAGCAGGTCGTCGTGCTCGTCGGCGACGCGCTGTTCCACGCCCTGTGGCAGCGCTCCGGCCAGAGCGCCGACGACATGTGGCCCCGCCACGCCAACCTCGAGTAGCCCCCGGCTGCTCGTCCGACACGTCCCACCCCGAAAGAAGGAGCACCACATGAAGCTGCAGTTCGCCATGGACACCCTGACCACCGAGGCAGCCCTCGAGCTCGCCGCCGCCGCCGCGCCCAGCGTCGACATCATCGAGCTCGGCACGCCGCTGATCAAGGCGGAGGGCTTCCGCGCCATCACCGCGATCAAGGAGGCGCACCCCGACAAGGTCGTGTTCGCCGACCTCAAGACGATGGACGCCGGCGAGCTCGAGGCCGGCGAGGCGTTCAAGGCCGGCGCCGACCTCGTGACCGTGCTGGGCGTCGCGGGCGACAGCACCATCGCCGGTGCGGTCAAGGCCGCGAAGGAGCACGGGAAGGGAATCGTCGTCGACCTGATCGGCGTGCACGACAAGGCCGCCCGCGCCAAGGAGGTCGTCGCCCTCGGCGCCGAGTTCGTCGAGATGCACGCGGGCCTCGACGAGCAGGCCGAGGACGGCTTCACGTTCGAGGCCCTGCTCGAGGCCGGCAAGGCGTCGGGCGTGCCGTTCTCGGTCGCCGGAGGCGTCAAGGCCGCCACGGTCGGCTCGGTGCAGGACGCGGGCGCCCAGGTCGCCGTCGCGGGCGCCGCGATCTACGGTGCCGACGACGTCGCGGACGCCGCACGCGAGATCCGCGCCGCGATCAAGTAGCGCGCCGCGAGTACGCCCAGGAGGCGCGGTGCAGGCAAGGCCTGCACCGCGCCTCCTGCTCGTGTTCGTGCACATGACTCGATTCAGGAAGGGTGCCGTGACGGATCCTGATCCGTGCACGATCCAGGCCTCTTGGTCCCCCCTGTGCACGACGCAGGAGCCATCTTCCTGAATGAGGAGGGTGGTCAGTGCACCAGCACGACGGCGAGCGTCGTCGGGGCGTCGTGGCCCGGCCACGTCGCGGACAGGACCTGCGTCGTGTCGTCGTGCACGCCTCCTGCGGCCTCGGCGAGGGAGGCGGGCGAGCCGCCGCCGTCGGGGGTCCGCGCGACCACGAGGGTGCACGAGCCCGCGTCGACCACGGTCGCTCCGTCGACCACGCGGGTGCCCCGCAGCGAGGTCGACGGCACCTCGGCGCCGGCCGTGCCGCTGCCGACGACGACCATCGTCTGCTCGTGCGGCACGCGCTCGCCGTCGGCCCTCTGCAGCACCTCGTCGGCCTGGCCGTCGCCGGTGAGCGCGGCCGCGACGGTCGCCGCGACGAAGACGGGGTCGCCGCACCCGTCGTAGACCCAGCGCTCGCCGAGCACCGAGTGCTGCATCGTGCCGACCAGCAAGGCGTCGGCGCCCTCGAGCGGGGCGCCCCGGTAGGTCAGCGGCACCTGCAGCACGGGGCCGTCGCCGGCGCGGACGAGCAGCACCTCGACGCCGACCTCGCCGGCCGGGTCGTCGAGGCGGAACGCCGCGACCTTCTCGAGCGGTCCGGGGTCGCCCTCGAACCACGGCTGGCTCGGCGCCCAGGCCGCGAGGGCCTCGAGCTTCGACGGGACGAGTTCGGCCTGGTGGAGGAGTGCCATGCCGCGATCGTAGGGGGCACGACCGACGCCGGCCAGCGCGGGCCTAGCCTGGTGCGGTGACCGCGACCCCCTCCGCCGCCGGCCCTGACCGCTCCGCCGAGCCCGCGCCTCCTGCGCCCGGCACCTACCGCCACTTCAAGGGCGGCCGCTACGAGGTGATCGGCACCGGGCGGCACGTCGACACCGAGGAGGCGCTGGTCTTCTACCGCACGCTCTACGGCGACCGCTCGCGCTGGGTGCGTCCCGTGGCGCAGTTCGTCGAGCGCGTCACGCGCGACGGCTGGGACGGGCCGCGGTTCGTCCGCGAGGAGCCGCAGCCGGAGCAGCCGGAGCTGCAGCCGGAGCCGGGCACGGAGCCCTAGCCGCCGCGGCCGGGGCCGCTCGCGCCCACCTGTGGCGGCCGGAGTGCGGACGGGCGGCGTCCCCCGGAACGGGGTCCCGTCGGTCCCCGAAGTGGGGGACCGCGACTCGTTGCCCGCCCCCAGGGGGTCCTCCACAATGAGGACTGCCGCGTCCCGATCCGCGGCGGTGCTGCCCGCGACTGAACCCGCGGACGAGGCGCCTCGCGCCCGGCTGCCGGGCGAGCTCCTGGAGTCACCCGTGCCCCGTCCCGTCGCCCCTGCCCTCCCGCGCGCGCTCTGGCGCCTCCTGCTCGCGGTCGCCGTCGTGCTCTCGGGGCTCGCCGTCCCGGCCCTGGTCGCCCCGACCGCCGCCCACGCGGCCGACGGGCTCGCCGTCACCCTCACCGAGTCAGCGCCGGCCAGCACCCTCGTCGGCGACGCCGTCGCGGTGACGCTCACGGCCTCGAACGCGACCTCGACGCCCGGCTACAACCTGACCCTGACCGACGTGATCCCGGCCGGCGCGACGTTCGCCTCGGCGGACGCCGGCCTCGGCTCGCCGAGCCGCGTCGTGAGGCTGGCGAACGGCACGACGAAGCTGATCTGGTCGAACGTCGCCGACCTGCAGGCCGGGGTCACCGTCGCCTCCACGTACTCGTACACGACCACGGCCGCCGTCGGGGCCGTCGTGACGACCTCGGGCGCCGCCTTCGTCAGCTCGGCCCCCCGGACCCTGCCCAAGTTCGACTCCGCCGGCGCGCCCGTCGCCGACCCTGCCGTGGTGAGCGCCACCGGCGGCTCGACGACCACGCTCGTGCCGTTCAGGCTCGACAAGAAGGAGGACTCGAGCCCCGAGGGCGAGCTGCTCCGCGGCGTGCACGACCACCCCACGACCTACACGCTGACCGTCACGAACAATGAGGTCGGCCGCTCGACGGGCTTCTCGATCGTCGACTTCCTGCCTGCCGGCCTCGAGTTCCTCGGCTGCACGAGCGTCGACAACAGCGCCGCCGGCACGGTCGAGTACCCGGGCGCTCCCCGCCTCGACTCCCGGCCGCTGCCCGACACGGCCGGGCTCTGCCGCGAGCCGGCGAGCGTCAGCACCGTCCGGGTCGACCCCGACGGCACGGCCGGACCGCTGGCCCTCGGCGTGTACACGCGGGTCGAGTGGACCGGCCTCGGCGACCTCGCCGCGGGAGAGAAGAAGACGCTCCGCTACGCCGCGGCCGTGCCGCTGCGCGAGAACGAGCTGTTCCCCGCCGGGGCGCCCGCTGCGGGGGCGACCGGCCTTTCCACGGCGAACCTCGACAACAACACCGGCAGCGAGACCCGCGACGAGCAGCCGCTGACGAACAGCGCCACGACGTCGGGCAGCTGGCAGGGCACCGTCTACACGTCGTCGGCGACCGCGACGGTCAGCGCCGAGGACGTGCGGATCGTCAAGACCCGCGGCGTCAGCGGCGACGACCAGGCCTCGATCCGCCAGGGCACCACGACGAACTGGCACCTCGCGATCGCGACCTCGGAGTACGCGCAGGGCACGAGCGACCTCACCGTCGTCGACACGATCCCGGACGGCCTGTCGTACGACGCGGGCTCCGCCACGCACCGCCAGTCGGGCACGGCCTTCGCCCCCGTCTCGACCACCCCGGGCACGACCAGCCCCTGGACCCAGGCGATCACCTGGACCGTGCCCGCCTTCACGGCGTCGAACGGGGCCTTCACCATCGACTTCACGACGACCACCCTCGGCTCGTACCGCAGCGGCGTCGGCCCGGTGGCCGCCGAGGACTCGTGGACCAACCGCGTCGACCTCACCTCGACGTCGACCCTCGTCGACGCGCGCAGCACGCCCGACGCGCTGCGCACCCACGTGCTGGCCACCCCGGACGACTCGTCCGCCGGCCAGGAGGCGGCCGCCGTCGTGCTCACCAAGCATGTAGCGGTGCCGCAGACGACGGCCGACTGCACCACCGCCTCCTGGGTGCCCGAGGGCGGCGCAGCCCCCTCGTACGGCCCCGGCGACACGGTCTGCTGGAAGATCGAGGCGACGTTCCCGGTCGGGCTCAACACGGTGTCGACCACGCTGAAGGACTTCCTGCCCGCCGGCTTCGCCTTCGTGGGCGCCGCGTACGGAGCGGGCCACACGGCCGCTCGCCCCGACGCCGTGTCCGACGGCGGCGTGATCTCCTGGACCTTGCCCGACGAGGCGTCGGGCAACGTGTTCCAGGCGATCGTCACCTCGACCATCAGCGACCCGACGGCGGCCGCTGACGGTGACATCACGGCCAACCTCGCCAAGCTCACCTTCAGGAACACGGCCGGTGCCGTCTTCCAGCTGCGCGACCAGGCCGATGCCGTCTGGACCGAGCCCCAGCTCACGACGGCCAAGACGGCCACGCCGACCACCGTGCAGGGCGGCGACACGGTCGACTACACGGTCACCGTCTCGAACTCGGGCCGCGCGCCTGCGACCGAGGTCAGCGTCCGCGACCTGCTGCCCGCCGGCTGGACTGCCGGCCAGGTCAGCCAGGTCACCGCAGGAGGCGCGGTGACGGACGAGAACCCGCGCTCGCGGATCGACTGGTCGGGCCTGACCGTGCCGGCGAGGTCGGGGACGACGAACGGGACGCTCGTGCTCACCTACTCGGTCGCCGTGCCGGCCGGCATCGCTGCCTCGGACACGTTCGCTAACACGGCGGGCGTGCGCCAGTACCAGGGCGGGACGAACACGGGAACCCCCTACACCTACACGCCGTCGAACAACGTCGACAAGACCCTCACGACCACGAACGCGGCCCGCGCCGACGCCACCTCGACCGTCCGCGCCGGCGAGCCCACGGTCGCGAAGGACGTCGATGTCGCTAGGGCTCCGGTGGGGTCTCAGATCACCTACCTCGTGACGACGACGATCCCCGGCGGAGTCTCGCTGTACAGCTCGTCGGCCGGCGTCGCACCGTCGATCGTCGACCAGCTCCCTCAGGGGCTCCAGGTCGTCGGCGTGCCCACGGCCAGCATCAACGGCGGGCCCGCCGCCCCCGCGACGGTCGCCTCGGCGAACCGCCTCCGTCAGCGCGTGTCCTTCGACCTCCCGACGAACGCGCAGGGTGTCTACGTCAGCGAGCGGGGCGACGCCGACGTGGTGGTGCTCACCATCACGGCCACGGTCGTCGACTCGGCGGCGGACCCGGCCGTCGTCCGCGGCTATGCGCTCATGAACACGGGCACACTGACGTGGTGGCCAGCCGGCGCGACGGCGTCGACCCCGGAACGGACGCGCTCCAACCTCCAGCCCGTCACCACCACCGTCGTCGAGCCCGCCCTCACGCTCGCCAAGACCGACGATGCCACCGCCGGCAAGGTCGTCGTCGGCCAGGCGGTCACGTACTCGCTCCGGGTGCGGAACCCCGCCGGCACGGCCGTGTCCACGGCGCACGACGTCGTCGTCTCGGACGTGCTGCCGCAGGGCCTCACCTGGGTCGACGGCGGCAGCTACGACCCGTCGAGCCGCACGATCACGTTCCCCGAGATCGACGTCGCGCCCGGCGCCTCGCCAGCCGACTTCACCTTCCGCGCGACCGTGGACGAGACGGTCGGCGACACCCGCATCCGCAACGTCGCCACGGCGGTCGGCAGCTCCCTCGACGGCCCCGTCGAGGGCGAGCGCACCTACTCCGCGACCGCCGAGGACACCGTCACCGGCCCCTCCCTCTCGGTCGTCAAGGCGCTCGGCGACCCGGCGGCCACGAGCCGCACGACCGGCGAGCTCACGACCTACACGCTCGACGTGCGCGTCCCCGCCGGTGTCTCCGCCTACGACGTCACCGTGCACGACACGCTGCCGAGCGGCCAGGCCTTCGGCTCACTCACGGCCGTGACCTGCGCCTCCTGCGACCCGTCGCTCACCGCGTCGATGCTCGGCACCCCGAGCACGGGCACGATCGGCTTCTGGCTCGGCGACGTCACGGCCGCCGCGGCCGAGCGCGTCGTGCACCTCGAGTACACCGCGTACGCGCAGAAGTCGACGACGTCGGGCCAGGTGCTGACCAACGTCGCGCAGGTCGCGTTCGACAAGACCGACAAGATCGACGGCAAGCCGGCCTCGCGCCCGGTCGCGGCCTCGTACGACTACACGAGCCTCGCGTCGACCGCCGCCGTCACCGTCGTCGAGCCGCGCCTCGTGCTCGACAAGCGCGTCGACGGGCAGGTCGGCGACGCCGACACCCGTCGCGCCGTGCCCGGCGAGACCCTGACCTACCGCGTCGCCGTGACCAACGTCGGCACGGGCCCCGCCTACGACGTGCAGGTCACGGACGCGCCGGACACGCGCTTCACCCCGGTCGAGGGAGGCGCGGGCACCGTCACCGGCGCCGTCCGCAGCTGGACGATCGACGGCCCCGTCGCCCCGGGCGAGACCCGCACGGTCGTCTACCGGCTGACCGTCCCCGCCGGCCTCGGCTCGGCCGACGAGGTCGCCGGCCCCGAGCTCGCCAACACGGCCGACGTGGCGTCGTACGCGGGCGTGGCGGACCAGCCGACCGACGGCCGCGACTACGAGACCTACCACGACCTCGACGCCGACACGGTCGGCATCGAGGTCGACCTGGCCTCGCTCGCGGGCTCGACCTGGTTCGACGCGAACGGCGACGGCACCCGCACGGCGGGCGACCCGGGGCTCTCGGGCGTCGGCGTGACCGTCGTCTTCGCCGGCGCCGACGGCGTGCTCGGCACCGCCGACGACGAACGCCACCCGACGACGTCGGGCCCCGACGGCTCGTGGAAGGTCGACCACCTGCCCGGCGGCAGCTACCGGGTCGACGTCGACCCCGCGACCCTGCCCGCGGGCCTCGTGCCGAGCTACGACCTCGACGGCGTGGCCTCGGCGAACTCGGCCGTGCTGACGCTGGCCGAGGGCGCCGACCGCACCGACGCCTCCTTCGGCCATGTGGGCAGCGGCTCGATCGGCGACCTCGTCTGGGCCGACCGCGACGGCGACGGTCGCCAGGGCTCGGGCGAGCCCGGCATCGGCGGCGCCGAGGTGCTCGTGACGTGGGCGGGCCAGGACGGCGACCTCGCGACCGAGGACGACAACGTCGAGTGGGAGCGCGACAGCGACGCCGAGACCGGCGCGTGGTCGGTCGGCGCCCTGCCCGCCGGGAACTACTCGGTGAGGGTCGGCAGCCTGCCGGCCGGCTACCTGCTCGCGTCCGGCCCTGCCGGCGTCTCGGGCCTCGGCGGCCGCACCGCGACCAGCACGCTCGTGCTCGGCGCGGGCCAGCAGCTCGTCGACCAGGACACCGGCTGGCGCGGCACGGGCGCGATCGGCGACCGCGTGTGGCTCGACCGCGACGGCGACGGCGTGCAGGACGACGGCGAGCAGGGGCTCGTGGGCGTCCAGCTCACGGTCACCTGGGCCGGCGCCGACGGCGAGCTCGACACGGCCGACGACGCGGTCGTCCCCGTGGTCACGGGCGCCGACGGCTCGTGGCTCGTCGACCACCTCCTGCCCGGCGAGCACCGGGTCACCGTCACGGGCGCGCTGCCCGAGGGCGCGACCTCGAGCTTCGACGAGGACGGCACCGCGGACGGCACCGGCGACGTCCCCGCAGGAGGCGACAGCACGACGCGCGTCGTGCTCGCCGCCGGCGACGCCCCGCACCTGACCGCCGACTTCGGCTACGAGGTCACCTCGAGCATCGGCGACCGCGTGTGGTGGGACGTCGACGGCGACGGCGTGCAGCAGCCCGGCGAGCCCGGCCTGCGCGGCGTGGGCGTGACGGTCACCTGGCTCGGCGCGGACGGCGTGCTCGGCACGGCCGACGACCTCGTCTTCACGGCCGTCACCGACGACGAGGGCGACTGGCTAGTCCGCGACCTGCCGAACGGCGACTACACGGTCGCCGTCACCTCGGGCGTCGCCCCCGGCTTCGTGCCGACGCACGACGCCGCCGGCCCGGCCGACGGGGTCTCGCGCACCTCCCTCTCGAGCGAGCGCTCCGTCGACCTCGACCAGGACTTCGGCTACCGCGGCGACTCGACGATCGGCGACCGGGTCTGGCTCGACCGCGACGGCGACGGCGTGCAGACGAGCGACGAGCCCGGCCTGCCCGGCGTGCGCGTCACGGTGACCTGGGCCGGGCCCGACGGCACGGCCGGCACCGCGGACGACGTGACGCTGCCCTCGGTGCTGACGGACGCCTCCGGGGCTTGGTCGGTCGGCTCGCTGCCCCTCGGCTCGTTCTCGGTCCTGGTCGACCGCACGACGCTGCTGCCCGGCCTGTCGTCGGTGCACGAACGCGACGCCGACCTCGACCTGGCCACGACCGTCGTCGTCGCCCGGACCGGGACGACCGTCGACGACGCCGACTTCGGCCTGCGCGGCGACAGCAGCGTCGGCCGGGTCGTCTGGCTCGACCGTGACCGCGACGGCGTGCTCGACGGCGACGAGCGCGGCCTCGGCGGCGTGCGGGTCGACGTGCTCTGGGCCGGCCCCGACGGCCGGTTCGACACGGCCGACGACGCCGTGTTCGGGGCCGTCACCGCGACGGACGGCAGCTACCTGGTCGACGGCCTGCCCGCGGGCAGCTACCGCGTGAGCGTCGACGGCGCCTCCGTGCCCGCCGGGCTCGGCCTGGTGCGCGACGAGGACGCCAGCCCCGACGGGGTCACGACGCTCGAGCTGCCGGTCGCCACGGCGCACCGGACGGCCGACTTCGCGTTCGCGGGCGGCGCCTCCGTGGGCAGTTCGGTCTGGCTCGACACGGACGTCGACGGCGTGCGCTCGGCGGACGAGCAGCCCGTGCCGGGCCAGCCCGTCTCGCTGACCTGGGCAGGCCCCGACGGCGTGCTCGACACCGCGGACGACCAGCTGTTCTCCACCGTGACCGCGGCCGACGGCTCGTACCTGTTCACCCTGCTGCCCGACGGCCGCTACCGGGTGTCGGTCGACGGCGGCGTGGCTCTCGCCGCGGTGAACACCGGTGACCCCGACGGAGGTGCCCCGAACGTCTCGCAGGTCGAGATCGCGGGAGGCGCGTCGAACCTGGTGCAGGACTTCGGCTACCGAGGCACGAACGCCCTCGGCGACAGGGTCTTCTGGGACCGCGACGCGGACGGGACCGACTCGGCCGGCGACCCGCGCCTGCCCGGCGTGCAGCTCGAGCTGACCTGGCTCGGCCCGAACGGCGTGGCCGGCGGCGGCGACGACGTCGTGCTGACGACGACGACCGACGCCGCGGGCTCGTGGCGGGTCGACGGCCTGCCCGACGGCCGCTGGACGGTCGCGGTGGTCGGCGGCGTGCCCGAGGGGCTCACGCCGAGCAGCGACGCGGACGGTGCGGACGCCACGGGCGGGTCGGACGGTGCGGGTGACGCATCGGCCGACGGTCGCAGCGCGGTCGAGCTGGTCGGCGGCGTGGTCGACCTCGACCAGGACTTCGGCTTCGCCGGGGCGGGCTCGATCGGCGACACGGTCTGGCTCGACGAGGACGGCGACGGCCGTCAGGGGGCCGACGAGGTCGGGATCCCCGGCGTCACGGTGACCCTGACCTGGGCCGGCGTCGACGGCGTGCTCGGCTCGCCCGACGACCGGGTCGAGACGACCGTGACCGACGAGCAGGGCCGCTGGCTGGTCGAGCACCTCGCCGCCGGCGAGTTCCGGGTCGAGCTGACGGCCGGCGTGCCCGCCGGGCTGACGACGACGCGGGCCGGGTCGGACTCGGGTTCGGGCTCGGGCTCGGGCTCCGACCCTGGTGCCGGGACCGGGACCGGGACCGGCTCCGGTTCCGTGCCGACGTGCACGACGACGCTGGCGGCCGGCGAGGCCGACCTCGACCAGGACTTCGGCTTCCGTGCCGACGCGTCGGTCGGTGACTCGGTCTGGCTCGACGTCGACGGCGACGGCGTGCGCGACCCGCACGAGCCCGGCGTCGGCGGCGTGGTCGTCACCGTGCGCCTGGCCGGTGCCGACGGAGCCCTCGACACCCCCGACGACCTCGTGCTGACGCGGACGACCGACGCGTCGGGCTCCTGGACCGTCGACGGTCTCCCGGCCGGCGCGGTGCGGGTCAGCTACGACCCCTCGACCCTGCCCGCGGGCACCGTGCCGGCCTCCGACCTCGACGGCGGCACCCCGACGGCGACCACCGTGCAGCTGGACGCCGGCGAGCAGCAGCTCGACGTCGACTTCGTGGTGCGCGGCACGGCCAGCGTCGGAGGCGTCGTGTTCGACGACGCGGACGGCGACGGAGTGCGCGACCCGGGCGAGAAGGGCGTCGGAGGCGTCGGCGTGACGATCGTCTGGAGCGGACCCGAGGGGCCCGTCACGATCGTCGTGACGACCGGACCCGACGGCAGCTGGTCGGTCGGCGGTCTGCCCGCCGGCGACTACACGGTGACGGTGTCGATGGACGGAGTCCCCGCGGGGACGCGGCCGAGCACGGGAGTGCGCACGACGTTCACGCTCGCGCCCGGCGGCTCCGAGCAGGTGCTCACCGGCCTGACCGCGCAGCGCCTCGCCTTCACCGGCTCCGACCTCGGCGGCGTGCTCTTGATGGGGCTGTCGCTGCTCGTCGCCGGAGGCGCGGCCCTGGTCGTCTCCCGTCGCCCGAGCCGTCGCCGCCGCACCGTGACGGAGGACTGAGGAGGCGCCTCCTGCGGGCGACGATGACCCTCGACTTGCCACCTGGTGGGCGTCTGAGTCGTGCCAGACCCCGCCAACTGGCCACTCCCGAGGGGTCCGGACCGAGCAGCGACCAGGATTCTGCGGGGACACTCAGGCTCGTGGTGCATGCTCGTCGCTTCGCCCGCGCCCGCCCGTACCCCTCGGCAGCGCTGGGCGGACGTGCCGGGCCCCGAGGCCCCGCTGGAACCGACACCGACCCGTCACCTCGACAGCACCTGCCGGTCG
Source organism: Frigoribacterium sp. CFBP 13729 (assembly GCF_014841875.1). Lineage (NCBI taxonomy): Bacteria > Bacillati > Actinomycetota > Actinomycetes > Micrococcales > Microbacteriaceae > Frigoribacterium > Frigoribacterium sp. CFBP 13729. Next base: position 208,217 of record NZ_JACYUR010000003.1, on the reverse strand, counting down.
ACCGGTCCGCCCGTGGGCGGAACGGCCGGGCCGCCTCCGGGACCGACTCCCCGGCCGTGCCGTCGTGCACCGCGCCTCCCGCGGTGCTGCGCACCCGAGGCGCAGAGGTGAGTCGACGTGCCCCCGACCGAGGCGCGCCGAGCAGGCCGGCCGAGCAATGGGACGACATGACCTCCGAGAACACCCCCGCCCCCGAGGGCGCCCGCAGCACCAGCACCGCAAGCACCACCCGCTCCACCACCGACGACTCCACCGGCACCGCGGCCGCGCCGCTGACTCGCCGGGCCATCGCCGCCAGCCGTCGCCGCGCGAGCCGCCGCCGCCTCGTCGGCGTGACCGCGGTCGCCGCCGTCGCGATCGTCGCGGGCACCGGCTTCGCCTTCGTGAACCGCGCCCCGTCGGCCGAGGCCGTCGCCGCGGCCCACGCCGAGAGCGTGAAGCAGAACGAGGAGGCGATCGCCGACTCGCTCGCCGAGGCCCAGGCGAAGTCCACGATCGACATCGCCTCGCAGGTCGTGACCTCGACGAAGGACAAGGTCGACGCCAGCGCGCTCGAGACCTCGGTCGCGTCGCTCGCGGACTACGAGAACCTCGACTCCGACACGCTCGCCGCCCGCGTGGCCGAGACGGCGACGACGGCGCAGACGGTCCAGGCCGCCGCCTCCGAGGCCGACCGCCAGGCCGCCGCCGCCGCAGCTGCCGCCCAGGCCGCCGCGGAGGCCCAGGCTGCCGCCGAGGCGCAGGCCGCCGCCGAGGCAGCCGCCGCCGCGGCCGCTGCCGCCCAGGCCGCCGCGAACACGCCCGCGGCCGCCAAGGCCGCCGCCCAGCAGCTCGCGTCGTCGAAGTACGGCTGGGGCAGCGACCAGTACGGCTGCCTCGTGAACCTGTGGCAGAAGGAGTCGGGCTGGAACTACAAGGCCTCGAACCCGAGCAGCGGAGCCGCCGGGATCCCGCAGGCGCTCCCCGGCAGCAAGATGGCCTCGGTCGGGACCGACTGGGCCACCAACGCCACGACGCAGGTCACGTGGGGCCTCGACTACATCGAGCGCGCCTACGGCACCCCGTGCAGCGCCTGGGGCCACAGCCAGTCGGTCAACTGGTACTGAGCACGCCCGCCGGTCTCGGCCGCGTCCCGTCACGGGGGTGACGGGCGCGCTGAACCGTCGGAGAAGGTCCTCCCCGAGCTCGGGGAGGACCTTTCCTGTCGGTCCGAGCCTCCGCCGCAAGCCGCGTGACCTAGTTCTGCGGCGGGATCGTCTGCCGGTCCGTGGGCTTGTCCGTGGTGACCGGCGCCTCCAGCGAGGGCTCGGGCGTGGCCGGCTCGGGCGTCGCCGTCGGGCTCACCGGCGACGGGGTCGGCGTCACGACGGGGTCGTCGCGCTCGCCGCAGCCCGCGAGCGCCCCGGCGGCGAGCGCCGCCACGGACAGGATCGTCACGGCTCGCGCCGTCACGGCGCGTGCCGTCCTGCCTGCGCTGCCCGTCCTGCCCCTGCCGCCCCTGCCGTCCATGCGTCGAGCCTACGCACGAGCGGGATCCGCCGAGTGGTCCGGAACTGTCGTCGCGCTCACCGGGGACGACGACATCCGACCACCCGGCGGGGCGTGGTGCGTCAGACGGCGCCGACGAGGGTCCAGGCGCCGCCGTCGCGGCGCGTGACCCGGGCTCCGCGCACCTCGGCCAGCCGGTCGACCGTCGACTCGACCGCGGCGCCGACCCCGAGGGCGAAGTCGTCGTCCGTCCCCGTGAACCGCACGACGAGCTGGGGCTCGCCGCGCACCATCATGATGTCGTTCGCCTCGACGGTGGCGTGCTCGGCGGCGGAGGCGGCAGCGCTCGGCAGCAGCGCGTCGGGCCGCGCTCCCGGTCGCAACGAGCCGACGGAGAGCAGGACGCGGTAGGAGGGCATGCCCTCGATCCAAGCGCACGCGTCCGGCACCCCGCCCGTCGAGTGGTCCCGTCGACGAGTTCACATGCGCGACGCACGCCCGACTCGGCCCCGACCCGCGGGCCTGCCAGGCTCGGGGCATGAAGCGCACCGCCTCCGCCCGTCTCGAGTTCGACGTCGCCGGCCCGGCCGAGTTCGTCCTGTCGGTCGCCGCCTCGGCCCTGTACGAACAGAGAGCCGAGGAGGCGCTGGTCGTCACCGAGGACGGCGCCCCCGTCGCCGTGCGCGAGCTCGTCGACCAGCACGGCACCCGCCTGCACCTGTGCGACGTCGGTGCCGGCCGGGTGCTCGTCGACTACCGTGTCGTCGTCGAGGGGAGGCTCGCCCCGCCTCCGGTCGACGAGCTCGACCTCGTGCGCTCCCGTCGCCCGAGCCGCTACTGCGAGTCGGACACCCTGGCGCCGACGGCGCGGGCGGAGTTCGGCGGCCTCGCGGGTCGCGACCTGCTCGCGGCCGTCAGCTCGTGGGTGGGGTCGCACCTCGCCTACGTCCCCGGTGCCAGCGCGCCGACCGACGGCGCCGTGCAGACGCTGCTCGACCGCCAGGGCGTCTGCCGCGACTACGCGCACCTCGTGATCGCCCTGCTCCGCGCGCTCGACGTCCCGGCCCGGCTGGTGTCGGTCTACGCGCCGGGGCTGTCGCCGATGGACTTCCACGCCGTGGCCGAGGCCTTCGTCGACGACGAGTGGCACGTGGTCGACGCGACGACGCTCGCGCCGCGCAGCACGCTGCTGCGCATCGCGACCGGCCGGGACGCGAGCGACACCGCGTTCCTCACGAGCCACGGCGCCGCCGTGACCGTCGCGTCGATGCAGGTCGCCGCCGTCGCCGACGAGCTGCCCCGCGACGACGTGACCGCCTTCGTCAGCCTCGGCTGAGCAGCCCGCTCAGTCGTCCTCGACCGCGGGCCAGGAGCGTCGGCTGAGCAGTCGACGTTCGCCCTCGATGCCTCGTTCCGGACGAGATGCCCCGGCACGCCGAGGCATCCTGTCCGGAACGGAGCACGGAGGACGCCCCTCGGCTGAGCGGCCCGCTCAGTCGTCCTCGACCGCGGGCCAGGACGACGGGCCGGCCGTGCCCGCCGGGTACTCGTCGATCGGCACGTCGCCGGCGCGCCACGCGTCGAGCACGGGGGCGACGATGCGCCACCCCTCGACCGCCGAGTCGCCGCGCACCGACAGGGTCGGGTCGCCGTCGAGGATCCCGGCGAGCACCTCGCCGTAGGCCGTGAGGTCCCCGAGGCCGAACTCGGCGTGCAGGGTCGCCCGCGACAGGTCGTACGAGTCACCGGGGCCGTTGACGTTGAGCTCGAGCGACATCTCGTCGGGGGCGATGGCGATGCGGAGGCGGTCCGGCGTGCCGCCGCCGACGAACTCGCGCGGCACGTGGGTCGGCGGGCGGAAGGTGATGACGATCTCGCGCCTCCTCGAGGCCAGGGCCTTGCCCGAGCGCAGCCGGATCGGCACGCCGGCCCAGCGCCAGTTCTGCACCTCGACGACCATCTCGGCGAGCGTCTCGGTCTCGATCGAGGCGTCCACCCCCTCCTCGGCGGTGTATGCGGGCAGGTCGCGGCCCTCGATGGTGCCGGCCGTGTAGCGGGCGCGACGGCTGTTCGCGACGGGGTCCCCGTCGAGGAGGCGCGTGGCGCGCAGCACGAGCTGCTTCTCGTCCCGCAGGTCGACGGCCGTCAGGGTCGAGGGCGCGTTCATGGTGAGCACGGCCATCACCTGCAGCAGGTGGCTCTGGATCATGTCGACGAGGGCGCCGGCGTGGTCGTAGTAGCGGGCCCGGCCCTCGAGGCCGAGGGTCTCGTCGTAGACGATGTCGATGCTCTCGACGTGCTGGTTGTTGAGCATCGGCTCGATCAGGCGGTTCGCGAAGCGCAGCCCGAGCAGGTTGAGCACCGTGGCCCGGCCGAGGAAGTGGTCGACGCGGTGCACGTGCTCCTCGGGGACGAGCTGCAGCACGAGCTCGTTGAGGTGCCCGGCCGACGCCACGTCGGTGCCGAAGGGCTTCTCGAGGGCGAGCGCGGTGCCCTCGGGCAGCTGCACCTGCTTCAGGGCCTCGCAGGCCTTCTCGGTGATCGCGGGCGGCAGCGCGAAGTAGATGGCGGGAGGCGCCTCGCAGGCGTCGAGCAGCGTGGTCAGGGCGTCGGCCGAGGTCACGTCCGCCGTGATGTAGCGGGTCGAGGCGAGCAGGGCGTCGACCGCGGGCCCGGCGGCCTCGACGCTCGCGAACGAGTCCACGACCCGCTGGTGCCACTGTTCGTCCGAGTACTCCTCGACGCCGGCGCCGATCAGCTGCACGCGTCGCACCGGCTCGTGGGCGAGCAGCCCCCCGAGCCCGGGCATCAGGAGGCGGGCGGCCAGGTCGCCGGACGCGCCCAGGATCAGGAGCGTCACCGGCTCGCTGCTCGGCCCGCCCTCGTCGCCGATGGTCGCCTCCGTCGCGGGGGTGCTGGCCGTCTGTCGCGTCGCGGTCGTCATGCGGACGACGCTAGACCGCGCGCCGGTGCGGTGCCCTGCCTTTCTCGTCGTGCGCCGCCGGCGGCTCAGCAGCCCAGCTCGGGCAGGCTGGCGCGCTCGTCCCACTGGCTGAACGAGAAGACCGCGCGCCCCGACGTGTCGGCCGCCGTGAACGACACGGGCCGCGGCTCGCCCTCGGCGGAGACGACGAGGGTGCCCACGACCGAGGTGTCGTCCCCGACGACGAGCTCGACCGTGTCGGGCTCGCCCGGGCCTCCCTCGACGACGGCCCCCGTCGAGACGGTGACCGCGGCGTCGCCGCTGCGCAGCAGGGTCGAGAGCAGGGTGGGAGGCGAGAGCAGGGGGGCGAACCGGGTCACGGCGTCGTCGGCGGCGGACACGCAGGAGGCGCCGTCCGTCGTGATCTCGGAGTCGGCACCCGAGGTGCGGACGTAGGTCGTCTGCACGCCCGAGTCGTCCTCGACCTCGACCCGTGCGGAGTAGTCGGAGGCGGTCCCGACGAAGGACACGCCGAGGACGCGGCCCTCCGGCTGCACGTCCGACCCCTGCGGCGCCGCGAGGAGCTCGGTGAAGGTGCCGGCCATCGTGACGGACGTCGCGGTGCGGACCGAGCGCAGCACGGAGTCGAGCGCCGTCGGGCCGTCGAGGTACTCGAGGCCGTTCCGGTCGGGGTCGGACAGCTCGACGTCGGGGAGGGCGATGCCGGTGGGCGTCGGCACGGCGGGCGGCTCCGACCCGCAGCCCGCGAGCAGCGCCCCGGCGAGCGGGAGGGCCGCGACCGCGAGCAGGCGTCGCCGCGACCAGCCGTCAGCCGGCATCGGCGTCGGCCACGCAGACGCTCTGGGCCGACTGGTCGCCCAGGTCGGCGGGCTCGAGCGAGACGGGGTCGCCCGCGGTCGCCTCGGCCGCGCGCACGACGAAGCAGGAGTCGTCGGTGACCAGGCCGCCGACCCGGGGGATCCACGCCTCGGTGCCGCGCACCAGCTGCGTGAGGTCGGTCGCCGCACCGTCGGAGGCGACGGCGTAGAGGTCGTAGGGCACGTCGGGGCCGTCCCACGTGAGGCGCACGTTGCCCTCGCCGACGGCGACGGTCAGCGCGGTGACCTGCGGCGGGCCGGCCGAAGTGAGCGACAGGATCATCAGCGTCGCCCCGACCCCGACCGCGAGCACGGCGAGCACGCCCGACACGATGAACGCGGGGTGGCGCCAGAGCGGTCGCTTCTTCTCCTCGCGGTGCTCGAGCTCGGGCAGCACGCCGATCTCGCTGCCGAGCGGCCTCTTCGGGGCGGCCTCGACCGCCTCGCCGCCCTCGCCGAGCCGCGGGGCTCCCGGCTCCCAGCCGAGCCGGGACGCCGTGAGCGAGCCGGGCGCCGTCGTCCAGGAGGGGGCGAGGGGCCCCGAGGCGACGGGGGGCGAGGAGGCGGGGGCGGGCGGGAGCGGGGAGGCGGGCATCGGCGGGAGCGCCGCCGCGGCGGCGGGCGGCGCTGAGGACGTCGGGGGAGCCTCGGCCGAGTCCACCGGGACGTCAGCAGCGCGCCGGGCCCGGCGGCCGCGCGTGACGGTCAGCTCGAAGTCGTCGTCGACCTCGGCCGCCCGCACGCCCTCGGACTCGTCCTCGGAGCCGCCCCCGCGGTGCTGTCCGTCGCTCATGGTCCCCCTGGGCCGTCACCGCCCGGTCTGTCGACGGTGGCCCTTAGTATATGGATCACTCGACGAGAGGGGAGCCGGGGAGTGGGACGTTCTCTGCGTGCCGCCGTGCTCGCCGTGGTCGTCGCGACCGCCGCCTCCTCGGCGCTGCTCACCGGCACGGCCGGGCCGGCGCTCGCCGCAGCCCCAGGCTCGACTGCCGCAGCGCCCGGCTCGACCGCAGCGGCGCCGGGCTCGACCGCAGCGCCCGGCGAGGCCGAGGCACCCGCCGATCCCGGCCTCGTGAGCATCCCCTTCGGCGACGAGGCCGAGGTGCCCATGGCCGAGGGGTGGACCGTCGCCGACTGCTCGGCCGTCGTCCCGCCCGAGGGCGTCGAGCTCGGCTGCGAGCCGAGCCGGCTGACCCTCTCGGTCGACGAGTACGACCCCGACGCGGGCACCGTCGTCATGCCGGTCGAGCTGCGCACCGGCCCCACCCGCGTGACCGTCTCGTACCGCGTCGAGCAGGCGCCGCCCACCCCTCCTGCCGCTCCCGAGCTCGTCTACGACCACCCGTTCGACTCCGGTGCGGTCGCGCTCGTGCCGCTCTCCGACCTCCTCGTCCGCTGCGACGGCTGCGAGGGCGTCGGCGCCCGCCTCCAGGTGCGCGGCGTCTCGCCCGAGGGCGCGGCCGTGGCCCGGGCGACCCCCTCGCACCTCGCCGTGCAGTCGGCGCCCGGCTTCGTCGGCGACGCCGTCGTGTCGTACCGGCTCCGCGACGCCCAGGACCAGTGGTCGGAGACGACCAGCCTCACGGTGGCGTTCACCGCTTCTCCTGCGGGCGCAACCGGGGCGGGTGCGACCGGGGCGGGCGCGACCGGGGCCGGGCCGCTGCAGGCGCTCGCCGTGACGGTGCCGCTCGCCGAGCAGGGCGACACGGTCGTCGACCTGGACGACCTGACCTTCGCCGGCCCGTCCCGCGGCGGCGACGCGGCGGAGGCCCCGCGCCTCCTCGGCTGCGGCGTGCCCGCCGCCGGCACGGTGCGCTGCTCGGGCGACGAGGCCGTCTACACGCCGCCCGCGGGCACCGACGACGACCCGGCCCCCGACGACGACCCGGCCCCCGACGTCGACCAGTTCGCGTTCCACGTCGTGACGCCCGACGGCCGCCAGGCGACGGGCAGCGTGACGCTGGTGCGGGCCGGCTCCGACTCGGCCGAGGCGCTGCCGGTCGGCCCCGCCCGCGTCGCGCCCGTCCCCGGCCGCGGAGACGCCGCCGCCGCCGTCCGCACCCTCGTCCCCGCCCTGCCCGCGGACGACGGCGACGACGGCGCCCCCGACGCGCCCGTGCTGCTCGCGCCGCTCGTCTCGATCCTCGACCGCCTCGGAGGCACCCCGTGACCCTGCGACTCAGCCTGCGCGACACCGACGACGCCGGGGCCCCCGCCGGGCCGCCGCGTTCGGTCCTGCTCGACGTGACGGACGACACCTCCGTCGCCGAGGTCGCCGAGAGCCTCGGCGTCGACCCCTCCCTGGTGGCCCCGACGGTCCACCCCGACACCGCACTCGTCGACGCGCCCGTGCTCAACGGCCAGACCCTGCCCCCGCAGGAGGCGCCCGCCCTGCACCCGGGCCAGCCCCGCCTCGAGGTGGTCGGCGGCCCCTTCGCCGGCGAGGTCGTCCCGCTGGCCGCGGGCACCCCGCTGCGCATCGGCAGCGGCGCCGGGGCCGACCTGCGCATCGCGGACCCGTGGCTCGCCGGGCACCACGTCACGCTCACGCTCGACGCCGTCGACGAGGTCGGCGGCGCCCGCCGCGGACCGCTCGCCGCACGCCTCTCCGTCGTCGAGGGCGCCGCGGGCGTCGCGGTGAACGGCGAGCCGCTCACCGGCGACGGGCGGATCGTCCCCGCCGACGTCGTGCAGCTGGGCAGCTCGGTCGTGCGCATCGGCCTCGCCCCGTGGAGCGACGCCGACACCGCGCCCGACGAGGTCGGCATGCGGGGCTTCAACCGCACCTCCCGCATCTCGCCCGCCACGACGCCGCCGGTCGTCGTGCTGCCGGGTGACCGCCCCGACGACGCCGACAAGACGCCACTGCCGTGGCTGTCGGCGGTGATCCCCGTGATCCTCGGGGTGACGATGGCCCTCGTCTTCAACCGCCCGGTGATGCTGATGATGGCGGCGGCGTCGCCCGTCATGGTGATCGGCACGTTCCTCACCTCGCGCTCCCGCGCGAAGAAGAAGGGCGTGCGCACCTTCGACGAGTGGCAGCAGGACATCGTCGACGGCCGCACGCGCATCGCCCGGCTCGTCCGCGAGCAGCGCCTCGACCGCTGGTACGCCCATCCCGACCCGGTGGTCGTGCGCGACGTCGCGACCCTGCCGCTCTCGCGCCTCTGGGAGCGCCGCAAGCGCGACGCCGACGCCGTGCACGTGCGCGTCGGCGTCACCGAGGTGCCGCTCGACGTGCGGTTCGAAGGAGGCGGCAGCCGCGACCGCGCGACGCCTCGCCACGTCGGGGTGGCCCCCTCGCCCGTCGCGGTCGACCTCTCCGCAGGCGTCGTCGGCCTCGCCGGCGCCCCCGACGCGGCGCGCAGCGCCGTCCGCGCGATGCTCGCCTCGTTCGCGACCCTGCGCTCGCCGCGGGACGCGCAGGTCGTCGTGCTCTGCGACGACGACGACGCGGCCCTCTGGGAGTGGGTGCAGTGGCTGCCCCACGCCCAGGCCGGCTCGTCGGTCGTGGCCCTCGTCGGCAACACCGACGACACCCGGCGGGACCGTCTGCGCGAGCTGAGCGCGCTGACGACCGCGCGCCTCCGCGCCTCGACCGAGCGCGGCTCCGCCGCCTTCGACTCGACCGTCGTCGTCGTGGTCGACGGCGCCCGCCGGTTCCGCATGCTGCCCGGCATGGTCTCGCTGCTCGAGTCGGGCGGGCAGGCCGACGTGCACGTCATCGCGATCGACACCGACCGCACCCGCCTGCCCGAGGAGTCGCGCACGGTCGTCGTCGTCGACGGCGAGGACCACTCGCTGGCCCGCCTCGAGTCCGACGCCGCGTACTACCCCGACGTGCTGCTCGACGGGCTCTCGCTGCCCGCGGCCGAGCAGATCGCCCGCAGCCTCTGCTCGATCAAGCACGTCAGCGGCGTCGGCGACGAGGGCATGCTGCCGACGTCGGTCCGGTACACCGAGCTGCTCGGCGTCGACCTCGACGACCCGCAGGCGATCGTCGACCGCTGGCAGCTCTCGCCGCGGCGCACCGCCGTCGTCGTCGGCGCGGGGCCCGACTCGCAGTTCGCCGTCGACATCGCCGCCGACGGCCCGCACGCGCTCGTCGCCGGCACGACCGGCTCGGGCAAGTCGGAGTTCCTGCAGACCTGGGTCGTCTCGCTCGCCCTCGCGAACCGGCCCGACGCCCTCAACTTCGTCCTCGTGGACTACAAGGGCGCCTCCGCGTTCGAGGACTGCTCGCGCCTGCCGCACACGGTCGGCATGGTCACGAACCTCGACGCGCGCGAGACCGAGCGGGCGCTGCAGTCGCTCGACGCCGAGCTGAAGCGCCGCGAGACCGTGCTACGCCGCCCCGAGCTGGGCGTCAAGGACGTCGACGCGGCCTGGTCGAAGGACCCGGCGACGGCGGCCCGTCTCGGCCTGGCCCGGCTGATGATCGTGATCGACGAGTTCGCCGAGCTCAAGACCGAGCACCCCGACTTCATCAACGGCCTCGTGCGGATCGCCCGCGTCGGCCGGTCCCTCGGCGTGCACCTCGTGCTCGCGACGCAGCGCCCGAGCGGCGTCATCACGCCCGAGATGCAGTCGAACATCAACCTCCGCGTCGCGCTGCGCGTCACCGACCGCGCCGACTCGACCGACGTGCTCGGCTCGCCCGAGGCGTCGCTCATCGGCGTGGCGACGCCCGGCCGCGGCTTCGTGCGCGCCGGGGTCGGCGTCGCACCGGCGGCGTTCCAGACGGCCCGCGTCGCCGGCGTACGCCCCGGGGCGCACCGGACGCGCAAGGTGCTGCCTGCCCTCGCCGAGCTCGACTGGCGCGCAGTCGGCTACCAGCCGCGGTTCCCCTCGCAGGGGGCCGCGTCGGCCGGGGTCGACCAGGACGACACCGACCTGCGCGCCCTCGTCGACCTCGTCACCGAGGCGACGCGGCTGCTCGGCGTGCCGGCCAACCCGTCGCCCTGGCTGCTGCCGCTGCCGACGATGCTCCCGCTGGAGGCGGTGGTCTCGTCCGCCGCGGACGCCCCCGCCCCCGACGGCACCGGCACCGCCGCGCACCCGCACGAGCTCGTCATCGGCCTCGAGGACATGCCCGCGCAGCAGACGCAGCGCCCGCTCGTCTGGGACGTCGCCGCGGGCTCGCACCTGCTCTTCATCGGCTCGGCGCTCTCGGGCCGCACGACCGCGCTGCGGACCCTGCTCGCGCAGGCCGTCCGGGCGCACGACCCGGCAGACCTGCATCTCTTCGTCGTCGACTACGGCAACGGCGGGCTCCTGCCGCTGGCCCGGGCGCCGCACACGGGCGCCGTGGTGACCGCGCTGGAGCCGACGCGGCTGCCGCGGCTGATGACGCGCCTCCTCGACGAGCTGTCGCGACGTCAGACGGTGCTGTCGCGCGCCTCCGTCGGCAGCGTGGTCGAGCAGCGCCGCCGGGCCGAGCCGGCCGACCGCCTGCCGTTCGTCGTCGTGGCCGTCGACGGCTGGGAGCGGGTCACCTCGACCCTGCAGTCGGACGAGCTCGTGCTGTTCCGCGACCAGGTGACGCGCGTGCTCCGCGAGGGGCCCGGCGTCGGCATCCGCGTCGTCATGGCCGCCGACCGCACCGTCTCGGGCGACCGGGTGTCGGGCTTCATCGGCGACCAGTACGTGCTGCCGCTGCGCGACGTCAACGACTACCGCGGCGCCGGCGTGATGATCCGCGAGCTGCCCGAGACGGTGCCCGCCGGACGGCTCATGTTCGGCGCGAGCGCCCGCGAGGCGCAGGTCGCGGTGATCGGCCGCGACGCCTCGGCCGAGGCGCAGACGGCCGTGCTGCGCGACATCGTCGAGGAGGCGCGGGCCGCGTTCGAGGCGGCCCCGCGCGACCCTGCCCTGCCGGTCCCGTTCCGCGTGGACGCCCTGCCCGGGGCGCTCTCGCTGAGCGACGCCGCGGAGCTGCCGCGCGCCTCCTGGTCGCCGGCCGAGTCGCCGACCGTCGGCGTCGGGGGCGACGTGCTGTCGCGGTACACGATCGACTGGCCCGCGATCGGCGGCTTCGCGGTGGTCGGCGACCGCGGCACCGGCCGCTCGACCACGCTGGCGTCGATCGCCCACCAGCTGATGTGGGACGCGCGGCCCGTGCTCGTCGTCGCGACGCGCGAGTCCCCGCTGTCGCGCTGGGCGCGCACCGCCGAGGTGCCGCTCGCCGTCTCGCCGTCGTCGCCGTCGGCCGGCGACGACCTCGCGGCCGAGGTGGCCCGCGTCGGCGACGGCGTCGTGCTCACCGTCGTCGTGGACGACGTCGAGACGCTCCGCGACACCCCGCTCGAGCAGGCGCTGATGGCGCACCGCGATCGCCTGGCCTTCGTCGTGGCGGTGTCGCCCGACGCGGCCGGCAAGACGTTCTCGGGGCCGTACGGCGAGGTGCGGAAGACGCAGGAGGGGCTGGTGCTGTCCCCGACGTCGGCCCTCGTGGGCACGCAGCTCTTCGGGCAGAAGATCCCCAAGTTCATGGTCGGTCGCACCGGTGCCGGCGGCGGGGCCCTGCACAGCGGCGGCCGCTGGGCGCAGGTGCAGGTGCCCGACGTGACGCGCTGACGCCGCCTCCTTCCGTGCCGCCGTGCCGCTGCGCCGCCGACAGCGGTCACGGTGAACCGGCGAGAAGTGCTCTCCGACGGGCGGGGGAGCGCATCTCTCGCCGGCTCACCACGCCGCGGGAAGGCGTGGGCCCGGCACGCCAGGCGGGCCCGGCGGGTCGCGTATCGTGGGGGACGGCTTCGAGGGGACGACGTGACGGGGACTGACGGCTGATGGCATCGCGATGCGAGTACTGCGGGGCCGAGCTGCGCCCGAACAGCATGTTCTGCCTCTCGTGCGGGCAGCTCGTGACGTCGGGCCGGGCGCCGGTCGCGGCGCCGCTGCCGGCACCGGTGGCGAGCACGCGGCCGCCGCTCGAGCGCACGGTGCCGCCGGTCGCGCGGCCTGCCGCCGCCCCGGCGGCCGCATCAGCGGCGACACCCGTGGCCGCACCCGCGCCGGCTGCTGCCGCACCGGTCCCGGCGGCCGTGCCCGCGCCTCCTTCGCCCGTCGTCGCGAATGCGACCTTCATCGTGGCGTTCTCGACCGGGCAGCGCCTCGTCGTCGACGGCCCGGTCGTCGTCGGTCGTCGTCCCGAGCAGGCCGCGGGAGAGGCCGGGGCAGCCGCGTTCGCGGTGACCGACCCCGAGCGGTCGACCTCGCGCGCCCACGCCGCCTTCGACGTCGTCGACGGGCAGCTCGTGGTGACCGACCGCGGCTCCGGCAACGGCACCGTGGTGCACCGAGCCGGCGTCGAGATCGAGTGCGTCGAGGGGCGGCCCGTCGCGCTGCGCCCCGGCGACGAGCTCGAGCTGGGCTCGGTCGGCGCGACCGTCGCCGTCGGTTGACCGAGGCGAGGCCCGGTCCGAGACGCGGCCGAGACCGCGACGAGGCCGAGACCGTGACGTGGGCCGAGACCGTGACGAGCCCTAGGCTGTCGGCGTGACCACGACCCCGCGCCGTTCCCTGCTGGCCCTCGTCGCCCTCGCCTCCGTGACCGTGCTCGGCCTCTCGGGCTGCGTGAACATCGCGGACCACAGCGACCTCGACCTCGGCTCGACGGTGACGGTCAACCCGGCGCTCACCTCGTCGGCTGACGACACCCGTGTCGAGGTCACCGTGACCGACATCGCACGGGCCGATCCCGAGGACGTCGCCTCGTGGGACGAGTTCGACGCCGCGGGCGTCGACGTCTGGCTGGCGACCGTCGACCTCGCCGTGACCGAGGGGGCGATCCCGCCCGAGGGCGATCCCGGCTTCGGCAGCCAGTACTGGGGGCTCATGGTGGACGACGAGCTCGTGCACGGGGACCGCCTGCCTGGCGTGCTGGCCTTCGACGACGACTTCACCGCGGACTGCCCGCTCGAGGGGCGCGCCGTCGCGCCCGACCTGTCGCAGGGCTCCGCCACGACGTGCGTCGTGCTCACCGCCCCTGCCGGGGCCGAGCCGAGCCTCGTCGTCTTCGACAACTTCAGCATGGGCGGCCGCTACGGCCGCAGCCAGGCCGAGGCGAGCTGGGTCGTCGACGCGAGCTGACGGCCGGCGCGGCCGGCCTCGGTCGCAGCCCGATCGAGTCCGACCAGCCCCGACCGGCAGCCCCTCTCGCTACCATCGGAGCAGTTCGATCGACGACGGGGGAGAGACGTGACCGACGACCTGGAGACCACGTGTGCGGCGCTGAAGGCGCCCACCATCGAGCTGATGAGCGCCACGATGCTGGCGCAGGGGAACCCCGGGGCGCTCGTGCGCGTGCAGGCCGCGGTCGAGGGCGTCCGCGCCGTGCTGGCCTCGGCGCCGTCGACGACGTCGTCCCCGGCGTTCGACGCGTGGGCCGCCTCCGCCCCCGCCGTGCTCGCCGAGATGGAGGCGGGCGTCGAGTCCCGTGACCCGCGTCGCGCCTGGCAGGCCTTCACCGACCCGGTGCGCGGCTTCGACCAGCTCGGCCAGGCGTGCGCGGGGATGCCGGGGTGGTGAGCCCCGCGGCCTCGCCTGAGGACGAGCGCAGGCGCCAGACCTGGCGCGACTTCTTCGCGGGGGGCGGGCGCTACGAGGTCCGCTACCTGCCCGCTCGGTGGCACGACATCGTCCGTCGCAACGTCGTCACCGCCGCGCTCATGATCGGCCTCGCCGTCGTGCTCGTCGCGGCGCTCTGGTGGTGGGGCCGTCTCGGCCCGTTCGTCCTCGGGAGCGTGCTCGCTCTCGTGATGGTCATCTACGCCCTCACGGCCCTCCACCGGCGCACGATGCTGATGGCGCAGTCCGGCGGGGAGCCCGGACTCGCCCTCGGCGTGTCCGACGAGGGCCTCCACACGCCGGTCCAGGGGGTCGGCACCATCCCGTGGCCCGAGGTGCTCGGGATCTTCCTCGTGGACGCGCACGCGAAGGCCGACGCGATGCGTGCCGCGAAGGGGCTGCAGGGCGCCGCGGCGAGGTTCGCGGCGAAGAACGGCGCCGACTCGGTCCAGATCAACGTGGTGCTCTCCGACGGGAAGGCCGTGAGGAGGCGCCTCCCGCGACGATCGCACCGTCGCGTCGTGCAGACGTGGGCCCATCACGACGGTCCGCAGTTCGGCGTGATCTCGTTCTCGATGGACAGCGCCACGGACCAGAGCGACCCGTCTGCCATGCCCCGGCTGGGTCTCGCCCTCACCGTGCAGTGCGAGGACCGTGGCATCCCCACGCGCCTCGACAGCGACGCGACCCGCTTCGCGGAGCACATGATGCGCATCTCGAACGTGTTCGACTACTCGGGCGTCGACGGCACGGCCGCGGGCACGGGTGCCGACGCGTCCGGGGGACAGTCGCGCACCTGATCTGGACGGATCGTTCTGCCCCGCCCTAAGCTCGCCCTGACAGCATGACGGATCGTCGCTATGCTGCCGGAGTTGTGTGCCTCGTCCAAGGGGGGACACGGGGGCGACACCACCGGTGCGTCCCGTGTACACGAGCGTTCAGGAGGAAGAACCATGGCCGACATCCGCGTCACGTCCGATTCACTGTCAGGCGTCTCGAACCAGCTGTCCTCGGGATCGCAGTCGATCGAGTCGCAGCTGCAGAACCTCAAGTCCCTCGTCGACGGCCTCGTCGGCGGCGACTGGTCGGGTGCGGCGTCGCAGTCGTTCCAGGAGCTGTACTCGCAGTGGGACCAGTCGGCGATCCAGCTGAAGGAGAGCCTGCAGGGCATCAGCGAGCTGCTGAGCCAGGCCGCCCTCTCGTACGAGGAGTCCGAGAACTCGATCTCGGGCACGTTCCGCGGCTAGCAGTCATCCGCCGTCGACGCCGCCTGCTCACCAGCGGGCGGCGGTGACGGCGTAGGGGGAGTCACATGGTCCAGTACCGGGTCAGGACAGAATCGCTGGGCGAGGTCGCGAACCTCCTCCAGTCGGTCGTGAGCACGTTCGACGCGCACGTCGCCGAGACAGGGTCCGTCGTGCGCAGCGTCGTCGACTCGTCGTGGGAGGGCGAGGACGCCACCCTCTTCGAGAAGAACTGGCAGGAGTTCCAGGCCGGCGCGACCGCGTTGCGCACCGTGCTCTCGAGCCTCGCAGGGCGCCTGCAGGCTGCCGAGGGCGGCTACGGCAGCACCGAGTCCGGCCTGAGCGGCGGGTTCTCCGAGAGCGCCGGGGCCATGGCCGTCCGTCCCGCCGCCGCGTCCGCCGGGCTCAGCGAGGCCGTCCCCGCCGACCGGCAGTCGCCCCCCGCCGGGGAGGACGCCCGATGAGCGAGCAGCAGGCCGACACGACGACGCTGCAGCAGCTCGTCGACCAGATGCAGTCGCTCACCGAGTACTGCGACGCCCTCAAGCAGGGCGCGAGCACCTTCGCCTACATGCTGCCGAACGACTGGCAGGGCCCCGCGATGGCGGCGTTCCTCGGCAGCTTCGAGCAGTGGGCCGCCGGTGCCGAGGCGCTGACGCAGTCCGCCGAGGCCCTGCACCAGCAGGCCACGACCGCGCACACCGCCTACGAGTCGGCCGTCGAGCAGCTCGACACGCAGTGGAACGACTTCAGGGGGCAGCTGCCGTGACCACCGTCAGGCTGAACGCGTTCGGGCTCGTCACCGACGGCAGCGAGATGTCGACCATCGCGTCCGACGTCACCGCCGCCTGGACGAGCCTCTCCAGCTCGCTGAGCGGGTCGGCGGGCATGGCCGGCGACGACGAGCTCGCCGAGGACTGGAGCCCGGACTACGACGACGCCGCGAAGGGCTGTGCCAAGGGCACGGAGGCGATCGCGTCGTTCCTCCAGGGCTTCGACGGCCTGCTGGCCGGCACCGGCGCCGCCTACAAGGAGGCGGAGCTCACGGGGGCAGGAAAGCCCGGCACGAGCGGCATCGAGATCCCCGCCAGCACGACTCCGTCCGCCTCGGTGCCGCCGTCCGCGCTCGGGTCGAACCCCATCCCGGGTGGTCTCGGGGAACTGGCCGAGCTCGTCGAGGGCGCCCTGTACGCCGTCGGCGTCGTGTTCCCGCGAGGCGACACGGAGAAGCTGCGCGCGGCCGCCCTCGCCTGGGGCACCTTCGCGACCGACCTCGACCGGGCGAAGTCGCGCCTCGGCAGCAGTCTCGTCGAGCTGGCGGCGTCCGAGGTGCCACAGAGCGGCGTCGCCGACGAGGTGCGGACCGCCATCCAGAACATGATCGGCGAGTTCTCCGAGGCGGCGAGCGGCAACGAGACCGCGCTGAACGACCTCGCGCAGAACATCGACGACACCTGGGCCGAGATCCGCAGCATGCTCGAGAGCCTGGCCATCGAGCTGGCCATCGACATCGGCATCTCCGTGGCGCTCTCCTTCGTCACCTTCGGCGTCGGCGCCCTCGCCGGTGCGGCCAAGGCCACGACGACCATCGCTCGCTGGGTCGTCAAGATCGCCGAGCTGATCCGCAAGCTCAAGATCATCAACCGGATCCCCGCCGACAAGTTCCTCAAGGCGTCGAGCGTGCTGCGGAAGCTCGAGCACGGACCGATGCACTGGCGCTTCGGGGCCGAGGTCGTCAAGGGCACCATCAGCGGTGCTGCCTCCTCGGTCGTCGTGTCGGCTCGCAACGGCGAGGAGATCACGGTCGACTCCCTGCTCGCGACGCTCGCGGGCGGCGTGGTCGGCGGCGTCGCCGGCGGCGGCGTGGGCGCGGGCTTCGCGGCCGCCTTCGGGCGACGCGCCGGGCGTCACGCCGTGCAGCCGACGTTCTTCCGCGCCACGGCGACCGAGGCGGCCAAGGGCGCTGCCGAGGGCGCCGCCGGTGGAGTCGCGGGCGGCTACACCGAGTCCCGCATCAAGGGCGAGGACTTCAACGCCGGCCTCGCCGCCCTCTTCGGCATGGGAGCCGGCTCCGCGATGGGCGCCGGCGGCCACGGCGTCGGCGCGGCGATCGACGCGCGCGGCGGGACGGGTCTCGGCTTCGACGCCGACGCGGCCCTCGCTGGCCGCGACGGCGAGAACGTCTCGCCGACGTTCCTGGCCGAGCGCAACGCAGCCTCGCAGGACAGCGGCTTCATGGATCGCGGTGCACCTGACGGGCCGGTCGGCGACGGGGTCTCTTCACCTTCTTCTCCCGCCCCTGCGCCTGGGGGCGGGGCTGCACCCGCCGCCTCCTCCGTCGCCGGCGGTGGCGCCGTGTCGACGAGCTCGGATGCTCCGGCGGTCGCGGCCGGGGGGAACGCGGGCGGAGGCACGAGCAGCGCAGGAGGCGCCGGTCCCGTCCGCACGGACGTCGCCGACGTCGACACCACGTCGCTCCCCGACGCCGCACCGGCCGGCGACGGCACGAGCCAGGCAGCACCGATCGACAGCACCACCCCGGAGGCGACCACCGGGTCGGAGTCGGGCTCTCCCGAGACGACGGCACCCGAGGCGACAGCGCCTGAGACGACAGCACCCGAGACCACAGCGGACGCGTCGGTGACCGACTCGTCGTCCACGTCCGAGAACTCCGGCACGCCCGAGTCGGCCTCACCCGAGTCGTCGGCGTCCGACAGCTCGCCGTCCTACTCGACCTCGACGTCCGAGTCGTCGACCACTCCTGATCTCACGGCCACTCCCGAGTCGTCGGCGACACCGGACTCGGCCGTCACGCCCGATGCCGGCACCACGCCGGACTCCTCGACACCCGAGGGAGCCGTCACGGAGACGCCGGCCGGCGAGGCGACCACCTCGGAGGCCGTCTCGTCCGATGCGGACGCGACCGGCGCCTCCTCGATCGACACGGACCTCGTGACCGCCGACGAGCTGGGCGTCAGCCCGGAGTCGAGCGGCGACGCCTCGGCCATCCCGACGGACGCACAGCTCGCGGACGTGCGTTCGGCGATCGACGCCGATGTCGCGGCGCACGCGGAGGCCGCGGCCGCCCACGCATCGCCCCAGGGCGACACCATGGCGCCCTCTCCCGAGGCCACGGCGTCGCCGGACGCCTCGGCGTCGACGACGTCGGCGACTCCCGAGTCGACGACCGACGGCACCCCCGTCGACGTGGCCTCGAGCACGCGGGACGACGCGACCCTCGGCGAGCACGCGACGCAGGCCGACACCGCTGCGTCCTCGGGCGCCGACGGCAGCCCGAGCTCGCACGGGGACGGCATCGCCGATGCGCCGCCGGCCGCAGTCGGTGCGGCCTCGGCTGCGGGCGCGACCCTCCTCATGGCCAAGCCGACACTGAACTCGGATGCGGTCACGACGCGAGGCGACCAGAGTGCAGGGCCGCGGGGCGAGCATCCGGCTTCGAGCGGCCGTGATGAGAGCGGACCCACCGGGGCCGATCCGGAACGACCTGAGGGCCTCGGCAGAGGCAAGGGGCCCACCTATCCCGAGTCGCGGGTGGCGACGTCCTCGCGTGAATATCGGGCGGGGCTCGAGCAGATCCTGCATGCCCACGGGTTGGACCGTCGTTCTTTCCGCGGGCTGACGGATCGACCGATCGTGGAACTGAACCGCGCGGAGATCGACACGTTGCTCTCTGTCCGACAGGACATCGACGACATCCCATCATCCGGGGTCTGGTCGAAGGTCCTGACTGCAGCTCGTGCCGAACGGATTCTCAACGGCGACACGTTCATAGCCAAGAACGGGGTCGGCGGTTTCGTCTCTCGGTTCGAGCACGTCACTCGTCTCGCGACTGGGAAGGTCATGACGCCGGCGAGGATATTCTCGAGGCTCGGCCTGGGCTACCCGGGAAGCGGCTTCAGCAAATCGGACCCGGTGACGTACGCCATCCGATTCGAGGCCGAGGCGCCTCCCGTGTCAGCAGTGACGCAGAACGAGCAACTGGATCTCCTACAGCAGTGGACCGACCCGGGCCCGGGCAACGCCATAGCGCCGGATGTCTGGGACAGCTCATCACCGGCGCAGCGGCTGCAGCTTCTCGGCCCTGTGCTCGACCGCCACTTCAGGAATGACGCGCCGGGACGCGAATCCTTCGATGCTGCACTCGAAGCGAACGTGCACAATCCGCTTCGAGGTAGCGGCTGGGCAGGCCACCGTGGCAACGCAACGCCCGAGGCTGTCGCGGATGGTGTTCACCTGCGCGACGGGGCTGAACTCTGGCGCTACGACCGCAAGGGCGGTCAGATCGTGATCCGTGTCTACGACGCGAAGACGCTGAGCTGGCGATCGCCGTGACGGGTCACCTGCCGTCGGGCATCCGCCACGTCGACGGCAGCACCCTCAGAGGCTGGCACGGAGGTCTGCTCGAGTTGGCGCTCGATCCTGAGCGGATCGCATCGGGTCTCGCGCTGGAGGGGCTGCGTCGTGATCGGACGGGTGCCTGGTGGCGGGGCATGGAGGTGGAGCTGGGACGGGACGCCGCAGGGACGGTGACCGTTTCCGGCTACGGCTCGGACGCTCTCCGGCGACGGGCCGGTGTCGTGACTCGCGATGAACGGAGCTCGTGGTTCGTCGAGCCGCTCGACGATCCGTCAGAGCTCGTGTCTTCCTGGACCACGACCGACACCGTCCTGGCCGGGACCACGCACGTCGCTGGTGGCTTCGTGCATCGAGGTGCTGAAGTGAGGAGGCTGCGGAGCTTCGAGCCGCACGGGAGCCGGACGGTCGGCGACGGCACCTCGATCGCGTTCGAGGGGGAATGCGGCGACGAGGTGGTCGTCGGGTCGGGCGATCGGCTGGGGTGGATGCAGAAGGGCGGCCTGCTCGACGGGCTGCCGGTCGTGGTCTGGGCCGAGCGGGACGGCAGATCGTGGGTCGTGGGCGACAGGGCTCCTCGAGATGCCCGGAGGGGCGCGAGGCGGATCGAGATCTCGACCGACTGCTGGCCCCGGCCGCTCCGAGGGTGGTGGTGCGATTCCGCTCGGGTCGAGGTCCTCTTCGCGTCGGAGCGCGCCTGGCAGGACCCCGTGCCGCCCTTCCTGCTGCAGGGCAGGTACGGTCGGGCTCTCGGACACGAACTGCACCTCACCGATCTTCCGCAGCGACCGGACACGGCGTTGCCCGTCGACGCGCCCTGGGGTCTGACCGACCTCACCACGCCTGTTCCCGTCCTGGACGAGCCGTACTCGTTCGTGACCCCCTCCGCAGGGACGGCGGTGCTCTCGGCCGAGCCCGAGACCCGATCGTGTCGAGTTCTGCGGACATCAGGGCTCTTGGCGGGACGGCCTGTCGTCCTCGACGCGCCGTGGGCATCGATGGCGTCTCGCCGGTCGACGGTCGTGAGAGGCGACGGGCCCGTACCCGGTGCCTGGACGACCGAGACAGGCCGGCTGATCGAGCCGGTGGCCGACGAGCGCGGGTGGACGGCTCAGGTGCTCGTCGACGACCTCGTCGACGTGCGCACCGAGGTGATCGGCTAGGGCCTCGGTCCCCCCTAGCGCGCGACGGGGGTGTTCGAGCCATGATGGTCTCGACGGGAAGGGGTGGTCACGTGGCTTCGTCTCGGGAGCGAGCACAGACGGCGGTCCCGGCCCCGTCCGGCGTCGCCGCCGTCGTGGACGGCGAGGTGGTGGCCAGGTCTCGTGGCACCTGGGTCGGGTCCGTCGTCGACGGCACCGTCACCATCCCGGACGAGCGGAGCGGCGTGGTCGTGGGCTTGCCCGTCGAGACGTCCACCATCACGTCGACGATGACGACCGCCTGGTCGTCCGGTCATCGAGTGGTGGTGCTGCAAGGGACCACCACCCGGTGGCTGCTGGCTGGACGTGTGAGTCGTGTAGGGGCTGTGCCGTTCGGCGTCGAGCGGGTCGAGGACGACGGGAGCTTCGAGCTGGCCGTCGACGATCTCGACCTGGTGGCCGGTTTGAGGTCCACCGTGGACACGCTCGTGCCCTCGGCCACGAACGCAGCTGAGATGGGAGCCTCGGCCTTCTCCGACGGCAGTGCCCGACGGCTGTCCTCCCTGGAGGCCGTCCCCTCGTCCGGTGACCAGATGCGCGGTGTCTTCCAGTCAGGGAGCGGCGAGCCCGTTGCGGTCGACGGGGCCGAGAGACGTCGCTGGCGGCACGGCACGGCACAGTTGGCGGGAGACGAGATCGAGGTGCTCGCCGTGACGGGGGACGAGTGCTGGGCCGCAGCGCGGACGTCAGGGCGTCTGGACGGACGGGCGCGCACTGTCGGCCCCCTGCTGCGCGGAGACGGACCGGCGTACGTGGGCTGGACCGCCACGGAGGCCGCCGTGGTCGGCGCCCGGACCGTGCCCGACGACGAGGTCGAGGACCGTGTGCGCGTCCGCAGCGCGGCCACCGTCGCGGGCATGTCGGTGGAGCTCGCCCGGCCATGGGACCCGTTCACGTCGCGCGACGTGCTCGAGGTGCGGGGGGCGGGGCCGTCCCCGAGGCCGTCTTGCTGTCCGACGGGTACCTCGTCGAGCCGGAGCCCGCAGGAGGCGCTGGTTGGGTCGCCCGTGTGCGGCAGGACCACCTCGAGGACGTCCGCACCGAAGCGATCGGCTAGGGGCCCGTGGCGCAGGACGACGGCCTCATCCGGGCGGGGGAGGCGCCCCCGCGGCCCGCGCCTCCTGTGCCATCCTGGTCCGGGCGACCGGTGGACCAGTGCCGTCGCCGCACGACCTCGGAGGGGCGCAGATGATCCTGCAGAAAGCCGTCACGCCGCAGCTGAGCGCGGCTTACCACGACCACGACCACGATCGGGTGGCCGGCTTCGTCGTGCCCTGGGGCGCCGTCGGCCACGCGCGCACGCCGCGTGAGCTGATCACGGCGCACGGCCTCGACTTCCCGGCGACGCCGTTCTCGCCCGACATGCCCCACATCGACGTGCTGCGGTTCGAGGGCACGGCGAACCTGCTCCTCGAGAAGGCCACGGGCGGTCCCGACCGCGCCACGCAGAACGTCACCGGCGGGCCGTTCCTCGACCGGCCGCCGTTCCGCGGGGACGGCTTCGTCGCCGACCCCGACCACGTCATCCCGCTCTCGTGGCTCCCGCACCGCCGCGTGCCGGCCGGCGCCGAGCTGCACCGCATCGCCGCCGACGGCACGAGCACCTACCTCGCGTACTTCCACTCCGCCGCCTGGGGCTGGATCTACGCGGACGACATCGAGGCGATGCGTGAGCGCCAGCCGCGCCTCGTCAGCCGCTTCGTCGGCGGCCTGGCCCGGATGGACGACGGCGAGGTCCGCATCGCCGACCTGATCGACGGCGGCACGCGGGTGATCGCCGTGCGCCAGGACGAGCAGGCCGAGGCCGACGGCTGGACGCCGACCACCCCGATGGTCTGGTCGCGCACCATCGACGTCGCCGACGCGCAGGAGTACTTCGAGCTCGACATCCGCACCCGCTGGAACGGCCTCGGCTACCGCGTCACCGACCAGTACCCGACCGCCACGGGCCTGCAGCTCAGCGGCACGTACACCGACCACGACGCCGACCTCGCGGAGGGGCTGCAGCTGGTCAAGATCGACGCCGCGGTCTACGAGGGCGAGCTGCCGGGCCACCTGCTCGAGGAGGCGACCGTCCGTCAGACGCAGCTGCCGGAGTGGCCTGCCCTCCCGACGACCTGACCGCCCCGACCCTCACGGCGCACCGACGCGTTCGTCGGTCGGTCAGGCCCGACGGGGTCGACCGGCGTCAGGCGCGACGGGTCGGGCGCACCGACACCACCTCGGCCGTCGCGCCGTGGGGCAGGTCCACGACGAGGCGGACGGCGTCGGCCACCGACTGCGGCTCGAGGTAGAGCGACACGTCGTAGAGGCCTCCCTCGCTCTCGACCAGCTCGTGCTGCATGTCGGTGTCGACGCGGCCGGGATGGACCGAGCTGACGCGGACGCCGTGCCGACGCTCCTCCTCGCGCAGCGAGTCGGTGAGGGCCCGCAACGCGAACTTGCTCGCCGCGTAGGTGCTGCCGCCGGGACCGGCGGCGAAGCCCGATCCGCTGTTGATCGCGACGACCGTGCCCTGGGCCGCGCGCAGCGCCGGCAGCAGCTGCCGGGTCAGCTCGGAGACGGCGAAGACGTTGACCTCGAAGACGCGGCGCCAGTCGTCGCGGCTCGTGCCCTCGACGGTCCCGCCGCCGATCACCCCCGCGGCGTGCACGACGACGTCGAGGCGGTCGAGCGCGGGTGCCTCGAAGGGCGACCCCGCGAGGTCCGCGACCCAGGGCGTGGCCGAGGGGAGCGAGTCGGCGAGGGCGACCAGCGCCTCCTCGTCCCGGCCGTGCACGACGACGTGGTGCGTTCGCGACAGGTCGCGGGCGACGGCGAGGCCGATGCCGCGGGTGGCTCCGGTGACGAGGGCGGTGGGGCGGGACGCGTCGGTGCTCATCGCCCCAGTCTGACGCGTCGCGGCGTCAGTCGCGGATGATCGGCAGCGGCCCCGTGAGCTGCGGCAGCTCGCGGTCGCTGAGCAGCCAGCGCTCGCCGGAGGCGGTCACCAGGAACGCGAGGGGCCCCGGTCGGCAGACCACGAGCGCCCCGCCGGACTGCTGCTGCAGCACCTGGTCGAGGGCGCCGCCGAGGTCGCGGTCGTCCTCCGAGCCACCGGCCGAGAGCACGGCGCAGCGCCCGTCGGCACCCATCGCCGAGAGCAGCCGGCGCACGCCCTCGGGGTCGCGCAGCTCGGGTGCCATGGGGTGCACGACGCCCATGTCGACCCACTCGACCGACTCGAGCAGGGCGTCGAGGCGCTCGCGGGGGGTGTCGACGCCCTCGGCGGCCTCGTGGGCCAGGCTCTGGACGGTGTCGCGGGCGTCGGGCGCGGCGAAGGCCTCGAGTGCCGCGATCACGGGTGCGGGCAGCTGCGGCACGGAGATCTCCTTCGGGGTCTGGATCTCCCATCCTCCCACCTGGTGCGGACGGGCGGGTCCTCCGCGCGGTCGAGGCGCCGACGGGGGCCGCGACTGCGAGGATGGGGCGGTGACCACCGCCTCCTCGTCCACCGCCTCCTCGACGCCCCCGCCCCTCGGCCTCCTCCTCGACGTCGACGGGCCGATCGCCAGCCCGGTCAGCCGCAGCATCGCCCTGCCGCAGATCACGCGAGACCTCGTCGCGCTCGCCGCGGCGGGCATCCCGGTCGTCTTCAACACCGGCCGGTCGGACGCGTTCATCCGCGACGAGGTCGTCGGCCCGATGATCGCGGCGGGCCTGCCCGCCGGGGCGAGGGTGCACGGCATCTGCGAGAAGGGCGCGTCGTGGTTCTCGATCGGGCCCGAGCACGGCCCCGGCGGCATGAGCGAGGTGCAGGTCGACTCCGCCCTGGCGATGCCCGCCGACTTCGCCGCCGAGATGGACGAGCTCGTCACGGCCGAGTTCGCCGACCTGGTCTTCTTCGACCACACCAAGCGCGCCATGGTCTCGATCGAGCAGCTCACGACGGTCGAGTCGGCCACCTACCTGGCCCGCCAGCGCGAGTTCGACGAGAAGGCGATGGAGGCGCTGGTCCGGCGAGGCGCGGGGGTCCGACGACTCGACGACGAGCGTCGCGACGCCCGCGGCGAGGTGCAGTGGCGCGTCGACCCGACCATCATCTCCACGGACATCGAGTCGGTCCGCCTCGGCAAGGACCTCGGCGCCGAGCGCGCCCTCGAGCTGCTCGCCGAGGACGGCGAGCTGCCCCTCGCGTGGCGCACCGTCGGCGACTCGCGCAGCGACTACGCCATGGCCGACTGGCTGCACGAGAACGGCCACGACGTCGCGCACGTCGACGTCCGGCCCGCCGACGGCGTGCCGGCCACCGAGTACCCGGTGCTCACGAGCGCGACGGGGCTGATCCACGACGAGGCCGGGGCGGAGTTCCTGGCGCGCTGGGTCCGCGACGTCGGCGCCTGAGCCGGCCCGCCTCCCTCGGGACGTGCACCCTCTGCACGGAACCCGCCTGCGGGACGTGCATCCTCTGCACGGTTCCGCGTCTCCGGGCGGGCCGCTCGACGGGTGAGAGCGGGCACCCCGGGTGAGTCTGTCCCTCGCCCGGGTGACACGACGGGCGATACCGCCGGGTATGAGGCCAGCAACGGCGCGGGTCCCGGAGGGCGTGTGCCCCACAGGAGGGGTACGACCCCCCGAACGGGTGACAACCCCGTTCCAGACCAGCCTGTACTGTTCTGATCAGTCGCCGCGAGGTCCCCCGAAAGGCCCACACGACGACCGCTCCATCAGCACCACCGCCGCCCGGCGACCCACCGGGCGCACCCGACAGGCACGTCCGAGAGGACGAGCCGCGGAGGCACCCTCCTCCGCTCACCGCCGTCGCCGGCTCACACCCAGGCCGTCGACTGCACGCACCCGTCGCCACAGCTGCCGACGCCCTCCCCGGACGTCTGCAGGCGACAACGGCTCCTCTCTGCCGTCCGGGATCTCCGCAGTCCCGAACCAGGAGAGAAGTACTCGCATGTCCCGAACCATGCGCGACGCTCCGCTGTCCCCGGAAACGGGGTCGGCCACCACGTCGTCCACCGCCGACCGCCTCGCGGCCGGCACCACCGCAACCACACCCGGCACCACCGCACCCGGCACCACCAGCACCGGCACCCTCGTCCTCGACGAGCGTCCCGACACCGCGACGACCGTCGACCAGAGGCACCTAGCACCCTCCGGACCCGTCGGCCAGCGTCGCGAGCCGGTGCCCGCTCCTCGGCCGCGGGCCGACCACGTCAGCGTGGCGGCCCGCCCCGAGGGCGGCAGGGCGCACAGCCCGGTGATGGTGCTGCTCGTGCTGATCGCGACGCTCGGCATCCTGCTCTACGCGCAGTTCCTGCTGAACCCGAGCAACCGCGGCGACATCCTGCCCTACGCGATGATCATCGTCGCCGAGGCGATCCTCGTCGTGCAGACGCTCTTCGCCATGTGGACGATCCTCTCGGGCGGCCAGGACCCCCGCGACTTCGACTTCCACGCGACGCAGGACACCCTGTACGACGAGGACGAGATCGACCGCCTGGGCCTCCGCGGCACGCCGCACCTCTGGCCGATGCGCATCGCCGGCGAGAAGATCGTCGCCGACGTGTTCATCACGGTCTACGGCGAGGAGCTCGCCAAGATCGCGACGACCGTCCAGGCCGCGCTGGCCCTCAAGGGCGAGCACCGCACCTGGGTGCTCGACGACGGCCGCAGCGACGAGGTCCGCGACCTCGCCGCGCAGCTCGGCGCGCGCTACATCCGCCGCCTCAGCAGCAACGGCGCGAAGGCCGGCAACGTGAACCACGCGCTGGCCATCGCGAAGGGCGACTACTTCGCCATCTTCGACGCCGACTTCGTGCCGAAGACGGACTTCCTGTTCGAGACGGTGCCGTTCTTCGTCGACGAGAAGGTCGCCTTCGTGCAGACCCCTCAGACCTACGGCAACCTGACGAGCCTCGTCAGCCGCGGCGCGGGCTACATGCAGACCGTCTTCTACCGCTTCATCCAGCCGGGCCGCAACCGCTTCAACGCGGCCTTCTGCGTCGGCACGAACGTCATCTTCCGCCGCAGCGCGATCGACGAGATCGGCGGCATCGACACCGACTCGAAGTCGGAGGACGTCTGGACGAGCCTGCACCTGCACGAGGCCGGCTGGAAGTCGATCTACATCCCCATGACGCTCGCCGTCGGCGACGCCCCCGAGACCATCGAGGCGTACAGCAAGCAGCAGCTGCGCTGGGCGACCGGCGGGTTCGAGATCCTGTTCCGCCACAACCCGCTCAGCCCGCGCCGCACCCTGACGATGGACCAGCGCCTCCAGTACTTCGTCACCGCGACGAACTACCTGACCGGCATCGCCCCGCTGCTGCTGCTCATGGTGCCGCCGATGGAGATCTTCTTCGACCTCCGCCCGATGAACCTGCACATCTCGGTGCTGCAGTGGTTCCTCTTCTACGCCGGCTTCTACCTGATGCAGATCGTGCTGGCGTTCTACACGCTCGGCTCGTTCCGCTGGGAGGTGCTGATGCTCGCCACCGTGTCGTTCCCGATCTACGTCAAGGCCCTGTGGAACGTCATCAGCGGCAAGGACGAGGCGTGGAGCGTCACCGGCCGGAAGGGCAAGGTGTCGTCGCCGTTCAACTTCATCATCCCGCAGGTGCTGTTCTGGCTGTTCCTCACGCTGACCTCGTGCGTCGCGCTCGTCCGTGACGCCGACAACGGCGTGCTGACGCTGGCGACCGTGTGGAACCTGCTCAACACCTTCATCCTGTCTGCGTTCCTCGTCGCCGCCTGGCGCGAGGGCCGCACGCTCAAGCGCTTCGCGAAGGCCGAGCAGCGCGGCGAGGTGACCGACGCCCCCGTGGTGCTCACCGCGCCTCCCGGCTCGGCGCCCGCGTCGCGTCGCACGCAGGTCTCGCGGCCCGCACCGCGCACCGGCGAGGAGATCCTCGCCCTGCAGCAGGCCGACGAGGCCGAGCAGGCAGCGGCGAAGGAGGCGGACCTCGCGACCGCGCACCGCCTCGCCGACCGCACGCCCTCCGACGACCCGGAGCAGACGGCTCGCGACCAGGCCCGCCAGGCCGAGCTCGCGGCGTCCCGCGCCTTCGCCCACGCCCACGAGAGGGAGGCGCTGGCGCACGCCGCCGAGCACGACCCCGACTCTCTCGTCGGCGCAGCACGCCGGGCCGACCGGCCCAGCGGCCGCCGCGCCTCCGACGCCGCCCCCGACCACGGCGCCGCCCCCGACAACGGCGCCAGCGCCGACGACTCCGGCGCCCGCGCCGACCAGCAGGAGAGGGTCACGTCATGACCTGGATGAACCGCCTCAAGATGACCGCCGGCATGCTCGTCGTGCTCGTGCTGGTCGCCGCCTTCACGATGATCTTCACGCAGCGCCAGCAGCAGGTGAACAGCACGAGCGCCGAGATCGCCGCCCAGGAGTACTCGGTCGGCACCGACTACAGCGGCACCATCACCCGTTCGTACGTCGAGAACGGCGACGAGGTGAAGGAGGGCGACACGCTCTTCGAGGTGCAGAGCCTCTCGCTGCTGCAGGACATCTCGCGCGGCCTGGTGACCTACGACACCGCGACCTACTCGGTGGCCCCCGACGGCACCCTCACCCTGAAGGCCGCCGTCGACGGCACCGTCGCCGACGTGCTGCTCAAGGAGGGCAGCTTCGTCCAGGCCGGCGGCTCGCTCGGCACCATCGACAAGGAGGACACCCTCTTCGTCGCCGCCGACTTCGTGCTGACGCCGCGTGACTACGAGCGGATCGAGTCCGGCGCCGAGGTCGACCTCATGCTGCCGAACCAGACCACCATCACGGGCAAGGTCGGCGTCGTGAACGTCGAGACCAAGGACGGCGACGCCGAGACGACGCTGCAGGTCTCGAGCGACCAGCTCGTCGAGGGCGCCTACAACGGGCTCGTCACGCCGGGCACGCCCGTCGAGGCGAAGCTGCACCTCCGGGACGACGGGGTGCTCGCCGGCCCCGTCGACTCCCTCACCGACTTCCTGCGTCAGATCGGGGTCTGATCATCGCTGACGCAGGAGAAGAGACGACGGGTCGTCGTCGTGGGCTGGGTCGTTCGGGACCCTCGACCGACGCCGCGACCACCCGTCACGCCGAGGAGGCGCGGGTCGACACCCGACGCGCGCCGCGCCTCCTCGGCACCCCCCGCCCCGCAGGGAACGGCCCCGCAGGCCGCCGCCTCGCAGGCCGCAGCCCGGCCGGTCGCAGCCCGGCCGGTCGCCTCGTCGCGGCCCTGGCGCTCGTGACCGCCGGCGGCCTCGTGCTCGCCGGCTGCACGAGCGACGACGGCTCGGCCGGCCCCGACGGCGGCAGCACCGAGGGCCGCACCACCGCGGCCGGCGACGTGCTGCCCGCCTCGCAGGTCGACCCGCTCGTGGCCGCCCTGCCCGAGGAGTCGGTCGCCGACGTCCCGACCATGCGGCTCGCCGACGGCGTCCTGCCGCCGACCAACCGCTGGTTCTCGGGACTGGTCTTCGGCGACGAGCCGATGCCGGTCTTCCCGTTCCCGATCTCGTTCCAGCTGACCGACGACGGCTTCGCCGCCGGCCAGCCCGCCCCGGTGCCGTCCGCCACCGCGATCGTCGGCCCCGCCCTGACCGACGTCTCGGTCGACCTCGGCTCGTCCGACTTCGTCGTGAGCGGCTACGACGACGTGTCGGTCACCCTGGAGCACCGCGACGGCGACACCGTGCTCGGCCACACGACGATCGCCGAGGGCTCGCCCACGGTGTCGTACACCGCGGCGACGGCGCAGACCGACGCGCTCTCCGTGCTCGGCGACGGCACCTTCGAGGCGGCCGGCGACGGCCGCGCGACGGTCGAGGTCGGCGACTCCACCTGGGGGGTCGTCGTCACCGGCGGCACCCTCGACGCCGACGCCTCCTCCGTCTCGCTGGACGAGGGGGGCTCGGTCGTGCTCGTCTCGGTCCCGGCCGGCGCCTCCTCCGACCAGACCACGCAGGTGCTCGACGCGGCGGCCTCGCCGCTGACCGGCGTCACCACCTCGTACGGCACGAGCGGCAGCGGCGACCAGCAGCAGCAGACCACCGAGCTCGGCTACGTGACGGCGGCGGGCGGCGACGCCCTCGTCGTCGCGGCGCCGCACCAGGGCGACTCCGGCCCGGCGGCCGGCGGCACCGACACCGGCCTCACGTACCCGACCGTCTACGGGACGGTGCCCCTCTCGATCGGCACCGGCCTGTCGTTCGGGGCGCCCACCACGACGGCCTCGGCGGCGCTCGACCTGAGCGGGCTGAGCGACGCCGAGCGCGCCTCCGTGCGCGACCAGCTCGAGATCGACGTCAGCCTGACGCCGACCTTCGCGGCCGACACGTACTACGGCGGCAAGGCGCTCTACCGGGCGTCGATGCTCTACCAGCTCGCCGTGCAGCTCGACGACCAGGAGGTGGCGGCCGACCTCAAGAAGCGCATCGTCGACCAGCTCGACCTCTGGACCGAGCCCGACGGCTGCGAGTCGCGCGACCAGGAGTGCTTCGTCTACGACCCCGCGGTGAAGGGCGTCGTCGGCAAGGCGGCGTCGTTCGGCTCGGACGAGTTCAACGACCACTACTTCCACTACGGCTACTTCCTCTACGCGGCCGGCGTCATGGCCGCGGACGACCCCTCGCTGGCCCAGGGCTGGCAGCCGGTGATGGACCTCCTCGCCGCCGACATCGCGTCGGGCTCGCAGAACGGCTCGTTCCCCGACCGCCGCGCGTTCGACCCGTTCTGGTCGCACAGCTGGGCCAGCGGCTACTCGCCGTTCGCCGACGGCAACAACCAGGAGTCGTCGTCGGAGGCGGTGGGCGCCTACGCGGGCCTGTCGCTCTGGGCATCGGCCACCGGCGACGAGGCCCTCGGCGGCGAGGCGAGCTGGATGCTCAGCGCCGAGTCGCAGGCGGCCCTCGCCTACTTCGTGGCGCCCGACCTCAGCGACCCCGTGTTCCAGGGCGCGGCCGGCACGACGACCTTCGACCACACGGTCGTGTCGCTCAACTGGGGCGGCAAGCGGGACTGGGCGACCTGGTTCTCGGCCGAGCCGTCGGCCATCGCGGGCATCCAGCTGATCCCGCTGAGCCCGACGTCGGTCGACTACCTGACCGCCGAGGCCGCAGGAGGCGCGGAGCAGGTCGACGCGTTCGTCGCGGAGGCAGCCCCGGACGGCTTCGACGGGCCGCTCGCCGACTACGTCCTGATGTACTCGGCCCTGGCCGGGAAGGACGCGGCCGCGTCGGCGCTCACGACGCTCGCCGCGCTGCCCGCGACGGGGATCGACGACGGCAACTCGCGGTCGTACGCCATGGCCTGGATCCTGGCGGCGCAGGCGCGCGGCTAGCTGCGCGCGGCTGCGGCTGCGGGTGCGCCCGCGGGTGTGGCTGTGGCTGCGGCTGCGCCCGCCTCGAACCGCGTTCCGCACCATGAACCGCGTTTTCTCGCGGTTCATGGTGCGGAACGCGGTTCCCTTGCGTCCGGAACGGCGTCAGCCGACGACGCGCGTGTCGTCGACGAGCTGCGTGACGACGCCGTCGTCGCCGACCGCGACGAGGGTGCCGCCCCAGAACTGCAGGTCGCGCATGCCGTCGGCGTCGCCCTCGCCGGGCGTGAGCCGCCACAGCGCGCGGCCGTCGGCGAGGTCGTACGCCGCCACCGCGCCGGCGAGGACGCCGCCGTCCAGGCCCACGCGAGGCCCGGTCGTCACGGCGAGCACGGTGCGCGACATCGCGAGGGGCGCCGCGTCGACGGGCACCCGGATCCGGGTGCGCTCGGCTCCCGTGTCGGCGTCGAGCACGAGCAGGGCCTGTTCGCGGCCCGACGAGCCCGACGAGCCCGACGAGCCTGCTGAGCCGTCGTCCCCTCGGGAGGTGGCCGCCCGCGCGAGCACGTCCCCGCCGCGCTGCCCCGCCGCGGGCTCGAGCGCGAGGGGCGCCGGTGCGGGCACGCCGTCGGGATGGGGGTCGCCGCTGACCGTCCAGCGCTCGTCGCCGGTGTCCCGGTCGACGCAGGTCAGGGAGGCGCCCTCCGAGAAGAGGACGCAGTCGCCCGAGAGCACGGGGGCCTCGTCCCGCCCGGAGTCGCGCCGCCACGTCTCCCGCCCGTCGAGCCGGTGCGCGACCCGCTGGGGGGACGTCGTCGTCGTGCCGTCCGTCAACAGGTCGACGAACACGACGTCCCCGTCGACCGTGGTCGCCGAGTCGCTCCGCCAGGGCTCGCCCCACACGGCCGCCGCGCCCGTCTCCGGATCGACGAGCGACCCTGCGCCGTCGGCCACGACGAGCACCCCGCCCCCGACGAGGTCCGCGTGCCCGTCGACCCCGAGGGCGGTCTGCCAGACCGCGCGTCCCACGTCCTCCCGCGCCAGGACCGTCGTCAGCGTCCGGGCCGGTCCGTCGACGAAGCCCTGGCCGCGGTCGCCCCCGCCGCCGACCTGCGTCTGCGTGAGCACCCACCGGTCGTCGACCTCCACCACGACGAGCGGGCCCGCCGGCGACGTGTACCGCTCGAGCACGAGGCCCGTCGCGAGGTCGAGGCGCGCGACCGTCGAGCTCGCGGAGCCGAGTCCGGCCGTCCCGTTGGCGACGACGGCCGTCGACGCGTCGTCGTCGACCCAGGCGCCGAGCTGCCCGGGGGAGACGACGTCGCTCACGTCAGAGGTCGCCGTGCTCCACCGCACGTCTCCCGTGCGCGGGTCGACCCGGGCGAGGCGGTCGCCTCGGGCGGCGCGGTCGAAGCAGCCCGTCGTTGCCGTGCCGAGCTGCGTGGTCGTCAGGACGAGCACGTCGTCGCCCGCCCGGGCCAGCACGCGCA
Source organism: Frigoribacterium sp. CFBP 13729 (assembly GCF_014841875.1). Classification (NCBI taxonomy): domain Bacteria; kingdom Bacillati; phylum Actinomycetota; class Actinomycetes; order Micrococcales; family Microbacteriaceae; genus Frigoribacterium; species Frigoribacterium sp. CFBP 13729. Next base: position 175,749 of record NZ_JACYUR010000003.1, on the reverse strand, counting down.
GGTCGAGGCAGCCGGGCTGCACGTCGGTCGCCCCGAGGTCTGCAGGGTCGATCCGCCAGCCCTCGGCCACCGGAGCGCTCCGCAGCTCGTCGACGACGACCCCGTCCGCCGGATCGCCCTCCGGGTACTCGGGCTGAGCGGCGAGCCCCCCGGCGACGACGAGGGCTGCCGCGACGAGGCCCGCCGCGGCGGCCGTGCCCGCCCGACGACCGGAGGAGGCGCGCTGCCAGCGAGCGCGCAGGCCGCCTCCTCGTCCGCCCGGCCGCGCAGCGCGGGCCCGGGCTTCGCCGTCCGCTCCGCGTTCGTCGTCCCGCGCGTCGCCCAAGGGGCGCGTGTCCTCGTGGTCCGTCACGGTGCTCGTCCCCTCTCGCGCGCCTCCGCCGATGGTACGGCCGCCGCTCCTCCTGCCCTTGCTGCCCCCTCCTGCCGATCACTCTCACAATTGAGAGTGATCCGCACCGTGCGGCCCTGCGGAGGCCGGAGCCGCGGTCGTCCGGCGACGGATCTCTCTCGGCTCGCCCGGAACCGCCCGCCCTTAAGCTGGTCCCGCCCGATCACCGCCACCCCAGCCCGAAGGACTCCCTCATCGAAGCCCTGGTCATCTCGATCCTCGCCGTCGCGGCGGTCGTCCTCATCGTGATGCAGGTCCTGTACCGCCGCCGGGTCATGCGCCGCCGTCAGGCCGCCGGCCAGGACCCGGTCGGCCGCGGCACCTACGTGATCTTCGCCGTGACCGCGGCCTTCTTCCTCTTCGCGGTCTTCGTCTTCCCGCTGCTCGTCCGCGGGAACTGACAGGCACGGCCCGCTGCTCGTCCGCGGGAACTGACGGGCGCGGTCCGCTGCTCGTCCGCGGGAACCGACCCGTGCCTGCGGCGACGCGTTCCGGACATGGTGACGCGCTGGATCGCGTCATCGTGTCCGGAACGGGCCAGCCCGGCACGTGACGCCGCGTCGAGGTGCTGCTGAGCCGCGACCACCCTCAGCCGGCGAGCTCGACGCCCGTCGTCAGCCCGTGCACGACCCCGTCGGGGTCGACGCGGACGAGCGTCGGCCCCCAGAAGGCCGACGTGAACGAGCCCGACGAGAGCTCGATCGTCCACAGGGTGCGGCCGTCCGACAGGTCGAACGCGATCAGGGTGGGGGTGTCGCGGCCGCTCGGGAAGAACGTCGCCGCGTAGCCGGTCGTCCGCGAGGTGGCGATGACGTAGGAGGCGACCGGCAGCTCCGTCACCCACCGCTCGTCGCCGGAGAGCGCGGCCAGGGCGTGCACCTCCTTGCCTCGGTCCAGACCGCTCGGGTCGCCCTGCTCGTCCGCGTCGACGACGGCCGCCAGCACGTCGTCGGTCGCCGTGCCGAAGTACGCCTGCACCTGCTCGGCCTCGCCGCTGCCAGGACCCCCGTCGCCGTCGTCGCCGCCGCGGCCCGGGGCCTGGAGCGTGCGGCTCCAGAGCTCGTCGCCGGTGCGGGGGTCGAGGCAGGTGACCTCGCCGCCGGGGACGGTGACCGAGATGCACGAGTCGGTCACGGACGGGTAGCTCGTCGACGGGAGGCGGGCCGACCAGCGGAGCGCGCCGTCGGAGTCGAGCGACACCATCGTCGGCTCGCCCCCGGCTCGCCCGCTGAGCACGACCCCGTCGAGCGACGCGGCCCACGACTCGACGTTGCGCAGGCCGCCCGGCAGCGGCTCGACCGCGCCGTCACGCGCGTCGACGACGAGGGGTTCGTCGCCCACGTCGATGACCAGCAGGTCGCCGACCAGGCGCACGCTGAGCCCGGCGCCGGCGCTCCCCGTCCAGGTCGGCGCCGACAGGTCGTCCGCCCGGTAGAGGCGGTAGAGCGAGCGGCCGCCCTGGGAGACGGCGGCCCCTCCGTCCGAGAAGCGCTCGACGGGCTGCTCGGAGACGACGACGGCCGTCGTGCTGAGGCCCTCCACCTGGAGGACGGTGCCGGTGCTGCTGCCGGTGCCGGTGCCGGTGCCGGTGCCGGTGGACGGGCCCGAGCCCTCGGGGTCGTAGCCGGGGTCGCTGCCGTCGTCGGCGCCGCCCGTGGCCGACCCGTCCGATCCGTCCGACTCGTCCACCTGGCCCGTCGCGCCGTCGTCCGGCGGTCCGCGCAGCACCTCCCGCACCTCCCCGGTCTCCGTGTCGATCCGGGCGAGGCCCGAGCCGACGATCGACTGCACCGCGACCAGGGCGTCCCCGGTCGCCGGGTCGACGCTCGCCTGGAGCCCGATCGCGTCGACGCCGACCGCCTCGGCGACGTCGGCGACCCAGAGCACCTCGCCCGTGCGCGCGTCGAGGCGGGCCAGCCTGCCGGGAGCGTCCTCGCAGCCGGAGTCGGGCACGTACCCCTGCGCCGACGTCGTGACGAGCACGTCGTCGTCGCCGAGCCGCGTGCTGCCGTCGAAGCCGACGCAGTCCGCCTCCGCGCCGGGCGCGAGGGCCGATCGCAGGTCGGTGCTCCACGCCGTCGTCGTCGGGGCCGTGCGGAGGTCGTCGACCTCGAGGGAGGCCCTGGCCACGGGGGCGTACTCGGGCCCCGCCGCGACGCCCCCGACCGCCACCAGGGCGGCGACGAGGGCGGTCGCGCCGAGCAGGACCGCCACCCGCCGCGTCGGGGTCAGCCGTCGCCAGCGAGCGGCCGCGGCACGCGCGACGCCGGTCAGGGCCGAGGAGGCGCGACCGGGAGGGCGGAGGGGGCCGGCCGTCGACACGGCCGGGTCCGGCGCTGCGGGGGCGAGGTCGCCCGCGTCGTCGACCTCAGCGGCGCGGGGCCCGCCGTCGCTCCGCGCCGACGCCCGCTCCCACACGGCCGACGCCCGGGCGGGAACCGCCGGGCGCCAGGCCTGATCGTCGTCGTCCCGCACGGCTCCATGCTAGGTCGGGACCGGGGCGACCGGGCCGGCCCGCGCCTCCGCCGCCGCCCCTTCGCGACCGACCGTCCAGTCACGCGGCGGTCGTGGTCGAGCCGACGACCGCCTCCTCGACGCCGCCTCGCGCGCGTGCACAGCCCGCAGTATGCTGGCGCGTCGCCCCCGGCCGGGGGCCGCGTCCGCCCACCGAGGAGCCACCCATGGCGACCACCCCGCCCCCGAGCGCCCGCCGCGGCCTGATGCGCACGAAGTCCGTCGAGTCGTCGATCCAGGACTCCCTCGAGGGCGAGAGCAAGCTGAAGCGCTCGCTGGGCGTCACCGACCTCACCCTGATGGGGATCGCCGTCGCCGTCGGCGCCGGCATCTTCTCGGTCGGCGCGAACGCCGCCGCGAACTTCGCCGGGCCCGGCGTCATCATCTCGTTCATCCTCGCGGCCGTCACCTGCGGCCTCGCCATCATGTGCTACGCCGAGTTCGCCTCGACCATCCCCGTGGCCGGCAGCGCGTACACCTTCACCTACGCGACGATGGGCGAGTTCCTCGCGTGGATCATCGGGTGGGACCTCATCCTCGAGACCCTCACGGGCGCGGCCGTCCTCGCGAAGTACTGGGGCATCTACCTCAGCACCGTGTTCGAGCAGTTCGGCGTGCCGCTGCCCGACACGATCGCGCTCGGGCCGGTCCAGCTGAGCTGGGGGCCGTTCCTCATCGTCGCCGTCTTCACGGTGCTGCTCGTGCTCGGCACCCAGCTGAGCTCGCGCGTCGGCAGCGTCTTCACGGTGATCAAGGTCGGCATCGTGCTGTTCGTGATCGTCGTCGGCTTCTTCTTCGTCAAGGCGTCGAACTACACGCCGTTCATCCCGGAGTCGCAGCCGCGCACCGGAGAGGGCTCGACCGACGCCTGGACGCAGTCGCTGTTCTCGTTCCTCAGCGGGGCCGCCCCGGCCCAGTACGGCGTCTTCGGCCTGCTGGCCGGCGCCTCCCTGGTCTTCTTCGCCTTCATCGGGTTCGACATCGTCGCCACCAGCGCGGAAGAGGTCAAGGACCCGCAGAAGACCATGCCCCGCGGCATCTTCCTCGGCCTCGGCATCGTCACGCTGCTCTACGTGCTCGTCGCCGTGGTGCTGACCGGGATGGTCTCGTACCGCGACCTCGCCTCGAGCGAGACGCCGAACCTGGCCACCGCGTTCGAGCTCGTCGGCGTCGACTGGGCCGCCAAGGTCATCGCCGTCGGGGCGCTCGTCGGCCTCACCACCGTGATCATGGTGCTGCTGCTCGGCCTCGCCCGCATCGTCTTCTCGATGAGCCGCGACGGGCTGCTGCCCCGCGGCCTCTCGAAGACCTCCGCCAAGCGCGGCACGCCCGTGCGCGTGCAGGTGCTCGCGGGCGTCGTCGTCGCGCTCATCGCCGGGCTCACCGACGTCGGCGTGCTCGAGGAGATGATCAACATCGGCACCCTGTCGGCGTTCGTCCTGGTGAGCATCGGCGTCATCGTGCTGCGCCGCACGCGCTCGGACCTGCCGCGCGCGTTCCGCGTGCCGCTCGTGCCGTTCCTGCCGATCCTCTCGGCGGTGCTCTGCATCTGGCTGATGCTCAACCTCACGACGCTGACCTGGGCGCGGTTCGCCGTGTGGCTCGTGATCGGCGTGGTCGTGTACTTCGCGTACGGACGGCGGCACTCGCGCGTCGGGCGCGAGCAGGCGGCCGAGCTGCAGGAGGCGCCCCGCCCGTAGGGCGTGCGGGCGTGCGAAGCGACGCGAAAGGGACGAGACGACGCGGGGGCCCTCGTCGTCTCGTCTCTCCCGCGTCGGCTCGCGCCCGGGGGCACCCGCGCGGGCGCTCCCGGGTCAGCTCAGCTGGTCGAGGGCGGCGACGATCTCGGCGACCTCCGTGCGGGTCGTGTAGTCGACGTGCACGTCGGCGAAGACGACCCGGCCGTCGCGGTCGACCACGAGCACGGTCGGGAACGGGATGTCGCCCGTCGCGTCGGCGTTGCTGTCGGCGACGTCGAAGCCGAGCTGGGTGTGGGCCGCGCGCGCGTCGGCGGTGGGCTCGGTCACGATGCCGAGCGCGCGGCTGAGGACGTTGCCCGGGTCGGACAGCACCGGGAACTCGAGCGAGCCGTTCGCCGTCGCGAGGTCGCTGCCCTCGGGGGTCTGGGGGCTGATGGCGACCAGGGCGACGCCGCGCTCGCGCAGGGTCGGGAGCAGCTCCTCCTGGTAGGTCTTCAGCGTCAGGTTGCAGTACGGGCACCAGGCGCCCCGGTAGAAGACGAGCACCGCCGCCGACTCGCCGATCGTCTCGGCGAGGGAGACCTCGCCGCCCGCCGGGGTGAGCAGCGTGGCGTCGACGACCTGGTCGCCGACGGCGATCGCGTCCTCGGGGACGCCGGCCTCGCGGAGGCCGCGCTGCTCGGCGTCGAAGACGGCGCTGAGCTCGGGGCCGATCTGGGCCGTGAAGCCCTCGTTGAACGTGCTGACCTGCGTGGCGATGTCGGTCGTCATGGCGTGCTCCTCGGTGAGGCCGCGCGTCGGGTGCGGGCCGGGTGCGTGCGACTGTAGGGGCACCTCCTCGGGGTCGTTCCCAGGTGCGTCACGGTTCGTCACGAACGCCGTCGCCGTCGCTGGGCGGCGAGGAGGCGCGTCAGCTCTGGCAGTGGGGGCACCAGTAGGTGTCGCGCAGCTCGAGCTCCGACTCGCCGAGCTCGCCCCGGACGATCTTCGTGCCGCAGCGGAGGCACGGCTTGCCTGCCCGCCCGTAGACCCAGTCGGTGGTGCCGCGCAGGTTGCCCGTGGTGGTGCGCTCGATCCTGTCCTTGTTCGCGACGATGAGCCGGTGCGCGAGGTCGATCATCTTCGGGCGGTTCTCGACCTCGCCGACCGGACGGGTCGGGAGCACCCCGCGCAGGAAGCAGACCTCGGCCCGGTAGACGTTGCCGAGGCCGGCGAGCACGCGCTGGTCGAGCAGGGCGAGCCCGACCTCGCGTGCGGGGGCGGCCTCGAGGTTGCGGAGGGCCAGCGCGGCGTCCCAGTCGGGGCCGAGCAGGTCGGGGCCGAGGTACGCCGTGACCGAGTCCTCCGGGTCGCGGGCGACGAGCTCGACGATGCCGAGGTCGAAGCCGACGGTGACCCACTCCTCCGTCTCGAGCACGACCCGGGCCTGGTACGCGGGCCGCCGCCACTTCGTGCCGTGCTTGTAGACGTGCCACGAGCCCTCCATCTTGAGGTGCGTGTGCAGCGTGTGGTCGCCGATGTGGTGCAGGAGGTGCTTGCCGCGGGCGATCACGTCGTCGACCACCTCGCCGCTGAGGTCGACCGTGGCGAACGCCGGGACGCGGAAGTCGGTCGCCGTCAGCACCTGGCCGTGGAGCACGGCGTCGAGGTTCTTGGCGGAGCGGTAGACGGTGTCTCCCTCGGGCACGGTGGGGGCTCCTCCTGGTCGGTGCGGTGCGGTGCGTGTGGGTGGGGGTGCACGTGCGGGCGTGGTGTTCGTGCGCTGATGCTGGTGCTGGTGCTGGTGCTGGTGCTGGTGGTAGTGGTCGTGCTGGTGGTGGCGCGGTGTGCCGCCGCCGCCGGGGGACGACTGGGGTGGTCGGCCCCGGCACGGCGACGGCCGGGCGCGGTCTACGACCGCAGCCGGATGCCGCTCGGGGTCGGGGCGAAGCCGGCGTCGCGCAGGGCGTCGCCGAGACGGGTGCCGAGGACGAACTCGCCGTCGACGCGCTCGACCGCGAGCTTGCCCAGCCTCGTCCGCACGACCGAGGCGAGCGAGCCCGCGGCCAGCGCCAGCTCGCGGTCGTCGGGCTCGCCGAACGTGAGCAGGGTCTTGCCGCCGCGCTCGACGTAGACGGTGAGGCGTCCGTCCACGAGCACGACGAGCGAGCCGGCTTTGCGTCCCGGACGGTGCCCGGTCTTCTTCGACGTGCCGGTGCCGGTGCCGGTGCCGGTGGTCGTGCCGGTGCCCGCGCCGGCGGTCGGCCGGTCCGGGGCAGTGCCTGCTCCGTCGGGACGGGTCAGCCCCGCCGCCGCGGCCACGGCACCGTCGGTGCCCTCGGCTGCGGCGGGCTGCCCTGGCCAGGGCAGGGCAGCTCCGTAGGGGTTCGCGGGGTCGGTCGCGGCCAGGGTCACGACCGGGATCTCGCGCCCGCGCCCGGCCGACGCGAGGGCGTCGTCGTCGCGACGGTCGGTCTCGTCGCGGACGAACGACCGCAGCCGGTCGACCGTCGGCCCGGTCGCGAACTGGGCGGCGCCCAGGCCCTCGACGAAGTAGCCACGGCGGGCCCGGCCCGTCTCCTCGAAGCTGCTCAGCACCTTGTAGACCGTCGAGAAGCCGCCCCGGACGCCCTCGTTCATGACGGCGCCGCGTGTCACGACACCGTGGCGCTCGAGCAGGATCTCGGCCTGCGCCGCAGCGCGCACGGTGGCGTCGGGCTCGGCCAGGGGCAGCAGCGACCAGCGGCCGCCGACCGTCGGCGGCCCGGCCTGACGCGGCATCGTCACACGACCTCGGCTGCGGTACGACGACCGCGACCGGGTCGGCGTGCGGGGACGGGACGCCTTGCCGCTCACCTGGGTGCGCAGCGGGGCGAACGTGTCGTTGGTGATCTGTCCGGCCCAGACGAGGTCCCAGATGGCGGTGACGAGCGCCGCGTCGTCGGTGCTGCCCACGGCGTCGGAGAGCTGCCGGAAGAAGTACGCCCCACCGCCGGCCAGCGCGCCGAGCACCTCGCGCTGCAGCTCGTCGGTGTCGGTGCCGAGCGGCTCGGGCAACGTCACCTGCGCACCGTCGGCGAGGTGCAGGCTGACCCAGCCGTCGTTCCCGGCCAGGCTGCCCGAGCCCGACCAGATGACCTCGCCGGTCGCCGTCAGCTCGTCGAGCATGCCGGGGCCGTAGTCGGTGACGCGCGAGGGCAGGATCAGCGTCTCCCACGCGGAGGCAGGCAACGCGACCCCGCTGAGCTGGTCGACGACCTGCACCACGCCGTCGAGCCCGCGCAGGCCCGACCCCTTGGTGCCGGTGGCGACGTGCTGCCAGGCCGGCAGGAACCGGCCGAGGGTGTCGGGCGCGACCGGCTCGACCTCGTGCCGCAGCGCGGCGAGCGACCTGCTGCGGAGCCGCTTGAGCACCTCGGAGTCGCACCACTCGCTGCCCTGCTGCTGCGGTCGGAACTCGCCCTCGACGACGCGCCGCTGCACCCCGAGCTTGCGCAGCGTGTCGAGGACGACGGCCGTGCCGAGCCCGAGCCGGTCGGCGACCATCTGCGGCGTGAACGGGGCGTGGGTGCGAGCGAAGCGACCGACGAGGTCGCCGAGCGGGTCGTCGACCGGCTCGACGAAGGCCGTCGGCACGCCGATCGGCAGGGCGACGCCGAGGGCGTCGCGCAGACGCGACGCGTCCTCGATGCCGGCCCAGCGCTCGGTGCCGCCGTGGGTGAAGCGCAGCACGCGGTTCGAGCGGACGAGGTCTGTCAGGGCCGCCTCGAGCTTGGTGCGCCCCTCGGCCGCCTCTGCAGACTCGGCAGCCACGGCGTCGCTCGCCGGGGCGCCCGCACCGGCGCCCTCTGCGCCCTCGGTCTCGGTCTCGCCCTCGACCGTGCTGGTCGCCGCGCTGCCGGCGGTCGTCGCCAGCCAGCTCCGGTCGACGATCTCGGAGGTGGTCAGCGGCCCGAGCAGGCGCAGCAGGTCGACGACGCCCTCGATGTCGCGGGCGCGGCGATCGGGAGCGAGGCGCTGCAGCTCGAGCTCGTGCTGGTCGATGACGTCGGCGTCGAGCAGCTCGCGGAGCTCTGCTCGGCCCAGCAGCTCCTGCAGCAGGGTCGAGTCGAGCGAGAGCGCGGCCGCACGGCGCTCGGCCAGCGGGGAGTCGCCCTCGTACATGAACGCGGCGACGTAGCCGAAGAGCAGCGACCGGGCGAACGGCGAGGGCACCTCGGTCTCGACCTCGACGACGCGCACGGCGCGGGTCTCCAGCTCGCGGGTGAGGCTCATCAGGGCCGGCAGGTCGTACACGTCTTGCAGGACCTCGCGCACGGCCTCGAGCACGATCGGGAACTGCGGGTACTTGCGCGCCACGTCGAGCAGCTGTGACGCCCGCTGGCGCTGCTGCCAGAGCGGTGAGCGACGGCCGGGGTTGTACCGGGGCAGCAACAGCGCGCGGGCCGCGCACTCGCGGAAGCGGGAGGAGAAGAGGGCGGAGCCGCCCACCTCCTCCGTCACGATCGCGTCGAGGTCGTCGCCCTCGAACCGGAAGAGCTCGGACCCGGGAGGTTCGGCGTCGGTGTCGGGGATGCGCACGACGATCCCGTCGTCGGCCGCCATCGCACCGCCGTCGACGCCGAGCTGGTCGCGGATGCGGGCCGAGATCGCGAGGGCCCACGGCGCGTGCACCTGCATGCCGTAGGGGGAGTGGAGGACGAGCCGCCAGTCGCCGAGCTCGTCGCGGAAGCGCTCGACGACGAGGGTCGTGTCGGACGGCACGTGCCCGGTCGCCTCGCGCTGCTCCGTGACGAAGGCCAACAGGTTGCGGGCCGCGCGCTCGTCGAGCCCGCCCTGCGTGACCCGCTGGGTGGCGTCGTCCGTCGACGAGCTGGCGAGCTCGCGGATGTAGCCCCCGATCGCGCGGCCCAGCTCGGCCGGACGGCCGATCCCGTCGCCCTTCCAGAACGGGACGCGACCCGGCTGCCCGTAGGCAGGGGAGACGAGCACGCGGTCGTGCGTGATGTCCTCGATGCGCCAGCTCGTCGCGCCGAGGGCGAAGACGTCGCCGACCCGGGACTCGTAGACCATCTCCTCGTCGAGCTCGCCGACGCGGGCGGCCTTCTCGCCGACCATGAAGACGCCGAACAGGCCGCGGTCGGGGATGGTGCCGCCGCTCGTGACCGCCAGCCGCTGGGCGCCGGGACGACCGGTGAGCGTGCCGTGCACGCGGTCCCAGACGATGCGGGGCCGCAGCTCGGCGAACTCGTCGGAGGGGTACTTGCCACTCAGCAGGTCGAGCGTCGCGTCGTAGGCCGAGCGCGGCAGAGTCGCGAACGGCGCGCTGCGGCGCACGGTCTCGAACCACTCGTCGGCGTCGATCTCGTCGAGGGCGACGGCCGCGACGGTCTGCTGGGCGAGCACGTCGAGGGGGTTCGTCGGCACGCGCAGCTCTTCGATCAGGCCCGCCACCATCCGCTCGGCGGCGACGGCCGAGTGGATCAGGTCGGCCCGGTGCTTCGGGAACATGACGCCGCGGCTGATCTCGCCGACCTGGTGCCCTGCCCGCCCGACGCGCTGCAGCCCGCTGGCGACCGACGGCGGCGACTCGACCTGGACGACGAGGTCGACCGCGCCCATGTCGATGCCGAGCTCGAGCGAGCTGGTCGCGACGACGCAGCGGAGGCGTCCGCTCTTCAGGTCGTCCTCGATGATCGCTCGTTGGTCTTTCGAGACGGAGCCGTGGTGCGCGCGCGCGAGCAGCGGCTCGCTGCCCTGGGTCTGCCCGCTGCCGCCGATCAGCTGGGCGGGGGCGCCGCCTCCCACCATGGGGTTGCGGGGCGGGTTCGCCGGTGCGGACGGCGCGAAGGGATCGACCACGGTGGACGAGTCCGAGGGGTCGGAGCTGCCGGAGGCGCCGGCCGCGACCTCGGGCACGGCACCGGCGGGCACCAGCTCGCCCCGCGCCTCGTCGGCAGCCTGCAGCGCGGCGGCCCGGGTCTCGACGTCGGCGCCGGTGCGCTCGAGGTAGATGTCGTTGAGGCGCGCGGTGAGCCGCTCGGCCAGCCGACGCGAGTTCGAGAAGACGATCGTCGAACGGTGGTCGAGGATCAGGTCGACGATGCCCTCTTCGACGTGGGGCCAGATCGAGCCCTGGGGGGCACTGCCCGCGGCGGAGCCCTCGAGCGGCGCGGCCGTGCCCAGCTCGGTCATGTCGTCGACGGGCACGACGACGCGCAGGTCGAAGGTCTTCTCCGAGCGCGGGTTCACGATCGTGACGGGCTTGCGGCCGGAGAGGAACCTTGCCACCTCGGTCGGCGGGCGCACCGTCGCGGACAGCCCGATGCGCTGCGCGGGCTTCTCGAGCAGCGCGTCGAGCCGCTCGAGCGACAGGGCGAGGTGCGCGCCGCGCTTCGTGGCGGCGACCGCGTGCACCTCGTCGACGATGACCGTGTGCACGCCCTTGAGGTTCTCGCGCGCCGCCGACGTGAGCATCAGGTAGAGCGACTCGGGAGTCGTGATGAGGATGTCGGGCGGGGTGCGCTGCAGGAGGCGGCGGTCGCCGGACGAGGTGTCGCCCGACCGCACCCCGACGGTGAGCTCGGGTGCGTCGATGCCGAGCCGGCGGGCCGTCTGGGTGATGCCGACGAGGGGCGAGCGCAGGTTGCGCTCGACGTCGACGCCGAGGGCCTTGAGCGGCGAGATGTAGAGGACCCGCGTGCGGTGTTCCTTCACCTCGGGGGGCGGCCCGCTCGCGAGCGTGTCGATCGACCAGAGGAACGACGCGAGGGTCTTGCCCGAGCCTGTCGGGGCGATGACGAGGGCGTCGTCGCCCTCGCTGATCGCCTGCCACGCCCCCAGCTGAGCGAGCGTGGGCGCAGCGAACGCGCCACGGAACCACTCGCGGGTCGCGGGGGAGAAGCGCTCGAGGATGTCGGTCATCGTGAGGACCATCCTGCTCCGGACCACCGACACTGTGCCGAGAGGGCGGCGCGACGACGGCTGCCCGGGCCCCGGGCGCCGAGACCGGACGTCGGGGGCCGCCGCTACGGTGGGCGCATGCCGAACCTGCTGCACCTCGACTCGTCCGCCGACACGGCGACCAGCCGGTCGCGCGCGATCACCGCCTCCTTCGCCGACGCCTGGCGGTCGCTCGGCGACGACCACACGGTGACGCGCCGCGACCTGCACGTCGACCAGCTGCCGCACCTCAGCGACCCGGCCCTGCACTGGCCCGCGCGGCTGCGGCTCCCCGGCGCCGCCCCCGCCCCTGCCGCCGAGGCGCTCCAGGCCGAGCTGATCGCCGAGCTGACGGCCGCGGACGTGGTCGTCGTCGGCGCCCCGCTCTACAACTACACGGTGCCGTCGACGCTCAAGGCCTGGCTCGACAACGTGCACCTGCCGGGGGTCACCGCGCCCTTCGACGGCGACGACCAGCAGCCGATGCTCGGCCGTCCGCTGCTGATCGCGACCAGCCGGGGCGGCTCGTACGACGTCGGCTCGCCGACCGAGGGCTGGGACCACGCGGTGCCGGTGCTCGAGCAGATCCTGGGGTCGACGCTCGGCATGGTCGTCGAGGTGATCGCCGTGAACCTCACCCTGAGCGGGCAGATCGCGATGCCCGGCGGGGCGCGCGAGCGAGCCGAGCGCGAGCTGGCCGAGGCGCTCGCGGCGGCCGCCGACGCCGCGCGCCGACTCGGGTGAGCGGCCGTGCCGGCCGCCTCGGCCGCCGCGCGCAGATCGTCGCGGCCCGGGTGCTCGGCTACCTCTCGGCCGTGCTCGCCGTCGTCGGCGTCGTGACGCTCGCCAAGGGCAGCCCCGGCGTGGGCGGCCTGCTGTTGCTCGCCGCCTTCGTGCTCGTCGCGATCGCGTACGCCTTCGTCCGCAGCGTGAACCGGCGCAGCGTGGACCGGCGCAGCCCGGACCGGCCCGGACCGGACCGGCCCAGCTCGCGGCGCGGCTCCCGCCTCAGGCGACCCGGGCGATGAGTCCGCGGCCGTAGTTGAGGCGCGACTGGGCCTCGAACAGCTGCGCCTGGCCGTCGGGCAGCGCGGGCTCGAAACTCTGGTGGGTGAACGAGCCGTTCGTCGCGGTGAACTGGACGAAGCCCGAGCGGCGGTCCGCCTTGACGAAGAAGAACGCGATCGCCCCCAGGCCGATGATCGTCCAGAAGAACAGCACGAGCAGCACGACGCCGAGGGCGATCGCCCAGCCCGGCGTGTAGCGATCGGTCCGCGACAAGTCCTGGACGAAGAGCTGCGTGCCCGCGAGCGGACGCGTGCCCGACGGGGTCACGAGCTCGTGCTCGGTCAGGGTGATGTCGCCGTACTGGACCAGCGCACGGGGAGGCGTGGGCCGGCGGGGCGGGACGGGGACGAGCTCGCTCGACATGAGGGCCTCTCGACGATCGGGGTGAGGTCCCAGGATGGCGGTCTCGCGGTCCGGGCGCCAACCCCCTCGCGGGGGAGGAGCCCGGGGCGGCGACCGGGCACGCCGTCGGCCCCGCTGTCGGCGGCAGCGCCTAGGGTCGGACCATGCACAGTCGCACCCTGGGCCGCACCGGCCGCGAAGTATCCGTCATCGGCCTCGGCACCTGGCAGCTCGGCGCCGACTGGGGCGACGTCAGCGAGAGCGACGCGCTCGAGGTGCTGGGCGCCTCCGTCGAGTCGGGTGTCACCTTCTTCGACACCGCCGACGTCTACGGCGACGGCCGCAGCGAGAAGGTCATCAGCAGGTTCCGCGCGGCGAACCCCGATGTCCCGCTGACCGTCGCCACCAAGATGGGCCGCCGCCTCGACCAGGTGCCCTCGAACTACGTGCGCGAGAACTTCATCGCCTGGACCGACCGCTCGCGTCGCAACCTCGGCGTCGACACCCTCGACCTGGTCCAGCTGCACTGCCCGCCGTCCGCCGTGTACGACGACGACGCCGTCTACGACGCGCTCGACGAGCTCGTCCAGAACGGGGCCATCGCCTCCTACGGGGTGTCCGTCGAGGAGGCGCAGCAGGCGCTGACCGCGATCGCCCGCCCCGGCGTCGCGACCGTCCAGATCATCCTCAACGCGTTCCGGCTCAAGCCGCTCGACGAGGTCCTCCCGGCGGCTCAGCGGGCCGGGGTCGGCATCATCGCCCGCGTGCCGCTCGCCAGCGGGCTGCTCTCGGGCAAGTACACGAGCGAGACGACGTTCGCCGAGAACGACCACCGCACCTTCAACCGCCACGGCGAGGCCTTCGACCAGGGCGAGACGTTCAGCGGCGTCGACTTCGAGCAGGGCGTCCGCGCCGCGCAGGAGTTCGCCGCGGCCGTGCCCGACGGCGTCACCGTGCCCCAGGCGGCACTCGCCTGGATCGTCGACCAGCCGGGCGTCAGCACCGTCATCCCGGGGGCGCGCAACGTCGAGCAGGCGAAGGCCAACGCGGCGGCCGGCGACGTCGAGCTCGAGGAGGGCCTCGACTCCGAGGTCGTCCGCATCTACGACGAGTACTTCCGCGGGGCGGTCCACCCGCGCTGGTGACCTCGTGAGAGGCCCGAGATCGACCCCGGCGCGCGCGCCGACGTCGATCCCTGGCCTCTCGTGTGCCCGGCCGGGCCGCGGCCGCGCTCGCACCGGGCCGCCGTCGGGCTCCGTCGGGCCCGGTCGTGCTCGCGCCGGGGTACAGCGACCTGACCAGCCGGGCAGCCGCCCCGGCGTAGACCGGGGTCATGGCCGACAACATGTACACGCCCCAGAACCCCATCGAGCAGTACCCGCAGCCTCCCTTCGAGCCGCAGCAGCAGTCCGCGCCCGGCGACGTCCACGCGATGAAGCCCGAGCCCGACCACGGCGAGACCAGCTACGTCGGCAGCGGCCGTCTGGTCGGTCGCAAGGCGCTCGTCACCGGCGCCGACAGCGGCATCGGCCGTGCGACCGCCATCGCCTACGCCCGTGAGGGTGCCGACGTCGCGCTCAGCTACCTCCCCGAGGAGCAGGCCCAGGCCGAGGAGGTCGCCCAGCTCGTCCGCGACGCCGGACGCACCGCGGTGCTGCTGCCCGGCGACCTCCAGGACGAGCAGACCAACGCCGAGGTCGTCGAGAAGACGGTCGCGGAGCTCGGCGGGCTCGACATCCTCGCGATCATCGCCGGGGTCATGCCGACCGTCGACAGCATCGACGACTTCGAGACGAAGACGCTCGACCACGTCCTGAAGGCCAACATCTACCCGCTGTTCTGGCTGACGAAGGCGGCGTCGCCGCACCTGGAGCCCGGGGCATCGATCCTCACGTGCTCGTCGATCCAGGGCTTCCAGCCGTCGCCCTCGCTCGCAGAGTACGCCGTCTCCAAGGCCGGCATCGCCAACTGGACCCGTGCCATGGCCCAGCAGCTCGCCGAGCGCGGCATCCGCGTCAACGGCGTCGCCCCCGGCCCCGTCTGGACCCCGCTGCAGCCCGCGTTCGTGCCGAACGAGAAGATCGAGACGTTCGGGTCGGAGGCCGCCTACGGCCGTCCCGGACAGCCCGTCGAGCTGGCCCCGTCGTTCGTGTTCCTCGCGAGCCAGGAGTCCAGCTACATCAGCGGCGAGACCATCGCGGTGACCGGCGGCACGCCGATCCACTGAGCCGCGCCTCCTGCGGTCGACGACGGCCCGTCCTGCTCCTGCGGGGCGGGCCGTTCGTCGCCCTCGAGGCAGCGTGTCGTCGCGATCCGAGACAGATCCTGTCCTGCACGTCCGTTCTGCCGCCTCCTCCGAGTCCCGGCGCGAGGATCACTCTCGAATTTGCGGGTGAGCCAGGGCCAGGGCCAGGGCCGGGGCTGGGGTCGGGTCCACGTGCCGCAATGCGAGACGGATCCTCCGTCGCGCGACCGCGTTGCCGCCTCCTTGCGGCCCCGGACTCAGGGACACTCTCAAATTTGAGAGTGTTCCGCGTCCGCGTCCGCGTCCGCGTCCGCGTCCGGGCTTCTGTCCAGCCCTCGTCCGCGCCAGCACCCGCTGCGCTCAGGACCAGCGCGTGCCCTCGCCCGCGAGCACGGCCCGGTACCCCTCGCGGAACGTCGGGTAGGCGAACGTGAAGCCCGTCCCGCGCAGCAGCCCGTTCGACAGCCGCTTGTCGCCGCCCGCCTGACGTCCCGCAGGAGGTGCGGGCTGCGGAGCAGGGACGCCCAGCTCCGCGGCCAGGAACTCCAGGACGTCGTCGAGCCGCGCAGGCTCGTCGTCGGTGCCGAGGTAGACCGGCCCGACCATCGCGAGCCCGGCGAGGTGGACGAGCGCGGCGGCGGCGTCGTCCCGGTGGATCCGGTTGGTGTGCGGCGACGTGCCGGGCGTCTCGGCCAGGGTCGCCGACCCGCCGCGCACCTGCTCGATCAGGCGTTCGCGCCCCGGACCGTAGATGCCCGAGAGCCGCACCAGGGTCGCGTGCGGTGCGCGGTCGCGCAGCAGAGCCTCCGCCTCGACCAGCACCGCGGCCGTGGGCGTGCCGCCGGTCGCGGGGGTCTCCTCGGTGACGAGCCCGCCGTCCTCGACGTCGTACACCGCGGTCGACGAGACCACGAGGAGGCGCGGGTCGGCCGCCGAGCGCTCGATCCCGTCGAGGACGTGCGCCAGCCCGTCGACGTACGTGGCGCGGTACTCGTCGGGGTCGCGGCTGCCCGCGGAGAGGGCGACCACGACGACCGTCGCGTCGTCGTCGATCACGGGCACCTCGGTGCGCAGGTCGACGGCGCGGCCCTCGAGCTGCTCGGGCAGCACCTCCGGCCGACGGCGCAGGCCCACCACGCGATGCCCCTCGGCGGCGAACCGCAGGCCGGTCTCGGTGCCCAGGTCGCCGCAGCCGGCGATGACGATGCTCATCGATCGAGCGTACCCACGGAGGTGCGGCCCGGCCTGGGCAGGGCGCCCCGCGCCTCCTGTCTGCCGCTGCCGCCGGAAGCTGCAAAAGCCGACCGGAGAGCCCGCAATAGTGGCAATTCCGGCCGCCCGATGCGGTTTCGAGGCCAGGTGGTCGGCATTTGCCGCTTCCCGCCGCCGCGGGCCGCGCCTGCCGCAGGCGTCGACCCCGGAACAGCGGACGCGGGCCGCGCCGCCTGCGGACACCGACCGCGAACACCACCGCCGCCGACTGTCAGTGCAGCAAATGCCGACCGGAGAGCCCGCAATAGTGGCTTTTCCGGTCGCTGGATGCGGTCTCGAGGCCAGACGGTCGGCATTTGCGGCCAGCAGCCAGCGGCAGGCAGCTGTGCCCGGGCAGGCGGCAGCGAGTTCGGGACGGGTGCGGCGGCTCAGAGCCGTTCGAGCGTCGCCGGGTCGAGCGTCCCGTCGAAGAACCGCGCGAGCGCGCGGGCGAAGCGCTCCTCGGAGGGGTCCGCCTGGGCGAAGAGCGTCAGCGACGAGTGCAGCTTCATGGCGTCGACCTCGCCGAGCACGTCTGCGGCGGAGGGAGCGTCGGCACCGTCGGGCAGCTCGAGCAGGGCGTCGACGCAGTCGAGGAGGCGCGGGCCGAGCACCGGGTGCGCGAGGAACGCCCGGGCGGCACCGACCGTCTCGAGGGCGAAGCGCCGCGAGGTCGCGCTGGTCCCCAGCCCGGCCGCCTGCGGGAACACGAACCACATCCAGTGGCCGCGCTTCCGGCCGGCGCGCAGCTCCCGCAGCGCGTGGTCGTACGTGCCGTCCGCCTCCTGGGCGTCGACGAAGCGGTCGAGGTCGTGGCGGGAGAGCAGGTCGTCGTCGGTCATCGTCCCGGTCTACGCCCCGCGGCGGAGCCGGGTCAGGGGGCTGGTGCGCCCGCCTCCGCACGAGCTAGTCTGGTCGGCTGCCCGGATCGGGCGGCGCGTCCCCGCCGCACGCCCCCGCGGCCCGAGAGACCACGATGACCTCCACCGCCGAGCCCGGCCGCGAGCCCGTCCCCGAGACGCCGACGCACGCCGTCGAGACGCCGACGCACGCCGTCGTCGAGCAGATCCCCTTCCCCGCGTCCGTGTCGCCGGACGCCGCCGACGCACCCGCTGCCGCCGACTACGTCGCCGCCGTCGACCTCGAGAACGCCGTCCGCCGCGCCGCGATCGGCTCCGACGAGCTCTCGTGGGAGCCCGACGAGCAGCTCCCCCACCTGCTCGACGAGGTGCACAGCGACCACCGGCTCTTCGGCGTGCGCGAGCAGGGCCGCCTCGTCGCGGTCGGCTGGTACGAGACGCGACGGGAGGGCGACGCGGCGACGACTGCGTGGCTCGACGTGTCGGTGCTGCCCGAGGCCCGCCGCCGCGGCCACGGCACGCTGCTGGCCGAGCACCTCGAGCAGCTCGCCCGCGCCGAGGGGCGGACGCAGGTGATCGCCTACGTGCGCTCCCGGGGCGAGGGCGAGCCGCGCCTCCTTCCCCCCACCGGTGCCGGGTCCGTGCCGCGCGAGAACGGCGAGGTGCAGTTCTTGCTCGCGCGGGGGTGGGCGCTCGGCCAGGTGATGCGCTGCAGCCGGCTGCCGCTGCCCCCGGACGAGGAGGCGCTCGGCACGGTCCGCGAGCGCGCCCGGTCGGCCGCGGGCGACGCCTACCGCCTGCACACGTGGGTCGGCCGTTCGCCCGGGCGCTGGGTCGACGACCTCGCCGCGCTCGAGACGCGGATGAGCACGGACGCCCCCGCCGGCGGCCTCGACGAGCCGGAGGACGTCTGGACCGCCGAGCGCTGGCGCGACGAGGAGGAGCGCTCGCTCTCCGGTCCGCGCACCCGGTTCACGGCGGTGGTCGAGCACGTCGCCTCCGGCCGGCTCGTCGGGTTCAGCCAGGTCGAGGCGCCGGCCGACCGCGCGCGACCGGCGTTCCAGCAGGACACCCTCGTGCTGCGCGAGCACCGAGGTCACCGGCTCGGCTGGCTGCTCAAGGTCGCCACGACCGACCTCCTGCAGGCCGAGCGACCTGGGCACCCCGCGGTGTTCACCTTCAACGCGGAGGAGAACCGGCCGATGCTCGACGTCAACGAGGCCGTGGGATTCGTGCCGTTCGAGCACGAGGGGGCGTGGAGCAAGAAGCTGTAGGCCAGCTCCGCCCCGCTCCGGCGCCGCCCGCGACCTACGCCGTGAAGTCGGCGCTGATCTCGGCGTGCACCTCGATGTCGGCGGGGGCGAGGTCGAAGCCGCCGCCGCCTCCTGCGGGCGACATCGCGGCGCGGGCGAGGCCGAACGTCGTCGCGCCGCCCGCCGCCCCGGGGCGCAGTCCGGGCTCGAAGACGGCGACGAGCACGGGCTGCGACAGGCCCAGCGCCTCGGCGTAGTCGCCCGCTCGCGTCACCGCGTCGGCCACGGCCGCGACACGGGCCGCCCGCTCGGCCTCCGCCCGCGAGTCGTGGCCGAGCGACCACTCGAGCGCGTCGACCGAGACGCCGTCGACGCGGGCCAGCTCGGACACCCAGGCCGAGAGCGCCGCGAAGTCGCTGAACCGCACGACGACGACCGATCGCGCCCGGAAGCGGGCGGGCAGGTCGGGGTCGGGAGCCGAGGAGGTGCCGTCCGCGTCCCAGCGGACCGGCGGGGCCACGGGGCCCACGGTCACGTCCTGCGCGCTCCACCAGGTGGCGGCACCCTGCCGTCGGTGCCCCGTGGCCTGCTCGGAGACCTGCGCGTGCAGCGACTCGGCCTCGGCGACGACGGCCGCACGGTCGGTGCCCTCGGCGACGAGCGACAGGTGCACGACCCCCCGCTCGGCGCGGTGCCGGTGGACGACGGAGCCGGTGACGGCGATCGTGGTCATGGTGCCTCCTCGAGTGGCGGGCGGTCTGCCGGGGCGGGGCGCGCCTCCTCGGCGGTCGACGCTCGGCAGGCCGGGCTCGGCCTCTGGGGCCGGGCTGCGCCTCAGGCTACGGGCGCCTCGCCCGCGCCGTCGAGCACCGCGGGAGCCGTGACCCGCGACATGAACGCTACGAGGTCGGCGAGCTCCTCCTGCGAGACGCCGTGCGCGAGGCCCGGGTAGACGGTCTGCTCGGCGTCGGCGTGCGCCTCGAGCCAGGCGGAGGTGCGCTCGACCGCGTCGACCGGGATGATCGAGTCGACGTCGCCCCGACCGTAGAAGACGGGCGGTCGGACCTCGGCGAGGGCCTCGTCACGGGCAGCGGACGCGGCCGCGGTGTCGGGGTCGGCGTCGGAGGCGGTCGGCACGACGAAGCCCGCCAGCACCGCGGCGAACTCGAAGCGGCGAGGAGCGTGGCGCAGCAGCTGCAGCGACAGCGAGCCGCCCTGCGAGAAGCCGAGCAGGCTGACCGAGGGGTGCGCGTCGCCGAGCGAGTCGAGCCAGGCGAGCACCGCCTCCGCGGCGTCGTCCACGGCGCCCGCCGACGGTGCGCCCGGCGTGCTGAGCGGGTACCAGGAGAAGCCGTCGCCGTGCGGCATCGGGGCGCGCAGCGACGCGAGCACGACGTTCTGCGGCAGGTAGGGGGCGAGCCCGATCAGGTCGCCCTCGTGCGACCCGACGCCGTGCAGCAGCACGACGAGCGGCCGCCCGGCCCGGTCGGGCTCCTCGACGGACCAGCGGACGAGGGCGGGATCGATCGTGACCATGCCTCGACCCTGCCAGACGGGCTGGCGGGACGCGCGCCTCCTCGGGGCTCGGAGAGCGTTTCGTCACCCGACCGTGACGAAGGCCTAGTAGACAGGGGCCATGAGCTCCGTGCAGACCCCCGACCCCACGCCCGGCGACCCCAACCCGGGCTGGCTGTCCGAGGAGGAGCTGTACACGATCCGGCAGCGCATGCCGATCCTCTACGTCGAGGCGGTGCCGGTGCGGACCGACGGCATGGGCGTCGTGACCGAGGTCGGGGTGCTGCTGCGCGCCTCCGAGGAGGGGTCGATCTCGCGGATGCT
The DNA here is from genome assembly GCF_014841875.1 of Frigoribacterium sp. CFBP 13729. Taxonomy (NCBI): domain Bacteria; kingdom Bacillati; phylum Actinomycetota; class Actinomycetes; order Micrococcales; family Microbacteriaceae; genus Frigoribacterium; species Frigoribacterium sp. CFBP 13729. Next base: position 155,365 of record NZ_JACYUR010000003.1, on the reverse strand, counting down.
CGTCTCGGGGCGCGTGATGTACGGCGAGAGCCTGCGGACGGCGCTGTTCCGCCACCTCGAGAAGGACCTCGGGCCGATGGCGTTCCCGCAGCTGCCGCCGTCGCCGGTGCCCTTCCAGGTCGCCGAGTACTTCCCGCTGCCGGGCTCGTCGGTCTACACGGACGCCCGCCAGCACGCCGTGTCGCTCGCGTACGTCGTGCCCGTCACCGGCACCTGCGACCCCCGCCAGGACGCGCTCGAGCTCACCTGGCTGACGCCGCACCAGGCCGCGTCGGACGACGTCGCCGGCGAGATGGAGGGCGGGCGCGGAGCGCTGCTGCGGAGCGCGCTCGCCTCGGTCGGCGCGCTGCACTAGCGCGCCCGCGCTGCGCGCTGAGCGCTGCGCGCCGCGGCCGTGCTGCGCCGCCGCACCCCCGAACGTGCAACACACCCCCGAATTCGAGGGTGTGTTGCACGTTCGGGGGTGCCCGGTACAGGCTGCGGCGCTGAGTTGTCCACAGGCCAGGAGGCACGGGTGGCGTCACCGAGGACGCCTAGGTCATCCTCGGTCCGTGTGCGACACATCACTCGAACTCATCCACAGGTCCGATGTCGTCCTGGACGGCGGCGATGCGACGTCCCTCGGCCGGGACGCGCGACGCGGCACGCTCGTCCGCCTCGCAGCAGGGGTGTTCGTCCGTGAGGCCAGGTGGAACGGCGCGTGCGGCCGACATCGCCACATCGCCCTGGCTCGCGCGGTGGTCTCACGCCTCGGCCCCTCAGCCGTCCTCTCCCACGGCTCCGCCCTCGCGGTGCACGGCTTCCCGGTGCTCGGGGACCGGCCGTCGCGGGTCCACGTCCTCGCGCCCCGGAGGACGACAGCGAAGGTGAGTCCGCTCGTCCATCAGCACGCGGCCGCGGCTTCGCCGATCGTCGTCGAGGTCGTCGCGGGTCTCCGCGTCGTGCCCGCCGCGAGAGCGGCCGTGGACGTGGCGCGCGTGGGCGAGCTGCGTGCTGGTGTCGTCCCTCTGGACCACGGTCTGCACGTCGGTGCGTTCGACCGGGCGGAGCTCGAGGCAGTTCTGGCCGCGATCCCCCGAGTCCCGGGCAGCCGACGGGCCGCGGCCGCCGTCGCCTTCGCCGACGGGCGGTCGGAGTCGCCGGGCGAGTCGATCAGCAGGGTGGCAGTGCACACGGCGGGGCTGGCCGCACCCGTGCTGCAGCAGCGTTTCCCGGAGCACGGGCCGACGATCGGAGTGGTCGACTTCTGGTGGCCCGAGTTCGGCGTCGTCGGCGAGTTCGACGGGGAGGTCAAGTACCGCGACCGGGAGACGCGCGGGGGGCGGAGCCCGGAACAGGTCGTCGTCGACGAGAAGAACCGGGAGGACGCGCTGCGTGCTCTGCCGGAGGTGCGCACGGTCGTCCGCTGGAGCTGGTCGGACGCGCTCAGGGCTGAGCCGCTCGTGCGTGCCCTCGTCCGTGCCGGCGTGCGCTGACCCTGCCACGGGGGAGGTGTCGAGTCTCCACGCACCCCCGACCGTGCATCACACCCCCGGATTCAGGGGTGTGATGCCTCGTCGGGGGTGTGAGGCGGGCGCGGGCGCGCGGGCGCGGGCGCGGGCGGGGCGCAGCGCGACGCCCCCGGGCGGCGCGGTGGCGCCGCCCGGGGGCGTGGGTGCAGGTGGTGCGTGGGGCCTAACGGCCGCCGCGCTGGCCGCCGCCGCTGCGGGGCTTGCCGCCGACGAGTCCGCCGACCTTGAGGCCGCCGGGGCGACCGCCGTCCGAGGAGGCGCGACGCGAGCCGCCGCCGGAGCGACCGCCCTGCGAACGCTCGCCCTGCGACGCCGCGAAGTCGGCCTGGTCGTTGCGCACGGCGTTCGTGCGGCTCTGGCCGCCGTCGCTCTGGGCGCGGCGTCCGGGCTGGCGGGTGCCGCGAGCCTCGGCGTCGCGGGCAGCGCCGTCGCGGGCGCCGCCGTCACGAGCGCCGCCGTCGCGCACCGGCGACACCGCGCCGCGGCCCGACTCGGTCGAGTAGAACGTCGAGGCGCCGCCGCGGGGAGCAGCGTCGCGCGAGCGACCGCCGTCACGACCGCCACGGGGTGCCCCGTCACGACCGCCCGAGCGGGCGGGCCCGCCGTCGCGACCCGCGCCTCCTGCACGCCCGCCGCCCGCAGCGGGACGACCCGAGCGGTCGGCACGAGCGATCGGGGCGCCGGTGCTGTCCTGGCGAGCGGCGCGCTTGCGCTGGGCGTTGGCGCCCTGCGAGCGACCTCCGCCGCCTCCGCCGTTGCCGCCCTGCTGCTGCTGGACGGCCGACTTCGGCAGGGGCTTCACGTACGCGGCGACCTCGCCGACGAGCGCCGCGACCTCGGGGGAGGAGGTCGTGACGGCCGTGGTGGTCGGCTTGATGTCGGCCTTCTTCATCAGCTGGGCGACGTCGCGCTTCTGGCTGGGGATGACGAGGGTGACGACGTCGCCCTCGGCTCCGGCTCGGGCGGTGCGGCCCGAGCGGTGCAGGTACGCCTTGTGCTCGGTGGGCGGGTCGACGTGGATCACGAGCTCGATGTCGTCGACGTGCACGCCGCGGGCGGCGACGTCGGTGGCGACGAGCACGCGAGCCGAGCCGTCCTGGAACGCGGCGAGGTTGCGGTCGCGCTGCGGCTGCGACAGGTTGCCGTGCAGGTCGACCGAGGGGATGCCGGCCTCGGTCAGCTTCTTGGCGAGCTTCTTGGCGTGGTGCTTGGTGCGCATGAAGAGGATGCGGCGGCCCTTGCCCGAGGCGAGCTTCTGCACGAGGGCGTTCTTGCTGTCGAGGTCGGGCGTCTCGAAGACGTGGTGGGTCATCGCGGCGACGGGCGAGTTGGCCTCGTCGACCGAGTGCAGCACCTCGTTGTGGAGGAACTGCTTGACCAGCTTGTCCACGCCGTTGTCGAGGGTCGCGCTGAAGAGCAGGCGCTGGCCGTCGTTCGGGGTGGCCTTCATGATGCGGGTGACGCCGGGCAGGAAGCCCAGGTCGGCCATGTGGTCGGCCTCGTCGAGCACGGTGATCTCGACGGCGTCGAGCTTGATGAAGCCCTGCTTCATCAGGTCCTCGAGGCGACCGGGGCAGGCGATGACGATGTCGACGCCCGACTTGAGGGCCTGGACCTGGCGGTTCTGCGAGACGCCGCCGAAGATCGTCGTGGTGTTCATGCCGTACGCGGCCGCCATCGGCGCCAGGACGGCGTCGATCTGCGTGGCGAGCTCGCGGGTCGGGGCGAGCACGAGGCCGAGCGGGCGGCCCGGGCGGCGCTTGCCGCCGGCGAGCTTGCCGCCGAGGCGGGCGGCCATCGGGATGGAGAAGGCGAGGGTCTTGCCCGAGCCGGTCTTGCCGCGGCCGAGGACGTCGCGTCCGCCGAGGGTGTCGGGGAGCGTGTCGACCTGGATCGGGAACGCGTTCTCCTTGCCGTCCTTCGCGAGGGCGGAGACGATCGGGGCGGGGACCCCGAGTGAGGCGAACGAGACGGCGGGCGCGTCGGTCGCGTCGGCGGCCGGGACGACGGGGGAGTCGGTGGTGAGTGACATGCGTGCCTTTCAGGGGCAGGTGTCGAGCCGGGCCAAGGCTGCGGGCCACGCGTCTCGGTCGCCCCGACGCGTGGTCATGGGGTTCTGGAGAACGGCGGTGCAGAGCCGGTGAGCGGCTGTCGTAGCCGGGCTCGAGGTGTGGCGACGGTGCAGGTGTGCACGATCGTTTCGCCGCAGAGTGAGCTTCGCGCGCCTGCTGGGTGCCTGGGTGTGTGCCAGGGCGAGAGGCGAGGAGGGGCGTGCTACGACGCAGGGAGCCGGTCGGGCCGACTCGCAAGTGACTCCAGCTTAGCGGCACTCGTCGCAGAACGCGAGGAGGTGCGGTGCGGGCACGCGAGGAGGCGCGGGCCGCGCAGGCAGGGCGCGCACGCCGGGCGGGCGGGTCGTCCTAGGAGAACAGGCTGCGGATGGCCTTGCCGAGGGCCGTCCTCCGACGGTGCCAGCCGTGTGCGGCGAGGGTCCGTTTGACGGGACCGACGACCTTCGCCGAGTTGAACGTGTACGAGCCGGACGCCGTCCCGACGCTGCGCTCGGTGTTGATCTCCGACCGCTTGTACTCATGGGTCTCAGGCAGCAGCGTGATGCGCAGCCGGTAGCTGGAGCGGCTGTTGCCGAACATGCCCCGGGCGTCCTGGTACACCCAGGTGGCGACGATCCTGTCGCCCTCGACGGCGACCGTGAACGGGTTCGCGGGGTCGCGGCCGAGCGCGAGCAGCGCCTCCGTCACGACCTCGGGCGACGAAAGTGCCGGCGGCGCGGAGGAGGAGCCGTCGGGCGGCGTCGTCGCGGTCATGGGGCCACGCTAGCGGACAGGTCGTCCTGCCCCTGCCGCACCGTCCGTGCCGGGGCTCAGTGCGCCCCCGAGTACCGCTCGCCGACGGGGATCTCGACGGCCACGCGGTTGCCGGGCTGCGCGAGCGGGCAGGCCCACGCGGGGTCGTAGGCGCAGCTCGGGTTGTAGGCGAAGTTGAAGTCGAGCACGATCGTGCCCGGCTCCGAGCCCGGCCCGAGGTCGGCGCCCTTGACGGAGTCGATCAGGTACCGACCACCTCCGTAGGTGCCGCCCGGCTTGCCGGCGAGCGCGTCCCCGACCGGGACGAACAGGCCGCCCCCGTACGAGCGCAGCCGCCAGACGTCGAGCGAGCCGACGCCCGGCACCTCGACCCGGCCGACCCGGTCGAAGGGCACGTCGCCGTCGGTGCCCGTCTCGACGACCATGCGGTGCGGCTCCGCGGGCAGGATCGGCACCTCGAAGCGCCAGGCGGCGTCGTACGGCTTCGTCGGCAGGCCCGTGAAGTGCGGCCTGTCCTCGGGGAGCAGCGGCGTGACCGGGTTCGTCGTGAAGAGCTCGTCGCGGGTGCGCCGCCACAGGTCGTGCGCCGCCTCGAGGTCGGTCGCCTCGCGCACCTGCCGGTACAGCCCGTGGATCGTCCGGCGCCACGCGGCCAGCGCGAGGCCCGAGTCGGTGTCGGGCACGAGCGGCGCAGCCGCGCCGGCGTCGCCTGCGGCGGTGGAGGACGGGGAGGTGGGGGACGAGGAGGCGGGGGTCGGGTCGGTCACGCGGGCGACGGTAGTCCGGGCGCACTGTGTCGGTGCCAGACTCGACGGCGGGGAGCGAGGGGCGTTCCCCGGAACGAGGGGGAACACCATGCGAGCACTGCACACCGCTGGCAGCGTCGTCACGATCGCCGTGCTGGCCGCCGGCCTCGCCGGCTGCACCGTCGAGGCGAACCGGACCGTGTCGGCCGACAAGTTCGCCACGACCGTGGCGGACGGCCTGGAGGAGTCCGTCGGCACCCGGCCCGACGTCGACTGCGGCGACGAGGCGATCGACGTGGTGGACGGTGGGGAGGTCCACTGCGACGTGAACACGCCGGGCTACGACGTCGTCTACGACTCGCTCGTGACCATCAGCACCGACGGCGGCGAGGACTACCACGTGGACGTCGCCGTCGACGAGCAGCCGAAGGAGTAGGAGCAGGAGGGGCCGGGCGCGTCACGCCCCGGCCCTCGCGGTCAGCCTGCGTGCCGCGGGTGCGCCTCGGGTGCGCGCCAGCCCGGCGCGAGGGCGCGCATCCGGAGCGCGCGCCACTGCCAGACGAGCCAGAGCCCGGGCCAGAGCGCGATGCCGATCGGCCCGGCGTGGAAGACCAGGCGGTCGCGCAGCAGGGTCTCGTCTGGGCCCAGCGGTGAGACGGCCATGCGGTGGTCGATGCGCATCCGCGAGAACTGGCCGGCGGTGCCCTTCCCGGTGTCGCGCTGGATCCAGGCGCCGTCACGGTCGTGCCAGTCGAGGTCGACGTGCGTGTCGCCGAGGGGCAGCAGGCCCAGGATGTGTGCGGTCACGGGGTGCGCCTCCTCGGTCCAGCGGTCGGGGAAGCCCCCGGGCGCGAGCGAGCGGTAGCGCACCAGCGGCTTGGTCACGGCGACCATGACGGCGGGGTCGCGCAGGGCGTCGGCCGCGGCGTCGACGGGACAGGCGAGTCGGATCTTGAGCTGCACGTGCATGCGGACGAGTCTGCTCCCGTGGGCCGGGCGGCGGGCGCGGCGGGCCTGCTCGGCTCTCCTCTCCTCATCCAGGAACTTCGCTCCTGAGTCGCGCACCGGGGTGACTCGCTGTCCTGAGTCGTGCACGGTCCAGGAGGTGCGGGTCGCGATCTCCTGAACAGTGAGAGGCCCGAGGCGAGGACGCGGCGCGTAACGCGGCGCAACCCGCTGAGCCGAGGAGGCGCCCCGACCTACCCTGAGGAGGTGACAGCTCCGCAGACGACCCCGCAGCAGACGGCCTCGCACCAGCAGGAACCGCAGCAGCAGAAGCCGCACCAGTCCAAGTACCAGGTCCGCCTCGACCAGGGCGTCGCCGGTGCGGCCCGCGTCGCGTCCGGGGCGCACGTCGTGGTCGTGGTCGACGTCCTCGACGGGCACGGCCTGCTCTCGACGGTCGACGTGCTCGACGCGGTCGCCGCCGTCTCGGACGCCGAGGCGCTCGTGCTGCACGCGACCGCCGCCTCCTCGGCCGACGTCGCCCGCCGGGTCCTCGCGCGCCAGACCGAGCGGGGCGACCGCGCGGTCGTGGCCGTGGTCGCCGCGGGAGCGCTCGACGACGACGGGTTCCGGTCCGCCGTCGAGGACGTCCTCGCCGCGGGGGCCGTGGTCGACGCGCTCGCCGCCTCCGGCATCGACTTCTCGTCGCCCGAGGCCGCCGTCGCGTGCGCCGCCGCCGTCTCGCTGCGGGGGGCGCAGTCCCACTTGCTGACCGCCTCCTCGTCCGCTGTCGAGCTCGCGGCGACCGGACGCGAGGAGGCGCTGGTCGCGGCCCGCACGCCGGCCGCGGTCGCGACGGTGCACCGCGTGCCCTTCGTGGCCGAGGCGACCGGCCGAGTCGGCGGTGCGGCCGCCGACGGCGGTGCCCCGGGCACGCACCGTTCGCACGGGGAACAGAGCGAGTCGGCGTAGCGTTCTGCTCAGCACGCGGGCCGACCGAGCCCCCGACCAGAGGAGTGGACGATGAAGGCAGTTCTGAGCGACGGCACCGTGGTGGCCGAGGCCCCGAAGGACGAGCTGATCTCGATCGAGGGCAACTGGTACTTCCCGCCCGCGAGCGTCAACGACGAGCTCTTCGAGAAGAGCCCCACCCAGTACCACTGCCCGTGGAAGGGCGACACCCAGTACTTCAGCGTGAAGGACGGCGAGACGCTCCTGCAGGACCGCGCGTGGAGCTACCCGACGCCGATCCCCGCGTCGTTCGACCGCGTCGGCAAGGACTACACCGGCTACGTCGCGTTCTGGAAGGACGTGCAGGTCGTCGAGTAGGCGCACCTGTCGCCTCACACCCCCGAACGAGCAGCACACCCCCGAATCCGAGGGTGTGCTGCTCGTTCGGGGGTGTGGTGTGGGGGCGTGCGGGCTGCAGGCTCACCCGGGGGTTCGGCGTGACGCTGGCGCGTCACCGCTGAGCCGACCCGGGTTCGCAGGCTCACCCGGCGCGTTCGGCGTGACGCTGGCGCGTCACCGCTGAGCCGAACGCGCCCTGTGCGCACGGACCTTCGCCCGGTTGCCGCAGCGCTGCATCGAGCACCAGCGGCGGCTGCGGGCCCGCGACTCGTCACGGTAGACGAGACCGCACAGCGGGTTGGCACAGCGCCGGAGGCGTGACTCGTCCCCGCCGCCGAACCCCACCTCGTCGAAGAGCCGCACCCCGTCGCGGGCGACCGAGGCGAGCGCCTGACCCAGCCGCAGCCGCCCCGCACCGGCCTGACGGCGTCCCCCGGCGAGTGCGGGAGGCACGTCCGGCGTCGCGGCGAACAGGTTGAGCATGTCGACGTCGCCGGGGTCGGGCGAGGCCCCGTCGACCGCGGCGACGGCCAGCCGGGCGATCGCGTCGCGGAGGCCGCGGGCGTCCGCGAGCTCGCGGTCGGAGGCTCCGCCGCCGATCCCGGGGAACCGCTCGGCGAGCCAGTCGTCGAGGTCGGCGGGCAGCAGGAGGCCGTCCCAGGGCGACGAGCCGTCGATCGGCTGCGCGAGACCCGACTCGGGGCCGAGGCGCGAGCCGGCGCGGAACCCGCCGAGGTACGCGAAATCGAGCGCGAGCGCCCCGGAGTCGAAGAACCAGCGCGTGCCGGTGTCGGAGCGCAGCCACTGCCCAGTCGTCATCTGACCACCCTAGCTGGTTACGCAGCGGGGCCCGCGCCTCCTCTGCTCTGCGGCTCCGCACATGCCGACCGCGGACGTGCGACACGCCACGTGTGGAGGCGAATCCCGGGCGTGTCGAGGGCCTGCGGTCGGCATTTGCGGGCATGGCGGCAGCGGCAGCGGCAGCAAAGCGAGAGAGATCTGGCGGATGACTCCCCGCGGGTCTGAGTCCTGGGTCGCCGACGGGCGGATCCCTCTCAAATGTGAGAGGGATCCGCCCGTCGGGGTTCGGGGGGTCGGGCGCTGGGCGCCGGGCGCGAGGGCGCGACCCCGCGGCTCAGAGCCTCAGACCGCGCGCTTGGTCCAGGTGATGAGGTGCGCGGGGTCGTAGCGACGCGAGCAGCGACCGCAGGCGAGGGGCCGCTTCGGCTCCCGGTAGCGGAAGTGCTCGTGTCCGGCGGCGCAGACGCCGACCCACGGGGCCAGCTCGGAGGCGATGGCCCCGTCGTGCAGCCGGCCGCCGACGTAGCCGAGCTCGGTCGCGACGCTCTTCCAGCGCGGACCGTGGCCCGCCCGCGACCCGGCGACGGCGTGCGCGACCTCGTGCAGCAGCACCTGGTGGATCTCGTCGTCCTCGTACCTGCCCGCGAGGTGCCGGGAGACGGTGATCCGCTTCTTGCCGTAGTCGCAGAGCCCCGCACGGGTCTTGGCCGCGTCGAAGCCGAAGCTCCACACGGCAGGGTCGAGGTGCAGGGCGATCAGGGCGTCGGCCCAGCGCCGCACCCGGTCGAGGTCGGCCACGGTCAGCGCCTCCCGAGGGAGGGCACGGCCCGGGGCGTCACGAGGAGGTGCGGTGCAGCATCGACGCGCAGGTCAGCGCGCCGGGAACGGCCAGGTGGTCGGCTCGTCGTCGCGCGGCAGTCCGTCGACGACCCCGGTGACGCCGGTGGCGCCGCGGCGGGGCTCGCCGTCGTCGTCCACCGCGGGTGCGTCGACGACCACGGCACGCTCGCCGTCGCGGTCGCGGTGCCCGGCGGCGTTCGCCGCGAGGCTGGAGATCTTGCCCCAGAGGCTGGTGTCGGCGCGGGTCGACGGCTTGTCGAGCACGGGCTCCGACGGGGCGGCAGGCGCCGAGGAGGCGGCGGGCGCGTCACCGGGATCGATCCGCATCGCGGCGGCGAGGGCAGGCTCGATCGGCGCAGGGGCCTGCAGGGCAGGGGCCTCCGAGGCCGACGTGGCAGTCGCGTCGGACTCGGGCGTCGCGGGTGAAGTCGGGGCGGGCGCGGCGGAGGCGGGAGCAGGGACGTCCGCGTGCTCCGGGGACTGCTGCGCGCCTCCTTCGCCCTGGTCGCCGTGCCCGACGGCAGCGGACGTGGGCGACCCGTCCCCGACGCGGGGCAGGCCCGAGGGGTTCGTGTCGCCTTCCTCCGGCGGGGAGGCGACGGCCGCGTGGGCGCCCGCCGCGGCCCGGCCGATCGGTGTGACCGAGCCGGTCTCGCGGGCGTGCGCGGGGCCCTCGTGCGCGGCCCGCATCAGCCCCTCGATAACGGTGCGGAGCGCGTCGAGCCGGTCGCGGGCGGCACCGGCCTGCTCGTAGGCCGTCAGCGCGGCGGTGAGGACCTCGTCGCTCTCGTCGTACCGGCCCAGGTCGAAGAGCGTGTAGCCCTCGAGCTCGGCGGCGGTGGCCTCGAGCACGCGCCATTCCTCGGTGGAGGCGGTGATGCGGCTGGTGTGCAGGTCGCCGAGCGCGCGCTCGAGCTTGCCCTGCTCGCGCAGGACGTGCGCACGACGGATGCGCGCCGCCGTGGAGTCGGCTCGGTCGCCGGTGAAGTGGGCGAGGCGGAACGCCTCCTCGGCGATGGCCAGGGCCTCGTCCAGGCGGCCGAGGGTGCGCAGCAGGTCGGCGCGCTCGCCCAGGGCGGAGGTGCTGCGGCTCTGGCCGAGGGCCGTGAGGCGGGCCTCCGCGGTCCGCACGTCGACGGCGGCGCGGAGGCTGATCGGCTCGACGCCGGGCACGGGGCGGGAGGTGCGGCCCGAGGGCGCGTCGGAGCCCGGCGGCACGCTGCGGGGGCGGGTGCTGCCGGTCGCGGATCCGGGGTTCGAGTCGTGCTGGCTCATCGAGTACGAGGGTAACCGCAGGGTGCTCGTTCGGGCCGTCCGGCGCGCGCTCGGCACGGGTCCTCTCGGTTTCGATGTCGGGCCTCTCGAATATCGAGAGTGATCCGCCGCATCGTGGCCGAGCGAGTTGGGCTGCCAGTGACGGCCGAGCAGGATCTGTCTCGCTTTTGCGGCCGCGGCCGCGGCCGCGGCTGCGGCTGACCGACCAGCCCGCAGGAGGCGCGGGTCGGCCCCGCAGGACCCCCGCGGCGCTCAGTCGACCGGCTGCAGCGGCACGCTGACGATCCGGTCGTCGCCCTGCCGGGCGTCGCCGCGGCCGTCGGTGTTGTTCGTCAGCAACCAGAGCGTGCCGTCCGGCCCCGGCAGCACGTCGCGGATCCGCCCGAGCGACTCGTCGCCCGAGAACCGCTCGGTCGAGGTCGCCTCGCCGCCCTCGGGCACCTGGATCTCGAAGAGCGCCTCGCCGCCGAGCCCCGCCAGGAACAAGGTCGACCCGACGGCCGTGAGGCCGCTCGGGCTCGCCTGGTCGGTGCGCCACTGCAGCACCGGCTCGAGGAACCGGCCCGACGAGCCGGCCGGCCCCGACGACCCGGAAGACCCCGACGACCCGGCCGGCCCCGACGCGCCCCTGCCCTCGACCTCGGGCCAGCCGTAGTTCGCGCCCGGGGCGAGGGAGTTCAGCTCGTCCCAGGTGTCCTGGCCGAACTCGGCGACCCAGCCGCCGCCCCACGCGTCCCACGCGATGCCCTGCGGGTTGCGGTGGCCGAGGCTCCAGACGGGTGACCCGGGCATCGGGTTGTCGCTCGGCACGGCGCCGGTCGGCGACATCCGCAGCACCTTGCCGCCGAGGGAGGTCTCGTCCTGCGACGCGGTGTCGTCGGAGGCGTCGCCGGTGGTCGCCCAGAGCATGCCGTCGGGGCCGAAGGCGATGCGGCCGCCGTCGTGGTTGCGGGCGGCCGGGATGCCGGTGAAGACGTCCTCCACGGACCCGAGCCCGTACGAGCCGGGCTCGCCCGTCAGGGGCGCGCGCACGATGCGGTTGTCGTCGGCGGTCGTCAGGTAGGCGTAGAGGTACGAGGGCGACCCCGCGAGCACGGCCAGCCCCAGCAGGCCCGACTCGCCCTGGTGCACGACGCCGTCGAGGGTCGCGACGTCGCGGACCGACCCGTCGCCGGTCAGCTCGACGACGCGGCCGCTGTCGCGGAGGCTGATCAGGGACGACCCGGTGTCGAGCCGCACGACCGACCAGGGGGCCTCGAGGCCGGTGACCACGTCGGTCGGCTCGGCTCCGTCGGCGACGCGGACCGCCGCGGTGTCCGTGGTCGGCGCGACCGGACCGGGGCCCGGCGTCGTCTCGACGGGTGCGGCGGCGTCGCTCGCCGAGCGGGACGACGACGTGCCCGTGGACGCCTCGTCGCCTCCGGTGCAGCCCGCGAGCAGCAGGGCGAGGGAGGTCGTCACGGCGGCGGCGGCGACCTCGACGCGCGTGCGCCGGGCGGGCCGGTGTCGGGGCCGGTCTCGTGTCATGGGGTGCGCCTCCTCGTGCCTCAATCAGACACGAGGAGGAGCGGGCCGGGCGACGGGTGCGGCGCATCGTTGCAGGACCGTGACGAGTCCGTCACCCGACCGTGACGTGTGAGCGGTGCTCAGGCGCGCGCGGCGAGCTCCGCGCGGAGCGGCCAGTCCTGGCCCTCGAGGATGAGCTGCGCGGCCTGGCCGGTGCGCGTGTTGACGACGACCGGCGCGAGCAAGTTCACCGTCATGCCGCTGGCCGCGGGTGTCGCGACGACGAGCAGCAGCGCCTCTGCAGCGTCGTGCAGGTCGAGCCCGGTGGTCTGCTCGTCGGTCAGCACCGGCGAGTAGTCGGGCAGGTGCACGGCGGCGTCGAGCACGTAGAGCCGCACCTCGGACGACGTGTCCGTCGCCCGCAGCGCGAACAAGCCGGTCGCGCCCTCGACCTCGTCGAGGACGAAGTCGACCAGCGGCTCGAGCCCGAAGGGAGGCGCGACGAACGCCACGGGGGCGGTCACGGCGCTCATCGGAGGAAGTCCATCAGCGAGACCTGCAGCACCTTCGCGGTGACCTGCAGGGCGGCCTGGTACGAGTTGTTCTGCAGCTGCAGGTCGAGCACGGCCTGGCCGAGGTCGAGGTCCTCGAGCCCGGCGCGCTGTGCCTCCAGCGTGACCTTCGTGTCCATCAGGGTGTCCTCGGCTCTCAGCAGCTGGGCGTGTCGCGCGCCCATGTCGGACTGCACGCTGCGCAGGCCGGACACACGGGCGTCGACGGTGGTCAGGTGGGACGCGACGTCGCCTCCGGTGCGGAGGCTGGTCGCGATGTCGTCGATCAGGGCGAAGACGGAGGAGGCGCCGGTGCCGAACGCGGCGGAGCCGTCCGAGTCGACCGCGACGGTCGTCTCCGGCCCGATGCGGCGGGTGACGCTGGAGCCGGCGGTGCCGGTCCAGCTGTAGTCGGCGCGGAAGGCGACCCCGGCATCCGAGGTGCCGGCGAAGACGCTGCGGCCGTTGATGCTCGTGTTGGCGACGCCCAACAGGTCGGCCTTGAGGCCCTCCAGCTCGACGGCCACCGCCTCCTTGGCGTTCGGGGACAGCGAGCCGTTGGCGCCCTGCAGCGTCAGCTCGCGCACCTTGGCCATCAGCGAGTCGGCGGCGATCAGCGCGGAGTCGGTCGTGCTCAGCCAGCCGTCGCCGTCGGCGACGTTGCGGGTGTGCTGGGCGTGGGCCGACTGCAGGCTCTTCACGCGCAGGGCCTCGGCCGTGGCGGTGGGGTCGTCGGAGGGGCGGCTCAGCTTGTCGAGGCTCGTGGCCCGCTCCTGCGCCTGCGCCAGGCGCACGGAGCCCGCCTGCAGGTGCTGCTGCGACTGCAGCGCCGTCATCTGGTTCGTCACGCGTGTCAGCATCGTCCCTACCTCCCGACCCGGCCCATGCCGTTGATCAGCGTGTCGAGCATCTCGTCGATCGCCGTCATCACGCGTGCAGCGCCCTGGTAGGCGTGCTGGTAGCTGAGCAGCGAGACGTTCTCCTCGTCGAGGCTCACGCCAGAGCCCGAGAGCTGCCGGTTCTTCGCCGACGAGGCGGCGAGGTCGGCGAGCGACGACTGGGCCATCTCGCTCTTGGCGGAGGCCCCGATGCCGGCGACGATCGACGACCAGGCGCGGTCGGGCGAGCCCGACCCGACGCCGATCTGCGCGATGCGCTGCGCGACGGAGCCGTCGAGGGCTCCCGCGCCGCCGCCCGACGCGATCGAGGAGGCGCCGGTCGGCACGACCGTGAGGCCGCGTGCCGCCGAGACGCCGGGCGCCAGGGCGAAGAACTGGCCGGCGGGCTGGCCGTCGGCGCGGACGCCGCCGGCGTGCACGGCGTTGACCTGCGTCGCGAGCTGCGTGGCGAGGGCGTCGTACGACGCGGCGGCCTCGGCGAGGGCGCCGCCCTGTCCGCCGGCCGCGGGGCCGAGCAGCGAGACGGCACCGGCGAGGCTGCCGCCGTCCATGGCCACGGCGTCGCCGGGGCGGTGCGCCCACTCGACGGTCACGCCGGTCGAGGCGCTCATCGCGAACTCGCCCTCGACGACGACGCTCCGCGCCGTGGTGCCGCTGACGAGCGCGTTGCCGCCGATCAGGACGTCGACCGTGCCGTCGCCGGCGTCGCGGACGGTGCCGCCGGCGATCGAGGCGATCTGCTCGGTGAGGCGGGCACGGGCGTCGATCAGCTCGTTGGCGCTCGTGCCGTCCTGCACGGCCGAGCGGATGCGGCCGTTGAGGTCGGCGACCTGGCGGGCGGCGTCGTTCAGCTGGACGCCGAGGGTCTGGGCGGTGCCGCGGGTGGCGCTCCACTGGTCCTCGACGGCATGGTGGCCGGAGGCGATGCTCGCAGCGAGGGTCTTCGCCTGGCCGAGCAGCACCGAGGCGGGGCCGGTCTGGTCGGGGTGGCTGCCGACGTCGCTCCATGAGTTCCAGAAGGCGCCGAGCTGGGCGGTGATGCCCGTGCTGCGCGGCTCGCCGAGGCCCTGCTCGAGGGAGGACAGCGCGTCCGCGCGCACCGACTGGTAGCCGGCGGCGGCCGCGGCGCCGCGGACCTGGCCGTCGACGACGGCGTTGCCGAGGCGGGCGATCGCGTCGACCGCGACGCCCTGCCCGGGCACGACGCCCGCGCTGAAGCGGCCCATCCGGGCCGGGGCCTCGACCGAGCTCTGGCCGACGCGTTGGCGCGTGTAGCCCTCGGTGTTGACGTTGGCGATGTTCTGGCCGGTCACGTCGATGCCGGTGCGGGCGGCGACGAGGCCGGTGTAGGCGGTGTGCAGGCTGCCGAAGGTGCTGACCATCACAGCCGCCCGTCGAAGAGCTGGCCGCCGGAGACCTGGCTGCCGGAGGCGGCTCCCGCGCCGGCACGTCCGGCGCGCGACGCCGAGGCGCCCCCGACCGAGCCGCTGGCGTCGTAGATGCTGCCGGCGGCCGCGTCGGCCGCCGTGGCCATGGTCTCCTGCGTCGCCCGGGCGGCGGCGCGGAGGAACCGCTCGTTCTCGTCGCGCAGCTGCGCGATGCGGGCGGTGAGGTCGGTCATCGACCTCAGGTGAGCCGTGAAGATCTCTCCCCAGGGGCCTGCGGGAGCCGCGGCGATGATCTCGCGGAGGGGCGCCTCCTCGTCCGTGCCCCACTCCTGGGCGACCGACGAGACCTCGACGGCACGGGCCAGCCCGGCCTCGCGGAGGCGCTCGAGCACCTGCTCGACCTCGCGGGTCGCGTGCTCGATCCAGCGGGTGCGGCCGGCGGTGAGCAGCAGCTGCTCCTCCTCCAGCTTGAAGGTCAGCAGCTCCAGCAGCTCTCGCTCACGCCAGAGCAGCGCGGACAGCTCGTTCGCGCCCATGGGGCCTCCTCGGTCAGGGGGTCGTCGGGTGGTGCAGCGGAGCGGTGACGTCCTCTGCACGGGGGACTATCGGCGTCCCTCTCCCCGGCGTTAGGCGACGGGCGTCCCTCGCGGGCGTCAGAGCGGGAACTGCAGGGTGAGGCGGTGCGAGCCGTCGTCGCGGGTGACGCCCGAGACGGTCCCGCCGAGCAGCTCGGCGCGCTCGCCGAGGCCGGTCATGCCCAGGCGTGCGCTGGGCAGGTCGGGCAGCGGCTCGGTCGCCGGGCCGGCGTCGACGTGCAGCAGGACGGTGCTGGCCTCGACCCGGGCGCTGATCGCGACCGGGGCCCCGGTCGAGTGCTTGCGGGCGTTCGTCAGCCCCTCCTGGACGGCCCGGTAGAGCGCGCGCTGCTGGGCGCTCGTCAGGTCGTCGGGCAGGCAGAGGTCGAGGGTCGCGTCGATCCCGCTCTCGGCGACCAGCCGGGGCACGTCGACGAGCGCAGGCTGCGGGGACGCGTCCCGGTCGTCGCCCCCGGAGGCGCGCAGCACCTCCACCATCGACCGCAGCTCGTCGAGGGTGGCGACGCTGAGCCGGCGGATCGTGCGCGCGGCCCCGCGGGTCTCGTCGTCGCGGGCGACCATCTGCAGCGCGCCGGCCTGCACGGCGATGAGGCTCACCTGGTGCGAGACCACGTCGTGCATCTCCCGGGCGAGGACGGCGCGCTCGCGCTCGAGCGCGTCGTGCGCGTCGCGTTCGCGCTCGCGGGCGGAGGAGGCGCGGAGGGCGCCCAGCTGATCGGCCAGCGACCGGCGCGCCTGCAGGAACGCACCGAGCAACGCCGGGACCGCCGTGTAGAGGGCGGCGTCGACGACGTCCTCGGTGACGAAGTCCGGGAACTCCCAGGTGTCGACCGACACCAGGTGCACGAGCGCCGACAGCACCACGGCGACGACGGTCGTGCGTCGCTGCGACGGCATCGTCCCGAGCGTGAAGAGGGCCACCATCACGGGCACGAACGCGTCGGCCCACGCGAAGGCGGGCAGCGTCAGCAGCAGGCTGACCCAGGGCAGCCGACGCCGCACGAGCAGGCCCGCGCAGGCCACGGCGCCGAGCGCGACGCTGCCCGGGTCGGAGTCGACGAGCACGACGGACGAGCCCGCCCCCGCGCCGAGGGCGACGGCGACGTCGACGAGCGCCGACAGCCAGGGGCGGGCGGCGCGGGCGGTCGGACCGGCTGCCCGCCCGGCGACGTCCGTGCCCGCGCGCTCGACCCGGCTGGCGCCCTGGCCCTGGCCCGCGCCCGCGCTCTCGCTCACCTGCGGTCCACCAGCCCTGCCCGGTCGGCCACGATCGCGGCCTCCACCCGCGAGCGGACCCCGAGCGCGGCGACGACCGAGCTGACCGCCTCCTTGACGGTGCCGAGGGGGAGGCCGCACTCGACGCCGATCTCGGCGTTCGACGAGCCGCGCGCCAGGGAGCGCAGCACGGCCGTCTCGCGCGCGGAGAGCCCGGCGACCCTCGCGGTCTGCGAGTCGTCGCCGGCGTCGCGGAACAGCCGACGGTGTCGCAGGCCGGGCGCGAGGACGACGCCGCCCGAGGCGAGCGTCAGCACGTGGCGGGCGAGCTGCTCGGGATCGGTGTCCTTGAGCAGGAACCCGGACGCACCGCGGTGCAGCGCCTCCAGCACGAGGTCGTCGGTGTCGAAGGTCGTGAGCATCGCGACCACCGGGGGGACGGGCAGGTCCATCAGGGCGGCGAGCACCGTCAACCCGTCGGGCGGCGGCATGCGCACGTCGAGCAGGACGACGGCGGGCGCGTGCTCGCGGACCGCCTCGACCGCCTCGGGGCTCGGCACGGCCGCGACGACCGCGATGTCGGGGGAGGCGTCGAGCACCAGGGCGATGCCCGACCGGACGAGGCCCTCGTCGTCGACGACCACCACGGAGACGGGGCTGTCGGTCACGGTCGGGACCGCCTCTCGGTGTCGGTGCGGGTGCGGGTGCGGGTGCGGGGGTGCGGGGGTGCGGCTGCCCGGACGACACGAGGCTAGACCCGGCGCCGGCACCGTCAGCCGAGCTGCGGCACCTGGGCCGTCGCCGCCAGGCCCATGCGCGGGTAGAGATCGCCGATCCCGACGGCGAACCCGTTGGTCGCCGTCGTCCAGTCGTGGCCGCTGCCGGGCGACGTGTACCGGGTCACGGTCATGCCCGCCGCGGCCGCCGCGGCGGAGTTCGCCTGCTCGAACGCCGCGAAGGTCGGGTCGTCGGCTCCCACCGCGAAGAAGGCGGCGGTGTCGTCATAGCGCCCGTGAGCGGTCATGATCGCCTGCGGCTGGGCGGCGTCGTAGGCCGCGCGGTCGCCCGCGAAGCCCGCGTCGATCGTCTCCTCGGGCGAGCCGACCGACGGGCCGAGCTCGCCCGAGACGTCGACGATCGAGCCGAACAGGTCGGGCCGCGCCGCCCCGAACTGGATCGAGCAGGTGCCGCCCTGCGAGAAGCCGCCGACCGTCCAGGCTCGGGGGCCCGAGGCCACGTGGTAGTGCGACGACACGTACTGCACGACGTCGGTCGTGACGTACGTCGCGCTGTCGCCGAGGGCGCCGTCGACGCACATCGGGTTGTGGTCGTCGGCGCTGAGCTGGTCGGGCACGACGGCGATGGGCGCGAGGCCGTGGTTCGCGGCCGCGAAGGCGTCCAGGGTCGAGACGAGGTGGCCCGCCGTCACGACCGCCTCCGGGTTCGCCGGCTGGCCGGACATCATCACGACGACGGGCAGGGCCGGGGCGTCGGCGACGAGCGCGGCGGGCGGCAGGTAGACGATGGCTTCGCGGGCCGGGAACCCCGACTGCGCGCCGGGGATGTGCACGGTGCCCCAGCGGCCCTTCGTCGGCATGTCGGCGGGGGCCTTCCAGGTCGACCAAAGGGTCGGGTCGAACGTCGTGCTCGACGACGCGGACGCCCCTGCACCCGGCACCGCCCCGAGCGCCGGAGCGGTGTCCACGCCCAGGGCTGCCGCGAGGGTCGGGTACGCCCCCGCGTCGCGGTTCACGGCGAGCGCCCCCGCGAGCAGGAACACGACCACGCCCAGCACGGCCGTCACCCTGCGCAGGGCCGAGGTGCGCCAGAGGGCGACGACGGCCACGGCGACGGCGGCGGAGGAGGCGGTGATCCAGGCCGCGTCGACCGGCGTCGGCGGAACCCCGGCCACGTCGAGGACGACCCCGGCGACCCAGGTCGTCAGCGCCCCGGCGACCGCGCCGACCAGCGCGGCGACCGTGAGGCGCCGCCACCAGCGGCGCCGGGTCGTGCGGCGGTCGCCTTCCCCGGCTGTCCCGGCCGATGCCGCCGTCCCCGCTGTCCCCGCTGTCTCGGCCGACCCGCGGGCCGGTCGCGGCGGGCGCGCCACGAGCACGAGCAGCACGGCCGCGACCGCCCAGACGCCGGCGAGCAGCCAGGAGGAGGTCAGGGGCACGTTCGCGAGCAGGTCGGTCATCGGCCCGTCTCCTTCCTGCCGCGGGCGGCGCCCAGTGCGGCGACGACCTGGCGAGCCTGCAGCCCGGGCACGTAGGCCGCCGCCAGCGCGCGGCTGATCGGCGCCAGGTCGGCGGCGCTCGGGCAGGCCAGCCAGAGGGTCTCGTGGCGCGGGTCGAACTTGGCCTTGAACCGCGCGAGCGAGCTGAAGCCGTAGGACGGCTCGAGGACCCGGCCGGTGAGGGCCATCAGGCGGGCGACGCCGCGGCTCACGAGGGTCGTGGGCAGGTCCGGACGCGCCGGGGCGAGCGGCGTGCCCGACAGGCTCAACGTCTCGAGCCCCTCCGTCCGGAACGTCTGGGCCGCCGTCGTGATGAGGAACTCGACGACGCCGGGCATCGGGTCGGCCCCGCGCCGCATGACGTCCAGGGTCCGGCCGACGAGGACGCCCCCGCGCCGGACGGGCAGCCAGCTCGTCACCCCGTGCAGTCGCCCTGCGCCGTCCACGGCGAGCAGCACACGGACGTCGGGGTCGTCGAGCTCCGCCAGCCCGCCGAGCGTGAAGCCCATCTCGGGCAGCGCCTTCGCGTCGACCCAGTCGTCGCTCAGCGACTCGACCTGCGCGCGGAGCCGGTCCGGCAGGGAGGCCCACGTGCCCCAGACGGCCTCGACGCCGTCCCTCGAGGCGCGGTTGACGGCGGTGCGCAGGTCCTGGCGCTTCTTGCCCGCGGTGGTGAACCCGGCCAGGTCGAGCACCGCCTCCTCGGCGACCGGCGTCACGTTCCAGCCGAGCTCGGCGAAGGTGCCGAGATGGCGCTCGTGGACGCTGTAGAACGCAGGCACGAGGGCCTGGGTCGAGCACCAGCGGGCGAAGCGGCGGATCGTCTCGGCCGCCTCCGTCTCGCTGCTGACGGGGTCGGAGACCGTGAGGGCGACGCCGTGGGCGGCGCGGTAGGCGACCGAGCCGTCGCAGGAGGCGCGGTGCGCGCCCGACGGGACCGCCGCCTCCTCGTCTGCCGTCGCCTCGTCGGCCGCGAACCAGTGGCTGTTGCCCGCCCAGGTGCCCATGTAGCCGAGAGAGCCGGCGTCCGAGCGGGCGAGCTGGTCGAGCACGCGCTGGCGGTCGTCGGAGGCGCCGTTCCCGGTCGCGCGGCGGCCGAACGCCTGACGACGGGTGAGCAGCACGACGATGCTCGCCGCGGGAACCAGCCAGACGAGCAGCAGGGCGACCTGCCACTCGAGCTCGCCGGAGGGCACGCCGGTCCAGGTGAACCAGTCGTCGGCGAGGGGGATGACCGTGAAGTACCAGGCGAGCAGGCCGGTCATCAGCAGCAGGGCCGCGACGGCGAGGACGAGGCCGAGGCGCCGGCCCCGCAGCAGCAGGGCCACGGCGAGGACCAGCACGCCGATGGCCGCGATCGTCGCCGCAGGGTCGAGCAGGTCGGCGATCGGGGAGAGGACGCCGACCGCGTCCCGGCCGACAGCGGCGATCGCCCAGCCGAGGGCGACCGTGCCGAGCGTCGTGGCGGCGATGGTCCTGGCGCTGCGTGCGGTCTCGTCGTGCCAGGCCGAGCGGGTCGAGAGCGGGACGAGCCGGCGCCCGAGGGCGAGGCCCGCCAGGAGCGCCGCCGACCTGGCGAGGTCGCCGCCGTGCCCGCCGAAGAGCAGCGCGGCGAGGACGACGGCGACGAGCGCCGCACGCACCCCCTGGCGGCGTGCGGGCGCCAGCCCCCGGCTCGCGGCGGCGACGACCACGACGAGCGTGACCGTCGGCGACCAGACGCGGTCGGTCTCCGCGAACTCCGAGAACTGCTCGCCGACGGCCTCGCCGAGCCGCAGCAGGAACACGGCGGGCACGACGGCCAGCACGGAGCCGAGCACGGCGATCGCAGCTGCGCGGCGGGTGCCGAGGCGCTCCTCGGCCCAGGCGACGCCCGCGACCGTGAGCGCGACGCCGACCACGCTGCCGGCCCAGTGCGGGTGGCCGTCGGAGAGGCCGCGGACCACGACCCAGGAGGCGCCCGCCAGCAGCGCGAGGAGGGCGAGCGGGTGCCACCGTCGGAGACGTGCGGCGGCGGCACCGGCGGCTGCGGTGCCGGCGCCGATGCCGGAGCTGCTCGCCGAGCTGGCGGTCTCGACGGCAGAGCTCGACGGCGTCGCCGGGTCGGAGGTGGTCGTGTGCTCGCTCACGACGCTGAGTCTCGTCCTCGGACGTGGTGGTGACATCGCCCGGGAGGAGGGTGCGCCCCGGCCGAACGGCCGCCGCAGGGCCGGGCCCGTCCGGCCGATCGGCTGCCGTCGGCCGGCCGGTCGGCGGACGCGGTGGGCCTCGGGGGCGACGCGGCGGGGGACGGTGCCGTGGTCGACTGGCGGCACGCCCGGCGACCTCGGTCGCCGGCCGCACGCACACCCGCGGGACCCGCGCAGACCCGCGCTCGCGCACGAGGGTGCGCGCGGCATCGACGGGTGAGCGCGCGTCGTCGTGCGGTCACGAGTGGTGAGGAGTGCCGATGTCCGACCTGTGGGAGCTGTCGCTGGTCTCGACCTGGACGTTGCTCGTCGTCGACCTCGTGGCTGCCGCCCTGATGCTGGCCGCCCTCCGCGGGCGGCTCCGCGATCGACGGCGCTGGGCCTGGGTCGTCGCGGCGGCCGCCGCCGGTGCCGGGATCGGTGCCGCCGCCTCCTGGTGGCTCGGCGACGTGCTCGACGTCGCGGACGTGCCGCCGACCTGGGTCGACCGCATCTGGGTGGCACTCCTCGGCGCGGCGACCGGCGCGCTCGTCGTCGCGGCGGTGCGCGGCGGGGCCGGTCGTCGGGCGCTCGCCGCCGTCGCCGTCGTGTCCGTGGTGCTCGCCGCGGGCCTGGCGGTGAACCGCGACGCCGGGCTGTTCCCGACGGTGGCGGCCCTCACGGGGCGCTCGACGGTGTCGCCGCTGCGGATCCCGGCGGGGGAGGCGGCGACCACCGGCGAGACCGCCGACGGGTCGACTCCGTGGTCGACCTGGCGTGCTCCGGCGGGGATGCCGGCCCGGGGCAGGCTCGGCAGCGTCGACCTGCCGGGGACGACGTCCGGCTTCCCCGCCAGGCCCGCGATCGTCTGGCTGCCGCCCGCCGCGCTCACCGCGGACCCGCCGGCCCTGCCGGTCGTGGTGCTGCTCTCCGGGCAGGGGCCGGGCGCCTCGGCGGAGAACCTCGTCGAGGCCGGCCAGGTGCCGTCGGCGCTCGACTCGCTCGCCGCCGCGCACTCCGGGCTGGCGCCGATCGTCGTCATGCCCGACCAGCTGGGCCGACCCACGAGCAACCCGATGTGCGTCGACGGAGCGCTCGGGAACAGCGCGACGTACCTGACGGTCGACGTGCCGCGCTGGGTCTCGTCGCACCTGCACGTGCTGCCGACCGGGGCAGGGTGGGCGATCGGCGGCTTCTCGCAGGGCGGCACCTGCTCGGTGCAGCTGGCCGCGGGCCACCGGGGGACGTTCGGGTCGCTGGTCGACGTGTCGGGGCAGCTCGGCCCCGAGCTCGACGGCGGTGTCGCGCGGACGATCCGACTGGGCTTCGGCGGCGACCGCCGCGCGTACGACGCTGCCCAGCCGGTCGCGGTGCTCGCGGCAGGGGCTCCGTACCCGGGCTCCGCGGCGTTCTTCGCGGTCGGTGCCGACGACACCCGGTACGGCCCGGCGATGCCGGTCGTCGCGACCGCCGCGCGGGCGGCCGGCATGGCGGTGGTGACGGAGCGGGTGCCGGCCAGCGCACACGACTGGCACACGGCGTCGATCGGCCTCGCCGACGGGCTGGCCTGGTTCGAGGCGCGCTCCGGCCTCGCCGCAGGCTGAGCACACCGCGCGAGCTCAGGCCAGGCCGCGCACCGAGAACACCTGGTCGAGGAACACCCGCCCCGCCCCGCGCAGCCCGCCCGAGCCCTGGTGCCGCGTGACCTCGACGGTCAGCTGGTCGGTCGCCATCGGCAGGCAGTCGGCCCAGAGGGTCGAGCGGACGCCGGCGACGAAGACGTCCGAGTCGGCCAGCACGCCGCCGAGCACGAGCCGGTCGGGGTTGAAGAAGTTGACGATGGTCGCGAGCACGCCGCCCGTCATGACCCCGGCTCCGCGCAGCAGGCCGGTGGCGAGGGGGTGCGCGTCGCGGGCCAGGTCGATCATCGCCTCGACGGTCGAGACGTCGTGGCCGGCCAGCTGCATCTCGCGCACGAGCGCGTTGCCCGAGGCGAGCGCGTCGAGGCAGCCGGTGCGGCCGCACGAGCACGGGACGGCGGTCGCGCCGGGCACCGTGACGTGGCTGATGTCGCCCGCCCAGCCGTTGCTGCCCGTGTAGAGCTCGCCGCGCGAGACGATGCCGCAGCCGATGCCCGAGCCGACCTTGACGAAGACCTGGTCGGCGGGCACGGCCTCGTCGCCCTCGGCCACGAGCTCGCCGGCCGCCATGAGGTTCGCGTCGTTGTTGACCACGACGGGCAGGTCGATCTCGCGCTGCACGACCTCGGCGACCGAGACGCCGTTCCAGCCGGGCATGCGCGAGGGCGAGACGATGCGCGCCGTCGTCGACGAGACGGGGCCGGGCACGCCCACCGACAGGCCGCTCAGGCGGGCGTGCCCAGGGTCGCCCAGCTCGTCGAGCATCCCGAGGAGGTGCGCGAGCGACGCCGACAGCACCGCGGTCGGCCCCTCGGCCACGTCCAGGGCCACGTGGCGCTCGGCCAGCAGCGCGCCCGAGAAGTCGACCAGGCCGAAGGAGGCGCGGTCGACGCCGAGGTCGACGCAGCCGACGAGGCCGGCGTCGCCCCGGATCTGCAGCCGCCGGGGACGGCGGCCGCCCCGCGACGCGCCCTCGCCCGTCTCGACGACGTGGCCGAGACGGATCAGGTCCTCGACGCGGGAGGCGACGGTCGAGGGCGACAGCCCCGTCGCCCTGGCGAGGTCCGCGCGTGACCTCGCGGCGCCCGTCCTCAGCGGACGCAGCACCTCGACGGCCTGGGGCGTGTGGCGGGGAGGGGCACGGAACGCCTCGGTCGTCGTCATGGGCCCCTCGCGATGATCGGTCGCGAACCTGGTCAGGCCGGTCGCGTTGCTCCAGTATTGCACGAAGTTGATCGAAATCTACGTGTAACAATCGCACAGTAGGTTCCCGTCCCACACGGACGACGACCTCACCGGACGGCGACGCGGCCCCCTCGCCGCACCTCTCGAGAAAGCGGCACCAGCGTGGACAGCACCGCCTCAGGCACCAGCGCCAACGACATGATCACGATGCGCGACGTCCAGAAGCACTTCGGCGAGCACCACGTCCTCAAGGACGTCACGCTCAGCGTGGCGCCGCGCGAGGTCGTCGTGGTCGTGGGCCCCTCCGGCTCGGGCAAGTCCACGCTCTGCCGCTGCCTGAACCGGCTCGAGACGACCACGAGCGGCGAGATCCTCGTCGACGGCGTCCGGCTGCCCGAGGAGGGCAAGGCGCTCGCCGCCCTCCGCTCCGACGTCGGCATGGTGTTCCAGTCGTTCAACCTCTTCGCGCACCGGACGATCCTCGACAACGTCACGCTCGCGCCGATCACCGTGCGGGGGGAGTCGAAGAAGGACGCCCAGGCCCACGGGCTCGAGCTGCTCGCCCGGGTCGGCATCGCCGACAAGGCCGACTCCTTCCCCGCCCAGCTCTCGGGCGGCCAGCAGCAACGCGCCGCCATCGCCCGCGCGCTCGCCATGCGCCCGAAGGTGATGCTCTTCGACGAGCCGACGTCGGCGCTCGACCCCGAGATGGTGAACGAGGTGCTCGACGTGATGGTCTCCCTCGCCGCCGAGGGGATGACGATGATCGTCGTCACCCACGAGATGGGCTTCGCCCGTCGCGCCGCCGACCGCGTCGTGTTCATGGACGACGGCCGCATCGTCGAGCAGGCCGACCCGGCCACCTTCTTCGACCACCCCGAGTCCGACCGGGCGAAGGCGTTCCTGTCGAAGATCCTCACCCACTGACCTCCTCCCCCTCCGCACCTCCCGCAGCACCACCTCCCACAGCAGCCCCATCGAAGAGAGGCACCACCTTGCGCACCTCCCCCTCCCCCCTCCGCCGGCGTCGGGTCGTCCCGGCAGCCGTCGCCGTCGTCGCCATGCTCGGCCTCGCGGCCTGCTCGAGCGACAGCTCGGCCGTCCCCGGCACCGACCCCAGCGCCTCCTCGGCCGCCTCGGCCCTCGACGAGGTCTACGCGGACGCGGTCGTCGCGGACGCAGCCGACATCCTGCCCGACTCGACGATGGCCAAGATCAAGGAGCGCGGCAAGCTGATCGTGGGCGAGGCCCTCGACGCGCCGCTGCTCTCGCAGCAGGACCCGTCGAACCCCGACGACGTGCAGGGCTTCGACGCCGACCTCGCCAAGCTGCTCGCCATCTACATCCTGGGCGAGCCGAACGTCGAGATCGTCCCGCCCGCCTCCGAGACCCGTGAGGCCCTGCTGCAGAACGGCACCGTCGACGTCGTCTTCAACACGTACACGATCACGGAGGAGCGGGCCGAGCAGATCTCGTTCGCCGGCCCGTACCTGGAGTCCGGCCTGGCCGTCGCGGTGAAGGCCGACAACGACGAGATCAAGGGCATCGAGGACCTGGGCGGCAAGAAGGTCATCGTCGGCGCCAACACGCCCGCCGTCACCGCCGTGCCCGAGGAGCAGCCGACCGCCACGCTCGTGTCGTTCGCGACCGACCCGCAGGCGATGCAGGCCCTCAAGCAGGGCCGTGGCGACGCGTACGTGCAGGACTTCACGCTGCTCGCCTCGAACGCCGCGTCGGACGACTCGATCAAGGTCGTCGGCCAGCCCTTCACGACCGAGGCCTACGGCATCGGCCTCGCCAAGGACGACGCCGACTTCAAGGCGTTCATCAACGACTGGCTCGTGCAGATCGAGGACGACGGCACCTGGGCGAAGGTCTGGGACGCGACCCTCGGCGCGGCCGTCGAGTCGGACACCCCCGACGCCCCCGAGATCGGCTCGGTCCCCGGCTCCTAGCCGGACCGCGGGCGCCGGTGCGCCGGCCGGCCGTCGGGGCGACCCGACGGCCGGCCGGCGCCCGGCCCCGTCGCTGCAGCCGCACCTCCTGCTCTCCTCTGCTCCACCTGCCCCACCCGCCCTCGGCCCGAAAGACCCCATGGACTTCTTCGTCGACAGTGCAGGGCCGCTCCTCACGGCCCTCGGCACGACGATCGTGATGGCGCTCGTCGCCGGCGCCGGGGCCCTCGTGCTCGGCACGCTCGTCGCCGCCGCCCGGATCAGCCCGGTGCCCGTGCTGCGCGGCGCCGCCTGGGCGTACACGCAGTTCTTCGTGAACGTGCCGCTGCTGGCGCTGCTGATCCTCGCCGTCTTCGCCCTGCCCGACGCCGGGCTGATCATGCCGCTCGCACCGACCACGGTGCTCGTGCTCGCCCTCTACGAGGCCGCCTACGTGGCGGAGGCGGTGCGCAGCGGCGTGAACACGGTCGGCAACGGCCAGATCGAGGCGAGCAGGGCCCTCGGGCTGACCCTCGGCCAGACCCTCCGGCTCGTCGTGCTGCCGCAGTCTCTGCGCGCGGCGGTGCAGCCGATCGGCAACGTGATGATCGCGCTCACGATGAACACGGCGCTCGCCGCGGCCGTCGGCGTCGTCGAGCTGACCAGCGCCGTCAACAAGCTCAACCTCGTCCAGGCCCAGCCGATCCTGATCTTCACCGCCGCCGGCCTCGTCTACATGGTGCTCGCCCTCGTCATCGGCCTCGGCGCCGGACGCCTCGAACGAAAGGCGGCGATCGTCCGATGACCACGCCGACCACCTCCTCCTCCCGTCCTGGCAGCGGTGCGGCTGCCGTCACCTCCGCCTCCGCCTCCGTCCGGAAGGCGCCCACGGTCTCGCTCTACGACGAGCCCGGCCCGCGCACGCGACGCGCCATCCGGCTCTGGTCGGTCGTCGTCGTGCTCGCCCTCGCGGGGCTCGTCGCGGCCGGGCTCGTGCAGTTCGGCTCGCGCGGGCAGCTCGACGCCGACCGCTGGGCGCCGTTCCTCTCCTGGCCGATCTGGCAGTACCTGCTCGTGGGGCTCTGGGGCACGATCCAGGCCGCCGCCCTCGTCGCGGTGCTCGGCGGCGCGCTGGGCCTCCTGCTCGCACTCGGGCGGCTGAGCCCGCGTCGCCCGCTGCGCTGGCTCTCGACCGCGTACATCGAGGTCGCCCGCACGGTGCCCGTGCTGCTGCTCATCTACCTGATGCTCTTCGGGCTGCCGCAGCTCGGCCTCGACCTGCCGCTGATCTGGAAGCTGGTCGTGCCGCTGACCGTGGCGAACTCGGCCGCGTTCGCCGAGATCGTCCGCGCGGGGATCCTCGGGCTGTCGCGCGGCCAGCGCGAGGCCGGGCTCAGCCTCGGGCTCTCGTCGGCGCAGACGACCCGGCTCGTCGTGCTGCCGCAGGCGCTCCGCTTCGTGACGCCGTCGCTGGTGACCCAGCTGGTCAGCCTGGTCAAGGACACCTCGCTCGGCTACATCGTCGCGTTCACCGAGCTGCTCTACCGCGGCCAGGTGCTGTCGTCGTTCAACCACCTCCTCATCCAGACGTTCCTCGTCGTGACGCTCGTGTACCTCGTCTTCAACGGGGCGCTGTCGACGCTCGCCGCCCGCCTGCGGGCACGGCCGTCGCGGCGCAGCCCCCGGCGCGCGGCGGCTCCCGTGCCGGCGCCGGCCTCGGCGCCCGCGCTCGACTGACCCTCCCTCCCTGCCCTCCCCGTCACCAAGGAGCACACCGTGGCCCCCTCCCTCCCTTCCCGTGCCGACGGTCTGCCGACGCCGACGCCGACGCCGAAGCCGACGCCGGCCAGCCCTGCGGCACCGTCAGCCCCGGCCGCGTCGCTCGCCGAGCTCGCCGTCGTCGTGCGCTCGGGCGTGGTCGAGAGCCGGCACCTCGGCTGGCTGGTCGCGCTCGACGCCGAGGGGCGCGTCGCGGCCGACCTCGGCAGCGGCGCGACGCAGGTGCTGCCGCGCTCGACGACCAAGCCCGTGCAGGCGCTCGCCTGCCTCGAGGCCGGGGCGGACCTCGACGGCGAGGAGCTCGCCATCGCGGCCGGCAGCCACACCGGCGAGGACGCGCACGTCGAGGTCGTCCGCCGCATCCTCGCCCGCGCGGGGCTCGACGAGTCGGCGCTCGGCTGCCCGGTCGACTGGCCCGAGGACGAGGCGACGCGCGAGCGGCTGATCCGCGACGGCGAGACCCGGTCGCGCGTCCGCATGAACTGCTCGGGCAAGCACGCGGCCATGCTGCTGGCGTGCGTGTCCGCGGGTTGGGACACCGCCTCCTACCTGGACCCTGCCCACCCGCTGCAGCAGCTCGTCCGCCGGACGCTGGAGGCGGTGGCCGGCACGACCGTGGAGGCCACGGCCGTCGACGGCTGCGGCGCACCCCTCTTCAGCACGACCGTCGAGGGGCTGGCGCGGTCGTTCCGGGCGCTCGTCACGGCGCCGGCGGGGTCGAACGCCCGCCGCGTCGCCGACGCGATGCGCGCGCACCCCTTCTACGTGGGCGGGAACGCCCACGCCAACAGCGACGCCATGACCCGCGTGCCCGGCCTGCTCGCCAAGGGCGGCGCCGAGGGCGTGATCGGGATGGCGACGTCGACCGGCGAGGCCGTGTCGATGAAGGTGGTCGACGGCAGCCCGCGGGCGACGACGCTGGTCGCGCTCGAGGTGCTCGGGGCGCTCGGCGTGGACGTCTCCGGGGCCGGGTCGCTGACCGCGCTGCCGGTGCTCGGCGGCGGGGTGCCCGTCGGCGAGATCCGGGTCGGGGCGGACGTCGCGGCGTGGGTCGCGGGGGCGCGCGGCGCCGGGGTCGACGCCTCGTGACGGACGTCGTCGTCGAGCTCTGCGTCGACGACCTCGACGGCGCGCTGGTGGCCGACCGTGCGGGCGTCGAGCGGATCGAGCTCTGCGCCGACCTGCTCGAGGGCGGGACCACCCCGAGCGCCGGGCTGGTCGGCTCCGTGCTCCGGGCCGTGCGGCACGTCGGCGTGCAGGTGATCGTCCGTCCGCGCGGCGGCGACTTCACGTACGACGACGGCGAGCTCGACGTCATGTGCGCCGATCTCGAGGCGCTCGCGGTGCTCGCGGCCTCGCTGTCGACCGAGCACCCCGCCGGCCAGGAGGGCGGGACCGAGGTCGGCGTCGTCCTCGGGGCCCTGACCCCCGCCTCCGAGGTCGACGTGCCGGCGATGCGCCGGCTGCTCGCCGCGGCCGGTCCGCTGCCCGTCACGTTCCACAAGGCGATCGACGCCACGCCCGACCTGCTCGCCGCGTACGACGTGCTGCGGTCGCTCGGCGTGCGCCGCGTCCTGACGGCGGGCGGACCGGGCACCGCGGCCGAGGGCGCGGACGTGCTGGCCGAGCTCGTGCGGCGGTCGGCCGCGAGCCCCGACGCCCCCGAGGTGCTCGTCGGCGGCGGGGTCCGGGCCGAGGGCGTGGGCTCCCTGCTCGCCGCGACCCGCGCTTCCTCGGTGCACCTGCGGGCGATGTCGCCGTCGCCGCGCGGGGACGGGACGCTGCGGACCGACCCGGCCGTCGTCGCGGAGTTCCTCGCGGCCGTCGGGCGCGGGCTGGGCAGCTCGACCGTCGCGGGCGTCGCGGAGGCCGCGGGCCCTGCCGACGCCGTCCACGTCGCTGACTCGGCGGACCTCCAGGGCGGCGAGGACGCAGGAGGCGCGGTGCCCGACCCGGCCCCGTCCCGGTCCGCGGTCGTCGCGGTCGACATCGGGGGCACCTCCTTCAAGGGGGCGGTGGTCGACGACTCGGGGCGCACCGTCCTCTCCCTCTCGGTCGCGGCGGGAGCCACGGGCGCGGAGTCCGTCGACCTCGTCGTCGGCCTCCTGCACGAGCTGCGGGCCGCCGCACGGACCTCGGGGCACGACGTCGTCGGGGTGGGCGTCGTGACGCCGGGCATGGTCGACGCCGAGCGCGGCGTCGTCCTCTTCGCGTCCACGCTCGGCTGGACGGACGTGCCGCTCGGGCCGATCCTCTCCGCCGAGCTCGGGGTGCCCGTCGAGATCGACCACGACGTGCGGACGAGCGGCCTGGCCGAGAGCCTGTTCGGCGCCTCGGCGGGGGTCGCCGACTCGGTGCTCGTCGCCGTCGGCACCGGCGTGGCGGCGTCGATCACGAGCGGCGGCCACGCCGTCCGCGGGGCCCTGACGGCGGCGGGCGAGCTCGGCCACGTGCCGGCGGTGCCCGGCGGCGAGGCCTGCACCTGCGGTCAGCACGGCTGCCTCGAGGTCTACCTGTCGGGGGCCGGCGTCGCCCGGCGGTACGCGGCCCTCGGCGGACTGCCCGGGCTCGACACGGCGGCCGTCGTCGCGCGGGTCGGGGGCGTCGAGGGCGTCGGGACCGGCGTCGACGCGGTCGCCGACCGGGTCTGGGCGGACGGCGTCCGGGCCCTCGCGCTCGGCCTGACGTCGCTCACGCTGCTCGTCGACCCGGCCGTGATCGTGCTCGCCGGGGGAGTGTCCCGCGCGGGCGCCGCCCTCGTCGACCCGCTGCGCGCCGAGCTCGCGGCCGGGCTGGCCTGGCGGGCCGCGCCCGAGGTGCGCCTGTCCGAGCTCGGCACGCACGGCGGGCGCATCGGCGCCGCGGTGCTCGCGTTCCGCGCCGGCGGGCGGGGGAACGTCGTCGACTCGTGGTCGCGGGCGGACCTGCTCGCCGAGTAGCCGCGGCCGCTCTTCTCTTCATTCAGGAAGATGGCTCCTGCGTGTTGCGAGGAGAGGAGCTTGGTTCCTGAACCGTGCACGATCCAGGAACTGACGGGCTGGACTTCCTGAGTCGTGCGCGCGGCGCGGCCGTGAGTGGTCCGGGCCGTGCGCAGGGTCCGGCTGTGCTCGCGGTCCGGCCGTGCGGGACGGGTGTCGGAGGCGGCGGCTAGCCTGCCCGCATGCCCGAGGGTGACAGCGTCTTCCGACTGGCCGCGCGCCTCCGTGCGTCCCTCGACGGGCAGCGGCTGACGAGCGGCGAGCTGCGGTCGGGCGCCGCCGCGGGCACGCCCCTGGCGGGGTGGACGATCCGTGAGCACGACACCCACGGCAAGCACCTCCTCACGCGCTTCGACACCGGGCGGACGCTGCACACGCACCTCCGCATGCAGGGCTCGTGGACGATCACGCGGCCCGGTCGGCGACTCCCCACGGCCGTCGCGAAGGAGGCGCGGGTCCGGCTGCAGACCGAGGCCGGCTCCACCGCGTGGGGCCTCGACCTGCCCGTGGTCGAGCTGCTCGACACCCGCGACGAGCGGTCCGTGGTGGGCCACCTCGGGCCCGACCCGCTGCGCGACGACTGGGACCCGGCGGAAGCCCGGCGACGGATCGAGGCGGCCGACCCGGACCGCACGGTGGCGGCCGTGCTGCTCGACCAGCGGGTGCTGGCCGGGCTCGGCAACCTGTGGGCGAACGAGGTCTGCTTCCTGCGCGGGGTCTCGCCGTTCACCCCGGTGGGCGCGGTCGACGCGGCAGCGCTCGTGCGGGTCGCGGCGCGGGGGCTGCAGGCGTCGGTGCGGGTGCCCGGCATGTTCCAGACGACGACGGGGAACACGCGGCGCGGCGAGCGGCACTGGGTGGCGGGGCGCGCCGGGCGCCCGTGCCTGCGCTGCGGCACGACCGTGCTCGTGCGTGCCGAGGTCGCGGACGACCCCGGCCGGCGCCGCACCTGGTGGTGCCCGAGCTGCCAGCCGGTCCGCTGAGCGCACCGCCGCCGACACGACACGCCGATACCTGGCGGTATGCGCCTCTCATCCCTTACTCTCAGCACGTCTCGACGAGCGAGACCACCCGACGAAGCCGGATCCCGATGCGCCCTCTCCGTTCCCCCTTCCTCCGCCGTGCCGCCGCCGGGCTCGCCGCGACCACCGTCGCCGGTGCCCTGCTCCTCTCCGGTGCGGGTGCCGCCCAGGCGGCTCCTCCGGCGCAGACGGTGTTCCTCGACCAGAGCTTCGGTGGCGCCTCGGCCGGGCCCGACTTCCTGCTCCCGACGACGCCGTCGGGCAACGTGGCCTGCCTCACCGCAGGCACCGACGTCGCCGCTTCGCCGATCCCCGGGTGCCGCTTCGCGAACGACCCCGAGGGTTCGGGAGCGCTCCGCCTCACGGACACCGGCACGAGCCAGTCCGGCGGCGTCGGGTCGACCGTCTCGGTGCCCACCGCTCAGGGCCTCGACGTCACCTTCGACTCGTGGCAGTACGGCGGCGGCGCCGCCGACGGCCTCACCTTCTACCTCGCGGCGACGGATCCCTTCGACCCCGAGGTGCCGACGCGCCTCGGAGGCATCGGCGGCTCGCTGGGCTACAGCCCGCAGGACTCGCAGCTCGGCCTCGCGAACGGTTACCTGGGCGTGGGGCTGGACGCCTACGGCAACTTCGCCAACCCCGCCTTCAGCGGGAACTCGTGCCCGCCCGTCGGCGGGGCGGGCTCGAACGCCCTGACTCTCCGCGGCCCCGGCAACGGGTCGACGGGCTACTGCGTCCTGAGCAGCACCCGGGTCGACGGGAACCTGCGCGGGTTCGACGGCGTCCGCGACGAGGCCGGTCGAGTCCCCGTCGAGGTGGCCGTGAACCCCTCGGCCGACACCGTCACCTCGCCGTCGGGCCTCGAGGTGCCGGCCGGCAGCTACGTGGTGAGTCTCCAGGGGAGCTTCGGCAGCGCGCCGACGATCACCCAGGGCCCCCTGCCCTCGCTCCTCGGCTCGTCGACCGACCCTTCCTGGTACGACCCCACGACCGGCGTGCCCTACAAGCTCACCTTCGGCTGGACCGGCGGCACCGGGAGCCTGTCCGACTACCACGAGATCGCGAACGCCCGGGCGACGACCCTCGTCGGCCCTGCCCCCGTGCTCGCGCAGACGACGTCGGGCAGCGCGACCGTCGTGCCGACCCGCGGCTCGACCGTGAGCGTCGCCGCGTCGGTCAGCGCCGACGGCGGCGCCGAGGCCGAGCCCGTGGTGGCGACGCTCGTGTTCCCCGAGGGGCTCGCCCCGACGCTGCCGACCGCGGCGACCGGCTGGGCGTGCACCGTCTCCGGCCAGACCGTGACCTGCACCGTCGTGCCCTCTCCCGAGTTCGCGCCGGGCGCCTCCCTGCCGGTCCTGACCGTGCCGTACACGGCGACCGCCGACGCTGCGGGCGCCCTGACCGTGCTCACGACCGTGTCGTCGACCGACTCCGCCGCGGCGACGTCGCAGCTCGAGGTCTCGGCAGTGCGTGAGCCCACGGTCGTCACGTCGTCCTCGGGCCGACAGACGCCGGGCACCACCGGCCCGTCCACCGTCTTCACTGCCGACGTCGCCTCGGCCGCGGCGACCGACCCGACGGCGCCCCTCGGCACGGTCGAGTTCGTCGACTCGGCCACCGAGGAGCTGCTCTGCGAGGCCGACCTCGTGCCGGCCGCGTCGGGAGCGACGTCCACGGCGACGTGCACGGCCGACGCCGACCCGTCGACCGCCGTCCGTGTCGACTACGACCAGGCCGACGCCGCGCACGAGCCGACCCGGGCCGACCTCGGCTCGTTCGTCGTCCTCACCACCCCCGTCACCCTGGCTGCCGGCGCGGTCGTCGTCGACGGCGATGCACAGCTGAGCGTCACGGGGCTGCCCGCGGACGCCACCGGCACCGTCGTCTTCTCGACCGGAGCCACGACCCTCTGCACGGTGACCCTGCCGACCGTCGCCTGCACCGTCCCCGACCTGGCAGACGGCAGCTACACGGTGACCGCGGCGTACTCGGGCGACGCGGTCTACGCGTCCGCCGAGGCCACGGCGTCGTTCCGGATCGGCACGGCCGCTGCGCCGGTCCCGGCGCCCGCCGATCCCGCAGCCCCCGCGGTGCCGGCCGCCACGTCGGCACCCGTGGCGGCCGCGCCCGTCGCCGACGACGAGGAGGCGCGCC
Source organism: Frigoribacterium sp. CFBP 13729 (assembly GCF_014841875.1). Classification (NCBI taxonomy): domain Bacteria; kingdom Bacillati; phylum Actinomycetota; class Actinomycetes; order Micrococcales; family Microbacteriaceae; genus Frigoribacterium; species Frigoribacterium sp. CFBP 13729. The sequence goes on along the minus strand of NZ_JACYUR010000003.1, from coordinate 121,818 downwards.
TCGCCTTCACGGGATCGTCGCTCGTCGCCTGGACGGCCGGCGCCCTCGGCCTCGCGCTCGCCGCCGCCGGAGTCGTGCTGGTCGCCGCACGCCGCCGCGGCCGCACCGCCTGATCGCCTGACGGCCTGACGGCCTGACGGCCTGACGGCCTGCCGCGGCGCGCTACGCGAGCGGGTCGGCCGCGCGCCGCTCGCGGAACGCGACCGCGTTCACGCGGTTGCTGCAGCGCACGCTGCAGAAGCGCTTCGAGGCGTTCCGCGAGAGGTCGACGAGCACGCCGTCGCAGTCGTCCGCCGCGCACTCGCGGAGGCGCCCGGTCTCGTCGGTCCGGACGACGTCGACGAGGGCCATCGCGGCCTCGACGAGGATGCGGTCCGCGAGGGGCGCCTCCTGCGGGGTGGCGTGCACGTGCCAGTCGAGGTCGCCGTGCCGCACGAGCCGCGGCACCGCCTGCAGCCGCGCGAGCAGCTCGTTCACCGCCTCGACCATCGCGTCGCGGTCGAGGGTCCAGAGCTGACGGAGGCGCGTGCGGGCCTGCCGCACGGCCTCGAGCTCGGCCTCGTCGCCGTCGAACCGGCCGGAGAAGCCGAAGCGCGTCATCAGCTCGGCCAGCTGATCGGTCGTGGCGAGCTGGTCGACGCCGCTGCGGGTCGCTCGGGCGGCCGTGTTGAGGATCGTCGCGTCGAACTCCAGCACGTCTTCCGTGTCAGGGGCGAAAAGCACATTGACTCCTTACTCGTGACCAGTCTACTGTCAGGACTCATCACCCTTTAGGCCCTGATGCGACGGTCGCCCCCGACGTCCGGTGCCCCTGACGAGACGAGCAGCCGTGGACCGCCGCCACCTCACGACCGGACTGATCGTCGCAGTCGTGGCCGCCGCCTCCTTCGGGGTGTCGGGCCCCTTCGTCAAGCCGCTGCTCGCCTCCGGCTGGAGCCCGGTCGCCGCCGTGGCTCTTCGCGCCCTCGTCGGGGGCGCGCTGCTCGCTCCGGTCGCCCTCGCGGCGCTGCGCCTCGACCTGCGACCGATCTGGCGGGCGCGGCGGCGCGTGCTCGGGATGGCTGTCGTCGGCGTCGCGGGCACGCAGGTGTTCTACTTCGCGGCGATCCAGCACATCCCAGTCGGCACGGCGATCCTGCTCGAGTACATGGCCCCGCTGCTGCTCGTCGCCGTCGCGTGGGTCGTCTCGCGGCGTCGGCCGGCCGGGGTCGTGCTGATCGGCTCCGCGATCGCCGCGGCCGGGCTCGTGCTCGTCGTGTCGCCGAGCGGCGGGGGAGCGCTCGACCCCCTCGGCCTGCTCTTCGGCGTCCTCGCGATGGTCTGTTGCGCCGGGTACTTCGTCATCGCCGCGCAGCCGTCGGGCGACCTGCCCCCGGTGGCGCTCGCCGCCTCGGGGCTGCTGGTCGGGTCGGCGCTGCTCGGGCTGCTGGGCCTGACCGGGCTGGTGCCCTTCACCGCGTCGGCGGACGATGTGGTCGTGCTCGGCGGGGTCGTCGCCTGGTGGGTGCCGATGCTGGTGATCGGAGTCGTCGCCACCGCCGTCGCCTACGCGACGAGCATCACCGCGAGCTCGATGCTCGGGTCGCGGCTGGCGTCGTTCGTCGGCCTGCTCGAGGTCGCGGCCGCCGCGGCCTGGGCGTGGGTGCTGCTCGACGAGGCGCTGACCCCGTGGCAGCTCGTCGGAGGCGTCCTGATCGTCGCCGGGATCGTCGCCGTGCGGTCGGACGCCGGGGCCGACCAGCCGGGCCCGTCGCCCGAGGTGCTCGCCTCGACGCTCGCCGACCCGGTCGAGCGTTCGTCGACGGTGGTGGACGGCCCCCCGCGCCGGTAGGGTCGGGCCACATCGACCGGCCGGGCCTCGCCTCCGCGAGGACGGCCGTCAGGGTCCGGCGGGGTCGCCGGCGAGGGGGGACGACATCGTGGGACGACGAGCACGGGCGGCGATCGTGGTGGCGGGCATCTGCGTCGGTGCGACGGTGGCGAGCGGCCTCCCGGCCACCGCCTCCGGCGCCACCGCCTCCGGCGGCGCCGTCGGGGGCGTCGGCACGCAGTACTTCCTCAACGACCGGTGGAGCGGCGACGCGGACCGGTCCTTCACCTGGGGGCGCGACGGCGACGCCGTCCACGTCGGCGACTGGGACGGCGACGGGGCGGACAGCCTCGCGACCCGTCGCGACGCGACCTTCGCGTTCGACGACGTGCTCGGCGGCGGCGGCGACCTCCGGACCGGCCGCTTCGGGACGCCGTCCGACGTCGCGCTCACCGGCGACTGGGACGGCGACGGCGTGGACACGCCCGCCATCCGCCGTGGGTCGACCTACCACCTCACGAACCGGCTCACGGGCGGCGCCGCCGAGCAGGTGCTCGCCTACGGCCGGGCCGACGACCTCGTCCTCGTCGGCGACTGGGACGGCGACGGCCGCGACACCCTCGGCATCCGCCGGGAGAACGCCTTCCACCTCAAGAACACCATCGCCGGAGGCGCCGCCGACGTCGCCTTCACCTTCGGCCGCGCCGACGACCAGGTGTACGTCGGCGACTGGGACGGCGACGGTCGCGACACCCCAGTCGTGCGCCGCGCCACGACCTACTTCGTCAGCGACTCCTTCGCGGGCGGCGAGGCCGACCGCGTCCAGGCCTACGGGCGGGCAGGGGACACCACCCTCGTCGGCGACTGGGACGGCGACGGCCGCGACACGCTGGGCGTGCGACGCACCGCCGCGCTGCCTGCCGGGGTCGTCTGGGCACAGGAGTTCGACGGGGCCGCGGGCAGCGCTCCCGACCCGGCGACCTGGAACCTCGAGACCGGGGCCGGCGGCTGGGGCAACGCCGAGCTGCAGACGTACACGACGTCGAGGGCCAACTCGGCGCTCGACGGAGCGGGCGCCCTCGTCATCACGGCGCGGAAGGAGGCGAACGGGACCTACACCTCCGCGCGCCTGACCACGCAGGGCACGTACGAGCCCCAGTACGGACGCATCGAGGCGCGGATCCAGGTCCCACGGGGCCAGGGCATCTGGCCGGCCTTCTGGATGCTCGGCGCCGAGCTGCCCTCGAAGGGCTGGCCGGCCGCGGGCGAGATCGACGTCATGGAGAACATCGGCCGCGAGCCCCACCTCGTGCACGGCACGGCGCACGGTCCCGGCTACTCGGGAGGCGAGGCGATCAGCGGCACCTACCGGCACCCCCAGGGCTGGGCCTTCGCGGACACCTTCCACACGTTCGCGGTCGACCGGAAGCCCGGGTCGATCGAGTGGTCGGTCGACGGGCAGGTCTACCACCGCGTCACGCGCGCGAGCACGGGGGGCGACCCGTGGGTGTTCGACGCCCCGTTCTTCCTCGTGCTCAACGTCGCCGTCGGCGGCCAGTGGCCGGGCTACCCGGACGCCACCACGGTGCTGCCGCAGCAGATGAAGGTCGACTGGATCCGCGTCCACCGGAACTGAGCCCTTCCCCTTATCGCCTGACGCGCCTCCGCCGCTACGGCACCGCCGCCCCAGCCCGGGGGCCACCGCCGCCCGGCACCCCCCGAAGGCGCGCCGTGCGCGCCCCCTCACTGGGGACAGCGCACCCCTTATACGGCCCTCGGCCCGTCGATAGGTTTGCTCTTGCACGGCGGAGGAGATCCGCCGGGCCGGGAGACCCGAAGTCCCTGGCCCGACGTCCACGGAGTCCGAGCCCTGCACCACCTCGCCTGCCCGCGACCGAACGAGCGGACCGACGAACGAGCCCTGATCAGAGGGCTGTTCGCCGCGCCCGGAAACGAACACCGGCCTGCCCGACGCAGGCCCCGTCCTGCTGGGAGCACCGGATGAACCGCACCGAACGCAACGCCATGGTCGTCGAGAACCTGCCGCTGGTGGGCTACCTCGTCAGCGAGGTGTGCGCCCGCGCCACCCACCTGTCGCGCGACGACCTCGCGAGCGTCGGCGCCGTCGCCCTCGTCCAGGCCGCGGACGCGTTCGACCCGACGCTCGGCATCCCGTTCGGCGCCTACGCGCGCACGCGCATCGTCGGCGCCTTCGCCGACGACATGCGCTCCGGCGACTGGGCAAGCCGCGGCACCCGCAAGCGCATCAAGGAGACGCTGTCCACGCAGGAGGCGCTGACCGCCTCCCTGGGACGCGCCCCCTCGGTCGACGAGATCGCCGGCGCCCTCGGCGTCGACCGGCAGACCGCGTCGAGCGCCCTCGCCGACGCGGCCCGCACCGTCTCGACCCTCGACGACACGGTCGCCGACCACCTCGCGGCCGACGTGCCGATGCCCGGCGACCACCTCCTCGCCAGCGAGCGCAGCCGCTACGTGCGCGCCGCGGTCGACGCCCTCCCCGAGCGCATGCGCCTCATCGTCGAGGCCGTCTACTTCGGCGACCGCACGGTCACCGAGGTCGCCGCCGAGCTCGGCATCACCCACAGCGCGGTGTCGCAGCAGCGCACGGAGGCGGTCCGCCTGCTGAGGGACGCGCTCGCGGCCCACTACGCGGACGACGAGCAGGCCGAGTTCGTGCCCGTCTCGAAGACGGCGCCCGCGCGCCGCAGCGCCTACCTCTCGAAGGTCGCCACGAACGCCGCGGTGGGCATCGCCCGTGCCGTGCGCGAGCCGGCCGTCGAGGGCTTCAGCGCCGCCGTCTGACGGCAACCCGTCGCCCCGCGCGACGGTCTCCAGAAAAACTTCGGCACTCGGCTAACGAGTGACGGCGACCGGCCGAGAGTAGCCGGTGTCAGCCCACGGACGGGCTGACGAACACCACCCAGTCACGGAAGAGGAAACACCATGGGCATGCAGATCAACACCAACCTCGCGGCGAACAACACCTACCGCAACCTGAACGCCACGCAGAACGACCTGTCGAAGAGCCTGGAGAAGCTCTCGTCGGGCCTCCGCATCAACCGTGCCGCTGACGACGCGGCCGGCCTCTCGATCTCCGAGGGCCTGCGCTCGCAGGTCGGCGGACTGACGGTGGCCGCGCGCAACGCCCAGGACGGCATCTCCGTCGTCCAGACCGCTGAGGGTGGCCTCACCGAGGTCCACTCGATCCTCCAGCGTGTCCGCGATCTCGCCGTCCAGGCCGGCAACGACTCGAACAACGCCGACGCCCGCAGCGCGATCAAGACGGAGTCGGACGCACTCGGCGACGAGCTGAACCGCATCGCCGCGTCGACCAACTTCAACGGCATCAACCTGCTCGACGGCTCGGCTGACCTCACCTTCCAGGTGGGCGCCGGCTCGACCGCCGCGTCGGACCAGATCGGCGTCGACCTGACGGCCGCGAACATCGCCACCATCGGTGCCGCTGTCAAGGCCCTGGACTTCACCACCGCTGCCGGCGCCGTCGGCGCGACGGGCACGATCGCGACGATCGACGGCCACATCAAGGACGTCTCCACCTCGCGTTCGGCCCTCGGTGCCGTCCAGAACCGCTTCGAGCACTCCATCGCGTCGACCAACGTCGCCAAGGAGAACCTCACGGCGGCCGGTTCGCGCATCCGCGACGTCGACATGGCGGAGGAGATGGTCAAGTACACGCGATCCAACGTCCTCAGCCAGGCCGGCCAGGCGATGCTCGCACAGGCGAACCAGAGCACCCAGGGCGTGCTGTCGCTCCTCCGCTAGTCGTCACCGACGGGCGGATGACCGGCTCCCGATCCCAGCGGGGGCCTGACACCACCTGAGCTCGGCTCCTCCGGGAGCGAACGGTTCACGACCGGTGGTCGGGACGCAGCAGCTGATCCTCTGCGTCCCGGCCCTCGGTCATCCCGAGCAGCATCCCGAGCGTCGACGACGACCTCGCTGGCACCTCCCGCAGCACCGCACCACCCCACGACTCCTGCATCCCGCGGTCTCCTCCGCACCTCCTCAGCTCGCCCGCCCCCGTCCCCGAAGGAGCTCCCGATGGCCTCGTTCGGCATCGACGGCCTCGTCTCCGGGCTCGACACCACCACGCTGATCAACGGCCTGATGGCGGCGGAGGCGGTGCCCCAGACGATCCTGAAGAACAAGGCGACCGCGAACCAGGCGCTGGTCACCGCACTCCAGGGCCTCAACACGAAGGTCGCCGAGCTGGCGACCCTGGCGAAGACGACGGCGAAGGCCGACTCGCTCGCCGCGTTCACCGCGAGCAGCAGCTCGAAGGACGTCACTGCCACGACGACCGCGGCCGCGCTGCCCGGCTCGATCGACTTCACCGTCGGCGCCACGGCGCAGGCGAAGAGCGGCGTCACCGCCGCGATGACCGCCTGGCCCACGTCGCCCGCGACGCTGACGTTCACGTCGGCCGCCGGCAAGGCGGTGGAGGTGACCAGCGCGTCCTCGTCGCTCGACGACCTCGTGCGCGCCGTCAACTCGTCGGAGGCGGGCGTCAAGGCCGTCAAGGTCGCGTCCGGCAAGGACGCCGACGGCGCCGTCACGTACCGCCTGCAGCTCACCTCGGCGACGACGGGTGCGGCGGGCGGCTTCACGGTGCACCAGGGCACGGCCGCCGAGGTCGCCGACGGCACCGCCCCCGACCTGCTCGCCGCCCCCGGCGCGGCCGTCGTCAAGCAGGCGCGCGACGCCTCCGTCACCCTCTGGGCGGGCACCGCCGCCGAGCAGGTCGTGACGAGCGCGACGAACACCTTCGCCGACCTGCTGCCCGGCGTCTCCGTCACGGTGACGGCGCCGAGCACCGAGCCCGTCACGCTCACCGTCGCCCGCGACGGCGCCGCCTCGTCGAAGGTCGCCTCCGACCTCGTGTCGGGGCTGAACGGGATCCTCTCGCTCATCGCGTCGAAGAGCGCGACGTCGACCTCGACCAGCGCCTCCGGAGCCGTGACGGTCACGTCGGGCACCTTCACCGGCAGCTCGACGACCCGCGACGTCGTGCAGAAGATGACCACCGCGATGTCGTCGCCGATCGGCGGCGTCTCGCCCTCGAGCATCGGCATCTCGATCACGAAGACCGGGGCGTTCGAGTTCGACGAGGCGAAGTTCTCGGCGGCGCTCGCGGCCGACCCCGTGAAGGTGCAGGCGACCCTCTCCGAGCTCGCCGGCCGGGTCGAGTCCGCGGCGACGAGCTCGTCCGACAAGCGCGACGGCACGCTGACGAAGATCATCACCGGCCAGCAGTCGGTCGTGAAGGACCTCACCGCCCAGATCGCCAACTGGGACGACCGCCTCTCGTCGCGCCGCACCCAGCTCCAGAAGACCTACACCGCCCTCGAGGTCGCGCTCAGCTCGCTCACCGCGCAGCAGAGCTGGCTGACCAGCCAGATCTCGAGCCTGAACAAGAGCAGCTGATGGACGCCACCTCCTTCGCGGCGTTCGCCGCCGCCTCCCAGCCCACCGCCGTCGTGCAGCGCCAGCGGAGCGAGTACGCCGAGCAGGCGGTCCTCTCGGCGACGCCCGTGCAGCTCGTCACCATGCTCTACGACCGCCTGCTGCTCGACCTCGCCCGCGCCGAGAAGGCCCAGGTCGGCCAGGAGTGGGCGACCGCGTCCGAGCAGCTGCTGCACGCCCAGGCGATCATCGCCGAGCTCAGCTCGTCGCTGCGGGTCGACGTGTGGGACGGCGGCGAGGGCCTGCTGGCCCTCTACGGCTACACCTCGACGGCGCTCGTCAACGCGAACGTGCACCGCGACGTGGCCCTGACCCGCGAGGTCACCGGGCTGCTCGAGCCGCTCCGCCAGGCGTGGCACGAGGCGGCGACGTCGCTCGGCGGCGGGGTGGCCGGCGGTGCCGGTGCGCCGACGTCGGCTGGTGCTGGTGCCGCTGCTCCGGCCACCGCCGCTCCCGCGTTCGCGGCGTCGGCCTTCCCCTCTGCCGCGCCTGCGTCGCCGACCGCGTCGCAGCCCGGCGCCGGCTCCCCGTTGCCCGTGGGCGTCGCCGCCTTCGGGGCTGCGACCTCCGGCTACGGGGCGACCAACGCCTCCTCGACCTCCCTCGGGGGCGAGCTCGGTGTCGCCTAGGACCGACCGCACCCACGCCGCCTGGCTCGCCGCCCTCGACGAGCTCGAGGCGGTCGCCGGGCGCGACCCGCAGCTCACCGCCGACGGCGCCGGCGTGTCCGGTGCCGGTCTCGGTGCGCTCGGCACCTGGACGCCGCCGGCCGGCCTCGGCCCCCTGCCCGCGGAGCTCGCCGAGCGGGCCTCCGCCGTCGCCGGCGTGCAGCGCGGGGCCCTCGCCCGGCTCGACGCCGCCCGCAAGGCCGTGCTCGCGCACCTCGGGGCCGTCCGCAGCGTCGAGTCCTCGCACGAGCCCGAGCGCCCCGTCTACCTCGACGCCACCGGCTGACCCCGCCCGGCTGACGCAGCGCCCCAATATCGGGTTGCATATGCCTCTATTGCGGTCGTGCAATAGAGGCATATGCTCTGCAATGTGCTGCCTGCCTTGAATCCCTACAATCCTGGCTCCGGCCTGCGACCACCCACTCTCGAAGGTCGGGGGGCCGAGATCGACGCGTTCGATCTCCTCGTCGCGCGCTCGCATGCTGGTGCGCCCGGCCGCGGGATCGTGCTCCACGGTCTTCGAGGCGTCGGGAAGACAGTGCTGCTGAACGACTTCGCTCGGCACGCCGCGGCGCATGGATGGTTCACCGTCCCCGTCGAGGGTCGGACGACTCGGTCAGGCCACGCAGCAGCCCGACAGAAGTTGGTTCGATCACTGGGCGTCGCAGCGAGGAGTTTCGCCGGATCGGCCCCTCGGTCTCGATCGATCATCGACGCCCTCCGTTCTGTGACGTCGTTCTCCCTGTCGGTAGCAGGCACCGGTGTGGCGCTCGGAGTCGATCCGGCTCCAGGTCGTGCGGACTCAGGGCAGGTCGATGTGGACCTCGAGGAGCTCGTGGAGGACTTGGCGCCCGCCCTGGCCGAGCATGGAGGGGTCTTCGGGGTGTTCATCGACGAGATGCAGGATCTCGACCCAGAGCTGCTGTCAGCGCTGCTGGCCGTCCAGCACAAGGCAGGCCAGGAGTCCTGGCCCTTCTATGTGATCGGGGCAGGCCTGCCCTCGCTCCCTTCCGCCCTGAGCGAGGCCAGGTCGTACGCGGAACGCTTGTTCGACTATCGACACATAGGGGCTTTGCCGTCAGGCGCTGCCCGCGCCGCGCTCGAGCTGCCCGCCACCCGTCTCGGCGCCCGATTCGAGGAGGGGGCGGCGGATCGACTCCTCGAGGCATCCGGCGGGTATCCGTACTTCATCCAGACCTTCGGCAAGGCCGCGTGGGACGCGGCGTCCGGCAAGTCCATCGACGTGGAAGCGGCCACGGCGGCCATCCAGGAAGGAACGGCGTCCCTCGACGTCGGTTTCTTCCCGGCCCGCTGGGACCGCGCCACACCTGCTGAGCGCACCTACCTCAGGGGCATGGCGGAGGACGGGGACGAAGGATCGTCGACGGCCACCATCGCGGAACGACTAGGCCTCAAGCCGTCGTCGCTGACGCCTGCGCGGGGGAAGCTGATCGAGAAGGGCATCATCTACGCCCCCGAACGAGGCAGGGTCGCCTTCACCGTCCCGGGCATGGCGGGCTACATCCATCGCCAGCACGCTGCCTGGTCCGACTGAACGACCTCTCCGCTTCGGCGGCGAGTGGTCAGGAACGGTCGTTCGAGGGCCGGTGACGGACCGTTCCTGACCACTCGGCGTACGGTCGGGCGAGAACCAGCCCAGGAGGCGCCTCCTCAGCCCCAGGGGATGACGCCGACGACGATCGCCACGGCGAGCATCACCAGCGACACGATCGCCGCTCGCCAGAGCACCTTCTTGTGGTGGTCGCCGAGGTTGACGTTCGCGAGGCTGACGAGCAGCAGGATCGCGGGCACGAGCGGGCTCTGCAGGTGCACGGGCTGTCCGACGACCGACGCGCGGGCCATCTCGACCGGGTCGATGCCGAACGAGGCGCCGCTCTGCGCGAGCACCGGCAGGATGCCGAAGTAGAAGGCGTCGTTGCTCATGAAGAACGTGAGCGGCAGGCTCAGCACCCCCGTGATGACGGCCAGGTACGGCCCCATCGAGGTGGGGATCACGTCGACCAGCCACTGGGCCATCGCGTCGACCATGCCGGTGCCGTTGAGCACGCCGATCAGCACGCCGGCCGCGAAGACCATCGACACGACGCCGACGATGCTCGGGGCGTGGGCGACGATCTCGGCGGACTGCTCCTTGACGCGCGGGAAGTTCACGAGCAGCGCGACCGCCGTCCCGACCATGAACACGTAGGCGAGCGGGAACAGGTCGGCGACGAGCAGCACCATCACGGCGACCGTGAGGACGAGGTTGAACCAGATCATCCGGGGCCGCAGCGTGGGGCGGTCGGGGTCGAGCATCGTGTCGGCCATCGTGACGCCGCCGCCGAGGGAGCCGTTCGCGCTGCCGCCGGGGTTGTCGACCGCGCGCTCGCCCGGCCCGTCCGCCCGCGAGCCGTCGGCCCGCCCGCCGCGCACGCCGAGGGCGACCGTCGGGCTGGTGAACATCGAGACGCCGACGCCGGGCGTGCCGGGGCCGCCGCCGCGCGAGGCGCTCGCGAGCTCCTGCGAGAGCGGAGACATCGCCGACGCCGCGGCGGCCAGCTTCGACCCGCCCAGCTCGAGCGTGCCGAGGCGGCGACGCTCGCTCAGCCCCAGCAGCCACGAGAACACGAACACGAGCACGAGGCCCGCGATCAGCGACGGCACGAGCGGCACGAAGATCTCGCTCGGCTGCACGCCGAGGGCGGCGGCGGCGCGCACGGTGGGGCCGCCCCACGGCACGATGTTGAGCGTCCCGTTCGCGAGACCGGCGACGCAGGTCAGCACCACCGGGCTCATGCCGAGCTTGAGGTAGATGGGCAGCATGGCCGCCGTCGTCACGATGAAGGTCGTCGAGCCGTCGCCGTCGAGCGAGACCGCGCCGGCGAGCAGCGCCGTGCCGAGCACGACCTTCGCCGGGTCGTTGCCGGTCACCCGCAGGATCAGCCGCACGAGCGGGTCGAACAGCCCGACGTCGATCATCAGGCCGAAGTACATGATCGCGAACATGAGCAGCGCGGCCGTGGGGGCCAGGTCGCCGATCGCCTCTATCACCATGTCGCCGATGCCGAGCCCCGCGCCGGCGAAGAGGCCGAAGATCGTCGGGACCATGATCAGGGCGAGCATCGGCGAGAGCCGCTTGGTCATGATCAGCACCATGAAGGTGAGGACCATCAGATAGCCGAGTACAACGAGCATCAGGACTCCTTCGTCCGTCGGGCGCGGTGGCGCGTCCGGGCACGCTAGCCGGGCACGAGGAGGCGCGTCCTGCTTCTGCGCGTTGGGGCCGTTCCGCACGTTGGCCGCGTTGTGCGCGTTCTGCTCACGCACCTCCTTCGCCGCCGCCTACGCTGGCGGACGTGACCGACGACAGCTCACGGGCGGCGCCCGCCGCGACGCACGCGCCCGCGGCGACCGCACGCCCGGTGCACGCGCACGCGGCGACCGCACCCGCGCCGCGGCCTCGCCGGCGCACCCGCTTCGCGACGCAGGTGCTCCTGCTGCAGCTCGCGGTGGTGACCGCGATCGTCCTGCTCACCAGCGCCGTGTTCGTCGCCCTCGCCGTGCAGCGCCTCGAGCGCGAGGCCGAGTCGACGGCGCTCGCCGTGGCGCAGAGCGTCGCGAGCGACGTCGACGTCCGCACCGAGGTCGCGCGGCTGAGCGTCGACGGCACCGCCCTCGACGAGGAGGCGCTGGCCGACGGCGACCTGCAGCGCACGGCGGTCGCGGCCCAGCAGCGCACCGGGGCCCTGTTCGTCGTCGTCACCGACGACCGCGGGGTCCGCCTCGCGCACCCCGACCCCGACCGCATCGGCGAGATGGTCAGCACGAGCCCGGACGCGGCCCTCCGCGGCGAGGAGACCGTCTCGTGGGAGCGCGGCACCCTCGGCGACTCCGCCCGCGCGAAGGTCCCGATCTACGAGGCCGACGCCGCGGCCGGTTCCGACGCTGCCGCCGGTTCCGACGACGCGTCCGGCTCCGATGCCGCTGCCGCCGACCGTCCCGCGGTCGTCGGCGAGGTCAGCGTCGGCTACGCCCCGGCGCGGGTCTACGACACGCTGCTCCGCGACAGCCTGCCGGTGGCGGCCGTCGCCGTGCTGGCCCTCGGGCTCGGCGTCGTCGCGTCCGTCCTGATCCGGCGCCGCCTCGACCGGCTCACGCTGGGGCTGCAGCCCGACGACCTCGCGTCGCTCGTCCAGAACCAGCAGGCCGTGCTCGCCGGGGTCGGGGAGGGGGTGCTCGCGGTCGCGCGCGACGGGCGCGTGAGCGTGTGCAACGAGCAGGCGGCGCAGCTGCTCGGGCTCGGCGACGGGGCCGTGGGGCGCCTCCTCGACGAGCTCGACCTGCCCGAGCCGCTCGTCGCCCTGCTCGGCCGCGGCCCCGCCCGGCCCGAGTCGACGACGCTGGTCGTCGGGCCGCATGTGCTGTTCGTCGACGTGCGTCCGGTGCGGCGCGAGGGGGTCGACCTCGGGCGCGTCGCCGTGCTGCGCGACCGCACCGCCGTCGAGGCCCTGACCCGTCGGCTCGACGCGGTGGGCGCGATGACGACCGCCCTGCGCGCCCAGCGGCACGAGTTCGCGAACCGGCTGCACGCGGTCAGCGGGCTGCTCGAGATCGGCCGGGTCGACCAGGCGAAGCGGTACCTCGCCGACGTGCTCGAGCACGGGCCGCTCCGATACCCCGTGAAGCACGCCGACCGGCTGACCGAGCCGCACCTGCAGGCGTTCCTCGGCGCGAAGGGGGTGGAGGCGGCCGAGCGCGGAGTCCTGCTGCAGCTCGGCCCCGAGACGCTGGTCTCGGGCTCCGTGGTCGAGCCCGGAGACGTGACGACCGTGCTCGGCAACCTCGTCGACAACGCGGTGCGCGCCGCGGTGGCGGGCGGCACCTCGCCGGCGTGGGTGGAGGTCGAGGTGCTCGACGACGGACGCGACCTGCACCTGTCGGTGATGGACTCGGGCCGCGGGGTCGACGACGAGCAGGGTCTGTTCGCCCGGCGGCCCTCGGCCGAGCTGCCCGCGGGCGCCGATCACGACGCCGACTCCGACGCCGACCCGGTCGCCGACCCGGGCCAGGTGCACGGCCTCGGCTTCGGCCTGCCCCTGTCGCGCGAGATCGCCCGCCGGGCCGGCGGCGACGTCTGGCTCGCGTCGCCGCGCGGCGACGGGCACGGCGCCGTGTTCTGCGCCCGGCTCGTCGGCGCGGTCGACCCGGGTGGCACCGCCTCCGCCGGCACCGGTCTGGCCGGCACCGACCCGGCCGGCACCGCCTCGGCCCGCACCGCCTCGACCGGCACCGACCCGGCCGGCACCGACCTAGCCGGCACCGACCCGGCCGGGGAGCCCGCGCCCGTCCCGACCCCGAGGAGCACCCCGTGACCGACGCCGCCACACCCTCACCCGGCACCGCACCCGCACCCGCGCCCCTGACCGTGCTCGTGGTCGACGACGACTTCTTCGTGGCCGAGGTGCACCGCGCGCAGGTCGACGCGCAGCCCGAGCTGCGCGCGCTGCCGGCGGTCGGCACCGTCGCCGAGGCCCGCCGGGTGGTCGCCCGCGAGCGCGTCGACCTCGTGCTGCTCGACCTGTACCTGCCCGACGGCCGAGGGCTCGACCTGCTCCGCGAGCTGGACGTCGACACGTTCGTGCTCAGCGCGGCGTCCGACGGCGAGACGATCCGGACGGCGCTCCGCCGCGGAGCCCTCGCCTACCTGATCAAGCCGTTCGCGGCCGAGCTGCTCGTCGACCGGCTGCGGTCCTGGCTGCGGTTCCGGCACGTGCTCGACGGCGGCACCGACCAGGAGGCGGTGGAGCGTGCCCAGCGCATCCTCCACTCGGGAGACGCGCGCGCCTCCTCACGGTCGCGCTCGGCGACGGAGCAGGCCGTGCTGGAGGCGGTGGTCGCCTCCTCCGTCGAGGTCTCGGCCTCGGAGGTGGCCGACCAGGTCGGCGTCAGCCGCGCGACCGCGCAGCGCTACCTCGCGCAGCTCAGCGCGGACGGGCAGCTCGCGATGCAGCTGCGCTACGGCGCGACCGGCCGGCCCGAGCACCGCTACCAGCGCCGCTGACCCTCCCCGCGCCTCCTCGCGCGGACTCGGCGGGACGATGTGACGCGTCGGAGGTGTCGAGGCGGGGCGGACACCCCCGACACGTCACATCGATCTCTTCCCGGCGGGCCGGGTCAGACGGGCGGCTGGGGGACGTACTCGATGCCGCGACGGACCTGCTTGGCTCGCGCCGCGCCTCCCAGGCGCATGACGAGGTGCAGCGCCATGTCGATCCCGGCGCTGACGCCCGCCGAGGTGATCACGTCGCCGTCGTCGACGAAGCGCTCGTCCTCGCGCACGTCGATCGTCGGGTCGAGGCTGCCGAGAAGCACCGTCGAGCCCCAGTGCGTGGTCGCGGCCCGTCCGGTGAGCAGGCCGGCGGCGGCGTAGACGAGCGCGCCCGTGCAGACGCTCGTCATCAGCGGCACCGTCTCGGCCTGCTGCCGCACCCACTCGAGCCGTTCCTCGTCGTCGAGGTGGGCGCGGGTGCCCTTGCCGCCCGGGTAGATCAGCACGTCGAGCGGCGGCAGCTCGTCGATCGTCGTGTCGGGCAGCACGCGCAGGCCCTTCGCCGCGGTGACCGGCCCGGGTGCGTCGCCGAACGTGATCACCTCCCAGCCGTCGGCGGGGTGCCCCTTCGTCCAGTACGAGAGCACCTCCCAGGGGCCGATCGCGTCGAGCTCCTCGTACTGGTCGAACAGGAAGATGCCGATCGTCTTGGTCATGTGCCCAGTCTCGTCGCCGGACGCGGTCGGGGTGCCCCTCGAGAGCCCGCCGCGCCTCCGGCGGCCTCAGGTCGTGGAGACGACGGGGCCGTTCACCTGGAAGTCGACCGACCGCAGGGGTGAGTCGTCCGGTCCGCCGATGACCGTGATCGAGTACCCCTCGGCGTCGCCGGCCGCTCCGACGAGGCCGGCTCGGCGCCCGCCGTCCACGGACGGCTCGTCGGTGCGCAGCTCCCACCCCTCCGCGACGAGGGCCGCCACGAGGTCGTCGGTCAGGGCCCGCTGAGGAGCCTCGGCCGTCACGCCGACCCAGCGCCCGATGGTCCACTGGCGCTCGCTGTGGTCGGCGTCGCCCGCACCGCCCACGCCGGCGTCGCCGTCCTCGTTCTCGTGCACCTCGGTGACCCACCGAGGATCGACGAGGCCCACGACATGGTCGGCGAGCTCGTTCGACACGAGACCTGTCGCCTCGATCGAGACGCTGGTCTCGTCCGGCCCTGCGTCCGGAGGGGCGACCCGGTCGGTGGTGCAGCCGGTCAGGGCGGACCCGACGAGGGCCAGCGTCACCGCGAGCACGGCGACGGACGACCGCGCGACGGTCACCGGAACCACCAGAGCGACGGCAGCTCGAAGGGCGGCGGCCGCAGGAACGCGATCCACGCGCCGACCGGCCACAGGAGGAGCGGCACGACCACGACCACTACGACGACCGCCGCGACCAGCCCGAGCACGACGAGCCCCACGACGCCGCCGAGCGAGCGGCCCAGCACGTGACGCACCCGGTCGGCGTCGTCCACGTCGCCGTCGACGGTGGCCGGCTCGACCCCGTCGGCGGTGCCGAACAGGCGTCGGGCGTCGTCCAGCCCGTCGGGCCACGCGTCGTCGTCGCTCACGCCCCCAGTGTCGCACTGCGCCCGGCCGTGCCGTCGAGTTGCCCGAGATGGTCGCCTGCCCCACGCCCAGCCGACCATCTCGGGCAACTCCACGCCAGGACGCACCGCGCCCCCACTCCGGGGGCACGTGCCCCGCGCGGCCTTACGCACCCCCGGCCCGCGCCGATAGAGCGCCCTGAGCACGGATCGCTCGACCCCTCGGCCACGGATCGGCCCCCAGACCACACCACACCCCCGGACGGGCACCATGCCGATCGAATCCGTGACCCAGGCGGCGCTGCAGAGCGCCCTGGACGGCCTCTCGCTGCGCCAGAAGACCATCGCCGCCAACATCTCGAACGTGAACACGCCCGGCTACCAGGCCAAGCGCGTGCAGTTCGAGGAGGCGCTCGGCCGGTCCGTCGCCCAGGGCGGCGCCGTGCAGGGGGCCGGCCGCGTGCAGGCCACGACGCAGCGCTCGCTCGAGCCGACGCGACTCGACGGCAACAACGTCAACCTCGACACCGAGACCCTGTCGAACATCGACACCGTGCTCCGCTACCAGTTCGCCACCCAGGCGATGAACGGCGAGCTGACCAGCGTCCGCGCCGCGTTCAGGACGAACTGATGACCGCCTTCGACGCGATCGGCATCGCGAGCACCGGCCTGACCGTGCACCGCAAGTGGCTCGACGCCGTCTCCGACAACATCGCCAACGTCAACACGGTCAAGTCGATGGACGACACCGCGTTCCAGGCCCGCTACGTCGAGGTCCAGGAGGGCGCCGGCACCAGCGGCGTCTTCGTCAAGGCCGACCGCTACGGCAGCGAGGCCGGCCGCGTCACCTACCTGCCCGACCACCCGCTCGCCGACGCCGAGGGATACGTGCGCATGCCCGACATCGACCTGGGGGCCCAGATGGGCGACCTGATCATGGCCCAGCGCGGCTACCAGGCGAACGCCGCCGTGGTCGACCGTGCCAAGACCGCCTACGAGGCCGCTCTCCAGATCGGCCGCGGCTGATGCCGGTCGCTGGGGTCCCCGCGATCGGGACAGTGCAGCAGACCGGGTTCGCCGACGTGTCCGCCCTGCTGCAGGGCGGCGCGGTCGGGAACGCAGGAGGCGCCTCCTCCGTCACCGGGACGACCGGCGCGGCCAGCGCCTCCGGTGCCGCCTTCGGGTCGAGCATGGTCGGCGCGGTCGAGGGCCTGCAGCAGCTGCAGAGCCAGTCGAAGACGCTCGCCGTGAAGGCCGTCACCGGCGACCTCACCGACATCCACGACGCGACCATCGCGGCCACCCGTGCCCAGGTGACGCTCGAGCTCGTCGCAGCCGTCCGCAACAAGGGCGTCGACGCCTTCACCGAGATCATGAGGATGCAGGCCTGATGCCGACCGCAGTGCAGAACTCCCTCGCCCGGATGCGGGCGACGATGGGCGGCTTCACCGTCGCCCAGAAGACCATCGCGGTCATCCTGATCGCCGCGCTCGTGCTCGGCACGGTCGCCCTCGTCAGCTGGCTGACCAAGCCGAGCTGGTCGCCGCTCTTCAGCGGCATCGAGCCCGCCGACGCGAGCGCCATCGTCGAGCAGCTCAAGGCCGACGGGGTGCCCTACGAGCTGACCGCGGGCGGCGGCACGATCCTCGTGCCCGAGGAGCACGTCTACCAGGAACGCCTCACCGCCGCCGCGGCCGGCCTGCCCTCGACCGGCGGCCAGGGCGGCTACTCGCTGCTCGACACCATGGGCGTCACCTCGTCCGAGTTCCAGCAGGACGTCACCTACAAGCGCGCCATCGAGGGCGAGCTCGCCAAGACCATCTCGGCGATGGACGGCGTGAAGACCGCCACCGTGCAGCTCGCTATCCCCGAGGAGTCCGTCTTCGTGGCCGAGCAGGAGGACCCGACCGCGTCGGTGTTCGTCGAGACGCAGGGCGGCGTGACGCTGACCAGCAAGCAGGTGCAGGCGATCGTCAACCTGACCAGCGCCTCCGTCGAGGGCATGGCGACGACCGACGTCGCCGTCACCGACTCGACCGGCGCCGTGCTCTCGCAGGTCGGCACCGGGGCCGTCGGCGGCGCCGGCGACCAGGCCAGCGACTACGAGTCGAAGGTCCAGACCGCCGTGCAGACGATGCTCGACAAGGTCGTCGGCCCCGGCAAGTCGTCGGTGATCGTCGCCGCCGACCTCGACCAGAGCTCGGGCACGAAGGTCACCGAGTCGTTCGCGCAGCCCACCAGCGGCCCCATCGCCCTCAACGAGTCGAGCACCACCGAGCAGTACGGCGCGGGCTCCGGGGGAGCGGGCGGCACCGGCGCGACCGGCGTGCTCGGCCCCGACAACATCGCCGTGCCGACCGGCACCGGCACGGGCACCGACGCGGCCGGCACCGCGACCGGCGACGACGGCTACGTCAACGAGTCAGCCACCAAGAACAACGCCGTCGACAAGGTCACCGAGACGATGAGCGTGCCCGCAGGAGGCGTCAGCCGGCAGACCGTGTCGGTCGCCCTGGACGCGAACGCGGCCTCCGGCGTCAACATGCAGAGCATCAACGACCTCGTGCGGAACGCCGCGGGGATCGACACGGCGCGCGGCGACGCCGTCGAGGTCGCCCTGGTCGACTTCGACACCGAGGGCGCCGAGGCCGCGAAGGCGGCGCTCGCCGCGGCCGACGCGGCCGCCGCCTCCGAGGCCATGTGGGGCACGATCCGCACCGTCGGCATCGTCGCCCTGATCGTGATCGCGCTGATCGTGGGTCTGATCGTCTTCGCGAAGAAGAACAAGCGGCACGACCGGGAGGACGTCGACCTCGGCGAGCTCGCGGCCGGCAACGCCGCCCAGACCTGGGACGCGACCATGCGGCTCGACCTCGACGACGCGGGCGCCGCCTCCCGCCGTCAGCTGCTCGCCGACGAGGCCGCCACCGTGGCCCTGCCGGTCGCGGCGCCCGAGCCCTCGCCCGAGTACGTGTCGGCCGAGCGCCGCCGCGCCGAGATCGACGCCCTCGCCGAGCGCGACCCCGAGAAGACCGCCGAGCTGCTGCGCGGCCTGATGGACGAGCGGGTCCAGTCGTGAGCGCGACCGCGTCCGCTGCGGACCTGACCCCGACGCAGGCGTTCGGGGTGCCCGCCGCGTTCGGTGCGCCGGCCGCGCGCCCGGCGCTGACGGGGCCGCAGAAGGTCGCGGTCATCCTCATGCAGATGGAGCAGGCCCGCGCCGCCGTCGTCATGAAGCAGTTCAGCGAGGAGGAGGCCGAGGAGATCACGGCCGAGATCGTCAAGCTGCGCCGCGTCGACCCCGCCGTGGCCGAGTCGGCCGTCGCCGAGTTCCACGACCTGACCCGCTCGGGCCGCTACCAGCGCCGCGGTGGGCACGACGTCGCCGTCGGCCTGCTCGAGGCGTCGTTCGGCTCGGAGCGCGCCGCCGGCGTCATGGAGCGGCTCGCCTCGAACGCGATGGGCAAGAGCTTCGAGTTCCTCGACGAGGCCGACCCCGGCCAGGTCATCACCCTGCTCGACGGCGAGCTGCCGCAGACCATCGCCCTCGTGCTCGCGCACCTGCGGCCGCAGCAGGCCTCGGCCGTGCTCGCCGGCCTCGACGTCGCCGCCCGCACCGACGTCGCGCAGGCCATCGCCACGATGGGCACTGCGACGCCCGAGGCCGTCGGCATCGTCGCGACCACGCTCAAGGTCCGTGCCGGTGCCGTCGTCGCGCCGCGCGAGCAGGTCGAGGTCGTCGGAGGCATCCAGCCGCTCGTCGAGATCATCAACCGCAGCGACAGCGCCACCGAGCGCGCCCTGCTCGACGGCCTCGACGAGCGCGACCCCGAGCTCGCGGAGGAGGTCCGCTCGCGGATGCTCACCTTCGAGGACATCGTCAAGCTCGAGTCGCGCGACATCCAGCAGGTGCTCCGCGGGATCGACGCCGCCGTGCTCGCGACCGCGATGAAGGGGGCGCTCGCCGCCGTCGTCGAGGTCATCCGCGGCAACGTCTCGGAGCGCAACCGCGAGCTGCTCGACGACGAGCTGCAGTCGATGGGCCCCGTCCGCAAGTCGCAGGTCGAGGAGGCGCGGGCCGAGGTCGTCCGTGCCATCCGCGAGCTCGAGGCGCTCGGCACGATCACGATCCACCGGGCCGACGAGGACGCCCTCGTCGAGTAGCCCCTGCCGCCGTTCGCCCGTCTCTCCGCCGGCAAATGCCGACCGGCAGGGGCTGCAATACCGGGATATCCGGGTACCAGAGTGCGAGCCGGGCTCGTTCTGTCGGGTTCTGCGGTGCCCTGCGCTGGGCTGCCCGCGCCTCCTTCGGCTAGGTCGGGAAATGCCGACCGGCGGGACTGCAATACGGGGATGTCCGGGTGCGAGAGCGCGAGCCGGGCTCGTTCTGTCGGGTTCTGCAGCGTCCTGCGCGGCGCCGCCCGCGCCTCCTTCGGCCCAGGTCGGCAAATGCCGACCGGCGGGGCTGCAATACCGGGATGTCCGGGTGCTGCAGCGCATTCTCAGGCCGTTCTGTCGGGTTCTGCGGCGTCCCGCGCTGCCCGGGCCGCACCTCCTTCGCTCGCGACCGGATCCCTCTCGAGTTCGAGAGTGATCCGAGGGGCGATGGACATCGAGCCCAGGAGGCGCGGCCGGTCTGGGCAGGATGCGTCTCGCTTTGCAGGCGGCAGGCGGCAGGCGGCAGGCGGCAGGCGGCAGGCGCGGGAGATGGCGGCGCCAGGCGAGGCGCGACGCTCAGCGCGACGCGACGCCAGGTGCGGCACCCGACGAGACTCGAGGCGACGCGACGCGACGCGACGCGACGCGACGCGAGGAGCGGCGCGCCGCGGCGCTAGCCCGCGGCGATCTCGCGCAGCACGGCGAGGTGCGCGATCCAGGCGGCGCGCCCCTCCGGCGTGAGCTTCAGCGAGGTGCGCGGCCGCTTGCCGACGAACCCCTTCGACACCTTCACGAACCCCGCGGCCTCGAGCGTGCTGATCTGCTTGCTCAGCGCCGAGTCGGTCACCTGGACGGCGTCCCGCAGGTCCTTGAAGTCGAGCTGGTCGGCCGCCGCGAGCGCCGCCACCATCGAGAACCGCACCGGCTGGTGCAGCGTCTCCGACAGCCGGAGGCGCGGGTGCGGACCGCGGGACGTGCCGTCGCCCCCCGCACCGGCGACGCTCCCCGTGCCCGTGCCCGTGCCCGCGCCCGCGCCCGTGCCCGTGCCCGAGCCCGACCCCGCGCCCGTGCCCGACCCCGCACCGTCGCCGCTCATCGCTCCGCCTGCCGAGCCTCGTGCGTCGCCGCAGCGACCGAGACGACCATCAGCGCGGCGGCCAGCGCGCAGGTGCCGACGACGTCCTCGCCCTGGGACGAGCCGACGACGACCATCGCCACGACGTAGATCGCGAAGATCGCCCCGAGGTACAGGCCCCAGCGGCGGCCGAACCCGATGCGGTGCGACCGGAGGAACGCGAGCTGGAACGCCACGACGACCGCGATCCAGATCAGCAGCGCGATCATCGCCACGAAGTAGTTCGTGCCCGTCGTGAGCCCGAGGGCGAGCGTGCCGAGCGAGAGCACGGAGCCGAGCGAGAGCAGCACGGCGACGCCGGGCCAGCCGGCCCGAGCGGTGGCGTGGCGCCCGGTCGCGTCGGCCTCGGCCAGCAGTCGGCGGGCCTCGTCCGGGGTGGGGAGCCTGGTCTGGTCGGTCATGGTCTCGTCCTCTCGTCGATGTGCTCCCCACCCTAGGAAGTACTTTTCCGGTAAGCAAGTACTTTCCGAATGTATCCGAGAAGCCGCCTCGCCGCCCCCTGCCCCCGTTCGGGGCAACGCCTTACGCGCCCCCCCGCGACCTGCCGAGAGTCGCCCTTGAGCACGGATCGCTCGCCCCCTGGCCACGGATCGGCCGAACCGCCCTGCCCTCTGAACGGCCCGTCGATGCTCGATCCCGCGATCTCCGCCTCGGAGACGATCTCCGCCCCGGAGTCGTTCTCGCGCGTCGTCTACCCCTCGCTCACGGAGGTGCGGTCCGGCTCGACGACGACCGCCCCCGCACTCGACCCCGGTCACGCCGTGACCCGCGGCACCGGCCTCGGCACGGTCGCCGGCCTCGGCGGTGCCCACGGTGCCGCCGCCCGCAGCACGTCGCTCCTCTCTCCCCACGCCGACCCCGACGCCGCCGCGCGCGCGGCCCGTGCCGAGGCCCGCGGCCACGCGGCCGGCTACGCGGCGGGCCTCCGCGCCGCCGAGGCCGACCTGGCCGCGCGCCGGGTCGCGATGGACGCCGAGCACCTCGACTCCGTGACGCGCCTCGAGCGCTCGCTGGCCGCCTCCTTCGCCGCACTCGACGCGGCCGCCGAGGCGCTGCGGCAGCGGGTCGCGCCGGTGCTCGCCGAGTCCGAGGAGGCGCTGGTCCGGACCGCCCTCGACCTCGCGTCGGCCGTGGTCGGCTACGAGGTCGCGGCGTCCGAGCCCGCCGTCGGAACCGGGAGCCGCCCCGCGGCCGAGCGCGACGGCGTCGCCGAGCACCGCAGCGCCGGCGTGCTCGCCCCCGACGACGCCGTCGCCGAGCACGCCGCCGCCCCGCACCCCGCCGGCCCCCGCGAGGGCCGCACGGCCCGCGCCGCCGTCTCCCGCGCCCTCGACGGGCTCGACCGCTCGCTGGTCGTCGGCGTGCGCCTGCACCCGGCCGACCTGGCCGCCCTCGGGGACGCGGTCGCCGCCTCCTCGGTCCCGCTCGTCGCCGACGCCCGGCTCGCCCGGGGAGACGCCGAGGTCGACCTGCCCGCCAGCCTCGTCGACGCCCGGCTCGTCACCGCCCTCGCCCGGGCTCGCACCGCTCTGCTGGGGGCATCGTGACCCTCACCGCACCCGTCCGGACCCGGCTGGCGGCCGCCCGCGCCGCCGCGCGCCCGCTGCGCGTCGGCAGCGTCGTCAGCGCCGTCGGGCTCGGCATCACGGTGCGCGGGCTCGACGCCGCCGTCGGCGACGTGCTCGAGATCGGCGTGCCCGCCCCCGTATCCGGCGCGCCCGCGAGCGTCGCCGCGAGCACGACCGGCACCGGCTCGGCCGCCGCGCAGACGCCCGTCGCCGCGAGCACGACGACCTCCGCCCTCGCCGAGGTCGTCGCGACCACCCCCGACGGCCTCCGCTGCATGCCGCTCGGCCGCCTCACCGGCGTGACGGCCGGCACGCCGGCGCGCTCGACCGGCCGCCCCCTCCTCGTCCCCACCGGCACGGGCCTCTTCGGCCGCGTGCTCGACGGCCTCGGCCGTCCGATCGACGGCAAGGGCCCCCTCCGTGCCCCCGACGGCGGCTCCGTCGACCTCGTCCCGCTGCACCACGAGACCCCGTCCGCGATGCACCGTGCGCGGATCGACACCCCGCTCCAGCTCGGCGTCCGCGTGCTCGACACGCTGACGACCGTCGGGCGCGGGCAGCGCGTCGGCCTGTTCGCCGGCTCGGGAGTCGGCAAGTCGTCGCTGCTGTCGATGATCGCCCGCGGCACCGACGCACAGGTCAGCGTCATCGCCCTCGTCGGCGAGCGAGGCAGGGAGGTGCGCGAGTTCCTCGAGGACGACCTCGGACCCGAGGGCCTCGCCCGCTCCGTCGTCGTGGTGTCGACGAGCGACGAGCCGGCGCTGATGCGCCTCCGTGCCGCGTTCGTCGCGACCCGCATCGCGGAGTCGTTCCGCGACCAGGGCGCCGACGTCGTGCTGATGATGGACTCGCTGACCCGCGTGGCGATGGCCCAGCGCGAGATCGGGCTGTCGGTCGGCGAGCCGCCGGCGACCCGGGGCTACCCGCCGTCGACGTTCTCGGTGCTCGCCGAGCTGCTCGAGCGTGCCGGGACCGACCGGATCGGCTCCGTCACCGGCCTGTACACGGTGCTCGTCGACGGCGACGACCACAACGAGCCCGTCGCCGACGCGGCCCGCAGCATCCTCGACGGGCACGTCGTGCTCGACCGCAAGCTGGCCGTGACCGGGCACTTCCCGTCGGTCGACGCGCTCGGCTCGGTCTCGCGCGTCGCGTCGAAGGTGACGACGGCCGAGCAGCGCGCCGCCGCGACGAGCCTCCGGAAGGTGATGGCCGCGCGCCGCGCCGCGCAGGACCTGCTCGACGTGGGCGCCTACCAGCGGGGCACGAACCCGCTCGTCGACGCCGCGGTCGAGCACCAGGGCGCGATCGACGCGTTCCTGCAGCAGGGCATGGACGAGCGCGCCGACACCGCCGCCTCGTGGGCCGGACTCGCCCAGCTGACCGCCCGACTCGGAGGTGCCTGATGGCCCGCGCCTTCTCCCTCCTCGGCCTCCTGCGGCTGCGCCACGCGCAGCAGGACCAGGCCGCCGGGCACCTCGCCGAGGCGAACGACCGGCTGCGCGACGCCGCCGACCGTCGCCTCGCCGCCAAGCGCACCCTCGACGACGGGCCCGCGCAGGTGACGGACGCGGCCATGCTCAGCGCGATCGCCGCCTCCCGCGCGTCGAGCCGGGCGATGCTCGCCGAGCTCGACGCGGTCGCGGCACGCCGCCGCGCCGAGGCGGACGAGGCGCAGACGGCGTTCGGGGCGGCGCGCCGGGCCGCGATCGGCCTCGAGAAGCTCGAGGCCGCGCACGCCGTCGAGGCCGCCGCCGAGGACCTCCGCACCGAGCAGGCCGCGCTCGATGAGATCGCCGGCCAGTCGTGGCGGGTGCGCCAGGCCGAGGCCGCCGCCTCCACGACTGCTGCTGCCGATGCTGCCCGTCCCGCCGGCACCCCGACCCAGACCCCGACGCCAGGAGGCGCACAGTGAGCCCCGTGAGCGAGGTCCTGTCCCGGATCGACGACATCAGGACGCAGATCGACCAGCTGCGGAACGGACGCACGCCGTCCGTGCTCGGCACGGCAGCCGCGGCGTCCGCCGGGTCGGGCAGCTCCGCGACCTCGGCCAGCGCCTTCGCCGACGCCCTCGCCGGCACGAGCGGTGCCGGCGCGACCGGTGCGACAGGTGCCGCGGGCGGCCTCGCGACGACCCCCTCGGTGGCGGCCGTCAAGGGCTCTGTCGCGACCGGCAGCGGCGCTGCCGGCGACGACGTGGTCAGCGGCGCGAAGAAGTACCTCGGCGTGCCCTACGTGTTCGGCGGCGAGAGCGCGAGCGGGATGGACTGCTCCGGCCTCGTGCAGACCGTGTTCAAGGAGCTCGGCGTCTCGATGCCGCGCGTCGTGCCCGACCAGGCCCGGATGGGCGCCGAGGTGCCGTCGCTGGCCGAGGCGAAGCCGGGCGACCTGCTCGTCGCCAAGGGCGAGGGGCACATCGTGATCTACCTCGGCGACGGCAAGGTGCTGCACGCGCCCCGTCCCGGCAAGGACGTCCAGATCGTCGACAACTGGTACAAGGACTCCGACCTGTCGACCATCCGCCGCATCGTGCCCGCGACGGGGACCGCTGCCGCGTCGGCCGCTGCGGGCGCCTCCGTTGCAGGCGCCTCCGCGACCTCGCTGGCGTCGCTCGCGTCGTCGCTCGGCGTGACCGGCGCCGGTGCGGCGGGCGGCTCCGGCTCGACCGACCTGATGACCGCCGCGCTCCAGCGCCTGATGAGCGGAGGGGCCCCCTGATGAGCGTCCTGCGCACCCTGCCCTTCGTCGTCCCCGGCCCTGCCGACCGGGCCGACGCCTCCTCTGGTCCCGACCGCTCGGCGGGCGGGCGCTCGTCGGCCGGTCGTCCCGCGGCCGGGCGTTCCGCCGCGGGCTTCGGCGAGGCGATGTCGTCCGCCGCGCCGCGCGACCAGGCCCCGGCCCCGGCCCACGCTCCGGGCCCGCGACGCCCGTCGTCGCCCGCGACGG
Organism: Frigoribacterium sp. CFBP 13729; assembly: GCF_014841875.1. NCBI lineage: Bacteria > Bacillati > Actinomycetota > Actinomycetes > Micrococcales > Microbacteriaceae > Frigoribacterium > Frigoribacterium sp. CFBP 13729. Next base: position 96,394 of record NZ_JACYUR010000003.1, on the reverse strand, counting down.
CGTCCGCGCCTCACGCGGCAGCCGCCGGGCGCGCGCCCGCGGCCGCTGCGGGTCCGGCCGCTGCGGCTCCGTCTGCGGCGGCAGGTCCGGTCGCGGCCGGGGAGTCGGTCGAGGACGGGACTGTGGATCGCGTCGGCGATCTTGCTCTTGCTCAGGCAGGAGCGTCCTCGCCGGGAGCGACCTCGCTCCAGGCGGCCCTGGTCGCCGCGGCCCTCGGCTCGTCGTCGTCTCCGGCGGGCGTCTCTCCTGAGGCTGATCCGTCCCGTGACGGATCAGCGACCCTCCCCCTCTCCCCGCCTGTCGGCCAGGCCCCGTCCCCGGCCCCGGTCGCGACCCCTGATCCGTCTCGTGACGGATCAGCCCTCGACCCGGCCGGCCTGAGCAGCGATCCGTCTCGTGACGGATCAGCTCTCGACCCGGCAGACGCGATCACCGATCCGTCTCGTGACGGATCAGCTGCCTCGGCCACGGGCGCCACGACACCGGGACAGCTCCCGCAGGAGGCGGCACTCGCGCCGACCGTGTCGGTCGCCGATCCGTCCCGTGACGGAACAGCCCTGAGCCCGGGCCTCCCCCCGACAGCGCCCGCCCCGACCGCGGACGGCGGCGCCGTGCCCGAAGGCCTCGTCGCCGCCGCGACCTCTGCTGCGATCGCGACCGGCTCCGCCGGCGCCGCGGTCGCCGGCTGGCGGCAGGCGGCAGCCTCGGGCACGTCGCCCGCGACGCCCGGCCCCGTCACGGCCGCGTCGCCGTCTGCAGGGGAGACTGTTCCGACGGCCCCGGCCCTGGCCGCCGAGGCCCCGGCGCCCTCGACCACCGTCCCGTCAGCATTCGTGCGCGCCGCCTCGGCGGCCGCTGCTGGTCCGACGTCCGTGCCGGTCCCCGGCTCTGCCGCCGGACTCTCGGCGACCGCCGCCGACCGTGCGCTCGTCGCCGACGCGGGCGTCGCGACCGCCACGACGACCGGCCCCTCCGCCTCCGCCGTGCCCGTCGCCCCGCCGATGGTCGCGGTGCCCGGCGCGCCCGCTCCGGCAGCCGCAGCGGGCTCGACCGCCGTCGCCGCGCCTCCTGCGGCCCCGGCGCCCCTCGGGCAGCAGCTCGCGCGTCCGCTCTTCTCGCTCGCGGCCGCCGGTGCCGGGACGCACGTCGTCACCGTCACCGTGAGCCCCGAGGCCCTCGGGCCGGTCACCGTCCGGGCGCACGTCGGCGCCCACGGCATGCACGTCGAGATGTTCGCCCCGACCGACGCCGGGCGGGAGGCGGTGCGGGCGATCCTGCCCGACCTCCGCCGCGATCTCGGGGGAGCGGGGCTCCAGGCGAGCGTCGACCTCTCGAGCCAGAACCAGCCGTCCGACGACGGTGCCGACCAGCAGCGGCTGCTCGACCAGCGGGCGGCGCAGCAGTCGGCCCAGGAGGCGCGCGACGGTTCCGCCCCGTCCGGCACCGGACAGCGCGGAGCCGGCCAGCCCGCCGGGCGCGACCCCGACGGCAGGCTCGGTCGGGACGACCCCGACCCCGACGGCCTGCGGGCCGGCGCCCTCGCGGCCGCCGCCGGTGCGGGCGGGCTGCGGGGCACCTCCTCGTCGCCGACCGTCTCGATCGACGTGCTGGCCTAGCGCCCGCACCCCCGCACAGCACGACCCTCCACAGCTCGCCCCCGTTCCGCCCTCCACAGGAAGACACAGCAGATGCCCTCGATCGACCAGATCTCCGGAACCGTCGACCCGACCGTCATGGCCGCCGCTCAGCAGTCGTCCTCGGCGCGCACGACGAAGACCGCCATGGACGGCGAGATGTTCATGAACCTGCTCGTCACCCAGCTGAAGAACCAGGACCCGTCGTCGCCGATGGACACCAACGCGATGATGGCGCAGACCACCCAGCTCGCGATGATGGAGCAGATCACCAACCAGACGACGACCGCGAACGAGGGCTTCTCGCTGCAGATGCGCACCTCGGCGTCCGCCCTGGTCGGCCGCGAGGTCAGCTACACGGGCCCCGACGGCAAGGCCGTCACCGGCACCGCGACGAGCGTCTCGTTCGCCGAGTCCGTGCCCAAGGTCACCGTCGGCGGGAAGGAGGTCGCGTTGGATCTCATCTCCGGCATCACCGCGACGCCGAAGGCCTAGCGCCTCGTTCCCTCGCGGCCCCGCCGCCCTCGCAGCCCAGCCGCACGGCACGGCCGTACAGCACCCCCGCACTTCTCAGCACCGCCCCGGACGCAGGACGCGACCGGTCTCTCCGCGCAGGACGCGCCTCCTCAGCTCCGTCCGAAAGGCAGCTCCCATGCTCCGCTCCCTCTACTCCGGCATCTCGGGCCTCCGGTCGCACCAGACCATGCTCGACGTCACCGGCAACAACATCGCCAACGTCAACACCGCCGGCTTCAAGTCGTCGACCACGCAGTTCCAGGACACCCTGTCGCAGATGACCCAGGGCGCCGGAGGCCCGCAGACCGGAATCGGCGGCACGAACCCCGCGCAGGTCGGCCTCGGCGTGCAGGTCGCGGGCATCTCGACGAACTTCGCGCAGGGCTCGGCCCAGGCGACCGGCAAGGCGACCGACCTGATGATCTCGGGCGACGGCTTCTTCGTCACGCGCCTCGGCAACGACACCGTCTACACGCGTGCCGGCGCCTTCGACTTCGACGCCGACGGCCGTCTCGTCTCGGCCGACGGCAAGATCGTGCAGGGCTACTCGGCCACGAACGGCGTCGTCAACGACGGAGGCGCGGTGGGCGACATCATGCTGCCCCTGAACGGAGCGGCGCCGGCCACCGCCACGACCGGGGCGAACGTCGCCGGCAACCTGCCGTCCGAGACCGCGGTCGGCGAGACCCTGACGCGCGACTCGAAGGTCTACGACGCGTTCGGCACCGAGCGCACCCTGACGCTGTCGTTCACGCGCACCGCGGGCGGCTGGAACGTCACCGGCACCGACGGCGTCGGCGCTCCCGGCAGCACCGCCCTCACCTTCACCGACGGCGCCCAGAACGGCGCCGGCTCGCTGACCGTCGGCGGCATCACCGTCGACCTCTCGAAGGTCACCGGCTTCGCGGCGCTGAACACGGTCGCCGTCACCGACCAGAACGGTCGTGAGGCCGGCACGCTCAAGGGCTTCAGCCTCTCGAAGGACGGCACGCTCGTCGGGCAGTTCAGCAACGGCGAGTCGCTCGCCGTCGGCCGCATCGCGCTGGCGACCTTCGCCAACCCGGGCGGCCTCGAGAAGTCCGGCTCGTCGGGCTACCGCGCCACGGCGAACTCGGGCAACGCGGCGCTCGGCGTCCCCGGCTCGCCCGGCGTCGGCTCGCTCTCGAGCGGCACGCTCGAGATGAGCAACGTCGACCTCTCGCAGGAGTTCACGAACCTCATCGTCGCCCAGCGCGGCTTCCAGGCGAACGCCCGCATCATCACCACCTCGGACGAGGTGCTCCAGGAGCTCACGAACCTGAAGCGCTAGCCGCAGCGGCGCAGGAGGCGCGGGCCCGGTCCTCGAGACCGGCCCGCGCCTCCTGCGTCCCCCGCCCGCACACCCGCCCCCACGCACCTGCACGTTCCCCGGCCTGCACCGTCCCGGGCCCGGCCCGGCCCGCACCCGTACCCCGCGCCCGACACCCCGGAGTGGACGATGCACCCCGTCGTTGCGGGTGCATCGTCCACTCCGGGGTGCGCGGGCCCGCTCCGCCTCGCGCGGGCGCGCGGGGTACGGTCGCCTGCCCTCCCAGCGCCCGCCGGGTAGACAAGATCGATGACGACGGGGACGGAGGCGCGGCGCGGCACGCAGCCGGAGCCGTCCGCCCCGCGGACCAGCGGCACCGCCGTCATGGGGCTCGCCGTGCCCCGCCCGGGCTTGGCGACGACGCTCGTCCTCCTCGGCGTCTACGCCGCCTCCCGTCTCGTCACGACGCTGTTCCTCGCCGTGGTGCACGCCCTCACGGCGACCGCGGCCTGGGCGCAGCACGACGGCGGCCCGGGCTTCGCCGGCTACCTCTCGTCGTGGGACGCCGTCTTCTACCGCGAGATCTCCGAGCAGGGCTACCCCGCCGAGCTGCCGCGGGACGACGACGGCCAGGTCGTCAAGAACGCGTGGGCGTTCATGCCGCTCTTCCCCGCGCTCGTGCGGGTCGTGCGGCCGGTGGTCGGCGGCGACTGGCTGATCGCGGCGATCGTCATGGCGGTGCTGGCCGGGGCCGGGGCGACGCTGGTGCTCCACCGGCTGATGCTGACGCGGTTCGGTGCCCGCGCCTCCTTCTGGGGTGCGGTCTTCTTCTGCGTCGCGCCGATGTCGTTCGTGCTGCAGGTGCCCTACGCGGAGTCGCTGTTCCTGCTGCTGATGTTCGGCGCGCTGCTCGCGATGACGCTGCGGCGCTGGGCTTGGTTCACGGTGCTCGGCGTGCTCGCCTCGGTCGCGCACCCCGGCAGCCTCGCCCTCTCGGCGGCGCTGGGGCTGACCTGGCTCGTGCGGCTGGTCCGTGACCGCCGCGCCACACGGCGTGACGAGCACGAGCACGAGCACGACCTCGACCTCGACCTCGACCGGACGTCCCTCGCTGAGCACCTCCGCACCTGGGCGGCCGGCCTCATCGTGACCGCGGCGGGCTTCGCGTGGCCGGTCGTCGTGGCCGTGGTCACGGGCGAGCGCGACGGCTACTTCGCGACGGAGTCGTCGTGGTGGCGTGACTACATCGGATCCGACGGCTTCGTCCCCTTCACGCCGTGGTTCCGCTTCGGCGACGCGATGGCCGGCTGGCTCGGGGTGGTGGCCGTGGTGGCGCTGCTCGCGGTCGTCGTGCTCGGGCTGGTGCGCCGCTCGCAGCGTCTCGGCCTCGAGCTGCAGACCTACACGATCGGGTGGGTCGCCTACCTGGTCGCCGTGTTCCTGCCGCAGCAGTCGAGCTTCCGCATGCTGATGCCGCTCGCGCCGCTGCTGGGCGACCCGCAGCTGTCGGCCACGACGAGGCGCGTGGTCATCACGATCGTCGCCGGCCTGGCGCTCCAGGTCGTCGCGATCGTGCTGCTCTGGACGGCCTGGCCGCCATAGATCTCAGACCGGCGAGAAGGGACGAGCACGGCAGGGGCCCGCGCTTGCCGCGTCCCACGACGCCGTCGAGATGCCGCGGTCGCGCGCCCGCACCTGCGCCGCCTGACGAGACCCGCAGACACGCAGGAGGCGCGGTGCCCGTCGAACGGGCCCCGCGCCTCCTGCGGGCGATCTCGCAGAGATCAGTAGGTCGGGACGGTGCCGACCTGCTCCATGATCATGGGCAGGAGCACCGTGATGTAGATGATGCCGAAGACGATCGACAGCAGGCCGATGATGATGCCGGCGATGGCGAGGCCGCGGCCGCGCTCGCCGGTCTTCTTGATCTGCGACAGGGCGATGAAGCTGACGACGACGCCAGCGATGTTCACGACGAAGGCCAGCACGAAGCCGACGATCGCGAGCGTGTTGAACTTGGCGGACGCGCCGGAGGTCGTGGTGGCGGGGGTGTTCTGGTCGTAGGTCATGGTCGTGACTCCTCTAGAGCGGGGTGGCCTCGACGATCGTCGGCCCGACGCCCAAGCTAGAGACTTTCTCGATTCTGTGTCCGACCTGGGAGCGATTCACCCCCAGATCACCCCCGAAGTGGTCACGTGCGACCGAGGTACCGCCCCTGCTTGTGGTTGAGGGCGAGCACGAGGTTGAGCACGACGGCGCCTGCGGCCGAGAGCAGCACGATCCACGGCGAGACGACGGTGAGCGAGAACAGGATGATGACGACGTCGACCGCCATCTGCACGTAGCCGGCCCGCCAGCCGAGCTTCTCCTGCAGCACGAGCGCGAGGATGTTGATGCCGCCGAGGCTCGCCCCGTGCCGGAACAGGATCAGCAGGCCCACCCCGACGAGCAGGTTGCCGCCGAGCGTGCCGTAGACCGGGTCGATGTCGTCGATGTGGAAAACGGCCGGGTGCAGGTACGACATCGCCGAGACCATGCCGACGGTCAGCACCGTGCGCAGGGTGAAGGCGAGCCCTTTCTTCCAGATCGCGAGCGCGAAGAACGGCACGTTCACCAGCATGAACAGCGCCCCGAACGACAGCGGCCCGGCGTAGTCGAGCAGCAGTGCGATGCCGGCGGTGCCGCCCGAGACGGCTCCGCTCGCCTTGAGCAGGAACAGCCCGAAGGAGGCGATGAAGACTCCCGTCACCACCCCCATCACGTTCTCGACCAGGGTGTGCCGGTTGGCGTCGGCGGTCGCGGCGGTCTCGGTCAGGGCCGGGTCGTCGACCAGTGGGGTCGCCGTGTCGGGCGACAGCGCGGCGTCCGGCCCGGTCGCCTCGGGCGTCGAGTAGACGGGCGTCGAGCCGGTCGGCGTCGAGCCGGTCGGCGTCGAGCCGGTCGGCATCGAGCTGGTCGACCTCGAGTCGACCGTGGGTGCGGCGCCGGGCGAGGTGGAGGCGGGGGAGGCGGAGGTGGGGGAGGAGGGCCGGGCGACAGGGGTGGCGTCGCGCGTGCCGTCGTTCGCGGGGGTGTCGGTCACCGCAGCATCTTGCCAGCCCGGTGTTGCGCGCATGTGTCGCCCGCCGCCTCCTGCTCGCCGTCCCGTTCGTCCCTCCCTCCTCGAATGTGCCCCGGGCTGCTCGAGTGGTCACTTCTGGTCCGTCCACGAGCCATGAGCGACCAGAACTGACCACTCGGCACGGTGGCCCGGCCCGCGAGCGACCAGGTCTGAGCACTCGGCGCCGACACGCGCCTAACGCCGACCCGACCCCTGCCGATAGTCCCCCCTGAGCAGCTCAGGACGAGCAGCTCGCCCGCCCCACGGACGGTGGCGGGAGACACAGACCTAGGACGGGCCGATGATCGTCGTCACGCGACTCAACGACAGCAGATTCGCTGTCAACCCAGACCTGATCGAGCGCATCCACGAGACGCCCGACACGACGCTGATCATGGTCGACGGGGCGAAGTACATCGTCACCGAGCCGATGGCCGTGGTGATCGAGATGATCGCCCGCTACCGTGCCCGCATCGTCTCGCTGGCCTACGACGCGCCCGACCTCGCCGCCCCCGCGACGCAGCCGCTCGGCAGCCGCACGTCGACCGGCCCGCAGCTCGGCATCGTCCGCGGCTCGCGAGGCGAAGGAGGCGGCGGCCTCGTCTCCGCCCTCCGCCCGGCCGAGCAGGCCCCCACCACCACCGCGCCCGCACCGACCGGAGCCCGCTGATGGACCCGGCGACGATCATCGGCATCCTGCTCGCCTTCGGCGCGCTGTTCGGGATGATCAAGCTCGAGGGCGTCCACGTCGAGGGCCTGTTGCTGCCCGCGCCGATGCTGCTCGTGTTCGGCGCCACGATCGCGGTCGGCATCGCCGGCACGACGATCAAGGACGCGATGCTGAGCTTCAAGAAGATCCCGCACGCCTTCACGGGCAAGGTGATCCCGCCGCAGTCGGTCATCGACGACATCGTGGCGCTCGCCGAGAAGGCGCGCAGCGAGGGCCTGCTCTCGCTCGAGGCGGAGGCCGAGAAGGTCGAGGACCCCTTCATGAAGGGCGCCCTGCAGAACATCGCCGACGGCACCGACGGCGAGGAACTGCGGATCCTGCTCGAGGACGAGATGGAGTCGCGTCTCGCCGCCGACCGCACGGCGAGCAAGTTCTTCAACAGCCTGGGCGGCTACGCCCCGACAGTCGGCATCATCGGCACGGTGGTCAGCCTGACCCACGTGCTCGAGAACCTCGCCTCGCCCGACGAGCTCGGCCCGCTGATCGCGGCGGCGTTCGTGGCGACCCTCTGGGGCCTGCTCAGCGCGAACTTCCTCTGGCTGCCGTTCGCCGGTCGCCTGAAGAAGCTGGCCGACCTCGACGAGGCGCGCATGACGCTGCTGATCGAGGGCGTGCTGGCCGTCCAGGCCGGGAGCCAGCCGCGCCTCCTCGGCGAGCGCCTCAAGGCCATGGTGCCGGTGCACTCCCTCGAGGCCGGCGCAGGCAAGGCAGGCAAGGCAGGCAAGGCCGGCAAGGCCGCCAAGGCGAAGGCTGGCGCCGACGACCAGGGCCTCGCAGCGTGAGCGGCGCGCGCGGCGGCCGCAAGAAGAAGGGGCACGCCGAGGAGGAGCACCCCGACGAGCGCTGGCTGGCCTCGTACATGGACATGGTCACCGTGCTGATGTGCATGTTCATCGTGTTGTTCGCGATGTCGAGCGTCGACCAGGACAAGTACATCGCCCTGCGCAACTCGCTCGCGACCGGCTTCGGCCAGACCGACGTCGGCAAGGTCGACACGGCGTCGGGCACCGTCGTCGCGGTCGACGACGTGACGGCGGAGGGCCAGGGCTACTCCACCGGCGACGAGACCGACGTGAGCAAGGCGTCGGCGAGCGGCACGGCCGGAACCGCCGAGGAGCTCGCGCAGGCGCAGGCCGAGCTCGACGACCTGACCGCCATCAAGGAGGCGATCGCTGCGGGCCTCGCCGGCTCCGGCCTCACCGCCGACGTGCAGTTCTCCACCGACGCGCGTGGCCTCACCGTGCGCCTGGTCGGCTCGGAGACGTTCTTCGGCACGAACAGCGCCGACCTCAGCGACACCGCTCGCCGCGTGATGGACGCGATCGCGCCCGTCCTCCGCGGCGCCGGCCACGACGTGTCGATCGAGGGCCACGCCGACCAGCGCAGCTCGACCGCTCCCTACGCGACCAACTGGGAGCTGTCCTCCGCCCGGGCCACGCAGGTGCTGCGCGACCTGGTCGAGCGAGGCGGTCTCCCCGTCGAGCACGCGCAGGCCGTCGGCTTCGGCTCGTCGCGTCCGCTCTCGACCGGCGGCACCGAGGCCGACTTCGCCACGAACCGCCGGGTCGACATCGTCGTCCTGTCGAACCAGTCCGACGACGTGAGCGCGCTGCTGCCCCAGCTGCAGGCGGCAGCCGAGGGCGCAGGAGGCGCGGTGACCGTCGGCAGGAACGCCGCGGCCGAGAGCCCGCCCGCCGTCGAGGACGCCGCCGCGACCACGACGACCATCGAGAAGAAGGCCGAGAAGACCGAGAAGAAGTCGGAGAAGGAGTCCGAGGACGCCCACGCCGAGGGGGCCCAGTCCGGGGGTCACTGACCACGAGCGCCTAACGACGAGGAGGCGCGGGCCGAGAGTGCCGGTCGTGACGCTCCTCGAGACCCTGCCCCCGGGCACGCCCGCACCGGCCCCGGCCGTCGCTGCGCCGCGCCCGCCGAAGCAGGTCGAGATCTACGACTTCCGTCGTCCGACGACGCTGCCCCGTGAGCACTCGCGGGCCCTCGAGCTCGCCTTCGAGACGTTCGCCCGGCAATGGGGCACGCAGCTCACCGCCAAGGTCCGCGTGCTGTCGCAGGTCACCTGCGAGCAGCTGCAGGTCCTCACCTACGACGAGTTCGCCGCCTCGCTGCCCGCGACGACCGCGATGGTGCTGTGCGGCATCGAGGGCACGACGCCCAAGGCCGTCATCCAGTTCCCGACCTCCGCGGCGCTCAGCTGGGTCAGCTACATGCTCGGCGGCACGCGAGCCTCGACCGTGCCCGAGCGCACCTTCACCCCGATCGAGCAGGCCCTCGTGCGGCGCCTCATGGAGGACGCCCTCGACGACCTCCGCTACTCCTTCGGCAACCTGCTCGTCGCCCAGATCGTCGTCGGCGGCTTCCAGTACAACTCGCAGTTCGCCCAGGCGGCGCAGAAGTCCGACCTGATGATCGTCGCCTCGTTCGACATCCGGGTCGGCGAGCGCAGCGCGGCCGGCACCGTCGCGATCCCGGCCGAGGTGCTGCTGCCCCAGCTCGGCGAGTCCGAGTCCGCCGTCGACCCGGCGGAGGTGCGCCGGCTGCTCGGCGGCCAGCTCGCCTCGGTGCCGGTCGACGTGGCGCTCCGGCTCGCCCCCGCGGCCGTGCTGCCGAGCGTCGTGCTCGACCTCGCCGTCGGCGACGTGCTGCCCCTGCCGCACCCGCAGTCGCGCCCGCTGGCGATCACGGTCGACGGCCAGGTCGTCGGCCGTGCCGCCGTCGGCTCCGCCGGCTCGCGACTCGCGGGCATCGTCGTCTCCACCTCCCTCACCGGCACCGAAGAAGGAACCTCATGACCGGCACGACCATCACCCTGCACACCGCCGCGGCGGAGGCGCTCGTCGCGCAGCTGCCGACGCCCGTGCCGCTGCGGGCCGTGCCCGTCGACGCCGCGACCGCCCAGGCTCGCCGCAGCACCGCCTCCTCGGCCGTCGTCACCTCGTTCGTCGGCTCGCTCTCGGCCGACACCGCGCTGCTGCTCGCCGACATGGACCAGGTCGCCGCGGCCGCGGGCACCGACTCGCCCCTCGTCTCGGTCGTCGACGTGCTCCGTCCGGCCCTCGAGGCCGCGACCTCCGTCCTCGGCGCCGGCGTGCTCGGCGACAGCCGGCTCGAGTCGGCCGACGCCCTCTTCGCGGACCACTCCACCGTCGTGTTCGACCTGACCGCGGCGGGCGAGACGGTCGGCTGGTTCGCCGTGCGGCTCCGGGAGGACGGCACCGTCGGCCTCGTCTCGTCGAGCTCGCCCGCCTCCTCCGTCTCCGCCGCGCCGCTCGGCGCCGGCAACCTCGGCCGCATCAACAACGTCGAGATGGCGCTGACCGTCGAGATCGGCCGCACCCGCATGTCGGTCCGCGACGTGCTCGGCCTCGAGCCCGGCGCCGTCGTCGAGCTCGACCGCTCGGCCGGGGCCCCCGCCGACGTGCTGCTCAACGGCCGCCTGATCGCGCACGGCGAGGTCGTCGTCGTCGACCAGGACTACGCGATCCGCATCACCCGCATCCTCGACGTCGCCGACGGCGTCGCCTGATCGTGGACACGCTCTTCGTCGCGCTGCGCGTCGCCCTCTCGCTGGGCGTCGTGCTCGCCCTGCTGTGGGTGCTGCAGAAGCGCCTCGCGAAGGGCGGGCTCCGCGGGGGCCGTGCCTCGGCTCCCGTCTCGATCGTCGCCCGTCAGGGCATCGGCGCCAAGGCCAGCGTCGTCGTGGTCGACGTCGAGGGCGAGCGCCTCGTGCTCGGCGTGACCGAGTCGTCGATCACCGTGCTGGCCGCGGCCGACGCGCCCGCCGCCCAGCCCGCAGTCGTCGCGCTCGAGGCTGCGCCGCCGTCTCCCGTCGTCGTGCTCGAGCCGGCCCCGCAGGAGGCGCGGGTCACCCCGATCGTCCCCCTCGCGTCGGTCGCCCCCGCCCCGGCCCCCTCCGCGACCCCGAGCTTCGACGCCGTGCTCGCCGCCGACTCCGCCCTCGCCGCGCACCCCGCTCGAGTCGCCCCGAACGGTCGGCTCGACGCGGCCGAGGCAGCGTTCTCGAGCAACTCGATCGGCGTGCCCGCGGGCGCGGCGATGCTGCGGCCGCGCGGGGCCGAGCGTCGCGCCGCGACGCGCGGCTCGCTCGCCGCACGCGGCGCGCGCGACCCGGGCGAGCGCGCCCGCGGCCGCGCCGCGAAGCCGCTCGAGGGCTCGATCCTCGCCCCGGACACCTGGCGGCAGGCGGCCGCCGCCGTCCGCGCCGGTCGCGCCGGATGAGCGCGTCCGCCGCGCACCGCGCGACCGGAGCCGCCGCTCACCGCGCGACCCGCGCCTCCTCCGCCCCGGCGTTCATGTCCGCCTTCGCCGCCGCTCTGGCGCAGCGCGTCCGCCCGACCCTGCGCGACGGACTCCGCGGCGCCCCGCTGCGGCACGCCCGCCTCGGCGCCCCCGCCGTCGGAGCCGCGCCCGTCCGCTTCGCCGACACCCGCCTCGCCCGCGCGGTCGTCGTCGCCCTGCTCGCGATGGTCGTCGCGTCGGGGCTCGTCATGCTGATCGGCCAGCAGGCCTCCGCCGCGCCGGTCGCCCCCACGTCCCCGACCGCCCCGGCACAGCCGGGCACCGGCACCGGCAGCACCGACGGCTCGACCGGCACCGGCGAGACCCCCGACTTCACCGAGTCCGACCAGACCGTCACCGACGGCACGGGCACCGGTGGCCTGAACATCGACATCAACGGCCCCGACGGCGCCCCCAGCCAGGCGATCGTCACCCTGCTCGGCATCACGCTGCTCAGCGTCGCGCCGGCCCTGCTGCTGATGATGACGTCGTTCACGAAGATCTTCGTCGTGCTCGCGATGACGCGGAACGCGCTCGCGCTGCCGTCGATCCCGCCGAACCAGGTGCTCGCGGGCCTCGCCCTGTTCCTGAGCCTGTTCATCATGGCGCCGATCCTGGGGCACATCAACGACGACGCCGTGCAGCCCTACCTGAACGGGCAGCTCGACTTCCAGGGCGCGATCGACGCCGGTGCCGCGCCGCTGCGCGAGTTCATGCTGGCGCACACCCGCGAGGAGGACCTCGCGCTGATGACCCGCTCCGCCGACCAGCCGAACCCCGCCAGCCAGGCCGACGTGCCGATGCTGACGCTCATCCCGTCGTTCATGATCAGCGAGCTCCGCGCCGCGTTCATCATCGGGTTCGTCATCTTCATCCCGTTCCTCGTCATCGACCTCGTCGTCAGCGCCGCCCTGATGTCGATGGGCATGATGATGCTGCCGCCGGTGATGATCTCGCTGCCGTTCAAGATCCTCCTGTTCGTGCTCGTCGACGGCTGGGGGCTCATCATCACGAGCCTCATCGAGAGCTACCAGGTGAGTGCCTGATGGACTCCAACGCCGTCCTCGACCTGTCGATGCAGGCCCTCATCATCACGGGCAAGCTCGCCGCGCCCGTGCTGATCACCTCGCTCGTCGTCGGCTTCGCGATCTCGCTGCTGCAGTCGATCACGCAGATCCAGGAGGTGACCCTCGCGTTCGTGCCCAAGGCCGTCGCGGTCGGGATCGCCCTGATCGTCTGCGGCCACTGGATGATCAGCGAGATGGTCTCGTTCACGACCATGGTCTTCGACCGCATCCCCCAGCTCCTGAGCGGGGGCTAGGCCGCCGTGTCGATCGACCTCAGCTGGCTCGAGGCGACCATGCTCGCCGCCGTGCGCATGACCGCCTTCATCGTCATCGCGCCTCCTTTCTCGTACCGGGCGTTCCCCGGCCGGGTGAAGGCGATGCTCGGCGTCGGCCTCGCGCTCGCCGTGGCGCCGCGCGTCGCGCCCGGCTACGAGTCGCTCGACACGGGCGGCTTCGTGCTGGCGCTCGTGCTCGAGCTGGTCGTCGGCGCGGTGCTGGGGTTCCTCGTGTTCCTGGTCTTCGCGGCGATCCAGTCGGCGGGCAGCCTGATCGACCTGTTCGGCGGCTTCACGCTGGCGCAGGCCTTCGACCCGCAGTCGATGATCAACGGCGCCCAGTTCACCCGCCTGTTCCAGATGACGGCTCTGGCGCTGATGTTCGCGAGCGGCGGCTACCAGGTGCTGATCGGCGGGCTGACCCGCTCGTTCGACGCGTTCCCGCTCGGCCTCGGCATGGACCTCTCGCGACCCGTCGAGCTGATGACGAACGGCGTCTCGCAGATGTTCCTCGCGACGCTGCAGATCGCCGGCCCCCTCTGCGTCGTGCTGTTCCTCGCCGACGTCGGGCTCGGCCTGCTCAGCCGCGTGGCGCCGGCCCTGAACGCCTACGCGATGGGCTTCCCGCTCAAGATCCTCATGACCGTGATGCTCGCCGGCGGCGTGTTCCTCGCCCTGCCCGGCGTGGTGCAGAGCCTCACCGGCGACGCGGCCGACATGGTCCTGGGGGTGAGGTAGCGATGGCGGACGACAGCGGCGAGCGCTCCGAGGCGGCCACCGACAAGCGGATGAAGGAGGTCCGCTCGAAGGGCCAGCTCTCGCGCTCGCAGGACCTCAGCGCGTGGGTCGGCGTCGGCGCGGCCGCCGTCATGATCCCCAGCACCATCCAGCGCGGCGCCGAGGCCGGCACCGACCAGCTCTTCTCGATCGGCCAGGTGATCCGCCACCCCGACGACACCACCGTGCTGCAGCTGCTCGGCGGCGGCGTGGGCTCGATGGCCGGCACGATCGGCCCGATGCTCGCGGTGGTCGGCGTGGCCGTGCTGGCGACCGCGGTCGTGCAGGGCGGCGTGCACGTCAAGCGCATGACCGGCAACTACGAGCAGTTCAACCTGCTGAACGGCCTCAAGACCACGTTCGGCACCCAGGCGCTCTGGAACGGCGCCAAGGCCCTGATCAAGACCGCCGTCGTCGGCCTCGTCCTCTGGGCGGCCGTCCAGGGCCTCCTGCCCGTCCTCATGAGCGGAGGCGGCCTCAGCGTCTCCGCGATCATCGAGGAGGCGTCGGCCGGCACCACGGTCCTGCTCCAGGCCGCCATCGCGGCCGGCCTCCTCCTGGCGGCGGCCGACGTCTTCGTCGTCATGCGGCGCAACCGCAAGAAGACGCGCATGACCAAGAAGGAGGTGCGCGACGAGCACAAGAGCAGCGACGGCGACCCCCTGGTCAAGTCGCAGCGCCGCTCGCGCCAGCTCGCGATGAGCCGCAACCGCATGATGGGCGCGATCGTCGACGCCGACGTCGTGATGGTCAACCCGACCGACTACGCCGTCGCCCTCAAGTACGAGCCCGGCAAGGCCGCGCCCCGCGTCGTCGCGAAGGGCGCGGGCGCCGTCGCCGCGAAGATCCGTGAGCAGGCCGAGGCCGACGGCGTGCCGATGGTCGCCGACGTGCCGCTGACCCGGGCGCTGCACGCCTCGTGCGGCCTCGGCGAGGAGATCCCCGTCGACCTCTACACGCCGGTCGCCCGCGTCCTCACCTTCGTGATGGCCCTGAAGGCGCGCGGCGCGACCGCCGCCGTCGGACGCGCGCACGCCAACCCCCGCCCCACGACGGCCGACGAGGTGTCGAGCGTGCTCGCTCCCGAGTCACTGGCCCCCGACGCGGTGCCGCGCGCGATCCGCGCCGCCCGCGCCGCGCCTCCTGCGCCCGTCGCCGCCCCGGCCGCCTCGCCGGCCCCCTCGCTCTCGCCCCGCCCCGCCGCCACCGGAGGAACCGCCTGATGAAGAAGACACTCCCCAAGCTCGCCGTGCCGGTCGGCGTCGTCGCGATCGTGCTGCTGCTCGTCGTGCCCGTGCCGGCGCCGATGCTCGACGTGCTGATCATCCTCAACATCCTGCTGGCGCTCGTGATCCTGCTCACGACGCTGTTCGTGAAGAAGCCGCTCGACTTCTCGGTGTTCCCGTCGCTGCTGCTCGTCGCGACGCTCTTCCGCCTCGGGCTCAACGTCGCCTCGACTCGCCTCGTGCTCGGCGAGGGCTTCGCCGGCCACGTGATCGAGGCGTTCGGCCACGTGGCGGTGAGCGGCTCGATCATCATCGGCGCCGTCATCTTCTGCATCCTGATCATCATCCAGTTCGTGGTCGTGACGAAGGGCGCCGAGCGCGTCGCCGAGGTCGGCGCCCGCTTCACCCTCGACGCCATGCCCGGCAAGCAGATGGCGATCGACGCCGACCTCAACGCCGGCCTGATCACCGACGAGGTCGCCAAGGAGCGCCGCGCCGCCGTCAGCGCCGAGGCCGACTTCTACGGCTCGATGGACGGCGCCTCGAAGTTCGTCAAGGGCGACGCGATCGCCGGCATCCTGATCATCGTCATCAACCTGGTCGGCGGCGTCGCGATCGGCGCGATCCAGAACGGCATGGCGATCGGCGAGGCCCTGAACCACTACGGCCTCCTCACCATCGGCGACGGCCTCGTCACGCAGATCCCTGCGCTGCTGATGGCGGTCAGCACCGGCATGATCGTCACCCGCTCGGGCGCCGACAGCGACATGGGGTCGCAGGCGGCGGCGCAGCTCTCGCAGTCGCGCATCGCGATCATGATCGCCGGCGTGGCCGCGATCGGCATGGGCTTCATCCCCGGCATGCCGATCATCCCGTTCCTCCTGATCGGCGCGGGCCTGCTCGTCATCTCGCAGCGGCTGGCGGCCAAGGCGAAGGCCGAGGAGGCGCAGGCGGCCCTCGAGGCGATCGCCGCGCCTCCTGCCCCCACCGACACGACCGAGGACCTGCTCGAGCAGATGCGCGTGCACGCCCTCGAGATCCTGCTCGCGCCCGACCTCGTCGACATGGTCAGCGGGTCGTCGGACGACCTGCTCGGCCGCGTCAAGGCCCTGCGCCGCAAGATCGCCGTCGACATGGGCATCGTCGTGCCGCCGGTGCGCACGCGGGACAGCGTCGACCTGCCGCCCTCCACCTACTCGATCCGCATCGCGGGCGTCGAGGCCGGCCGCGGCGTCGCCCCGACCCGCTCGGTGCTCGCCCTCGGCGACCAGCTCGACGGCCTGCCCGGCACGGCCACGGTCGAGCCCGTCTTCGGCCTCGCCGGCAAGTGGGTGCCCGCCGAGATGCGGCACAGCGCCGAGATGACCGGGGCCACCGTGATCGACCGCGTCTCGGTGCTCGTCACGCACCTGTCGTCGATCATCGGCGACAACGCCGCCCGGCTGCTCAGCCGCGAGGACGTCCGCGTCCTGACCGAGGGCCTCAAGCAGGTCAACGCCTCCGCGATCGACGACCTCGTGCCCGGCATGCTCTCGCTCGCCGAGCTGCAGCGCGTGCTGCAGGGGCTGCTCGCCGAGCGCGTCCCGATCAACGACCTCGGGCGCATCTGCGAGGGGCTGACGCTCCGCGCCAAGGTCTCGACCGACCCCGAGGGCCTGGTGGAGGCGGCCCG
The DNA here is from genome assembly GCF_014841875.1 of Frigoribacterium sp. CFBP 13729. Lineage (NCBI taxonomy): Bacteria > Bacillati > Actinomycetota > Actinomycetes > Micrococcales > Microbacteriaceae > Frigoribacterium > Frigoribacterium sp. CFBP 13729. The sequence continues at coordinate 79,792 of NZ_JACYUR010000003.1, read as the reverse complement.
CGCCTCCCTCGGACCGGCCCTGACCGCGCGCCACCTCGACCAGGGCGTGCTGCGCGTCATCATGATCGACCCGGGCCTCGAGCAGTCGATGCTCGAGGGGCTGCGGCCGTCCGACCAGGGCACGCAGATCCTGCTCGACGGCCACCGCGTCGAGCAGGTGCTGGGCTCGCTGCGCGAGTCGGTCGCCTCCGTCGAGGCCCAGGGCCTCAGCGCCGTGCTCGTCTGCGCGCCGGCCCTGCGCCCCGCCATCCACCGCCTCGTCTCGGCGCAGCAGGGCGGCCTGCCCGTGCTGTCGTACCAGGAGGCCACGGCCGCCGGCTCGACCATCGAGACCGTGGGCGTCGTCCGCGCCGCCGACCCGATCACGGCGATCTGACGTGCCCACGCGGAGGATGATGAGCGGCGAGTCGCTCGAGGCGCTGCGGTCCGAGGTCCGCGCCGTGCACGGCCCCGGCGCCCGGATCGTCGCGGCGCAGAAGGTGACCGTCGGGGGAGTCGCGGGCGTCTTCGCCCGCAAGCACTACGAGGTCACGGTCGAGGTGCCCGACCCGCGCACCGACGTGCCGACGGCCCGCATCACGATCACGCCCCCGGCCTCGCGCGCCGGCATCGCGGCGCTGCTCGCGGACGCCGACGCTGCCGACGGGTTCGAGCCGCGCGGCGGTGCCGACCTGGGCGGTGCGGTCGATCAGCGCGGCGCGGCCCGTCCGCAGGCCGACGCAGGCCCGCGCGACCCGTTCGACGACGTTCTGTCCGGGCGCGAGACGACCGCGCCGCGGGTCGTCCGCGCGGTGCCTGCGTCCCCGGCGTCCGCAGCCGCAGCCGCTGGTGCTGGCGCCGCTGCCGCACGGCCGTCCGCCGCGGCCAGCCCGCGTCGCGCCGCCCGCGCCGCGGCGGCCGCTGCCGCCTCCGTCCCGTCGCCCGCCGTCGCCGCGGCCGCCGGCGACCTCTCGACCCGCACGGACGCCTTCGCCGAGATCATGGACGACTTCACCTTCAACGGCATCGCCGCCCCCGAGGCCCCGACGGCCGAGGCGCACGACGTCGAGGAGGCGCCCGCCGGCCCCCTGACGACCGCGGCCGCCTTCCTCGCCGCGGCCGCCGCCTCCTCGTCCGCCCCGTCGGCGCTCGCCCCGGGCGACGCGGGCGACCGCCCCGCACCGTCCGTGCTGCGCGGGGCCGGCGACCTCGTGGTCGTCGTCGGGCGTCCGGGCGACGCGTTCCGCGTGGCCGCCCAGATGGCGACGTCGTTCGGGCTGCGCTCGGTCGACGCCGCCGACCGTCGCGGGGCGATCCTCGCCCGGGCGACCGGCGTGCACGAGGACTCCGCCGTCGTCACCGCCCTCGCGTGGGACGCCGCCGCGCCCGCCGCCCTCGAGGCGATCGCGGCCGACCAGGTCTGGGTCGCCGTCGACGTCGGCCGCAAGCACGACGACACCGCCCGCTGGGTCGAGGCCGTCCGGGCCGTGCAGCCGGTGGCGGCGGTCGCCGTCGTCGGCGAGGACGACACGTCGACGCCCGGCACGGTGCACCTGCTCGGCGTCCCGGTCGGCTGGCGCGCCTAGCCCGCCCGCCCGCGCCCGCGCCCGGCCCGGCCCCCTCGCCCCCTGGCGCGCCCTCGTGCCCGCGCCCGGCCCCGGGAAGCGACGAGTTGCCCCGATCTGCTGCTCGGAACGCTCCCGACCAGCGTTCCGGGGCAACTCGATGCCCGCGTCGTGGTGCTCCACCCTTAAGGTGGGGGGATGCTGGTGTTGACGCGCAAGGTCGGGGAGCGGATCCTCATCGGTGACGACATCGTCATCACCGTCCTCGACTCCCGTGGCGACGGCGTGCGCATCGGCATCGACGCCCCCCGCGGCGTGAAGATCCAGCGCGAAGAGGTCGTCAAGGCCGTGACCGAGGCCAACGTCGAAGCCGCCGGCGCGACCGCCGCGGCCGACGCCGAGGCCCGCCTCCGTGCCGCCCTCGGCGCCCCTGCCCCCCGCGCCGACCAGTAGCCCCGCAGGCCAGCCGTTCCCCGCCGGCGGGCAGCCGGCGTCAGCGACTCCCGAACACGCTCCGCGACGGCTCCGGCGAGGGCACCGCGGTCGCGTCCGTGACGACCGGTGCCCCGGCGACGAAGTCGCGCAGCTCGCGCCCGTGCACGACCTTGGCCGGCAGCGGGTCCGACGAGTAGAGCCGCGGCATGCGGTCGGTGGGCAGCGGCGAGGGCGAGCCGATCAGCACGACGTTGCCGAACCTCCTGCCCTTGAGGGTGGCCGGGTCGGCGACCGCGGCGACGTGCTCGAACACGGTCGACAACGTCGACGCCTGCCCGCGGGCGAAGGCCAGCCCGGCCCCGTCGGCCGAGTTGACGATCAGCATGCCGGTCGGCGACAGGAACGAGGAGGCGGCCGTGTAGAACTCGAGGCTCGTCACGTGCGCGGGGATGCGCGACCCGCCGAAGACGTCGACGACGAGCAGGTCGACCGACCCGCGCAGGCCGGCCGGCAGCTTCTCCATCACCTCGCGGGCGTCGCCGTAGCGGAGCCGGATGGAGGCGCCCCTCGGGAACGGCAGCCGCTCGCGCACCAGCGCGATCAGGTCGGCCTCGAGCTCGATCACCTGCTGGCGCGAGCCGGGCCTCGTCGCCTCGACGTACCGGGGCAGCGTGAGCGCGCCGCCGCCGAGGTGCAGGGCCGTCAGGGGCCCCTCGGGCAGCAGGTCGATCGCGTGCCCGATGCGGCGGACGTACTCGAAGGCGAGGTGCGTGGGGTCGTCGAGGTCGACGTGCGACTGCGGGGTGCCGTCGACGACGAGGGTGAACGAGCCGGGCCGGTGCCGGTCCTCGTCGACGCGGGCGAGGCCCGCTCCGATCGAGACCTCGGCGGGCGGGTCGTCGTGGGGTGCGGCCATGTCCCGATCCTCCCACCGAGGAGGCGCGGGCGGAATTCCGCGGGATCGCCTGCGTTATACCCGAGGTCAGCCTCGAGGTCAACGACAGGGCTTGCCAGGCGTGTCCCGGCTGCATAGTATTGACCTTTGCGCTCCCTCGTGCGTCCCGTCGTCATATCTCGGTCGACGACGCACATCCGAGACAGTCCCCCGAATATCGCGGCGGGGGCGTCCTCGGTCTCGGCCTCTCGGCACGGTCCAGCGACCCTGCCGCGCGGCCGACGGTTCCCGGGAGGGCCGTTCACCACCCACTCATACTGTCCGACAGTGATGACCCGACGGGGTCCACGGAGGTAACTTCCTTGGCTGCTGCGAACACCGCATCCACCAACTCGCCCAAGAACGGCCGTGGCGCATCGCGCCTCTCGTTCGCCAAGATCACCGACACGCTCACGGTCCCCGACCTCCTGGCGCTGCAGACCGAGAGCTTCGACTGGCTCGTCGGCAACGACATCTGGAAGACCCGCCTCGCCGAGGCGACCGAACAGGGTCGCACCGACCTCGCGCTGCACTCCGGCCTGGAGGAGATCTTCGAGGAGATCTCCCCGATCGAAGACCTCGGCGAGACCATGCAGCTCAGCTTCACGGCTCCCGAGCTCGAAGACCCCAAGTACTCCATCGACGAGTGCAAGGAGCGCGGCAAGACCTACGCCGCCCCTCTCTACGTCAACGCCGAGTTCATGAACCACCTCACCGGTGAGATCAAGACCCAGACGGTCTTCATGGGCGACTTCCCCCTCATGACCGAGCGCGGCACGTTCATCATCAACGGCACCGAGCGCGTCGTCGTGTCGCAGCTGGTCCGCAGCCCCGGCGTCTACTTCGAGCGCGCCTCCGACAAGACGTCCGACAAGGACATCTACTCGGCTCGCGTCATCCCCAGCCGCGGTGCCTGGCTCGAGTTCGAGATCGACAAGCGCGACCAGGTCGGCGTCCGCATCGACCGCAAGCGCAAGCAGAGCGTCACCGTCTTCCTCAAGGCCCTCGGCCTGACGAGCGAAGAGATCACGGAGAAGTTCCAGGGCTTCGCGTCCATCGAGGCCACCCTCGAGAAGGACGCCATCCTCACGAAGGAAGAAGCCCTCAAGGACATCTACCGCAAGCTCCGTCCCGGCGAGCAGGTCGCCGCCGAGGCCGCGCGTGCGCTCCTCGACAACTTCTACTTCAACCCGAAGCGCTACGACCTGGCGAAGGTGGGTCGCTACAAGATCAACCGCAAGCTCGGCATCGACGCGCCCCTCGGCGACTCGGTCCTGACCGTCGACGACATCGTCGCGACGATCAAGTACCTGGTCTCGCTGCACGCCGAGCAGAAGACGATCGACGGCACACGCGACGGCGAGTCCGTCGAGCTGCGCCTCGACGTCGACGACATCGACCACTTCGGCAACCGTCGCATCCGCGCGGTCGGCGAGCTGATCCAGAACCAGGTCCGCACCGGCCTGTCCCGCATGGAGCGCGTCGTCCGCGAGCGCATGACCACGCAGGACATCGAGGCGATCACCCCGCAGACCCTGATCAACGTGCGCCCCGTCGTCGCCGCGATCAAGGAGTTCTTCGGCACGTCGCAGCTCTCGCAGTTCATGGACCAGAACAACCCGCTGTCGGGCCTGACGCACAAGCGTCGCCTCAGCGCGCTCGGCCCCGGCGGCCTGAGCCGCGAGCGCGCCGGCGTCGAGGTCCGCGACGTCCACCCGTCGCACTACGGCCGCATGTGCCCGATCGAGACCCCGGAAGGCCCGAACATCGGCCTGATCGGCTCGCTCGCGTCGTTCGCCCGCATCAACTCGTTCGGCTTCATCGAGACGCCCTACCGTCGTGTCAACGGCGGCAACGTCAGCACCACGATCGACTACCTCACCGCCTCCGAGGAGGACGAGTTCGTCGTCGCCCAGGCCAACGCCCCGCTCGACGACGACTTCAACTTCGTCGACGACAAGGTGCTGGTCCGCAAGAAGGGCGGCGAGGTGGAGCTCGTCGCCAAGGACGAGGTCGACTACATGGACGTCTCGCCGCGCCAGATGGTGTCGGTCGCGACCTCGCTCATCCCGTTCCTCGAGCACGACGACGCGAACCGCGCCCTCATGGGCGCCAACATGCAGCGTCAGGCCGTCCCGCTGGTCCGCAGCGAGAGCCCCCTGGTCGGCACCGGCATGGAGGGCTACACGGCCATCGACGCCGGCGACGTCGTCACCGCCGACGCCGCGGGCGTCGTCACCGAGGTCTCGGCCGACGTCGTCACCGTCCAGCTGGACGAGGGCGGCACGCAGGACTACTACCTGCGCAAGTTCGACCGCTCGAACCAGGGCGCCAGCTACAACCACCGTGTGATCGTCGACGCCGGTCAGCGCATCGAGGTCGGCGAGGTCATCGCCGACGGCCCTGCGACCGAGAACGGCGAGCTCGCGCTCGGCAAGAACCTGCTCGTCGCGTTCATGCCGTGGGAGGGCTACAACTACGAGGACGCGATGATCCTGTCGCAGAACCTCGTGAAGGACGACACGCTCTCCTCGATCCACATCGAGGAGTACGAGGTCGACGCCCGCGACACGAAGCTCGGCAAGGAGGAGATCACCCGTGACCTCCCCAACGTCAGCCCCGACCTGCTGGCCGACCTCGACGACCGCGGCATCATCCGCATCGGTGCCGAGGTCCGTCCCGGCGACATCCTCGTCGGCAAGGTCACGCCCAAGGGCGAGACCGAGCTGTCGGCCGAGGAGCGCCTCCTGCGCGCCATCTTCAACGAGAAGAGCCGTGAGGTCCGCGACACGTCCCTGAAGGTGCCCCACGGCGAGCAGGGAACCGTCATCGGCGTCAAGGTCTTCGACTCGCAGGACGGCGACGACGAGCTCGGCTCGGGCGTCAACCAGCGCGTCGTGGTGTTCATCGCGCAGCGACGCAAGATCACCGCGGGCGACAAGCTCGCCGGCCGTCACGGCAACAAGGGCGTCATCTCGACGATCCTCCCCGTCGAGGACATGCCGTTCCTCGCGGACGGCACGCCGGTCGACATCATCCTGAACCCGCTGGGCGTCCCCGGTCGCATGAACTTCGGCCAGGTGCTCGAGATCCACCTCGGGTGGATCGCGGCGCAGGGCTGGAACGTCGAGGGCATCCAGGAGTGGGCCAAGAACCTCCCGCCGGAGGCGCTCAGCGCGGCTCCCGGCACGAAGGTCGCCACCCCGGTGTTCGACGGTGCCGCCGAGCGCGAGATCGAGGGTCTCCTCGACTCGACGCTGCCCACGCGAGACGGCGACCGCTTGATCGGCTCCTCGGGCAAGACGATGCTGTTCGACGGTCGCTCGGGAGAGCCCTTCCCGAACCCGATCTCGGTCGGCTACATGTACATCCTGAAGCTCCACCACCTCGTCGACGACAAGATCCACGCTCGTTCGACGGGCCCCTACTCGATGATCACGCAGCAGCCCCTGGGCGGCAAGGCCCAGTTCGGCGGACAGCGCTTCGGAGAGATGGAGGTGTGGGCCCTCGAGGCCTACGGTGCCGCGTACGCGCTGCAGGAGCTCCTGACGATCAAGTCCGACGACATCCTCGGCCGCGTCAAGGTCTACGAGGCGATCGTCAAGGGCGAGAACATCCAGGAGCCCGGCATCCCCGAGAGCTTCAAGGTCCTCATCAAGGAGATGCAGTCGCTGTGCCTGAACGTCGAGGTCCTCTCGGCCGACGGCCAGACGGTCAGCCTGCGCGACACGGACGACGAGGTCTTCCGTGCTGCGGAAGAGCTCGGCATCAACATCTCCTCCCGCTTCGAGTCGTCGAACGTCGACGAGATCTAAGCCCCCTTCCCACAACGACACGTCGATACATCTGACAAGGGACTGAATTTTGATCGAAGCAACAACTTTCGATGAGCTGCGGATCGGCCTCGCCACGGCCGAGAACATCCGTGCCTGGTCGCACGGTGAGGTCAAGAAGCCGGAGACCATCAACTACCGCACGCTGAAGCCCGAGAAGGACGGCCTCTTCGGAGAGCAGATCTTCGGGCCGTCGCGTGACTGGGAGTGCGCGTGCGGCAAGTACAAGCGCGTCCGCTTCAAGGGCATCGTCTGCGAGCGCTGCGGCGTCGAGGTCACGAAGTCGTCGGTGCGCCGTGAGCGCATGGGCCACATCGAGCTCGCCGCCCCCGTCACGCACATCTGGTACTTCAAGGGCGTCCCGTCGCGCCTCGGCTACCTGCTCGACATGGCGCCGAAGGACCTCGAGAAGGTCATCTACTTCGCCGCCTACATGGTGATCTCGATCGACGACGAGGGCCGTCACGCCGACATGCCCGGTCTCGAGAACGAGCTCCGCCTCGAGATCAAGCAGCTCGAGACGCAGCGCGACACGCGCATCGCCGACCGTCTGCAGAAGCTCGAGGTCGACCTCGCCGCTCTTGAAGAAGAAGGCGCGAAGAGCGACCAGAAGCGTCGTGCGAAGGACGTCGCCGAGAAGGAGATGGGCCAGACCCGCAAGGCCTTCGACGAGGACATCAACCGCCTCGAGCGCGTGTGGGAGGACTTCCGCACGCTGAAGGTGGGCGACCTCAAGCCCGAGGACGCCGTCTTCCACGAGCTCCAGGACCGCTTCGGCATGTACTTCGAGGCCCACATGGGCGCCGAGGCCATCAAGAAGCGCCTCGAGGGCTTCGACCTGACCACCGAGGCCGAGAACCTGCACCTGCAGATCTCGGAGGGCAAGGGCCAGAAGAAGATCCGCGCGATCAAGCGCCTGCGCGTCGTCAGCTCCTTCCTCGCCACGGGCAACTCGCCCGCCGCGATGGTGCTCGACGTCGTCCCGGTGATCCCGCCCGAGCTGCGCCCGATGGTGCAGCTCGACGGTGGCCGCTTCGCGACGTCCGACCTGAACGACCTCTACCGTCGCGTCATCAACCGCAACAACCGCCTCCGTCGACTGCTCGACCTCGGTGCCCCCGAGATCATCGTCAACAACGAGAAGCGGATGCTGCAGGAGGCGGTGGACGCGCTCTTCGACAACGGTCGCCGCGGCCGTCCCGTCACGGGCACCGGCAACCGCGCCCTGAAGTCCCTGAGCGACATGCTCAAGGGGAAGCAGGGTCGGTTCCGCCAGAACCTGCTCGGCAAGCGCGTCGACTACTCCGGCCGTTCGGTCATCATCGTCGGCCCGACGCTCAAGCTGCACCAGTGCGGTCTGCCCAAGCAGATGGCGCTCGAGCTGTTCAAGCCGTTCGTGATCAAGCGCCTGATCGACCTGTCGCACGCTCAGAACATCAAGAGCGCCAAGCGCATGGTCGAGCGTTCGCGCCCGCAGGTGTGGGACGTCCTCGAGGAGATCATCCGCGAGCGCCCCGTGCTGCTGAACCGCGCGCCCACGCTGCACCGTCTCGGCATCCAGGCCTTCGAGCCCCAGCTGGTCGAGGGCAAGGCCATCCAGCTGCACCCGCTCGTCTGCGCGGCGTTCAACGCCGACTTCGACGGCGACCAGATGGCCGTGCACCTGCCGCTGTCCGTCGAGGCCCAGGCCGAGGCGCGCATCCTTATGCTCGCGTCGAACAACATCCTGAAGCCGTCCGACGGCCGACCGGTGACCCTGCCCGCACAGGACATGATCATCGGCCTGCACTACCTGACGACGGTCACCGAGGGCGCAGTCGGCGAGGGCCGTGCCTTCTCGTCCGTGTCCGAGGCGATCCTCGCCAAGGACCAGGGCACGCTCGACCTGAACGCGATGGCCAAGATCCGCATGAACGGCGTGCACTTCGCCGAGGGCGAGGCTCCCGAGGGCTACGAGGTCGGACAGGACATCCTGCTCGACACGACCCTCGGTCGCGCGCTCTTCAACGAGAACCTGCCGGCGGACTACCCGTTCGTGCAGCAGGTGACCGACAAGGGCATGCTCTCGACGATCGTCAACGACCTCGCCGAGCGCTACCCCAAGGTCGCCGTCGCGGCTGCCCTGGACAACATCAAGGACGCGGGCTTCTACTGGGCCTCGCGCTCCGGTGTCACGGTCGCCCTCTCCGACGTCCTCACGCCTCCGCGCAAGCCGGAGATCGTGGCGGGCTACGAGAAGCAGGCCGCAGCGGTCCAGTCCGAGTTCGACAAGGGCCTCATCAGCGACGCCGAGCGTCGTGCGGACCTGATCAAGATCTGGACGGAGGCCACGAACGAGGTCGCCGCCGAGATGCGGGCGAACTTCCCGGTCGACAACACGATCAACCGCATGGTCACCTCGGGTGCTCGTGGTAACTGGCTGCAGGTGCGCAACATCGCCGGCATGCGAGGCCTCGTGAACAACCCGAAGGGCGACATCATCCCCCGCCCGATCATCTCGTCGTACCGCGAGGGCCTGTCGGTGGCCGAGTACTTCATCGCGACGCACGGTGCCCGCAAGGGACTGGCCGACACGGCCCTCCGTACGGCCGACTCGGGGTACCTGACCCGTCGACTCGTCGACGTCTCGCAGGACGTCATCATCCGTGAGGACGACTGCGGCACCTCGCGCGGTCTCGAGATGCCCATCGCCGCACCCGACGCCGACGGCGTCATGGTGCGCGACGCGACCGTCGAGAACACCGTGTTCGCTCGTTCGCTGGCGGCCGCGGCCGTCGACGCGAAGGGCACCGTGCTGGCCGAGGCCGGCGCCGACGTCGGAGACGTTCTGATCGACGAGCTCGTGGCGGCAGGGGTCGAGACCATCAAGGTCCGTTCCGTGCTCACCTGCGAGGCCGCGGTCGGCGTCTGCGCCCAGTGCTACGGCCGCTCGCTCGCGACCGGCAACCTGGTCGACATCGGCGAGGCCGTCGGCATCATCGCGGCCCAGTCGATCGGCGAGCCCGGCACGCAGCTGACGATGCGCACCTTCCACACCGGCGGTTCGGCCTCGGCCGACGACATCACGCAGGGTCTGCCCCGCGTGACGGAGCTGTTCGAGGCACGTACCCCCAAGGGTGCGTCCCCGATCGCCGACGGTGCCGGTCGCATCACGATCGAGGACACGGACAAGGCCCGACGGGTCATCCTCAACCTCGACAACGGCGACGAGCCGGTCATCTACCCCGTGCTCAAGCGCTCGACCCTCCTCGTCGAGGACGGTCAGCACGTCGAGCTCGGTGCGCAGATCATCGCCGGTGCGGTCGACCCGAAGGAGGTCCTGCGAGTCAAGGGCGTCCGTGCGGTGCAGCAGCACCTCGTCGGGGGCGTCCAGGACGTCTACCGTTCGCAGGGCGTGCCGATCCACGACAAGCACATCGAGGTCATCGTCCGTCAGATGCTCCGCAAGGTCACCGTCGTCGACCACGCCGACACCGACCTGCTCCCCGGCGAGCTCGTCGACCGGTCGAAGTACAACGAGATCAACCGTGCGGCGCTGACCGAGGGCAAGCGGACCGCGTCCGCCCGCCAGGAGGTCATGGGCATCACCAAGGCCTCGCTCGCGACCGAGTCGTGGCTGTCGGCCGCCTCCTTCCAGGAGACGACCCGCGTGCTCACGCAGGCTGCGATGGAGGGCAAGAGCGACCCCCTGGTCGGTCTGAAGGAGAACGTGATCATCGGGAAGCTGATCCCCGCCGGAACCGGTCTGTCGCGCTACCGCGACGTCTCGGTCGAGGCGACGGAAGAAGCGAAGGCCGAGCGGTACCCCAACCGCGTGTTCACGGACGACGCGTCGTTCACGGAGGCTGACCTCAGCTTCGTGGACTTCGACTCGTTCTCGTCGGACGACTTCACCCCCGGCACCTACAACTGATCGGGATCGTCTGAAGGCGCCGCGGGTCTGATGACCTGCGGAGCCACCAGGCACCACGACGGGCCCCGGCCCTCGCACCACGCGAGGGACGGGGCCCGTCGTCGTTCCCGGGCGACCTCGGGGAGGCGCGGGTCGGTCCCGCAGGCTCGCGGGCGGTCCCGTGACCTGGGCGGCTCCCGAGACCAGACAGTATGGAGCGATGAGCACCGAGCAGTCCGCACAGCCGTCCCCGTCCGTCGAGCCCCCCGAGTCCACGGTCGCGCGGGGCGAGGCCGCGGCGGGGGTCCGGCTCGACGCGGTCGACCTGCCCGTCAGCGCCCGGGTCCCGAGGCCGGACGCGCGCCTCCCTCGTGACCGCGACGGCCTGCGCTGGCGCCCGGCGACCCTCGCCGACCTCGAGGCGCTGCACGCGCTCGACGGGCGCGTGGCGTCGCTCGACCACCCGCTGCACGTGACGTCGCTGTCGTCGATGCGCCAGCTGCTCGAGATGCCCGGCATCGACCTCGAGCGCGACTCCCTCGTGGCCGACGAGGGGGACGGCCAGCTGGTGGCCTGGGGCCTGAGCTTCCTCTGGCCCGTCCGCGAGTCGGTCGTGCGCGTGTCCGTCGACGGCGGCGTCGACCCGCGTCGGCGCGGGCGGGGCCTCGGGCGCGACCTCGTCGAGTGGCAGCGGCTGCGTGGCGAGCAGCACCTGTCGGCCTCGGACGACGTGCTGCCGGCCGTGCTGGCGGCGGGCGTCGAGCAGGAAGCGAAGAGCCACGCGGCGCTGCTGGGGCGGCAGGGCTTCGGCCCCGCCCGGTGGTGGAGCACCCTCAGCCGCGACCTGACCCGCCCGGTCGAGCCCGTGCCCCTCGACCCCGCGGTGCGGCTCGAGGACTACTCGACGCACCGCGAGGAAGCGACCCGTCTGGCCCGCAACGAGGCCTTCGTCGACCACTGGGGCAGCCAGGCGAGCACGCCCGAGGTGTGGCGCATGCTCGTCGGGGCGGCGACGTTCCGCCCCGACCTCTCGTTCGTGGCGGTCGCCGCGGGCGACGACGGCGAGGAGGAGGTGGTCGCCTTCGTGCTCACCACCGTCGAGCCCGAGCAGTGGCCGGCCCACGGCGGTCGCAGCGCCCACGTCGACTACGTGGGCGTCCGGCGGGCCTGGCGAGGCCGGCACCTCGCGCAGTCGGTGCTCGCGACGGCCCTCGCGCGGCAGGCCGACCAGGGCTTCGAGCTCTGCGTGCTCGACGTCGACTCGACGAGCCCCACGGGCGCCGTCGGGCTCTACGACCGTGCGGGCTTCACGGTCGCGGGCCGTCGCGCCGCGTACCTCCGCGAGTACTGACCGCCGAACGAGATGACGCGTCGGAGGCGTGAGCGACCGCCGCACCTCCTCGACGCGTCACCTCGATCGTGACGAGCCGGTCGAGCTAGCCGCGGACGGTCAGGATCTCCGCGCCGTCCTCGGTGATGGCGACCGTGTGCTCGCTGTGCGCCGTGAGGCAGCCCGTCGCGCTGCGGAGCGTCCAGCCGTCGTCGTCGGTCACGAGCTCGTCGGTGTCGGCCATGACCCACGGCTCGAGGGCGAGCAGCAGGCCCGGGCGCAGCTTGTAGCCGCGGCCGGGGCGGCCGATGTTGGCGACGTGCGGGTCCTGGTGCATGGTCGAGCCGATGCCGTGGCCGCCGAACTGGACGTTCACGGGGTAGCCCGCCCCGGTCAGCACCGAGCCGATGGCGTACGAGACGTCGCCCATCTTCGCTCCGGGTACGGCGGCGGCGATCGCGGCGGCCAGGGCGCGCTCGGTCGTCTCGATCAGCTCGGTGCTGCCCGCGGGGCGCGAGGTGCCGACGACGAAGCTCAGCGCGGAGTCGGCCGCGATGCCGTTCAGCACGACCGCGAGGTCGAGCGTGAGCAGGTCGCCGTCGCGCAGGGCGTAGTCGTGGGGGAGGCCGTGCAGCACCGCGTCGTTGACGGCCGTGCAGATCCAGTGCCCGAACGGCCCGCGGCCGAACGACGGCGCGTAGTCGACGTAGCAGGACTCGGCACGGGCCTCGACGATCATCTCGCGAGTCCACTCGTCGATCTCGAGCAGGTTCGTGCCGACCGCGACGCGCTGCGACACGGTGTGCAGGATGTGCCCGACCAGCGCTCCGGAGTCGCGGGCACGGCCCAGCTCGGCGGGGCTGAAGATCTCGATCACGGGGCGTCTCCTCGGGTCTGCCGGCGGGCGGCGGGACAACTGTCCCGGTAATGCTATCCCGGCAGGCGCCTCCTCGGGCTAGGCTCTGCGCATGGTCCGTCTGCCGCTGAGCCCCGCCGAGGTCGCTCGAGGCCGCCGCCTCGGGGCCCTGCTCCGGCAGGCGCGCGGCGAGCGGTCGATGCTCCGCACGGCCCTCGACGCCGGCGTCTCGCCCGAGACGCTGCGCAAGATCGAGTCCGGCCGGGTCGCGACCCCGTCGTTCCCCACCATCGCGGCGATCGCCCAGGTCGTCGGCGTCTCGCTCGACGACGTCTGGGCCGAGATCAGCCGGCCGGCGCAGGGCGACCAGGCGCAGGAGGCGGTCGTCCCCGTCGACGCGCCGCTCGCCTCCAAGCACCCTCGGCCGCCGCCTCCCCGGCTGCTCGTCCCTCGCCCCGAGACGGCGTAGGCGAGAAGGGACGCCGCAGGCGTGGGCCCTCGCCCACGTCGTCCCACGACGCCTGCGTCGCTGTCCGCGACGACCGACACGGGCGCGGCCTAGGGTCGGGGGGTGCAGTTCGAGCAGGCCCTCACCGACACCGTCCTCCTGCGGGAGGCGCGGGTCGGCGACGCCGCCGCCCTCGCCGAGGCGCACCGGCGCAACCGCGAGCACCTCGCGCCGTGGGACCCGGAGCGGGCGCCGTCGTTCTTCGAGCCCGCCGGCCAGCGGGCGATGCTCACGGCGCGCATCGCGTCGGCCGCCGCCGGCGAGCAGCAGCCGTTCCACCTGATGGAGGGCGACCGCGTGGTCGGCACGATCGCCCTCAACCAGATCGTCCGGGGGCCCCTGCAGAAGGCGGCCGTCGGCTACTGGGTCGACCGGGAGCGGACGGGGCAGGGCCTGGCGAAGGCGGCGTTGGCGGTCGTCGTCGACCTCGCGGCGACCGGCCTCCGCCTGCACCGCCTCGAGGCGAGCGCCCTGCCGCACAACGCGGGGTCGCGTGCCGTGCTCGCCGCCTCGGGCTTCGAGCAGTACGGCTCGGCGCCGGGCTACCTCCGCATCGCGGGGGAGTGGCGCGAGCACGTGCTGTACCAGCGCCTCCTCGACTAGGCCACCCGCAACCGCCCGCACCGGAGCACGACGACGGGGCGCCGACCTCAGTGGTCGACGCCCCGTCGGGGTGCTGCGGCGCAGGGAGCCGCGGCGTGGGTCAGAAGGCCAGCTGGCCCTCGACCTCCTTGGACTTCATGCGAGCGAGGGCGAGGTTCGCCTTCGAGCGGTCGAGCACGAAGTAGATGAAGACCTCGCGGTTGCTGGCGAGGGGGCGGATGATGTGGATCTGGCTCGACAGGGTGATGAGGATGTCCTCGATCGAGTCGGCGAGGCCGAGCGACTTGGCCGTCTTGAGCTTGGCGCGGACGACCTCGGTGTTGCCGGCCGCGGCCAGCTCCAGGTCGATGCCGCTGCCGGCGCCGCCGAGCAGCATGCCGGACGCGCTGTCGACGACGGCGGCCGCCATCGCGCCGTCGACGGTGAGGAGGGTCTCGAGGGACTCGGAGATGTTCGCCATGGTGTCAGTGCTTCCTGTTCGGGTCAGGGCAGTTCGGGTGTGAGCTGTCCGGCCCTGACCTGGTCGGGTCAGGGGTGGTGCGGGCAGCGGTGCCGGCGTCGGGCGGGCACCGCTCGGCAGCCGGCCGCGGAGGTGCGGCCGGAGCGGTCGGAGGGGCAGGGCTGCGTGCCTGGCCAGGGTCAGAGCGCTGGGACGCCGTAGGCGTCGGCGCGTGCGGGTGCGTCGCCGTGCTCGACGGCGGCGTCCGGCTCGTGGGCGGCCGCGGCGGGCTGCACGGCCGGGCGGTCGGCCAAGGAGGCGGCCAGCTGCTGGGCGCAGCGGCGCGCGACCGAGAGGGCCTTGCCGAGCGTCTCGTCGTCGCCGAACAGCGCGCCGAGCACGACGGGGTGCCCGGGGACGCGCAGCTGGATGACGTGGCCCTTGTCGGACGCGATGATGACGTACTCGCTCGAGCCGATCCGCACCTCCCGGGCGACGGCCTCGCTGAGCGCCTGGATGGAGCTGGCCATGCTGGCGAAGCGGTTCGCGTCGACCTTGCCGTCGGGCACGTGGACGACCTCGAAGCCGTCGTCGGTGAGGAACGAGCCGTAGACGAGCGAGCGGCTCACCTCGCCCATGTCGAGCAGGGCCCGGCGGCCGAGGTCGACGACGACGGGGTCGAGGTGGGGCGCGAGGCTCACTCGGCCACCGCCACGGCGGGCTGCGAGGGCGCGGCGGAGGCAGCGGGTGCAGAGAACATCTCGCGCATCTCGATGTTGGCGACGAGCGTCATGAGGACGGTGCGCATCTGGTCTTCCTCTCGGGGGTCGACCGTGAACACCGGCACGACCAGGTCGGGGCGGCGCTCGGTCAGCGCCGCCGAGTAGTCGGCCACCGTCGGGGTGGCCGAGACGTCGGAGCGCGTCGCCGCGACGACGACGCCGCCGCGGTCGTGGAGGTCGCGGAACTCGTCGAGGAACGTCAGCATCTCGCCCACCGGGTCGGCGGCGTCGTTGTTGACGAGCAGCACCATGCCCTTGGCGCGCTCCTTGAGGATCGTCCACATGAAGTCGAACCGCTGCTGGCCGGGGATGCCGTAGAGGCGCACCTTGTCGGTCTCGCCGAGCGTGATCTCGCCGTAGTCGAGCGCGACCGTCGTGGTGTCCTTGTCGGCGGTGGCCCGGTCGGTGTTCGCGGCCTCGGTGCGGACGACCTCGGTCTCGCTGAGCGTCTCGATCGCGGTCGTCTTGCCGGCGCCCATCGGGCCGCCGAAGAGGATGACGTGCTCGGCCATCAGAGGCCGAGCCGGTCGCGCAGGCGGCTGAACAGGCCGCCGCGGCGGGGCTGCGGGGCGACCCGGACGTGGTCGGGGTCGGCGGACGACGACGAGGCCGACGACGAGCCGGCGGCGGCGACCGCGGCCGGCTCGGGCGACTCGGAGCGCAGCAGGCGCATCAGGCTGAACGCGTTGACGAGGCGCCGGGCCTCGGCCGGGTCCGACTCGCTGGCGTTGGCCAGCTCGCCGACCGGGAGGAACGTGTAGCCGAGCATCGCGGTCATCCGCATCTGCTCCGGGGTGTGCGTCAGCATCGTGAAGTTGGGCCAGCGCACCAGCTTGTAGCGGTCGTCGCGCTGCAGCCACCACGCGAGCTCGCCGAGGAACGAATTGGTGCCGATCAGCCAGAGCAGAGCGTCGAGGTCGGTGCCGGGCGGGCGCGACGCCTCCACGGCGGGGTCCTTGGCCTCGACGACCACGTCGATGTCGACGGGCTCGGCGGGGAACGCGGTCAGGGGGGTGTCCCACCAGTACGCGTTCGTCTCCACGTCGACGACGAGGGGGAGGTGGTCGGCCTGGCGGACGACCACGATCGACGCGGTCGGCTGCTGCTGGAGGCGGTGGAGGGCGATGGCCACGCCGGTCCAGCCGAACGACGGCACGGTGATGCCCGTCGTCTCGGGGCCGGCGGCGCTGCCTGTGTGGGGGTCCTGCGGGTCCGCTGGCGCGGTCCGGGCAGGCTCGAACGTCATCTCGTGACCGTGCATCGTGCGTGGCTCCTCGGGGGGTTCGGCGGTCGTCATCCGTGAAACCGGGCCACACGTGTCGTCGGGCCCGGGACCGCCGCCGACCACTAGACCAGTCCCGTCCGTCGACGTGCCACCCCCTGTTCTGGGCGACGGCGACCCCCTTTCTGGGCGGTCGCCGCGCCTCCTCGTCCCTGTGGGGGAGTCGTCGCGGAGCCCGCCGCGGGGGGCTGTGACGCAGACGGGGGGCACCCTCACTGGGACGTGTCGGGGAGGCGGCCCCGCCGTAGCGTGGCGACTGCTCGGGACGACTCCCGACGACCTGCCGCCCGGACCCCGACATGCCGGGCGCGCGTACCGAGGAGATGCACCCGTGGCTTCGATGACCGAGATCCTGATCCTGCACGGGCTGCTGCCCATGGAGCACCTCGACCGCGTGGGGCGCCGGGGCGCCGACGAGGAGGCGTCCATCCGGGAGCTGCTCGAGTCCGGCACCGTGACCTCCGCGCAGGTCGCCCGCGCCCGGGCCCAGGCCAACGGCGTCGACTTCGTCGAGCTGGTCGACTACCCCGTCGACCGCGCCGCCGTGACGATGGTGCCCGCCGCCGTGTGTCGCCGGCACAGCGTGCTGCCGATCGCGGTGCGCGACGGCCTCCTCCTGCTCGCGATGGCCGACCCGGGCGACGTCTTCGCGATCGACGACGTGCGCGCCGCGCTCCGCATCGGCGTCGAGCCGGTGCTCGCCGACCGCGCCGACCTGCAGGCCGCGCTCGACCGCTACCTCCGGGCCGACGACGAGCTCAACGACCTCACCTCGACGCTCGAGGAGGAGACCAGCGCGGTCGAGGCCGCCCAGGCCGACATCGCCTCCTCCGGCCCCGACGACGACGTGCCCATCGTGCGGTTCGTCAACCTGCTCGTCAGCCAGGCCATCACCGACCACGCCTCCGACATCCACATCGAGCCGGCCGAGCACGACGTGCGCATCCGCTACCGCATCGACGGGGTGCTGCACGAGATGCAGCCGGCCCCGAAGGCCATCCAGAACGGCGTGATCTCGCGCCTCAAGATCATGAGCGAGATCGACATCGCCGAGCGTCGGCGCCCGCAGGACGGCCGCATGTCGGTCCGCCACGGCGGCCGCCAGATCGACCTCCGCGTCGCGACGCTGCCGACCGTGTGGGGCGAGAAGGTCGTCATGCGGATCCTCGACAACTCGAACACGTCGATGAGCCTCCGCGACCTCAACCTGCTCGAGCGCAACTTCGACGTCTACGCCGCGTCGTACTCGAAGCCCTACGGCATGATCCTCGTGACCGGCCCCACGGGCTCGGGCAAGTCGACGACGCTCTACACGACGCTCAACGCGGTCGCGCGCCCCGAGATCAACGTCATCACCGTCGAGGACCCGGTCGAGTACCGGATGGACGGCATCAACCAGGTGCAGGTGAACCCCAAGGCGGGCCTCACCTTCGCCGGCGCGCTGCGGAGCATCCTGCGGTCCGACCCCGACGTCGTCCTGCTCGGCGAGATCCGCGACCACGAGACGGCGCAGATCGCCATCGAGGCGTCGCTGACCGGCCACCTCGTGCTCAGCACGCTGCACACGAACGACGCCCCGAGCGCGATCACCCGCCTCACCGAGATGGGCATCGAGCCGTTCCTCGTCGGCAGCGCGATCGACTGCGTCGTCGCCCAGCGCCTCGCGCGCCGCCTCTGCGACCGCTGCAAGACGCCGACCTCGTACACGCCCCGCCAGCTCGAGCACCTGCGGTTCCCGGTGCGCCTCGACGAGCCCGCGCCGCTCGTCTACCAGCCCGTCGGCTGCGCGCAGTGCTCGAACACCGGCTACCGCGGTCGCATCGCCCTGCACGAGGTGATGAGCGTCTCCGAGGAGATCGAGCGCCTCGCCGTCGCCCGGGCGTCGAGCGCCGAGATCGCCCGCGTCGCCACCGAGCAGGGCATGGTCAGCCTCCGCCACGACGGCTGGGCCAAGGCGAAGCTCGGCCTGACCAGCGTCGAAGAGATCCTGCGGGTCGTCGCGTGAGCGCCTCGCCCGTCCGCACCCGCCCCGCACCCGTCCGCACCGCCCGCTGCACCGCACCCGAGGGAACGCCCGCATGAGCGACAACGTCTTCGAGATCCCCGACCAGGTCGACCCGGCCGACGGCTGGACCCCGGGCACGCCCGGCAACGACCTGAGCACCCACACCCCCGCGACCGAGTGGGAGCTGCCGAAGGCGCCGCCGACGCTGGCGCCGCACATCGACGAGGCCGACCGAGGCCCGGTCTACACGATGGACGACGCCGGCGGGGAGGCGGTGCTCGGCTGGAGCCCCACCCCCGCGCCGACCAGCCGTCGCGCCGCGCGGCTCGCGAGCGCCCTCGAGGGCGGCGGCATGGCCGCCCGCACCCCGTGGAGCGACCCTCGCTTCGACGACTTCGACGACTCGGCTGCCCAGGTCGCCACGGCCAGCCCCGCCGTGGGCGAGGTCGGCTCGGCCGCGGCACCGCAGGCGTTCATGCCGCCGTACCTGCCAGCCGACACAGCCCTCGCCGCCGAGACCGCCCTCGACGCCGCGGCCGCCGCCTCCTCGGCCCCCTCGCTGCCCGACGTGTCGTCGGCCGCGCCGACCTCGCCGGTCGTGCCCGCCGCCTCCTCGGCTCCCTCGCACTCCGCCGCCCCGGCGCCCGCCTCGCCCCAGCTCGGCGACGGCGGCCTGCTGCGCGTGCCGTCGTTCGCGCCGTCCAGCGCGCAGCACGCCGCCGAGGAGGCGCCCCCCGCCGCCCAGGTCGAGTCCCGACCCGGCATCGAGCTGCACGAGCACGCCCGCACGGTCGCGCACCCCGCGCTCATCGCGGCGCTCTGCGAGGTCGTGCTGCAGGGCGCCTCCGACCTGCACGTCACGGTCGACGCCGCCCCGACCCTCCGCGTGGACGGCGGCCTCCAGCCCGCCCTCGCCGGTGGCGAGCCCTGGGACGCCCCGACGGTCTCCGCAGCCCTGACCAGCCTGCTCACCCCGGCGATGAAGGAGCATTTCGACGAGCGGCTCGAGCTCGACTTCGCCTACTCGCTGTCGGACGAGTCGCGCTTCCGCGTGAACTTCTACCAGCAGCGCGGCGCGATGGGAGCGGCCTTCCGCCTCATCCCGACCGAGATCAAGCAGCTCGCCGACCTGGGCGTGCCCGAGGTCGTCAGTCGCTTCGCGAAGCTGCCCCGTGGCCTCGTGCTCGTCACGGGCCCCACCGGCTCGGGCAAGTCGACGACCCTCGCCGCCCTGATCGACCTGGTCAACCGCACGCGCGCCGACCACATCGTGACGGTCGAGGACCCGATCGAGTTCATGCACCAGCACAAGAAGGCGATCGTCAACCAGCGCGAGGTCGGCCACGACACGCACAGCTTCGCGAACGCGCTCAAGCACGTGCTGCGCCAGGACCCCGACGTCATCCTGATCGGCGAGCTCCGCGACCTCGAGACCATCTCGGTCGCGCTGACCGCCGCCGAGACCGGCCACCTCGTGTTCGCGACCCTGCACACGCAGAGCGCCGCGCAGACGATCGACCGTGTGATCGACGTGTTCCCGCCGCACCAGCAGGACCAGGTGCGCACCCAGCTCGCGTCGACGCTCCAAGGCGTCGTCTGCCAGACGCTGCTGCCGAAGGCGGGCGGCAAGGGCCGTGTCGTCGCGACCGAGATCATGATGATGACCCCGGCCATCGGCAACCTCGTGCGCGAGGGCAAGACGTACCAGATCGCGTCGTCGATGCAGGCGGGGCGCGACCTCGGCATGCACACGATGGACCAGAAGCTGGCCGACCTCGTCAACACCGGCACCGTCACGCACAAGGCCGCGATGGAGAAGGTGCACGACGCCGAGGGCTTCGACCGTCTCGTCACCCGTGTGATCAACAAGGCCGAGACGACCGGCCTCGACGCCGGCATCGACTTCGGCGACGCCTTCTCGATCGGGAGCAACTGATGGCCACCAGCACCGCCTACGCCTACAAGGGCCGCGACTCGGCCGGCAAGGTCGTCAAGGGCAAGGTCGACGCGTCCAGCGAGGGCGCCGTCGTCACCCGCCTGCGCACGATGGGCGTGCAGCCCATCTCGATCGCCGCGGCGAGCGACGGCACCGGCCTGCAGCGCGAGATCTCGATCGGCGGCCTCGGCGGCGGCGGCGTCAAGATGAAGGAGATCGCGGTCATGTCGCGCCAGATGGCGACCATGATCGCGTCCGGCCTGTCGCTGCTGCGCACCCTGACGATCCTCGCCGACCAGGTCGACAACAAGACGCTGCAGAAGGTCATGCAGGAGGTGCGCGACGACGTCGAGACCGGCGTCTCGTTCTCCGACGCGGTCGGCAAGCACGACAAGCACTTCCCGCCCCTGATGATCAACATGATCCGGGCCGGCGAGGTCGGCGGGTTCCTGGACAAGGCGCTCGAGTCGACTGCGGACAACTTCGAGAAGGAGGTGGCGCTGCGATCCACGATCAAGTCGGCGATGACCTACCCGGTCGTCGTGCTCGTGATGTCCCTGCTCGCGGTGATCATCATGTTGACCTTCATCGTGCCCATCTTCCAGGACATGTTCACGAACCTCGGCGGCCAGCTCCCCCTGCCCACGATGATGCTCGTCTACGCGTCTCGGGCCATGCCCTACGTGCTGCCGGTGCTCATCATCGGCGGCATCGGCGGGTCGATCTGGTGGAAGACGAACAAGAACTCGGTCAAGGTCCGTTCGAAGCTCGACCCGCTGAAGCTCAAGCTGCCGGTGTTCGGCGAGCTGCTGCGCAAGATCGCGATCGCCCGCTTCTCGCGCAACTTCTCGAACATGATCGGGGCCGGCGTCCCCATCCTCACCGCCCTGCGGATCGTCGGCGAGGTCTCGGGCAACTACGTGCTCGAGGAGGCGCTGGTCGAGGTCGCGGAGTCGGTGCGGCAGGGCGAGTCCATCGCCGCGCCCCTGACCGCCTCCGGGGTCTTCCCGCCGATGGTCACGCAGATGATCTCGGTCGGTGAAGACGCGGGCTCCCTCGAGACGATGCTCGAGAAGGTGGCGGACTTCTACGACCAGGAAGTGAAGTCGACCACGGAGTCGCTCACGGCCCTCATCGAGCCGCTGCTGATCGCGTTCCTCGGCGTCGTCGTGGGCGGCATGATCGTCGCGCTGTACCTGCCGATCTTCCAGATCACGTCGTTGATCAAGTAGGCGCTGCGCCGTTCTGCCCGAAGGGCCCGACCATCGGTCGGGCCCTTCGTCGTGTGCAACGGGTGTCGCTTTGCTGGTGACCCCTGAACAGGGGTTCTGCCCTTTCGGGGGTGACCCGGACTGGGGCCGTGTCGCCGGCATAAACCCCCCGTCTGCGGGATTCTCGCGGGTCTCGGGGGCTGGGAGAGTCATCTCCGGCGGGAACGACGTGACCGCCTCCGATCACCTCTCCCGCACCCGATCTCGAACGGACCAGTCATGTACTTCGCACTCATGGGCAAGCTCTCCGCCCGCCGCCAGGACCTCGCCCAGGACAAGGACAAGGGCTTCACGCTCATCGAGCTCCTCGTCGTCGTCATCATCATCGGCATCCTCGCCGCGATCGCCATCCCCGTGTACCTCGGCGTGCAGAACAACGCCAAGGACTCGTCGGTCAAGAGCGACGTCGGCAACGCGAAGACCGCCATCGTGACGGTCCAGACGAACACCGGCTCGCTCCCCGCGACCAACACGAACGTCGGCGCTGTCGATGGCATCGCTGCGGCTGGGTACACCAAGGGCGATGCGGTCGACGGCAACATCAAGTACGCCAAGGGCACGGGCACGGCTCCGACCACGTTCTGCCTGACCGCCAAGAGCGTGACGGGCAACGTGTTCTTCGCCACCGAGTCGTCCGGCGTCACCCAGGTCACCGCCACCGTGACCCTCCCCGCGGGCTGCACCGCCGCGTAACGCGCAGGGGAGGTGCGGCCTGGACGGCTGCACCTCCCCATCGCACCCTCCGCCCCCTGCACGCACCCTCGAACCCGACCGGGAGGTGACCCACCATGTTCCGACGCATCGACGACGTCCTCCGCCCCGCCTCCCCGGCGCAGCGCGACGCCGGACTCAGCCTCGTCGAGGTCATCGTCGCGATGATGGTGTTCACGATCATCTCCGTCGGGGTCGCCTACACGATCACCAACTCGCTCGTCCTCACCCGCGAATCGCGGGCCCGGGCGGTCGCCACCAACCTCGCCGCGCAGGAGATCGACCTGCTCCGCAGCGTGGACGACGTCTTCAGCGTCGTCTCCAAGACCTGGGTCACCGAGGTCGGCGGCACCACGTTCACCATCGCGCGGAGCGCCGAGTGGACGACCTCCGCCACGAACTCGACCGCCTGCGGCACCGGCACCGGCACCCTGCAGTACAAGCGGGTGCAGGTCTCGGTCACCTACGCGGGCCAGCGCACGGTCAGCGCCCCGATCACCTCCGCCACCGTCCTGGCGCCCAACGGCCGGATCAACGACCCCGCGAAGGGCACGATCGTCGTGTCGGTCATCGGCGCGTCCGGCGCCGGCGCCGAGGGCGTGACTGCGACCGTCAAGGCGGCCGCCAAGGACCCCAACGGCGCCGTCACGCCCCCTGCTCTGGACCCGACCGACAGCTCCGGGTGCACCTACGCCCTCAAGGTCGCCCCCGGCAACTACGACGTGACCATCTCGAAGGCCGGCATGGTCGGCCTCGACCAGGCCGCCACCCAGACGACCACCCCCGTCACCGTCTCGGCCGGCGGGGCCGGCACCGCCTCCTTCTCCTACGACACGGCCATCTCGTTGCAGACGAACTTCGCGACGAACTTCCCGAGCCCCGTGGTGCTGCCCGGCAACCTCGACGTGACGTTCCGCAGCACCGTGGTGGGCGACTACACGATGTCCGCCGCCGCCACGAAGCCGGCGAAGCTGTTCCCCTTCTCGGGCGGCTACGCCGTCGTGGCCGGCAAGCACCTCGACCCGAGCACGGACCCCAAGACGAACGTCGTGTCGAGCTGCCTCTCGCCCGATCCTGCCGCGTGGGTCACGCCCGCGGCCGACAAGGCCATCGGGGCAGCCCCCGTGCCCGTGGGCGCTGCCCCCGGCGGGTCGGCCACGGTCGGCGTACCGATGGGCGTGCTGCAGCTCAGCAAGATCAGCGGCACGGTGAAGGTCGTGGCCGTGCAGCAGAAGACGGGCGCAGCCGGCGACCCCGGGTGCCTGGTCCCGTCCACCTACACGTTCGCCGCCGTCACGAAGGACACCCTGCTGGCCCTGCCGTTCGGGACGTGGTCGTTCTACACGGTGACGGACCTGCTCAACCTCGGGCTGATCACGTCGAGCAACCAGGTCAACCCCCAGGACTCCGTGCTCCGGACACGCGGATCGATCGACATGCCGACCAAGACCATCACGCTCGACCCGCGGGGGCTGACCCCGTGACCCGCCTCCGTGCTTCCCTCGCCGCGCTCCGTGAGCGGCGCGACGCCGGCGTCAGCCTGGCCGAGCTGCTCGTCGCCATGATGGTCTTCGCGATCCTCATCGCCATCACCGGCGGCTTCATGGTCAGCGCCTCGCGCGCCTCCTCGCAGACGCAGTCGATCGACTCGGCCACACGCGTCGCCACCAACGGCATGACGGCCGTGACCCGCACTCTCCGTGCCGCGACCGAGAACCCCGTCAAGGGCCAGACCCTGCCCGACGCCGCCTTCCCGCAGGCGGCGGCCAACGCCGTCACCGTCTACGCGTACGTCAACCTCGGCTCGTCCGACGCGACCCCGGTGATGGTGCAGTACTACCTCGACGGCGCCGCCCTCAAGGAGAAGACCTGGCCCGGCGTCGTCTCCACCGACGGCTTCTGGACCTTCGGCACCACGCCCACGACCCGCACCGTCGCGTCTCCCCTCGTGACGGGCACCGACCTCTTCGCCTACGTCGACGCCGACGGCGCCACCATCTCGCTCGCCGCCGGCGCGGTCCCCGCAGCCAAGATCGGTTCGATCGCCGCGGTCCGGGTCCGCGTCCAGGCGGGGACGGCCAACACCTCCGCCGCCTCCACCACGCTCGTCAACACGGTGGGCCTGCCCAACCTCGACATCGCCAGGGACCTCTGATGATCCGCCTCCTGCACGCCCGCCTCGTCCGGCTCCGCCGCGACGGAGCCGACCGCGGCGTCGCCCTGGCCAGCGTCATCGGGCTCGGTGCCGTCCTGCTGCTGCTCAGCGTCACCATGGCGTCCGTCGCGGTGAGCGGCACGGTCAAGGCCCGCGACGACTCCGACTTCAACGCGGCCATCGCGGCCGCCTACGCCGGCGTCGAGGATTACCAGAGCAAGCTCGCCAACAACAACGCTTACAGCCAGTACGGTGCGAAGGTCACGGCCTTCAGCACGGGCTCCACCTTCACCGGGACCGACGGCAACCCAGCGTTCGGCAAGGGCACGGCGGGAAGCTGGCAGACGGTCGGCGACGGCACGGGCGCCTCGTACCGGTACGAGGTCGACAACTCGAAGTACTCGACCGCCGGCACGCTGCGCATCCGGTCGACGGGCCGGGTCGGCGACACGACGCGGTCGGTCGTGGCCGACCTGAAGCAGGACGGGTTCCTCGACTACGTCTACTTCACCGACTACGAGATCAGCGACCCGGTGCTCTCGAGTGCATCGTGCTCGCCCAAGTACGAGTGGGCGGTGACCGAGCGGCCCAGCTGCACGACCATCCAGTTCTCGGCGACGGACGTCATCGACGGCCCGATGCACACCAACGACACCATGAGGGTCTGCGGCGGCACCCAGTTCAAGGGGGCGACCACGACCTCGAGCACCCGGTCCAACCGGTACGTCGCGGTCACGGGCACCAACTGCACGGGGACGCCGAGCTTCGGCGGCCAGTCGAAGCCCGCCTACGCCCAGGCGATCACCATGCCTCAGACCAACGAGGCCATG
Organism: Frigoribacterium sp. CFBP 13729; assembly: GCF_014841875.1. NCBI lineage: Bacteria > Bacillati > Actinomycetota > Actinomycetes > Micrococcales > Microbacteriaceae > Frigoribacterium > Frigoribacterium sp. CFBP 13729. Next base: position 54,446 of record NZ_JACYUR010000003.1, on the reverse strand, counting down.
CGCCAGGAGACGCGGACCGACCTCAAGACGACCACCGTCCCGAACCCCGGGTGCCTCTACACGGGCCCCACCCGCATCACGTTCAAGTCCGCCGGCACGATGAACGTCTACTCGCCCTACACGAAGGCCACGCAGATCGAGTCCGACCCGAGCAAGGGCTCGGCCCCTGCGATGTGCGGCACGCCGGGCGACGGCGCCAAGGGCGGCACGCTCGGCAGCGTCGGCGGGCAGGACGTCACGGTCCCGGCGAACAACCTGGTCTACGTCCAGGACGTCCCGGCGTCGTCGACCGACGTCAACTACTGGAGCGGGAAGCCGACGAACTTCAGCTGCCGCAACGCGGACGACTCGGCCGCCGGCAACGGGCTGGGGTTCCCCGCCAAGGACGAGGTGAACGCCACCTACAGCTGCACCGCAGGCGACGTCTTCGTCCAGGGCACGCTCCAGGGCAACGTGACCGTCGCCGCGCAGAACTTCGTCTACGTCACCGGCGACGTGAAGTACTCCGACGTCTCGAAGGACATGCTCGGCCTCGTCGGCACGAACGCCGTCTACGTCTACAACCCGGTCAAGAACTACGGCACCAGCAAGAACCCGGACATCGGGCTCATCGACCGCACGAAGTCGAACCGTGTCATCCAGGCAGCCATCCTCTCCGTCTCGCACACGTTCACGGTCCAGAACTACGCCGCCGACAGCGGCAAGCCCAAGGGCACCCTGCAGGTCCTCGGCTCGATCTCGCAGAAGTTCCGCGGCCCCGTCGCGACCAGCGGGAACGGCGACAGCGGCTACACGAAGGCCTACGTCTACGACCCGCGCATGCGCTACACGGCCCCGCCCAAGTTCCTCTCGCCCGTCTCGACCAGCTACGGCGTCACGCAGGTCGTCGAGAGCAAGACCGCCGTCGCGGCCTCGGGCAAGGAGCTCGTCCCGTGACCGCCCTCCTCCTCGCCGCCCTCACCGCCGGCGGCCTCGGCCTCCTGATCGGCTCGTTCCTGAACGTCGTCGTCCACCGCGTCCCCGCGGGCATGTCGATCGCGTCGCCGCCGAGCGCCTGCCCCGGCTGCCACTCGCCGATCAAGGCGTACGACAACGTGCCCGTGTTGAGCTGGCTCGCCCTCCGCGGCCGCTGCCGCAGCTGCCGGACGGCCATCTCCGCCCGTTACCCGATCGTCGAGCTCGCCACGGGCCTGTTCTTCGTCGTCGTGGCCGCCCGCATCTGGCCGCTCGGCGACGTGCCCATCGAGGCCGCCCCGCTCGTCGCCGCGCTGCTCGAGCTCGTCGCGTTCCTCTGGCTGGCCGGCGCGAGCGTCGCGCTCGCGATCATCGACGTCGAGCACCACCGGCTGCCCGACGCGATCGTGTTGCCGTCGTACGCGGTCGGCCTCGTGCTGCTCGGGGCCTCCTCGGCCCTGTCGGGCGAGTGGGACGCGCTGCTCCGCGGCGTGGTCGGCATGGCCGCCCTGTTCGTCTTCTACCTGGCCCTCGCGCTCGTCAAGCCCGGGGCCATGGGCCTCGGCGACGTCAAGCTCGCCGGCGTGCTGGGCCTCTGGCTCGGCTGGCTCGGCTGGGGCGAGCTCGTCGTCGGCGCGTTCGCCGCGTTCCTGCTCGGCGGCCTCTTCTCGATCGTCCTGCTCGCCACCCGTCGTGCCCAGCGCACCGGCGGCATCCCCTTCGGCCCCTGGATGCTCGCGGGCGCCTGGGTCGGCGTGCTCGTCGGCGGCATCGTCGCCGCCTCCTACCTCCAGCTACTCAGCGTCGCGTGACCCCGACCTCACGCAGAAAAGAGACCACCCCATGACGAAGAACATCGTCGGCGTCGACATCGGCAGCCGATCGCTCCGTGCGGTCGAGGTCGCCGACGTCGACAAGCCGCGGCCCACCGTCGTCCGCTTCTCCGAGATGGCCCTCAGCGACGGTGCTGCCAGCCGCGGAGAAGTGCTCGAGCCGCAGACCGTCGCCAGCGCCCTCAAGCAGCTCTGGAGCGCCGGCGGCTTCAAGAGCAAGAACGTCGTGCTCGGCATGGGCAACCAGCGCGTGCTGGCCCGCGACCTGACCGTGGCGAAGGCGTCGCGCGAGCGGATCCGCGAGTCGCTGCCGTTCCAGGTGCAGGACATGCTGCCCGTTCCCGTCGCCGACGCGCTGCTCGACTTCTACCCCTACAAGGAGAGCGAGGGCGAGAACGGCCCCGTGCTCAACGGGCTGCTCATCGCCGCCGTCAAGGACGCCGTCCTCGGCAACGTCCGCGCCAGCAAGCTCGCCGGGCTGTCGACCATGGGAGTCGACCTCATCCCGTTCGCGAACACGCGCCTCCTGGTCAACCGCCCCGGCCTCACCGGCACCGTCGCCCTGATCGAGATCGGCCACAGCACCTCGTCCGTGATCGTCGCGACCGACGGCGTGCCGCAGTTCGTCCGCATCATCCCCTCGGGCGGCGACGACGTCACGCAGGCGATCGTCGCCAAGCGGGGCATCTCGGTCGAGGAGGCGGTGGCCGTCAAGCGTCAACGAGGCCTCAGCACCGTGATCACCAACGCCGAGGAGCAGGCCTCGTCGGCCGCCATCTTCGAGTCGGTGAACGAGCTGCTCGGCAGCTTCCGCAACACCGTCCAGTACTTCGTCAACACCCGGTCGACCGAGACGATCTCGCAGATCGTCCTCGCCGGGGGCGGCGCCCTGCTGCCGGGGCTCCCGGACGCGCTGTCCGAGGTGACGCGCCTGCCCGTGGTCGTCGCCGACCCGTTCGCCACCGTCGCGTTCGGCAAGAACGTCGACGAGGCCACCCTCCGCGGACGCGCCTCCGACATGACCGTGGCCCTCGGGCTCGCACTGGGGAGCGCCGCATGAGCCGCACGAAGAAGACCGCCACGGCGGTCGTCGGGGGACTGCCCCGCGTCGACCTGCTGCCCCCGGAGGTCCGTGCCGAGCGGCACACGGGCATCGTCGTCCGTCGTGCCTGGATGGGGGTGGCCGTCGCGGCCGTCGTCGTCGCCATCGGTGCGGGAGGGGCCACGATCGTCTCGATCCAGGCGAACGACGAGCTGCTCGCCTCGCAGGCCGAGACCCAGCAGCTCCTGATGGAGCAGGGCAAGTACACCGAGGTCCGCGAGGTCAAGTCGGACATCCAGCTGCTCACCGCCGCGCAGACGGTCGCCGGCGCCGCGGAGATCCCCTGGCCCTCCTACCTCGCGCAGATTCAGGCGACCCTGCCCGCCGGCGTCACCGTGACGACGATCACGATCGACCAGGCCTCGCCCATCGCCGAGTACCAGCAGTCGGACACTCCGTTGCAGGGCGCCCGCGTCGGCACCGTGACCTTCACGGCCCAGAGCGCGACGCTGCCGAGCGTCCCGGACTGGCTCGACGGCCTGGCCACCCTGCCCGGCTACACGGACGCCACCCCCGGCTCGGTCACCCTCGAGGAGGGCGTCTACGAGGCGACCGTGACCATGCACATCGACCAGGGCGCGTTCTCCAACCGCTTCGCCCCCGCTGAGAGCGAGTGACCTGATGGACCGCAACCGCATCAAGCTGATCATCGCGATGGTGAGCGGCGTCGCCGTGCTCGCCCTCGGCTTCCTCCTCGGCGTGCAGCCGCAGCTGACGGCCGCCTCGACCGCAGCCACGCAGAAGGCGACCGTCGACCAGCAGAACGAGGGCATCCGGGCGGCCGTCGAGCAGCTGATCGCCGAGAACGAAGGGCTGCCGGGCCTGGAGGCGGAGCGCGACTCCAAGCTGGCGTCCGTGCCCGCAGCACCCGACATGCCCGCTCTCATCCGGCAGCTCGACACGATGGCCGGCGAGGCCGGCACCGTGGTGACGTCGTTCACGACGGCTGACCCCGTGTCCTACGTCGCACCGGCGTCCGCGACGGCTCCGGCTGCGGCGGCGCCCGCGGAGGGGACCGAGTCGTCGGAGGGCACGGACGGCAGCGCCGACGCTGCTGCCGCCGCGCCGGCCGAGGCCGCCCTGCCGACCGCGCCGGCGACCGTCACCGACCCAGCCGTGACGACGGCGAACTTCTCCACGATCGCCGTCACCGTCGACATCCAGGGCTCGTACGACCAGGCGCTGGACTTCGTCGACCGCATCCAGAAGGGCCCGCGCCTGTTCCTCGTGACCGCCATCACGAGCAGCGAGCCCGAGGAGGGCAGCGAGACCGCCGAGGGCCAGACCTGGACGGTCGGCGGCCTCGTCTTCGTCCTCCAGGACGGCGACACCGCCCCCGCCGACGGCGACGCCACGACGACGGCGCCGACGCAGGCCGAGGGCACCGACGAGGGCACGGACACGACCGCCAGCGGTCGCTGACCGGCCGACCCGCGCCTCCTGCGCTCGGCTGAGCGCCCAGAGCCCGGCTCCTCCCTCCACAGGGACGAGCCGGGCTCTTCCGCCGCCCGCACCCGTCCTGGCCCGACGCCTGCGGACGTCCCGCGGCGTACCCTCACCTCATGACACGTGCCGTCTACGCCCTGATGGCGAGCGTCCTCTTCGGCGCCCTGCTCGTGGCGACGGCCGGCTTCGAGAGCCTGCTGCTCGACCGCGACGTCATCGGCGAGCCCGACGCGGGCCCCTTCCTCGGCCCGGCCATGGGCGGCTCTGCGCTCCTCGTCGTCCTCCTGGCCCTGATGCGCTCGGCCGCGCTCGCCGACGCCCGCGACGGGGGAGCGCCGGAGGTGCGGGGAACGTTCCCCGCCCAGCCCCTGCACGACGCCCGCCCGGCCCGCCGGGGCCCGCGCCCCGGAGACGAGGGCGGCGGCGTCCCCGGTCCCCGACCCGTGCCTCCGAGCCCCTGGCCCGCCGTCGTCTCCGCGGCCGCCGCCGTCTGGGCGGTCATGCTCCTCGTCGGGAGCGTCGGCTACGCCGTGGTGCGCGGCGAGGTCGTCTGGCTGGTGCTCTTCGCCGCCCGCTACGCGCTGTCGCCGTTCGTGCTCGGCGCGGTCGTCTGCGCCGCCCTCGTCGTGCTCGGCACGCTGCTGCTCTCGAGGGCCGAGCCCGCCCGCTGACCGGGCGGGGAGGCGCCTGGCCGTTCGCCGTGGGCGTCCCGTCGCAGCCCGGAGACATTTGATTAACCCCCTGGCCGAAGCTATGCTCTATCGGGTGTGCGCTTCATCGCGCGCCCGAAAATCCCGCTCGTACCACGGTCGACGACCCGGCACGAGCAGGGTCACACCGTCCCCCAGCTGCTCCGCGTGCTCGTCACGCGGCGGTCGCCGGGCGGGGCAGGGCCTCATGTGGCCCGGTCCCGACGAGACGAGGACGCCGACCATCCGGTCGGACAGAGCAGAGCACTGCACGGCGCAGCACCGGCCGAGAGCAGAGCGCAACCAAGGAGAACCAGTGCCAACCATCCAGCAGCTGGTCCGCAAGGGACGCACGCCGAAGGTCGTCAAGACCAAGGCCCCCGCCCTGCGGTCCAACCCCCAGCAGCGTGGCGTGTGCACCCGCGTGTACACCACCACCCCCAAGAAGCCGAACTCCGCGCTCCGCAAGGTCGCCCGTGTGAAGCTCTCCAACGGCACCGAGGTCACCGCCTACATCCCCGGCGAGGGCCACAACCTGCAGGAGCACTCGATGGTGCTCGTGCGCGGCGGTCGTGTGAAGGACCTCCCCGGCGTGCGCTACAAGATCGTCCGTGGCGCCCTCGACACCCAGGCCGTGAAGAACCGCAAGCAGGCTCGTAGCCTCTACGGTGCGAAGAAGGACAAGAAGTAATGCCTCGTAAAGGACCCGCGCCCAAGCGCCCCGTCGTCGCCGACCCGGTCTACGGTGCGCCGATCGTCAGCCAGCTCGTCAACAAGATCCTCCTCGACGGCAAGAAGGGCCTCGCCGAGCGCATCGTCTACGGTGCTCTCGCCGGCGTCTCCGCCAAGAACGACCAGGATGCCGTCGTCACGCTGAAGAAGGCGCTCGACAACGTGCGCCCGACCCTCGAGGTGCGTTCGCGCCGCGTCGGCGGCTCGACCTACCAGGTCCCCGTCGAGGTCAAGCCGCACCGCGCGAACACGCTCGCGCTCCGCTGGCTCACCACCTACGCCAAGGCTCGTCGCGAGAAGACGATGACCGAGCGCCTCATGAACGAGATCCTCGACGCCTCCAACGGCCTCGGCGCCGCTGTCAAGCGCCGTGAGGACACTCACAAGATGGCCGAGGCGAACAAGGCCTTCGCGCACTACCGCTGGTAACAGCCACGGAGGCGCGGTGTGCGCACGACGTGCACCGCGCCTCCTCGGCTCCCGCTTTCCCCACCTACCCCTTCGGAGGAACCTGTGGCACAGGACGTGCTCACCGACCTGAACAAGGTCCGCAACATCGGCATCATGGCGCACATCGATGCTGGCAAGACGACGACGACCGAGCGCATCCTGTACTACACCGGCATCACCCACAAGATCGGTGAGGTCCACGACGGTGCGGCCACGATGGACTGGATGGCGCAGGAGCAGGAGCGCGGCATCACGATCACGTCCGCCGCGACGACGTGCTTCTGGAACAAGAACCAGATCAACATCATCGACACCCCCGGCCACGTCGACTTCACGGTCGAGGTCGAGCGCTCGCTCCGCGTCCTCGACGGCGCGGTCGCCGTGTTCGACGGCAAGGAGGGCGTCGAGCCCCAGTCCGAGACCGTCTGGCGTCAGGCCGACAAGTACGACGTGCCCCGCATCTGCTTCGTCAACAAGATGGACAAGCTCGGCGCCGACTTCTACTTCACGGTCGACACGATCATCAACCGCCTGGGTGCCAAGCCCCTCGTCATGCAGCTCCCGATCGGTGCGGAGTCCTCGTTCGAGGGCGTCGTCGACCTGGTCGAGATGCGCGCGCTGACGTGGCGCGGCGACTCCAAGGGAGACGTCGAGCTGGGTGCGAAGTACGAGATCGAGGAGATCCCGGACGACCTCAAGGAGAAGGCCGCGGAGTACCGCGCCAAGCTCCTCGAGACGGTCGCCGAGTCGGACGACGTGCTGCTCGAGAAGTACTTCGGCGGCGAAGAGCTCACGATCGACGAGATCAAGGGCGCTGTCCGCAAGATGACGGTCAACAGCGAGCTCTACCCGATCTTCTGCGGCTCCGCGTTCAAGAACCGCGGCGTCCAGCCGATGCTCGACGCGGTCATCGACTACCTCCCCTCGCCGCTCGACGTGCCTCCCATGGAGGGCCACGACGTCCGTGACGCCGAGAAGATCATCATCCGCAAGCCCGAGTCGAGCGAGCCGTTCTCGGCCCTCGCCTTCAAGGTCGCGGTGCACCCCTTCTTCGGTCGCCTCACCTACGTCCGCGTGTACTCCGGCTCGATCGAGTCGGGTGCCCAGGTCATCAACTCGACCAAGGACAAGAAGGAGCGCATCGGCAAGATCTTCCAGATGCACTCCAACAAGGAGAACCCGGTCGACAGCGTCACCGCCGGCCACATCTACGCGGTCATCGGCCTGAAGTTCACCACCACCGGTGACACGCTGTGCGACCCGTCCGAGCAGATCGTGCTCGAGTCGATGACGTTCCCCGAGCCCGTCATCGAGGTCGCCATCGAGCCGAAGACGAAGGCCGACCAGGAGAAGCTCTCGCTGGCCATCCAGAAGCTCGCCGAGGAGGACCCGACGTTCCGCGTCGAGCTCAACGCCGAGACCGGCCAGACGGTCATCAAGGGCATGGGCGAGCTCCACCTCGACATCCTCGTCGACCGCATGAAGCGCGAGTTCAACGTCGAGGCGAACGTCGGCAAGCCGCAGGTGGCCTACCGCGAGACGCTCAAGAAGGGCATCGAGCGCTACGACTACACCCACAAGAAGCAGACCGGTGGGTCGGGTCAGTTCGCCAAGGTCCAGATCGCGCTCGAGCCCTTCGAGGTCACGGCGGAGTCGACCTACGAGTTCGTCAACAAGGTCACCGGCGGCCGCGTCCCGCGGGAGTACATCCCCTCGGTGGACGCCGGCATCCAGGACGCCATGCAGGTCGGAGTCCTCGCGGGCTACCCGACGGTGGGCGTCCGGGCGCTGCTCCTCGACGGTGCGGCGCACGACGTCGACTCGTCGGAGATGGCCTTCAAGATCGCTGGGTCGATCGCCTACAAAGAGGCGGCTCGCAAGGCCCAGCCCGTTCTCCTCGAGCCGCTCATGGCGGTCGAGGTGCGTACGCCCGAGGAGTACATGGGCGACGTCATCGGCGACCTCAGCTCGCGACGCGGGCAGATCTCGTCGATGGAAGACGCCAGTGGTGTGAAGGTCGTTCGGGCCAGCGTGCCGCTGTCGGAGATGTTCGGCTACGTCGGAGACCTGCGGTCGAAGACCTCGGGTCGTGCCGTCTACTCGATGACGTTCGAGTCGTACCAGGAAGTCCCCTCGGCCGTCGCCGAGGAGATCATCCAGAAGAACAAGGGCGAATAGTCCCGAATCTCGCGGCCGTTCCTCGACCGCGTAACATGTACACACACCAATCCGCAGTGTCCGGTAGGCCGGGTCATCGACCCGGCCCCCGGCCCCACTGCAACCGAGTCCTGAGGAGGACCCACAGTGGCTAAGGCCAAGTTCGAGCGGACCAAGCCGCACGTCAACATCGGAACGATCGGTCACGTCGACCACGGCAAGACCACGCTCACCGCGGCGATCACCAAGGTGCTGCACGACAAGTACCCGACCCTCAACGAGGCGTCGGCCTTCGACCAGATCGACAACGCGCCCGAAGAGAAGCAGCGCGGCATCACGATCAACATCTCGCACGTCGAGTACCAGACGGAGAAGCGTCACTACGCTCACGTCGACGCTCCCGGTCACGCCGACTACATCAAGAACATGATCACCGGCGCCGCTCAGATGGACGGCGCGATCCTCGTGGTCGCCGCCACCGACGGCCCGATGCCCCAGACGCGTGAGCACGTCCTGCTCGCCCGCCAGGTCGGCGTGCCCTACATCGTCGTGGCCCTCAACAAGTCCGACATGGTCGACGACGAGGAGATCCTCGAGCTCGTCGAGATCGAGGTGCGCGAGCTCCTCTCCAGCCAGGACTTCGACGGCGACAACGCCCCCGTCGTGCAGGTCTCCGCTCTCAAGGCCCTCGAGGGCGACGAGAAGTGGGCCGCCACGGTCGCCGACCTGATGGACCAGGTCGACGAGAACGTCCCCGAGCCCGTCCGTGCCACGGACCAGCCCTTCCTCATGCCCGTCGAGGACGTCTTCACGATCACCGGTCGTGGAACCGTCATCACCGGTCGTGTCGAGCGCGGCATCCTGAAGCCGAACGACGAGGTCGAGATCGTCGGCATCAAGGAGAAGTCGTCCAAGACGACCGTCACCGCCATCGAGATGTTCCGCAAGACCCTCGACGACGCGCGCGCCGGTGAGAACGTCGGACTCCTCCTCCGCGGCACCAAGCGCGAGGACGTCGAGCGCGGCCAGGTCGTGGTCAAGCCCGGCTCGATCACGCCCCACACCGAGTTCGAGGCGAACGTCTACATCCTCTCGAAGGACGAGGGCGGCCGTCACAACCCGTTCTACGCGAACTACCGCCCGCAGTTCTACTTCCGCACCACCGACGTCACGGGTGTCATCACGCTGCCCGAGGGCACCGAGATGGTCATGCCCGGCGACACGACTGAGATCACCGTCCAGCTGATCCAGCCCATCGCCATGGAAGAGGGCCTGCGCTTCGCCATCCGCGAGGGTGGCCGCACGGTCGGCGCCGGCACGGTCGTCAAGATCCTCAAGTAGCACCTGCCGCACCAGCACCACCCGAACACCCGAGAGGGGTCGGGCCCGAGAGGGCCCGGCCCCTCTCGTCGTGCGCCGGGGGCACGAAGGGGGTGCGTCGATCGCCCTTTCGCGGCAGAGTGGTGGCGAGCCGGAGATGCCGGCCCAGAGGAGGCGCACCATGGCAGGCTTCGACGACATCACCAAGAAGGCCCAGGAGTTCCTGAAGGACGGCAAGGTCCAGGACGCCCTGAAGAGCGAGAAGGCCGAGGGCGTCAGCGACACGATCCTCGACGCCGTCGCCGGCGCCGCCGACAAGGCCACCGGGGGCAAGTACAGCGACAAGATCGCTCAGGCGAAAGAGCAGGCCGACAAGAAGATCGGCGACCAGTAGCCCAGGTCCTCCCGACGCCCCGTCCTCTCCAGGGCGGGGCGTCTCCTGTGCCGGGGCCGACCACGCGGCCTGCCTCGGTGGTTCGATCGACTGATGCCGCGCCTCCGCAGGACGAACTCGAGCTCCCCGGGCCTCACGCGCGTCCGGAGCGGGGCGGGCTTCACCTACCGTGACGCGGACGGCGCCACCGTCACCGACCCCGAGCTCCGTGAGCGGTGCGAGCACCTGGGCATCCCCCCTGCCTGGACGGACGTCTGGATCGCCCCCTACGCGAACGGGCACATCCAGGCGACGGGCGTCGACGGCGCCGGGCGGCGCCAGTACATCTACCACCCGACCTGGCGTGAGCAGAAGGACCGCCTAAAATTCGACCGCGCCCTCGCCCTGGCCGAGTCCCTCCCCGCGGCGCGACGTCTCGTGACACGCGACCTGCGCCTCGATGAGCCGGTACGTGACCGCGCCCTCGCGGCGGCCTTCCGCATGCTCGACACCGGCTCCCTGCGGGTCGGGTCGGAGCGGTACGCCGAGCAGCACGGCAGCCACGGCCTCAGCACCTTGTTGTGCGCGCACGCGAAGGTGTCGGGCGACGTCGTCTCGCTCGCCTTCCCGGGCAAGAGCGGCCAGGACTGGGACTCCGAGATCCGAGACCACGACCTCGCGACGGTCGTGCGCAGCTGCAAGCAGCGCGGCGGACGGGCTCGCCTGCTCGCCTGGCGTCCCGAGGCAGGCTCTCCTTGGCGACCGCTGCACGCCTCCGAGATCAACGAGTACGTGAAGCTCCGCGCTGGGGACGACTTCACGGCCAAGGACTTCCGCACCCTTCACGGCACCGTCGCCGCCGCGGTCAGCCTCGCGAGGACGGGCCCGCAGGCGGGAGCGGGCCGGAGGAAGGCTGCCGTGTCGCAGGCCATGCGCGACGCGGCCGACGTGCTCGGCAACACCCCGTCCGTCGCCCGCTCGTCGTACGTCGACCCCCGTCTCGTGGACGCCTACCTGCACGGCGAGACCATCGACCCCGGCCGCCTGGGGTCGGCGGAGACCGAGGTGCGGTCGCTGCTCTTCCGCTGACCCGGCGACGAGGAGGCGCCCCGCCGCCCCACGGGCGGTCGCGAGCGGGTGGCCCCATGACGTACCGTAGAGGGTTGCGTCCGTTCGAGTCGGGCGCTCGAGAGGACCAACTGCAGTGACTGACGAGTGCATCCACGGTTTCGAGCGAGAGCTGTGCGACATCTGCGCACCGCGCAAGCGGGAGCCCCTGCTCGACGCTGACGGGCAGGCACGGACGCTGGTCACCAAGCGCCGCGCGCCGTCGCGCAAGCCCGAGTCGCTGCGCAGCACGCCGGCCCTCGCCCGGGACTCCGCCGCCGTGGCGGTCGCTGCGCAGTCCGCCGCTCGCGTCGCGCCCGCGTTCGAGGCGCAGCGCGTCTACCACTGGACCCACGTGAGCAACCTGCCCGCCGTGTTCGCCGCGGGCGAGCTCGTCCCCGCCGCCGAGGCGGCCCCCGTCCTCGACGTGAGCTCCGAGGCGACACGCGCCCTCCGCGCCGGCGTGACGACCGCCTCCGGCTCCGCCGTGGCCGCGCACGTGCCCTTCTCCCTCTCGCCGCACGCCTCCGCGTGGGAGGTCCTCCGCTCGGGTGCCGAGGGCTACGAGTGGTCCGACGCCGCCCGCAGCGCGAAGGCGACCGACTTCGTGATGCTCGTCGTGCCCGTGACCGCGCTGGAGGACGACTTCGTCGTCACCGAGCGCGACGCCGCTGTGCAGGGGGTCCGCTCGGCGGCCGGCGTCGACGCCGCCTCCTCGATGGTGCGCCGCTTCTCGCTCGCCGACCCCGACCTGCTCGAGCCCGAGGTGCTCGTCCCGCACGCCGTCCCGCTCGACTCCGTCATGCTGATCGGCGTCCCGAACGACAAGATGCGCGACCGGGTCAAGCAGCTGCTGGTCGAGGCCGGGGGTGCGGCCCCTCGCGTGGCGGTCTACCCGCCGTGGTTCCGCCCCGCCGAGACGGCCTGACGACGGCCTGAGGAAGACCCGAGGGGGCCCGTCCGGCCCCCTCGACAGCGTGGCCGACATCCACGACACGCCCGGGTTGCAGCTTGTGCCCAGGTGTGGCAAAATCGTCTAGTTCAACATTCCGAGCTCGCCGTGCGCGAGTGCCGGATCACTGCCAGGCAGTGCACAGACGCAAGACGTCTGGGCCGCGGGTAGCAGGACACATCTCACACAGGAACACCGCCAGGGCCGAGCTCTGCGCGACGGTGGACACGATGATGACCTCCCCGAGGTCCTCTCGCGCGGAACCCGTCGGGCGGCCGCCCGCATCGTTCCCGAGATGGCTTGACACCAGAACAGCGGTACGCGAGGGCGACAGCCCTCGGAGATCGTGTAGAGCCAGATGTTCGCCCAGCGAACAGCGTCAGGCGGCCCCCGAGGTGCGCGACGTCCGAACGAGAGAGAGTCACACATGGCGGGACAGAAGATCCGCATCCGGCTGAAGTCGTACGACCACGAGGTCATCGACACCTCCGCGCGAAAGATCGTCGACACGGTCACCCGCGCGGGCGCCACGGTGGTCGGCCCCGTGCCGCTGCCGACCGAGAAGAACGTGGTCGTCGTGATCCGTTCGCCCCACAAGTACAAGGACTCGCGCGAGCACTTCGAGAAGCGCACGCACAAGCGCCTCATCGACATCGTCGACCCGACGCCCAAGGCAGTCGACTCGCTCATGCGCCTCGACCTCCCGGCCGACGTCAACATCGAGATCAAGCTCTAGGGGAGGCGACCATGACCATCAGCAGCACCAAGAACGTCAAGGGCCTCCTGGGCAAGAAGCTCGGCATGACCCAGGTCTGGGACGAGAACAACAAGCTCGTCCCCGTCACCGTCGTGGAGATCGCTCCCAACGTCGTGACCCAGATCCGCTCGCTCGAGAAGGACGGCTACAGCGCCGTCCAGATCGCCGCCGGCCCCATCGACCCCCGCAAGTCGAACAAGCCCGCCACGGGCCACTTCGACGCCGCGGGCGTCACGCCCCGCCGCCACCTCACCGAGGTCCGCACCGCCGACGCTGCCGAGTACGCACTCGGCCAGGAGCTCACGGCCGCGACCTTCGAGGCCGGCCAGAAGGTCGACGTCGTCGGCACCTCCAAGGGCAAGGGCTTCGCCGGTGTCATGAAGCGTCACAACTTCAAGGGCGTCAGCGCCTCGCACGGTGCGCACCGCAACCACCGCAAGCCCGGCTCGATCGGTGCTTCGTCGACCCCCAGCCGTGTCTTCAAGGGCATGCGCATGGCCGGTCGCATGGGTGGGGACCGCGTCACCATCCTCAACCTCACGGTGCACGCCGTCGACGCCGAGAAGGGTCTGCTGCTCGTCAAGGGCGCCGTCCCCGGCGCTCGTGGCCGCATCGTCTTCGTCCGCACCGCCGTGAAGGGGAAGTAGCTCATGGCCACCATCAACGCAACGGCCACCTCGGTGGACGTCCTCGACGCCAAGGGCGTGAAGACCAGCACGGTCGAGCTGCCCGGCGAGATCTTCGACGTCGTCACGAACGTGCCGCTCATCCACCAGGTCGTCGTCGCCCAGCAGGCCGCCGCTCGCCAGGGCACGCACAAGACCAAGCGTCGCGGCGAGGTCTCCGGTGCCGGCCGCAAGCCGTTCAAGCAGAAGGGCACCGGCCGCGCTCGTCAGGGCTCGATCCGTGCTCCCCAGATGACCGGCGGTGGCATCGTCCACGGTCCGCAGCCGCGTGACTACTCGCAGCGCACCCCCAAGAAGATGATCGCCGCCGCTCTGCTCGGCGCTCTGTCCGACCGTGCCCGCGGTGCTCGCGTGCACGTCGTCGAGAGCTTCGTCGCCGACACGGTGTCGACCAAGGTCGCACTCGAGCTGCTCTCGACGATCTCGTCGAGCAAGCACGTCCTGGTCGTCATCGACCGCGACGACGCGCTCACCCGCAAGAGCGTCAACAACGTGCCCACGGTCCACGTGATCACGTTCGACCAGCTCAACGCCTACGACGTCCTCGTCAGCGACGACATCGTCTTCACGAAGAGCGCCTTCGACGGCTTCGTCGCCTCGAAGAGCAAGAAGGAGGCCACCGCATGAGCGGCTACGGCAAGGACCCCCGCGACGTCATCATCGCGCCCGTCGTCTCCGAGAAGAGCTACTCCCTGATCGATCAGGGCAAGTACACCTTCATCGTCGACCCGCGGTCGAACAAGACCGAGATCAAGCTCGCGATCGAGAAGATCTTCGACGTCAAGGTCGACAGCATCAACACGTTGAACCGCGTCGGCAAGACCCGTCGCACCCGCTTCGGCACCGGCAAGCGCAAGGACACCAAGCGCGCCATCGTGACGCTCAAGTCGGGCTCCATCGACATCTTCACGGCTGTCGGCTAGGGCCCGGAGGGAAAACAAAATGGCTATTCGTAAGTACAAGCCCACGACTCCTGGTCGTCGCGGTTCGTCGGTCGCCGACTTCGCGGAGATCACGCGTTCCACCCCGGAGAAGTCGCTGCTCCGTCCGCTCTCCAAGAGCGGTGGCCGCAACAACGCCGGTCGGATCACGACGCGTCACATCGGTGGTGGCCACAAGCGCCAGTACCGCGTGATCGACTTCCGTCGCAACGACAAGGACGGCGTCAACGCCAAGGTCGCTCACATCGAGTACGACCCCAACCGCACGGCGCGCATCGCGCTCCTGCACTTCGTCGACGGCTCGAAGCGCTACATCATCGCGCCGAACAAGCTGTCGCAGGGCGACATCGTCGAGTCGGGTCCCGGCGCCGACATCAAGCCCGGCAACAACCTGCCGCTCAAGAACATCCCGGTCGGAACCATCATCCACGCGATCGAGCTCAAGCCCGGCGGCGGCGCGAAGATGGCCCGCTCGGCTGGTGCCTCGGTGCGTCTCGTCGCCAAGGACGGCCCCTACGCGCAGCTCCGCCTGCCGTCGGGCGAGGTCCGCAACGTCGACGCACGCTGCCGCGCCACCATCGGCGAGGTCGGCAACGCCGAGCAGTCGAACATCAACTGGGGCAAGGCCGGCCGCATGCGCTGGAAGGGCGTCCGCCCGACCGTCCGTGGTGTCGCCATGAACCCCGTCGACCACCCGCACGGTGGTGGTGAGGGCAAGACCTCCGGTGGACGCCACCCGGTCAGCCCGTGGGGCCAGAAAGAGGGCCGCACGCGCCACCCCAACAAGGAGAGCGACAAGCTCATCGTCCGCCGTCGTAACGCTGGCAAGAAGCGTAAGTAGGAGTTGTAGAAGATGCCACGCAGTCTTAAGAAGGGCCCCTTCGTCGATGACCACCTGCTTCGCAAGGTCGTCACGCAGAACGAGGCCAACACCAAGAACGTCATCAAGACCTGGTCGCGCCGTTCGATGATCGTCCCCAACATGCTGGGACACACCATCGCCGTGCACGACGGGCGCAAGCACATCCCCGTGTTCGTGACCGAGAGCATGATCGGCCACAAGCTCGGCGAGTTCGCGCCCACCCGCACCTTCCGCGGCCACGTGAAGGACGACAAGAAGGGTCGTCGCCGCTAACGCGGCGACGTAAGGAGGAGAGAAATGGTGGAGTCGATCGCACGCGTGCGTCACATCCGCGTCACCCCCATGAAGGCCCGTCGCGTCGTCAACCTGATCCGCGGCAAGCAGGCCCTCGAGGCCCTGGCCATCCTGAAGTTCGCGCCCCAGGGCGCCAGCGAGCCCGTCTACAAGCTCGTCGCGTCGGCCATGGCCAACGCGCGTGTCAAGGCGGACAAGGACAACAGCTACCTGGACGAGCAGGACCTCTACGTGAGCCGTGCATTCGTCGACCAGGGCGCGACCCTCAAGCGGTTCCAGCCGCGTGCCCAGGGGCGTGCCTTCCAGATCCTGAAGCGCACCAGCCACATCACGATCGTCCTCGCGACGCCGGATGAGGTCGAGGCTGCCGCTGCTACGAAGAAGGCGAGCAAGTAATGGGCCAGAAAGTCAACCCGTACGGCTTCCGTCTGGGCATCACCACCGACCACGTGTCGCGGTGGTTCACCGACAGCACCAAGGCCGGTCAGCGCTACAGCGACTACGTCGCCGAGGACATCAAGATCCGCACGCTGCTCAAGACCTCGCTCGACCGCGCCGGCGTGGCCAAGATCGAGATCGAGCGCACCCGTGACCGCGTCCGCGTCGACATCCACACGGCCCGTCCGGGCATCGTGATCGGGCGTCGTGGCGCCGAGGCCGAGCGCATCCGCGGCGACCTCGAGAAGCTCACGAGCAAGCAGATCCAGCTGAACATCCTCGAGGTCAAGAACCCCGAGGCCGAGGCTCAGCTCGTCGCGCAGGGCATCGCCGAGCAGCTCGCTGCTCGTGTGGCGTTCCGGCGTGCGATGCGCAAGGGCCTCCAGGGCGCCCAGCGCGCCGGCGCCAAGGGCGTCCGGATCCAGGTCTCGGGTCGCCTCGGCGGCGCCGAGATGAGCCGCTCGGAGTTCTACCGCGAGGGCCGTGTGCCCCTGCACACCCTCCGCGCCAACATCGACTACGGCTTCTACGAGGCCAAGACCACCTTCGGTCGCATCGGTGTCAAGGTCTGGATCTACAAGGGCGACATCACCAACAAGGAGCTCGCGCGCGAGCAGGCGAACCAGAAGTCGTCTCGCCCCGAGCGCCGCAACGACCGTGACGGTGCACGTCGCGGGGGCAGCGACCGCGCCCCCCGCGAGCAGAAGGCACCCGCCACCACAGGAGCTGAGGCGTAACCATGCTTATCCCCCGTCGTGTCAAGCACCGCAAGCAGCACCACCCCGGCCGTAGCGGCCAGGCCACTGGTGGCACCAAGGTCAGCTTCGGTGAGTACGGCATCCAGGCACTCACGCCCGCCTACGTGACCAACCGTCAGATCGAGTCCGCTCGTATCGCCATGACGCGTCACATCAAGCGTGGCGGCAAGGTCTGGATCAACATCTACCCCGACCGTCCCCTCACGAAGAAGCCCGCCGAGACCCGCATGGGTTCCGGCAAGGGCTCGCCCGAGTGGTGGGTCGCCAACGTCAAGCCGGGTCGCGTGCTCTTCGAGCTCAGCGGCGTCAGCGAGGAGATCGCCAAGGAGGCGCTCACTCGTGCAATCCACAAGCTGCCCCTCAAGGCACGCATCATCAAGCGCGAGGAGGGCGACGCATAATGGCGATCGGTTCCAAGGAGCTCCGTCCTGTCGAGCTCGACACTTTCGAAGACGAGCGTCTCGTCGACGAGCTGAAGAAGGCCAAGGAAGAGCTGTTCAACCTGCGCTTCCAGTCGGCCACCGGCCAGCTCGAGAACCACGGCCGCGTGCGCGCCGTGAAGCGCGACATCGCTCGCATCTACACGGTCCTGCGTGAGCGCGAGCTCGGCATCCGTGCCACCCCCGCCCCGGTCGAGGCCGCCCCCAAGGCGACCAAGAAGTCGACCAAGAAGGCTGCCGCCGCCGACGAGGCGCCCGCCGCCGACACCGTCGAGACTGCCGAGGAGAAGTAATGGCCACCGAGAACAAGACCGAGGTCGACTCGGCAGCCGTCGAGGTCCGCGGCTACCGCAAGACCCGTCGCGGCTACGTGACCAGCGACAAGATGGACAAGACCATCGTCGTCGAGGTCGAGGACCGCGTGAAGCACCCCCTGTACGGCAAGGTCATCCGCCGCACCTCCAAGGTGAAGGTCCACGACGAGGCCAACGCGGCCGGCGTCGGCGACCTCGTCGTGATCAGCGAGACCCGTCCGCTCAGCGCCACCAAGCGCTGGCGCCTGGTCGAGATCCTCGAGAGGGCGAAGTAGGCCTCGCGGTCTGCTCGCGTAGAAGGAGACAGAAGTGATTCAGCAGGAATCCCGCCTCAAGATCGCCGACAACACCGGCGCCAAGGAGATCCTCACCATCCGCGTCCTCGGTGGCTCCGGCCGTCGTTACGCCGGACTCGGTGACGTGATCGTGGCGACCGTCAAGGACGCGATCCCCGGCGGCAACGTCAAGAAGGGTGACGTCGTCAAGGCCGTCATCGTTCGCACCAAGAAGGAGGTCCGTCGTCCGGACGGCTCCTACATCAAGTTCGACGAGAACGCCGCAGTGATCCTGAAGGCCGATGGCGACCCCCGTGGCACGCGCATCTTCGGACCGGTCGGTCGCGAGCTTCGCGACAAGAAGTTCATGAAGATCATCTCGCTGGCGCCGGAGGTTATCTAAGTCATGGCAAACATCAAGAAGGGTGACCTCGTGCAGGTCATCACCGGGGCGACCCAGGCCCGCGGCGGCGACCGCGGCAAGCAGGGCAAGGTCCTCGAGGTCCTCGTCGAGCGCAACCGCGTCGTGGTCGAGGGCGTCAACCTCGTCACGAAGCACGTGCGCGTCGGCCAGACGCAGCGCGGCACCAAGACCGGTGGCATCGAGACGCACGAGGCCCCCCTCCACGTCTCGAACGTCGCAATCGTCGACCCCAAGACCAAGAAGCCGACCCGCGTCGGCTTCCGCGAAGAGACGGTCACGAAGAACGGCGTCACCAAGACCGTCCGCGTCCGCTACGCCAAGGCGTCGGGAGAGAACCTCTGATGACTGACACCACCACGAGCACGCCGGCCGCGCTGCCCCGCCTCAAGGCGAAGTACCGCGCCGAGATCCTGCCGCAGCTGAAGAGCGACTTCGGTTTCACGAACGTCCACCAGGTCCCCGGCCTGGTCAAGATCGTCGTGAACACCGGTGTCGGCGAGGCAGCTCGCGACAGCAAGATCATGGACGGCGCCATCAAGGACCTGACCGCCATCACGGGTCAGAAGCCGCAGGTCACCAAGGCACGCAAGTCGATCGCGCAGTTCAAGCTGCGTGAGGGCCAGGCCATCGGCGCTCACGTCACGCTGCGTGGCGACCGTGCCTGGGAGTTCCTGGACCGACTGCTCTCGCTGGCGCTGCCGCGCATCCGCGACTTCCGTGGTCTCAGCGACCGCCAGTTCGACGGCAACGGCAACTACACCTTCGGCCTCAACGAGCAGAGCATGTTCCACGAGATCGACCAGGACCGCATCGACCGTGTCCGTGGCTTCGACATCACCGTCGTCACCACGGCCCGGAACGACGACGAGGGCCGGGCTCTGCTCAAGGCTCTCGGCTTCCCGTTCCGCACGGCCGACCAGGCCAACTAAGATCGTCCGGTCGGCAACTCCACATCGGAGTTGCCGACCGTTCCCCTGAGGTCACGGAGAATCGCTCCGTGACCGCCCGATCATCGAGGTCGGCACCCGGTGTACCGGATGTCGAAACCGGATGAGGAAGAGATCAACCGCATGACGATGACAGATCCGGTCGCAGACCTGCTGACCAGACTGCGCAACGCGAACTCGGCTCACCACGAGACCGTCTCGCTCCCCAGCAGCAAGCTCAAGTCCCACATCGCTGAGATCCTCAAGCGTGAGGGCTTCATCGAGTCGTGGAAGGTCGAGGACGCCCGTGTGGGCCAGACCCTCACCATCGACCTCAAGTACGGCCCCGACCGCCAGCGCTCCATCGTGGGCATCAAGCGCGTCTCGAAGCCCGGTCTCCGGGTGTACGCGAAGTCGACCGAGATCCCCCAGGTCTTCGGTGGCCTCGGCGTGGCGATCCTGTCCACCTCCTCCGGTCTGCTGACCGACCGTGAGGCCGAGAAGAAGGGCGTAGGCGGAGAAGTCCTCGCCTACGTGTGGTAACCCGCCATGTCTCGAATCGGAAGACTCCCCATCTCGATCCCTGCCGGGGTCGACGTGAAGATCGACGGCCAGGCCGTCTCGGTCAAGGGCCCGAAGGGCGAGCTCGCGCTCGTCGTCAAGAGCCCCATCGAAGCCAAGCTCGAAGAGGGCACCGTCGTCGTGACGCGTCCCGACGACGAGCGTGAGTCGCGTGCCCTGCACGGCCTGACCCGTACCCTCATCGCCAACCAGATCATCGGCGTGACCCAGGGCTACACCAAGGGCCTCGAGGTCGTCGGCACCGGTTACCGCGTGCAGGCGAAGGGCTCGAACGTCGAGTTCGCGCTCGGCTACTCGCACCCCATCACCGTCGAGCCGCCCGCGGGCATCAGCTTCACGGTCGAGGGCAACAACAAGCTCACGGTCGTCGGCATCGACAAGCAGGCCGTCGGCGAAGTCGCCGCCAACATCCGCAAGCTGCGCAAGCCCGAGCCCTACAAGGGCAAGGGTGTCCGCTACGCCGGCGAGGTCGTCCGCCGCAAGGCCGGAAAGTCAGGTAAGTAATCATGGGTCTCGGTACACGAGGAAAGTCCAAGTCGGCAGCCACCAAGCGCCGTCACACCCGCCTGCGCAAGAAGGTCGTGGGCACCGAAGAGCGCCCCCGTCTCGTCGTCACCCGCTCGGCCCGTCACGTCTTCGTGCAGGTCGTCGACGACAGCAAGGGCTTCACCGTCGCCAGCGCCTCGACCCTCGAGGCCGACATGCGCACGTTCGACGGTGACAAGACCGCTAAGTCCCGCAAGGTCGGCGCGCTCGTCGCCGAGCGTGCGAAGGCCGCGGGCATCGAGGCCGTCGTGTTCGATCGCGGCGGCAACAAGTACGCCGGACGCGTCGCGGCCATCGCCGAAGGCGCCCGAGAGGCTGGTTTGAACCTGTGAGCGACGCTACGAACACCACTCCCCCCGAGGCCCCGGCCGAGGCGACGACGGAGGCCGCCAAGGCTCCCGCCGAGGCCGTCGTCGAGCGCCCCGTCGAGACGGCTGCCGGCTCGGAGTCCAACAACCGCGAAGGCGGTCGCACCGACCGTCGCGGCGGTCAGGGCCGCGGAGACCGCAACGCCGGTGGCCGTGGCCGCGGCGACCGTGACGACAAGAGCCAGTTCCTGGAGCGCGTCGTCACCATCAACCGCGTGTCCAAGGTCGTCAAGGGCGGTCGTCGCTTCAGCTTCACGGCGCTCGTCGTCGTCGGTGACGGCAACGGACTCGTCGGCGTCGGCTACGGCAAGGCCCGCGAGGTCCCGACCGCCATCAGCAAGGGCGTCGAGGAGGCGAAGAAGAACTTCTTCCGCGTCCCCCGCATCGGCAACACCATCCCGCACCCCGTGCAGGGCGAGGCTGCTGCCGGCGTCGTGATGCTGCGTCCGGCCTCGGCCGGTACCGGTGTCATCGCCGGTGGTCCCGTCCGCGCCGTGCTCGAGTGCGCCGGCATCCACGACGTGCTCAGCAAGTCGCTCGGCTCGTCCAACACGATCAACATCGTGCACGCGACCGTCACTGCGCTGAAGCTCCTCGAGGAGCCTCGTGCCGTCGCGGCCCGTCGTGGCCTCGACATCGACCAGGTGATGCCGGCGTTCCTGCAGCGTGCAGAGGACGCAGCGCGCACCGCCGCGACCGAGAAGGCAGGTGCCTGATGGCCGCCAACCTCAAGGTGACCCAGATCAAGTCCGTAATCAGCGAGAAGCAGAACCAGCGTGACACGCTGCGGAGCCTGGGCCTCAAGCGGATCGGCCACTCGGTCGTTCGCGAGGACACCAAGCAGAACCGTGGCTACGTCAACGTGGTCGCTCACCTCGTGAAGGTCGAGGAGATTGACTAATGGCTGACGAGAAGAAGGAGCCGGCCGCGAAGGCCGCTCCCAAGAAGGCCGCCGCCCCCAAGGCGACGACCACCAAGGCTGCTGCCCCCAAGGCCGCCGCCAAGAAGCCGGCTGCCGACAAGGCCGCCGCGTCGACGGCGTCCAGCACGACGTCGGCCCCGGCCGGCTCGTCGGACGTCGCGCGTCCGCAGGTGCTCAAGGTGCACCACCTCCGCCCGGCTCCCGGTGCCAAGAAGGCGAAGACCCGCGTCGGACGCGGTGAGGGCTCGAAGGGCAAGACGGCCGGACGTGGCACCAAGGGCCAGAAGGCCCGGTACCAGGTCAAGGTCGGCTTCGAGGGCGGCCAGATGCCGCTGCACATGCGTACTCCGAAGCTGCGCGGGTTCAAGAACCCGTTCCGCGTCGAGTACCAGGTCGTGAACCTCGAGAAGCTCGGCGAGCTCTACCCCCAGGGAGGCGACGTCACCATCGTCGACCTGGTCGCCAAGGGCGCCGTCCGCAAGAACGAGAAGGTCAAGGTCCTGGGTCAGGGCGACCTCAGCGTCGCGCTGACCGTCGCGGTCGACAAGGTCTCCGGCTCTGCCGAAGAGAAGATCGTCGCCGCAGGCGGATCCGTCACCAAGTAATGCCCTGAGGGGGTGGTCCGTCAGGGCCACCCCCTTCAGTCGTCTATCCTTCACACCGGGAGGCCCACCATGTTCAGAGCTGTCGCGCGCATCATGCGCACGCCCGACCTTCGCCGCAAGATCGGGTTCACGCTCGGCATCATCGCGCTCTTCCGGCTGGGGTCCTTCATCCCTGCTCCGTTCGTGGACTACCAGAACGTGCAGCTCTGCCTCGCCGGCAGCCAGGGCACGTCGGGCCTCTACGAGCTCGTGAACCTCTTCAGCGGCGGCGCACTGCTGCAGCTGTCCGTGTTCGCGCTGGGCATCATGCCCTACATCACGTCGTCGATCATCGTGCAGCTGCTGCGCGTGGTCATCCCGCACTTCGACACCCTCTACAAGGAGGGCCAGTCCGGCCAGGCCAAGCTGACCCAGTACACGCGGTACCTCACCATCGCGCTGGGCATCCTGCAGTCGACCACCCTCATCACCGTCGCCCGCTCCGGCACGCTCTTCGCAGGCTCCGGCGCCGCGGAGTGCCAGCAGCTCATCACGAACGACGCCTGGTACGCCGTGCTCCTCATGGTCATCACCATGACCGCCGGCACCGGCCTCATCATGTGGATGGGCGAGCTCATCACCGAGCGCGGCATCGGCAACGGCATGTCGCTCCTCATCTTCACGTCGATCGCGGCCCGCTTCCCCACGGCCCTCTGGAGCATCGCCCAGGCCCGCGGCTTCGAGATCTTCCTCATGGTCATCGCGGTCGGACTGGTCATCATGGCCGCCGTCGTGTTCGTCGAGCAGTCGCAGCGGCGAGTGCCCGTCCAGTACGCCAAGCGCATGGTCGGCAGGCGGACGTACGGGGGCAACAACACCTACATCCCGATCAAGGTCAACATGGCCGGCGTCGTGCCCGTCATCTTCGCCTCGTCGCTGCTGTACCTGCCTGCCCTCGTCGCCCAGTTCAACCGGCCCACCGACGGCACCGCTCCGGCGGCGTGGGTCTCGTGGGTCGAGGCGAACCTCACCTCGGGCGACAACCCGCTCTACATGGCCGTGTACTTCGCGCTCATCGTCGGGTTCACCTACTTCTACGTCGCGATCACCTTCAACCCCGAAGAGGTCGCTGACAACATGAAGAAGTACGGCGGGTTCATCCCCGGCATCCGTGCCGGCCGTCCGACGGCCGAGTACCTCGACTACGTCCTGACGCGGGTCACCCTGCCCGGCTCGTTGTACCTCGGCATCGTGGCGCTCATCCCGCTGATCGCCCTCGCCACCGTCGGCGCGAACCAGAACTTCCCCTTCGGCGGCGCGAGCATCCTGATCATCGTCGGCGTGGGCCTCGAGACGGTCAAGCAGATCGACTCGCAGCTCCAGCAGCGTCACTACGAGGGGCTCCTCCGATGACCGGTGCACAGTCGGTCCCGGCGCCGCGGCTCCTGATCGTCGGTCCGCCCGGCGCGGGCAAGGGCACCCAGGCCGTGCGCATCGCCGAGTCGTTCGGCATCCCCGCGATCTCGACGGGCGACATCTTCCGGGCCAACGTCGCAGGCGAGACCGATCTCGGCCTCAAGGTCAAGGCGATCCTCGACGCCGGCGACTACGTCCCGGACAGCCTGACCAACGAGCTCATCAGCGACCGCCTGACGGAGGCGGACGCCGAGCAGGGGTTCCTGCTCGACGGCTACCCGCGCACCGTGCAGCAGGTCGAGTTCCTCGACGAGTTCCTCGCCGGTCGCGGCGAGGCCCTCGCGGCCGTGGTGCAGCTCGTCGCCGATCGTGACGAGATCGTCGAGCGCCTGCGCCGACGCGCCCTCGACCAGGGGCGCTCCGACGACACGGAGGAGGCGATCCGCCACCGGCAGGACGTCTACCTCCGCGAGACCGCTCCCCTGATCGAGACGTACCGCGACCGCGGCCTGCTCGTCGAGGTCGACGGCCTCGGCACCATCGACGAAGTAGCCTCGCGCATCGACGACGCTCTCGTGGGCGCCGGCTTCCGGCCCACCGCCTCCGCGTCCTGACCGACGTGGCGTTCCGCAAGCCCGGGATCTACAAGACCCCCGACGAGCTCCGGCTCATGGTGCGCCCGGGCGTCCTGACTGCGGAGGCGCTGGACGCCGTCGCTGCCGTCATCCGACCCGGGGTCACCACCGGTGAGCTCGACGCCGTGGCAGAGCGCGCGATCCGCGAAGGCGGAGGCGTGCCCAACTTCATGCTCGTGCCGGGCTACCGGCACACGATCTGCTCCTCCGTGAACGAGGAGGTCGTCCACGGCATCCCCGGCGATCGCGTCCTGCGGGCAGGTGACATCGTCTCCGTCGACTGCGGCGCCGAGGTCGACGGCTGGAACGGCGACAGTGCTCGCACGTTCGTCCTCGACGACCCGTCGCGCCCCGAGCTCGTGGCCGCGCGGCGGCTCCTCGCCGAGGTCACCGAGGAGGCGCTCTGGCGCGGCATCGCGGCCCTGGCCGTCGCCCGCCATCTCAACGAGGTCGGCGACGCCGTCGAGGACCACGTGGAGTCCCGCGGCGACTTCGGCATCGTCGAGGACTACACGGGCCACGGCATCGGTCGGTCGATGCACGAGGAGCCACCCGTCTTCAACTACCGGATCAAGGGCCGCGGCCCGGCGGTGCGGCCCGGCCTCGTCGTCGCCATCGAGCCCATGGTCACGGGCGGAGGCGGCGACACGGTCACCCAGGACGACGACTGGACCGTGTCCACGGTCGACGGCTCGGACGCCGCGCACTGGGAGCACTCGGTGGCTGTCCACGAAGGCGGAATCTGGGTCACGACGGCCCACGACGGGGGAGCAGCCGGCCTCGCCGCGCTCGGCGTCCGGCCCGTCCCCGTCGCCTGAGGCGTCGTCAGGCCACGTCAGTCGACGAGACGAGACGCGTCGGTGCGTCGTCCGCGCGTGGGGGCGATGGTCGGGCCTGCCTCAGCCCCGCGAGGACCCGACCGAGCAGGTCGCCTCGGCGGCCGTCTGGCCCGTGATCGTCGACGGCAGTGTCGTCGTGACCGGTGCCGGCTCCGTCGGTGCGGTGGTCCCCGCATCGTCGGCGCCGGTCGTTCCGGTGGCCTCGGGCGCGGGCGTCTCGGGCGCAGGTGCGGGCGCGGCCGACTCGTCCACGGTGGAGCCTCGGCCCACCGCCTCATCGCCGAGCGTGAACTTCTGGTCGGCCTGCAGCGCCGCCTCGAGCACTGCGGCATCCGACTCGGCGGGGATCACCCGACCGGCCTGGTCGGGGTCGTCGACCACCGGGTACTGCACGAACACGATGTCTGCCGGGGTCAGGTTCCTCAGCGCGAGCGCGAGCGACACCAGCGTGTCGGGCGAGCTCAGGGACGACGAGAGGGTCATGTTGCCGAGCGCTGCCGAGGCCAGCTTGTAGAGCGTCGTCGGGCTGCCGAGCGTGCCGCCGGAGATGATCGTGCGCATCATCGACGACAGGAACACCTGCTGCGAGCTGATGCGGGCGAGGTCGCTCCCGTCGCCGACGCCGTGGCGCGTCCGGAGGAACTCGAGGGCGTCCTTGCCCTGCAGGGAGTGGGTGCCGGCCGAGAGGTCGAGCCCGGTGTCGGTGTCGCGGATCCGCTGCGTCACGCAGACGTCGACCCCGCCTAGAGCGTTCGACATCTCGATGACGCCGTCGAAGGTGATCATGCCCGCGTAGTAGACGCTCAGCCCCGTCATGCTCTCGACGGCGGCGACCGTGCAGCTGATGCCGCCGTCGCCGTAGAGGGTGTTGAACTGCTGGTACGAGGCGGCCGGATGGGCCGCCCCGTCGTCGCCGGTGCACGCAGGGCGGTCGATCATCAGGTCGCGCGGGAAGCTCACGGCCGTGAGCTGGGTCTGGTCCTCGGACAGGTGCAGGAGGATGTTGACGTCGTTCCGCACCCCGTCGACCACGCCGGCGTCCACCGCGCTGCCGGGATCACGCTGGTCGCTGCCGATCAGGAGGATGTTCGCGCCGCCGGGGATGGCCGAGATCTCCTTCGGGGCGGCCGTCTCGTTGTCCAGGGCGACCGACGTCACCGACGAGGTGAGCTGCTGGGCGGTGATGGCGGCCAAGGAGGCGCCGCTCACGAGCAGCACGGCCAGTGCGCTGGCCACGAGGGTCACCAGGGCCCGGAACGGCCCTCGCCGTCGGAGGCGACCGTGACGGGCGGCGCCTCGGCGGCCGGGCGTGCGTGTCTGCTGGGGCATGCGGAGCTCCTGGTCGGCGTCTCGTCGTCGACTCGGCGTGTCGGGTCGACGGGCGGGTTGCTGAAGTGTAGCGGCATCACCTAGGATCGATCTTTGGTGTTCCCAGGCCACATCTGTGTGCCCGGGGCGCCGACTGCCCGCACGACCAACACCCCCAACTCTGAGCGACTGTGAGTCCATGGCCAAAAAAGACGGTGTCATCGAAATCGAAGGAGCTGTGATCGAAGCTCTGCCCAACGCGATGTTCCGCGTCGAGCTGACCAACGGTCACAAGGTTCTCGCCCACATCTCGGGAAAGATGCGTCAGCACTACATCCGCATCCTCCCCGAAGACCGTGTGATCGTCGAGCTGAGCCCCTACGACCTGACCCGCGGCCGGATCGTCTACCGCTACAAGTAGGGCGTGCTGGAAAGGAACGGCCCCGCGCACCCGTGGGGCACGAAGCCAGCGAGATCAAGGAAACAACGATGAAGGTCAACCCCAGCGTCAAGCCCATCTGCGAGCACTGCAAGGTGATCCGCCGCAAGGGCAACGTCATGGTCATCTGCAAGAGCAACCCGCGTCACAAGCAGCGTCAGGGCTAGTCAGCGGCCACGCTCGACCGCGACAGCGGTCAGCAGCAGCCGGGGCTCCCGAGCCCCACAGCACCACCCCACGAGCAGCACCAGAGCCCGTCGACACGTCGCCCCGCGCGGCGTCCGGCGGGGGACACCCCGGGCGGAGGCCCGGGCACCGGTGCTGCGTCACACCTCCACCACTCTCTGAGGAGAAGCCACCATGGCACGTCTAGCAGGCGTTGACATCCCGCGTGACAAGCGCGTCGAAGTCGCACTGACCTACATCTACGGAGTCGGCCGCACCCGCGCGCTCAAGACTCTCGCCGAGACCGAGATCGACGGCAACATCCGCGTCAAGGACCTCACGGACGACCAGCTCGTCCTGCTCCGCGACCACATCGAGGGCAACTACAAGGTAGAGGGCGACCTCCGCCGTGAGGTCGCCGCCGACATCCGCCGCAAGGTCGAGATCGGCAGCTACGAGGGCATCCGCCACCGCCGCGGCCTGCCTGTGCGCGGCCAGCGCACCAAGACGAACGCGCGTACCCGCAAGGGCCCGAAGCGCACCGTCGCCGGCAAGAAGAAGGCTCGCTAGGCCCCGGCTCCCGCCGTACGCCTCTAGGTTCGTAGGAGATCAAAATGGCAGCACCGAAGTCGGCCGCGCGCAAGCCCCGCCGCAAAGAGAAGAAGAACGTCGCCGTGGGCCAGGCCCACATCAAGAGCACGTTCAACAACACCATCGTGTCGATCACCGATCCCTCGGGTGCCGTGCTGAGCTGGGCTTCGTCCGGCGCCGTCGGCTTCAAGGGCTCGCGCAAGTCGACCCCGTTCGCCGCGCAGCTCGCGGCCGAGTCGGCTGCGCGTCAGGCGCAGGAGCACGGCGTCAAGAAGGTCGACGTCTTCGTCAAGGGCCCGGGCTCGGGTCGCGAGACCGCGATCCGCTCGCTCCAGGCCGCAGGCCTCGAGGTCGGCTCGATCAACGACGTCACCCCGCAGGCGCACAACGGCTGCCGCCCGCCGAAGCGTCGTCGCGTCTAACTGAGTTGCCGCCCGCGTGCCTCCTCCTCCCCTCGTGGGGCGAGGAGGCGCGGCGGGCTCGACCGCGTCACCACCGCCTCCTGCGTCCCTCGCACGGGGCGCCCACAACTCAAGAGACCGACGGGCCAGCCACCCTGTCGTACCGCCGAGAGTCATATAGCGGACTCTCCGCCGAAAGGAACCCACAGTGCTCATTGCACAGCGCCCCACCCTCACCGAGGAGAACATCTCGGAGTTCCGCTCGCGTTTCGCGATCGAGCCCCTCGAGCCCGGCTTCGGCTACACCCTCGGCAACTCGCTGCGTCGCACGCTCCTGTCGTCGATCCCCGGCGCGGCCGTCACCAGCATCCGGATCGACGGCGTGCTGCACGAGTTCACGACCGTCCCCGGCGTGAAGGAGGACGTGACCGAGGTCATCCTCAACATCAAGCAGCTCGTCGTCTCGAGCGAGCACGACGAGCCCATCACGGCCTACCTGCGCAAGCAGGGCGCGGGCCAGGTCACGGCCGCCGACATCTCGGCTCCGGCCGGCGTCGAGATCCACAACCCCGAGCTCGTCATCGCCACGCTCAACGACAAGGCGAAGTTCGAGCTCGAGCTGACGATCGAGCGTGGCCGCGGCTACGTCTCGGCCGTGCAGAACCGCGCCGAGTTCAGCGAAGCCGGTCAGATCCCGATCGACTCGATCTACTCGCCCGTCCTCAAGGTCACCTACCGCGTCGAGGCGACTCGTGCCGGTGAGCGCACCGACTTCGACCGCCTCGTCGTCGACGTCGAGACGAAGCCCGCGATCACGCCGCGCGACGCCATCGCGTCGGCCGGTCGCACGCTGACCGAGCTGTTCGGCCTGGCACGCGAGCTCAACACCGCCGCCGAGGGCATCGAGATCGGCCCCGCGCCGGTCGACGCCGTCCTCTCCAGCGAGCTGCAGACGCCGATCGAGGACCTCGACCTGTCGGTGCGCAGCTACAACTGCCTGAAGCGCGAGGGCATCAACACGGTGTCCGAGCTCGTCGCCCTCTCGGAGACGCAGCTCATGAACATCCGCAACTTCGGTCAGAAGTCGGTCGACG
Organism: Frigoribacterium sp. CFBP 13729; assembly: GCF_014841875.1. Lineage (NCBI taxonomy): Bacteria > Bacillati > Actinomycetota > Actinomycetes > Micrococcales > Microbacteriaceae > Frigoribacterium > Frigoribacterium sp. CFBP 13729. Next base: position 25,326 of record NZ_JACYUR010000003.1, on the reverse strand, counting down.
AGGTGAAGGACAAGCTCGTCGAGCTGGGTCTCTCGCTCAAGGACACGGTCCCCGGGTTCGACGGAGCCCACTTCTACAGCGGCTACGACGAGGAAGAGACCAACTAGGTCTCGTCTCCCGACGCCCTCCATCTTCGACAGCTAGGAACCAACGATCATGCCCAAGCCCACCAAGGGTCCCCGCCTCGGAGGCGGACCGGCTCACGAGCGTCTGATGCTCGCGAACCTCGCCGCATCGCTCTTCGAGCACAAGAGCATCAAGACGACCGAGACGAAGGCCAAGCGCCTCCGTCCCGTCGCCGAGCGCCTCGTCACCTTCGCGAAGCGGGGCGACCTCGCGTCGCGTCGTCGTGCGATGCAGACGCTGCGCAACAACAAGGACGCCGCGCACATCCTCTTCACCGAGATCGCGCCGCTCGTCGAGAACCGTGAGGGCGGCTACACCCGCATCACGAAGCTCGGCTTCCGCAAGGGCGACAACGCCTCGATGGTGTCGATCGAGCTCGTGCTCGAGCCCGTCACCCCCAAGGTCAAGTCGTCGTCGAGCTCGAAGGCCACGCCGGCCGCCGCGCCCGTCGAGGAGCCCGCCGAGGCCCCCGTCGACGAGACCGAGACGGTCGAGCAGAGCGAGCCCGTCGAGGCCGAGACCGAGACGGCTGCCGCCGACGAGGTCGAGACCGACGCCGCCGCGAAGTCGGACGACGTGAAGTCGGACGACAAGTAGTCACGAGCACCACCGGCAGAGGGCCCGTCACCGCGAGGTGACGGGCCCTCCGTCGTTCTCGGCCCCAGGCCGCCCCGCTGGTGGGGCGTCGTGCCGACAGGCGACGTCCCCCGAACAGGTGTCGTTCACCTAGGCGACACGTGACGGAAACCAGCCGGGCCGGCGGCGCGCCTAGGGTCACAGGGTCCCGTTCTCCCTGCCGAAGGAACTCATGTCACCCCGACCCCGACACACCACCCCGAGGGCGGTCGCCCTGGTGGCCGGTCTCGCCGTCCTGCTCGGTCCTCTCGTCCCCGCCGCCGCCGCCTCCGCGGCTCCCGGCGACGCCGGCGTCGTCATCGCGGAGGTGTACGCCAAGGGCGGCAGCGCGAACGCCCCGTACACGAACAAGTTCGCCGAGCTGTACAACCCGACCACCGCCTCCGTGGCGCTGGCGGGCTGGTCCCTCCAGTACCGCTCCGCGACCGGCACCGGCGCCTTCACCGCGGCGGACCTCTCGGGCGCGATCGCTCCCGGTGGCCACTACCTCGTGCAGATGTCCTCGAACGGCTCCACCGGTGCCGCGCTGCCGACGCCCGACGCGGTCACGACCCTCAACCCGGCCGGCGCGAGCGGCGTGCTGGTCCTGTCGAACGCGGCCACGCCGCTGACGCTGCCCGCAGGCTCCGTGTCGTCCACCACGCCCGGGGTCGTCGACGCCCTCGGCTGGGGCCTGGCGTCGGTGTTCGAGACGAGCGCGGCCGAGCTCGGCTCCGGCAACGGGACCCCCACCTCCTACGTGCGCACCGACTTCGCCGACACCGACGTCAACTCGGCCGACTTCACGCAGCAGTCGCAGGTCACGCCGCAGAACTCCGGGGGAGGCGGCACGACGCCCACCGACCCGGTGCCGGTCCCCGACCCGGTCAGCGAGGCCGACGTCACGATCGCCGAGCTGCAGGGCACGACCGACGTCAGCCCGTGGGCCGGCCGCACCGTGACCACACGCGGCGTCGTCACCGCGACCTACCCGACCGGCGGGCTCAACGGCTACGTCATCCAGACGCCGGGCACCGGCGGCGCGCTCGACCTCGGCACGCACCTCGCTTCCGACGCCGTCTTCGTCTACTCGGCGTCGACCGTCGGCTCGGTCGAGCTGGGCGACCACGTCGAGGTCGTGGGCGGCGTCACGGAGTTCAACGGCCTGACGCAGGTGGTCGTCACCGGCGCCACCTCGCTGACGGTGCTCGACGAGCCCGCCGTCGCCCCGCTGCCGGCGACCCTCGGCTTCCCCGCGACCGACGCGCAGCGCGAGTCGCTCGAGAGCATGCTCGTGCTGCCCCAGGGCGGGTTCACGGTCACCGACACGTACACGACGAACCAGTACGGTGAGGTGAAGCTGGCCGTCGGCGACCGTCCGCTGATCCAGCCGACCGAGGTCGCCCTGCCGGGCAGCGCCGAGGCCGCGGCCGTCGCGGCCGACAACGCCGCGCGCGCCGTCACGCTCGACGACGGGCAGTCGACGGCCTTCTTCACGAACCAGTCGGCGCCCGTGTCGTACCTCTCGAACGAGGACCCGGTGACGGTGGGCGCAGCGGTCGCGTTCACGAAGCCCGTCGTCCTCGAGTACCGGAACGGCGTGTGGAAGTACCAGCCCACCACCACGGTGACGGGCGAGACCCCGTACGCCGACCTCCCGGTCACCTTCGAGGACATCCGGACGGATGCCCCGCTCGAGGTGGGGGGCGACGTGAAGCTCGCCAGCTTCAACGTGTTGAACTACTTCACCACGACGGGCGACTCGATCCCGGGCTGCACGTTCTACCGCGACCGTGCGGGTGCTCCGCTGACGGTGAACAGCGGCTGCGACGCCCGCGGCGCCGCGAACGCCGAGAGCCTGGCACGCCAGCAGGTCAAGATCGTCACGGCGATCAACGCCCTCGGCGCCGACGTGGTCTCGCTCGAGGAGATCGAGAACTCGGCCCGCTTCGGCAAGGACCGCGACGAGGCCCTCCGCATCCTGGTGGCAGCCCTGAACGACGCTGCCGGCGGAGCCGTCTGGGACTACCCGCGCTCGCCCGCGGTCCAGCCGGCGAACCCCGACGTCATCCGTCTGGCCTTCATCTACAAGAAGGCCGTCGTCGAGCCGGTCGGCGAGTCGACCATCCTGGTGGGCTCCGCAGCGTTCAGCAACGCCCGGCAGCCCCTGTCGCAGGCGTTCCGCCCCGTCGGCGGCGACGCCGGGTCGACCTTCGTCGCGATCGCGAACCACTTCAAGTCGAAGAGCGGCGGCACCGGTCCGGACGCCGACGCAGGGGACGGCCAGGGCGGGTCGAACGGCTCGCGCATCAACCAGGCGAACGCCCTGGTCGCCTTCGCCGCCGAGCGTGAGGCCGCGGCCGGCACCGACAAGGTGTTCCTGCTGGGCGACTTCAACGCCTACAGCATGGAGGACCCGATCGAGGTGCTCAGGGCCGCCGGCTACGTCGACCTCGGCTCGACGGAGACGGACGAGTACAGCTACGTGTTCAGCGGGCTCAGCGGCTCGCTCGACCACGTGCTCGCCTCGCCGGCAGCGGCTGAGGTCGTCACGGGCGTGGACATCTGGAACATCAACTCGGGCGAGGGCATCGGCCTGGAGTACAGCCGCTTCAACAACAACGTGAGGCCGCTCTGGCAGCCCGACCAGTTCCGGTCGAGCGACCACGACCCCGTCGTCGTGGGCGTCGACCTGCTCGCCGACGTGATCGAGCCGACCGACCCGACGCAGCCGATCGACCCCGACGCGCCTGCCCAGCCCGGCCCGCCGGCCGACCCGGCGGCGCCCGCAGCCCCTGGCGGCACCGTCCCCGCGGGCCAGGGCTCGACGACCGCCGACGGGCTCGCCTTCACCGGCTCGGACTCCGTCGCGGCGTGGGTCGCGCTGGCGCTCGGGCTGCTGACCGCGGGCGGGACCCTCCTCGTCCGCCGGCGCCGCACCTCCTCGGGGGCCTGACGCCCCTCGCCGATCGACGGCCGCGACACGGGAGACCGTGCCGCGGCCGTCGTCGTCCGCGGGGGAGGGCGACGAGGAGGCGCGCCCCGGTCCCCGTAGGATCGACCCCGTGACGAACGCCCCGGCCCTCGACGACCCGGCCTTCGTGCAGGCGGGCCTGACCCGGGTGCGGCTGACCGTGGCCTACGACGGCACCGCGTTCTCGGGCTGGAGCGAGCAGCCCGGCCGGCGCACGGTCCAGGGCGAGATGGAGGCGGCGCTCCGCACGCTCTTCGGCCGTCACGAGCATGTCCCGACCGTCACGGTCGCCGGCCGCACCGACGCCGGCGTCCACGCGCGCGGCCAGGTGGTGCACCTCGACCTGACGGACGAGCAGATCGCCCAGCTGCAGCGGCCGCACCGCGGCATGGTCGACCGGTCGCCGCTCGACGCCCCGACCGTCCTGGCCCGGCGCCTGAACGGGCTGGCCGGCTCCTCGGACGAGATCGTCGTCTCCGGGGCGCGACTCGCGCCTCCTGGCTTCCACGCGCGCTTCGGCGCGCTCTGGCGGCGCTACGAGTACCGCATCGCCGACCGCGGGGCCGAGCGCGACCCGACGAGGCGCAGCCACACGCTCTGGTACGACCACCTGCTCGACCTCGACCTGATGAGCGCGACGGCCGCGGGCCTCGTGGGGCTGCACGACTGGGCCGCCTACTGCCGGCACCGCGACTACGCGACCACCATCCGCGAGCTCCAGCACTTCACCTGGAGGCGCGACGCCGACGGCGTGCTCGTCGCGACCGTGCAGGCCGACGCCTTCTGCCACAACCTCGTGCGCAACCTCGTCGGCGCCTGCGTCGCGGTGGGGGAGGGCGCGATGCCCGAGCACCGGGCCGTCGGCGTGCGCCGCGAGGCCGCGCGCAACGGCGAGTTCCGCGTGGTCCCGGCGACGGGCCTGACCATGGTCGAGGTGGGCTACCCGCCCGACGACGAGGTCGCGGCGCGCGTCGTGCTCACGCAGGTGAAGAGGTCGGCCGCTAGCCTCGACGGATGAGCGCTCCCCGCCCCGCTGCCCCGTCCGACGTCCCCGAGCTGCTGCGCCTGATCGTCGAGCTCGCGGTCTACGAGGAGGAGCCGGACGCCGTCAAGACGACCGAGGCCGACCTCGAGCGCGCGCTCTTCGGCGAGGCGCCCGCCGTCTTCGCCTTCGTGGTAGACGGCGACGAGCCGGGCGAGCTGGCGGGCCTCGCGATCTGGTTCCTCACCTTCTCGACCTGGGAGGGCGTCCACGGCATCCACCTCGAGGACCTGTACGTCGCGCCGCAGCACCGGGGCGCCGGCCACGGCCGGGCCCTGCTGGCGAGGCTGGCGCAGGAGGCGGTGGCCAGGGGGCTGGCCAGGGTCGAGTGGGCGGTCCTCGACTGGAACGAGCCCTCGATCGGCTTCTACCGGTCGCTCGGCGCCTCGTCGATGGACGAGTGGACCACCTTCCGGCTCGACGGCGACGCGCTCTCCTCGCTCGGTGCCTCCTGACGAGGGAGCGGTCCGCCGGCCGGGTCGGCCGGGCGCGACCGTTTGACGCCTCCGGGCGTGTCGGGTATCGTCGACCCTTGGTGCCTGCGCAACTGCGCGCGGCGCCCGAAGTTGAGCCCTCCACCTGACTCGTTCTCGCGACATCGTCGCGACAACGGCAACGGAGCGGGATTCACGGACACCTCACCTCGACCAGGAAGCAGCACTACTGTGACGCGCACTTTCTCCCCCAAGCCGGCTGACGTCCAGCCGCAGTGGCTGATCATCGACGCGAACGACGTCGTCCTCGGCCGTCTGGCCTCGCACGTGGCAGCCCTGCTGCGCGGCAAGCACAAGGCGACCTTCGCCCCCCACATGGACATGGGCGACTTCGTCATCGTCATCAACGCCGACAAGGTGGCCCTCACCGGCTCCAAGCTGGCCGAGAAGCTCTACTACCGCCACTCGGGCTACCCGGGCGGCCTGACGGCGACGACCTACTCCGAGATGGTCGAGAAGCACCCGACGCGTGCCGTCGAGAAGGCCATCCGCGGCATGCTGCCGAAGAACTCGCTGGGCCGTGCCCAGATCAAGAAGCTGAAGGTGTACGCGGGTGCCGAGCACCCCCACGCTGCTCAGCAGCCCACGGTTTACACCCTCGACCAGGTCGCCCAGTAGCGTCCGCCTTCAGACTTAAGGACCCCCACACAGTGGCTCAGATCGCAGATTCCATCGACCAGGCTCCCGAGAGCTTCACCACCGAGAGCTCGGCTCCCGAGGCCCAGGCGACGCCCCGCGCCGTCCTGAACGTCTCCGGCTCGGCCGTCGGCCGCCGCAAGGAGGCCATCGCCCGTGCGCGCCTCGTGCCCGGCACCGGCACCTTCGTGGTCAACGGACGCACCCTCGAGGAGTACTTCCCGAACAAGCTGCACCAGCAGCTGATCAACGACCCGTTCAAGGTGCTCGACCTGCTCGGCGCCTACGACGTCACCGTCAAGGTCACCGGCGGCGGCCCCTCGGGCCAGGCGGGCGCCCTGCGTCTCGCCATCGCCCGCACGCTGAACGAGATCGACCGCGAGAACAACCGCGCCACGCTCAAGAAGGCCGGCTTCCTCACCCGCGACGCCCGCGTCATCGAGCGCAAGAAGGCCGGTCTCAAGAAGGCCCGCAAGGCCTCGCAGTTCTCGAAGCGCTAAGAACCACGAGGGGCAGGTCCGCGATGTCGCGACTCTTCGGTACCGACGGCGTTCGGGGACTTGCCAACCGTGAGCTGACCGCCGCGCTCGCCCTGGGCCTCGCCCAGGCGAGCGCGGTGGTGCTCACCAAGGGACACCACGCCGAGGCGCGTCGTGCCGAGGGCCGACGGCCGGTGGCCGTCGTCGCTCGTGACCCCCGCATCTCGGGGGAGTTCATCACCGCCGCCGTCTCGGCGGGCCTGGCCAGCTCCGGCGTCGACGTGCTCGACGCAGGGGTCATCCCGACCCCCGCGGCGGCGTTCCTCGTCGACGACATCGGCGCCGACTTCGGCGTGATGATCAGCGCCTCGCACAACCCCGCGCCCGACAACGGGATCAAGTTCTTCGCGTTCGGCGGCACGAAGCTGCCCGACGAGGTCGAGGACCGCATCGAGGCCGCCATGAGCGAGCCGCAGCTGATGCCGGTCGGCGGCGACGTCGGTCGCATCCGCCGGTTCGCCGACGCCGAGGACAGGTACGTCCTCCATCTCCTCGGCGCCCTGCCGAACCGGCTCGACGGCATCCACGTCGTGCTCGACTGCGCCCACGGCGCGGCGTCGGCCGTGTCGCCCGAGGTCTTCACCGACGCCGGCGCCAGGATCACCCTGATCGGGGCCGACCCCGACGGCATGAACATCAACGACGGCGTGGGCTCGACCCACCTCGACAACCTGGCCGCCGCCGTGCTCGAGCACGGCGCCGACGTCGGCATCGCCCACGACGGCGACTCCGACCGGTGCCTCGCGGTCGACGCCACCGGCGCGGTCGTCGACGGCGACCAGATCATGGCGATCATCGCCGTCGCCCAGAAGGAACACGGCAAGCTGGCGAAGGACACGCTCGTCGCCACGGTCATGAGCAACCTCGGGCTCATCCGGGCCATGGGCGACCACGGCATCACCGTCCGCCAGACGCGCGTCGGCGACCGCTACGTGCTCGAGGACATGAACGAGCACGGCTTCACGCTCGGCGGCGAGCAGTCCGGCCACATCGTCTTCAGCGACTACGCGACGACCGGCGACGGCATCCTCACGGGCCTCTCGCTCGTGGCGCGCATGGCCGAGACCGGCAAGACCCTCGCCGAGCTGGCCCAGGTCATGACGGTCTTCCCCCAGATCCTGATCAACGTGAAGGGCGTCGACCGCGAGCGCCTGGCGGGCGACGAGGGCGTCGCCGAGGCCGTCGCCGCCTTCGAGCGCGAGCTCGGCGACTCGGGTCGCGTGCTGCTCCGCCCGTCGGGCACGGAGCCCGTCGTCCGGGTCATGGTCGAGGCCGCCGACCAGGAGACCGCCGACCGCGTCGCGCACGCGCTCGCCGACGTCGTCCGCGAGCGGCTCGCCCTCTAGCGACCGCTCGGACGGCACGCGCATCGTGCCGCGCCACCGCTGGTCGGGCACGATGGGCGCATGACGTTCCTCGTGCCGGCCGCCGTCTTCGGGATCCTCTACGTCGTGAGCCGGCGCCGCGACGCCCGGCGGCTGCGCAACGGGGTCTTCCTCGTCGGGGCGCTCGGTTCGCTGTTGCTCGCAGGGGTGCTCGAGCTGGCGGCCGCCAGCGCGCTGCTCCAGCTGGTCGTCTTCCTCGGCTTCGGGCTCGCGGGCGTCCTGATCCTCGTCCTGGCCGTGTTCCTGGTGGCCAACGGGGTCACGATGCTGCGCCTCGAGGGGCGCAGCCTCGGCAACCTGCTGTCGCTGCTGGCCGGGCTGGCACTGGTCGCCCTGCCGACCGCCGCCGTGCTGCTCGTCTTCCTCCCCGCGAGGACGGCGCTGCCGTCGGGCCTCGTCACGGTGCTCGTGTCGCTCGGCGTCCTCGTCTTCCTGGCCTGCCTCTACGCCGCCGCCACCTTCGCGGCCTTCGGGCTCTACTCGCTCGTCTACAGCCGGTACCGCCACACGGACCGTCCCGACGCGCTGGTCGTGCTCGGCTCCGGGCTCATCCGCGGCGAGGTGCCCCCGCTGCTGCGCAGCCGGCTCGACAAGGCCCTCGCGATCTACCGGTCGGTGCCGGTCGGCACGGCGCGACCGATCCTGGTGCCGTCCGGCGGGCAGGGCTCCGACGAGCCGCGGCCGGAGGGCGAGGCCATGGCCGAGTACCTGCTGGCCCAGGGAGCCGACCCGGCCGACGTGCACCCCGAGACCGCGTCCACCAGCACCCGCGAGAACCTCGTGCTCTCGCGCGAGGTGCAGCACGCGGCAGGTCGCGGGGGCAGCACGCTCGTCGTCACCAACGACTACCACGTGCTCCGTGCCGCCCTGCTCGCCAGGGCGGTCGGCAGCGACGCCCAGGTGGTCGGCTCGCCGACGGCCGCGTACTACGTGCCGAGCGCCTTCCTCCGCGAGTACGTGGCCATCATGGTCGAGCACGAGCGCCTCAACGCGGTCGCGATCGGCGCCGTCGTGGCCTTCGTCGCGTTGCTGACCGTGGTGTCGTTCCTGCCGGTGTGACGACCGGCGGCGGGCCAGGTTGCCGGCCCGCGCCTCCTCGGGCCTAGATCTTGCGGAGCAGGACCGAGCTGACCTTGTGGTCGGCGGCCTTGCGGAGCACGAGCGTGGCGCGCGACCGCGTCGGGAGGACGTTCTCGATCAGGTTGGGCTCGTTCACCGAGCGCCACACGGTCGAGGCGAAGGCCCTGGCCTCGGCCTCGTCCATGTCGGCGAACCGGTGGAAGAACGAGCGCTCCTGCGTGAAGGCGCTCTTCTGCAGCGCGAGGAACCGGTCGACGAACCAGCTCTCGATGTCGCTCGTGCGGGCGTCGACGTAGACGGTGAAGTCGAAGAGGTCGCTCAGCGCGAGCCGCCCCGCGACGGGGGGCTGCAGCACGTTGAGGCCCTCGACGATCAGGATGTCGGGCCGCCGCACGACCACCTCGGCCCCCGGCATGATGTCGTAGCTCGTGTGCGAGTAGAAGGGCGCCCGCACCTCTTCTGCACCGCTCTTGACCTGCGAGACGAAGCGAAGCAGGTGCCGGCGGTCGTACGACTCGGGGAACCCCTTGCGGTCCATGATGCCGCGGCGCTCGAGCTCGGCGTTCGGGTAGAGGAACCCGTCGGTGGTGACGAGCTCGACGCGGGGCGTGTCGTCCCAGCGGCTCAGGAGCTCGCGCAGGAGGCGCGCGACGGTCGACTTGCCGACGGCCACCGAGCCCGCGACGCCGATCACGAACGGGGTGCGCTGCGCCCGCTCGCCCAGGAAGTCGCTGGTGGCCCGGTGCAGGTTGCGTGCGCCGGCGGCGTAGAGGTTGAGGAGGCGGCTGAGCGGCACGTAGACGTCCTGCACCTCGCGCATGTCCAGCCGGTCGCCGAGGCCGCGGAGCTGCACGATCTCCGTCTCGGTCAGCGGGAGGCGCGTCGCCGGGGCGAGGTCGGCCCAGGCGTCGCGGTGGATCTCGACGAACGGCGTCGCGTGGGTCGTCGGGGAGCTCGCGTCGGCCATGGGCCCGAGGCTACCCGGTCAGCCGCTCGGCGCACGCGGGCGTGCACCGGGGCCGACCGTGCCGTCTCGTGGGGGCTCGTCGGGTCGTCTCGCGACGCCTCGCCGGGCCACGCCCGGGGGCCTCGCCGACCGACCAGTGCCGACGCCCTAGGATCGTCTGCATGTGTGGAATCGTGGGATACGTGGGCTCTGCCGGAGCCGGTGAGAAGAGCGTCGAGGTGCTGCTGGGCGGCCTGAAGCGGCTCGAGTACCGCGGCTACGACTCGGCCGGGGTCGCGGTGATCGGCGCGGACGGCGCGCTCGACAGCCGCAAGAAGGCCGGCAAGCTCCAGGTGCTGGTCGACGACCTCGAGGCCGACCCCCTGCGCGACGGCCAGACCGGCATCGGCCACACCCGCTGGGCGACGCACGGCGGCCCGACCGACGAGAACGCGCACCCGCACCTCGCCGACGACGGCAAGCTGGCGCTCATCCACAACGGCATCATCGAGAACTTCTCCGAGCTCAAGGCCGAGCTGCTCGCCGAGGGCGTCGAGTTCCTCAGCGAGACCGACTCCGAGGTCGCGGCGCACCTCGTGGCCCGCGCCTACCGCGCCACCGGCGACCTGGCCGAGGCCCTGCGCACCGTCGTCGCCACCCTCGACGGCGCCTTCACCCTGCTCGTCGTGCACGCGGACCAGCCGGGCGTCGTCGTCGGGGCCCGCCGCAACTCGCCGCTCGTGATCGGGCTCGGCGACGGCGAGAACTTCCTCGGCAGCGACGTCGCGGCGTTCGTCGCGCACACCCGTCGCGCCATGTCGATCGGCCAGGACCAGCTGGTCACCATCCGCCCCGACTCGGTCGAGGTCGTCGACTTCGACGGCGCACCCGTCGAGACGAGCGAGTTCGAGATCGACTGGGACGCCTCGGCCGCCGACAAGGGCGGCTGGTCCAGCTTCATGGCGAAGGAGATCAGCGAGGAGCCCGAGGCCGTCGCGAAGACCCTGCTCGGCCGCGTGTCGGGCGGCCTCGTCTCCCTCCGCGAGCTCGACGGCGTCGCCGACCGGCTCGCGACGGTGGACCGCGTCATCGTCATCGCCTGCGGCACCGCCGCCTACGCCGGCATCCTCGGCAAGTACGCCATCGAGCAGTGGGCCCGCGTGCCCGTCGAGGTCGAGCTCGCCCACGAGTTCCGCTACCGCGACCCCGTGCTCGACGGGAAGACGCTGGTCGTCTCGATCAGCCAGTCCGGCGAGACCATGGACACGCTCATGGCCGTCAAGTACGCCCGTGAGCAGGGCGCGCAGGTCCTGTCGATCTGCAACACGCAGGGCTCGACCATCCCGCGCGAGTCCGACGCGGTCATCTACACGCACGCCGGCCCCGAGGTCGCCGTCGCGTCGACCAAGGCGTTCGTCGCCCAGGGCACGGCCCTGTTCCTGCTCGGGCTGCACCTCGCGAAGCTGCGCGGCACGCTCAGCACCGACGAGATCGCCGCGCAGGTCACCGACCTCCAGGCCATCCCGGAGAAGATCGAGCGCGTGCTCGAGTCGTCCGAGCGCATCCGCACCCTGGCGGGCTGGATGGCCGACACGCGGTCGGTGCTGTTCCTCGGCCGCCACGTGGGCTACCCGATCGCCCTCGAGGGCGCACTCAAGCTCAAGGAGCTCGCGTACATCCACGCCGAGGGCTTCGCCGCCGGCGAGCTGAAGCACGGCCCGATCGCGCTGATCGAGCCCGGCCAGATCGTCTTCGTGATCGTGCCGTCGCCCCGCGACCCGCGCTCGCTGCACCCGAAGGTCGTCTCGAACATCCAGGAGATCCGCGCCCGAGGTGCCCGCGTCATCGCGATCGCCGAGGAGGGCGACGCCGCGGTGCTGCCCTTCGCCGACGAGGTGCTGCACATCCCGCTCGCCGCGCCGCTCTTCGAGTCGTTGCTCGCCGTCGTGCCGTTGCACGTCTTCGGGATGGAGCTCGCCGCGGCCAAGGGCCTGGACGTCGACCAGCCGCGCAACCTCGCCAAGTCGGTCACCGTCGAGTAGCGGGCCGCCGATGACGCACCCCCGCAGATCGTGATCGTGGGCATCGGGGTCGACGTGGTCGACCTGGACCGCTTCGAGGGCTCGCTCGACCGCACGCCGGCCCTGCGCACCCGCCTGTTCGGCGAGGCCGAGCTGGTGCTGCGTGACGGCTCGCCCCGTCGCGTCGAGTCGCTGGCGGCCCGCTTCGCCGCCAAGGAGGCGCTCATCAAGGCCCTGGGCGGCTCGGCCGGGGTGCGCTGGCACGACGTCGTCGTCGAGTCGGACCCCGACGGGGCGCCGAGCCTCGTGCTCGCCGGGGGAGCGCGGTCGCTGGCCGACTCGCGGGGCGTGACGCGCCTCCACCTGTCGCTCAGCCACGACGGCGGCGTCGCCGTCGCGTACGTCGTCGCCGAGGGGCCCGAGCCCGGCCAGGAGCCGTCGGCGCGCTCGGCGCGCTCGGCGCGCTCGTCGGACGAGGAGGCGGTGGTCGCGTGACGCAGGACGTCCGGCTCGCCGTCGACACGGCGGCCCTCGCCCACAACGTCGGGGTGCTCCGCGAGAGGGCGGGCTCCGCCCTCGTGATGGTCGTCGTCAAGGCGAACGCCTACGGGCACGGCGCGGTCGAGAGCGCCCGGGCCTTCGCCGCCGCCGGCGTCGACTGGCTCGGCGTCGCCGACCTCGACGAGGCCCTCGAGCTCCGCCGCGCGGGCATCACGACGCCGGTGCTCGCCTGGCTGCACGCGCCCGGCGAGACGTTCGAGCAGGCGGCCCGGCACGACGTGACGCCCGCGGTCTCCGACCTCGCGCAGCTCGAGGCGGCCGCGGCGGCGGGCGTCCGCGCCGTCCACCTCTGCGTCGACACCGGGCTCAGCCGCAACGGGGCCGTCGAGTCCGAGTGGCCCGCCCTGTTCGACCGGGCCGCCGAGCTGCGCGACGTGCTGCCCGTCGAGGGGCTGATGAGCCACCTCTCGAACACGTCGCCCGAGGAGGACGGGCTGCAGCTCGCCTCCTTCCTCCGTGCCTCCGCCGCCCTCGGCGAGCGGGGCGTCGAGCCGCCGCTCCGGCACCTCGCGGCGTCGGCGGCGGCCCTGCACTACGAGGGCTCCCACACCACGATGGTGCGTCTCGGGCTGGCGGCCTACGGACTGAGCCCGTTCCCCGACCGCACCTCGGCGGACCTGGGTCTCCGGCCTGCCCTGACGATGACGGCGCCCGTGACGTCGACCAAGCGCGTCCCCGCCGGCGAGGGCGTCTCGTACGGGTACCTGTTCCGGCCCGAGCGCGACACCACCATCGCCGTCGTCCCGGTCGGCTACTCGGACGGGATCGACCGCGCCGCGAGCGACCGCGCGTCGGTGACGATCGGCCAGCGCACCTACCGCGTGCGCGGGCGCATCGCCATGAACGCCCTCGTGATCGACGTCGGAGACGACCCGGTCGAGGTCGGCGACGAGGTCGTCGTGTTCGGCGACCCGGCGCTCGGGCGACAGGGCGCCGACGACTGGGCCCGCGCCTCCGGCAGCATCACCTGGGACGTCGTCGCCTCGCTCTCCGCACGACTCCCGAGGAGCACCGCATGACGGCCTGGATGCGCCGCGCGACGATCGACCTGGCCGCCTACCGGGCGAACCTGACCTCGCTGATCGAGCGCATGGCGCCGGTCGAGGTGCTCGCGATCGTCAAGGCCGACGCCTACTCGCTGGGCGCCGAGGTGATCGTGCCCGAGGCGCTCGCCGCCGGGATCCGCTGGTTCGGCACGGTCGAGCCGCAGCCCGCGTACGAGATGCGCCGGGCGGGCGTCGGCGACGAGGCGTCGTTCTTCGCCTGGCAGCTCGGCCCCGACGAGGACTGGGACGCCGCCGTGCGGCTCCGGGTCGACCTCGGGGTCTCGACCCTCGAGCAGCTCGAGTCGTTCGCCGCCGCCGCCCGGGCGGCGGGCCCGGGCCACGAGGCCCTCGTCCACCTCACGATCGACACCGGGCTGCACCGCGAGGGCTGCCTGCCCGCCGACTGGCCCGCCTTCGTCGCGCGCGCCGTCGAGCTGCGCGACGAGGGCACGGTGCGGCTGCGCGGCGCGTTCTCGCACGTGTCCGAGACGAGCGAGGCCGACGACCACGCCGCCTCCCTCGTGTTCCGCAGGGCGCTCGAGGACGCGGAGGCGCTGGGCGCGACGTTCGAGAAGCGCCACATGTCGTCCAGCTCGGCGGGCATGGAGCACCCCGAGCGGCGCTTCGACATGGTCCGCATGGGCTCGAACGGCTACGGCAACCCCGTCACGGAGGGCGTGACCGCCGCCGACCGCGGGCTCCGCCCCGTGCTGACCCTCGGCGCCCGCGTGGTGCGCGTCAAGCGCGTCGCGGCCGGCACCGGCGTCTCGTACGACTACACCTGGCGGGCCGAGCGCGACACCACGCTCGCCCTCGTGCCCCTGGGCTACGCCGACGGCGTGAGCCGGCGTGCGCAGCAGCGGGCCCAGGTGACGATCCACGGCCGGCGGTACCCGATCGTGGGCCGCGTCGCGATGGACCAGTTCCTCGTCGACGTCGGCGACGACGAGGTCGAGGTCGGCGACGAGGTGCTGCTCTTCGGCCCCGGCGACGACGGCGAGCTCACCATCGGCGAGTGGGCCGACCTGACCGACAGCATCCCGGAGGAGGTCTCCTGCCGCATCGGCGCGCGCGTGCCGCGGCACTACCTCGGCCGGACCGGCGGGGGAGTCGACTCTGGTGCGACCGCGACCGCGCCCGACGGGACGGCCGCCGGGGCGTCCTCGTGACCGTGCCGCCGCCTCCTGCGGGCCGGGTGCTGTTCGCCGGCGACCTCGTCGACACCGAGGCGACGGAGGCGCTCGGCCGCCGGCTCGCCGGGGTGCTGCGGGCCGGCGACCTGCTGGTGCTGACCGGGCCGCTGGGCGCCGGCAAGACCACGCTCACCCGCGGCCTCGGCGCAGGGCTGCAGGTGCGCGGCCAGGTGGCGAGCCCCACGTTCGTCCTCGCGCGCACGCACCCGACGGCGTCGGGCGTGCCGCTCGTGCACGTCGACGCGTACCGGCTGGGCGGCGCCGACGAGCTCGACGACCTCGACCTCGACTACGAGGGGTCGGTCGTCGTGGTCGAGTGGGGCGCCGGGCTGCTCGACGGCGTGGCGGAGTCGTGGCTCGACGTCGTGATCGAGCGCCCGACGGGAGCGGGAGGCGAGCTCGGCGACGACGGCCGCGACCCCGAGGGCCTCCCCGACCCCGACGGCCTCGCCGATTCCGACTCCGACACCGACCCCGACGACGTCGCCGACGAGCCGCGCCGCCTGACGGTCACGGCGCACGGCCCGCGCTGGGAGGGCGTCCGGCTCACGACCGGCTGAACCGCTGCTCCCCCACGACGCCGAGCAGCCCGAGCGCCTCGGCGGCGCCCGACCCGGGCACGGGGGTGAGCACGAGCAGCACCTGCGACTGGTCCTCGGTGAAGAGCGCCTGGCAGTGCACCTCGATCTCGCCGACCTCGGGGTGCCGCAGGGTCTTGTGCTCGTCGAAGCGGCTGCCCACCTCCTGCAGGTCCCAGTAGCGACGGAACTCGTCGCTCGACGCGAGGAGGCTCGCCACGACGCGCGCCGCCAGCGGGTCGGGATCGGGCATCGACGCGGCGACGCGCAGCTGCGCGACCTGGAGCCGGCCCTGGTGCTCGTGGTCGTGCTCCGGGTACTGGCCGCGCGCCTCCGGGTGGGCGAACCAGCGGTGGATGCCGCTGCGGTCGAGGCCGGTCCAGCCGAGCCCGTCGCCGAAGACCGCGGCGGCGAGCCGGTTCTGCGCCAGGGTCTCGCCGAGCTCGGTGATGACGAGGGCAGGAGTGTCGTCGAGGCGGTCGAGCACGCGCATCAGGCCGGGGCTCACGTGCGGAGAGCGGCGTGCGCGGCGGGGAGCCTCGTGGCCGGCGAGGCGGAACAGGTGGTCGCGCTCGTCGAGGTCGAGGCGCAGCCCGCGGGCGATGGCCGTGAGCATCTGGTCGGAGGGCTGCGGCCCCCGGCGCTGCTCGAGGCGGGCCCAGTAGTCGGACGACATGCCGACCACCGCGGCGATCTCCTCGCGCCGCAGGCCGGCGGTGCGACGACGGGCGCCGGCGGGCAGGCCGACGTCGGAGGGCTGCAGCGCCTCGCGGCGTGCGCGGAGGAACTCGGCGAGTCCGGGACGGTCCATGGGGCCATCCTCGCCCCTGGCGGCGGCGCGGACCAGGGACCGGCGCTCCCCCGATGGGCGCTCCCTTCCCAGACAGGGAGGCGCGGCGCAGGCTGGGCTGCGACGGGGCCCCGGGCCCCGACGCCGCCGGACGACACCGACGGGCCGCACGACCGAGGAGACACCATGAAGACCACCGGGAACACCGTCCTGATCACCGGCGCCACGTCCGGGATCGGCCTCGGCCTCGCCGAGCGCCTGAGCGCCCGTGGCGACACCGTCATCGTCGCGGGACGCCGCCGTGCGCTGCTCGACGAGATCGTCGCGACGCACCCCGGCGTGCACGCGGTCGAGCTCGACGTCGCCGACCCCGAGTCGATCCGCTCGGCCTTCGGGACGGTCACCCGCGACCACCCCGACCTCGACGTCGTCGTGACGATGGCGGGCATCATGCTCCCCGAGGACCTCCGTGACCCCGGGCACCTCGACGTCGCCGAGTCGATCGTCACGACGAACCTGCTCGGCACGATCCGCACGGCGGCCGCGTTCGGCCCCTGGCTCGCGGCCAAGCCGGACGGCGTGCTGATGACCGTCTCGTCGGGCCTGGCGTTCGTGCCCCTGCCCGTGACGCCGACCTACTCCGCCACGAAGGCCGCGGTGCACTCGTTCACCCAGAGCCTCCGCGTGCAGTGGGCCGACACGCCCCTCCAGGTCGTCGAGCTCGTGCCGCCGGCCGTGCAGACGACGCTCATGGGCCAGCAGGACGACGAGTCGGCCATGCCGCTCGAGGAGTTCCTCGACGAGACCGTGCGGATCCTCGAGCAGCAGCCCGACGTCGAGGAGGTGCTCGTGCAGCGCGTGCGGTTCCTCCGCGACGCCGAGGCCGAGGGGCGCCACGCTGACGTGCTCGACCTCCTCTCGCAGCACCGCTGACCTGCCCGTCCCGGTCGAGCCGAGGAGGCGCGGGCCGCGTCGGCGGCACCGCCTACGATTGACCTCGTGATCCTGGCCATCGACACCTCCGCCGGCACGGCCGTCGCCGTCGTCGACCGCGACGGCGGGGTCCTCGCCGAGCGGTCGGTCGCCGACACGCGTCGGCACGCCGAGGTGATCGGCACGCTGATCGAGGCCGTCACGACCGAGGCCAGCGTCGCCCCGCGCGACCTCAGCGCGGTCGTCGCGGGCGTCGGGCCCGGCCCGTTCACCGGTCTCCGGGTCGGAATCGTCGCCGCCCGTGCCTACGCGTTCGGCGCCGGGGTGCCCTGCCTCGCTGTCGGCAGCCACGACGCGATCGCCTTCGAGCGCCTCAGCGCCGCGGCCGGCAGATCGGTCTCCGACGCCGGCGGCCGTCTCGACTCCCCGCTCGTCGTCGTGACCGACGCGCGCCGTCGCGAGGTGGCCTGGACGGCGTGGTCGGGCCTCGACGACGACGGCCTCCCCGTGTCCGCCGGGGGGCCGGCGCTCGTGGTGCCGGCGCTCCTCGACGACGCGACCGGCGCCTCCTCGGCCTGGCCCCGCACCGATCCCGACGACACCGTCGTCTCGGCCGGTGCGCTCGGCATGCTGGCCGAGCGGCTCTTCGAGCACGGCCGGCCGTTCGCCGACGCTGCTCCGCTCTACCTGCGCGAGCCCGACGTGACGCCGGCGGCCCGGCCGAAGACGGTCAGCCAGTGAGCTTCCGGCTGCGACGCGCCTCCGTGGACGACCTCGACGCCGTGATGGCGATCGAGACGTCGGTCTTCGTGAACGACGCCTGGTCGAGCGACGGGATGGCGCACGAGCTCGCCTCCCGCGACGGCTTCTACCTGGTCGCCACGCCCGACGCCGACGACACCCGCATCGTGGGTTACAGCGGTCTCATGGTGCTGCCCGGCGCTCCCGACGCCGACGTCCAGACCATCGCCGTGCTGCCCGAGGCTCGGCGTTCGGGGCTCGGACGGGCGCTGATGGGCCAGATGATCGCCGAGGCCCGGCGTCGGGGCGTCCGCGAGGTGTTCCTCGAGGTGCGTGCCGACAACCCCGGGGCGCAGAGCCTCTACGAGTCGCTCGACTTCGAGGCGATCGCCGTGCGCCCCCGCTACTACATGCCCGACGCCGTCGACGCGGTGGTCATGCGGCTGCGGGTGCCGGCGACGACGACCGAGCCGGCAGGCGCGACGATCGAGACGAGCGAGAGCGAGCCCCTGCTGTGACCGAGACGACCACCTCCTCGGCGCCGATGCACGCCCCCGTCGTGCTCGGCATCGAGACGAGCTGCGACGAGACCGGGGTCGGCATCGTGCGCGGCACCGAGCTGCTCGCCAACGTCATCTCGTCGTCGATGGACGAGCACGCCCGCTACGGCGGCGTCGTGCCCGAGGTCGCCGCCCGCGCCCACCTCGACGCGATGGAGCCCGCCCTGCGCGCAGCGCTCGCCGAGGCCGGGCTGACGCTCGACGAGGTCGACGCGATCGCCGTCACGAGCGGCCCCGGGCTGGCCGGCGCCCTCATGGTCGGGGTCGGCGCGGCCAAGGCGCTCGCGCTCGCCACCGGCAAGCCCCTCTACGCCGTGAACCACCTCGTCGGGCACGTCGGCGCCGACGTGCTGCGCGACGACGGCAGCGACCTCGAGCTGCCGACCGTCGCCCTGCTCGTCTCGGGCGGACACACCTCGCTGCTGCACGTGCGCGACCTCGTCGACGACGTCGAGCTGCTCGGCGAGACGATCGACGACGCGGCGGGCGAGGCCTTCGACAAGGTCGCCCGTCTGCTCGGCCTGCCCTACCCCGGCGGACCGCACATCGACCGCGTCGCCGTCGGGGGAGACCCGGCCGCGATCCGGTTCCCCCGGGGGCTCACCCTGCCGAAGGACAGGGCGGCCCACCGCTGGGACTTCTCGTTCTCGGGTCTCAAGACCGCCGTCGCCCGGTGGGTCGAGCGCCGCCGCGACGAGGGGCAGGAGGTGCCGGTCGCGGACGTGGCCGCCAGCTTCCGCGAGGCGGTCGCCGACGTCCTGCTCACGAAGGCGCTCGACGCGTGCGCCGAGCTCGGCGTGCCGCGCCTGCTGCTCGGCGGGGGAGTCGTCGCCAACGCCCGGGTGCGGCAGCTCGCGGAGGAGCGCTGCGCGGCAGCCGGAGTGGAGCTGCGCGTGCCGCCCCTGTCGCTCTGCACCGACAACGGCGCCATGATCGCGGCCCTCGGCGCACAGCTCGTCTCCCGGGGGCGGGCGCCGTCGCCGCTCGACTTCGGGGCGGACTCCACGCTGCCGGTGACGGTCGTCCAGGTCTGACGCGCACCGCGCCTCCGTCGTCCACAGGCCCCGAGCGCTGCCGAGCCGTCGCTGGCCCCTCGCGCTAAGGTGGGGGCCTCACGACCAAGGAGACCCCGGACATGACCGACCAGAACCCGGCCCCCCAGGGCCAGCCCTACCAGCAGGACGCCTACCAGCAGAACCCGTACCAGGCGCCCCCGGCGCCGAACGGCGGCTACGGCGCCCCGGCCCAGCGCAACTCGCTCGCCCTCGTCGCCCTGATCCTCGGCATCGCCGGCTTCTTCACGGGCATCGCCAGCATCGGCGCCATCGTCGTTGGCCACATCTCGCTGAGCCAGATCAAGAAGACCGGCGAAGAGGGCCGCAGCATGGCGCTGTGGGGCACGATCCTCGGCTACGCCGCGATCGCGCTGGGCATCATCCTCGTGATCATCTTCGTCGTCTTCTTCGCGGCCGCCGCCTCGGCGGGCCTCGGCGACTACGAGACCTACTGACACGTCCGCGGGCCTCTGGGTCCGCGACCGGGGTCCTGGGTCCCCTCATCGACTCGGTGGATAGCATGACGGGGTCCGCGCTCACCGGCGCGGGCCCCGTTCCCGCATCCTGAGCGTGCCGACCGCACGACTCGTCCGCAGCAGCCCCGCACGCGAAAGGCTCCCCATGGCCACCGACGACCCGAACACCGAGCAGCCGGCAACCGGCTCGGCTCCCGCGCCTGCCCCGTCGGGCGAGCACGCGCCTGCCTCGTCGGGCGACCACGACCGACCCGCCTCGTCGCCGCCGCTGCCGCCCACCGCCTTCCCCGGCGCCGCCTCGCAGCCGCCCGCGCCCCAGCCCTCGCACCACCCGTTCGTCGCGCCGGGCGCCGCGCCGTCCGCGCCGCAGGCTCCCGCGTCGGCTCCGTACGGTGCGCCGCAGCCTCCGGCGTCTGCTCCGTACGGTGCGCCGCAGCCTCCGGCGTCGGCTCCGTATGGTGCGCCGCAGCCTCCGGCGTCGGCTCCGTATGGTGCGCCGCAGCCTCCGGCGTCTGCTCCGTATGGTGCGCCGCAGCCTCCGGCGTCTGCTCCGTACGGTGCGCCGCAGCCTCCGGCGTCTGCTCCGTACGGTGCGCCGCAGGCTCCGCCTCGGCCCGTGTACGGGCAGCAGGGGCAGCAGCCCTACGGCGGCCCGTCGCAGCCTCAGCAGCAGTACGGCGTGCCCCCGCAGCAGTACGGCGTGCCCCCGCAGCAGTACGGTGCTCCCGCGCAGCAGCAGTACGGCGCGACTCAGCAGCCCTACGGCGCACCCCCGCAGCAGCAGCCCTACGGAGCGCAGCAGCAGTACGGCGCCCCCCAGCAGCCCTACGGCGCGGCGTACTCGCCCTACGCTTCGGCAGGTGCCACGAAGCCCTCGAGCGTCCTCAGCGTCCTGTCGCTCGTCGCGTCGATCGTCGGGTTCCTCGGGGTCATCGTCACCTTCGGTGCCGGCGTCGTGTTCTCGATCGCGGCGGTCGTGCTCGGCCACATCGCCGGCCGGCGTGAGCGGCAGGCCCGCAAGCTCTGGCTGCCGGGCCTCATCGTCGGCTACGCGGGCATCGCCCTCGCGGTGATCATCTGGATCGGGCTGATCGTCTTCTTCGCGAGCATGCCCGGCGGGTCGTCCGGAACCTTCGACGGCGGCTACGGGCAGTCCTGACCCGCGCCTCCTGGGGCAGGCCCGCAGAGGGGCAGGTCGTCCGGGCGGCGGGCCGTCAGGACGACGGGCCGCCTGGGTGGCCAGTCGTCAGACGCGCTCGCAGAGCAGAGCCGTGTGGCGACCGGCCACCCGGGTCAGCACCAGGGTCGCGGCGTGCGTGCCCTGCAGCGACAGCCGCTTGCGGAACGCGGCGGGGTCGACGTCGACGCCGCGCTTCTTGATCTCGAGCCGGCCGATGCCCCGGGTGCGCAGCTCGCGTTTGAGGGTCTTCTCGTCGAGCGGGAACGTCTCGACGACGCGGAACACCTGGGCGAACGGCGTCTCGACCGCCTCGTCGGAGGTGAGCCACGCGATGTCCCGGCTGAGCGACCGGGCACCGAGCCGCCGAGCCAGGTCGCCGATCAGCCGGGCGCGGATGACGGCTCCGTCGGGCTCGTAGAGGTACTCGCCGAGCTCGCCGACCTCGACGTCGTCGGAGTCGGCGGGAGCGGTCAGCTCGGCCGTGCCGTGCGCTCCCACGACGAGCGCGGCCCGGCCCACGCCGGGGCGGGCGAGCGGCCCGAACCAGACGCCGACCTCGACGACCTCGCGGTCGACCGAGATCCACTGGCACTCGGCGTCGAGGGGCAGCAGCTCGCGGTCGACGCCGGGGCCGAGCTTGACCCCGGTGGGCAGTCGCTCGGCCCAGCCGAACGCGACGTCGAGCGAGGGCGACCAGTCGGCCGGGTCGGCCAGGCGCCTCGTCGCGGCGTGGCCGGCCGTGCGGCGGGCCGGGTCGAGGAACACGCCCTCGACGTCG
The DNA here is from genome assembly GCF_014841875.1 of Frigoribacterium sp. CFBP 13729. NCBI lineage: Bacteria > Bacillati > Actinomycetota > Actinomycetes > Micrococcales > Microbacteriaceae > Frigoribacterium > Frigoribacterium sp. CFBP 13729. The sequence continues at coordinate 3,577 of NZ_JACYUR010000003.1, read as the reverse complement.
CCGACGTCGACCGTCGCGGCGTCGCCGTGCACGACGCGGGACGAGGCCCACGGCGCGAGGTTGTAGGAGGCGACGGCCGCGGTGACCTCGTCGCGGTCGACCGCCAGCACGTCGAGCTCGAGGGCGGCCAGGGCGAGCGCGTCGCCGCCGATGCCGCAGCCGAGGTCGGCGACGCTGCGGAGCCCGGCGGCCCGGTAGCGGCCGGCGTGACGGGCGGCGACGGGGAGGCGCGTGGCCTGCTCGAGACCGGCCTCGGTGAAGAGCATGCGGCTGGCGAAGTCGCCGAACTTCGCGACGGCCTTGGCCCGGAGCCGGGACTGGCTCAGCACGGCCGCGACCAGGGAGGGCGAGTGGCCCTGCCGGCGGAGCGCCGCGACGGCGCCGACGACGTCGTCGGACGCGCTCCACGCAGGGAGCGAGTCGAGCAGTCGGAGCCCCTCGGGCGAGAGCACGTCGAGCAGCTCAGCAGTGTCCATGCCACCAGTCTCGCCCATCGCCGACCGACTCTGGCACTCGGATTGACCGAGTGCCAGTTCGGCTCTACAGTTGTTCTGGCACTCGCACGTGGCAAGTGCCAGCCCACGTTCTACGAAGTTCCGAGAAAGCAGAGGTCAACCGTGTCGGTCTCCATCAAGCCGCTCGAAGATCGCATCGTCATCCAGCAGGTCGAAGCCGAGCAGACCACGGCTTCCGGCCTCGTGATCCCCGACACCGCCAAGGAGAAGCCCCAGGAGGGCGAGGTCGTGGCGGTCGGACCGGGTCGCATCGACGACAACGGCAACCGCGTGCCGCTCGACGTCGCCGTCGGCGACAAGGTCATCTACAGCAAGTACGGCGGCACCGAGGTCAAGTACGCCGGCGAGGACTACCTCGTCCTCTCGGCGCGCGACGTCCTCGCCGTCATCGTCCGCTAGGCAGACGACGCACCTGCTCCACCCGGAGGCCCCCGCCCAGGCGGGGGCCTCCGTCGTCCCCGGGCGGGAACGGCAGCGGAGCGAGCCAGCGTGGCAGGAGTGGCCGTGTCCGACGACGGCGGCCCGCCCTAGAGTCGTCCCGTGAACCGCAGAGCGCTCTCGTGACCCGCACCCGCACCTCCTCGTCGGGCGGCCTCGCCTACGCCGTCAGCGCCTACGGCCTGTGGGGCGTGCTGCCGGTGTTCTTCCTGCTCATGTCGCCCTCGGGGCCGTTCGAGATCGTCTCGTGGCGCATCCTCTTCTCCCTCGCCTTCTGCGTCGTGCTGCTCGCCGTCACCCGCGGGTTCCCGGCTTTCCTCGCGCTGCTGCGTCAGGGGCGGGTCGTCGGCACCATGGCGCTGGCCGGCGTGCTCATCGTCGTCAACTGGACGACCTTCATCGTCGCGACCCTGGCCGGGCACGTGGTCGAGGCTGCCCTCGGCTACTTCATCAACCCGATCGTCACGGTGCTGCTCGCGGTGCTGGTGCTGCGCGAGCGCCTCCGGCCGGTGCAGTGGGTCGCGATCGGCCTGAGCGCCGTGGCCGTCGTCGTCATCACGGTGGGCACGGGCGGGGTGCCGTGGCCCTCGCTGATCATGGCCTTCTCGTTCGGGGCCTACGGGCTCGTCAAGAAGCAGATGGGCGGCAAGGTCGACGCCGTCAGCGGGCTGACCCTCGAGACGATGGCGGTCGCGCCGTTCGCGGCGGTCGCGCTCGTCGTGCTGGCCGTCACGGGCATCGGCGGGGGTGTCGTGTTCGGCACCGTCAGCCTCGTGCACACGCTGACGGTGATCAGCTCGGGGATCGTGACGGCGGTGCCGCTCCTGCTCTTCGCCGCCGCCGCACGTCGGCTGCCGCTGGCGACCATCGGGCTGACGCAGTACCTCGCGCCCGTGCTGCAGTTCGTCGTCGGGGTCGTGCTGCTGCACGAGGAGATGCCGACGAGCCGGTGGATCGGCTTCGCCATCGTCTGGGTCGCGCTGATCGTGCTCACCACCGACATGGTCGTGACGAGCCGGAGGAGCCGTGCGCGAGGCCGCGAGGCCGACCGTGCGGCGGCCCTGGCCCCTGACCCCGCCGGCGGACGTGACGCCGGCCCTGCGGGCGACCGCGCGGCAGGTGCTGAGTCGATGTCACGAATTGCTAACGAAACGGCAGGGTGACCGGGAGAACACACGCAGGAAACATTCCGCCCCTAGTTTCTTCTCAATCGCGGGGACCGTCCACCTAGTGTCGGTCCGGCTGTACGCGCTTCATGAAAGGGACCACGGATGATCCGATCCACCAAAGGGCTGAGGGCCCTGGCGCTCGCAGGAGCCGCCTCCGTTCTGCTCGCAGCCTGTTCCACCACCTCTTCCTCGACCGACGACCCCTCGTCGTCCGCGTCGTCGACGACCAAGGCCGACCCCGCGGCCTCCTGCGAGGCGCCCAGCAGCCCCGGCCAGGACGCCCTCCGCATCGGCACCATCCTGCCGAACACGGGCACGCTCGCCTACCTGGCCCCGCCCGCCGAGGCCGGCGTCGGCCTCGCCGTCGAGGACATCAACGCCGCCGGCGGCGTGCTCGGCCAGGACGTCACGATCGACCCCGCGACCGACTCCGGCGACAGCAACGACCTCACCGTCTCGAGCGCCGCAGCGACGCAGCTGATCGACGCGAAGGTGCCGGTCGCGATCGGCGCAGAGTCGTCGAGCGTCACGCTCAACGTCATCGACCAGCTCACCGCCGCCTGCATCGTCGAGATCTCGCCCGCCAACACGGCGACCTCGCTCAGCGGCTACTCGTCGTACTACTTCCGCACCGCTCCGCCGGACTCGGTCCAGGGCAGCGCGCTCGGCACGCAGATCGTCAACGACGGCCGTGCCAACGTCGCGTTCCTCGTCTTCAACGACACCTACGGCACCGGCCTGCGCGACTCCGTCCAGGAGTCGATCGAGGCCTCGGGCGGCACCGTCGTCTACGGCGCGTCCGGCGAGGGCCAGGAGTTCCCCCCCGGCCAGACCACGTTCTCGTCCGAGGTGACGGCCGCGCTGGCCACGAACCCCGACGCGATCGTCACCTTCGACGAGACCAAGTCGATCGTCCCCGAGCTCATCTCGCAGGGCGCCGACATCAGCACGGTCTACATGTCGGACGGCAACACGGCCGACTACAGCGAGGACTTCGACCCGGGCACCCTCGCCGGCGCCCAGGGCACCATCCCCGGTGCGTTCCCGTCGACCGACCTGCAGTCGCGCTTCGCCGAGTACTACCAGCGCACCGCGGGCTCGGCCCTGGCCGACTACTCGTACGCGCAGGAGTCCTACGACGCCGTCATCCTCGCCGCGCTCGCCGCGGTGAAGGGCGGGGGCACGGACTCGGGCACCATCCAGGCCAACATGGCTGCGGTGTCCGGTGCTGACGAGGGCACCGAGTGCACCACGTTCGCGGAGTGCGTCACGGCCATCGAGGCCGGCGACGACATCCACTACACCGGCCCCTCGGGCATCGGTCCGTTCGACGACCAGAACGACCCGTCGAGCGCCTTCATCGGCATCTACAAGTTCGACGACAACAACGTCCCCGTCTACCAGACGGCGGTCGAGGGCCAGGTCGAGTAACACGGCCCATGCGTGACGGAGAGG